>CANIEU010000006.1 GCA_947466585.1 Fibrobacterota bacterium
AGACGGCAAAACGCCTTCCGGTTCCTCCGGGAGGCGTTTTTTGTTTGCCCCATCCGGTTATCCGGGTGGGGATTTTTTGTTTTAAAGAGTTTGATGCTGAGGGCTAATGGAACCAGCCCAATGTCCGCCCCCCGCCTGCGCGGGGGGGGCTCCAGCGGAGAGCGGGTATGGTCTGCGGAGAAAACCGGAGGGAAGACGGTCGACGGAGAACTCCCGATCCCCTACCCTGAATAATTACCGATGTTTTTTAGCAGCGAGCGCTTCTGCCTGCGCGTCGCTTTGTTCATCCTCATGCCGGCTGGTGACCTGGGTGAACTCGGCACCGAAGAAGAGGATTTGCGCGGAGTAGTACACCCAAAAGAGAATGACGACGAAAGAGCCGGCAGCGCCGTATACGGAACTGAACGAACTGCGACCGAGGTAAAAGCCGATCAACGTGCGCCCGATGGTAAACAGGAGCGCCGCCATGCCGGCACCGAGCCAGACATTGCGCCACCGCACCTTGGTGTCAGGTAGGATCTTGTAAATCGAAGCGAAAAGTACGGTGGTGACGGCGAAGGAGAGCAAGCCGTTTAGAATGTAGAGAATGGGAAAAAGATACCCTGGCAATAACCAGGAGAGATATTTGCCCACCGCGGAAAGCCCGGTGCTTAAGGCCAAGGAAACCAGCAGGAGAAACCCTATCGTGAGTACAAGGGAAAACGACAGGAGGCGTTGTCGAATTAGCGACCAGAGCCCTTTCCCCCGGCGCGGTGGGGATTCCCAGATGATGTTGAGCGCCTCCTGCAACTGCGCGAATGCGCCGGTGGCACCGATCAGAAGCACGCAGAGGCCGACGATAGACGCGATGATGCCCGTGGTCGGCTCCCAGGTCGTGTTGAGCAAGGCGCGGACGTACTCCATCCCGGATGATCCCAGCAGGCCTTCAAGTTCGCGCAGGATGCCTTCCCGGGCACGAAGCTGTCCGAAAAAGAATCCCGCAACGGCGATGAGGATGAGCAGTAAAGGCGCGAGGGAAAAAATGGTGTAATAGGCCAGGGCGGCGGCAAGACGTGAAGCCCCGTCACGGTTCCATTCAATGAAGGTTTCCCGAGTAAGCCGAACATAATGATCCACTCGGGGGTATCGGGCCAGAAGCGATGCAAGAGAGCGGGAAATCCGTATCAGATACTGTTTCATGGGGGCGGGCGGGGTGAAGCGTGGACCAGAAAACGAGCGGTCTTCCGTTATCGGGCTGGGAGAGAAATGGGCGTTACCTGTTGGCAAGAAGGTAAATGCTCACGGGCATAGTTAGATTGTCAGAACAAGCCTGAATTTTCGTCGATATTTATCCCCTTCCCATGGAAGGGTGCCTTGAGGATGGATGGCATGGTCGTTTCTCGCAAAATTGCGGTGGTGGGACTTGGTTATGTGGGGCTCCCGATCGCCGTACATTTTGGCCGTAATCAGGCAAAAACGGATGGGAGTCAAGCCATTATCCGTACCCCCGTTGTGGCATTTGACATCAACCCGACGCGGATTGCCGAGCTCCGGGACTCTCACGACCGTAACCGGGATCTCGGGTCTGCGGATTTCGATGGTGCGGCGGTCGAGTTCACCTCGGAGGCGGGTCGTCTCAAGGATGCGGACTTCCTGATCGTGACCGTGCCCACTCCGGTGGATTCGGCAAATCGTCCTAACTTCACGCCGCTTCGCATGGCCTCGGCGACGGTAGGACGAAACCTCTCCCCTGGCGCCATCGTGGTGTTTGAAAGCACGGTGTATCCCGGCGCGACCGAAGAGATTTGCGCACCCATCCTCGAGCGCGAATCGGGACTTCGGTGCGGAGTCGATTTTAAAATCGGATACTCGCCCGAGCGCATCAATCCCGGAGATCACGAACACACGTTTACGAAGATCACCAAGGTGGTTGCGGGCATGGATGCCGAAACCCTTGAGATCGTCGCCGCCGTTTACGGAAGCGTGGTGAAGGCGGGTGTTTACAAAGCCGCCTCGATCAAGGTCGCCGAAGCCGCCAAGGTGATCGAGAACACCCAGCGCGATGTGAACATCGCCTTGGTCAACGAGCTTGCCCTGATTTTCCAGCGGGCGGGCATCGACACCCAGGACGTGTTGGCTGCCGCACGGACAAAGTGGAACTTTCTCCCCTTCTCCCCCGGTCTCGTAGGCGGCCACTGCATCGGGGTCGACCCCTACTACCTGACGCACAAAGCCGAAGAACTGGGATACCATCCGCAGATGATTCTTTCGGGTCGCCATATCAACGACGGCATGGGCGCCTATGTGGCCCGTGAAACCGTGAAACGGATGTTGCAAGAAGCCCCGGCCAAAAACGCGAAGGCGCCGTCCGGTCGTCCGCTTGTAACCGTGCTGGGCCTGACCTTCAAGGAAGACGTGCCCGACCTGCGCAACAGCAAGGTAGCCGATATCCTCGCTGAACTGGCGACCTTCGGCATCGATGTGCAGGTGGCCGATCCGTTGGCCTATCCGGAAGAAGCGCTCCACGAATACGGCGTCACCCTGACGCCCCTTGAACAGTTGAAGCCGGCGCAAGCGGTCATCGTCGCGGTCGCGCATGCTCCCTTTAAAAAGTTGGGTTGGGAAGGCATCCGGGCGCTGCTGCATGCGGGATCCGGGGTGGTCGCCGACGTGAAGAACCTTCTCCCGCGGGAATCGAAGCCCGAGGGCGTTACACTGTGGAGATTGTGATGACCGCTCCGGCTAAACTCTTTATCACCGGTACGGCCGGGTTCATCGGATTTCATTTGGCGAAGCTCTGTCTGGAGCGCGGACACGCGGTGACCGGGTACGACATCGTCAACGACTATTACGATCCGTCCATCAAGGAAGCCCGTCTCAAGATTCTGGCGGCCTACCCGAAATTCACCTTCCACCGCGCCAACCTGACCGACAAGGAGAAGATGTTCTCCGTATTCCGGGAAGAGCATCCCGAAATCGTGGTCAATCTCGCGGCTCAGGCGGGGGTGCGTTACAGTTTGGAAAACCCGAACGCATACGTGGATGCCAACTTGGTCGGCTTCATGAACGTCTTGGAAGCCTGCCGCTACCACGACGTGAAGCATCTCACCTACGCTTCGACCAGCTCGGTCTACGGCGCCAATACGAATATGCCGTTCTCGGAGCATGAGGGCGTGAATCATCCCCTGACCTTGTACGCCGCCACCAAGAAGGCGAATGAAATGATGGCGCATACGTACAGCCATCTCTTCCGTCTGCCCACCACGGGATTACGGTTCTTCACGGTGTATGGCCCCTGGGGACGCCCGGACATGGCCTTGTTCCTGTTCACCAAGAACATCCTCGCGGGCAAGCCGATCAACGTCTTCAACCACGGTAAACACCGCCGTGACTTCACCTATGTCGACGACATTGTGGAAGGCGTTTACCGCACGGCCATCCAGCCCGCAAAGCCGAATCCCGATTGGGACAGCAACAACCCGGATCCTGCCACCAGCAATGCGCCGTTCCGCATTTATAACATCGGGAACAACGCCAAGGTGGAATTGATGGATTATATCCGGGTGCTGGAAGAAAAACTGGGTAAAAAAGCCGAGTTGAACCTCATGCCCTTGCAAGCCGGCGATGTGCCCGATACCTTCGCAAACGCGGACAATCTGATGCGCGATACCGGTTTCAAGCCTTCCACGTCGGTCGAAACCGGCATTGGACGCTTCGTGGATTGGTATCGGGAGTATTACAAGGTTTGAGCGCGGTGGCTCTCTCGGGTTGGGGGCGAACCCCCGTTGTCACCGCCGAGGGTGATATTCCCGATTCCCTTCGGGAAACAGTCGACGATGTCTCCTCCCCTGCACTGCCCCGCGGATTGGGCCGCAGCTACGGCGATGCATCGCTTCCTGCGCTGGGAGAACGCTTTCTCGAAACCACGCGCCTCGACCGCTTCATCTCCTTCGACGCCGCCACCGGAATTCTGATCGCCGAGAGCGGTGTTTCCCTACACGCGATTCTCCAAGTATTCGTGCCGCGCGGCTGGTTTCTGCCGGTCACACCGGGTACCCAATGGGTGACTCTCGGCGGTGCGGTGGCGAGCAACGTACACGGCAAGAACCACCACCATTGCGGGTCGATCGAGCATTTCGTCACGGAGCTCGAGGTCGCAACGCCCGCAGGCGTTCGCCACTGCACGCCGACCGAGGATGCGGACCTTTTTCGCGCGACGGTGGGCGGTTACGGACTCACCGGACTCATCACCCGCATCGGCTTGCGCCTGAAGCGTATCGCCTCGCCCCGCGTGCGAACACGCGGATTGAAGACCCCGAACCTGGCAGGCCTCTTTGAAGGATTTCGGGAACACGACAACGGGTACGAGTATTCGGTGGCGTGGGTCGATACCCTCGCGCGCGGGAATTCCATGGGCCGCGGCGTGCTGCTGCTGGGAGACCATGAAGGGCAAGGCACCGTACCGGAAAAGGCAAAGCCCCCGAAGGTCCCCGGCCATACCTTTTTCAACGTTCCGTTTTCCGCACCGCACGGGATTCTGCAACCCTGGGCGCTACGCCTGTTCAATACCGCGTATTATCGCATTCCCCGTTCCGGAAAAGAACACACCGCGGGTTACGAAGGTTTCTTTTATCCGCTCGATGTGATCGGCAACTGGAACCGCATGTACGGACCTCAGGGATTTTTTCAGTACCAGTTCGTGATTCCCGACCCCGACGGTTCTGGTGCGGGCGAGGCCGGGGTGCACGCAGGTCTTGAATTTTTAACCCGTCACGGAATGGGTTCCTTTCTCGCGGTGCTGAAGCGCTGCGGGGACGATGCGGTGATGCTGCCGTTCTGCCGGCGGGGATTTACCTTGGCGCTTGACATTCCCCATCGCGGCGCGGAAACCCTTCGCCGCCTTGACGAATTGGATCGCATCGTGCTCGAATTCGGAGGCCGCGTGTATCTGACCAAGGATGCCAGGCTGTCGCGCGACACGTTCCGCGCGATGTATCCCGAATGGGAAGAGTGGATGCGCGCCGTGAAACGCGTCAACCCCGAAGGCCAGGGACGTTCGTTGTTATCGGAAAGGTTGGGACTGTGGGATTGAACACAAATACACGCGTACCGTCCTCGGGACGCATCGCCATCTTCGGCACCACCTCAGGAATCGCCCGGGAAGTGAGCCGCGCCTTCGTACGCGAAGGTCATGATCTGGTCCTGATCGGGCGCAGTGCCGAGGCGCTGCGTGCCGAGGCAGCCGATCTCGAAGTGCGCGGAAACCGCCCAGTTCCCGTTTGTGTTTGGGATTTGCTCGATCGTCAGCATCATGCGGAACGCTTCGCCGAACTTGTTTCGAACACGGAACTCTCCGGTGTCTTTTTTGCGGCCGGGGTGCTCTACCCCGAAAAAGATTTGGAAAACGACGGAGATCTGACCCGTCACCTTTTCGACATGAACCTCACTGAAACCATCGTGGTGTTGAACCTTTTCGCCCACCACCTGCAACGGCAGGGAGGCGGATTCCTGTCGGTGCTCTCTTCCGTGGCCGGAGATCGCGGCCGTGCGGCCAATAAGACCTACGGAGCCTCCAAAGCCGGTTTGACGGCCTATCTCGAAGGCCTGCGTGCCGCGATGCAGGGCACCGGCGTGCGCGTTCAAACCGTGAAACCGGGACCGGTCCGTACGCCCATGACCGACGGGTACAAGGGTCCCGCAATCCTGCTGGCCGAACCTGAGGCCGTGGCCCGGGATATCGTACGTGGCATTCGCTCTGGTAAGGCCGTGGTCTATACTCCGGGATTTTGGCGTCTGGTCATGGCGATCATCCGGGCACTCCCGGAATCCCTCGCGCGCAAGGTTCCGGGATGAGTGCCGAAAGACGTGCCGTCAGGAAATCGGGGTTCTCTACCCTATCCGCGGGCATACGCCTTGTGCGCCCTGCGCACTGGGTTAAAAACATTTTCGTTCTCGCGGGTATATTCTTCGCAGGAAAACTGTTCGATCTCGGCTTATTGATCAAGGTCGGCGGTGCCTTCGCCGCATTTTGCCTCGCCTCCGGCGCCGTCTATGCACTGAACGACCTGCTCGATCGCGAGGCCGATGCGCGCCATCCCCGCAAGCGCAATCGCCCCGTCGCCTCGGGTGCGATCGGGGTGCCTGTGGCCTTTGCGCTCGCATTGCTTTGCGGAGCAGGCGCCCTCGCCCTGTCTGCGGCATTGGGATACCGCCTACTCGCCATCACCGCGTGTTACCTACTCATCAACATCGCCTATACGCGGTCTCTCAAACATGTGGTGCTCGTGGACGTATTCTGCATTGCGTCCGGCTTTCTGCTGCGCCTGCTGGCGGGCACATCGGGTGTCGGTATCCCGCCGTCGCAATGGTTCGTGCTCTGCACCTTTCTGCTGAGCCTGTTCCTCGGATTTTCGAAGCGCTACGCCGAACGCATGGACGATACCCAGGATGCGGAATCGAAACGCGCGGTGGTCGATGAATACACGCCGGACTTTTTACGCATGCTGCTCGCGGTCACGCTGGCCTGCACCTTGATGACCTACGGCCTGTACACGATGAGCCCTCGCACGGTGGAGGTCCACCGTACGCAAGGGCTGATCTACACGCTGCCCTTCGCGGCCTTCGTAATGTTCCGGTATCTCTGGCTGGTGACGCGCCGCGGTTTCGGGGAGAACCTCGCCGGCGAATTGTTCCGCGACAAAGCGATGCTTTTCGGCATCGCGATTTACATCGCGTCGGCCGGCTTGCTGCTCTTCCGGTAGAGCGCCTTCACCTTCGCCTGCACGAAGGCGCGGTAATTCTTGCTCTTCAGCAACCCGCGAATCGCGTACGAGAGAAAATAAAAGACGGCGCGCGGCACCCCGAGCTTTTCTTCTTGCCGTAACACGACCCACTGGTAGAGTGATTTACGCAGCTTGCCGCGCGACAACGATCCCGGATGAATCCGGTAGCGGGCCAGCGCGTCGGGAAGGCCTACGGCATGCGGCGTGCGCTTTAACAGGTTGAGCCAAAGCGCATAATCCTCGCTTTGCAGAATGTCGGGCATGTACTGCTTGCCGAGCACATGACTGTCATACACGGTCGTCAGGCAACTGATGGTGCAGGAGTAGAGCAGTTCGGCATGCGTTACGGTCGCGGGGGGTGTGATCGGGTTTCCGAACTCGAGGCCATGCTGATCGATGAGGCGGTAGCCGGTATGCGTGAACACCAGTCCCTGTGCGCGCATCGCGCCGATCTGCCGCTCGAGCTTTTCGGGCATCCACAGGTCGTCAGCATCGAGGAAGGCGATGTATCGGCCGCGCGCCTCCCCGATGGCGAGGTTGCGCGCAGGGCCCGGGCCCAACCGCTCGGTACGGGACAATATCCGAATGCGCGGCTCTTGCGCTGCGTAGCGTTCCGCGATGGCCAGCGTATCGTCGGTGGAAGCGGCGTTGACAATCAACAATTCCCAATCCGCAAAGGATTGCGCCATCACGCTCTGAATGGTTTGTTCGAGGTAACGCTCGGCATTGTAACACGGGGTGATCACGGAAACCGCGGGGCCAGAATGGTCGACGGCCCCTGAAGGTGCCGAGGAATTCACCACCATATTCTGCCTCCGTAGCGCCGGATGCGCGCGAAGGCGGTGGCCGAAAGCGGCCGCGCGGCGAATTGGGGTTCACGCCGCATTTTCAAAAACTCCGCCACGGCCCCGGCCACCATGCGCGCGTCGGGACAACGGACGAAAATCTTGAGTGCCCAAACCGGAACGGAAAGCCAGCGGAAGAAGGCGGGAAGAAACCGGTGGTTCGTCAATAGGGTGTTGCGCAACAAGAGGAACCATTTGCGTTTGTTCACGAGCCGACCTGCACCGGACTGCCAGTGCAAGACGCAGATTTCTGGATCATAGACGATGCGGTAACCCGACTCGATGAGGAGATAGCTGAGAAACAGTTCCTCCTGCGAGAAGAAAAATTCTTCGGGGTACAGGCCTCCCTGCAAGGCGCTTTTGCGCAAGGCGTGCCCGGCACCCACGAAATAGGACGTCTCAAAACCTTCGTTGGGCGGCAGCTTTTTGTTCCAGTGCGGGAACTCGTTGGCGCGGATGCCCCCTTCCCCGTTCACGATCTTGAAGGCCATCGCGCCGAGAGTGGCATCCGCATGAAAGCGGGCCGAGATTTTTTCAAGCGGTTGTGCAGAGAGAAATTCAGCATCGTCATCAAGGAACACCAGGATTTCTCCGGTGGCTTTTTGGATACCCAGATTTCTGCCACCGGCCACACCGAGGTTGCGGTCCGCCCGGATGCAGCGCAACCCGGGCATCCTCTCTTCGAACTCTCGCAAGACCGCGGATGTGCCATCCGTGGAGGCGTTGTCGATCACAAGGATTTCAACTAAGTCCGGCACATGGCCCCGGAGCGCGGTCAGCGATTTACGTATATCCGCTTCGCGGTTGTATGTGATCAGGATGATACTGATCGCAGATGCGGTTTCATCGGTCGATGGGGCAGTTTGCGAATGCGGATTCGGATTCACGAAACAAGTTCCTTCATCAATCCCGCATAGCGATGGACGCAAACGGGGATGGTGTAGTTCAACGATTTCAAATGGGCTCCGCGGATCCGCTCGGGATCGGGCGCCTGCAAGGCGGAATGCACGGCGGTTGCAATTGCTTCCGCATCGCCCATCGGGCAGAGGGCACCAAGGGCGCCAGCATCGAGAAAATCACGGGGTCCCGAGGGGCAATCCGTAGCGACGATGGGAATGTCGAGGTAGGCGGCTTCCATCAAGACGTGGCCGGGATCCTCCCACAACGAGGTGAGGACGAAGACGTCCGCACGGACCAGCCATTTATAGGGGTTTGTCACGAATCCGGCTAGAAGTACGTCGTTTTGCAAGCCAAGCGCCGCAATCTCCGCCTCAAGCCGGGCGCGATCCTCGCCTTCGCCCAGAATCACGAGGCGACTATGCGTTTGGGCGTGCACGCGCGCAAACGCCCGCACCAAGGTCGAAAAATCCTTTTGCCGGGTAAGGCGCCCGATCCCCATCAAAACCGGGCGATCCTTGGAATCGAGCCAAGCGTGTCCCGCGGGCTCGCGCGCGCTTTCCAGAATGCCTGCGTCGATCACCGGGTTGTCGATGCGGTGCAGACGCTCGGGAGAAATACCCTGCTTGAGCAACAGGTTCCGGGTGTTTTCAGTGAGTGGAATCACGGCTTCGCTGCGAAACTGCAAGTGCTTCCACAGAAAGCGGCGGAAACGATTGAAGGTCGGTATGCCCTGCACGCTCAGTACCACCTTGGGGCGGTGGGGAGAAAACCGGAGCACCAGCATCGGCAGAAACCCCAGGAGACAGACCAGCAGAATGTCGGGCTTGCGCCGCTGCAGATAAAACCACAAAACCGGAAAGGAAAAAAGCGCGAGCAGAGCCATGGAAACACGGTAACCGGCACCGTGCCGTGGCAGCCGCGGAAAGACGGCGGCGCCCCGAAAATCGACCAGACGGATGGAGTTTTCGGTGAGGAACGATTCGGCGCCCTGCCATTCATCGCGCACACGGATCAGATCGACGTCGAACCCTTCGGAACGCAACCCCTTCGAAATATTCAAGACGGCACGAATGGTACCGATATGCCCCATGTACGGGGACCAAACTGTCACCCGCATCGATCCTCCGGCTTCAGCAACACCGTCAACAAAACCGTCCGCAACACCTTCAGTGACACCGCAACTCCTTCCAGATTCCGGGGGTGAACGGTCGTCATTGGCCCTCCATGCAAAGCAAATATGCCTTTGCGGCGGTGCGGGAATCAAACCGGTAGAGCCCGGACCGTGCGACTGATAACAGGGCGCGCGCTTGGTCTGGGTTTTGGAGACTTTCCAAGATGCCGGCGGCCAATCGTTGGGGATCGCCGACTGGCACCAAGATGCCCCCACGCCCGTCGAGAAGGATCTCGCGGGGACCGCTCAGACAATCCGTGGAAACACAGGGTACACCGAGGGCCACGGCCTCGATGAGGGCATTGGGGAGGCCCTCAAACAGGGAGGAAAGCACGAACAGGTCTGCGCGGCGAACGAGGGCGTGCGGATTCTCCAGGAACCCGGGAAAGGCGATGTCCGCCTCCACCCCCAAGCTGCGTGTCAAAGCCTCCAGTGCGGTACGATCCGGCCCCTCTCCGAGGATGAGAAGCCTGCAGGGAATGTGGGCCCGCACGAGAGCGAATGCCCGGATCAGGGTCCCGAAATCTTTTTGCGGAGCGAGCCGCCCCACCGCGATCACAAGCGCCCCTCCCGCTCCATTCAAAAAAGGGTGGGAAGCGTTCCCCATCTCGGCCTCTCCGGCTTCCAAAAGACCGGGATCAAAGGTCGGATTGTATAACACCCGAACCTGGGAAGGCGAAAGGCCGATGGTCTCGGCAAGGTCGCGCGCACCATCGCCCGCATTTGCTGCGATGCGATCCGCCCAAGGATAGATCAGTCGCATCAACAGCAACAGAACGCGCCCTTTGAGGCGACCCGCGCCCAAGAGACCGGCATAGGTTCCGCGCTCGCGCGAGACGGCATTGCGCTCGGTCACGATTACCTTGGAAGGACGCCCCGCCAAAAGGTTCGCCATGACCGCGATGATGTTGGCGAAATTCTGTGCGCTGATCACCCAGTCCGGGCGGGTGCGGCGCAGGTGCAAGGCCAGCGGGATCAGGCTGGTAAGGGCGCGAGCAGCGGAAAGCCGCACGATCTTCGGCGCATCGGGACCCGAAGTGAAATGTTCGCTGTTTCCGAAAGTGGCCACCTCGGCCTGCACGCCGAGCGCGCGGAACTCGCGACTCAGGATGACCATGCCGCGCTCCACGCCTCCATCCCGGAAGTAGGGATGAAAAAACAGAACGCGACGTACGGATTTCGTCACGACTTCCATGCCGGTTTATGAGCCGTGGAGAAATGTCCCAGGTAATAGGATGCGTTCCGACGGCGGAAATACGGAACGGAATCCAGGCTCCGGTCCAACACGGCACCCGCAACCGTGAAGGATGCGCGCAGCGGAGACAAGAATCCCGGGAGCAGATCGCGGAGCACTGCGCAAAGCATGCCGCACACGCCGCCGAGTTTTTGTACCGTCACGGTTTCAAACCCGCGGCGTAGCAGGAGATCCCGCATCTCCTCGGCCGACCAACGGGAACGATCCGCGATGGGCCCGTGCGGCGTGTCTCCGTATAAAAAAGGCTCGAAGAGATAGAGTCGGCCCCCCGGTTTCAAAATGCGATACGCCTCCGAAAGGGCCTCCGGCGTTTCGGTTTCTCCGTTCAGATACATCGCCACCATCGAGATCAGAACGACATCCGCGGATGCATCCTCCAACGGTGATTTGCCGGTGCGCAGGTCGAAGGGAAGGTCTCCCTCAAAACCAAGCGCGAGATAATGGCAGCCTTTGTCGCGGAACAGGCGGGCATGCCCCCCGTCCTTTTTGCCACCGAGTTCCACAACGGAGACGCCGCATTCATCGAGGCTGCGTAGGCGTTCCCAGGTGAGGCGGCGCAACAGACTTTGATCCTTCAGCATCTGCCGGCCGCCTTTGCATAGAGCAAATACCCCTGCGTCAGGGTCGCCTCCAGAATCGATTCCGAAAACCGGCTGACCGGGATGCGCGGGATTTCAAAGGGGCGATCGACCCGGAACGCGCCGACGCGCGTGGTGACGGCGAGTCGATAGCCGCACGCGCGCACCAATTCGACGGTGCCCGGCGCGTAATCTCCGAACGGGTAGCAGAAGGTCTCCACGGGTTTTCCCAGCCAGTCTTCGAGTACCGCTTTCGAATCGCACAGTTCGCGCCGCTGCACCTCCGGATCAAGCCGCGACAGCTTGGGGTGCGACAGGGTATGCGAACCGATGGTGATGCCGGGCAGGGCGGCGAGTTCCCGCACATGGTCGCGCGACATCATCGGAAGCCCGCCTCGAAACGCGGGCGATCCCAGCGCATCCCAGGCGATGAAGATCGTCGCCGGAATGCCGCGTTCCACGCAAGCGGGAATCGCGCATTCGTAGTTGTCGAGATAGCCGTCGTCGAAGGTGACCGCCACCGCATCATCGGCAACGGGTTTCGATCTGGCCTGTTCTACCAATTCCAGCAGGCCTGATACGGTTTTGTGCGACCGAATCCATTCGAGATGCTGCAGAAAAGGGGCGCGTCCCACCCCGAAGGTCGGGCCGGGTTCTCCGACCGAATGATACATGAGGCAGGAAGGCGAAGGTTGCGGTCGCAACGCCGCCAGCATGCGGATCGCGGTACGACGCGCGGCGTTTCCCGCACTCACGGATTCACCCCGGGTTGCATGGATTGCAATATAATCCCGGCATATTGACGGCCGATCGCCTCAGGATGAAAGCGGGCCAGCGCACCACCGGCCACGGCCGCCCGCCGACGGGCCTCTTCGGGATCGCCCAGCATTTCCGCAATGGCAACGGCGAGTCCCTCCGCATCGCCCACCGGCACGAGCCACCCGCCGCGGCCGTCGAGAAGGATCTCGCGCGGTCCGGTGGGGCAGTCCGTCGACACGGAAGGCACGCCGAGCGCGACGGCCTCCAGCAAGGCGTTGGGCAAGCCCTCGAACCGGGAGGTCAGCGCGAAGGCCTGCACGTGCTTCAGGAGCACATAGGGATTGGACGCATGCCCGTAGAATCGAACCGCATGCGCGATACCCAGGCTGGCGGCAAGGGCTATCAGGGTGGCGCGGTCTCGCCCCTCCCCCACCACCAACAGGCGGGCGGAAAAATCGGGGCGGAGTTGTAACGCCCGCGCGAAGCCGCGCACCAGCGTGGCCACATCCTTTTCCCACGAGAGGCGTCCCACGTAGGCAATGATGGGATCGCACGTCTCCAGAAATTCTTGCAAACCCGCATCTTCTCCGATGCCCATCACGGGTTGCGCCGCTTGGGCGCGCAGCCCTTCCGGATCCACGGGATTGTGTACCACGCGGACACGATCGGGCGGAAGGCCGGTGAGTACGCGTGCCGATTCCGCCGCACCGGAGGAATTCGCCACAACGAAGGCGCATGCCCGGTAGACCCATCCTTTTGCTTTAAGCACCACGGTGCGAATGATCCGTCGTTTCCACGAAGCACCTTGCTGCGATAGCGCCGTACGACTGTTCGAGCTTTCACGATGGATCACGGGAATGCCGAAGAGTGCGGCAATGGGAATGCACAACACCGAAGATTGTACGGTGAGAATGCAATCCGGACGGCGGCGGATCAGGTCAAGGACGAAACCGGGGAGCAGCGCGAACGCCGTCCGCGTTCTCCCGCCGGAGGCCGCAAATCGGTTCCGGGCACGCACCAACGTGACGCGGGGGTCGAACAAGGCGGCAATCTCGGCATTGCAACGCGCGCAATGCACCTCGATCTCGAATCCGCAATCGGCCAGCGCGGCGGTGATGCGGACCATCGCGCGTTCGAGGCCACCGGATTCCACCGAGGGAAAGAAAATGACGACGCGGGTGTTCACGTCGATTTCAATCGGAAGCCAAGGCCTGCGGCAAAAAGGTTCGGCATGGTACTTTGGGCCTTGCCCACCAATGCGCCCACCGCACCGTATGAATTTCCAGGATAGACGTGCGATTCCCGCACCACCTGCAACCCGTGGCGTCGAAAATAGGTCAGGAGCACGGTACGGTTGGTAAAGAACACATGCCCGCCGCGCCGGACCTTGTTTTGATACGGCACGCGACCCGTCAACATCTCCCACCGTTGTTTTAGGGAACTGAAGTTCGGCACTGCAATGACGGATTCGCGGGATGCGCTGCGTAGCCAATCGAAAAACGCATCCGGATCGAAGATGTGTTCGAGCACATCGATGAGAACCGCAATGTCGACTTTTTCGGGGAATGCGGAAAACTCGCCCTGAAACGCTTGGATTCCGGCACGGCGGCAGGCCTCGCAAGCCTCCGCGCTTACGTCGATGGCGCGCAGGTCGGATGGTGGAAATCCGGCTTCGACCAACAGGTTCAAAAAGACACCGGGGCCGCATCCGAAATCACCGATCACCTTGCCCTTGTCCTCGTTTTGAAACAGGCGCAGTGCATTGAGGTGCTTCGTGTGCACCTCTTGCCCGCCGCTCCATCGCCGGTCCCAAAATTCGCCCATCGTGGCCATAAATCCTCCGCAACTGCTTCGGTGCTTGCCTAGTGTAAGATAGGCAAGATACGTTTCGCCCGCTGTTCCCAGGTATAGTCGCGCACCGCTTCAGCGCGTGCTGTGGCCCCCAGACGCGCACGCAAGGCCGCATCCGAAAGCCGACCCACCGCGCGCACCCATGCGTCCAGATCATCCGGATCGGCGAGCAACGCATTGCGGTCGTCTTCCAAAACCTCGCGCAACACGGGCAGGTCGGAACACAGAATGGCTTTTCCGGACGCCATATATTCGAACATTTTGAGGGGAGACATCCACTGCGCCACATCGCCGTAATTTCCACTTACCGCGACACGCCGTAAATACGGCATCAGCAGCACGTCCATCCTGGCAAGCGTCTCGGGAACGCGTTCGTTGGGTATGTGACCATGAAAGACCACATTCGCGGAAGGGCTTGCGGAATTCCGCCACCGTTCGATATCCGCGGGCGACCCGCCGAAAACATGATACTGATTCTGGGGATCCCGAAGCGCGAGCGCAAGGAGGATTTCCATTCCCTTGCCGGCATGTAGGCTCCCCACATAGCCGATCGAAAGCGGGGATCCGGAAGGCCCCGGTTCCGAAGGTGCGGAGTACAAACCGGCGTTAACCGCGTCATGCAAAACCCGGATCTTCGCTTCGGGAACGCCAAAATCGACAAAATATTTCCGGAGACTTTCGGAGATGACCACCAAACGGAGCAGGCGGGGATTGCGGAAAACCCCCAATCGATCGAGCAGGCGCGCCATGCGGCCCTCGCGAGACACTGGCCCGTGCAATTCAAGCACGGTACGGATTCCGAGAATCGGGAAAACCACTCCGGCCCACAGATTGCGCGTGATGCACAGGTCCGGCCTACCCGTAAGACGCATCCACAAACCCCAGGCCCCGACGTATACCAGATCGAGCCAGCCCTTGGGGTGCCAGCGCATCCAAGGCGTTTTGACGAGGCGGAAGGCGGCTGTAACGCCATAAAAAACAAACGGTTCGGTAACCCCGAGGTCGCGCAGCCACTCGTTCGGAACGATCAAGGTCACCGCATGGCCTTCACCCGCCAAGGCTTCGCACATCTTCATGATGTGAACGCTGTTGGCAGAGCGCGAAGGAACGGAAGCGTTGGCGAAATAGAAGATCCTCATGCGGACTCTCCGTCGGCCCGAACCACGGCCTCGGCTGATGGAGCCCGATAGATGAGGCGCGCGAGAGCGAAGGCGTAGATGCCGAACGCCTTGGTAATCAAATGTTCCTTGGTTTCGATCATAAAAGCGATCAGCACCACCAGGGGAAGTACCCAATTGACCATCGTTTCTAAGGCGTGATACCGCAGAATGCGGCGCACGAAAAAACCGAGCATGCAGGTGTAATACAGGATGACTATCGGCAATCCGAGAGCGTAATACATTTGGACATAGGCGGAATCGTGTCGTCCATCAAATATCGAACGGAAAAACCCGGTTCCCAGGACGGTTTCAATCCGCAATGCGGGCACCGGCATGTCCGAAAACTGCTGGATCGAGTTGGACTTCAGAAGCAGCATGAACGGTTCCTTGGCCCTGCGCACAATGCTGTTCAATCGCCAGTCGAGATCGGGGGAAATGAGAGACACGAGCAATCGGATTTGATCGAAATACAGAAAGAATAGGGCCAACAAAATAGTGACCACGATGATCACGGGAATCCGGATGCGGGAGCCCCCCGTCAGGGTGAAGGCCGCGACGAAAAGCATGGCGATCAACAGACCCGTTCGTCCCGACATAATGACAGAAATGACTGCAAGCACGATGGTGAGGATGCACAATACGGCCACTCCCAGTTTCGGGCCGGCCCGCAGACGAATCAGGGATGAGATCACACCAAGGGATTGAACGACGGAAAAGGAAGCCGCGGCGCCGCTGGAAAAGCCCGGGGGGCTGGAGGCGTAGGCCAGATCCCAGTTTCCCGTCTGTTTCACAATACTCGCCAGCCAGATGCGGTAATCTTCCGAGAAAAAGCTGTAGATGTGTATGCCGGATTGAATCAAAACCACCCACATCACACAGGCGTGAAAACGGTTCCAGCTGTATCCGATCAACCTTAGATAGAGGTGGCTCGCGAGCAGCGGCGCATAGATGAATTCCGCAATGATCGATGTCGCATCCTTGTCACCTCCGAGCAGCATCAAGCCGGTCGAATACAAGAACACGGAGAACACGACTAGATAGGTTCCCAGGTTCTCATGGATGTCCTCGAACACCCAGATCAGCTTGTGGCGCAGCGCAACGAGAAAGAGGATCGTGACCGCCATGCGCGGAGTCGCGAACGAAGGAAGCACCTTGAAGGCGACGTTGTAAAAGATCATGAACAACAACAGAACGGCGAAGGGCGGCCAGATTCCCCGACCTGTCTCCCCTAAAGTTGCCGTACGGGCCGCTCCATCGGGTGCGCTCGCTTCATTTTCACTTCTACCAAGGGGCGCTCGCAAACCGAAATACAGCCCACGCGTCTTCGGATCACGGAAAACGAAAAACCACGTTCCGAGAATAGCGCCCAGTAGCAAGGAGAGCCCGAGCAGCATTTTCCGTTTGGGTTCTACCCGATGCTGAGGAATCGTCGGCTGCTGCCAAATTTCCGAAACGACAGGCCCGGCCGTGAGGGCCTTATCGTTCTCGACGGCGATCCGCGCCCTCAGCAGTTCACGCAATTCCGGGTTTGAGGTGCGCACCAACTGGTCGGACAGCAGCCGTTCCGTCGCGCGCGCCTCCGCCCGTACCTTTTCCTGAAGACTAAACTCCGCCGCGCGAACCACCGCACGGGCAACATCGCGCGCCAAGGTGGAATCCGCCGCCCGCGTCCAAAGGGTCACGCCGATCGGACCGTCTAAGGTCCGGATCAGGCGGACCCGCACCAATCGCCGGGCCATGTATTCTGCCGCCGCTTCCACGCTTGGTGGATGGGTGGGATCGAAATCCATGCCGGGTAAAAGTTCCGGACGCAACCCCTGTTCACGCACCACGTCTTCGAGTACCTCGCGGGTGGTCAGGAGTTTCAAAAAGTGTTCCATGCGAACAGATTTTTCCGCAACCCGGCCGATGGAATAGGACGCATTTTTCGGGAGATCGGTTTTCACCGCCAGCACGGAGGTCGCTTCGTAGTATGTCGAGGCGGTGAGCCCGCGCCACAACCCCACGAGCCCGAAGGTCAATACGATCAATGCCAGCGGGTAACGCTTCCGCCAGAGGAGACGGAACAATTCAAACGTGTCGGCGCCGATACGCGCGACCAAGCCCATGACCGGACCGATGCGCACACCGTCTCCCGGCTTTCCCTCCACGTCGGATTTCACGTGCGGGGTGCGCGGGGTGCCCGGGCTTCGGACCAGGCGCGCATCCAATCCTTCTGGTCACGAAGTAGAATCAAAACGAATCCCGATAGGGCGAGCCCTGCGAACAGGGAGACCAGTATCACCAAAATCCGGTTTGAAGAATCAGGTTTGAGTGGCCGCCGCAGATCTCCGACCACATCGAAGGCGCTGGCTCCCTGATACATGAAGTTTTCGAGCTGCGAAGCGATCAACTCCTGTAGTTTGTCGCGGAGCATCGGATCCTGGGTCACTGCGAGTTGGGTTTCAAGGAATGCCACGTTCCGTTCCATGTCGATCCGGGCATCGTTGCGCATCTTCTCGTTGAGAACTTCGAGATACGAGCGCATCACTTTCAGCGAGAGGTCCGCTTGCCGGGTGGTAACCATGAGGCCGAGATAGGACTTGCCCCCGGAGGTTACGAGCATGGACTGGAGGGTCTGAGCCCCCTCGCGAGACGAAGGCGCGGGCTTGCGCCAATTCTTTTCATTCGCATCCCACAATTTGGGATAGAGAACAGGAAGCAAGGTGTCGCGGCGCACCACCATTTCGGCGATTTCTTCACTGAGCACGATGAAGTCCATTTTTTCGATCAGTGTATTCTGGAACGGTCTCAGACTGATTCCGCTGATGGAGAAATTACCTCCCCCTCGGCCCATGCCGGATTCTTTGGGAAAGACATTAACCTTGACGGTGTAGGCCGATGCCGAAAAAATGGCATAGAGAATCCCGAGAATCAGAAACGGAAGCGCGCCCAACACCAGCCTTTTCCGGTTGGTCCACAAATACGCACCGTTTTTCAGAAGTTCTTCCCACATTCTTACCTACCGGTTTTTCGAAGTGAATCAAATCGTGCTTTGAATCGTGTTCTAGATCGCGCCATTAATCGCGCTTCAAATCGTGTTTTTTGTGAAATCCGGACGTACCGGAATGTAGCAATGGCCTCTGCTGGGCTTCTTCCTCAAGAATGTCCGCATAATCGTGGGCAA
Organism: Fibrobacterota bacterium; assembly: GCA_947466585.1. GTDB lineage: Bacteria > Fibrobacterota > Fibrobacteria > UBA11236 > UBA11236 > UBA11236. Next base: position 18,447 of record CANIEU010000006.1, read on the forward strand.
CAGAGTCCCAGTCGCGCAGGGCATCCAGCGGGAGGTCGGGATAGGGTTCCCGGAGCAGTGCATCCGCCAGTACATCGGACAAAGCCGGGACATCCCCGTACTCGACCAAACTTCCGAAACCTTCGCCGATGGCGTCTTCGTTACCGCTGTTGAGAGTTCCCACCGTCAGGGTGCCGCAGGCGTTGGCCTCCAGATGGACCAGTCCAAAGCCTTCAAAAAAGAACCGGTCCGAATGCGATGGCAGCGCATTGATGCGCGCGCGACGGTAGGCGGCGGCGAGTTCCGCATCGTCCAATGGTCCGGCAAAATCGACCGGCAATTTCTCGCGCCGAATGCGTTCGAGCACCGGCGTCGCATCCGGCGTCACCAGATCCACCGCCCCGACCACGCGCACGCGCAAGTCGGGCACCTGCTTACGTGTCAAGGCGACGGCATCCAGCAGAAAGTCGAACCCTTTGCGGGCCTTGAGATTCCCAACGAAAAGGATTTCGCGTTGACGAGGCTCGCCCCCGTGCACGAACTTCCTCTTGTCGACCCCCAAGGTCACGACCGTAAACCGAGCCCGAACCCCTTCCTCCTCCATGCGGCGGCGCGTATAGCGGCTGATGGGAAGCACGCGCGCGGCGCGTTGCAGCAACGTTTTGAAGAAGGGAATGTCTTTGAGGAAATACACCGCATAGGAACCGCACTGCGTCAGTACGCAGGGAATCCCCTTCATTCGGGCGAACAGCCATCCTGCCGGGCCGAAATGCTCCACCAGCACCAGCACGCCGTCATAGGGGCCACGGGCCACCCGAAACAACGTGATCAGATCGCGCAGCACGTACCACGGCCACAAGCGCGGGTGCCAGGTGATGCGTTCTCCGGTAAGTCGATCCATGGCTCGGCCGCGACCGGAAAGATTTCCGCTTGTATCCGCCGTCACCACATCGAGCTCAACCCGGCCGGTTCGTCCGAGGGCTTCCACCAGCGAACCACAGAGCACGCCGTAGCCATTCTTGGATCGAAGCGATGACGCCAGAACCAGCCACCTCACGCGGCCTCCGCATCGGAGGATGAGGATGTAGGCGGATTGGTAGCGGACACATTGCCTGCAACGCGCACCTCGCACAATAAGCCCATTCCGAACAGGCCAGGCCACAGGCGGTTGAGAACCGGAATGCCGCGATAAGCGACCAGTTCGGAACGTTCCTCCACGCCGAGCGCACGCAGCCACCACCGCATGTCGGTCAGGGTCCAGAACCGCAGATGCTCGCCGGGGTGCACGCGCCACTGCATGGGAAAACGCCCCCTTAACATGCGCAACCGGTAGGGAAAGTAGCCCGAGTTGGGCACACTAAAAAACACCGACTTGCGGGCGCGCCCGAGCGCATCGCGCAACACCTCTTCGGGATTGGGAAGATGTTCAAGCACTTCGAAAAACAAGATGTGGTCGGCGGGCGGCAGCGAAGCCATGCCCGGAGACTGCAGATCGAGACGCACCGCCTCGATGCCGCGCTCCTCCAAAAAGGCCAGTACGAAAGGGCTCACGTCGGCGCCCAGGGGCACAATCGACTTGAGTTCGCGCATCCGGGCGAGAATGCCTCCATCGCCGCACCCCACATCCACGACCCGCGCGCCGGGAGCCACCCGGGCCGCTGACCATTCGGCGCGAAACAGCTGGAACCCGTTCAGTTCCCCTGGCCCTTCTGCAAGGCGATCGCACCAATAGGCGTCGTAATCGGCCGAAGGCACGCCCAAGGCGGGTGTGTGAAAGGTCAGATGGCCGATGGCCCGCCACTCTTCGCGAACCCGTTGCCAGGCGCGCCGCATTCCCGTCTGCCAGCGGCTCATCGCACCCCCCGCGGCTTCACCAGCATCCGGTAAATATTCCCGACGGTCTGCACCAACCGGCTGGCGGTGTAGACGAGTGCGCCGCCCGGATTGAGATCCAGATACCGCCGGAACAAACCGATGCCGAGACTGTCGCACGCCAGATTGTATCCGTTCGAGTAGTAAACGAATTTGCCGGGGAAGGCGAAAAAGAAATCCCAATTCAGGTTGAGCATTTCGCGATTGCGATAACGCACGGTACGTGATTTTTTGACTCCGACCCCACGGGTGATCGAATCCACCGCGCTGGGCAAGGTGTACACGTACAACGGCTCGTTGATGAACAGCATGCGGGTCGAACGCGGCATACGCAGCCAAGGATTCGAAGTCAGAAACGGCTCTTCCGCAAAGGGATGTTGCCGCCACACGGCGGTGCGTACGACGCCCTTCTTGTCGCCCATGTTCCGATGCCGAAAGATGAGCGACCACATGTCGGCCTTCCACGGATTTTGCGGAAACCGGGTTCCCCAAACGGCGCCCCCTTCATCCACGCACAGGGACCACACGCCGAAAAATTCCCGGTCCAGACCCTGCCTATTCAGGTCCGCCCAGTGGTGCAGATAACGTTCCACCGCGTTCGGCATCAACCAGTCATCGCTGTCGAGTTGCAGAAAGAATTCGCCGCACGCCTCTGAGAGTCCGCGGTTCAAGGCGATATGCATGCCACCGTTTCGTTCGAGACTTACGCAGCGTGCCAGGAATGGCAGCCCGGGAAGCAATGCAGCCAGAACGTGTTGGGTGTCATCCGTGGATCCATCGTCCACAACGATCCATTCGAAAGTTTTCAGTGTTTGCAAGCGTAACGATTCCGCCACCCTTGGCAACAGATGCCCACGATTGAAAGCCGGAGTGCAAATCGTCAACACGGGATCGGATCGATCCGCTTCGTTGATAATTTTTTTTTTCGGTACGGTGGCCGTGTCCATCAATCCCGCATTTCCTTCCCCTGTTCCGGAGTTGCGCCGTCGCGGGCATTCCGTGTCGGGCTTAAACGATTTGTTGAAATCCCGCGTTGTGGGCGAGCAATTCCTGATAAGTTCCCTCGCCCGCGAGCCTTCCCTTTTCGATCAGGAACAAGCGGTCGCAGGCGCGGACCGTGGTCATGCGGTGCGCGACCATCACGATGGTGAGATTGCCCCGCAAACCTTCGATGGCTTCCACGAAATCCCGCTCCGTCGCATTGTCGAGCGCGGAGGTCGCCTCGTCGAGAACCAGAATGGAAGGGGATGCATACAGTGCTCGCGCGATGCCCACGCGCTGCCGTTGCCCGCCCGAAATGCGAACGCCGCGTTCTCCCACCCGGGTATGAATCCCGGAGGGCAGCGACCGGACCAGGTCCTCAAGTTGCGCATCCCGGATGGCGGCCTCGAGTCTGCCTGCATCCACTTCCGACTCGGGAATCCCCAGGGCGATGTTCTGCCCCAATGTTGAATCGGTCAGAAAAATGTTTTGCGGCACATAGCCGATGCGGGAGCGCCAGGCGGGAAGTCCCGCAAAAATATCCCCGCCCTCGGCGAGAATACGGCCCGACTGCGGCTCAAGCAACCCGAGAAGCAGATCGACGATCGTAGTTTTCCCCGATCCCGAGGGTCCCACGAATCCGGTCACCTCTCCGCGACGGATGTCGAGACTGAGATCCCGCACCGACGGCGTCGCTGCCCCCGGATAGGTGTAGGAAACGTCGCGGAACGCAATCGCGACATCCGCGGGCGTCTCTTCGGCGGGCATGGACTCGCCGTCCGTGCCGCTGGAAGCCTGGTTCAGTGTCAAGTCCGCATGGATGCGCTCCACCGAGCCCGCGGAAAAACGCAACGTGTTCCAGGCGAACATAAATTCGTTGAGCGCCGGCATCAGGCGGATCGCCGCGATCCCGAAAAGGCTGAGAAAGGAAACGATCTCGGCGGTGTTGCGGCCTTGCGCATGAAAGACCAGCGCCATGACCAACAATCCGGTGACCGCGCAGGTCTCTATCACCGGTTTGACCGCCGTGGCCATCACTTGCTTGAAGATCTGGCCGCGCGCATAGGCGCGCCCCGCCGCCGTGAAAGCGTCCACGAACCAGCCTTCGCGCCCGAGGATACGAATGTCCTTCAGGCCGCCCAAACCTTCCTGAACGGCCTGAATCATCGCCTTGCGGGCCTTGCGGGACTGCATTCCGTGATAGGTCACCCGCTGCCTAAGTACCCGCAAAGACAACCCGGCCACAGATCCCAGAAACACCAGCGCGAAAGTGGTCACGCGGGGATCGGCCCAAAACAAAAGTGCCGCGATGCCGAGAATGAGCACAGCATTCATCACCAAGCGGAGCAGGGATTCGAGCACCTCTTTGGAAACGATGTAGGCTTCCTGGGTGGCGTTGCGCACCAGTTCGGCGCTGTTGCGGCCAAGATGAAAGGTGTAAGGCGCCCGCATGTAACCGGAAAACACTTTTTCGCCCAGATCGTTGAAGACTTTATGGACGAAACGGGCGAACTCGAGGTTGTAATAAACCGAGTAGGCGTTCTTCACCAAAAAAATAAGGATTAGCAGTACCGCACCATAAACCAGCAAGTCGCCGGAACTCTGAATATGCAAAGCCGAGAGCACGGGCCCGAGCAACGGGCTCTCCAAGGCCTTCGCAGGCGTGGCCACGACCACCACAAATGCCGGAATGACACCGACTCCGACGACTTCCAAGGCCGCGGAAACCAGCATCATCAAAAACAAAACCGCCATCCGCGCCTTGTCGCGCGCGGAGAGCAATTCCATGGTCCTGCCCAACGAAGCGCGCAGCATGGGACTCAGTAGAGCGCTACGATGACGCCGGCGGTGACCGCGATTTGGAAAAGGACTTGCGTGATTTGCGCCACAGCCGCAAGGTAATCGCGCGCCGGCAACTTCGGAGGCACCACGATGGAACCGCCCGGTTCCACCGGATATCCCTTGAAGGTGCGATACCACGGCGTCGTAGCGGGAGAAACCACCGAGCCGTCGGGAGCGATGTAGAACGTGTGACGATAATCTCCAAAATCGTTCACGCCGCCGGCCTTGGAAAGCACTTCGCCGATGGTATTGGTTTTGGAAGTGAAGATGACGTTGGTGGGCGAATAAACTTCGCCGAGCACCGAAAGCGTGCTCGGGAAATGACTGACCGTCACGTTATCTCCGTTTTCAAGCACGATGTCCCAGTCCGTTCCGGCGAATTTGTAACTGCGGTCGAGACGCATGAGAATGCGGCCGAGATAGGGGGCACGGCGGATTTCGTCCACCAAGGCGCGCCGACGCTCGAGCGCTCCCGAAATTAAGGCCCGATCCGTTTCAGCGACCGTTTGCTGCAAGCGACCCTGCAGCTGATCTTCGAGCCGGCGTCCAATCTCCTCGGCATGCCTCAATTGCTGGGCGCGCACGCTCTCGCGCAAAAAGACCAGCGCCGGCAGATAGGCGTCCTTGGTAAAACCGCCCGCACGACGGACCACGCTGCTCAGGCGCTCGCCAGGAACGAATTCATACGTCCCCGGGAAATTAAACTCTCCGCCCAAGGTGATCTGCGAGCTCTCACCCGACTTTACCACGGCGCGGACATACACGGCATCGCCATCTTCCAGCGCGAACTCTGCCTTGCCCTCGAGGATATCCTTCAGGCGCATCACCTTCACAGAGCGAGTCATCACGCTGTCGTCGACGATCTTCCGCCGCACCACTTCCACATTGAGTTTGAAGCTGTTCTTGGTCAGGCCACCGGCGCTCATCACCAGTTCACGCACGCCGAGACCTTCGGATAGGTTAAACGTGCCGGGATGATTCACCGCACCGTAAATCCCCACGCTGGAAACCAGCACATAGTCGCCGCGCGAAAACACCTTGAGTTCATCGAAGGGCTTGAGTTCGAGATTCTCGGGGCCGCGCGGATTTTCGAGAACCTTGCCCAACTTCACCTTGATCAGGCGCGAATACACCGAATCTCCGTTCGGGCTGTATTCCACGCGTACCAAATGCGCCTGCCCCAAATGGGCATCACCCAATCCGCCCGCCAGAATGACCAGATCGGAAATCGCCATCGCATCGCGGAAATCATAATCCGCGGGGCGCCGCACGGCACCGCTGATCCGGACGCTGGGCCGCGAAGTGATCTGATAGCGGTTGTAAAACACCACCGTGTCGCCGGGTTGCAATGGAACCTTGGCACCTTTGGTGAAAACATCGGCGGGAGAAAAGCTGAGCAAGGTGGGACGTTCGTCATCGGGAGACGGGCGCTTGATATGTCCGTATTCGAAAAAGGTTTCGCCCTTCAAATCTTTGATGGTGGGAACCAGATCCCGAACCGTCATGCCCGGCTTATATTGGAAGCTTCCCGGGCGATTCACGTTTCCGGTCAGATATACCGCATCGTCGAGCTTGTCGAGCAGGCGGTCTACAAACAGAATGTCGCCGTCCTGGATGTTGACGTTCGACTTGCCTTCCGCCTTTTCCATATCGACATCGAGCACCACGTAACGTTTGTTACCCTGCACGCGATCGACGCGCACTCTGCCCTTTTGGGCGTTCGGCAACAGCCCGCCGGCGAGTTCGACCGCCTCAAGCGCTTTCAGCGAGCCTTTGATTTCGTAAATCGCCGGACGTTTCACCATGCCCACGACCGCCACCTGCGTCTTGGCCAAGGGAACGAAGATCGCATCTCCCGGAAGCAACTGGATATCACCCTTGTTGCTTCCCTTGATCAACAGGTCATAAATATCCAACACCGAAATCGTTTTGCCGCCACGACGCAGCTCGATGAAGCGCAGCGAACCGATTGAAGTGATCCCGCCGCTGCGGAACAGTGCCGAAGTGATCGTCGCCCCCGCCGGAATCACGAAGGATCCCGGACGGGAAACCTCGCCCAGCACCAAAATGCGAATGCTTTTCAGTCGACCGAGACTGACGGAGGCGGTGACACCCTGGATCTTTTGAATTTCCCGCGTCAGCAATTCCTGAGCAGTGGCAAAGCGCAGGCCCGAAATGCGGATCGGGGGTAGCGGAGGGAAATGAACCATGCCCTCGTTATCGACGACCACCGTCTGGTTGCCGCTTTCGCGTCCCCAGGTGGAAATCTGGATCTCATCTCCTGTAGACAGGATGTATTCCGGCAGTGCGGGCGCGTTCGCACCCAACCCGGTGACATCGGTGTTCTGGAAAAACGATTCTCCGAAGCGCGACATCCATTTAGGAAATCGAAAACCCTGCGCACGGGCACCCGACCCGCCGACGGTGCGCTTTTCACCGGAACGCGACGACCAATCTTCATCCAACTCCTCGCCGGAGACCGCGGGAGGAAGTTGGACATCTTCCGCCTTCTGCTTCTCGGCGAGGATGCGCTTTTGGATTTCTTGATTGGAAACGTCCTTCAAATCCGGAAATTTGGCCTTGGCGACCTCGATCATTTCGGGAGTCACCTGCGTGCCCGACTGAACAGCCTTGATGGCTTCCTGCACCTGCTGCGGATCCGGGGACTGCGCCCCAGCACTGAGGAGGCAGAGGGTCAGTGACGCAGCAAAAAAGAAGGTTTTCCGCATAGGCTTGGATCTGGCTCCTGGTCCCGAAATCCGGAACGGGTCGGGAAAAACGGTACACTTTGATCGCTGAACAGAAGCACGGGGATTCCGGAAGCGTTCAGCGGAAAAAACGAATTAAAAAAACCTTTAAGTCCTTGTAATTTAACCAGATCATGGGGGTCTGGTCAACGCAATGCGATCAGAATGAGAGCCGTCCAAAGCGGTACCATGGCCAAACCGAACCATGCTGCATGCTTTAAATATGTCGACCGTACCAAGGAACGATGGTAGGCCGACGTTCGACTCAGGGTGAAATTCAGGGCTTCCCGGCGCAAGGGCAGCTGGAGGATGTCATGCGCCCCCCAAAGCAGGTAGCGGCATGCCTGGGATTGATTCGTACCTCCTGCGGCCACGAGCACGATGGCATTCTCCCGGACCAAGCGAAAAAACCGGAAAAACCGTTCGGGATAACCGCTGATGGCTTCCGCGTCGACGATCACCAATGCCGGACGATGGGCCCGAAATTTGTGCACGCCGTCGAGACGGGTTCGGGTATGCTCCACAAAGTAGCCGTAGCCATTCAGAACCAATCGAAGTTCATCATGCTGCACACTACGCCCAATCAAGAGGGCACGATTTTTTTTTGCGTCGCTAAAAGGCATTCCGACTTAGCGATCTCCGGCCAACACCGCCGGGCGGCCAACGCCGGAACGCACCAGTTCCAAACGTTCGCCCACCGATTCCGACAGAACCGGCCGGGGCGAACCGGTTTCGGCGGCGGTGCGCGCGGCCGATTCGGTCATGGAGAAGAGCTCGTAGTAACGGGCGTAACGGCGCGCCAAACGGACGCTTTCGGGGTAAACTCCGCCGATCACCCAAGACCGCAATGCTTTTCTCAAGGCGCCGGTCTGAATGAAACCCAAGCGATTGAGCAGAAAATAAACCGCCACAATCAGGTAGGCGATGATGGCTCCTTCCCATTGCCAGGTCAGCTTGGGAAGCAGCACCGCAGTGGCGGTGAAACCCGAGGCCAGCAAGAGCAGCAAGGACGTGGCCTGCATGTGTGATAGTCCGGCATACACGAGACGGTGATGCATGTGTTCGTTGTCGGCAAGGAACATGCGGGTAACGCGTTGCCCCAGATCCTTGCTCCGCACTTGTAAAAACCGGCGTGCCATGGCCACGGCGGTGTCCAGCAACGGGTAGCCTGCGAGCAGAATGGGGATGATCGCACTATGGTTCACGTTGGGAAGCTCGTGAATCCGGAGAGTGAGCACGCCGAGCATGGCGCCGAGAAACTGGGACCCCGTGTCTCCCAGAAAAACCTTGCGGCGGCGTTGCAAATTGTAATAGAGGAAGCCGATGGTGGCGCCCGAAAGCACGATGCAGACCCCGAGCGGATTGCGCGCGCCGGCCACAAAGGACAATACTCCCACACCCGCGAATCCGGCAAGTGAAACGCTTGCAGCCAACCCGTCGATTCCGTCGATGATGTTGACCGCGTTCATGAGTCCGACCATCCAGAAAATGGAGACCACGAGACCCATTCCCCCGAGCGAATAGGTCGCTCCAAACAGGGAGACTTTGTCGAAGTGCAGCCCGAAAACACAGACGACCACGCCGGCCAGCAAAAACTGCAGAAGAAATTTTGCCTTGTATCCTAGCGAAAGCACGTCATCCAGTGTGCCGGCGATCAAAAGAAACAAGCTGACGAACACAATGGAGAGAAGGAGTTTCGCGCTGGGATCCCAAAGCTTGAAAACCTGGGCGATGGTCAGAAGCACGAGGAAGGTGAGCACAATGCCGGCCCCGCCCAGACGGGGAATCACCGCTTGGTGCACCTTGCGGTGACCCGGTAGATCGGCGAAGTGCCTGGCCACCGGCGAGCGGATCAGCAGCCCCAAAAAAAGAATCGAGAGCGAAGCCGCGGCTGCCAGCAGGGAGATTAAGGAAAGCACGATGTCCTCTTTTCCCGTGTCGGGGACTCACCCCGGGTTTGAATCCGCATTCCCGGCTTACTGGCTGCGCCAGAAAGAAACGGGCGCGAATCGGATCTCGCACATGATCTTACGAATGAACTCCTACTTGAACTCGAATTATTCAGCATCTGGGTAAAATATAATACGGGACCTGAGGCGGCTATTGACACATTAACTCATCCTAAAAAAGTCGATAACGCCACTTCAATGCCGGAAAGGTGTGGCATCCAGAAAAATTCCACCTTTTTTCTAGGCTTATTTAACTCAAATATCAAAAATGGGGGGACTTTTTGTCCCCACCTTCACCAGCCTGAAACACGGAGAATAAACCCGCATGATTGTGGTTTGCACGTATGATTCGGATTTTGGTCGTTTTTTGGCCATTTCCGATAACAGGACTGCGCAGAAAATTGCACTACATGGGCGGTTCAGGAAGAAACGGGCAGATCAGTCACCGCGAGAAGAGCCCGATAGGGTGACCGGATGGTCGGATCCGGGCCGGAGAGGGGAGAAAAACCCGCTGCGTCAGAAAAAAGTGGGGTGAACGAGGGGACTTGAACCCCCGACCAGCGGTACCACAAACCGCTGCTCTACCAACTGAGCTACGTCCACCACGAGGGGTGCAAAGCTAAATCCCGGCGGAAAACTTGACAAGGGCCAAGGGTATACGGTGTGCAACCGGATTCAATCGACTCGCTCGTAGCCTTCTGGAACCGGCAAGACGAATGGGTCTTTTTTCCAGGGAGGTGATGCGACCCAGTCCCGAATCCTCAGCACCAACAGGGATTCCTCGCCCGAAAAAATTTCGGCTTGTTCCGCGATCACCATGCCCCCGTGCGCGCGATGGAGCGAGTAGCGTAAGGTAAGGTGGGTCGAGCGCACTTCCCGGCAGATCCCTGTGGCGGGATCGATCCGGGCCTCCCACGGCTCCCCGTTGTAAACCCATTGCACCCGGCCCGTGGAATCAGAGGTGAACTGTGTGCGCGCCGAGTCGGATTCCGGAAAACCCGGCAAAGGATTTCCCCAAAGAAAGCCGAGGGCCGCATGCGCATCCGGCAAGTCCAGTGGCAAGTCGTCTTCGGCGTGCAACGGCCCCGAACCGGTGCGCACCTGACGCTTGTCGTGTCGCACTAACAACCAGGATCCGTCCTGCCACAACCACGACGCGGCCAGCAGCGAGGGGAAACCGAACACGTCGAGCCGGTAGCGCACGCCGGGCTGGGCGTACAATCGAGTCGAAAGCGGAAGAGCGCCCCGCATACGCGGCAGTAATCCCAAATCTGCCTGCAAGGTCGCAGCAGCCGGATGTTTAGGAGGCAATTGACCACGGGCCACTGCCATGCCCCACGGATCCCGGAGCGGCGGCGCGCAGGCCGTCATCAACGAAGCGCATGCCAGCGCGAGCAAATATTTCACTGCGTCTCCCTTGCCCCGTCCGATACGGGGCATTGCAGCAAGACGGCGTGTTTCGGATCGATGGCGCGAAGCCGTCGCCACAAGATGCAGGCTGCGTGACGATCGTCTTGCGCAATCATCACCTTCACTAGGTGATCGAGCACCGCGGGATCGCCGGGCATCGCGAAGGCGGCACGCTCCAAAAAGACGCGCGCCGAATCGTTGGCCCCGGTTTTAAAAAACCACCAGCCCTTGGAATCGAGATAGGCGCCGTTTTCGGGATCGAGTGCCAAAGCGCGATCGAGCAGCGCGCCGGCTTCCGCCAGTTCGGTGGCGGGAGTGGTGTCCTGCTCGACGATGGTGTAGGCGAGATAGTTCATCCCCAATGCGTGCAGGGTGTCGCGCGCGACCAGGTCGCGCAGCAGAGACTTGGCGCCTGCCCGATCCCCAAGCTGCTCACGCAACGCACCGGCCTCGAACAGCCCCGTGCGTTGACCCGAATTGCGCGCGAGCACTGCCTCGAAACGTTCCAGGGCCATGCGTCGTTCGCGGCGTGCGGCGGCGCTGTCCGCAAAAACCGAGGGCCTCTCCCAACCGCCCCGGGGCGAGAGGTCGCGGGCAAGGCGCGCGTGCGCGAGGCCTTCCAGCAAACGCGCCCGATCGGCCCCCAGACTGTCGCCACTTGGATAGGCCAGCAGCGAATCGGAGCGGGCGACGGCTTCGGAGCGATGGCCGAACGCGCCGAGCGCGCCGAGCGCACCGAGCGCATATTCGGCGTAGCCTGCACGCGCGCGCGCGTCCGGAGAAAGCGGTGCGAGCTTCAAGGCTTTCGCCAAGCGCTCACGGGCATCGCGTTTGCCCAGTTCGAGTGCTGCCGATCCGGCCAACTCTTCATAGCTGGCTTCGTCCGGGTACTCCTTTGCCAAACGCGCGGCCGCTTTGTAAGCCTCTTTGTAACGCCCGACTTCGAACAGCAACGAGGCCTGCAGCGAACGCACACCCGCATTGTCGGGCGTGTCCTTGAGCAGCAACACGGTGACGGCCAAGGCTTGTTCCGGACGGTTCGCGACAGCATACGCCCGCGCCAGCAACCACGCATTCTCCCCAGCCGGTTCGACGCTAGCGAGGCGCTCGGCTACCTCAAGCATCGAAAGTTCCATCCCCTTGGTATCGTAGTACCCGGCCAAGGCACGACCGTAAGAAGGTTGTCCCGTGACCTCCCATCCCGCCCGCAGCGCGGGGATCAGAGCTTCGGGCCGCCCCAACTGACCGTAGGCGCGGGCGAGCCGTTCCATCAGGCGCTGCGGATAGTCTAGACGCGGCAACAGCCGCTCCACGGCGGCGGCGTAACCTTCCCAATCGCCCGCCTCCTCCAGCAATCCGGCGAGCATGTAGAGCACATCGGCATCGTCTTCGTTGAGCGCATTCGCGGAGCGGTAATGGCGCAACGCGGTGGCGCCATCCTCCGCGCGCAAGGCCACTTCGCCGAGCACCTTCCGTTCCGAAAAGGTCAGCGAGGTAGTATGCCCGACCAGTGCCACGCACGCGCGCGCCGTGGCCACGGAGGAATCCACTTCACCGGCTTCCCGCAAATGATCGAGGTAAATGAAACACAGGTCGCGGCTCCCGGCGTCGTGCCGAAAGGCCAGGCTGTACCACGCAAGGGCGGCGGCGGGGTCGCCCATGCGTTCCGATTCGCGCGCGAGCAGAAAATATTCGCGTGCCGCGGAGATTTCTTCGGGAGTGCGCACCGGAGCGGGATTTCGCGCCGCCGCGTCAAAGGCGAAAACATGGAGGAGCGCCGCGATGCAGCAGCAGAACGCCCGGGCAAACGCGCTCAGTTTCACGCGCGGATACACGCGCGGATTCATTACCGACCGCGCTGCGGGTGAAAAACGGGCTCGGGCCCGCGGCTCAGTTGCACCCACACCCGGCGCCCCTGTTTCACGACCGATCCGGAGTCGGGAGTCTGCGAGAGCACCCGTCCCACGGGCACCGAACGGCTGTAATCACCGGCAGTGTCGACCGCAAAACGCAATCCCTGGCCGTGCAATTTCCCGGCTGCGGTCACGGTATCCAGGCGCCCCAAATAAGGGACGGTGGTCACCGGACGAAACCGGCCAGCGGCCCAAGGCATCACGAAAAGGTCCACCACGAAAAAGACGGCCAAAAAAAGGGCGCACCAAATGATGAAGGCGGGAACGAATGGGCGGGTCAGGAAGCGGGGAGGGCTGGAAGGCATGGGGGGAAAATAGTAGGTAGACGTTAGTAGGTAGTAGGTAGAGAACGCAGAAAACAGAAATATCGAAAGAAGAATCCTCTTACTTCGGCTCTCCTCCCTCTACCGTCTACCGTCTACCGTCTCCTCACCGACGTCCACGCGGTCAATCAACACCTTGTCTACACGGTGACCGTCCATGTCCATCACTTCGTAACTCCAGCTCGCGCTTTCGAACCGGTCCCCGGCGCTCGGAATCCTGTCGAGGCGGCCCATCACGAACCCCCCGAGAGTCTGGTAATTCTCCTCGTCGTCGCGGGTGAAGGCTTCCGTATCATCCAGAAGTTCCTCCACCTCAACCAGTGGTTTGGTGCCGTCCACCAGCCAGGAACCGTCGGCGCGGCGCACCGAATCGGGTTCGTCCCTGGCGTGCGCATGCGACCGCAACGTGCCGTCGTGGGGGAGATTGAGCGCGTCGCCGAGAATGTTGCGCATCACGTCGTCGAGCGTTACGAGTCCCAGAATGCTTCCGTACTCGTCTGATACGAAGGCCATCGTACCGCCCGAGACGCGGAAGGCCTCCAACGCCTTGAGCACGTTAAGCGAGTCGGGAATCACCGGCACCGGGATCGCCATGCCCACAAGGTCGAGCGACCGCCCAGACAGTACGCGGGCCAGCAAGTCCTTCGCGTGCACCACCCCGAGCAATTCATCGAAGCTTCCGCGACACACGGGAAAACGCGAATAGGGATGTTCGGCGAGAAAGGTGAGCAACTCATCGGCACCGGCTTCCGCATCGAGCCATTCAATGTCGGGTCGAGGCGTCATCAGCGAGGTGATGCGGCGGTCGCCCATCTCGATCACGCTCTCCATCATCTCGCGCTGGCTGAAATGGAAGAGGCCCGCCTGCGTGCCTTGGGCGAGGATCAGCGCGATCTCCTCTTCGGTCACCGGAGCTTCTTCCTGACGGCGAATGCCGAACAGCCGCAAAATCCCCAGCGTAGAAAGGTTGAGGAATTGCACCACCGGAGCAGCGCCCCGACTGAGGCCGGTCATAAAACCCGCAGTATGACGAGAAATGGATTCGGCATGCCGCAGCGCGAACGCCTTTGGCACCAGCTCGCCCAGCACGACCTGAAAATAGGTCACCACTACCACAACCACGAATAGAGACGCACCGTGACTGTATTTGGCAAGCAGGGGCATGCCGTGGATGCGGTCGAAATAAGCTGCGAGTTTTTCGGCGATGGCCACACCGCCGTAAGCACCCGCCAACGTGCCCACCAAGGTGATTCCCACCTGAACCGTCGCCAGGAACTTACCCGGATCGGCGATCAGATCGAGCGCGCGCCGCGCCTTGGCGTCGCCGGATTCGGCGAGCTGCTGCAGTCTGGCTTTCCGGCTCGAAACCAATGCGATTTCGGACATCGAAAACAGGCCGTTCGCGAGGATCAGGAACAGGATGACCAGGCTTTCCCAGCCCAGAATCTCAGTGAGGATCATGGGGCAATAATAAGGAAATGCGAAATGAGAAATGAGAAATGAGGAAAGAATGCAAGAAATAAGAGGAATTGGGCGCATGGGGCCTCGCGTTCCGTACAGTCGCTCGCGCCACGATTCCGGGCCTCAAAAACCCCGTGTTCAACTGATTTTGGGGCCCTATTTCTCATTTCTCATTTCCCATTTCTCATTCTTCTTTCCCTGAATTCAACTAAATTTCCCCCTCTCACGGACAACCACCGGAATTCACGCATGCATCTCTACCGTTCCCACACCTGCGGCGCACTCCGCAAGGAACACGTCGGCCAAACCGTTAAGCTCTCGGGCTGGGTCTTCCGCCGCCGCGACCACGGCCATTTCCTGTTCATCGACCTGCGCGATCATTACGGCGTATCACAACTCGTGTTCCACCCCGAGCGCGACTTCTTCGACGGCGCCACGCGTCTCAAGTATGAGAGCGTCATCACCGTGACCGGCCATGTGGTCGCACGCGAGCCGAACACCGTCAACCCGGCCATGCCCACCGGTGAAGTCGAAATCGTCGTCGATGCCCTCGAGATTCAGTCAGTCGCCGAACCTCTTCCTTTCCTCGTCGACGACAAAGACGGCGGCCCCGAAGAACTGCGCCTGCGTTACCGCTTCCTCGATTTGCGCCGCGAAAAGTTGCACCGCAACATCGTGCTGCGCTCGCAGATCATCGCCTCGCTACGCCGCCGCATGACCGATCAGGGTTTCATGGAGTTCCAGACGCCCATCCTCACCTCGAGCTCGCCCGAGGGCGCACGTGACTTCCTCGTGCCCAGCCGCATTCATCCGGGCCGCTTCTACGCGCTTCCGCAGGCGCCGCAGCAGTTCAAACAGCTGCTCATGGTCGCCGGTTTCGACCGCTACTTCCAAATCGCCCCGTGCTTCCGCGACGAAGACGCGCGCGCCGATCGCTCGCCTGGCGAGTTCTACCAGCTCGATATCGAAATGAGCTACGTCACGCAAGACGATGTATTCGCCGCAGTGGAACAGGTCGTTCACGGCGTGTTCCAGGAATTCTCCACCTGGAAAATGGACGGAGCGCCCTTCGTGCGCATCCCGTTCCGCGAGTCCATGCTCAAGTACGGCAGCGACAAACCCGACCTGCGCATCCCTATCGAAATCCGTGACGTCTCAGACGTCTTTCGCGAAAGCGGCTTCGCCGCCTTCGCCAACGCCGTCAAGGCCGGTGCCGTGGTGCGCGCCATTCCCGTGAAAGATCTCGCCGGCCAGCCGCGCAGCTTCTACGACAAGCTCGGCGACTTCGCCCAAAGCCTCGGCGCCAAGGGCCTCGCCTATCTGGTGTACTCGGCAGACGGCGTAAAAGGCCCGATCGCCAAGTTCCTCACGCCCGAGCAGCTCGAAGCCCTGCGCACGCAGTGCGCGGCAGAGCCCGGCGATGCGGTATTCTTCGTCTGCGACAAGGAAGGGGCCGCCGCCAAAATTGCCGGCCAATTGCGCGTCAAGCTCGGCCGCGATCTCGACCGCGTCGAGAAAGACATCTTCCGTTTCTGCTGGATCGTCGATTTCCCCATGTTCGAAATGGACGAAGAGACCAACAGCGTGGCGTTCTCGCACAACCCGTTCTCGATGCCGCAGGGCGGCATGGAAGCGCTACTCACCAAGAACCCGCTCGACATCCTCGCCTACCAGTACGACATCGTCTGTAACGGCATCGAGCTCTCCTCCGGTGCGATCCGTAACCATAAGCCCGAAGTCATGTACAAGGCCTTCGAGATCGCCGGCTACGGACCCGAAGTGGTTGACCAGAAGTTCGGTGGAATGATCAACGCGTTCAAGCTCGGCGCGCCTCCTCACGGCGGCATTGCGCCGGGTGTCGATCGCATGGTGATGCTTATCGCTCAGGAAGAAAGCATCCGCGAAGTGATCGCCTTCCCCATGAACCAGAAGGCTCAGGACTTGATGATGGGCGCTCCCTCGGAAGTTCTGGAGAAACAGCTCAAGGAGCTGCATATCCAGGTCGACCCGAAGGTGGTGGCGGAGCTCAAAAAGAAGGAAGCCGAAGCTGCGGCCGCCGCCGCCACAGAAGGCTAATCCGCCCGCCTCAAATCCACCTCACCGTCGTCCGGGCTTTAGCAATTGGCGTCGCAGGTGCTTTCCGGTTGATAGGTGAACAGCCGTCGGTAAACACGAGTCCAGCTCCGGAATTGAGCGCGAAGGTCGCTGTCAGCGGCTGTGCGATGGAAAATCCCGGCCCGATGCTGTAACGGGTCTCACGATATTGATAGGTGAACGTCGGCGTTTCCCGAACCTGCACCGTTTGCAGAAGCGCCCGGATTTCGCCGTCCACAAAACCGCCGACGGCGGCGTCACCCAAAACGGTGAACCCACCCAGCCCCGACCGCAGCCCCATTTGAAAATCGGATCCGAAGGAGAGGCGCGGTTCCACGAACAGTTCCTGCGCGCCGACCGCACCGGAGCACAGGAAGCTCAAGGTGGAAAACGAGATTCCGGTCAGGAAAACCGGGATTCGCGGAGACGTTGGACGCATTGCGGCCGAATATACAATGGGAACCGATTGGGAATTTTCCGGATCGGCAAAGACCAACACCCCGGTTAAAAACCGATTTACGGGGACTGGATGTGGTTTTTGACGTCGAGCGTCTTGCCGAATTCGGCCTTGAGCCGGCGCGCAACCTCTTCGAGCGTGAGCTTAGTGGTGATCAGATCGATCTCCAGCTCGGCTGCGCGCTTGGCCACCTTTTCGGGCGGAACATGCGCGTTCGTGAAAAGGATGGCCACGATGTCGACCTCTTCTGCCACCTGCATCAGGCGTGTGTGCACCAGATTCGTGACAAGAAGCACGTTCGAAAAATCGTCGGTGAGTTCGTTGGGGTCTGTGCCGGTAAACGCAAGATCCACGGTTTCGTGAAGCAGCTCTGGCCCAACGAGGGTGCCCTCGATGGCGTCGAGTATGGAACGAAGATCCGTTTGCATGGCGAAAGCGTGCCTGAAGTAACGCAAATGGGCAACCCGAAAACCAGGCTGACCGTGCGAAAGTGTTAGGGTTGCGGCTCCTGTCTCATATACGGGAATAAAGGTAATCTGCTCTACGCGGTTTCTGTAAAGGGGGGCGAGGTCTTTGTGGGCCCGATTCCTGTCGGGAACCCCCGGGATCGCTCGCTGTGCGCTCCCGCGCATCATTTATACTTGGGACGGAGCCAAACCGCTCCGCCCAACGTCCATCTTCGCAAGAAAGGGACCGCATGACCGCCATTCCGCACACGCTCATGTTCGCCGCCTCCGATGCCGAAAAGGTCTTGCTCGGCGGCGAGTCGGAG
Source organism: Fibrobacterota bacterium (assembly GCA_947466585.1). Lineage (GTDB taxonomy): Bacteria > Fibrobacterota > Fibrobacteria > UBA11236 > UBA11236 > UBA11236. The sequence goes on from CANIEU010000006.1 coordinate 36,247, forward strand.
CAAAATTTCGTGCGGCTCGAAAACGCTCTCGGCGTGCGCCTCCTCACGCGCAACTCCGGAGTGACCGTACAGGCGCCCGATGCCGCCGCCGCACAACGCGCCTTGGCGACGCTCGCCAAAATGCGCGAGACCCTCAAGACCGGCCAGCACCTCTCCGAATTCTACGTCGACGAACTCGTGCGTCTTTCCCTCGGCAAGCCCGACGCCAAAGCCTTCGTGCCTTCGCTCGAAAAGCCGGTGCTTATCGATCGCTACGGCAAACCCGTGCAACCGAAAACCCTGGGGCAGGCGCGCTTTCTTCAAATCATCCGCGAGCACGACATCGTCTTCGCCGCCGGTCCTGCAGGGACGGGCAAAACCTTCATGGCAGTGGCCATGGCCGTGCAGGCACTCGAGAAAAAGCTGGTGGATCGCGTCATCCTTTGCCGGCCCGCGGTGGAATCTGGAGAAAGCCTCGGGTTTCTGCCAGGCGTGATCTCCGAAAAAATCGCGCCCTACATGCGGCCGTTGCACGACTCCCTCAGCGTCATGCTGCCCACCGAACGCCTGCGGGAATACTGGGACGGAAACTCCATCGAGATCGCGCCGCTGGCTTACATGCGTGGGCGCACCCTGAGCCGCAGCTTCGTGATTCTCGATGAAGCACAGAACACCACCGTGGCCCAAATGAAAATGTTCCTGACGCGCCTCGGACCAGGCACGCGCGCTGTACTTACAGGCGACGAAAGTCAGGTCGATCTCGGGATCCGCGAAAAGTCGGGCTTTTCCCATGCCCGACGCATTCTTGCCGGCATCGAGGGTATCGGGCAGATCGAGATGGGCCTCGAGGATATCGTGCGCCATCGGCTGGTTCGCGAAATCATCCGTGCTTACGAGACCAACGGGGTACGGGAATAAAAGCGCGCGGGAATAACCGATTTTGACCTTGAATCCCGCGCCATGGAATCATATCTTTCTCCCCGCTTTGGGCGTTCCGCCAGGCAATTCAGCCTGACTGGTTCGAAAGCGGTGTGTTGATGCGGTTTTTCAGCAAAAAAAACTACCTCGGACTTGGCCTCGGCCTCCTGCTCCTCTTGGTGGGATTTTTCCTGCTGGGTCAAAAGCCCGCCAACAATAGCCTCGCGCTGAACGTGGCGCCCTTTGTCCTGCTTTTCGCTTATCTGGTGGTCATCCCCTGGAGCCTCTGGAAAAGCGACAGCAAGACCGAAAAAGCTGAGGGCGACGCGAACAAGGGCGTTTAGCTCAGTTGGTTAGAGCATCTGCTTTACATGCAGAGGGTCGCTAGTTCAAATCTTGCAACGCCCACCAACGCTTTTTCGCAGGTTTGGTTCGGAGGAATCCGAAGGTTACTTCGGAGAGTTTTGAAGGATTGACCTTGGTTTGGTTTTGGGTTCGATTTTTGTTCTTGGTTTTTGATTTTGGCTTTGGAGTGGTAGCTCAATTGGTTAGAGTACTAGCCTGTCACGCTAGGGGTTGCGAGTTCAAGTCTCGTCCATTCCGCCATCCTTGACACGAAAGTGTCGCACGAAACTCCCGCCGGCAACGGCGGGAGTTTTTTGTTTCCGGATTAAACCCCGCGCAGTGCGGCAGCCACCGGACACCGCCCCCGAGATGCCAAGACCCGGCAACCGACCCCATCGCACCCGATCCGTTCGGATCCGTCCCTTCGGCTTCTTTCCACTAGAATCGCCCTTTTCTCCTGCAAAAAAAACGCCCAGCATATAGGTTAGAAGTATGCCCTATTCCATTTTGAACTTTGAGCCCCTCCGCGCACTGCAATCGGGGACGCACTCCGATCCGTTTACCTGCTTGGGATTTCACGTACTTCCTTCGCGAGAAGGCAACGGCTCGGTGATCCGCGTATTTAACCCCGCGTTCCGCGGCGTTTCCATCGAGCACGAAGGCCATGTCACACCCTGCGAAAACCTTTCGGGGAACGGTTGTTTCGAGGCCGTGTTTCCGGAGCGCATAGCATTTTTTCCTTACCGCGTGTACGCCTTTTTGCATTCGGGTCATACGGCGACTTTCGAAGATCCGTATGCGTTTCTACCGGTGCTGAGCGATTTCGACCTGCACCTGATTGCGCAGGGAACCCATTACCGCTTGTGGGACAAACTGGGTGCCAATCCCATGACGCATCAAGGCGTCGACGGCGTGCATTTCGCGATCTGGGCCCCCAATGCCCGCGGCGTTTCTGTGATCGGTGATTTCAACGGCTGGAATCCGCGCAGTCACATGCTCCGCCGTCGCGACCCGCACGGCGTCTGGGAAATCTTCGCGCCAGGCGTTCGCCCGGGTTTCTGCTACAAGTTCGCCGTGCATGGCGCCGACGGCGTTACGCGCGAGAAGATGGATCCCGTGGGCCGCGAGTCCGAGCTCCGTCCGCGCACCGGTTCGGTGGTGCCCGACCCCACCCCCTATCACTGGCAGGCGGCGGAATGGGAAGGCCGGCGCGCCGATGTGCAAACCGACCGGGCCGCCTTCTCGGTTTATGAAGTGCAACTGGGATCGTGGCGCGGCGACTCCGGCGCCAAGGAACAGGTGACCTATGGCGAGCTCGCCGAAACCTTGGTGCCCTACGTGCGCGACATGGGCTATACGCATATCGAGCTGATGCCGATCCAGGAACACCCGCTCGACGAGTCGTGGGGATACCAGGTGACCGGGTATTATGCGCCCACGCGGCGGCACGGTTCGCCCCGCGACTTCAAGGCCTTCGTCGACGCCTGCCACCTAGCCGGCATCGGGGTGATCCTCGACTGGGTGCCCGCGCATTTTCCGGAAGACCCGCACGCCTTGTGCGTGCTCGACGGAACCGAACTCTACGCCCACGAAGATCCGCGCCGGGGCAAACACCCCGAGTGGGGCACCATGATCTTCAACTACGGCCGCCGCGAGGTCGCCAACTTCCTCATCGCCAACGCATTGTTCTGGCTAGAGGAATACCGCATCGACGGACTTCGGGTGGATGCCGTCGCCTCCATGCTTTACCTCGACTACGCCCGCCGCGACGGCGAGTGGCTCCCCGCCCCGGGCGGCAGCAACATCAACGGCGAAGCCGTGGAATTTCTCAAGCACCTCAACAGCGTGGTCGCGGAGCGTTGCCCCCACCGCGTGATGATCGCCGAAGAAAGCACGGCCTTTCCCGGTGTCACCCGGCGCCCCGAAGAAGGTGGCCTTGGATTCCAATACAAGTGGAACATGGGCTGGATGCACGATTTTCTCACTTACATCTCCAAAGATCCGATCCATCGGCGGTATCACCACGACCAATTGACCTTCGAGATGTCATACGCCTTCACGGAGCGCTTCATGCTGCCGCTGTCACACGACGAAGTGGTGCACGGCAAAGGGTCCCTGATCCGCAAAATGCCCGGAGATGACTGGCAGAAGTTCGCTAACAACCGCGCTACCTTCGCCTACCTGTTCGCGCATCCGGGTAAGAAGCTGCACTTCATGGGCCTCGAATTCGGCCAATGGGACGAATGGAAGGTGAAGGGCGGCCTCGACTGGCATCTTGTTCAGCCCGGAGGATTGCACGTAGGTCTGCAAAATCTGGTGCGCGACCTGAACCGCCTCTACCGCACCGAACCCGCCCTACGCGAGCTCGACCTGTCTCACGAGGGTTTCGAGTGGATCGACTTCCATGATCGCGACCAGAACGTCATCAGTTTTTTACGGCGTGGTCACGAGTCCGCCGATACGCTCGTGTGCGTGTTCAACTTCAGCCCAGTCCCCCGCCACGAATATCGCATCGGCGTGCCGCGCTTCGGCCATTATCAGGAGATCCTCAACACCGATGCCGGAATGTACGGCGGCGGAAACGTGGGCAACCTAGGCGGCAAAGCGGCAGAACAGATCCCCGCGCACAACTTTCAGGATTCGGTCTGCCTCAGCCTGCCGCCTCTCGGCGCAGTCTGGCTGAAATCGCAGGGGTGATATCGACTTTTTGAGATACTCGCTAGCCCGCGCTTTAACCAAAAGGCCAGAGCGGGCAGATCTCTTTCGCGTGCACCAATGCGGTCTCTCGGATGTTGGTCTTGCCGCTCCCGGCGACGGGCGATTCGCCGAGGCCACGGGTCACGCGCACCATTTCGGCGACCAACCGGTCGAGGCTCTTATCGGCGGATTCCTGGTCGGCCTCGCCCGTTCGAGCGGAACGGCGCATGACGGCGACGCCGGCGCGCACGAGGTCGCGCAGATTGCGGGAACACGGGACGGTGAAACTCATTCCCGCATTGCGGGCGGCGCCCACGGCGGTGGCCCAAAGTCGGGTTTCAAGGTTTTCCATAGACTCACATCGTTAGGAATGGAACGAGACGGATCGGTTAGAACGACCTTCAACTTAGAAATCGGAAGCAGGACGGTAGTAGGTAGAGAACATGATGGACAAAACCCTGTTCCAAACTAACGTCTAACGTCTACCTACTTTCATACCCTCCACCAGCCGCTTCGCCTTCAATACCTCGGCGTGCACCACTTCGAAGGGCGGGATTTCATCGTCCCACTCCACCAAGGTGGGAGCGCCCCCGCAACCGGCGTAGGCCTCTTTGTAAAGCTCCCACACTTCGTCCCGGACCGGATGGTCGTGAGTGTCCAGAACGTAGGCGCCCATGTCGCTGTGACCGGCAAGATGCATCTGAATCACTCGCGACAGATCGAGACCGCGCAAGTAAGTGTGCGGATCGAATCCGTGATTGCGCGAAGAGACATAAATGTTGTTGACGTCGAGTATCATGCGGCAGTCGGCTTTCTCGACCACCTTGCGGTAGAACTCCCACTCCGGCATGGTACCCTTCGTCGCTTCCGCCACCGCAGATAGGTTCTCGATCCCCAACGGCAGCTCAAGAAAATCCTGGGCTACGCGGGCCCGGTCGGCGACGTAGGCGGCGGTCTTTTCGCTGTAGGGCAGCGGGTACAGGTCGTGGTAATGGTGGCCACCGAACCGGGTCCAACACAGGTGATCACTGAACCAAGGGGCCTTCACCCGGCGGGCCAGAGCTTTAAGCCTGCGCAGGTAGTCGAAATCTAGGGGGTCGGCCGACCCGAGCGAGAGGCAAACCCCGTGCAAAACCAACGGGTAGCGTTCCGCGATCCGGTGCAGATTGTACGCGGGGATCCCCGAAGCATCCATGAAATTCTCGGAAATGATCTCGAAGAAGTCCACTTCGGGCCAATGTTCGAAGAGATGCGGGTAATGAGGAATGCGGAGCCCAAGCCCGAAACCCAGGTGCCCGGAGGTCTTGGTAACGGTCGAGGCCCGATCCGAAGCAGGTTTCATGCTGACAAAACTACTTGATTCCCCTTCGTTCAAGGCGGGTGCCGGAAAGCGGATTTCCTTTTATGACAATCACTTAACTCTACTAATCCGGAATATTCAAATCCTTTCAATAATTTCCCTTCTCAAACATTTATTGACAAGAAGGTTTTTTTGGTTAAATAGTGCGCAGTTTGAGGCCCACAAAGCCTCTGACAGTTTGAGGCCGATAAGACCTCTGACAAATGGTCCACCACTTTTCAAGGAGTTCTCATGAAAAAGCTCACCCTTCTCGCGGCCGTGTTCGGCCTTGCTGTTGCGGCTCACGCTCAGGCCCCGCTCGGCTTGCCGATCAAGGCCCTTGGTTATGACGTGACTTGGAATCAGGTCAGCGCCCGCGTGGGTTTGTCGCAGAACACGAACCTGGATCTCGGCGTCAACCTCGGTTATGACGACACCCAGGCCAGCGACAAGTTCGGCTACGGTGTTTCGGCCATCTACCTGGTGAACCTCCACAACTGGGGCCCCGTCAGCACGAACCTCGCCGGTGGTGTCAACCTCGGCAAGGCCGTCGCCGTCAGCGACCTCGGCGTGAAGGCTCTCGCGGCGTTCCAGCCCGAAATCCTTTTGCTCGACCATATCCTGGTCTCCACCCGCTTCGGCTGGGAACTGGATGTGACGCCGGACGTGAAACTGGCCACGGTCGGTCAGGGCGTGAGCATCGTCACGGGCGCCAACTTCAAGATCGTATTCTAAGTCGACCCTCGGTCGCAGAAAAAAGCCCGCCTGAGTCTCACTCAGGCGGGCTTTTTTTATGCGGGGTTTTTTATTCCGGTTTTTCCTAACCGGCGAGGGCCGGGATTACGCGGTGCCCCCGCCCGGACCGAACAGGGCGTCGATGGCGGCGGGCGCATGCCCGGCGACACGCAGCGGTTCTCGAACCTCATCCGCGGACTCCGGAACGAAACTGAGAAGCAGTTCTGCGTTGGTCGAGGCTTCCACCGCCACCACGGAATGACACGCGGGAATCATGGCGGTATTCCCCACCCCGAGATGCATTACATCGCCGGCCACGGGTCGCATCGTGACCGAACCCGCCAACACCGTCACCACCCGGAAGCGGCCGTGCGTTTCAAGGCGCGCCGGCCCGTGAAATACAGACCACTTCACCAGCGCAAAATACGGACACGCGACAAGCCAGGTTTCGACATGCGAACCGTGGGTCACGGTCAACGGCGGGATGTGGTAACCGGCGCGGGCGCGGGTGTCGGCCACGGCTGCTCCCTCGGCGACATGCAGGGCGCGGGGGGTTCCGTGGGCATCTACGCGACCCCAATCGTAAAGTCGGAAGGTCGTGTCGGAATTTTGTTGCACTTCGTACAACAAAAGGCCCTCGGTTATGGCATGCACCGTGCCCGCCGGAATGAAAAACGTATCGCCTTTGCGGGCCGGAAGGCGCTGCAGCACCGTCTCGCAGGCCGGAGAGGTCAGCAGGGCCAAGGTTTCTTCACGGGAACGCCCCTCGGGACGCACCCCCACAATCAGGGCCGCATCGGGAAAGGCATCCACCACATACCAGCACTCGGTTTTGGCCTCGCCGAGAGGACTGCCGTCGCCCGGATGCACCTGCACGGAGAGTTTTTCACGCGCGCCAATGAATTTGTACAGCAAGGGGAACAAAACAGGCGAGGTCGAGGTTCCCCGGAGGTCACCGAGCAATTCGAGTGCGTTCCCGGCCAGAACCTCCGTGAGTGTTTGACCGGACAGTTGCCCCTCTGCGACGGGAGTGGGTGCTTCGGGTCGATCGGACAACTCCCACGACTCTCCCATGCGATCATCCCCGGCCGTACCTTTTTGTAAAAGCCGCCACAGCATGTCACCACCCCACGGTTTGGGGAGCAACACGGGTGAGAATTTGAGGAGGGGAAGCACAATGAAAAAGTAGGAAGGATCGGCGCGGGTAGGGAGCCGGGAAAATGCCGTCTTCTTTACGTCATTCCGGGGCGCTTCGTCAACCTTTTTTTGTGGATGGGCGAGAATAAATTTTTCGATACGCCCCTGCGTTCATTGGCTGTGAATACAAGGTGAACTGACAACCTTTTTGTCATAAGGATTGAGAAATCTCGCCAAAAAATCGAGCCGCACAACGGGGGATAGACAGGGAAAACTTTTCCCGGAATAAACCGGGCGAGGTCGAGGGGAACGGTATTATCTTATCGCCTCCTAATAAGAATTTGCACCCAGATGAACCTTGGATTGAATCCCGAACTCCGCCACCCGTCCCGCCCCGCGCTGTGGACGGAACTCCTGGATCAACTGCGGGATCGCATTCCGGAAACCGCCTACAATACCTGGTTCTCGCACCTGCATCTCGCAGAAACTTCTGCGCAAGGGTGGACGATCGGCGTTCCCAATGCCTTCATGCTCGAGTACGTGGAGCACCACTACCGCGCTATCCTTGAAGAGGCCGCCCGCAAAGTGACGGGTGAATCGGTTGTGGTGGGTTTCGCCATCAGCACCACGCCCGCGCTGGACTTCGACACCTTCCATCCCGCCTCCGGCGAGGGAAACGGTGCGGATGCTGCGACCGCCTCGGGTTCCGCAACGGCGCACTCTATTAGCTCTACGAGCCACGCCGCCATCGTAGATGCCACCATCCCCCTGATGGCCCGTTATACCTTCGACGATTTTGTGATCGGCGAGTGCAACCAACTGGCCCACGCCGCCTGCATGGCCGTCGCCGAGGCTCCGGGCCGCAACAAATTCAACCCGCTGGTGCTGCATGGTGGCGCGGGCATGGGCAAAACCCACCTGCTCCAGGCCATCGCCCATTTTTGCCGCGAGAACGATACTGCGCGCAAGATCGTGTACCGTACTTCCGAGGAATTCACACGCGAATACATCGCCTTCGTTCAAAAGAACAAGGATTCGCGCGCGTTTTACAAGTCGTATCAAGATGCCGATCTACTTTTGATCGATGACATCCAGTTCCTTGCCGGCAAGCCGGGCACCCAAGACGAGTTCTTCAACATCTTCAGCGCGCTGCTTTCGTTCAATCGTCAGATCGTGATCACCTCCGACCGCCCCCCGGCGCAGATCGAAGGCCTGCACGCCCGCCTGATTTCCCGTTTCGACACCGGCCTGCTCGCAGACTTGCAACCTCCCGGCCTCGAAACCCGCCTCGCCATTCTGCGTAAAAAGGCGGAGTCCGATGCGGAATCATGCATCGACGGCGAAGTGCTCGACTACGTGGCGCGCCACGTCACCTCGAACGTGCGCGAACTCGAAGGCACGCTCATCAAGCTCTCGGCTTACGCCTGCTTCTCGGGCGCGCCGCTCACGGTAGGCATCGCCAAGCAAATCCTCGGCGACACCGTCCGTAACCGCGGCCGCCGTGTCACCCTGCGCGGCATCATCGATGCCACCGCCGCCGAGTTCGGCATTCCCGCCGCCCAATTGACCTCGCAAACGCGCCGTAAAAACGTCGCCGAGCCGCGCCATGTCGCCATGTTCCTGGCGCGTCAGCTCACCGACAACTCGCTGCACACCATCGGGCTGTCCTTCGGGCGCGACTATTCCACCGTGATCCACAGCGTCAAGCGCGCCGAGACCATGGTGGAAACCGATCCGGCTTTCGCCGCGCGCGTCGAGAGTTTGCGCCAGCGTCTCGGTTAATACCCGATCATCCTTTCCACCGCAGCATTTCTGGGCGTGCACCAAGGCACGCACCTAGGCGCACGTAATATCCGGGGCGCGTTGGTTTTTCACACTTAAATTTCGACCTTAATGGTTCGATACGGGTTTTCAAACCCCGATCAGGAGCCGGCATGCAAGAATCCGCCTTTCTCTCCATTCTCGCCAACTCTGGCCCGGTGACATGGGTCACCGTGGGGAGCATGTTCCTGCTCTCCATCGGCGTCTGGACCATTCTGTTGCGCAAAGCCTCTTCAAATCGGCGGCAACTTCGCTCGCTCGTTAAGTGGGAAAAAGATCTCGGCAACACCCCGAGCCTGCAAGAATTCGCCCGGCTGGCGAAAATCCTTCCCGACTCCCCCATGAGCCGCGTGACCCGCGGCGTACTGCGCGAAATCGAAGGCATGTCGCGGTACGTCTCCTACGATTCGTTGAACGCGCGCGGCCAACTGGTCACCGAAAGCATCGAGCGCACCGTCGATTCCGAAAAGGATCAAAACGAACGGGGCATGACCTTCCTCGCCTTTTGCACGGCTACCGGCCCGTTGATCGGCCTGCTCGGTACGGTCTGGGGCATCATGGATACCTTCTTCGCCATCGGCCGCCATGGCTCGGCCGACATCACGGTGGTCGCGCCCGGCATCGCCGAAGCCCTGATGGCGGTGCTCGCGGGCCTGCTCGTGGCCATTCCCGCCTCGCTGGGCTACAACGCCTTCGCGGGCTTCAACCGCCGCGCCGAATCCTTCCTCTACAACTTCGGATCCGAAATGGTGAGTGCCTTCAAGCGCGCCGACCTCGTCGCCCTCGAAACCGCACAATCCTCCCAAGCCGCCGGGCAAGGTTAACGGGAAGTATCGATCATGCGCCGCCGCGAACCGCTCAAGGCCAACGCCGAGCTCAATCTCGTCAACATCATCGACGTGATCTTCGCCATTCTCGTGGTGTTCATGATCACGGCGCCGCTGACGACCCAAGGCGTCAAGGTCGAGCTCCCGCGCGCGCAAGCAGGCAGCCTCAGTGAAAAAAAAGCGCTTGAAATCACCATCACCCGCCAGCGTGAAATCCTAATCGACAACAACGCCTCGACCCTCCAGGACTTCGAGCGCGATTTTCACGCAGCCTTCAGCGGCGATCCCGAAACCGCCATCCTCATCAATAGCGACCGCACCGTTCCGTATGGTATCGTGATGGAGGTCGTCGCCGCGGTCAATCGCCAGGGCGGCAAGAAGCTGGGATTTTTGACCGACCCGCAATCCGCACAAGCTCCACAAGCTGCGGGGGGGCTCTGAAAGCCCATGGGTTCCGACTTCGCGGCGGCAAGGCCGTCGGATCGCTGGTTGGTGATCGTCACGGTGGTGCATGGCGCCTTCTTGGTGGTTCTGTTCGGCTACGCACTCTTCGCCCCCAAGCCCAAACGGGTGGTGGCGGTGTTCGAACTGGTCTCTGCGGAACGCCCGAAGCTGCGGCCTTTGGCTCCCAAGGATCCGGAACCGCCGGTAGAAAAGCCTCCCGAACCGACTCGCGCTCCCGAAGCTCCGGCACTCACTTCGAAACCCAAAAATCCGGTCTCTGCTTCCAAGCCGGAACCCAAGGTGACCCGTCCCGCGCCTCCGGATCCGACCTTGCCCGTGAAGGAAGTTCCGCAAGAAAATTCCAACAACAATCCCGTGCAGGTCAGCAACGCCCCCGCCGATCCGCGTCTTGCATCTTGGGCCGGTCGGGTGAAACGGCTCGTCGAACCGAAATGGAATCCACCATCGGGTGTCGGTGCAGAAAACGGGGCCAAAACAGTGATCAGCTTCGAAGTCCAGCGCGACGGGAACATCGAAAACGTGACGGTGAAGCAAAGTTCGGGAACCCAGTTGCTCGACGATTTGGCCAAACGCACTATTCAAAGGTTGGAGCGCGTGGCACCCATTCCCGAGAGTTTCCCAGGCGATCTATTGAAAGTCAGCTATGAGTTCATTTACAACGGCGATTAAGAAGACCCGGATCGGGGGCCTGTCGCTGGCACTCCTTCTGATCGGGACGCTGCGCGGAGGCGCGCCTGCGCAAGACGTGGTCATCACCTCGGAGCAGCGCGGAACCGAGATGATCGCGCTCGGCCAACTCGATTTCACCTGCTCCAAAGGCAACCCAAAATCTCTCACGCTCACCCCCGGCGAAATCCTCGGCGGCGATCTCGATTTCAGCGGGCGTTTCCGCATCGTGCGCGCGCCCACGTTGACGCCTGCGGCCAAGGCGCTGTTCGCTCAGGAGGGTGCTCTCGCCTACCTGCGCGGTGATTACACGCTCGAGAACGACCGTTATGCGTTGCAAACCGAGCTCGTAGATCTCGAAAGCGGCGAAATCATTTTGCGCAAAAAATTCACCGGCCCCCGCGACGAGATCCGCCGCGCCGCCCACCAATTCGCCGATGAAATGGTGTATCAGCTGTTCGGCGAAAAAGGGTTCGCGCTCAGCCGCATCGCCTATGTGAACCGCAGAGCGAATGGAAACGGGGGCTCCAAGGAAATCTGGGTGATGGACTACGATGGCGGCGATCCGCACGCGGTCACGCGCAACGGCAGCATCAACCTGAGCCCGGTTTTCGCGGGCACCCGCGACCGATTGATCTACACCAGTTACGCGCTCGGCAGTCCGCAGTTCTACCTCACCGATCCCGACCATCCCTCGCCCCAGCTCGCCTTCGGCGCCCGCGGCATGAGCAGCGCGCCCGCATGGAACCGCCACGATCAGGAACTGGCCTACGCTTCCACAGAAGATGGCAACAGCGAGATTTATCGCCGCGCGCTCGGTGCCGGCAACAAGGGCGAGCGCCTCACCTTTTCAGGAAGCATCGAAACCTCGCCAAGCTGGTCTCCCAACGGGCAGGAACTCGTCTTCATATCGGACCGCTCCGGCAACCCCATGCTGTACGTGATGGACCGCGACGGCTCCAACACCCGCCGCATCACCTACGACTTCCCCTACTGCGGCTCGCCGGCATGGTCTCCTAAAGGCGATCGCATCGCGTTTTCCGTGCTCGACGAGGGCAACAACTTCTCGATCTACACCGTCGCCCCCGATGGGAGCGACCCCCAGCGGGTAGCCACCGGAGGCAGCAATGAAAGCCCCGCGTGGAGCCCGGACGGACGATTTTTGGCATTCAGTTCGACCCGGTCTGGCACCGCCGAGATTTATGTGATGCGCGCGGACGGAGGCAACCTGCGTCGCCTGACCTGGTCGGGCGGAAACACCATGCCCTCATGGTCCGAATAATTCATGGATAATCCGGGGTGTAACAGCGATCTGCGCAATTTTGACACAGAATTGCTTTTGACCGCCTCCCTCCTTATTTGGTAACTTCTGAATTACTGCCTTTTTCCGTTGAATCCGGATTGAGGCAACATCTTTCCATTTTCTTCTGATTCAGGAGTACCGCATGAAAAACAAACTATGGCTCGTTTCCGTCCTCGTCGGCGCAGCCCTGTTCGCCGGTTGTTCGAAGCGCCCGCCTCCGCCTCCGCCGTCGGAACCGACTCCGCCCGCCGTGGAAGCCCCCAAGGCTGAGCCGACCCCGGCACCCGTTGTCGAAGCGCCCAAGGTCGACACGACCGCGGAACACCTCGCCCGCGTCAAGGGTCTCATCGCACAGGCCGTCAAAACGATTTACTTCGCCTATGATCAAAGCTCGCTCAGCACCGAGGGCAAGGCCACCGCCGAAGCCATCGCCAAGCTGCTCCAAGACGCTCCCGGTATGACCTTGCGTATCGAAGGCCATTCGGACGAACGCGGCACGAACGAGTACAACCTCGCGCTCGGCGAACGCCGCGCTCAGGCTGTGCAGCAATATCTCGTCAGCTACGGCGTTGAGGCTTCGCGCCTCACGGTTCTCAGCTACGGTGAAGAAAAGCCCGCTTCGGACGGCAAGGATGAATCTTCCTGGTCGCTCAATCGTCGCGTGGAATTCACCCCCTCGTTCTAAGTGCGGATGAACCCCACGGGTTTGCAAAGGACGGCCCTCCCGGCAACGGGAAGGCTGTCCTTTTTGTTTGGAACCGTGTCGCTGATCCTCGGCGCGGGTTTGAGCGGTTGTTCCCAAATGACCGTTTTGCGCACTCACGAATTGCGGAAGGTTGAAACCGAAGTCCAGGAATCCCGCAAGGAAATCGCGGGACTCCAAAAATCGGTGGACGACCTGAACCTGCAACAAGGCGGCAGCACCAACAAGATGCGCGCGGATCTTACCTCGCTGCTCACCGACCTGCAGGGCCAGATCAGCCAGCTGCATTCCGAGATCGACGAGACGCAGCATCGGCTCTCCCAGCTCAATCAGAAACTCGACAAGCTCGATCAGCGCAAGGTGATGCCCGTTGCGGCCGATACCAGCGGGGGTAAAAACACCCCTGCGACGGTCAAGGTGGTTCCCGGCCTCGATCTGGAGCATTTGTTCGGACAGGCGCGCGAAGATTACATCCGCGGCCGGTACGACCTGGCTTACCAAGGCTTCAAATCGCTTTACGAGAAAACCGATGCGGGCGCCTGGCGCGAACAATCCCTTTACTGGATGGCCGAATGCCTGTTGCGGGGCGAGAAACCCGATCGCGCGCTCGAACTGTTCCAGCGCGTTTCCACCGAGTTTCCGGATGGTTCGCAACGCTGCGCCGCCCGTCTCAAGGTCGGCTTGATGTACGACCAGAAGCAGGACATCGTCCATCGTAACGAGGCCTTGAACCAGTTGATCACCGATTGTCCGCAGACCAACGAAGCCGCGCGGGCTAAAGAGATTCTAAAGCCTTAACGGGTTAACCCGTTAACGACGCGGCGCCGCCGACAGGCAGGTACCCTGGTTCCCGAGGGACCCCGAAAAAGGGGTGGCCCGGGAAGTTCTCGCCCCCCCACTCTCCGTCCTTTTCCACCGTCGCACTTTGAAACTGGAATTTAAGGGCTCGAGCCGCCCTCCCCTCGCAGAATTTGGACGGCGACTTACCTTTCGGGCATGTCACCCGACCATTCGACCCAACCGAATTTCGCCATGCGACTGATCGCCGGACGCGCCTTTCTCATTGTGCGCATGTTGCTGTTTACGGCGACCTTGGCGTGCTTGTATCTGAACCGGAACGTGTGGGCTTCCGCCTTTTTGCTGGGTTCGTTGTTTGTGGGCGTATGGGGTCCCCTCAAGGTGGATCACGAGGACATCGAACAGCCGGCGGCGTTGTTCTGGATGAAGCTCGGTGACAAGCTGCTCGTGAATCTTCTCTTTCTCGCACTCTTTCTACGTCTGTTCTGGGCGCCCGGCCGCGATGCGCCCATCATTTTGTGGGCCGGTTTGATGATACTGACCTTCCGCAACGTCTTTTACCTGATCTTTTCGGTGAGCCTGCTGAAGGAGCACCGTGTGCTGCCGCTCAACACGTTCTGGGGCAAAGCCACCAACGTGGCGCTCATCGTAACCTTGGTGCTATATACGCTCGACACGACGCCGCTCTTTCACGGAGGCGAGGCGATCCACTTCGCGCGTATTTCCATGGTGATCAGTATTCTGTTGATGATCTCCACGGGCATCGGATACCTGTATTTCTATTACCGCGACGAGGCTTCACGCAAACCCATTTCATTGGCCACCCAGGTCACCTTCAGCCGCATCCTGCTGGCGCCGGTGTTCGTGTGGGTGTTCTTTTACGACAGCGATCTCGTCTATCAAAACAACCATCTGATTTTCAAGATCATGGCCGCTCTTCTGGCGATTTTCTTCGTGGTGAGCGACGGGCTCGACGGCTACCTCGCACGCAAACGCGGCGAGGTGAGCCAACTGGGGAAATACCTCGATCCTTATTCGGACAAGATCTCCAACATGATCATCTTTCTGTGCTTTTTGGCCTCGGGCTATGCGACGGTGTGGATGGTGGCGGTGATCTTCTTCCGTGAATCCACGGTCGAAACGTTGCGCACACTGGCGGCCGCGTCGGGCGTGACCATCGATGCGCGCCGCAGCGGAAAATGGAAGACGGCTTTGCAAGGCACGGCGGTGATTGCGATTCTGGTGCTCGAAATCGCGGATACCCTGGTCCAGCGTTATAACCCGGGCCTGCCCTACTGGTCGCAGATCTGGAGTTACACGCCGCACGCCTTGATGGGTGCCGTGGCCGTGATGACCTTACTCTCGGGCATTGATTACTTCACCGGCAACCGGAAGGTGCTGGAGCAGTATTTTTAAGAGGTGAACCGTTCACAGTTCACGGTTTACAGTAAACTTCTGAAAAACAAGAACACCTTACTGTCTACTGATTACTGTACACTGTCGACTAAGCTCTCTCCCGTTTCCACCGTCAATTCGATCGACATTTCCGACCGGGCGAAGCCATTGAATCCGCCGGTCAAAGGGGCGGCGTCGGCGGGTTCGGCCGCCGCGGCAACGGAAATATGCTCTTCGCCGGCAAGCCCACCGCGGGTGGAATCGTAGGGCAACCACCCGGCGCCCGGCAACAGAACTTCGGCCCAGGCATGCATATGCTGGCGTTCTCCCGGCGCAGCCGGCAGGTAGCCGCTGACGAAGCGGGCGGCAATTCCCTGAAAACGGCAACAGGCCACGAAGAGCACTGCAAAATCGCGGCACGACCCATGGCCGTCGCGCAAGGTGGTTTCGGGATCGAGCGGCGCTCCGGTGAGACGCGACACGTCGCGCAAGATGCCGTACATGCGCGCCGCGAGCGCCTCGAGAAACTTCAGCGTGTCGGGTCCGGTCTCGGCGGCCAGGGCAGCGGCGAAGGCGGGCACGTCGGTGCCGAGCGCATCGGTGCGCAACCACGCGGCCATCTGGGTTTCCAGATAACCATGGTCGGAATAATCGATTGGAAAGCGCGCACCGCGTTGGTCCAACACCGGCAGAAAGCGGTGCGTGGTTTCACCCGTGCTCTCCATGGCGATGCGGAATTCCTGCGCCGAGCCCTCGAAGGAGACGAAGGTCACGGGATTTCCCTCGGCATCCAGAATGGTCTGGGTTTGCCGCGCGCGCGGGTAGAGCGAAAGCCGGAAACCGTCGAGCCGCAGACACGCATCGGCGCGCGGCTGCATGCGGAAGGTATGCGGGCCGAGCGCGACGGGCTGATCGTAACGGTAGGTGGTAGTATGCCGGATCCGAAAGCGCATGGGCGCTCCTAGACCAGACCGGCGCGGGACGATGAGCGCGAAGAACGCGCAGACGCGGACTTCCGCGTCTTGGTTGCCTTGGCGGCTTTGGGCGCCTTGGGTGCCTTAGTCGTCTTAGGCGTCTTAGGCGCCTTAGGCGATTTGGACGATTTGGACGCCTTGGCTTCTCCAGCGCGCTTTTCGGCCTCGAACAAACCATCGTACCATGCCGGCGACAACTGGTTCACCGAATCGCGCAAGCGACCCTGCCACCAATCCGCGTTCTCCTGCATGTCCTGCTTGGTGAAACGCTTCTCGACCATGCGGAACGAGCCCTTGCGGTACATCACCACGTCCACGGGAAAATCCACGTCGGCGGCGCTGATGCGCGTAGAGTCGAAGGCGAGGCTGCCCACCTTGAGCGCGAAGGGAATCGAATCACCGTGCTTGAGGGTGCGGTCGAGCACCGGCTTGCCGTAAGCCGCCGCGCCGATGATCTGGTAGGGCGTGCCCTCTCCGACCTCGACCCAATTTCCCTGCGGGTACAACAGGTAAAGCTTGTGCTCCTTGTCGCCGGAGAATTGGCCGCCCATGAGCACGTGGATGTTGAAGTGCAGACCGGCGGCTTCGAGCGCTGCGCCGTCTTCTTCGGCGACGCGGCGCACCTGCGTGGCGTAGCAGTTCAAGGCCTTGAAAAGACGGTCGAACGTGCGGCCGCGCTTTTCCATGGCTTCGTCGAAATACGTGAGCGACTTGTCGCGCACCGAGCGCAGGCCCGAGGTCATGATGAAAAAGGAGGACTTGGGACCTTGATAGACCTTGACCTTTTTGGCGGTGATGACCTCGCTGCCGGAGGTGATGCGCGAGTCGGCGATACCGACGAGCCCGTCTTCCAGATTGATACCGAGACAGAATGTGATGATAAACCCCTTTGTTGTCTGATCGAAAGGAGACGGTAGACGGTAGTTGGTAGTCGGTAGAGAACTTCAGAAGCAACGAGTGTGAACGAAGAATCCCGAACAGTGGTGGATTGAGTTTAAAATCTCGACCTCATACAGAATTAGACTTTGTTCCTGTTTTTTCTTTTCTGTTTTCTCAACCGTCTACCGTCTACCTACTACCGTCTTTCCCCTATTGTTGCTGCCCCTGTTGATTCCCCGTAGGGCCGTCGAGGGCGAAAAACGATTCAAAAATACCCATCCCGACCCCGTTCAGGCCGGTTTGCAATTCATCAAGATACTCGTGCAAACCTCGTCCGATGATGTCTTCCACCGTCGAATAGGCCAGCGTCGATCGCAAACGACTGAGGCGCTTTTCCGCGGTATTGCGAAAGGAGCCCATCGGCGTGCCCGAAATCGACAGCAGCGACTCCTCAGCCTGCAACAGGCAGAACAGCACGGCACGCGGAAATTCACGATCGAGTACGAGGAAATCCACCACTTTTTCGGGTAGGATCCTGCCATGCCGCCGGCGGAACATCTCGTGGCCGCTGACCGAATGCAGCAGGGCGGTCCACAACAAGTCGTCCACCACCGAACCCACCTGCCCGGGATCGGGCAGCAAAATGAAATACTTCACGTCGAGAATGCGCGAGGTCTGGTCGGCGCGTTCGAGATAACGGCCCAGCCGCAGAAAGTTCCACTCTTCCCCGCGCGACAGCGTGGATTCGAGAATGCCCTCGAACAGATAGCTGGCGGAGCGGATGCTGCTGTAAAAATCGTGCGGCGACTCCACGGCGCGACGTCGCGCGTCGGGCGACACCAGCATGTGGTAGAACCGGTTGAGATGCTCCCACGCTTCCATCGCCAGCACCCCGCGCACCTGGCGCGCGTTCTCGCGCGCCTTGGTCACGCAGGATAAAATCGAGTTGGGCGACGTGGTGTCGAAGGTCAGAAAATGAAGAACCGCGTCGCGCGCGGCGACGTCGGTCGACAACAGATCGCTGCCGGTGCCCTCCTCGCCGTATCGCTCGGCAAATCGCGCGGCGTCGCCCGTGGCGGCCACCAGCGAATGCCATTGCCCGCCCATGCCACCCGGCGCGTCGAGCGCCACCTGCAAGCTCACGTCGACGCAACGCGCCACGTTTTCCGCGCGCTCGATATAACGCGCGATCCAGTATACGGACTCGGCCACGCGACTTAGCATAAGTCGCTCCCCATCTTATTCAAGCGCTGATTCGCGTTCATCATAGGCCGCCCCCCGTAAGCGGGTTAGCCGGCAACACCCACGTATCCTTGCTGCCGCCGCCCTGAGACGAATTCACCACCAGCGAACCCTTTTTAAGCGCCACGCGCGTGAGGCCTCCGGGCATGATATGGATGTCGCGGCCGTAAAGCGCGAAGGGGCGCAGATCGACATGCCGCCCTTCGGCCTGGCCGTCGATCATCACCGGCGAGCGCGACAATGACAGCGTGCGCTGGGCAATAAAGTTGCGCGGGTTGTCCTTGATGCGCAGCGCCCATTCCGCCAGCACAGCGGAAGTGGCATGCGGTCCGATCAACACGCCGTAACCACCCGAATCGTTGGCGGTCTTGATCACCAGTTCGGCCATGTGTTCGAGCACGTATTTCTGCTGCTCGGGCACCCAGCACATATAGGTATCCACGTTGGGCAGGATGATCTCCTCGCCGAGGTAGTACTTGATGATCTGCGGCACGTAGGCGTAGATCACCTTGTCATCGGCCACGCCCGTGCCCGGCGCATTGGCGATGGCCACGCGTCCCGCACGATAAGCCTCCATCAAACCGGGCACCCCGAGCATCGAGTCGGAACGGAAGGTGAGCGGATCAAGAAAGTCGTCGTCGATGCGACGATAGAGCACGTCCACGCGTTTGAACCCGCGCGTGGTGCGCATGTTCAACCATCCGTCGCGCATCACCAGATCGCTTCCGGTGACCAGTTCCACGCCCATTTGCTGGGCCAAAAAAGAATGCTCGAAATAAGCGGAGTTCTGTGTGCCCGGCGTGAGCACCGCCACCACGGGAGCTTGGTCTCCGCGCGGCCCGAGGAATTGCAGCATGTCGAGCAGACGGCTCGGGTAATCTTCCACCGGACGCGGGTTGATGGCGCCGAAGATCTGCGGAAACGCGCGCTTCATCACTTGCCGGTTGCCGATCATGTACGACACGCCCGAGGGGCAGCGCAGGTTGTCTTCGAGTACGTAGAGTTTGCCGTCGGCGTCCTTCACCAGATCGCTGCCGGTGATATGACACCATACGCCCCAAGGCGGGTTCAACCCGCGACACTCTTTGCGATAGCCCGTAGCCGAACGGATGAGCTCACCGGGAATGATCCCGTCGCGCACAATGCGCTGTTCGTGATACACATCGCTGAGAAAAAGATTGAGTGCCTGAATGCGCTGGCGCAAACCGCGTTCGATGAGGTCCCATTCGGCCGCTTCAATGATGCGCGGCAACACGTCGAACGGAAAAATGCGCTCGAGTCCGGCCTGGCTGTTGTACACGTTGAAGGTGATGCCCAGATCGAACAGGGCTTTTTCGGCCGCCTGCTGGCGCATGGCCAACTCCCCTTCGGGCAGCGCCTTCAGATTCTCGACAAGGAGACTCGCGCCCGGCCTGGGCTGCCCGGCGGCGGCGAAGAGCTCATCGTAGAACCCACCGGGATCATATGCGTCCAACCTCATCGCGCCTCCCCATTTTCATGCCCTTATTCCGCCCGATTTAGCCGGTACCGGAACAACATTATGGGTTAGCAATTCCCAATCCAAGGGAAATAATAGGCGAACAATAAGTTCAAAACGGGCTCGGATGGCAACAAAGTGCGTGATCACGAAAAGAAAGCTTCCCAATTAGCCGTCCTTGTCCAATTTTGTCGTCCAAATTGTCTAAATCTGTCGGCAAATGGATGTCACGGGGCGCCCTGGGCTACTGCGGGGCGATTCACACGGCGCCACAACGGTCACCGGCTATCTTTACGTCTTATGGACCTCTCCAAAGCTCAACGCATTTTTCAGGCTGGCCGCGATGGCGGAGCTGATTTCATCGAAATTTTCGAGGAAGAAACCCGGCACGCCGGAGTCGCCTTCAAGGACCGTAAGGTGGAGTCGGCCTCGGCCGGCACCGATTACGGCATCGGCCTGCGCCTGCTGTTCGGTACCGAAGTGCTCTATGCGCACACCAGCAAGGATGACGAAGAGCACCTGCTCAAGCTGATCGCGGCACTCACCTTGGGACGTTCGGGAAAGAGTGCGGCATTGCCCACCGATCTCGACACCCCATTGGCCGCGCTGCGGGGAACCCCTGGCGCCTTGGAACACCGCATCGTGCGCGACCCGCGCACCGTGGGGCAGGAAAACAAACTCGACCTGTTGCGCCGTGCCGACGACGCCGCGCGCCGGTTCTCCACCCAGGTCACGCAGGTACAAACCCGCGCGGCCGACACGGTGTCCAACATCCTCATCGCCAACAGTGAGGGATTGTGGGTGACCGACACACGCACCCGCAGCCGCTTTTATGTGAACGTGACCGCCGGCGACGGCAGCGAAATTTTTACGGCAGGAGAATCCCCCGGCGCGCAACGCGGCTTTGAATTCTTCGAAGGCCTCGATGTGGAACACCATGCCCGCGAGGCCGCGGAGCGCGCCGTGCGCATGCTCTCCGCCGGTTACGTGCAGGGCTGCAAAATGCCCGTGGTCATGGGCAATGGTTTCGGCGGCGTGATTTTCCACGAAGCCTGCGGTCATTTGCTTGAGACCGAAGGCGTGCGCCGCAAGGCTTCCGCTTTCGCCGGCAAACTCGGCGAACAAATCGCCCACAGCGCCGTGACCGCCATCGACGACGGCACCATTGCCAATTCGTGGGGCTCCATCGGCGTCGACGACGAGGGCCGCGCCCCCGAGAAAACGGTGCTCATCGAGAACGGCGTGCTCAAGACCTACATGAGCGACCGCGTCGGCGCCCAGGAGACCGGCGTGGCCCTCTCCGGCAGCGCGCGACGCGAGAGTTACCAATATGCACCGGTGTCGCGCATGCGCAACACCTATATCGCCGCCGGATCGCACACGCCCGCCGAAATACTCGCCAGCGTGGAAGACGGACTGTATGCGAAGAAACTCGGCGGCGGATCGGTGAATCCCGCTACCGGCGAGTTCAACTTCGCGGTGGAAGAAGGTTACCGCATCCGCGGCGGAAAAATCGCGGAACCCGTGCGCGGCGCAACGCTCATTGGCAAAGGCGCGGAAATCCTTCCCTTGATTTCGATGGTCGCAAACGATCTTGAAATCGCCGCCGGCATGTGCGGCGCATCGAGCGGAAGCATTCCCGTGACCGTGGGGCAGCCGACGCTGCGTGTGGACAGTATTTTGGTGGGAGGACGGTGAGGAGAAATATGAAATATGAAATAGGAAATAGGAAAGGAACGAAAAGCACCAAGCACATGGTTTAGCGGAAACTTGCTTTCTCTCCTCGTTCTAATTTCTGATTTCATATTTCTGATTTCTGATTTCTGATTTCCACCTCTTTTCAGAAGGCTCCTGATGACCTCCCCCTCCCTCTCCCCCCAGCAGGCTATCGATTTTCTCTTCGCCGCTGCCAAGACGAAAGGCGCAAACGCCTACGACGCCGTAGCCGGAGAATCGGAAAGCCTCGGTGTCGAGCTTTTTGAAGGCAAGGTCAAGAGCACCGAGATCTCCAACTCGCGCGGCATCGGCATCCGCTTGTTCCGCGACGGCAGACCGGGCTTCGCCTTCACCGAGCGCCTGACGCACGATGCGCTCGCCCGCACGGTGGAAGACGCCTGGAGCCACGCGGGATTGACCGACCCCGTGGATCTCGAACTTCCGCAGCCCGCGCAGCTCGCCGACCTCGACCTGCAATCGTTTAATCCCACTTTGGAGAACGTCACCCTCGATGAGATGAAATCGCTGGGACTCGAGCTCGAAATTCAAGCCAAGAACGGCCCGCATGCGGATGCGCGCATCGAAAACGTGCCGTATCTCGGCGTCTCCCGCAGCGGGGGATATTCCCTGATCGCGAATTCGAATGGCGTGCTGTACGAATCGAGGTCGAATAGTGTTTCGGCCTATGTGGGCGTGGTCGCCAAGCAAGGCGAGATCAAGAAAATGGGCGTGTTCGGTCGAGGGGGTCGCCACTTCAACCACACGTTGTTCGACCCCGCCTACATGGCCCGCATGGCGGTGGAGCGCGGTATCGAATTGTTGGACGCGGCGCCGGTGCCCTCAGGCGCTTATCCGGTGGTGTTCTCGCATCGCGTGAGCGAGCAACTCTTCGGCATGTTCGGCTCGCCGTTCTTCGCCGAGGCGGCGCAAAAAAGTCAGTCGCGCCTCAAGGACAAGGTCGGTGAGCGCATCGCGTCGCCGCTGTTCAACCTCGTCAGCGATCCGCTGCTGCCCGGCATGCCCGGCTCGCACCTCTTCGACGGCGAAGGCGTCGCATCGCAACGGCTCGAAGTCGTGAAGGACGGCGTGCTACAAACCTACCTGTACAATTTGGAGTCGGCAAAAAAAGCGGGCGTGGTGCCCACGGGCACGGGTTCGCGCGGTTACTCCGGAAAAGCCGGGACCGGTTTTGCGAATTACCTCGTTCCGCTGGGAACGCATTCGGTGGAAGATCTTTTGGCGCAGCATCCGAAATGTCTTTTGATCGTAAAGCTCGAAGGCGGCTCGGGATGTTCGGCCATCTCCGGAGAAATCTCCATCGGCGCGCAAGGGTTCCTTTACGAAAACGGAGCGCGCGTGCGCGCGGTGGATCGGATCACACTGAGCACGAACTTCTTCGATCTGCTGCAGAACATCGAGGGATTCTCGAACGAGTATTCCGACGCGTTCTCGTCGGTCAAGGTGCCGGACGTGCTGGTGAACCCGGTGCATGTGGCGGGGTGACTTACAATTATTTTTTCTCGTCCCATTTTGGTTCTGATTATTGAGTGGAGAACGGTAAACGAATAAAATGAAGATCACGGTTCCCTTCTCCATTCTCGACCTCGCGCCGATTCCCGAAGGCTCGAACGCCTCCGACGCGTTACGGAACAGCCTGGGTCTCGCGCAGCATGCGGAACGATGGGGTTACAACCGCTACTGGCTCGCCGAGCATCACAATTTTATCGGGATCGCCAGCGCCGCCACATCCGTGTGTATCGCGTATGTCGCAGCCGGGACCCAAACGATCCGCCTCGGTGCCGGTGGCATCATGCTGCCGAACCATTCGCCGCTTGTGATTGCCGAACAATTCGGCACGCTTGAGGCCCTGCATCCCGGCCGTATCGACCTGGCCCTGGGGCGTGCACCGGGCACCGACCGCGAGACCGTACGCGCATTGCGGCGGCATCCCGAAGATTCGGACGCTTTTCCCCAAGACGTATTGGAATTGCAAGCCTATTTCGCCGCTCCCCAAGAGGGACAACGCGTGCAGGCCGTACCCGGAACCGGTCTTGAAGTTCCCTTGTGGATTCTCGGTTCGAGTTTGTTCGGAGCACGGCTGGCGTCCGAGCTGGGGCTGCCTTATGCTTTCGCTTCACACTTTGCCTCGGCCTCCCTCATTCCCGCGTTGCAAATCTATCGGAATGGCTTCCGGGCCTCAAAACAGTTGGAGCGCTCGTATGCGATGGCCGGCGTCAATGTGGTGGTCGCCGACACCGATGCGGAGGCGCGCCGTCTCTTCACCTCGGTACAACAACAGTTTACGGGAATCCTGAGGGGCGTCCGGCGCCGTATTCAACCACCCATCGAGGACATCGATTCCTTTTGGACTCCCGAGGAGCGCGTGCGTGCAAGCGAGATGCTGAGGTACGCCTTCGTAGGCTCGCCGGAGACCGTCCGCTCCGGGTTAAGTGGATTTTTAAAGGCCACGGGGGTGGACGAGGTGATCGTGACCACGATGCTTCATGACCATGGTGCGCGTATCCGGTCGTATGAGTTGCTGGCGGAGATAGCGGGAAGCTTGTAATCCGGAAATTAGACGCGCTCATCCTTCTGAAGGGTTGTCACAACTCGGAGCAAAAACCGCTTAAATTGGCTTCATGCATTCTACCAACGTCACCACCTGGCTCGGCACCACCGCCGCGCTTCTCACCAGCATCTCCTTCGTGCCGCAAGTACTCAAAATCCTGAAGACGGGAAATACCTCTGGAATTTCCCTCATCATGTATGCCTTATTCGTCACCGGCGTCGCCTGCTGGCTCGTGTGGGGAATGTTTCTGGGGCAAACACCCGTCGTCATCGCCAACGGACTGACGCTGATCCTTTCATCAGCCGTTCTGTTCCTCAAAATCAGGGCGGTGGCACAGGGTCGCGAAAACCTTTGGGATTAAGCGGGCGCTCACCGGTAAAGTTGTTGGGAAAAGGCATTTTTAGTCCGTGAGTCTGCCCCAACCGTTGAACCGTCCGCACATTCGCCTCGCCAGCCGGATCTTCCACCGGCTTCTCGGTCACTTGACGCGCGACCCACTCGCCTTCCATTATGCGGTGCGTATTTTCATCGGGACCGCATTTCTTTGGATCCTGCTACAACGCCTGGGCGATACCCACGCCATCTGGGCGATCATCAGTATGGTGTTTGTCACGGAACCGCACATCAAAAGCGCGATGGAAAGTTTCCGTTTGCGCCTTTACAATACCGCCGTGGGTTGCGCCATCGCCATTCTCTCGCTGATGATCGCAGGTCCGCGCGCGTGGACGCTCCCGATCGGCGTGACGCTCGCGGTACTGCTCTCGACGCGCGCCCCCTCCTCCCCCGCCAGTTGGCGGTCCACCCCCATCGCCGCCGGGGTGGTTCTCACTGCCGGATTGACGGCCAAGTCGTGGTCGGTGGGGTTGCAGGTCGCGCTGATCCGCGCCGGCGAAGTGTTGCTCGGCGGATTCACCGCCATCGCCATCGCTTGGCTGGTGGCCTTGGTCTGGCTTCCCGAAGAAGAGAAGCTTTCCGAGGAAAAAAAGGCCGAAACGGGAGAAGGAACGCCTGTGTGAGCGGGATCGGGCTTTCCTACCTTTCCCCCTGCGTTTCTCGAAGGAAGCGGACTGGATGGCCGCTGGTTTCCGCGCAAGCGGGGGCTGGAGGAAAGTCCGGGCACCACAGGACAGGATGCCGGCTAACGGCCGGACGCCGCGAGGCGATGGAAAGTGCCACAGAAAATAAACCGCCCCCGGTGACTTCGGTCGCCGACGGGTAAGGGTGAAACGGCGAGGTAAGAGCTCACCGCGTTCGTGGCAACACGAATGGCAGGGCAAACCCCATCCGGTGCAAGACCAAATAGGGCAGCCTGCTCACGCACGGACGGTTCGTCCGGTTGCGGCGTAAGTCGCATGGGTTGCCGGGTAGGTTGCTAGAGGCGCACAGTAATGTGCGTCCCAGAGGGATGGCCATCCCGTGCGTCGCAAGACGTGCGAGACAAAACCCGGCTTACAGGTCCGCTTTTTTCGGGAAATCCACAATCCGGACAGACCGGGTATTCGTACCGATATTCGTACTCCTACTCGTACGCGTACTCGTACTCGAATTAAAAACCGCAGCGAGTACGAGTAGGAGTACGAAGTACGAGTACGATGAAGTTCATGCGCCGCACATTCCGGATTCCATCCCTCGCCTTTCTGATTTTCGGATTCGCGATGATCGCGCACGCTGGCGAAGACCGTTTCTTCAAGGCGACTCCAGGGTTCAGTCGCGCCAAAGATCTGCCCGACAGCCTCCAGGGCTCCGTCTCGACGATCGAGTTCCACATCTACGACGCCTTTGAAGGCTCCGAAACCCACAGCCCCTTGGAACGCGGGCTCTACGAGCTCGGGAACCAACTGCACATCGACACGCGCGAAGCCACCCTGCGCCGCCGACTTCCCTTCCGCAACGGCGACAGCGTGAGCATCGACGGCTTACAGGAAGCGGAGAAACACCTGCGCGCCGAAGAATTTTTGGCGGATGCCATCATCGAGGTGCAGCGGCTTCCCGATTCGACCTTTGCAGTGAAGGTCACTACCTATGACCAATGGAGCACCGTACTCGGCGTCAGCTTGGCCCGCAAGGGCGGAGAATGGACCGGCTGGCTGGGACCGGTGGAAAGCAATCTGCTCGGCACGGGCCAACGTCTCGGATTTTTCCTGAGTCACGACATCGAACGGGACAGCCGCTGGCTCGACTACAGCAATACCGCATTCACCCCGTGGCGCCTGAACCTGCTGGGCCAATATGCCTGGCTCTCCGACGGCTTTTCGTACGCCTTCGGGCTCTCGAATCCGATCCGCACGCGCGGACAACGGTGGGGATTCGCACTATCCGCCACAGGCTACGAGTTCTCCGAAACCCAATATCTCTCCGGAAACGACCTCGACCGCCTCGCAGACGAGGGCCGACTTGACTCGGCGGGACGCAGGCTGATCGGCGGATCCACGGTTCTCGGCCAATGGCAACGCACGCAAAGCCAAAGCCTTTACGCCGGAGTGACCCGCTCCTACGGGACGACTTTGAAGCGTTCGATCACGCCCTTCTACCAACGGTACACCCGCGACACGGTTCCCAACTATGGCTACGGCGTTCCGCTCGTAGTGCGATCCACTCGTGACAGCCTCGGCATCCCCCTCGTGCGCCCCGCCTACGATACCCGCAACGACGAGATCCTCGGCGCCACTATCAGCATCTATCGATACGCCTTTAAAACAGTGCACAACTTCCGCAACCTCAAATGGAGTGAGAACATCGAGACGGGTTGGCGTCTATCGGCCTCTGCGGGACAAAACCAAGGTTGGCTGGGGGCGCAGAGCCAAAGCGCCTATCTCGCTTACGCGGGCGTATACAACGACGCTTGGCACGACGCCCTCTTTTTCAACTCGTCGGCGTCGCTGCGGCATTTCGTGAACGGAACAGGCGCCGTTGAAAACGGTTCGGCTACCGGCTCAATCGAAACCCAATGGAAACCCCTACCCCTGATCGCGTCGGTGTTGATCGCCCAGTACGACCAAATCTTTGCGAGCCCGCAGGCGCAACGCCTTTATCTCGGTGAGGAGTCCGGCTTGCTGGGCTATCCGAACTTCTATTACGCCGGTCGCAAACGCATTTTGGCTTCTGCGGAGCAGCGCATTTTCCCGCCATGGGAATTCGCGACCGTGGCTCCCGCCTTGGCCGCATTCGTGAATGCGGGGAATGCGTGGGATGACGGTAATCTCCGCGCGGGGGACCTGCACTATGCCGCAGGCATCGGACTCCGGCTCGGGGCAACGCGCTCGGTACAAAAAGTCGTGAACCATATCAATCTGACGTGGCCGGTCGGAGAAAAAAACGTACACGGTCCGGTATTCGGATTGCGCGCGGCCAAGAGCTTGTGAACCACGGCTCGCACGCTGCGGAACAAGACCATTTCCGTGTAAAAAGCCCGGACTTTTTGGCAAGGCTGGAAGTAAATTAACCGTCCCGGGAATACCCCTGATCTCGGGTGTTCTACCCTCACGGAAACCTTCATGCTCGCCCGAAAACTCGCCAAATACCTGCTCTTGATCGCGGACTTCGCCGCCATCAATGTCGCTTTGGCCATCCTGTTCTGGCTCCACTACCGCAGCGGCTGGTTCACGGGGATGCAGAACCTCGGCCGCAGCTACCTTGATTTCGCCCAGCTCGGGTTGCTGGTCAGCATCGTCTGGCTGCTTTATTTCTTCTTTCGCGGACTGTACCGGGATTGGTCACTGCACTCCCGCGCGGTACACGTCGCCCTCGTCTCCCGCGACATCACGCTGTTCTGCCTTTTCCTGCTCGCCGTCATCGCCGGGTCGTACGCCCTCGAAGCGTGGAAGGAGATGCGCTTTCTCGACATCTTCACGGCCAGGCGCTTCATGACCGTGATGGTCTACTGGTTGGTGTTCCTGGTCCTCATCAATGCCTTTCGCCTCGTGGCACTCTCCGCGATCCGCGCCCTCCTCGTGCGGGGCCGGGGCATGGACCGGCTACTGATCCTCGGCGCCACCGAGGCCGGCAAGAACATCCACCACGCCATCGCGTCCGCCCCCGAACTCGGCTGGAAGGCTGCGGGTTTCGTAGAACAGAATCCCATTTTCAAGGGTGCGGAATTCGACGGCTTGCCGGTGCTGGGCAAGTATTCCGACCTCCCCCACCTGATCATCCTCCACCGCGTGGGCGGCCTCATCATCAGCCACGAGTCCTCGTCGCACAATGAAATACTCCGCGTACTCTCCTATGTCGCCGAGTTCCAACTCACGGTGTTCATCGTCCCCGACTTGTACGATGCGGCTACGGGACATTTCAAGACCAACACCGTGCACGGTATCGCACTCAAAGAACTCTTTCCGGAGCACATGCCCGCCTGGGAAGCCAATCTCAAGCGCCTGCTCGACCTCTCCGTATCGGCAGTCAGCCTCATTTTCACCTTCCCGTTGATGCTGATCATCGCCGTGTTGATTCGTCTCGATTCACGCGGCCCGGTGCTGTACTCCCAGGAACGTGTCGGTCAATACGGCCGCATCTTTCTGCTCTACAAGCTGCGCACCATGCGCACCGACGCCGAAGCCGGCGGACCTCAGTGGGCCTCGCAAAACGATCCCCGCATCACGCGCCTCGGCCGCTTTTTACGTAAAACGCGACTTGATGAAATTCCACAACTCTGGAACGTGCTGGTGGGCGACATGAGTCTGGTGGGGCCTCGCCCCGAGCGCGAGCACTTCATCAATCAGCTGCGCAACGAAGTGCCGCTGTACCTGCAGCGCCTGAAGATGAAGCCCGGTCTGACCGGCTGGGCGCAGGTCAAACATCATTACGACAAGAACATCGAAGACGTCAAAACCAAGGTGCTGTTCGACCTGTGGTACTTCGAAAACATGTCGCTTCCGCTCGACATCGTCATCCTGCTGCGCACCGTTTGGGTCGTATTTACCGGCAAGGGTGCTCACTAAGAATTCATTAGGGGGCGCAGTGACCTCTTCGTGCGGTACGCTGCGTTAACCCGGGATTCCGGCGGATAACTGGCGAACCTGTTCTTCGATCGCCGCATCGGCGGGCAGAGACGGCTCGGGTGTCGCCGCCAGAAATTTCGGGGCCGCGGCAAACAACAAGAGACACAACGCTTCCAGCTTCAGCTTCCATTTGGCGCGGCTGCGCGGCCAATGCCCGCCTTCCCAAATCGGCCAACTCCGCTCTTCGGCATACTTTTCCAGCTTGGCCGTTGGACGGATGCAGTTCGGATGCGACACGAACTCGAGCAAGGGAATATCGTGATGATGATCGGAGTAGGCGAAGCCGCCGCTCCCGGCAGCGGCATACCCGAGGGCGCGCAAGCGCCGGATTTTATTGGCCCCGCGCAGGTTCCCGTCACGGTAGCGGGGAAAGCGGAGAATACCGCCCGCCAAATTATTCAAATCCATCTGGGTGCCCAGCAATACCGTGTCGGGAGGAAAAAACTCCGCGAGGTATTTGAGGTAGAACGTTCCGCTGGCTGAAATCACCACCGAGCCGTGACCGAGGCGATGATGGGCCCACAGGCGCGCCAATACGGGCCCATGAAAGCGGAAGGACAGATCGCCGCGGACAAAGCCGCGTGCCAAGGCATCGAGGGCTTCGGGCTTTTCAAACACCAGCGGCCACAGAAAAACGCGTTTGAGCATGTGGCTATTGATGATCCGGGACGCGAGCAAAACCAGTCCGACGCAGTTGGCGATCTGAAAGACGCGCATCAAAGGCCGGCGGGCATAGTAGTACCGTTGCCAGTACAGGATGCTGTCGCCCTCGATGAGGGTGCCGTCATAGTCGAAAAACGCGGTGGGGGGAGTCTGTGCGGGCACGGAGGGAAAGTAGGAAGTAGGAAGAAGGAAGTAAGCGGAAAATAGCGGGAATCCACTTTTTCTCGCCCAAATTGATGCATACCCCCACCCTCCCAACCCCTACTTCCGACTTTCGACACCCGACTTCCGACTGACCACCACCTACTATCTTCTCCCCATGCTCTCCCACGACCCCGTTCAAAAATTCGCGCGCACCCGCCTGCGCGAAGCGTTGGAACATTCTTCCGCCGGCAAGTTTCTGCGTGGTGCGCGTGCGGCCTGGGCCGACGCGTGGGCGCATGCGCGCATTCCGGGCAAGGCCGAAATAAAGCTGCTCGAGAAGCAGGGCAACACTTGCGCCGATTGGACTGCCGTGCGCCTGCTCGGCAAAGGTTCGCTTGCGGGCGTGGTACGGTGCCGATTCGAAGGACGCGTGCTGCTCTCCACCGAACACGGATCTCCCGTGTTGCGCGACAGCTTGATCCGCGACTGCCGAATCGGCGCTGCCACGGTGGAGTCGGTCGCAGTGCTGGACCGTGTGATCGTGGAAGACGGCGCGGTACTGCGGCATATCGGCGCCTGCGCCGGTGTGGCGGGCTCGCGGTTTTGTCTCGGCCTCGCCGTTCACCCCGGTAGTGAAACCGGCGCGCGCCGCGTGTTTCTTTCCGACGGATTGTTGCTCGAAGATTGCGCCGCCATGGCGGCGCTTCCTCCTGCAGAGCAAGAGGCTTTGGCCGCCGAATGGAAAGCCCGTCTGCATTATTGCGAGTCCGACCACGCCTTCGTGGGCGCGGGCGCATGCATCGAACACACGGGATTCGTGGAAGACTGTTTCGTGGGCCCGGGCGCGCGCATCCGCGGTGCCGCCGCCTTGCGCCACAGTGTGATCGGCTCCCTCAGCGAAGATCCCGTGGTCGTCGGGGATGGCGCCTTGGTGGAACAATGCGTGCTCGAAGCGGGAGTACGCATCGATTCCGCGGCCCAGGTGCGACGCTCCTTGTTTTTGGAACACTCGGCCGCGGAACAAGGCGGCCATGTCGCCGATTCCGTGATCGGCCCCAACACCTTGATCGCGAAGGGCGAAGTGACGGCGTCGCTGGTCGGCCCGTTCGTCGGCTTCCATCATCAGGCGCTGCTCATCGGGGCGTTGTGGCCCGAGGGTCGCGGTAACCTAGGCTACGGCGCGAACGTGGGCAGCAACCACACGGGACGCAAGCCGGATCAGGAATTGCGGCCGGGCGAAGGAACCTTCTTCGGGCTTTCCTGCTCGATCAAATTCCCCGCCGACTTTTCGGGGGCTCCCTACTCGCTGTTCGCCACGGCGGTCGTCACGCCTCCGCAAAAAATCGCTTTGCCTTTTTCACTCATCACCTCCACTGCGGGTGGCGAAAATCAACAAACCGCAGCAGCCGGCAAGAATGAAATCATCCCGGGCTGGATGTGGAGCGAAAACGCTTACGCCTTGATCCGCAATGCCTACAAGTACGCCGACCGCAACCAGGCGCGTCGCCATGCGCTGCCCGAAACCACGCCGCCGCAGGGTTCGCCGCTGGCCGGCAGCTTTCTCGCCTCCGATCTTTTTTCGGATCGCGTGGCCGCAACCGTCGAGCACGCGCTCGCAACCCTGTCGACCTTGCCTCCGGGCCTGCTGGGACTTCTCACCGGTAAGGAGATTCCCGGCGCTGGCAAGAATTTCGTGCATGCGCACCGCCTCGAGGACGCGTGCTCCGCGTATCGGAATTATCTCGCCTTCGTACTGATCCGCACCCTGTTGTGGGAACATGAAGACGGCGCGAAGCCTTTTCAGCCCGTTCCCGAGCGGCTCTCGCGCATGCGTATGCTGGCGGAAAAGGCGGGCATCGAAACTGGAAACGTGCCGGCGGCCCTCAATGTTTTTGTGGGTTTGTCGAGAGCGGTGGAAGCCTCTCTGGGTCGGGACTCGGAACGGGGCACGGCGGTGTTTTCGGACTACGCCGACTTTCACGGGGAAGCTGCTGCGGATGTCGTTTGCTTGCGCCTGAAGGCCGAAACCAAGGCGCTGGAGCCTGTTTTACGGCAAAGGCTGGCGGCGCTTTAATCGAGCGCCTGCCTTGCCCGCATTGCGCGCATTGCCATTGTCACCGCCCGTAGCTATAATTGCCTGCCTTGGCGGGCTAGCTCAGTTGGTTAGAGCAGCGGAATCATAATCCGCGTGTCCGGGGTTCAAATCCCTGGCCCGCTACCAAAAACTTAAAGGGACACCGGAAATGGTGTCTCTTTTTTGTTTCCTCTATTTTCCTTTTTCAGGGTTCACTCGTTTCAGGCTGCTTTTCGGAGGAGACCGCCCTTTGCGGCTCCCGCGATCGCACCCTCACTTTGTCATTTCGGCTACTCAAACGCTAAATGACATACATTTGCAAATCTGGCAAACTCAGGATCGCAAACCCAAGTTGGAAAAACGCATGCACAAGACATTGAAGCTTTTGTTGTCTCTCGCCGTAGCCCTATTTTTGTTGGCGTGTACCACGGACAGCAGCACCTCCGGCAATTCAACCAAATACACGGTCGGCGGCACGGTATCCGGTCTTGGAACCGGTCAAGTCGTCTCGCTCAAACTGGTCGGGGATGGCGGCGCCCTGGATAATCAAAATGTCTCCAGCAGTGGCGCCTTTACTTTCGGCCCCCTGCTTTCCAGCGGTGTGGTTTACCAGGTCACCGTCGAAACCCAGCCGCGGGGTCAGGTTTGTACGGTGACCAACGGATCCGGAACGCTCGCCCAGGTCAACGTCACGAGCGTGACCATCAATTGCGTAAACCAGGGCTTTGTAGTGTATGTCACGCAGGAAATGACCGGCACCGTCGTCGGCTATCGCATTGACAACCAAGGCGGCGATCTGATGGAGGCGATTCCCTCGGTTTCCACGGGAACGGGGACCTTGCCGGCGCCGAAAGGTATCGCGGTGGCCACGAACGGAAAATACGCTTATGTCACCAATGAAGGCATCAACACGGTTGCAGCCTTTTCCATCGACGCCGCCACGGGTGCCTTGACCTCGGTGGGTTCGACGCCTACAAAAGCTGGCCCGTTAGGCGTGGCAGTCGACCCGGCCGGGAAATTCGTCTATGTGGCTGAGGCCCTTGCGGAAAAAGTCTCGAGCTATGCCGTGAATCCAACCACGGGTGGGTTAACCTTCGCGAAAAGCACGGTTCCGGCGGACACATCGGACCCGGTAATCGGGGTCAGTTTGGCGGTGGCGCCTTCGGGAGACTTTGTGTACTATGCGTCTGGCTATGATGGGTCAACGGGAAGCCTCCGGGTCGATCGCACGAGTGGCGCCCTTACTTTCGTTTCCGAATGGGCTGGCATCTCACAAACCACCCACCAGATCGTCGTCCATCCCGGTGGAAAATTCGCCTACGTCGGCCTAGGTGCTTTCGACCAGGCAACCGGTCACGTTATCGTACTTGCGCTAAACTCCGTATCGGGCGGCATGACCCAAGCGAGCATCGCCGATATCACAGGGATCGTGAGGGGGGTTGCCGTCGATCCGACCGGCAAATACCTCTATGCCATCGAGAGCAAAAACAATTTGATTTACGCCTACAGCATCAATGCCGCTTCGGGCGCATTGACGCGAATCGGCTCGACGATCGCTACTGGAACCAGCCCGGAAGGCGTGACCGTGGACCGCGGCGGGAAATTCGTGTACGTCGCCAACGGCGGTAGTCACACCCTTTCCATGTATGAAATCAACGCGGCAACCGGCGTCTTGTCGGGGGGTGGACTGAGGCGCACGGGTGATAATACGCAGCCCTTTGCCATCACCAGTTTTTAATCGTTCGACGCACCGTACGCAGGGGGAGCAGAGGACACCCTGCTCCCTTTTTCTTATCCAATAGATTCAGGTCACCGCTACGAAAATTTCGAGTTTTTTGCCCAATTTATGGCAGAAACCGAATAAGTGGGTTATCAGACCTACCTCCCCATCCCGATTCCGAGGCGTGATTCCGGACTGGCCCGGCCTAGATGCTTTTTGCAATTTAGAGGCAAGATGAAACGGTCTCGCAAAGTCATGGCACTCAGCGCGCTCCTCGCCGTTACGGCGTGGGCCAACGTGCAGGTCATGGCCTGTTGCTGGTTTGCGGGGGCAAAGGTGCATGCGTCCTCCCCTTCTCAAACCACAGTAGCCGGTGAAGTCACCGATCATTCCTGCTGTCCGAAGGGTGCATCCACGCACGAGGATGCCTCGCAATCCCACGCTGCCAACGGACATGTTGCACATGGTGCGAATGGTGCGAATGGTGTAGCCCTCTCCCCTTCCCACGCCGCACATTCGGAAAATACGGGGATGTGCTGCGGGCATGATACCTCGCCTGTGGAAATCACGTCTTCCACATCGTCGTTCTCCACGGTCACGTTTTTGCCTACGGTTCTCAACGCCCTCAGCGTGCTTCATGCCGAAGATGCGCATACCTTACCGATGCACTCCGCGTCCCTCGATCTTCCGATCGATGCCGGTCCGCCGCGCTTTTTGTCGTTGCAGCGTATTCTGATTTAAGCCTCGGGGCGGTTTCCACACCGCCTCTCCCACTCCCTGTCCGCTTTGTCCACCGTGCGCCCTGCGCACGCATTCGGCAGTTCCGCCGCATTCGTGCGGCTCCTCGGAGGAGGCTTCATGTTCCGCATTCCGCATTTCCGATTTTCAAATACACGCGCAAGCGCGTGGCGAAGCCGCACGAAAGGGGGGACAACGTTCGCCGTGGGTGTTCTTTTAACGGTCTCAGGGGCGCACGCCCAGGAAGTTTATCCGCCCGCCGAAGCCGCGCGTTGGATTGCGGTGGCGCTCGAACGCAATCCAGGGCTCGCAGCGGCGCGACTGGATGCGGATGCCGTGCACGCCCTCGCCCACCATCACAACGCTCTTGCAAATCCGGAGCTGGCGGTGGACTTCTATCAGGGGCCGGTCGCGCGTTTCCCCAATCCGTTGAGCCGGCAGGAGGAGATCGATTACTCGGTTGCGCAACGGATTCCGTTTCCGGGAAAGCTGGGGTCGATGGCTTCCGCGGAACATTGGCGCGGAGCCGCCGCCGGAAAGCGGAATGAAGGCACCGCATTGGAGTTACGTCGCCGCGTCCTCACGGCCTATGCGGACCTGTATGCGGTCGAATGGGAACTCCGGATTTTGCGCGAAAACCGTGACGAGATGAACCGCCTCATCCAATCTTTGAAAACCGGGTACGCATCGGGGCGAGGGCGGCAATCGGATTGGCTGCGGGCCGAATCGGAATCGGCGGCGCTTGAGGCCGCGATTCTGAAAGCGGAGGCGATGCGCCTGGAAAGTCGGGCGATGGCGGCGGAAGCCATGGGACTGGAAGATCGGGATGCCCCGGAATTGCGTGTGCGAACCGACAGCATGACTCCGCCGGTTTTGAGTATCGCTCCGGAAACATTGCGGAATAACGCAGTGGCGAAAAGTCCCGACTTGGCCGCGATGGACTTCGAGGTCTCGATGGCCGACGCGGAAATCACCGTGGCGAACAAGGAGGCGCTGCCCGACTTCATGGTCCGCGGAACCTACAAGGACATGCGCAATGATCCCAAGGATTATTGGTCGCTGATGGTAGCCGTGGAAGCCCCCCTTTTACCTTGGGCATGGCAAGGATTACGGCAAGGCGTGCGGCGTGCACGTCTGTTGCGCGAGAAGGCGGGGCGCGAAGCGACGAGGGCGCGTATCGGACTGATCACTGATCTGGATCGATCGCGCAGTGACCTGGAGTCGGCTTCGGATCGGTTAAAGCTGGCCCGAGAACGGCAGATACCGGTCGCCGCGCAGATGGCGCAATCGGTGCAGGCGGAATACCGTCAGGGTACGGCAGATTTCAACGAGGTCATCATGAGCCTGCGCGAGGTGCGCATGGCACGGGAACAATATCACCAAGCGGCTTCGGATCACCTGAAGGCTTGGGCCAACCTTGAATGGGTCACCGGAGGCAACCTCTCTGATGTGGCAGGGGAGAAACCATGAACGCGCTCACGAAAACCACCGTCTTAGGTACGCTGACGCTGTTGCTTGCACTTTCGCTTTCGGGATGTGATTCCCGAAATAATAAGGAGGCGGATCCCGGTTCGACTCGTACGGAAGGAGTCGCGAACGGTTCAGATGCGGCGTCGGTGAAACCGACCCCGAAAAAAATCCTTTATCAATGCGCCATGCATCCGCAAATCATCCGGGATAAACCGGGAACATGCCCGATCTGCGGAATGGAACTCGTACCTATTCCGGAAGAACTCACCATGCCGGACTCGACGTCGGCGGATGGGTCACGACCCGCATCACCCATCCCGGTAGTACGTGTGGATCCGACGACTCTCCGTAACATCGGCTTGCGCACCGAGGTGGTGCACTCCCGTCTGCTGACCCGCGACCTGCGGCTCAACGGCAAGATCGCGGTGGATGAGGCACGCATTTACTCGGTGACGGCGCGTGTGGAGGGCTATGTGGAGACTTTGGCGGCGACCTCCATCGGGAAAAGCGTCCAAGCGGGTGAAACCTTGTTGGAACTTTACAGTCCCGACCTACTGACCGCACAGCAAGAGTACCTGCAAGGCGGCCCGAGCGCTCTAGGCGCGCGTGAAAGAATGCTGAACTGGGGAGTCTCCACCCGCTTTCTCGCACGTCTGGAGAAAACCCGTGAGATCAAGCGACGCGTGCCTCTTCTCGCACCGGCGGCCGGCGTGATCACGCGCAAGGAAGTGGTGCAGGGGCAATCCGTGGGTGCCGGTATGGAATTGTTCCGCATCACGGATTTGTCGGAGGTGTGGGTTACCGCACGGGTGTACCCGACCGATCTGCCTTGGGTGAAAACCGGCGGGACTGCCGCCATTCAAGTGCGCAACCTGCCCGACCGGGATTTTTCGGCGACGGTGCTTTACGTCTCCCCTGAACTCGATCCGACCACGCGCACTGCAGAGATCCGCATGAAGCTGGTCAATACTCCCGGCCGAGACCTGCGCCCCGAAATGTTCGCCGAAGTCGTGATCGCGGGTGCAAGCGAAAAAGAGTCCCTGACGGTGCCGGCGCAATCGTTGATCCGAACCGGAGGACGCAACGTGGCGGTAGTGACCCTTGGCGGCGGGCGTTTTCAGCCCCGCGAAGTACGCATCGGCCGGGAGACCGGCGAGTGGATTGAAATTCTCGACGGA
Organism: Fibrobacterota bacterium; assembly: GCA_947466585.1. GTDB lineage: Bacteria > Fibrobacterota > Fibrobacteria > UBA11236 > UBA11236 > UBA11236. Next base: position 73,216 of record CANIEU010000006.1, read on the forward strand.
CTGCAAGAGGGAGAGCAGATCGTGGTGGCGGCGCAATTTCTGATCGACTCCGAGAGCAATCTGCGGGCCGCAATCGCCTCGATGTCGGCCACGCAAAGCGGACCATCGAATCAAACGGATACACCGGAGGCCGGACATGCGCGCTGAACACACCGATCAGCCAAAAGCAAATCGTAACGGACCGGATTTTTCGGAAAACCGTAATGGATTTTTAGAAGGCGTCGTCCGCTGGTCGATTCGTAACCGTATTTTGGTCGGGCTCGTCACCCTGATGCTGTTTCTTGGAGGAATTTGGTCGACGCTCTCCACCCCGGTGGATGCGCTTCCCGACTTAAGCGACGCACAGGTGATCGTGTATACGGCCTTCGACGGGCAATCTCCCCGCACCATCGAAGATCAGGTCACCTACCCGCTGACCACGGCCCTGGTTTCGGTGCCGGGATCGAAAACCGTGCGCGGATATTCGTTTTTCGGGTACTCGCTGGTGTACGTGCTGTTCGAAGATGGCACCGATCCGTATTGGGCGCGATCGCGCGTGCAGGAATACCTCAATACCGCGCAGCAACGCTTGCCCGAGGGCGTGACCCCATCGCTGGGGCCCGATGGAACAGGCGTAGGTTGGGTGTACGAATACGCGCTGGTTTCCGAAAATAAATCGTTGCAGGAACTGCGCTCGCTTCAGGACTGGTACCTGAAATATGCCCTGTCTTCGGTGGACGGTGTGAGCGAAGTCGCTTCGGTGGGCGGCTACGTCAAACAGTATCAGGTTCAACTCGACCCCTTGCGATTGCAAAGTCTCGGGATCACCCTGGCAGACGTGGAAATGGCCGTCAAAAATGCGAATGCCGACGTCGGCGGAGAAACCCTCGAAATGGGGGAATCGGAATTAATGGTACGCGGGCAGGGTTATTTGCATGGGTTGGACGACTTGAAGGCTGTGCCGGTGAAGTACGATGCAGGCGCGGGTACCTCGGTCACCTTGGGTGACCTCGCCGTGATCGTGGAAGGGCCCGCCATGCGGCGCGGGGTTGCGGAGCTGGATGGAAAAGGCGAAGTGGTGGGCGGTATCATCGTGATGCGTCAGGGCGCCAACGCGCTTGAGGTCATCCGGGGGGTCCGGCAAAAACTCGAAGAGCTGCAACACGGGTTACCCGCAGGAGTAAAAATCGTACCTACCTACGACCGCTCCGAGCTGATCGTGCAATCGGTGCGCAATCTCAGTTTCAAGCTGCTCGAAGAGATGCTGATGATGGCGCTGGTATGCGGGCTCTTTCTACTGCACCTCCGCAGCGCGCTCGTCGCCGTTTTCACCTTGCCTGCCGCTCTCTTGATCGCGTTTCTGGTGATGCGCTATCAGGGCATTCACGCAGATATCATGTCGCTCGGCGGTATCGCCATTGCAGTGGGAGCCATGGTGGACGGCACCATCATTCTGATCGAGAACACCCACAAGCACCTCGAGCGCGAAGCCCTAAAGCCACCGGAGCAGCGCCGGGACAACTGGAGCGTGGTGATCGAGGCCGCTTCGGAAGTGGGGCCGGCGCTCTTTTGGTCTTTGCTGGTGATCACTGTCTCCTTCATTCCCGTGTTCGTTCTGACCGGCCAGGAAGGCCGTTTGTTCAAGCCTTTGGCTTTCACTAAAACCTGGTCGATGGCCGCCGCTGCGGTACTATCAGTAACGGTGATCCCGATTCTGCTCGGCTATTTCGTGCGAGGCGGAATCCGTTCGGAGCACAGCAATCCCGTGAACCGTTGGCTGCAGGCAGCGTATCATCCGATCGCGGTTTTCGCGCTGCGGCGGCCCCGCACCATGATCACACTTGCCCTGCTACTGATCGGGTTGACGGTATACCCGTTTTCGAAAATAGGGTCGGAATTCATGCCCCCGTTGAACGAAGGGGACTTGATCTACATGCCCACAACAATGCCGGGCATCTCCATCACCAAGGCCAAGGAGTTGCTGGGGCAAACGGACCGCATCTTGAAAACCTTTCCCGAAGTGAAGCAGGTGTTCGGCAAAATCGGGCGCGCCGAAACGCCGACCGATCCGGCAGGGCTCGACATGATGGAAACAATCATCCAGCTCAAACCTCAAAAGGAGTGGCGTCCGGGAATGACCTCGGCCAAATTAATCGTTGAGATGGATCGCGCCCTGCGCATTCCCGGATTGACGAACGCATGGACCATGCCCATCAAAACACGAGTGGACATGTTGAGTACGGGCATCCGCACTCCGGTGGGGCTTAAAATTTCCGGACCGGATCTGGATACGCTGAACAAACTGGGAATCGAAGCCGAAGGCATTCTGCGCGATGTGCCGGGCACGCAGTCCGCCTTTGCCGAACGCACAGTGGGAGGCAACTACCTCGACATCAAGGTGGATCGCCAAAAGGCCGCGCGCTACGGCCTGAACGTGGCGGACATCCAGACCGTGATTCTCACCGCGGTGGCCGGCATGCCCGTAACCACCACGGTGGAAGGACTCGAGCGCTATGCGGTGAACCTGCGATACAGCCGGGAACTACGGGATAACCTTCCGGCGTTGAAACGCATCCTGATTCCCATGCCGGACGGCGGTGAAGTTCCTTTGGAAGAAGTGGCCGACATTTCGGAATCCAACGGCCCCATGGTGATCCGTAGCGAAGACACGCGTCCAAGCAGTTGGGTGTTCGTGGACCTGCACACTTCCGATCTGGGTGGATACGTCAAAAAGGCGCAGAAGGCGCTCGCCGAAAAACTCTTGCTGCCTACTGGGTACAACCTCACATTCAGCGGACAGTACGAATCGATGCAACGCGCGCAGAAGACCTTGATGAAGGTGATTCCCATGACCTTGCTGTTGGTGATTCTGCTGCTCTTCCTCAACACCCGCAGTCTGGCAAGGACGTTCATTGTGCTTTGCGCCGTGCCTTTCTCGCTCGTAGGTGCTGTGTGGATCCTGTACCTGCTCGATTTCAATCTCAGCGTGGCGGTCTGGATCGGCATGATTGCGCTAGCGGGTCTCGACGCGGAAACCGGGGTGGTGATGCTCTTGTATCTCGATCAGGTGGTGGATGCGCTTCGATCCGAAAACCGTCCGCACGATATGGACGGACTCAAGCAAGCAATCCTGGAAGGTGCGGTGCAACGCGTGCGCCCCAAGATCATGACGGCGGCGGTGATTCTGGCCGGTCTGGTTCCCATCCTGTGGAGCCACGGACCGGGTTCCGACGTGATGAAACGCATTGCGGCTCCCATGGTGGGAGGCGTGGTCACCTCGGTGATGCTCGAACTCGCCGTGTACCCCGCCCTTTACCTTCTGTGGCGGAAACGCAATCTTGGCTTGAGGGAACCGCCCCCGAAAGCAGTAACCTGATCCGCACATCAGGACCTATTCTTTAAACCACAACTACCGAACTGAAAACGGGCGTCACGAGAACCCCGAAACGGGCTTTCATGCAACACGAACACACGCATTCCGACTCACCTCGCACCGCCACCGTGCGCGATCCCGTTTGCGGCATGGATATTCCCGCAACCTCGAAGCATCGCCGCACCTACAAAGGAATGGAATACCAGTTCTGCTGCGGAAATTGCCTAGCGAAATTTGCAGTGGACCCGGCGCGCTATGTCTCTTCTCCTTCCGGATCCGCAACGTCCTCCGCGCTGGCAGATTGTTGCGCCCCCGGCAAGGTAACGAAACACGCGGCGTCCGCGAAGGTTTCGACCGATGTCATTTACACCTGCCCCATGCATCCCGAGATCCGTCAAAAAGGGCCGGGCTCCTGCCCCAAATGCGGGATGGCCTTGGAACCCGAGACCATCGATGCTTCGGACGACGGTGAGAACCCGGAATTGCAAGACATGCAACGGCGGTTCGGTTGGAGCGCTCTGCTGGCCGTTCCGGTGGTGGGTCTCTCCATGGGCCACCTCGTGCCGGGGGGCCTACCCCTGTTCATGCATTCCGGGAAATGGTTGGAGCTGTTATTCGCAACACCGGTGGTGCTGTGGGGCGGCTGGCCGTTTTTCCAGCGCGCCTGGGCTTCGCTCGTGTACCGCAGCCTCAACATGTTCACGCTCATCGGTCTGGGTGTGGCCGTGGCCTATGGTTACAGCGTGGTCGCCGCGTTGTTTCCCGGGTTGTTTCCTCCCGCATTCCGCGATGCATATGGTGCGGTGGGGCTTTACTTCGAGGCCGCCGCTGTCATCGTGGTGTTGATCCTGCTAGGCCAAGTGCTCGAGCTGCGGGCCCGCGGAAAGACCAGCAGCGCCCTCAAGAAATTGCTCGGACTCGCGGCAACCTCCGCACGCCGGCTCCGCGACGACGGAGTGGTAGAAGATGTTCCGCTTGAAGACGTCGCGTTGGGAGACCGGCTGCGCGTGCGGCCCGGCGAAAAGATACCGGTGGACGGCACCGTTCTCGAAGGCCGCAGCTCCGTGGACGAATCCATGGTGACCGGCGAACCGATCCCGGTGGAGAAGGATCCGGGTTCGAAGGTCTTCGGCGCCACTTTGAACGGCACCGGAACCTTTATTCTCAAAGCTGAAAAAGTCGGCTCGGAAACCTTGCTGGCGCGCATCGTCGCCATGGTCTCCGAAGCGCAACGCAGCCGCGCACCCATTCAGAAACTGGCGGACCGGGTCTCCGGTTATTTCGTCCCGCTCGTGATCTTCATTGCCCTGCTCACCTTCGCCCTGTGGGCCTGGCTTGGGCCGGAACCCCGCTTTGCGCTGGCGCTCGTCAACGCCGTGGCCGTCCTCATCATCGCCTGCCCCTGCGCGCTAGGTCTCGCGACTCCGGTTTCGATTATGGTAGCAACCGGCAAGGCGGCGGGCATGGGCATTTTGTTCCGGAATGCCGAAGCCATCGAGACGCTACGCAAGGTTGATACATTGGTGGTCGACAAGACCGGTACGCTCACGGAGGGTAAACCCGTGTTGGTCACGGTTGAGACGGTTTCGGGTTTTGAGGAATCCGTCTTGATACAGCTCGCCGCTTCGCTCGAAAAGGGCAGCGAACATCCGCTCGCAGCGGCTTTAATCGCAGGTGCGCTGCACAAGGGGATCACGCCATCCGCCGTGGAACATTTCGAGTCTATACCGGGCAAGGGAATCCATGGGAGAGTGGCCGGAAAAAGAATCGCTCTGGGAAACCAGGCATTGTTCCAGTCCATGAATATGGATGCATCGCCCTTGCTGGGAGGCGCGGAAGAGTTGCGGACCAACGGCCAGACGGTGTTGCTCGCCGCGGTGGACGGCAAGGCGGCAGGCTTGTTCGGCGTGGAAGATCCGATCAAGGCGACGAGCATCGAAGCCGTTGAAAGCCTGCGCAAAGACGGCGTCCGCGTGGTGATGCTCACCGGAGACAACAAGGTCACCGCCGATGCCGTTGCGCGTCGCCTCGGCATTACGGAGGTGTTTGCGGATGTGCTCCCCGATCAGAAGGCGGAAAAGGTTCGCACCCTTCAACAAGAGGGGCGTATCGTGGCCATGGCGGGAGACGGCATCAACGATGCACCGGCTTTGGCGCTCGCGCACGTGGGCATCGCCATGGGCACGGGAACCGATGTGGCCATGGAGAGCGCGGGATTGACCTTGGTTCAAGGCGACCTGCGCGGCATTCTGCGTGCGCGGCGTCTCTCGCAAAAGACCATGGCCAACATCAAACAGAACCTGTTCTTTGCGTTCGTTTACAACAGTCTCGGTGTTCCGGTGGCGGCGGGGGTGCTGTATCCGGTTTTCGGATTGCTGCTCAGCCCGATCTTGGCCGCAGCGGCCATGAGCCTCAGCTCGGTGTCGGTATTGGCGAATGCATTGCGCTTGCGGAACGCACAGGTCTGATCAGAGCGGGTGCACGCCATCCTTGAAGGCCGTTTCGACGGTCGCCACCGGACGCTTGCCTGAAACCGCGCCTTTCAAAAAGCGCGGTTCCAAAAATTCACAGTATTTGATTCCGTACAGAATACACAGCGCTCCAACCACCGTGGAGGCGCCGAGGAGAAAGTGCATTCCCGGTCGGAACGGAAAATCAACTACCAGGGCAATCAACCAAAGGCAGAACAAACCCAAGGCTACAGACCAAATCACCCACAGCACTTTCATGCGGGATTGAAGCGGTCCGTGCCAGCGAACGAGTCCTTGTGTCCAATAGGATTTCATGATCGCTCCTGACTCAAGATTGACTTTATTCGAAACGGCTTAAAAGAAGAACCGCGCACCCAAACCCGAAGACACGTAGCCATTGGCGTTCGGAATCACACGCACACCCGGTGCGATTTCAAGAAAAATGTCGAACGGTGCCGTGGCGAACTGGTATTCCAGACCGAGAACGAATCGAACACCCAGACCCGCATTGCCTGAGACCGAGGTCCAAAGGCCCGGACCATAATAGACTGGCAAGCGACCCTGCTTCACGGGAATGGCGTTATAGTTGTACCAGAGGTAATCTCCACCGAAATAGAGGCGGCCGTTGCAACCGTTGTCGTTCTGTCCGCAGTTGTTGTTGTCCCAACCGCGGTTTCCCCAACCGCCGCCCTGATCATAGGCGAGAATGAGCTGAATGGCGTTCACACCGTTGGTGGGAAGTTTGGCCGAAAGTCCAGAAGGATTTCCGAGAATGAAACCGAGACCGAAGTCGCTGGAGGCAGCCGGCGCTGCTCGCAAAGTTCCGGCGCAAAAGGTCGACAATGCGATGACGGCAACGCCCATGGTCAGGGTTTTAAACAATTTCATCTGGATCTCCTAAATTCTGTTATCGAAAAGTGCTGATCAAGCATATTTAGGCCCTTCACGGATCGTCATGGGGTATATCCCTACCTTCGTCTAATACAGACGCCATGTTTCGAAATGTTCAAACCCGATACGATCCGTCATTGGCACCGGGTTATACCCCATAAGCACCGCGGCAATAATTTGGGATATTGCAAGTCTTGAGATCCGCGGAGCGACAATATCCATTGTTACCGAATTTCCCATAAAAAGTCCGCTCTCCTTTTAAAGCTATGTTCCCCAACAATCATGAAAACCCTTCTTCTTCGGCAAACCCGCGACTTGGCGCTGCTCCGACGCACGTTGGTACGGGAAACCCCATGGAAATCCGCGATGACAGCATTTCCTTCGAGGTCGAGAAGGTCTTGCACGCAAAGCGCTATAAAAGGTTGGGATTGATCAGCATGCGCAAACGAATGGAAATATTCGGCGGACAATTGGTGCTCGAATCGACGCCCGGCAAGGGCACCACCGTTCGCGCAACATTACCGGCCGGAAAGGAAAAGGTTTCATCATGAATTCACCAGCTCCATTCGCACCCATTATCGACGTCATGTTGGCGGAAGATCACACCATCGTCCGCGAAGGCCTTAAAGCCATGCTGCTCGCGGAAGGCGACATTCGCATCGTGGGCGAAGCCGAGAACGGACGCCAAGCCGTGGAGCTCGCCCAAAAACTGCGCCCTTCGGTGATCATCATGGATATTGCGATGCCCCTGCTGAACGGGCTTGAAGCCACGCGTCAGATCCTCAAAATCATTCCGTCGATGCGCATCATTCTGCTTTCGGCGCACAAGGATGATGCTTATGTGGAACAAGCGATGGCGTTGGGCGCCGTCGGTTACCTCATCAAACAAACTTCGCTTGACGCATTGGCCAAGGTCATCCGCGAAGTGCATCGCGGGCGCGTGTTCTTCAGCCCCGAGGTCGCCAAGCATCTGACTCATCCGGGGCAGAGGTTACCGATTCATGACGATATGCTCCGGAAAAAAGCCGTGCATCTCACTTCGCGCGAGACGGAAGTGCTCCAACTCGTGGCCGAAGGCCACGCCAACAAGCAGGTCGCCGGCTTGCTCGACATCAGCGTCAAGACCGTTGAAAAACACCGCCAACATTTGATGGAAAAGCTGAACATCCACGATACCGCGGGCTTGACGCGTCATGCCATCTCCGCGGGCGTGATCGAAAGCAGCGTCCAACTCACCATCATTTGAGGTGAAGGTCAGAGGCCTCCGCGGGCTTCCGCAGTCCTGCACGGTGACGGTGCTCTCCGACCCCGCTCTTTCTGCCGTGCTCCGCACGGACACGGGGCAGCCTCCCAGAGTCCCGAATGGGGTGTGGACCCCATCCACATCCCGGCTTTACTCCCCTATCCTTGCGAAATGTTATCGGTGCACGTCTGCATTGTATGGACGACGCTTCCATAACCCTCACCATTCGCTCAGGAGCCCGACCATGAAAACCGAAACCCCGCTGCTCGAAGAAAACCAGAACCTTTACAAAACCGCCAACGATATCTCACGCGATAGCCGTGTGGAGTTGTGCGCCTTGTTGAATTTGCGGCTCGCAGATACGATCGATCTGCAAACCCAACTGAAGCAGGCACATTGGAATGTGAAGGGGCCGAACTTCATCGGTTTGCATGAACTGTTTGACAAGATCACCGGATCCGCCGGAGAGTATGCGGATCTGATCGCCGAGCGCGTGGTGCAACTTGGCGGCATTGCGGAAGGCACCGCACGCATGGCGGCGGCGCGCTCACGGCTGGAAGAATATCCGTTGGGAATTTCCGAAGGTCTGGCGCATGTGGACGCCGTGGTCACGGCGCTTTCTGCGTACGGCCATGAGATCCGCGAATCGATCGACGAAGCGGATGATCTGGGAGATGCCGGAACCGCGGATCTTTTCACCGAAGTTTCGCGCGGCACCGACAAATGGCTGTGGTTCGTGGAAGCCCACATCCAGGCCAAACACTAAAACCGATCGCCTTGGTCTCATTTTGGCGAAGTGCCGGCCTGAAGGCCTGTCGACCGCCACCCGCTAGGATGATCACCCCATAACCGAACCCGGCATCCTCGGTTAATTCTTTGTCAGTTCACAACACTGGCAATGAATTACACCCGAGGTTAATCATGAGTTTGTCACAAACTTATCATTCCGAAAAGTTCTGTAAACCATCGCAAGCAAGCCTGTGCGCCACGCTCTCCGCGATCGTGCTTTCATTTTTCCTTCCGGTCTCAATTCGTGCTCAACCCGCCCAATTGCAGGTGAACCTTCGGTCGGCCGCCGATTTCGGCGTACTCGCAGGATCCCTCGTTTCCAGTATTCCTCCCACCGCGATTACCGGAGACGTTGGTCTCAGCCCTACTACGGGAGAAGCCATAACGGGATTGCTTGCCGAGGATCTTACCGGGACGATTTATGCCGTCGACCTTGCGGGACCTTCGGGATCTGTGATGGACCCAGGCCATCTCACCTCGGCACAGAGCGATCTCACCACCGCCTATAACGACGCCGCAGCGCGCTCACCCGCGCCTTCCGGCCCCTTCTTCAATCCGGGCTCTGGTGATATCGGTGGTCTCACCTTGGTTCCTGGTCTGTACAAATTCACCAGTACCCTGGCCATTACGGGAGCCGATGTCACCTTGATGGGTACCGACACCTCGGTGTGGATTTTTCAAATCGGCTCGGCATTGAATGTGGGCAATGGAATTCACGTGCTCCTCTCGGGCGGGGCACAAGCGCGCAACGTATTTTGGCAGGTCGGTAGCTCGGCAACCTTGGGCACCACCTCGGAGATGCAGGGCACCATTATGGCGGATCAATCCATCACATTGAACACCGGAGCCGTTCTTAGCGGGCGGGCCTTGGTCCGCGTCGCTGCAGTGACCTTGGCCTCCAACACGATCACGTTGCCGCCGAAGGCTTCTGGATCTCCTTACCAGGTCACAAGCCTCGCAGGAAACGCGCAAGTGACCGTCTCCTGGCTCGCGCCGCTTTCAGACAGCGGTTTCACGATCACGGGGTATCGGGCGACGGCTGTGGAAGACACCAGCAAACATTCAATGCAGGCGCAGGGGTGGATATCAGTACCCCTCTGACCTTGTCGTGGGTGGGACAGAACACGGGAACAGGCCGCCTCACAACCATCATCGGGAAGGTCGGCAAGGTTACCGTAAACGGAACGCTGCCTGGCACGGTCATGCCCTAAGCGTTCTGTAGGGAGACACAATACGGAATTGGCTCCCTCTGCATCACGTAGGGGGAGCCAATTTTTTATGGGACACCGAAAAACCGGAGCCCCTGAACCACCGCGACCGTAAGTGCGTAAGCTCCACCCGTATAGATGGCAAGCTGAATGAGTGCGGGTTTCCACTTTCCCATTTCGTTGCGTGCCACGGCGACCGTGGGGAAGCATTGCAAGGCGATCAAGTAAAAAACGAGAATGCCCGCACATGTTGATATGGTGAAGATCTTGCGACCCGTGTTCTCAAAGCGCAACTCCGAGAAACGCGCCAACAATTTTCCGGTCATGCCCGCCTTCCCGCCCGCGACATCCTTCGCTTCCCACACGCGGTACACCAGCGCCAACGAACCGACGAACACTTCGCGCGCCGCGAAGCCAGATATCAATGCGACACCGCCGCGCCAATCGAGCCCCATGGGTTCGGTGACCGGCTGAATGAACTTTCCGATATGCGCCGCATACGACCGCGACACCGCCACATACTCGCGATCCGAACCATCTGCGGGCACGGGTTGGATCGGCGTATGCGTGAGCAGCCACAATCCCACGGCGATGGTAAGAATGGTCGGACCGGCCTTGCGGATGTATTGCCAGGTCTTGTGGAATGCCGACACCAGCACCACGCGCGGAACCGGTGCGCGCAGTGCGGGAAGCTCGAGCATGAAGCTGGTCGCGCCGCCGTCGCGCCCGCGCAGAAACCGGCTAGCGACCGTGGAAACGATCCCGCCCATCACGAATCCCAGCAAATACAATCCCGTCAACGCCATCCCACCCAGCCACGGCTGGTCGCGCGGCACCAGAAACGCCAGCAGCAAGGCATACACAGGCAGGCGTGCGCTGCAACTCATGAGCGGAATGATCAGCAGGGTGAGCATGCGCTCGCGCCGGTTCGGAATGGTACGCGCCGCGAGCATGGCCGGAATTGCGCAGGCGTAACCCGATAGCAGGGGCACGAAGGAACGCCCGTTCAACCCGATCGCAGACAAAGGACGATCGACCACAGCCGCACCGCGCGCCAGATATCCGGAATCCTCGAGCCAGCCCATCAGCAAAAAGAGAATCGCGATCTGCGGCAAAAACACCAACACCGCGCCCGCCCCCCCCACGACTCCGTCCGCAAGCAAATCGGTGATCCACGAAGCCGGCAGGATGGACTTCACCCCCGCCACCAGCAGGCCGAAGAAAGCGTCGACCCCGTCCATCAGCGGAGCGGCCAACCAAAAAATCGCGGTAAACATGCCGCACATCACCAAGAGAAAAATCGCGAGGCCCCAAACGGGATGCAACAGAATCCGGTCCGGCCCTGCATGCCGGGGAGCCGCAGGTAACCCGTCGCGACCCGCCTTTCCGAAAATTGGACGAATCGCCAGGGGCTCGAGGGCGTCTAGTGCGCGAAAGGTCTCCGCGATGCGCACGTCATCGGTGACTGTTTCAAAGGCCGCGTGCGTGGCACTTGAGGGTCGGTCTCCCGGCTTTTTCACCGCCGTACGCAATGCGTGGGCGAGTTCTTCCAGATTGGCCGGCTTGCGGGGGTCGAGCACCACCACCGGACAATCGATCAGATCCGAGAGGCGCTCGGCATCCACTCGTAACCCCTGCTTGCGCAAGAGATCTTCCATTGTGACGGCAAGAACAACGTTAAATCCGAGATCGAGTAGTTGCCGGGTCAGATAGAGGTGACGGGAAAGTTGCGTGGCATCCGCCACCGCAAGCACGGCGGCCGGGCGCGTCGCGCCCGCGAAAAGCGCATCAACCGTGACCTTCTCGTCGGGCGATGCGGGAATCATGCTGGTGAGCCCCGGTGTGTCCATCACACGGCAGGCGAAACCGGGAAGGTGGCGCGAGGCGCCCAGTGCATATTCCACCGTGGCGCCGGGATAGTTCACCGTGTTGTAGTGCGAACCGGTCAGCGCATTGAACAACGTGGTCTTGCCCGAGTTTGCGGCGCCGACCAACGCGACTACGGGAAGCGGGCACGTTTCGGAAGTTGCCGCGTTGGAACTCACGACGCCCGCCCGTTACCCGTCGATACCTGAACACGCACGCGCACGCAGCGCGCCTCGTTTTTACGCAGCGCGATGGAGGCTCCGCGCAAGGCGAACACCAGCGGATCGCCGAAGGGCGTGGCCATCACGAACCGCACCCCGATGCCAGCGGTAAAACCGGATTCCAACAGGCGCCGATGCAAAGCGGAATCGCCATCCACGCTGTCCACCAAGGCCTCCGTGTCGGCGCCCAAGGTCGCCAACCGTTCCAGCGTGATCAACTCAGCACCTGCGAAGGAACTCTCCGCTGCGCTTTGCGCCGGTAGTGCAGAATGCGCCGAATTTTCAGAATGTGCAGTGTAAGGCTTTAACCCTGGCGAGGGCTCGTCGAAAGATTCAACAGCGCTTTGGATCATGCCTCATAAGGTACTTATCCGGACTTCCCAAATCAAGAATCAGTCTCAATCTTGATTTGAAAGCCGCCCGGGATGGCCGGAACCATGGAGTACACCCCAGATTCCTCTCCGCTAAAGGACGATCTCGCCCGGTACCACGACGTTCATCACCACCTTGCCGGCACGACCCAAATTCACGGTCATGCCAGTCGCAGTCGCCCCCGAAGGAACCGCCTCCACTGCCTGCCAAACCATCTCGATCGGATCTTCCACCGACACCTTGGCCGTTGAAATGTTTACTTCGCGCACCCCCCTGTACAACAAACGCTCGGGCGTGACACCCACCGTGTCTCCCTGCAGATAACCCTAGGTGGCGACCTCGAAGCGGTTCGCGCTCAAGCTGACGTAGTCGTACGACAAGGCAAACGGGGGATCCGCGTACACATCGGACGGCCTGAAAAAACGTTTGCCTTCGGACCCGTAAAGCAACGCGGTATCTGCAAAGAGAGTCCGCTGATCAGGTACACCCGTCGGCGAAATTCCCGGAAGACGCTCCATAACCAGGTTCCCGTTCACGATCAATTCCAAACGGTCGAAATACAACGCGCGCAACCCGCGCCCGGACCCTGGCACGCCGTCGGCCTCGATCTTTGCCGGCAACCTCAGTCGCGTTTCGTAAACCGCATAGCGCGGATCCACCGGCAGACTGCCGTTGAGGTATTCGTATGCGTCCATGTCGTTGAGGGTCAGTGAACCGGCATAGCGGATCGAATCCTGCCCGTCGAACACCTGTACCATCGCGGTCCAAGCGCGATCGGGCTTCCGTTCGTAGCGCAAGAGCAGACTTTGCGCGTAGGCCGGTGACGGACTCAAATACGCGGGCTCTTTTGAAAGACGGCTTCCCTCCGGAGTGATGGTATCGCGCATCACCAGCTTTCCCGAAGTAAGCGTCACGATGGCGCGCTCAAGGCTTAGCGTGGCAAACCTGGAAGAAGCGAGCGCCCCCGATGGCTTGTACAAGCGTCCGTCCGCACCGATACGCACTTCGAGAGTCAATCGCGCCAGCCTCGGAACGCCACCGTGCCCAGAGTGCGTGTCCGTCAGGCACCCGGCTAGTATGAGGCATGTCAAGCACCCGAGAAGCAAATTATACCGCAGGCGCATGTTCCGAACCTTCTTGTGACACCTCTCGGGCAACGGTAGATAGGTGTTATTCAACCCTGCCCCACCTCGTTATGATACGTCCGTCTCGATTCCAGCAACGCCATTATTTTTAAAATGTTTTATGTGTCACAAATTTGTTTGTCTTTTAGATGCGGAACCGCCTAATTCGGCATTTGCGGCGTGTTCTACCTTTCTTCGCCAAATGTTGACCATTCTGGAACCGACCCCTGAATCCCTGCGCAAAGCCGCAGAAGCGCTCCGTGCGGGCGAACTCGTCGGCATGCCCACCGAAACAGTGTACGGACTTGCCGGTAACGCCTTCGACCCTGCCGTGCTGGCGCGCATCTTCGAGATCAAAAAGCGCCCGTTTTTCGACCCGTTGATCGTTCATGTGGCCGAGTTCACTGAAGTCGAAGCTCTCGTTCGGGACGTCCCTGCCGACGCGCGCCTCCTGATGGAGCGCTTCTGGCCCGGACCGATCACCCTCGTTCTGCCGAAAACCGATCGGGTACCCGACCTTGCCACCGCAGGGCTCGATACCGTGGCGGTGCGCATGCCGGCCCACCCCGTGGCCCGCGCCCTGCTGCGTGCGACGGGCCTCCCGCTCGCCGCGCCGAGTGCCAACCCGTTCGGCTGCCTCAGCCCCACCACCGCCCTGCACGTGGCCGAAGCGTTTTCAGAAGGCATCGCCCTCGTTCTCGATGGCGGCCCATGCCGCATCGGTGTGGAATCCACGGTCGTTGGCTGGGAAAACGGAGAACCGGTGATGCTGCGCCCGGGCGGCATCTCGCTGGAACTCCTGGAAGAGACCTTGGGGAAGAACGTCGCCGTCGCGGCAAATGGCGGGGAAGCATCGGAGGGGAAAGCCACCGCTTCGCCCGGCAACTTGCCCTGGCATTACGCCCCGCGCACCCCGCTTCGCTTGCTCACATCGGTGGCAAATGACATCCCTTCCCCAGGAAAGCCGGGAGGCGGCAGTAGCGGATTAATTTGGTTCGGTGCCGAGCCCGCACCAGAAGGATTCGTATTAGTAGAGAACTTGTCCGCTACGGCTGATTTGGCTGAAGCGGCGGAGAAACTCTTTGCAGCCCTACACCGGCTCGACGCCGCGGGGTTGGATGCGCTCGTCGCCGTCATGGTTCCCGAGCAGGGGCTCGGCCGCGCCATCAACGAGCGTTTGCGCAAGGCGGCCGCCGCGCCGGTCGACCACCGCGACCAGCGCAACCGCCTTAAATAATCAAGTCACTTGGACCGCAACGTCTCGCGGTAATCCTTGACGCGGTCCCAACCGTGGGGCGGTATCACCGCGCCCAGCACCTGCACAACTTCCGATCCGATTTTGGAACCGAGATTGGCCGCGCCCTCGAGCCCGAGATCGTGGTTGATGCCGTAGAGAAATCCGGAAGCCCACAAATCGCCCGCGCCGGTGGTGTCGAGGGCCTTCACCGTGTGAGCCAGCACATCGAGGCGATTTTTGCCCTGCGCGATCAGCGCACCATGCTTGCCCCGTTTGACGACCGCAAGGTCCGCTTTGCTCGCAAAGGCCTCGAGCGAATCCGACTCACCGAGGCCGGTATAAGCGTGCGCTTCGTCTTCGTTTGCGAGAATGATGTCCACGCTGCGCTTCGCGAACAGTTCGTCGAGGTACTCGCGCATCACCTGCACTACCTGGAATGAACCGAGGTCAAGCGACACCTTTGCGTGATGCTTGCGCGCCAATTCCAAAACCTTTTCCACCACCGGCCGGTTGAAGAGGAGGTAGCCTTCGAGATGCACGAGGTTGGCGCCTTCCAGATCGGCGTCGCCGATATCGCCCGGGTTCAGGGAAGACGAGGCGCCCAGAAAAGTGAACATGGTGCGCTGGGTGTCGGGCGTCACCACCGACAGCACGTGGCCGGTTTCGGCATCTTCCGAAATGCGGACGCGCTCTTCGACACCGGCCTGGCGCAATCCCGCGCGAAAACTGTCGCCCAAAGCATCCTGCCCCACGCGCCCGATCATTCTGGCCCGGCCACCCAGGTTACCGATCCCCACCAAGGTGTTAGAAGCGGAACCTCCTGGGGCCGTTTTGACCCCACTTGAAGAGGATTCCAAAGCCGTCCGGATGACGGGTGCCTCCACAAGGGTCATCCCACCCTTTTCGGCTCCGAGTTTACTCAAAAAGTCATCTTTTTCCTCTAAAAGCAAATCCATGAGGGCTGCACCCACACCAACGGTGACCGGACCTTGTGACATTTTTAGAGCTCCTTTCGATCGGGACTGTAATGTTAGAAACCCCGATTTGCACCGAATATCCCTGAATGCCAAAAGTTTCCTTCGGTCTTTTCTTAGGGGGGGGCGTATATTAGTTCAAACAAGAATCCCCATTTTTCGCCTCTTTTTGAGGCGTCAAGACGGGCCAAGAAACTCGCCACAGACTTCTAACCAGTACCTGCATGCATAAAACTGTGGAAAACAGGGCTGCGAGAGCATTCTCGCGGGGTTGGGGTCTTTGCCCCCGTCTTGGGATGGTTCTGGCCTTGCTTGCCGTTCAGGCGCTGGCGGAGTCCTATCCCCCGCGGGAGGACAACCCGCGTTTGGCGCCGATTCCCCGTAGGATGGTGGTGGTTAAACCCGTGCCCGCCGTGAAACTGGTGCCGGTTCTGGCCCTCCCAGACAGCCTGCCGGACAGCCTACGCACGGCAACGACCGATTCGGTCCCCGATTCGCTTTCAACAGGGAAACTTGCTGCGACCACGGCAGCACACGCCGCCGTCAAACCCGAGATCCGCGACGCTGCTTACGAACTGTTTGAAATCCAGGATCATAAGCTTGTAGCCCAGCTGTGGAAATTCGGCGGACTCGACAGCCTACCCGAGCCGGGCAATTATCAGGTTCTGCTCGTTGAAGACAGTATTCCCCGAGCCTGGTTGATGCGCGAAGGCACCCAGATGGGAAGCCTCCCCACCGAGAAGATGGCATGGGTACGACAGCGCCTGCACACATCCTTGGCGCTCAATGACGGAGGCATGTCCCGAACCCTCAGTTCGGGATTCTGGGGCAACTTCTGGAACCCCGGCGATTTGCTTGAACCGTTCCAGTGGAAAACCGGGATGGAATTCAATACGACCCAATCCGGAGCCACCTTCGCACACACCACGCCCTTATTCGAACAGCGCTACGACCTGACGTTCACGCAGCGTCCGGCGGTATGGCTCACCACCGAAGTCGGCACCCATTTCGCCCGGCAAAACGGAGGGCTGCGCCGCAATTTGTACGACCCCCGCGACACGCGCGCCAACTGGGATCCTTGGGGCAAGTTCGTCCCGTGGTGGCATGCCGCGATCGGAGTTCCCGGCGTCAAATGGGAAGTGGCTCTGGCCAACCGCGTGTTCCCTGAGTATTACTGGCTCGATCCCCATGCAGGCGAAGGCAGCTTCAAGCTGGGAATTGCGCGCGGAAACTTCAGGCCCGATACCGTCGTCGTATACTCGGACGGTTCGGTCATGCGCCGCTGGAACAGCGATGGAGAAAGCCCGAAACCTTCGCCCACCAATCTCTCGCAGACCTTGCGCGTGAAGGCCGGAAACATCCGCTATGCAGCGCATTTCGATGCGGACATGTACCGCCATCCGATTCACGAAGTCCTCTTCGACGAACTCTATGCGCCCTTCGGACAATGGGCGATCGGCTTCATCGCCTCGGGACACGCCATGCACTCGCGGTTGCGTTTGGATCTGCTTCCTTGGCACACCGGCATTGGCCCCGCCTCTTACGGGGCCCGCGCCCGCGCTTATTTCCTGCGTCTGAATATCGATTATCGCGATGCCGATACCTACCGGATCGGCCTTTCCACCAATGTGCTGTTCGATGGCCCCTTCCTGCGGCCTGGAGAAAACCCATGAACCTTCCCCTGAGCAAAACGGTTCCTTCGCCACTGAAAAACGCCGTAAATACCCTCGCCGGGGTTCGCAAGACCATGCGCATGGGACAGCTATTGCCGCTGGCGATCATCGCCTGCGCGGCGATCGGGTTGGTCGCTTCCAACGTACTGCTCTTCCAAAACGCCTTCCTCGCCCTATTCCTCGGAATCATCTTCGTGGTGTTCGTGGCCGGCCAAGCCGTGGCTTTTAACCAACTCCGGCGGTTGCGCAAGGTGGTCACCAGCGTGGAAAAAACCCTGCAAACGCTGGTGGAGGCGGGTGCCGAACCCGATCTTGAAAACCTCAAGGCGGCCCTTGAAGCCGATGTACCTGAAGGGATTCTGCGCGACCTGATCTTGCGCTGGACCGAACTTGGGGTGCGCGGCAGTGCCACGGGTTACGAGACCTTGCTCGAGGACGCACTCGACCGCCGCGCCATCGAAGACAACCGCATGCTCACGCTGCATGCCACCATCAACCGCACCACGCTGAAACTGGGCTTTCTGGGAACGCTGATCGGCATCATCCTCACCTTCCCGCCCATGAAGCGAGCCGTACTCGGTTTGTCTGACAGCGACGGCGAGCTGAAGTTCATCCGCGACATCGCCCTCGCCATCGACGGCGACCAATACGCCATTCTCAGCACGCTGATCGCAACGGGTCTTTCCATTCTCGTCGAATTCGTAACCATCCAGTTGCTGGAGCGGATCCTCCACGGGCTCGACATGGTGCAGTCCGACGTCAACGACTGGAACGCGATCTGCCTACAGCCCGCGATCGCCCGCCGCCGCGACGGCTCGGGACCGGCCGCAGAACTGGAAAAGAGCCAGTCGCGCATGGAGCTCGCCCTGCTGCGCGCACAACAAACGCTCGAACGTCATCTCACCGAACTCACCGCTGCCATGGGCGTCGCCGGCGCGCAACTCGGTCAGGTGGTCGACCTGCAGGCCACCGCCGCGAAACGGCTCGAGGAGTTGGCCGGTTATGACAAGCTCGCCCTCTCGCTTTCCCAATCACAACAGGTGCTGGAGCAACAACTTGGATCGCTCACCGACACGCTGCGCGTTTCCGGATCGCAACTCGGACAGGTTGCGGACGCGCAGTCATTGCTGAGCCGTCGCGTCACCGAACTCACCGATTACGAACGGCAGTATCGCGCCTTCCTCTCAACGAAACAAAAGTCCGCCGTACCCGATTCCCTGCGCGGAGAAAACTGATGCGCAGAAGGCGTCATCGCGCAAACTCCCAAAACATGCTGGGGGACGGAACAAGCTTCGAGGAAGTCTTGACCGTGATCACCGTGCTGCTGCTGCTGCGCGTGATGTTCATGGTGCCCATGGTGAACCTCGACAAGGCGAAAACCGTCGCCGCCATCAAGGGAGACCGGTATTGGTCCACGGCCGTGGTCCGCATCCTCAACACGCCCCCGACCGGAAGCAC
Organism: Fibrobacterota bacterium; assembly: GCA_947466585.1. GTDB lineage: Bacteria > Fibrobacterota > Fibrobacteria > UBA11236 > UBA11236 > UBA11236. The sequence continues at coordinate 92,095 of CANIEU010000006.1, forward strand.
CGCACGGCCTTACGGCGCCGCCTTCGGCATCGCCGACAACAAGGTGGTGGTCACGCAAGACGGACGCCATGTACTCCTGGAAGCAGTCGACGCCGACAGCAGCCTTCTCGTGATCCGGCATACCCCCGACAATCGGGAATTCGTGGCCATGCGCGTGCAAGGCAGCGGCAGCGCCCGCACCTTCCGCCGAGGGCGCCTGCTGTGGAGCCAGTCCGAGCAGGAATGGTTCGTCGGCACCGATACTGTCGACTACGGCAGTGACCCGTCCTCGATCGCCATCGAAAAAGAATACCGCGCCTTCACCAAACGGGAACGGGGTTATTGACATGAACCCCGGCATCTTTTTTGTTTTTTCCGGAGCGAGACCTTAACATGGGTCGCCGTTTCCCGCTGCGTCGCGCGCTCGCCAGAGGCTTGTTGGCGCTCGTCTTGGGCGCGACCGCATCCTTTGCGCGCAACGGCTCCGAACCGCTGAATCATTACGGGCTGGTCACGCTCTCCGACAACGCAGTGGGTGCGCGCCTCGCCTCGCGCTTCAAAGCCAAGGGCCAACCCGTCTTTCTCGTGCACGACGTCAACGCCGGGCTCAGCCAAAACGATATCATGCGCTTCGCCGACAAAGCCGTGCTGGTGGACGCCGACGTCTGGTCCACCCTACAGGCGGAAGGCGCCCTTGATAAATTGCGCGCGGCCCCGCTCGTGCGCGTTCAGGGCCGCGCCACCGCGGCTTCCTGGAGTCAGCGCGCCGCCATCGTCGCCGGCGACCGTCAGCGCAAGGCCTTTCAGGTGGGCGCCGAACTGTTGCGCGTGCTCGAAGAAAATTTCGGCGGCGCACCCAAAGGCCAGCAACTGACCTTGCTGTTCGAACAAGACCAGCTCACCTTGCTGGCACCCTCCGCCTTTCTCGATCAACTGAATTTCGCCGTCGTGCGCAAGGTATTTCCTCCGGGAAAGCCCTCGATCATTTCGCCAGCAGCCGACACCGCCTTGTTCGCCGGCCAACCATTCGCCTATCAGGTGTGGGCCACCGACCCGACCAATCCTTCGGGAGACCTCGCCTACCAACTGCTGGGCACGCTGCCTCCGGGATTGACCTGGAACGCAGCCACGCACTCCATCCAAGGCACGCCTACCGCCGGAGGGCGCTGGCGTGTCATCGCACAAGTCCAAAACGAAGCGGGCATGCGCGATACGATGGGCATCTTCCTGCACTTCCGCACCAACCAACCTCCCGTGCTCGGCGGTGAGCCGATGGCCATCGCGGTGACGGGTCGGGAATGGAAATTCACGCCGCAGCCTTCCGATCCGGATCATCCCGGCTACGACCTGCGGATCCGCCCCGGCATGCTTCCCCCGGGAATGCAGTTCAACGCCGATAGCGGATCCTTGCAATGGGTTCCCGAACCCTCGCTCGCCGGCACGCGTCACACCTTCACCTTGGTGATCGAGGACGTACTCGGGGCGAAGCGGGAGTTTCGGTACTCCGTGCAGGTCGTCGCCAAGGAAGGCATCCTTCTTTCCGAGGGCGTGAAAATCGAACTGCCGTGGGACACCTTGGTACGCGGTCGCACCTACACTTGGAAAACCCGCGCCGTCACCACGGCATGGGCCGGACAAGGCATCGAGCTTCAGGAAATTCACGGCGCCGACAGCTCCATTTACCAGGGCGACAGCGTCTTGCGCGTGCGCCCCATGGTGGCGGGCATGCATCAACTGGATTTCCGTTTCACGGCACAAGGACGGCCGCTCGCTCAAAGCATTTTCATTCCGGTGCGCGAAGATCACTCCCCGGAATTCGTGACCGAACTCGCGGACTGGAAACTCCACGAAGGAGACGCCACCCACCGCTATCGCCCCGTGGCCGTCGATCCCGAAGGTGAACCGGTGATTCTGACCGCACACCTGCCGCCTGAAAGCCCTCTCGTTTGGGACGGCAAGCGCCTCCATTACGATCCCTCTCATCTCGGCTACCACCCGGCGCGGTTCACTGCGGAAGATGAGGGCGGCAATATCGCCGAACAGTGGGTGGTGTTCCAGTCCGAACCCCAGCTCGCCGGTTCACACTGGATCATGGAAAGCCGTTTGCACGGTGAATTCAACGCCTGGTCGGCCGCCCTCGATTTCGGCACTGGCCGCGTCGGACTCTACATGCCGAACTTCGTGTACGGGAGCATTCCTTACTCCTACTGGATGTACAAGGAAACCCCCTTCATTTTCCTCGGCGGCAATTTGATGGGCCGCAAGGCCGAAGCTTTGGGCCGCACCCTTTGGGCCGATCTGGGAATGGCTTTCCGCAATCCTTCGCCCCGCGTTTATACCGGCGGTATTTATACCCGCCTGAACGGCGAATGGCACTTCGCCGGCTCCCCGCTTTCCTGGATCGAAATGGAAGCCACCGGACACATCCACCAAGCCATGGCCGCCACCGATAGCTCGCAGTTCTTCACCTTGATCCACGACCCGCAAGACATTATTTCGCGCGATTCGCTTTCGAGTAAAGGGCCGCTCAGCAGCATCATCCGCGAGGGCTTCCGCGACGATAACATACGGTTCTTCTCGCGCATCGAAGCCCTCGGCCCGCTCGGATACGGAATCTTCCTGGGACCGACCATGTGGCGTAATGATCTCCCGATCGCAAAAATCCATGAACAACGTTTGGGAGGCGTTTTGCGTTTCCGGCACACCGAACTTTCGGATACCTACCAGTTCTCGGCACATCTTGGCTGGAGCCCCAGCGACGGATGGGGAGGGTATGCCTCGATGCGCCTCTCCTTCGGCGCGCCATATTGACAAACCGTTTGAATAGCTGGATACTGTTGCATCTGTGATATTTTACGCGCAATGAGGTGAAACCCTCATTTTTTCTTGCTAGGCTTCATCCGTCTTTGTAATCGTTCCGGCCCCGGAAAAATGAGGGTGACTCGGGATTCCCGAAGACACGATTCACAGAAATTTCAGGATTGAAAAGGAGCGCAAAATGGTAAAAGTTTTCACGAGAAGTTTGATCTGTCTGTCCGTGGCGACTGCAATGGTTTCCGCCCAGACGATGGAAGAAACCATCTCCAAGCTCGGCGCCGCCGCAGGTAAAGCCTACGTCGCCCCCATCGTTTCCGGTTTCGGATCCAACCTAAACGCCGGTTGGTACCACAAGGCTCCCTCTGCGCAGAAGTTCGGCTTCCACGTTGAAGCCGGCGTCATCGCCATGGGCACGTTGCTCAGCGGCGGCGACAAAAACTTCTCCGTTGCCGGCGCGTTCCGCCTCGACAGCGCGAAGGCCCACAACATCGCCAACGGCATGAGCAACACTTACTCGCAAGCCATCAAGGATTCAGTAGCCACCGCCGTCATGCGTCAAGACCAGACGGTGCAGTTCACCGGTGAAACGGTGATCGGCCCGGGCGATAAGGACATGCAGATCGAATTCGTCGCCGCAAACCTAACCATCAACTATCAGGGCCATGACACTACTGTTTCGGTTCCGGGTTACACGGACTCCCTTCCGGGCGTAACGGGCGTGCTTGGCGATTTCGCCGACATCCCCCTCCCCCTCTTCGCCCCCCAGATCTCCGTCGGAACCATCTACGGCACCAATCTGACCTTCCGCTGGTTGCCCGAGATCGAAACCAACGCAGACATCGGCACCGTCAAGTTCTTCGGCTTCGGCATTCAGCACAACCCGGGCGTCTGGTTCCCCAACAAAACTCTTCCGGTCGACCTCAGCGTCGGTTATTTCACCCAGACGCTTGAAGTCGGAACCCTGTTCAAGGCCACCTCCTCGGCAGTCGGCCTCAACGTCAGCAAGACCTTGGGCTGGCGCTTCCTGAACGTGACCCCGTATGGCGGTTTGCAGTTCGAGAAGTCCTCCTTCGACTTCGCCTACGATCTCGACGTGGACGGCACTGCGGTTCCCATCGACTTCACCGTCGAAGGCGAAAACAAGTACCGCGCCACTGCGGGTGTCAGCCTCCGTCTGCTCGCCATCAACATCAATGGCGACTTCAACTATGCGAAGTACCCGTCGTACAGCATGGGCGTGATGATCGGGATTTAAGAGAGAAGAGTATACAGTTCACAGTTAACAGTGAAACACAGAAAAAGGGTGGCTCGCAAGAGTCGCCCTTTTTAATTGAGTGATTTCGGAGTACGAAGAGAAAAAGGAATGATCGAACCGAAGGCGGTCACGCGATTTTTCGGGCGATCAACCAGGCCGCGCCGTGGCCGTCGGGCAAGGCGACGGGAGCTTGGGCCCACTCCCCCGCGCAGGCGGCGAGCAACGCCTCAAAATCCGCCTGCGCGGGCAGGAACCATTCCGCACCCGAAGCGAGCCGATAGCGTCCTTCGTTCAAGGGCATCCCGGTCGGCAAAGCGTCCCGAAGCAAACTGCGGACCGCGAAGAGCCCCCCTCGACCCAACACCCTCCACGCCTCGTTCCACAAGGCCCGGAACGCTTCGCGATGGGGCGACCAATGCAACACGTCCACACACGCCACGGCATCGAAGCACGCGTCAGGAAAGGGAAGCGAGACGGCATCGGCCGCGACAAAGTCGGGTAGGAAGTCCGGTCGGCGGGAATTGGATTCCGCAAAGGACGTGGACGTCGCGAGCAACTCCCGCCCGGTCGCCACGGCGTCGAAGTCGATGTCTGCGGCGGTGACGCGAAACCCCTCGCCGGCCAATACCTGCGCCTGCGATCCGGTCCCGCAACCGAGATCCAAAATACGAGCGGGAGGTTTCAAACCATGCCCCCGCAAAAAGGCGGCGGGAGAAACCATTTCGGTCAGAACAGACGCCCGCTCATCACCATCAAAGCGATGTTGAAATAAATCATGATGCCGGTGACGTCAATGAGCGTTGCCACAAACGGCGCCGAGGAGGTCGCGGGATCGAAGCCGAACCGCTTGAGCACCAGCGGCAACATCGAGCCCACGAGCGCGCCCCAAGCCACCACGCACACCACCGCCACGCATACCGCCGCGCCCAGCATCAGCACGTGATCGCCGTAGGCCTTGAACAACGATCCCCAGACCAACACACGGATCAAACCGAGCCCGCCGAGAATCACACCCAGCCCTGCACCGATGAATAGTTCGCGGCGCAGCACCTTCCACACGTCGGCGAAGGCCACTTCGCCCAGCGCCATGGCGCGAATCACCAGCGTGGCCGCCTGCGAACCGGAATTGCCGCCGCTGCTGATGATGAGCGGAATGAACAGCGCCAGCACCACGGCCTTGCTGATTTCCACTTCGTAAAAACTCATAGCCGAGGCGGTGAACATTTCGCCGACAAACAATACCGAAAGCCAGCCCGCCCGCTTGCGCAGCAGGTTCCACAACGGAATTTCGAGATAGGCTTCTTCCAGAGGAGCGGCACCGCCGAACTTCTGAATATCCTCGGTCGTCTCTTTTTCTTCGAGGTGGAGAATGTCGTCGATGGTAACGATGCCGAGCAGCAACCCGTCTTCATCCACCACGGGCAACGCCGTGCGCGCACTGTATTTCTTGAAGCCCAGAATCGCCGTCTCTTGCGGATCGAGCGCGTTGAGCGCCGTGTAGTAACCGTCCATCACCTCGGTGATGGGACGATCGGTCGGCGAGAGCAGAAACTCGCGGATGGGAATATCATCGAGCAGCCGACCGTCGCGGTCGACCACGTAAATGTCGTTCAGCGTTTCCTTGTCTTCGCCGTTGTAGCGAATGAAGTCGAGCGCGCGCCCCACCGTCCACTCGCGGCGGATGGCGAGAAAGTCGGGCGTCATCATACGGCCGACGCTGTCTTCGGGGAACTCGAGCAGCTTTTGCGCCTCGGCCCGTTCGCGCGGACGCAGGAAGCTCAAAAGCCGCTTGGTCTGATGCAACGGCAGCGATTCCAAAAGCGCCGTGCGATCATCAGCGTCCATTTCGTTGAGAATGCCCGCGGTACGCGATGAGGAGAGCGCCTCCAGCGTTTCGCGCTGTATGTTCAGATCGAGCTGTTGAAAGATGTCGGCGGCTTCGTCGGCGGGCACCTTGGCGAGAAACGCCGCACGGCCCGGTCCTTCGAGCGCATCCACCAGTTCGGCAAGATCCTCGGTGGTGAGCTGCTCGCGCAGCGCCTCAATGGCCTCGGAATCACCCACCTCAATGGCCGCCACGAACTCGGGGTACAGGAGTTGGGTTTTCATCTTCTGCAGGGCCATGGGGGGAAAGTTAGCCTACGGGGGCTATTCTTTGAAGCCGACAGAAGACGGCTATTACGAAACGCGGTCGTATCGCCGAAAGCGATATCGGGTCCCGCCTTCTTCGACCCAGGGCGAGGAAAGAACCGGCTGAAAGTCCGGGGTCTCGGGGAAGAAGGTATCGCAGGGGAACTCGGCGTCGATCTCGGTGACGTAGAGTTCCACGCACGAGGCTTCCTTAACTGCCGCAACGAACACCTGTCCACCGCCGATCAGGAAAACAGTATCGACCTCGACATTCTGGCTTAAATCCCTCAACGCGTAATGGAGCTCAGGCCAAACAAATGCCCCTTCCGAAGGAACACCCTTTAGAACCGTCCGCGAAAGTATTGCATTGAAACGTTCTGGCAAGGGACGATAGGACTCCGGTAAACTCTCCCACGTCTTGCGCCCCATTATCACCGCATTCCGGCTCTCGCCGGACGCCGCCGGCAACGGATGCGCGAACTTCAGCATTGCGCTCACGTCTTCCCAATTTTGAATATCGCTGGACTCCCCGGCCTTCAAACCCCAACGCTTTTCCACCGCTGCCCTGTCCGGATAGGTCGTCAGCTCACGGAAGAACTTCATATCGCCCTTGAGCTTCGGCCACGGAAGTCCACAGTCTTTGCCGATGCCGCGTTTGCGGTCCATCGCGACGACAATACTGAATCCTTGGCTCACACCGCGACCGGGAACTTGATGAAGGGCAGGTGCTGGTAACCTTCGAGTTTGATGTCCTCGAACTTCAACTCGAAGAACGGCTTCTGTCCAATGTGCACCACCGGCAGGGGCAACGGCTCGCGTTCGAGCTGCGTGCGGATGCCGTCGAGATGATTGAGGTAGATGTGTGCATCGCCCAAGGTATGCGTGAACACGCCCGGCGTGAGGCCGCACTCCTGTGCCACCATCTGCAGCAGCAGCGCATAGCTGGCGATGTTGAAGGGCACTCCCAGCGCCATATCGGCGGAGCGCTGGTACAACTGCAGATCGAGGCGACCGTTGACCACGTAGAACTGGAAGAACGCGTGGCACGGCGGCAGTTTCATGCGCGGAATGTCGGATACGTTCCAGGCCGACACAATCAGCCGCCGCGAGTCGGGCGACTTCTTGATCTGCGCGATCACCTCGCGCAGTTGATCCACCGACTCGCGGCGATACAACACGGCTTCGGAATCGTCCTCTTCCCCGCTCCCCGGTACGGCGATATACCGCGGCCAGCTGCGCCATTGATAGCCGTAGATCGGGCCGAGTTCGCCGTCGGGATCGGCCCAAGCATTCCAGATGGGCGTGTGCTGCACGAGATCGTCGTTGATGTTGGTGCTGCCGCGAATGAACCAGAGAAGTTCGCGCACCACGGCATCGAACAAAACCTTCTTGGTCGTCACCAAAGGGAACCCGTCGCGCAGATCGTACTTGGTCTGCATCCCGAACAGGGATATCGTCCCGGTTCCGGTCCGATCTTCCTTTTTTTCACCATTTTCGAGGATTTTACGGAGCTGATCGAGGTAAGGGCGCATGAGGGGGGAAATTAGGAATGATGAATGAGAAATGAGAAATGAAAACACGCTCTTTGATACGAACCACCAACTGACAACCGGGGGCAGAACTCGACAATCGTCTGTTTTCCAAGGCAATCGGCTCTACCAGATTCACCATTTTCACAACCTGTCTTATCCTACCACACCCCTTTTCTCATTTCTCATTTCTCATTTTGCCCCCCTTGACGCCGTGCCCTACTAATCGTATATCTACGATATAGGATAAGCCGTCCCCGGAGCCCCCTCATGGTCGTTCGTAAAGACACCGGATTTCCCCTCGCAGACCAACGCTTGGCCGATGTGGCCAAGGCCCTCAGCCATCCCGCACGCATCGCCATCCTGCGCCTGCTCGCACAGCGCGGTACCTGCATCTGCGGCGAGATCGTCGAAGACCTGCCTCTTTCCCAATCCACGGTCTCCCAGCACCTCAAGGCCCTCAAGGAGGCCGGCCTCATCCGGGGCGAGATCGAGGGCTCGCGCACCTGCTACTGTCTTGACGCCGCGGCCTTCACCGCCGCCGCCGAAAGCTTTGCCGCCCTGACCACCGACATTCAGAAAGACGCGGCGGCTTGCTGCTGCTGACCTTACCCCTTTTCTGAATTGAAATAACCCACCACAAGAAGTACATCATGAAATCCCTTTTCTCCTGGCTCAAAAGCCGCGCTACCAAAAACGAGACGGCCTGCTGCGCGCCTTCCACAAACAAAACCTGCTGCGGGATATAATACAGGATGCGGACTGTATCGCATGGTCACCAACGTCGCGCGGTGGTCGCCGAATTTCTGGGAACGGCCCTGCTCCTCGCGGGCGTGGTCGGTTCCGGCATCATGGCACAGCGCCTCGCACAAGGTAACGACGCGCTGGCGCTCCTTGCCAACGCGCTCGCCACTGGTTTCCTGTTGCCCGTTCTGATCCTGCTCTTTGCCCCGTTCTCGGGCGCGCATTTTAACCCCGTGGTTTCGTTCGTCGAAACACTCTCCGGTCGTCTGCACGTGCGCACGCTGGCATTGTATTCATTCGCGCAAACGGCGGGCGCCCTCGCAGGCACCTGGCTCGCGCACGGCATGTTCGCGCTGCCGGTGTTGCAATTGTCCACACACGCGCGCACCGGAACCGCGCAGTGGGCATCGGAAGGCGTGGCCACATTCGGATTGGTGTTGATCGTATTGCTGCGCCGGCAAATCTCCGCCGGGGTGCTGCCGTGGGCCATCGGCGCCTACATCGCGGCAGCCTACTGGTTCACCGCCTCCACCAGCTTCGCCAACCCCGCCGTCACGTTCGCGCGCGCGCTCACGGACACCTTCGCGGGCATCCGTCTCGCCGATGCGCCCGCCTTCATGCTGGCGCAGTTTGCGGGCGCGCTTGCGGCGCTGCTCGTCTCGCGTTGGCTCCTTCATCCCTCCCCCTCCCCCTCCCTATCGCAGACCTCGCCGCACGCCGACGAAAACTGAAATCAAACCGCCACAGGAATCACAACCATGAGCATCGACATTTCCTCATCCTTAACCGAGTTGCCCCGCAAAAAAGTTCTCTTCGTCTGTATCGAGAACAGCAACCGCAGCCAGATGGCACACGCCTTCGCCAACCTGCTCGGCCGCGGAAACGTTGATGCGCACAGCGCCGGATCGCGCCCCTCGGGCATCGTGAATCCGAAAGCGATTGCAGCTATGGCCGAGCTCGGCTACGACCTCACCGCACACGATTCCAAGTCGCTCGACGAGGTGCCGCACACAGGCTACGACGCGGTCGTCACCATGGGCTGCGGCGACGCCTGCCCGTTCGTGGAAGGCCGCATCCACGAAGACTGGACCCTTCCCGACCCCAAACACATGGAGCCTGAGGAATTCCGGAAGGTGCGTGACGAAATCCGCAGCCGCGTGGCTGATTTGCTGACCCGGCTCTGATTACACGTTCTTTTTGAGGGAAATCCGGCCTCCGCGCGGCTTCTCTATTGACGCGTGCGACGGGATTTTCCACATTTCCCCGTCCACTCTGCCTGGGTGGTGAAATTGGTAGACACGCTAGATTCAGGTTCTAGTGGCCGCAAGGTCGTAGCAGTTCAAGTCTGCTCCCGGGCACCATGGATTTTCGAATATCAATGAAGCGATCGGGATCCGTCCCGGTCGCTTTTTTGTTTCGAGAAGGGTCAGGGCGCTTGAGCCTCGGATGCGGGATTCCGCTGCAAAACGTCCCTTCCTGCCCCATTTCTTCCGCACCCCTTCCCGCCCGCCCGTTACCATTCGTTACCCCTTAGAACGACCCTATGCACCCCGGCGCGTGTACTTTGTAACAACCCTTAACGAATTTTTAACCTGCCCCATGGAGACCCCAATGAACTTCAAACTCGGCACAATCCGCTCCCTGTGCCTCCCGGTGTTGTTGCTTGCCTTCGGGACGACCTTTGCCTTTGGCAAGGAAGATCGACCGGGCAAGGGCATCGACCGGATGGTCGCCAAGATGGAGAAAGAGCTCAAGCTGACACCGGATCAATCCACCCGGATCCGCGCGATTTTGGAAAAAGACACCGCTGGCATGGGCATGGGCAAGCGCCACGAAGGCGGCCCCGGCATGCAGGGCGAAGGCAAAAATGAAGGCAAGGGCGAAGGCATGGGCCCCCTCGGTGGTCCGGAGTTTGCACAGCAACTCCGTGCCGACAAGGTGGACACTGAAACACTCAACAAAGCCTTTGAAGAACGCCAGGGACGCATGCGCACAATGCACGCCAAACGCATCGCGACGTTCGTGGCGATTCACGATGTGCTGACGCCCGAACAGCGCGCCAAGGCCGCGGATGAAATGGAAAAACGCGCCGCGAAAATGAAGAAGTGAAGTAGTAAGCAAACAATGAACCCAATGCGCGCGTCGATGCATCTTTCCAAAACCCGTGGACTACCGCAGACCCTTTCGGTCCTCGTTTCAATCCCCCTTTCGATCCTCCGTTCGATCCCGAAAGGTGCGCTCTGCGCATGGGTTTTACTTGCGATTCCCGTGATGCAAACACGCGCAGCGGATTCTTTGGAAGGGCCCTTGCTCTCCGCCGAGGAGGCGGTCCGCATCGGATTGGAGAACAATTACGCCCTGGCTCTTTCACGCGATCAAACCTCGCTTGCCACCCTGAACCGGCAATCGGGCATCGGACCGTTTTTGCCGACGGCCTCCGCCAACGCGAACAACAGCGGCGAGCTCGGCACTGGCACGAATGCCCCGTCGCGCACCACGGTGGGCGTATCGGCCAATGCGCAACTCTTCAACGGCTTTCAATCCGCGTTCGCCTACAAGCGCCTGAAGGCGCAAGAGACCGCCGCCACCGAACGCGAGCGTGGAGCCGTGGAATCGACGGTGGAATCCATCCTCGCCGCCTATTACGGCATCGCACAGCAGAAGCTGCAACAGGCCGCGATTCGCGAGGCGCTTGCGGTGTCCCGGGAACGCGCGACCCTGGCACAGGCGCGGCAGGAGGTGGGCGCGGGTTCGCGCCTCGACAACTTGCAGGCCCAGGCCGATTTGAATGCCGACTCCTCCGCTCTCATGGAGCAGGAGAATACGCTGCGCGAGGCGCGCATGCGCCTCAACGGCCTGTTGGCGCGCGATCCCGTGACCGCGTTCGACGTGCCCGATACCATTCCCGTGGAAAGCGGGTTGCCGCTGGAGACCTGGCGTGCCTCCCTGTCCGAACGCAATGCCACGGTCCGCGCCGCACGACTGCAGGTGAAGGCGTCCTCGCTTTCCGTGCGCGAAGCGCGTGGGGCGTACCTGCCGTCGCTCACCGGCGGCCTCAGTTATTCCACCGCACCCGATGCCCTCAACAGTACCACCTCCACCGGAACCGATGCGGTCACTTACAACCTCAACCTCTCGCTGCCGCTGTTTAACGGTCTGCGAACCCGCCAAAGCGTGGGGGCGTCCCGATTCGCCCAGCGTCAGGAAGAAATCGGACTGAAGCAGTCCGAACAGGATGTGCGGACGAGCTTCGCCGAGGCTGAAGGCCGCTACCGTTCGGGCCTGCGCCAAATCGCTCTGGAAGAGCGCAACCTTGATGTGGCCCGGCAACAGGCCGAGGCCGCCCGCGAACGGTTCCGCGTCGGCGCGTCTTCTTCGCTCGAATTCCGCGATGCGCAACAGCGTCTGCTGAATGCGCGCGGCCGCCTCGCGAACATACGACAGAGCGTAAAACTTTCCGAGCTCGCCCTGCGCCGACTGGCCGGTGTGCTTGCCTCCCCCGTCTCCCCGGAGAATTGACATGCGCACCAGAACCCTTTGGATCATCGGCGGCCTTGCGCTCCTAATCGCGGGCGGTGCGGCATGGTGGTGGAACAGTCGCGACAGGGCTCCCGAATGGCGCACCGCGCCTGTCACCCGTGGGCCGATCGAGGTCACCGTGACCGCAACAGGGGCCTTGCAGGCGGTCACCACGATCCAGGTGGGAACCCAAGTTTCGGGTACGATCGCGGCACTCTACGCCGACTTCAATTCACACGTGAAGAAGGATCAGGTCATCGCGCGGCTCGACAGCACCCTGCTCAAGGCCGCACTGAGCGATGCGCTGTCCGGTCAGGAGCGCGTCGCCGCGCAGGCGCAGCAAGCGCTTGCGGAACAGGAACGCGCGCGTACGCTCTTCGCACGCGATCTGATCTCGCGCGCGGAGCTCGAACAAGCGGAAGCCGCAGCGCGTGTGGCCAGCGCGAATCTCAACTCGGCCAAGGCCCAAACCGAACGCGCCCGCATCAACCTGCGCTATGCCATCATCCGCGCCCCAATCGACGGTATTGTTCTCTCGCGCGCGGTGGAACTCGGTCAAACCGTTGCCGCCAGCTTCAATACGCCGACGCTCTTCACCCTCGCCGGCGATCTGCGGGAAATGCGCGTACAGGCCGCAGTGGACGAAGCGGACATCGGTCGACTGCGCGTGGGACAATCGGCCACCTTCACCGTGGACGCCTATCCCGACACCGTCTTCGGCGGTACCGTGGAACAAGTGCGTTTGCAACCCACCGTCACGCAGAACGTGGTCACTTACGATGTGATCCTGCGCGCGGAGAATCCCGACCTACGCCTCATGCCCGGCATGACCGCCAACCTTTCCATCGTTACCGACAGGCGTGAGGATGTGTTGCGCGTTCCTGCAGCCGCCCTGAGATTCAACCCAGAGGCGGATGCCGCGGGAGGACGCGCCACAAAGGCAGCCCAAGGAAGGGTTTACGTTTTGGAAAACGGAGTTCCCAAGGCAGTGCGGGTGCGCATCGGCCTATCCGATGGGGCGCGTACCGAAATCGAAGGACAGATTGAATCGGGAACGGAAGTGATTCTCGGTATCGCCTCTGCCGCGACGGCCAAAGCTTCGGGAGGCGCACCCTTCGGCATGCAACAAACAAAGGGCGCCGGAGGACGGCATTAAGATGACGGCCCTGCTTGCGGTCAAGGGTTTGGTTAAAACCTACCAGCTCGGCGAAACCACCGTGCACGCGCTTCAAGGCGTGGATCTTCAGATCGAACGCGGCGAATTCGTCGCCATCGGCGGACCGAGCGGGTCGGGAAAATCGACCTTGATGAATATTCTGGGATGTCTCGACGTACCCGACTCGGGCGAATACCGACTGGACGGCGAACCCGTGCAGGACCTCGGCGCCGATGAACTCGCACGCGTCCGCAATCGCAAACTGGGCTTCGTGTTCCAGTCGTTCAATCTTCTTGCCCGCACCACCGCGCTCGAAAACGTGGAACTCCCGCTCCTCTATCGCGGCGAAGTCAGCCCGGCGCAAGCGCAGGAACGCGCCCTGGAGTCGCTAGCGAAGGTGGGCCTCCAGGAACGGGCACAGCATTACCCCAATCAACTTTCGGGCGGTCAGCAACAGCGCGTGGCCATCGCTCGCTCCATGGTGAACGATCCGGTGCTCATACTCGCCGACGAACCCACGGGCAACCTCGACACGCGTACCAGCCTTGAAATCATGCAAGTGTTCCAAGACCTGAACGCCAACGGCATCACCATCGTTCTGGTGACACACGAACCCGACATCGCTGTATTCGCAAAACGCCAGGTCGTTGTGCGCGACGGAAAAATCACCCGTGACGAACCGACGCCCAACGTTTCCAACGCCCGCGAAGAGTTGGCGAAGTTCCCGCTCGTCGAAGCTGCAGCGTCTCCGACGGAACCCCTGCTCGTGGGAAAGGCGGACTAAAATGCGCTTCGCAGGTCTTATCCACATCGCTTGGCGCTCGCTCGCCCGCAACAAAATGCGTTCCTTTCTCACCATGCTGGGAGTCATCATCGGCGTGGCAGCGGTGATCGCGATGCTGGCAGTGGGACGCGGCGCCGGCGAAACCATGAACAGCTCCATAGCCGGGCTCGGATCGAACGTGATCAACGTGTTTCCCGGATCGCGCACCCAAGGGCCGGCCCGCATGGAGGCCGGAGCCTCAAGCCGGTTCCGCGAAGAAGACGTGGCGGCCGTTCGCAAAGAAGCCGGCGCGATCCTGTATATCACGCCGGTGGCGCGTTCGCAAGCGCAACTAAAGGCAGGCGGTCAAAACTGGCGAACCTCGGTGCTGGGCGCCTATCCCGAATACCTGTCGATCCGGCAATGGCCGTTGACCTCGGGTGCGGCCTACACGGTTTCCGAAGAGCGCGGTGCCGCCAAGGTCTGTGTGATCGGGCGCACGGTCGCCGACAACCTCTTCGGGGCGGGATCCGATCCGACCGGCCTGAGCGTTCGCATCAACAATCTGCCCTTCCGTATTCTCGGCGTTCTGGAATCCAAAGGCCAAAACAGTTTCGGGCAGGATCAGGACGATATCGTGCTCGCGCCGTTTTCAACCGTGCAGAAAAAGGTCCTGGGCAACCTCTACGTCAGCAGCATGATGGCATCGGCGGTTTCCGAAGCGGCCATGCCCGAAGCCGCGCAGCAGATCACCGAAATCCTCCTGCGTCGCCTGCGCCTGCCTCCCGGTGCCGAACCCGACTTCACCGTGCGCACGCAAACCGAAATCGCCGCCGCGGCCAACGCGATTTCGGGCGCGTTGACCGTTTTGCTTTCCAGTATCGCAGGCATCTCTTTGCTGGTCGGAGGCATCGGCATCATGAACATCATGTTGGTCTCCGTGACCGAACGGACGCGTGAAATCGGCCTGCGCCTGGCCGTGGGAGCGCGCGGTCGCGACATCCTATTGCAGTTTTTGGTGGAAGCCATGGCGATCAGCCTGGTCGGCGGACTGATCGGAGTCGGGCTCGGCATCGGTGTCGCCGCGGTCTTGGCGGGAGCTCAAGGCTGGGCCGTCAAGGTCTCGGTCTCCTCGGTTGCGGTAGCCTTCGCGTTTTCGGCGGCGACTGGAATGTTTTTCGGATGGTGGCCCGCGCGAAAGGCCGCGCGCCTCAATCCGATCGATGCGTTGAGGTATGAGTAAGAGAGAGGACAGACGGTAGACGGTAGTCGGTAGCTAGGATAGAAAACAGAAAGACGAGACAAGTAAAAGACCAAACGAGAAAAACAGGAACGACTCTCTACGTTCTAACTAATACCTACTACCGTCTGTCAAAGAAAAGACAACGGAGAAACACACTATGAAAATCAAAGCCCTGATTATCGACGATGACCGCAAACTCGCCGGGCTGTTGACCGAATACCTGCGCCGCTTCGAAATCATCCTCGCCCAAGCGGCGACTGGAGACGAAGGGTTGCGCATGCTGCGCGCTGACGCGCCCGACGTAATTTTACTTGACGTGATGCTGCCGGGTCGCGACGGATTCGAAATCTGCCGGGAGATTCGCAAAACCTCCGATGTGCCCGTGCTGATGCTCACCGCGCGCGGCGAGGTGGCCGACCGTATCGTCGGGCTTGAAATCGGCGCCGACGATTATCTGCCCAAACCCTTCGAGCCGCGCGAGTTGGCCGCCCGCATTCAGGCCGTGTTGCGCCGCAAACAGGCTCCCACGCGCGGCGAGATCCTGCACTGCGGCGATCTGGAGGTGGATATGAGCAAGCGCACCGCAACCCGCAAGGGCGAAGACCTGCGCCTCACCGCACTCGAGTTCGACGCGCTTGTCATTTTCGCGCGCTTCCCCGGCACGGTGCTGCATCGCGAGCGCTTGGTGGATTTGCTCAATGGCGGCGAATGGGACCCCGTGAACCGCTCCCTCGACGTGCTGGTCAGCCGCCTGCGGCAAAAACTGGGCGACGACCCGCAAACGCCGCGTTACCTGAAAACCGTGCGCGGCACGGGCTATCTCTTCCGCGGAGGCCTCGACGATGAATCCGCCGAATAACACCGAATTGCAGGCGCAGCCGCGGCGGGGCTCCCTGTTTTTCAAGCTTGTCGCGGTGATGCTAAGCACTGTGTTTCTGACCTTTGTGCTGTTGGGCTTTTTCTTTCGGACCTGGTGGAATCCCGATGTACGGGAATCCACGCGCATGAACGTTCGCGAATACGCCGAATTGCTCACGCACGAAATCGGTACCCCGCCCGATTACGAAAAGGCCGGCCGACTCTCCGACAAACTCGCACTGGGCATCGCGATCCGCGACCCGCAAGGGGCGTGGTGGTTTTCGCACATCATTCCCGAACCGATCCGAGACCGCATCCAGTCTCGACCCATACCCGATACCGTACGCGTCTTTTACAGCGATGGCCGCATGATCGCGTGGATCCCTTCAAACGGTCACGTCTTCGTATTTGGCTCGCGCCAGCGGCAACCGCTCGAAACCGGGGCGCAGGAATGGCTGGTGCTGTTCACCGGCCTTCCCGCATTGTGGCTCCTTGCATGGCTCTTTTTACGCCGGCAGTTGCAACCCGTGCGGGAACTCGCTCGCGGCGTGAAAGCCGTGGAAGCCGGAAACCTCGATGCGCGGATTCCCGAAACCGGCAGCAACGAACTTGCCCATCTGGCCGTTTCCTTTAATGCCATGACACGGAGCCTCCGCGAAAGATTGCGTGCACGGGATCAGTTGCTGCTCGACGTCAGTCACGAACTGCGCTCTCCCCTCACGCGCATGCGCGTAGCGCTCGAAATGGCCGAACCCGGAACGGCCGTGGACAGCCTGCACGAAGAGGTGGATGCGCTCGGTAAAATGGTTTCCGAAATGCTCGAAACCGAACGGCTGAATAGTGAAGCGGGCGGATTGCGCCGCAAACCTGCAGACCTCGATGCCTTGGCGGCCGAAAAGGTCGTGCGTTTCGAAACGCAGGCTCCCGGGGTTCTTCTGGAAGGAAGCGTCGGCCAGGCCGTGCCGTTGGACCTCGACCGCATGCGACTGGTATTCCGCAACCTGCTGGAGAACGCCCTCAAGCATGGCCGCGATGGTTCAGGTCCCGTGCGCGTCACCTTACGCAAGGAACCCGGTTTTGCGGTAGTCGAGTTCCACAACGGTGGCAATGCGGTTCCCGAAGAAGAGCAACGCCTGATTTTCGAACCCTTTTACCGCACCGACCGCTCGCGCTCCGGAACGCCTGGTTATGGCCTCGGGCTCCCTCTGTGCAAACGCATCGTCGAAGCCCACGGGGGCACGATCCGGTTCCACAGCAAAGCCGGAGAAGGGACGACGGTGACGGTACGGCTGCCGGTCGCGTAGGTCGAGAAGGTCGCCTAGGTCGCGCGGGCGGAGAGGGTATATTAAAGTCCCGACGCCTCTTTCCAACGGGAACCGAACACAGCATGAACCGCACCGGAACCTCGACCCTATGCTTCAGTATGCGCATCCACACGGTGCGATCGATGCTCGTCGCGGGCGCGTGGATGCTTTCGGTTTTCTTCGCGGGCTGCCTCGACTCCGGCAATGCCGGGAACGGTAGGGGCGGACCTGATCACGGCGCGGCCCATTTCGACTCGCTGAGGGTGAATCCGAAATGGTACCGGACGCTCGATTCTTCGCAAAGCATCTCGATCTCCGAAGGCACCTTGCTCTTTGCTTGGACCTATCTCGACACGCTTCGCTATCCCGACAGCTTTTACATCGCGATCGACACCTTATGGATGCTTCCGCAAAACGTGAAGGGCGATACTTCCGTAACCGGGGACTGGGACCTGCAGATCTGCCCCGATGGTTTTTGCCAAGGCGGACTCCAGAACGGAGTAAATGACTTCAACTCCCCGGCGCATTTCGGAGGCACGGGCGAGTATGCCAACCCCGATTTCAAGACGGAACACCATTTCCAGTTCTATCCCGCCGTCGATCCGGTGACCTTTAAATACACGGCGCCGGACAGCGCGATCGTGGGGGCCATGCTGTTCGTGCGCTCCCGCAGCGGCAAAAGCCCCGGTGATACCGTGTTCGCTTTCGGTGCGTGGAAATTGGCATGGAACGACTCGTTCCCGCCGCCGGTACATCCCGTGAACGGTTACCTGCCCAAGCAAGGAGATTTCAGCATCATGAATGGAAAGGTGCGCTACACGGCACCCTGAAAATCGGAGGATCCGAGGATCTGGGGATCTTGAGATCAGGGAAGCAGCGGAAGCCGACGGCTTTGCGCGTGGCCTTCGCCTTCAGTGCGGGCGAAATACAAGCCGTAGGGCACGGCGTTGCCTGCCGCATCCAAACCGTTCCACACCGCCTCGGGTGCGGAAGGGCTCAGCACAAAGGCGCGGATCACACGGCCCTGCAAATCGAGAATGCGCAAGCTGACCGCACTCGTGGCGACTTCGTCCAGATGGAAGCGGTAACCGCGACCGATGCGATCGGCCCGAAACCCTACCCGCGACCCGGAAGCCGGAGCCAAGGACGAGGGGGCGGCGGCCAGCGCGGTGTTCAGCGCCGTCCGCAAGCTGTCGTACTTGACCTTGCTCATGGCGTTGGCTCGATTGCCCTCGACCTTCACCTTAATCAAGCCGTCGTGACCGATCACGAAATACGTATCGCGGTAGGAGTTGTAACGCTTCCACTTTTCGCCCGTTCCGTTGGTGGCCGCGATATTCGTGTCGTGCACAACCTTGACGGAGGGAAAGTTGACCGTCAAGGCCCCATTCGAGGTGAGGCTGTTGCGATACGTTTGAATTTGCGCATAGCTCGCGGTGGCGATTTCCGCACCTACAGCTTGAAACTTCGCCCCCTCTGCGCTTTTGAAGAGCGTATCCGCCAAGAGTCCGATCTTCGGAGCGTTTCCGACGCAACCACCGCAGTTGTACTGGAACACCACCAACAGCACAACCTTGCCGGAATATTGCGAGAGGCTGTAGGTAATCGGACTGGTGGCCAAATCCGAAAGATTCGACCACGGATAGGCTGCGGTTCCCACGTCGCCCTCGGCGGCATGGGCGGTCTGAAGTCCCAAGGACCCGACCAGCATCAGCGCGGAAAGCAGCAACGTTTTCATGCGATACCCCAACATCCACCGGAAACATTCCCGGTGAACACGCCCATAAAATAACGCGAATCCCACTCCCTGCGCCGAAGGTTTTTGGCCAGGAGCTTCAATTTTAAAGTTTTGAACGCTTTTAACCGGATTGTTGGCCAGATTTATTCGGGAGCATATTGCCAGGTCGCCACGTTTTGAACGATTCCGTTCCGGTTTCGGACGATCACCACCACCGCGTAATCCTCGGGGTTTTCGGGAGAGGGCGGGGTCGGGATCAGGGCCGCTTCCTCCTTGAGAGTTAAGCTGGAAACCCACGTGCTGGCCCGCAGGCCCGCCATGCCGGGCAACGTCAGCGCCGCGCCGGAGGAGTCCTTGTCGGTGGTTTCGGCTACGATCACCTCCCACGGGTGACCCGGCAGACTGGGAATCACCACGGCGCGGTTCTTGACAACGATGACCCGTAGCGAGAGCGCGCCGCGCGCCGCGGTGGCCCGGTTGAGGAGCGTGAAACGCACGCTCATGCGGCGCGCCGTGCTGTCGTATAGGACCGTGTCGATCTGGAGATCGAGAGTGGTGAGGCTGTCGTCACGGCGCAACCGGGAAATGAGGGTGTCGTATTCGCCTTGCGCAAAGCGCACGTCCTTTTCGCGGATGCCGTAAGGTGTATTCGCCCCGTTCATCTTCACCTGTGGCAGACTGGTGAACCCGAACGCATCGTGGCGGGCCTGGGTACCTGCAGTAATCCACGGGTCGACGAGCGTCCCAGGAAAAGCCACGTGATAATTTACGACGACGAGGCGGGGATTGTATCCAGGCGCAGTGGATCCGGACTGCGTGTAGGGTGCGAGTCGGGCCTCGGCATCGGGGCACGAGGCGCAGGCATAGGCCCCGAACGATTCGAGAAGGTGCCCGCGCGTCACGGAAAAACTTTCGGCGGAGGCGAGCGTGTCGAAGCTGGCGTTTTCGAGCGCGGCGGGATCGAGTTCCTGCAGGGGGTCGTTGAACAAACAACCCGACGCCAGTGCGGCGAGCATTAACATCGGAAGCGCCGAAAGAAACCTTTGGAGGCGCACATTCAGAAGTGGGAGATCCATGTCAGTTCCCCTCCTTCGAATGCGGGTTCCACACGACAGCTGCCGCCCGAGCAGATCACGCGTTCCTTGCGTTGACCGGCCCATAAGGCGATGGCGTGTCCTTCCAACGCGATCCAGGTGAACTGCGCCGAGGCCCACCCATTGGAGATGCCCGGAATTTTATCGTGAATGGAATTGGGATCCCGCTCGCGAATCGCGGTGGTGGCTTCGTAATCCAGTGTGAACGTCCATGCCGACGAACGACCCAATGTGCCGGACACCACACCCTGCCAGGGCGATCCCTTGGCCACCACGGGTCCGACGCCACCAAGCGGATCGGCAGGTGCGACGCTGCGCAGGTCGACTTGCCGCTTTTGCAGCTCGGCCTCCCATTGCAAATTCCAAGGGCCGGAGAGCGGCCAGTTGCCGGAGGCTCCCGCAGTGAGGGCACGCGTATCCTCGAAGGCCCCGCTTTCGAAACGACGCTGGGCGTTGTAATTAAGGGCCAGCAGCAAGGTGCCACCCTGCTTGTCTTGGAAGCGCACCGAAGGATCGATGTCGAGATAGGGAAGTTCGACGGCATGCACGAGGTAGGCCGGATTGCGTCCGGGATGACCGACCAAGCGCGACACGTTGAGGGCGGCTTGGGCACCGTCTCGAAACATCCACGCGCCGTGGAATTGCACGCCCTCCTCTTGCTGATTGTTCGGGAAGGGAATATCGCGCGCCGTAAGGCGGAAAGTGTGGTAAGGAACAAGGCTCGGCGGTTCGGCGAATCCAAGCGCGTAATTGTGGTAATACTTGTATTCGGCACCGAGTTCGAGGGCACCGAGATTTTGAGAGAGGGCGGCATACAGGGCGCGGCCGGTGAAGTCGTTGGGGTATTTGAAGGCGTCTTCGCCGGTCAATCCGGCATATCCCACGTACATGGTGGTGGAACCGCGCAGCCATTCGGCGTTGCCTGCAAGTAGCTTCACGTGCCAACTGTCACGAAAGGCTTCCAAAGCCTGAGCTCCCACGGTGATGCCCGCACGCGGCTCCCACTCACCTTCCACTCCCTGCAGGCGGGTATCGCGCAGATTGTCTTCATCCGCGTCCATAGCGTACAGGTCGTCGAACCTTGTGAAGGTGCTTCCACCGAACACCGATGCGCGTCCGCGCCCCCACCCTGTCTCACCCGCTTCGCCGCCTTTCAACGATGCCCAAACGCCTTCGACGTCGCGGTCGATGCGCGCCTGTCGGTCTTCGAACATCCGCAACACAAGGCCCCGATTGATCGTGCCGTAGAAGTTGCCGGCCCGCACATCGGCGTGCGCATCCTGATAGGAGAGCGTTTGTTTCACGATGCGCTGGTTCGGATCGCGGATAAGGTTTTCGCGCGAGTCGGGTAGGTCCTCCAAAAACTGGTAGCCGCGAAAGCGGACCTGATAGGCAATACGATCACCGGCAATACGCAAATCGAACCAATCCTCGAGCCATCCGTTGGCGTCGGGCTGCGCCCGATCTTCCCGCCCATAATTGGCCCGCAGAAAATTCGAGCCGCTCAGCGAAATGTGGTCGAGTCCCCGCCCAAACCCGGCTTCGTTCGGGCCCGTGCTGGGTCTCGATTCTCCTGAGGAGGCTGCGGTGGAATCCATCGTGGAATCTTTCGCCTCTGCAACGGAATCCGGTTGAAGCAAGGCCTCGATGCGCGCAACCCAATCCGCTTCGTCTCCGACGCGGTAGCCTTCATTGCGGTGTACGATACGCCCGTCGCGATCGATCAGCACGCTGGTGGGCATGGCCGCACCATCGTAGGCGCGATAGACTGCTTCGTCGGGGTCGAGCAAAACCGGGAACGGGAAGGCGCGAGCCTGAGCAAAGGAACGCACGCGGGCGGCGGTTTGCGGCTGGTCGACGGAGATCGCCACCACAGTAAAACTGCGTGCGGCAAAACGTTCCTGAAGCCCGCGATAAGCTTCGAGCTCGGCGATGCAGGGCACGCACCACGTGGCCCAAAAATTGACGAGGGTGATTGCGCCGCGCTGAGCCTTCAGATCGAAGGGTTTGCCGTCGGCATCGGAGAGCCGGAACGTGGGCGTTTCACCTGCCGACACCACCGAACCAAGAACGAGAGAGACCGCTAGCCCGAAGGTGCACGCGACTACAAATCTTCGGCGCTTTCGATGCATGTCGGCTTTTCCGTGTTCGTTTCCGTATGCGTCAAGCTCCCGCTTCGGAGCGGTCTCGATCGGTGCCGAGCAGGGCCGAAACGCCGTAATCGCGGTTCATGCGCGCGATGTGCTCCACGGAAATTTCCTTGGGGCACGCCGCTTCGCATTCGTTGCGATTGGAACAATTGCCGAATCCGAGTTCATCCATTTTGGAAACCATCCGCACCACGCGGCGCTGGCGCTCGGGCTGGCCCTGAGGCAGGTGGCCTAGGTGGGAAACCTTGGCGGCAACGAAAAGCATGGCGGAAGCATTGGGGCAGGCAGCCACGCAAGCGCCGCAACCGATGCATGCGGCCGCGTCCATGGCGGAGTCGGCATCCCGCTTGGGCACCGGCAAACCGTTGGCATCGGGCGCACTTCCCGTTTTCACCGAGATAAACCCGCCGACCGAGATGATTTCATCGAAGGCCGCGCGATCGACCGCAAGATCCTTGATCACCGGAAAGGCTTTTGCGCGCCACGGCTCGACCGTGATGGTCTGACCGTCTTTGAATTTACGCATGTACAACTGGCAGGCCGTGGTGCCCCGATCGGGACCGTGCGGCAAACCGTTGATCACCAAAGAACACGTTCCGCAAATGCCTTCGCGGCAATCGCTTTCGAAAGCGACGGCATCCTTGCCTTCGCGCAGAAAGTCGTTGTTGACTTCATCGAGCATCTCGAGGAAGGACATGTCCGGGGAAACGCCTTGGGCCTCCACTTCCTGGAAGTTGCCCTTTGCATTGCCGTTCGCCTGGCGCCAAAGGCGGAGTTTGAAATTCATTTGTAGCTCCGTTGCGTCAAATGCACGTTCTCGAACGTGAGCGGTTCCTTGTGCAGCGCGGAAGAGGCGATGTTTTTGCCCTGATGTTCCCAGGCCGCCACGTGACAGAAGTTTTCGTCATCACGCAGAGCCTCGTTCTCCGAGGTCTGCGATTCTTCACGGAAGTGTCCACCGCACGATTCACGGCGGGTCAGTGCGTCGAGGGCCATGAGCTCGCCGAACTCAAGGAAGTCGGCCACACGACCGGCCTCTTCGAGCGCGAGATTGAAGTCCTGTCCACTGCCGGTGACGCTTACGCCGCGCCAGAACTCCTCGCGGATCTTGGGGATTTCTTCGAGGGCATGCTTGAGGCCTTCCTCGTTGCGGGCCATGCCGCAATCGTCCCACAGGATCTTGCCGAGACGCTTGTGGAACTCGGCGGGAGGCGTTCCACCCTTGGCACCAAGCAACTTGTCGAGCCGGGCCTTCACACTGCGCTCGGCATCCGCAAAGGCGGCGTGCTCCGTGGTGATTTTAGGAAGGGCGTTCGAAACCAGATAATTTCCAATCGTTTGCGAAATGATGAAATACCCGTCGGCCAAGCCCTGCATGAGCGCGCTCGCGCCCAATCGGTTCGCACCGTGGTCGGAGAAGTTCGCTTCGCCGAGCACATGCAGGCCCGGAATGGTGCTCATCAGATTGTAATCGACCCAGAGTCCACCCATGGTGTAGTGCACCGCAGGGTAGATGCGCATGGGCACCTGATAGGGGTTCTCGTCGGTGATCTTCTCGTACATGTGGAAGAGGTTACCGTACTTCTCGCGGATTTTGCCTTCGCCCACGCGCTCGATCGCGTCATGGAAATCGAGGTACACCGAAAGGCCGCTCTCCCCCACACCGAGGCCTTCGTCGCACATCTGCTTGGCATTGCGCGAGGCCACGTCGCGGGGCACGAGGTTGCCGAAGCTGGGGTATTTCTCTTCGAGGAAGTAACGGCGCTCCGCCTCGGGAATCTGGTCGGGCGAACGCGTGTCACCGGCCTTGCGGGGCACCCAAACGCGCCCATCGTTCCGCAGGCTTTCCGACATCAAGGTGAGCTTGCTCTGATGCTCGCCGGCCACGGGCACGCAGGTCGGATGGATCTGCGTGAAACAGGGGTTCGCGAAGAGGGCGCCGCGTTTGTGTGCACGCCACGCCGCGGTCACGTTGGAACCTGCAGCGTTGGTGGAGAGATAGAAGGCGCGTCCGTAACCGCCGGTAGCGAGGATCACCGCATCGGCTTCGTGACGCTCGAGTTCGCCGGTGACCAGATTGCGGAAGATCACGCCGCGCGCCACGCCGTCCACGGTCACGAGGTCGAGCATTTCGAGACGGGTGTGAAGCTTGACCTGGCCGGCGCCCACCTGGCGCATCAGGCTTTGGTAAGCGCCGAGCAGCAGCTGTTGGCCGGTTTGGCCGCGCGCGTAAAAGGTGCGGGAAACCTGTGCGCCACCGAAGGAACGGTTGTCGAGCAGGCCGCCGTATTCGCGGGCGAAGGGAACGCCGAGCGCGGTGCAATGGTCGATGATCTGGTTACTGATCTCCGCGAGGCGATGCACGTTGGCTTCACGCGCGCGGAAGTCGCCGCCCTTGACGGTATCATAGAACAGGCGACGCACCGAGTCGCCATCGTTGGGGTAGTCCTTGGTGGCATTGATGCCGCCCTGGGCGGCGATGCTGTGCGCGCGGCGCGGGCTGTCATGAAACGTGAACGCGTGCACATTGTAGCCGAGCTCGGCGAGGCTGGCCGCCGCCGACGCGCCTGCGAGGCCGGTGCCCACGACGATGATTTTGTGCTTGCGCTTGTTGGCGGGGTTGACCACCTTCATGTTGAACCGGTAGTCGGTCCATTTTTTGTCGATCGCGCCGGGAGGAATTTTTGCGTCGAGGATCATGCTGCAACTCCCCCTTGAGACCAAAGCCAGATGGCGAACCCTGAGAAGCCGCCGCAAATGACGACCGCATAGACGTACGAAACGAAATCCAATGCCGGGTTCCAGCGGGGATGGTTGATGCCGAGGCTTTGCAGGCTGCTGCGCACCCCGTGTGCGAGATGCACCAACAACAGCAGGAAGCTACCGACGTAAAAGAGTGTGAACCAGCCGTTGGCGAAGGATCGCACGGCCTCGGCGTAGAGGTCGCGCATCTCCACCCCGTTATAGGTCACAAGCGGCGTGGCGCGGTAGGCACCGAAACGGAAATGCGGTACATGCACCAGAATGAAGACCAGCAACCAAACGCCCGAAACCGCCATGTAAGCACCGAACCCGGTTCGGGGTGACTTGGAAGCCCGCACCGCGTACCGGTCGGGCCGTGCGGCGCGGTTCTCCGCCGTCACCTTGAAGCCCAGAAGTAGGTGAAGGAGAAACGCACCAAGCAGCAGAACCTCGATCGGAATCACCACCTTTTTCAGGGTGTGCAGCATTAGGTGCCCGTATCCATTGAAGTACTCGGGCCCCGACAACAAACCGAGGTTGCCGAACAGATGCACGAGCAAAAAGCCATAGAGCAGAAGGCCGCTCAGGCCCATCAACTGTTTGCGTCCGATGGAGGAACGCAGATACTGGAACACCGGGTTCATGCGGTTAAATCCTCTCTTCGGGTACGTCGACTCCGTAATCCACGCCTGCGATGTCGAACCCAAACAAGTGGAGGAAATCGTCGCGATATCCTGTTCCGTCGGACCACTGCGCAAGGTTTTCGGTATTCACCATGGGCCAAAGGCGTTTGACCTCTGCCTGCACGTCTTCGCGCATTTCCCAGTCGTCCACGCGGATGCGGCCTTTTTCGTCGGTGACCGTAGGTCCGCCCGTGTAGAGGCGTTCCCGGAACAGACGATCCATCTGTTCGATGCAACCTTCGTGAATCCCCTTATCCTTCATCACCTTGTAAAGCAGGCTGATGTAGAGCGGCATGAACGGAATGGCCGAGCTGGCTTGGGTCACAAGCGCCTTGTTGACCGATACCCAGGCGCCGGTGCCCGCGCCGCCGATGGCTTTGAGTTTGTCGTTGAGGCGGATGGCGGTGGCTTCGAGATGATCCTTGGCCGCGCCGATGGTTCCGTTGCGATAAACCGGCTGCGTCACGTCGGGGCCGATGTACGAATAGGCCAACACCTTCGCACCCGGAGCGAGCAACCCCTCCTTGATGAGCAGATCGGTCCAGAGCTCCCAGTCTTCGCCGCCCATCACCTGGATGGTGGCTTCCACCTCTTCGGGATTGGCGGCTTCGAGGGTGACCTCGCTGACCACGCCGGTATTGAAGTCCAACGTTTTGTTGGTGTAGGACGCTCCGATGGGCTTGAGCGTGGAGCGGTACGAAATGCCGGTGAGCGGATTCGTGCGGCGCGGTGCCGCGAGACTGTAGACGAACAGATCGACCGGACCCAATTCATTTTTGAGCAACGCCACGACTTCCGCCTTCATTTCGTCGGAGAAGGCGTCGCCGTTCAGGGTTTTGGAATAGAGGCCCGCCTTGTGCGCGGCATCATCGTAGGCCGTGTTTTGATACCAACCGGGAGAGGCGGTGCGGTCGCGCTCGGACGGACGCTCGAAGGCGACGCCCAAGGTGCCGGCCCCGCTGCCGAACCCTGCGGCGATGCGCGAGGCGAGACCGTAGCCGGTGGAACACCCGAGGATCAAGGCACGCTTCGGCCCTCCGGTGATCGGTCCGCCCTTCTGGACGTGGCGGATCTGCTCCTCCACGGAGGCGCGGCATCCGTCGGGATGCGCGGTGGTGCAAAGAAAACCCCGGATTTTCGGCTCAATAATCATGCGTCCCCTCTTCTATTCCCGCTGCCGCCGGCGATGCCCTACCACAACCCTGTGGTGCCGCCCGGTCCCGGCAAAACCTGCTTGAAATTAGCTTCTTCGACCCTCCGGCTGCAGGGGAAAAATCGGTCCCCCAGTGGGGATAATCTATCTTTGCCCGACATCATGCTTCCGTCCGGATGCGCGCTCGCGGCCACCTCGAACAAGGGGTGCCGGAGGCGTCCGCGCGGTATAAAAACGGAGCCGTCATCATGAAGTTCGAGGCCCAAAAACCGGTATTCCTGGATGCGCTGCAAATGGCTTGCAACGCCATCCCCAGCAAGACCACGCTGCAGATCCTGTACAACCTGTTGTTGCGCCTGCGCGGCAACGAACTCGAGATTCGGGCCACCGATCTCGACATGACCATCATCCAGCGGCTCGAAGTCGAAGGGCACGAAGACGGCGAGATCGTCGTCAACGCCCGTAAACTCCTCGAAGTGGTGAAGGAGCTGCCCGATTTCCCCGTCATCGTCTCGGTCGACGACTACCTGTTCACCGTCAAATCCGAAACCGGGTTCCAGGGCAACCTCACGGGCTACGACGCCTCCGAATACCCCTCGTTGCCCGAAGTGGGCCAGGGTAAAACCTTCCGCGCTCCGCTCAAGGATCTGCGTTTCCTCCACGACAAAACGGCATTCGCCGTCTCCTCGGATTTCAGCCGCATGGCGCTCACGGGCGTGTATTGCGAGGGCCGCAAAGGTCGCTTCGAAATGGTTTCAACCGACGGCCACCGCTTCGGCAAGGCCTGGATCGGACTCGACGGTGCCGACCTCAAGCCCGGCGTGATCCTTCCGCCCAAGACCCTTTCGCAGGTGCTGCGGATGTCGGAAGATCCGGAGGAGTTGATCGAGATCGGAATCGGGTCTGCCCAGGCCCGATTCAGTACCGCGACCGTTACCATCCTGACCAAGCTGATCGATGGTCCGTACCCCAACTACGAAAACGTGGTGCCCAAGGACTTCGCCCGCGTAATGCGCTGCAACCGCGAACAGCTGATTTCGGTGCTGCGCCGCGTTTCCACCATGGCCAACGCCAAAACCCGTCTCGTGGTCATGAATTTCAAGGACAAGGCGCTGCAGCTCTCCGCCCGCAACCCCGATCTGGGCGGCGATTCGGAAGAAACCATCGCCGTGCACTTCACCGGCGACCCGGTGGAAGTGGGCGTAAACGCCGGTTACCTGATCGACGAACTGCGCCTCACGCAGAGCGAAGAAATCCAGTTGAAATTCAACAACCCTCTCGGCGCCATCGTCGTGGAGCCGGTGATGGAAAATCCCGACCACTTCTTCATCGTGATGCCGCTCCGCATCGTGAAGGAGCCGGGTTGAACCTCCGGCTTCCCTGCATCAGCTTACACCGGGCATTCGCCGTACTTGCATTGGGATTGGCCCTCCTGGCCTCCCCCGCGCTTGCCGCAAAGAAAAAAGTCGCCGAGCCCGAGACTCCGGTTCTCGACTCAGTGGCTATCGCAGCCCGGGCGGATTCGATCTTCCGCCTTAGCCAAGAGTACGCCTCACAGAAGTTCATCTACACCGTGCTCGCGGGAAACCTCGACTCCTTGAAGGTGCTCTTCGCCGAAGAAGTGCGCGATCAGGTGACCAAGGACGTCATGGAATACATGCAGGGCCAGTACAAATGGTTCTGGGACATGGTGCGCGGCGATTTCGAATTGCTGGTGGCCGGGCAACGCGACTCGTCGTACTTCCGGGAATACCGCATCGCGAACGAGACCAACAAGCGCTACCCGCTGGTGGTGATCCAGGTCGAGTTCCCCGACTCTCTCTCGACCAAGCTGATCGGGGCTCAGGTGAAAAATTTCCTCGGCGGAGCGGAGACGCGCCTCACGGGAGAACAAACCTGGGTCATCAACGATAAAACCTACGACATCCATTCCATCATTGTCGCCCAGCTCGACAGTGTCACCCACATCATGGCCGTGAAGTATTTCGAAGACGACACCGGCAAGGTCGATCAGGATTTCATTACGAAACGGGGGATTCCCCTCGCAAAAGAGGCGTTGGCGCGCGGCTATCGGGATTCCGCGTTGGCAATCCTCAAGGGCAAGTCCTTGCGTCCCGATGTCGGTGTCGTGCTCATCCGCAAAGATCCCTTGGCAGGCATGGTCCACATCAAGGTGAGCTTCCGCCCCGAGGATATGGGATTGGCTCCCGAGCCCACGAAACCGGAGAAGTCGAAGTCGGGTAAAACCGGAAAATCATTGAAGGCCGCCGCGCCGCCCAAGAAAAAAGCGGCCGCAGCGAAGTAACGGGGTTTAAACGGAGCCGAATACGGCGCCGGGTTTACACCGCGCCGTATTCGGCTCCAGATTTAAACCGCGCCGTATTCGGCGCGATAAGCCCGCATCCGCTCCAGCAAAGAGGCATCGCGCGCGAGATACTCTCCGCCTTCGGGGGTCTCCAGAAACGCGATCAGGTCGAGCACCGACACGATCGCGGTGGTTTTGAGGCCGAAGTCTTCTCGGATTTCGCGCAGTGCAGGGCGTTCGCCCGCGCCCTTCTCCATACGATCGACTGACACCACGAGCCCGATGGCCTTGGCCTTGCCGCCCGCTTCGATCAGCGGCAGCGATTCGCGCACCGAGGTACCCGCAGTGGTCACATCTTCGATCAGCAACACCCGGCAAGGTGCGGTTGCGGTCCAGTTCTTGTAATCGAAGCCCACGAGCAAACCGCCTTCGCCGTGATCCTTGGCCTCTTTGCGATTAAAGGTCACCGTGATATCGAGCCCGTGATTGCGGAACAAGGAGGTCGCTCCCGCCACGGCCAGGGGAATCCCCTTGTAGGCCGGGCCGAAAAGATTGTCGAATTCATTCCCGTGCGCTTCCACGATGGCCCGGGCGTAAAAGGCGCCGAGCTGGTCCAGATGCGCCCCGGTGCGGTATGCTCCGGTATTGATGAAATACGGGGTCTTGCGCCCGCTCTTGGTGGTGAAGTCACCGAAGCGCAGTGCGCCGGCGGAGAGCATGAAGCGGATGAAATCAGTTTGGTAGTCGAGCATAAGGAGAGTAGGTAGACGGTAGTAGGTAGACGGTAGACGGTAGAAAGGGGTGGCTAGTAGATAGTGGTTCGTTGATCTGGACAGGCAAGAAAGCTGTACGATTGTCGCAGAAAAA
>CANIEU010000007.1 GCA_947466585.1 Fibrobacterota bacterium
TATGCCGATGCGGATTCTGCGACGCTGGCGCATCAGATGGAACAGCTTACGGAGCGCCTTGCCGATGCCGGAGGACTACTCGCCGCGCTGGACGAATTTCCGCTATGGGTACTCGCCGATGATCCGGAATTCGCTGCGGCGAATAGCGAAAATTGGTTGTGGGTGACCTTCACCCGTTCCGATCCGGCACGCGATGTTCATGGGGTGGATGCGTTTACAGAGGATAAACACTGGGGTTGCCGCGGGCCGCTACTCATCGATGCGCGCATCAAGCCCTGGCATGCGCCCGCGCTGGAGCCGGATGCGGCGGTGGCGAAGCAGGTGGATCGGTTGTTTGCTAGTGGTGGGAGTTTGCGGGGGTTGGTTTAGTTAGGAATCGTTAAAGGAAATCATTCGACTCCGGTGAGTCTATAAATTCTTGGAAAAAATTAAGGGCAATAGAGTACAGTAAGGCGAAAGTAGTTTCGTCGCAAGTCCAGTCAGGATGAAATAAAGGTGGCGATGGATCACTGTAAAGCTCCTGGTGTACCCTTATCCTTAAATATTCTATCAGCTCCATGTTCTGATGGATTTTTGTGCGAATCCCGTCGGCGCGTGATTCGTCGATAAGTTTGAGCGCCTCGAAAGATGAGATTCTTACTGCAAGTTGGGTATAGAGGACGATAACATTGAGAATAGTTGCTTCTGGTACACCCAAGCATTGAATTGTGGGCAAAGCTTGAATCGTTTCTAATGCCTCGTCGTCAAGTATGTTATTGTGCTTTAATCGAAAGATGATGAGAGCTTTAATTGAAGCGTCAAAATCAGGAAGGTCGGTGATGGTGATGACCTTTTTTTGCGGATGTACAGCCTGAGGACCTGAGGAAGTGCCCGCAGTGTCGCGAAGATCTTTATTAGCGCCTAAGAGCTTGTTAAGCCATTCCATGCCGGCCCCCGTTTATTGTCGTGCGTAGTGTGTCCAATGGTACTCATTTTAATATGGCGAATCTACGTCCGCTAGCCCGCTCCTTATACGGAATAAATGTTGGGGCTTTGGGCATCCGGGTCTTTTCCCGTCGGCGTGTCCGATCGGAAATCAAAGTCGATGTCCATCAGAGGGTTTGAATTCATTGGTTGTGTTTTGGTAAAGAACGAAAGTCCTCCGAAAATGAATATCCCTGAATCGACTAAAAATTAAGGATTTCTTGTAGAGGCAAGAATAAATCTAGGATGGTGTATTCTACGTCACCCCGGCGCAGGCCGGGGTCCAGTCGAGAGGCTTTCGTTTAAACGAACGTCTTCGATTTCAATTCTGCGTCGTCTGGACCCCGGCCTACGCCGGGGTGACAGGTTTGATCCGAACCGATTTCTCAGGTGCATCGGCATTCCCCTTGCCGGGTTGAAGGCCTTAGAACCGTTTAAGAATCTCCGGCCACAGATCATTCCAATCCGGATTCATAGTCTCGATAAGCTTCAGCTTCCATAATCGTTTCCATTCCTTCATCTGCTTCTCCCTAGTGATAGCCGCTTCCATGGAAACATGAGGCTCATAGTAAACGAGATCGAAGACCTCGTATTGTCCCGTAAATCCTTTCTTCTCCTTTTTGTGTTTCCAGACCCGTTTGATCAAGTCACTTGTCACACCGATGTATAATGTGCCGTTTCGATCGCTGGCCATGATGTAGACGAACGGTTCTTTGCGAAGCATGATCCTAGGGTAATTGGCAAGAGTCATGCCGCAGTCCTGAGATGGGTCATTTCTGTCATCCCGGCGTAGGCCGGGATCCAGACGACGAAGAGGAGAACACAGGAGAATCTCTTCGCTTCACTATTGTCTTGTCTGGACCCCGGCCTGCGCCGGGGTGACGGTGTCTAAACAAAGGTGGCGCGCGAGTACGCCCCTCCCCGCTATCCGCTCTTCCGCTGGAACATCGCCAGCGCTCCGCCGAATACGATGACCCCGATGGCGAGCATTGCGGCACCTTGATGCCACAGCTCCCGCAACCCCGAGCCTTTCAAAAACATGTTGCGCAGAATCTCCATGAAATAGCGCACCGGATTCGCGTAGGTGACGAGCTGCACCCAATGCGGCATGTTCTCCACCGGCAAGAAAAATCCGGACAACAACAAAAAGAACACCAGGAAAAACCAGATGATGAACAGCGCCTGTTGCATGGTGCGCGCCACGGTTGAGGTGAAGATTCCGATGCCGAGCGACGAGAGCATGTAGATCGCGCAGAATAGCGCGAGGTTCAGGTAGCTCCCGAGAAACGGGATGCCGAACCAAAACCGCGCGATGCCGAGTGCGAGAAACAGCTGCAGAAACCCCACCACGAAAAAGGGTGCGGCCTTGCCGAGCACGATGTGGATGGGCTTGACCGGCGTGACCAGCAATTGTTCGAGCGTTCCGCCTTCCTTTTCGCGCACGATGGAAAAACCCGTGAGCAGTGCGGTCACCATGGTGATGAGGATCACCGCAATGCCCGGCACCATGTACCAGCTCGATTCGAGCAGCGGGTTGAAGGCGATCAAGGTGTGCACCCGAAACGGGATGAGGTCGCCGATTTTTTTGCCGTCGGCCCGCAGGCGCTCGGCGAGGCGGTCCCCCGCCCACTGGTTGATGATGGCGTTGAGGTATCCGCGCGCCACGTTGGCGGTACTGGCATCCTGCCCGTCCATCCACAATCCCACGGGCGCGCCGGGTCCGTCGGTCGGCACGAAGAACCCGGTACTTCCGGAGACGCTTGAAAATCCTTTCAAGCGTTCTTCAAGCCGCTGCGAAAAATCGGCGGGGATGAGCAGCGCCGCACGGATTTCACCCCGGTCGAACCTACGGCGGAGTTCCGTCTCCGAATGCGCATAGCCCTTAAATGCGAAGAGCGGCGGTTCAGACACTGCCGCCACCAGCGATGCCGAGGCGGGGCAGTTGCACCGGTCGAGCACCGCGAGCGGCGTGTGCCGAACCTCGGTGGTGAGAGCGTACCCCAGAATCATCAGCTGCACGATCGGCATGATCAGCAGCATGCGCAAGGCGGTGCGGTCGCCCCGCAGGTGGCGGAACTCTTTCCAGATGATGAGACGCAGAAGGTTCATGGTTGGTTGGTTTGGATACAATGTGTCAGGGAGATGCCGGTCACAGTTTTATCCGGAATTTGCGGACGGACAGGCCGAACAGCATCAGGCCTTCGCCGGTGAGAATGAGAAGCGGACGCCACAATTCGGCGATGCCCGTGCCCTTGAGAACAATGCCCCGCACGATCTGCAGGTAGTGCGTTGCGGGAATGACCTGCGCTAGTATCCGGAGATTGATGGGCATGCTCGCGATGGGGAAGATGAATCCCGACAAAATGATGGTGGGCATCATGGTGGCGCCCAAGGCCATGAGCATGGCGTGATGCTGGCGTTTGGCAAGCGTGCTGATGAGCAGGCCGATGCTGAGAGCGGTGAAGATGTAGACGAGGCTGGCGGCGGCGAGCAATGTTCCCGATCCCGCCACCCGCACGCCGAAGGCAATACGGCCGACCGCAAGAATCAGGAGTCCATCGAGACAGGCCAGTAGAACGTAAGGGAGCAGCTTGCCGGCAATGATTTCGGCGGGACGGAGCGGGGTGATCAGCAATTGCCCCATGGTGCCGGTTTCTTTTTCGCGTGTGACCGTGATCGAGGTGAGCAACGCGGAAATCATCAGCAAGATCACCGCCATCAGTCCGGGAACGAAGAACAGCGCACTGCGCTGCTCGGGATTATAGAACACCCGCGTGCGCGGTTCGACCAGACGGGGTGGTTTCGTTCCCAGCTGATTGAACAGAATGGCCTGCACCGCGGCCTCCACGGCGCTTTTCATTTGGGTTCCGGTGGAAGGGTCGGAGCCATCCACGATCACCTGCACATCCGTCCCACCGGGGCGGCGCAGCCCTGCGTCCAGATCGGGCGGTAGGCGCAACAGGGCGCGCGTTGAACCACCGCCTGCGCCATCTCCAGATCCGGTGCGGAACACTTCGAGCGGTTCGGATTGCGCGCCCGTGACTTGCGAGACGGCGAAGAACGGCGACGCATCGAGGCGCGCCACGAGATCGCGCCCGGCCACCGAGGGCACGGGCATTTGCACCGTCACGCGCGCATCGCGGATGTCGGCGTTGAGCGCGTAGCCGTAGAGGAACATCATCAACACTGGCATGCCCACCACGATGGCCAAGGTTTGCGGGTCGCGGAGAATGTGGAGGAACTCCTTGCGGGCAACCACCCAGGCGCGTTTGAGAGCGGGGAGGGTGGTGAGGTCGATGAACCGGGAGCGGGCGGACCCGTGTTCGGTACTCATGCCGACCTCCCTGCCCGGTTCCGCTTTTCTGCATTCTCGGCCTTCTCCACCACGTCCAAAAACACTTCGCCCAAGGTGGCGAAACCGCTGGCCCGCTTGAGTCCCGCCGGAGTATCGAGCGCGGCGATGCGGCCCGCGACGAGAATGGCCACCCTGCCGCAATACTCGACCTCATCCATGTAATGGGAGGTCACGAAAATCGTGGTGCCCTCTTGCGCCAGTTCCGCAATCACATCCCAGAAGTGACGGCGGCTGACCGGATCTACGGAGGCGGTAGGCTCGTCGAGAAACACGATTTGAGGATGGTGGAGCAAGGCGCAACCCAGGTTGAGGCGTTGTTGCCAACCCCACGGGATCGAGTCGGTACGGCGAGCGAGCAGAGGCTCGAGGCGCATGCGGGCGGCGATCTCGCGCACGCGCTCTTCCAGCAACGCTCCGCGCAAACCATAGAGGCCGCCGTAAAGGCGCAGGTTCATTTCGACAGTGAAGTCGGGATACAGCGCGAACTTCTGGGACATGTACCCGATGCGCCCGCGCAGGGATTCGGTCTCGGAGAGTAGGTCGCATCCGGCCACTTGTCCGGTGCCCGCGCTCGGTTGCAACAGCCCGCACAGCATGCGGATGGCGGTGGTTTTGCCCGCACCGTTGGCGCCCAGGAATCCGAAGATCTCGCCGCGTTCCACCCGTAAGGAGAGTTTGTCCACGGCCGTGAAGCTACCGAACCGTTTGGTCAGGTCATGAATCTCGATCGAGGGTGCGCGTTCTGAAATCATAATTCCGGCTCGCGGTCGAGCAGTGCGAACAGTAAATCTTCGATGTCGGGTGCGAGTGGTTCCGCCCCTTCGGCACCGGGGAAAAAGCGCCACCAGTCCGCCTCGGGTGTCGCATTCAGATCAAAGGCCACGTGCAGCGCGCCTCCGTGCGGATAGGCGAGAGCGACCTGCGCGGGCAGCGGGGAACGTGCTGAAAACGAAAGCGGTGTCGCGGCAAACACCCGGTAGAGGCGATAGGGGTATTTGCCCAGCATTTCCACCGGTGTTCCGGTGGCCAACATTTTTCCCTGATGCAAAAGCAACAATGCCTCGCATTGTGCGGCTTCGTCCATGTACGGTGTCGTCACCACGAGGGTGATGCCCTGGGCCTTGAGCGACCGCAGCATGATCCAGAAATCGCGGCGCGCCACCGGATCGACGCCCACCGTGGGCTCGTCGAGCAGCAGCAGGCGAGGCTTGTGAAGCAGGCAGCACGACAGCGCCAGCTTCTGCTTCATGCCGCCCGAGAGCTGACCCGCACGGCGTTGCTGAAAGGGTTCGAGACCCGAAAAACGCAGCAGCTCGGCTTTGCGGTCGACCTTTTCTGCGGCATCGAGCGCGTAGACGTCGGCGAAGAAATCGAGATTTTCCGAAACCGTGAGGTCGGGGTACAGCGAAAACCGTTGCGGCATAAAGGCGATCTCGCGCCGCAGCGTGCGGAAGTTTTTTCGGATGTCGAGACCCAGCATGGAAGCTTCGCCGGCATCCGGATCCAGCAACGTGGCCAGGATCGTGAGCAAGGTGGATTTGCCTGCGCCGTCGGCACCGATAATGCCGAACAACGAGCCGGGGGCAATGGAAAGGTCGACGCCCTTCAGGGCTTTTTCCCCGGCGTAATCCTTCACGATGCCGCGCAGGCGTAGCGCCAGTCCTCCGGTCATTCCTTCGGCGATCCCCTGCGGCATCGGCTTACTTCCAAACCTCGACGGGAAGGCCGCGCTTGAGAGCGCCGTTCCTAGATGCCGCCGTGGCGCGCACGCGGAAAATCAGTTCGGCGCGGCTCTCGCGGGTTTGAATGTTCTTCGGCGTGAACTCCGCCTCGTTTGAGATGAAGCGGATCACGGCGGGAAAGTGGGCCGCGCCCGCAGGAGTTTCCATCCGTAGGCGGAGGGTATCGCCCAGGTGCAAGGCTCCCATCTCTTGCGTGGGCACGAAAAAGTCCACGCGCACCGAGTCGCGGCTGCCGATTTCGTATACCGATTGTCCCGGGGCCACGGCCTCGCCGGGATTGCGGTAGCGCGCCATCACGATGCCCGGCGAAGGCGCGAGCACGCGGCAGCGAGCCAACTGGTTCTCCAGCAACTGCACGCGGGCTTGCAGCGCCTGCTTTTTCGAGCCGAGGCCTTGCAACGTCTGCCGGGCCGCGTCCAGACGAAATTGTGCGGCGTCACGATTCGCCGAAATACGATCCCATTGTTGCGCCGTGGCAGCGCCGCTCCGCACCAATTCCTGTGTGCGGTTCGCTTCCTGCTGCATGCCGCGCAAATCCGCCTGCAGCGATTGCACCTGACGCGATTGTCCGCTTTCGCCCGCGAGCAATTCGTCCAGATTAGCGAGGGCTTCGGTGCGTTGCAGCGCATAGGGCAGCGTATCGATCACCGCCAGCAATTCTCCGGCCGCCACGGGATCGCCTTCCTCTTTGAGTGTGGCGAGCAGCGGACCTTGCACCAGTGCCGGCACCTGCCAGGTATCCACTTCCACAACCGCCGAGCCGAGAAACTCACCCGTTTCTTTTTTTTCGCATCCCGTGAACCACGTCAGCGTTCCCACGCACAGCGCCATTCCGACGATGGCGAACTTGTTCGTACGCACGATTAACCCCCTTCCAGAAACATCATCGTTTCCCCGTTAGCAAACCGTTTCTGCCAGGTGGCCAGCACCTGTTGCCATTCCAGATTTTCCACCTGCTGCGCCGCCCGCAGGGTTTGTACCTGCGAATCGATGCGCTCCAGATCGGTGGCCGCACCTTGGCGGTGCTGCGCCTCCTTTTCACTCTGCGTCTCCCGCGCCGCTTCCAGTGCGGCCCGGGCGGCTTGCAGGGAGAGCTCCATGCGCGCGAGGCGGCGGTCGGCCGAATGTTCCGCCTCCGTCCACGCGGCGGAGCGGCGTTCCTTGTCCACTCGGACCGAGGCCTGCTGGGCCTCCAACTGCGCGCGTTGCGAACGATTGCGGAATCCATCGAACAGGTTCCAACGCGCCTGCAATCCGAACACGCCGTAGTGCATGTAATCGTTGGTACCGAGATTGAGGCCGGGATTCGCGAGGCGATAGCCGACCATGCCGGTGAGGGAAGGGAAGCGTTGCCCGATAAGACCGCTCTGCTGATGGTCGAGGCTTTCCGCCGAACGATCCAATGCAAGCAAATCGGGTCGCGTTGCAGCCGAGGTAAGCCCTGACGTTACAAGGGATGCGGCGGGCGCTTCTGCCGCGAACGTCACGGGAGTTTCGGGAGAGAGACCGAGCAAGAGCGCGGCCGCACGCCCGATGGAATCGCGGTTATCCTGTGCGGCTTGCAACTCCGCCTGCGCGTTCAGCCAACGCGCCCGCGCCGTGGATGCCTGCGAAGGGAGTGCGGCACCCTGTTTGACCTGCGCAGTGACGCGCTCTGCGTAGTCGCGATAGCGTGTGGCGACCTCGCCTTGCACCTTGCCGGCTGCGTCCGCCGAATGCCATGCGCAATATATCGCCGCCAATCGCAGCGCTAGGGCGTTCTCCTGCGCCTGCGTACCCGCTTGCGTGGCGTATACCGCCGCGGTGCGCGACAGTACCTGTTGGCGACGTGCGCCACCGCCGAATAGTGGCAAGGTGAGATCGACGGCGTATTCTTCGCGGTCGTAATCGCCCATGGTGCGGTCGATATGCGTGTTCGACGGTGGCGGCAAGGTGATCGCGATGTGATTTTTTTCGGTCAACGCCTGATACGAACCGAAGACGTCGAGCGAGGGCCAGTAAGCCGAGCGCGCTTCGGAGACCTGTGCCTCCGCCTTGTCTGTGCCCAGCCGCTCCAGGCGTAATTCGGGGCTGCTGGTGACGAGCAGGCGCTGCGCCTGCGCCAACGTTAGAGGGGTCGTCAGCGGGGTCGTCTGCGCATCGGCCTGCGTTGCCGTCAAGGAAGCCAGTAGCAACAGTGCAGCGGAAAAGCCGAGCGGCGCGCTTCGATCAAGGGTGGGTTTCCTGCATGGTCCCATGTCATTCTCCTGCTTTCTCATGCGTCGCCCTTCATGGGACGAAGGCTGCGGACCATGGTGTCCGCGATGATGTCGGCGCGTTCCAGAAAAAACGTTTCCGTGAATGCGATGTTCGGTAGTGGCGATTCGGGATGGTTCTTCAAC
The DNA here is from genome assembly GCA_947466585.1 of Fibrobacterota bacterium. Classification (GTDB taxonomy): domain Bacteria; phylum Fibrobacterota; class Fibrobacteria; order UBA11236; family UBA11236; genus UBA11236. The sequence continues at coordinate 8,442 of CANIEU010000007.1, forward strand.
AGTTGTGAGGCGAAGAATCCCGAGAGGGCCATGCCCATCAGGTTGAGCCAGAAATGTTCGGGCGCGATGGGGCGAAGCCGCCCCGCCTGAATTTCCTTGAGCAGCGCCGCGTTGATGCGGCGCGGAATCTCGCCGAAGTTTTCGAGCACTTCGTTGATGCCGGCGGGTATACCCTTGCCCTCATTCACATTGCGGAACAGAAAGAGCAGGAATTCGGGATGTTGCGAGATCACGCGTGCATGTCCCTTGAGCAGTGCGGCCAGCAATTGTTCGAAGGTCGCGTTCTCCGGAACCTGTTGCAGCCCGGCCCGGATGCCGCCCCACACGGTCTGAATGATTTCGCTGATGGCCGCTTGGTGCAGCTTCTCTTTGTTGCCGAAGTAGTAGTGCACCAGGGCGTGATTGACACCTGCCGCCCCGGCGATGGCGGTCATGCGCGCTCCGGCAAATCCTTTGGCCACGAATTCCGCGCGGGCGGCTTCGAGAATCCGGGAGGCGGCATTATCGGGACTAACAGTCATGTTTAACAATATTATTAATAGGGTGCATAACGTCAAGGCAGGGGATTAAACCCGATTTTTCGATAAAAAAAACTCCGGCGTCGAAACACCGGAGGCTTTCCCATCTTCCCCCAACTAAACCCAGGTCAGATTGCGTATTACCGCCGGGATTACACCCAGCTTGCTTTGAAATCCTGCGCGTAGGTTTGGAAGCTGCCCGGCGCACGGCCGAGAACATCTTGCACGCCGGTCGAGAGCGAGGCGCTGTAGCCCGCCTTCACGTAGGTCATCAGCATGAGCAACAACTCCACATAGTCCGCCGGAAGGCCCGCGCCGAGCAAAACGCCCTTCAACTCCGCAGGATCTACATCGGAATAGGTCACGGTTTTGCCGGCGACCTTCGAGATTTCCGCGGCCACGTCGGCGTGCGTCATCAACGCGGGACCGGTCAGGGTAATCGTCTTGCCGCTCAGCGCATCCTCGGTCAACAATTTCGCCGCCACGGCGGAGATGTCTCGTGAATCAATGAAGCCGACTTGGCCGTCGCCCGCGGGTAGACGGATCGCACCGAATTCCTTGATGCCGTACACCCAGAAGGTGTTGAAGTTTTGCATGAACCAGGTGGGGCGAATGATGTTGTACGGCACGCCCGAATTTTCCAGATCGATTTCGGCCTTACGCATCGGACCTTCGGGATTCATCTCCACGCCCGCCGCCGTCATGAGAACGACCTTTTTCAGATTCGCGGCCTTGGCTTTCGCGATCAGCGGCGCGAGAATCTTGTATTGATCGGCGTGACCGCCGGGGGAGAGGAAGAACGCGCGATCGATGCCAGCAAAGGCTGCATCGAGGCCTTCGCCAGTCGCGAGGTTCACGTGCACCTGGTCGGGGGCGGTTGTCGGTTTGCTCGTCGTGGTACGCACGGAGTGTCCCGCCGCTTTGAGCACGCGCACGATTTCGGAACCCACGGTGCCGGAGGCGCCGACGATGAGGATATTGCTGGGCATGGAAAACCTCGGAGAAATGGGTTCAGGTTAAATAGTCGTTACAACAGAGAATATAGCATCCTTATTGCTCCAACGCTACTCGAAGGAGAGAGTCGATTTACAGGGGTGTCGATCTGCCTTTCGGTTTTCGGTGTGGAAGCCGCATTGAAGATTTGACCATTCGACCATTAGACGATTCGGCCGAAATGGACTCATCCGGCGCGCGTTCCCCGCTGGCGACCTTATTGAGAAGCTTCGAGGCATCTTCTCAGTTCCTACTTTTACCCCTGCAATGAGCCAAAAAACCGCAGGGGCCATCCTCCCCGACAATCCGCCTTATTTGATCAGCGCGCTGACCGGCACGCCGAGCCGATTCGCCCCCGAACGCCGGAAGACGATTCCCGTGCGCGTCGGCAACCGTGTGATCGGGGGAGACAACCCGATTTTGGTGCAGTCGATGACGACTACCAGCACCAAGGACATCGACGCGACGGTGCTGCAGACCCTGGAGTTGTGGAACGCCGGCTGCGAACTGATCCGCATCACCGCGCCCACCGCAAAGGACGCCGAGTGCCTTCAGGAAATCGTGGCCAAGGTGCGCGCCGCCGGTTGCGACGCTCCCATTTCGGCCGACATCCACTTTCAACCCCGCGCGGCGCATGAAGCCGTGAAGTGGGTCGAGAAGGTGCGCATCAATCCGGGCAACTTCGTCGATTCGAAGGCGCCGGGCGAGATGAAGGAATACGACGAAGCCTCGTTCGAGGCGGGCGCGCTGAAAGTCGTGGAAGCCTTTTCGCCGCTGGTACGCGAAGCCAAGGTGCGCGGCGTGGCGCTGCGCATCGGCACCAACCACGGTTCGCTCTCCGACCGCATGATGTGGAAGTTCGGCGACACCATCGAGGGCATGGTGGAATCGGCGCTGGAATACCTGCGTGTATGCGAGGCCGAAGGCTTCGATCAAATCGTGTTCAGCATGAAAAGCAGCAATTCGCGCGTGGCGATCCAAGCCTACCGCCTGCTCGCTTATCGTTTGGCGGCCGATGGCCACAAGCCCTATCCTTTCCACGTGGGCGTGACCGAAGCCGGCGACGGCGAAGACGGCCGTTTGAAATCCTCGGTGGGCATCGGCGCACTGCTGCTCGACGGAATCGGCGACACCATCCGCGTTTCGCTCACCGAAGATCCCGTGCAGGAAGTGCCGGTGGCGAAGACCTTGGTCAAACTCTGCGATACCGCGTGCTACCCCGCTGTGGCGGAACGCCCGGAGTCGGTTTCATTTTACAGCTACCAGCGCCGCGAAACTACTGCGCTTCGCTTGGGAGTGAAAGGCGACCTCGTCGCCGGCGGCCGCGAGCCCTTAGCCGTAGGCGTGCACAACCCCGGCTCCGAAGCGCTGCCCAAGGGCGACCGCAAGGCCGAGTGGATCAATGGGGAATCCTGGCCGGTGTTCGCCGGAGCGATCCACGAGCAGCCGCTGCCCGAGGGCAAGCCGCTCGAGATCTGCATCACCGATCTTGCGCAACTTAAGATCGTCGAGATCCCCGACGCCGACGTGCTCTGGTCGTGCGATCCGTTTTTACCGAACCTCGTGGGCGCCTATCGCCATCTCGCGGGCTGGCTCGACGAACAGGGACGCAAAGACCTCATCGTGTTGCGCGATCATACCGACGGTACCTCCGAAGGCAACATGGCTGCGGCCGCGCGCCTCGGTGCGGTGCTGGCAGACGGCATCGGCGATCTGATCCATATCGAAAGCGCCGGTGGCGTGAAGGCCGGCCTGAACCTCGCCTACGATGTGCTGCAGGCCGCGGCCGTGCGGCGCAGCAAGCCCGAATACGTGGCCTGCCCCGGTTGCGGGCGCACGCTGTTCGATCTGCAAAGCACCACGCAGCGCATCCGCTCGAAGACGGCGCACCTCAAGAACATCTCCATCGCCGTGATGGGCTGCATCGTGAACGGACCGGGCGAAATGGCCGATGCCGACTTCGGCTACGTGGGCGGTGCTCCCAACAGGGTGAGTCTCTATGTGGGTCGCGAGTGCGTGGAGAAGAATATTCCCGAAGACGACGCGCCCGAAGCCTTGGTCAACCTGATCAAGTCGCACGGACGTTGGATCGAACCATGATCCCCCCCCGGCCCCCCAGAGGGGGGAGAGGTTGACCGCCGCCAAACCCTTGGCGGCCTACGCACCCTTGGTCGTCGTCCTATCCCGCCCCGAAACACCCGAGAACATCGGCTTCGTGGCGCGTTCGATGATCGCGTACGGCGTCAACGATTTGCGCCTCGTCGGCATCCCACTCGTGCCTGAAGACGGCAAGGCGTATTGGACGACGTGCGGTGGCGAAGATGTGCTCCGCCATGCGAAATATTTCGCCACCGTCGAAGAGGCTGTCACAGATTGCGCGCAGGCGATCGGGTTCACGAAGCGTCTGCGCGACAAGTCGCAGCGTCTGTTCGATCTGGGGGATGTGCAGAAGCGTAAGGAAGGGCGGCTCGATGAAGACCACCCGCACTATGCGCAGTTGCCGGAGTTTCCCGACTTCCCCGATGCCTATAATCGTTCGATGGAACCTTCTCTAAATGAAGAAGGCGAGCTGATCGTTGATGCATCCAACGAGGCACCCAATGATGCGTCCATTGAAGGTTCCAACCCTACGGGCGCGGAAAAGCTTCCCTTGACCGCCTTGGTGTTTGGCTGCGAATCGCAAGGATTGGCGCATGAAGAAACCGTGGCCATGACGCATCTCGTGCGCATCGCACTCGCAGCGGGCGACATGAGCCTGAATCTTTCGCACGCTGTCACGGTGGTGCTGCACGCGCTCACTTCGGTGAAACCGGGCCCGCGCAGGCATCCGCATGCCGGGCGCGCCGCCACGCTCGAAGAATCGAACACGGCACTGGGCGAATTCCTGGAGGCGCTGGAAAGCACCGGATACCTCGCCAAGAGCGGTAAGGAGTCGGCCCGCAGCGAGAAGCTGCGCGTGCTGTGGCGCCGCATGCGTCCCACGATGCGCGAGGTGGATTTCATCCGCGGTGCCCTCAAAGCCTTGGCGGGTGCGCCCTCGAAGCGTTTGGTTCAAAAAACCCAAGGTGCAAATACACCCGCATTGAAATCGACCGAGGAGAAGGTTCCGGTATGAGTCTGATCGTCGAGCAAACCCCGCTCGAGGGGTTGTTGATCGTAAAGCCGAAGGTGTTCCGTGATGCGCGCGGATTTTTCGTGGAGAGCTACAATCGCGAATCGTTCGCGAAGGCGGGCATCACCACCGAGTTCGTGCAGGACAATCACAGCCAGTCGGCGATCGGTACGCTGCGCGGGCTGCACTTTCAAACGGTACCGGGTCAGGTCAAGCTGATCCGTTGCACGCGCGGGCGCATCTGGGATGTGGCGGTCGATATCCGCCCGCAGAGCCCGACATTCGGCAAGCACTTCGGACTTGAACTCACGCCCGACGACTGCACCATGCTGTACATTCCCGTCGGGTTCGCCCACGGGTTTCTGGTGCTCTCCGACACGGCGGAAGTTCAGTACAAATGTTCCAATGTCTACAACCCCGTAACCGAAGCGGGAGTCGCCTGGAACGATCCCGATCTGAATGTGCCGTGGCCGCTCGATCAAGTGGGTGGCGCGCCGCTGCTCTCTGAGCGGGATACGGGAAATGCGTCGTTCGCCGATTGGAAGAAGTCGAAAGGCTAGACTAACGTTCCGGCATCTCCGCATCGAATGTCCGAGCCGCATCGACGATGGCCCGGGCTGTTCCCGCGGCTTTGGCTGAATCGCCGGAGTGTTCCCGGTCCAAAAACAGCGGATAAACCTTGATCGCGAGCACGGCCAATTGGCTGGGGCTCTCGGGAATTTTTCCACCGGGGAAGTGGGAAGCATTTTCCCGGATGAATCGTGTCACCGCACGCACCGCATCCTGTTCGCGATGCGCATCTCTGTCGGAATAGTCGAACACCCATTCCTCGACGCGCTTGTTGATGCGCGGCTTGTCGTCTCCGGCGGTGATGCCCACCGCGGCGAACACCCGGCAATCATAACGACGACAGGTTTGCGGGCGATGCGCATAGACCGCACATAGACCTTCCTCAGGCCGGGACATCTGCGGACAAAGGCCTTCGTGGTCGTAACCCATCAGCATGTGTCCGTGCGGCATCCCCGGGGCGGGGATCAGTCCATCCTCCCCGATGTGCGCCAACGCATCGGTTTCGTTGGGGCCGATGTGGATGAAGTAGGAGGAGGTGCAGCAGGCCGTACAGGTGCCGCAGGGCACGTCGGACGCCGCTCCGGTGCGGAGGGCTTCGCGGGTTTCATGCAACCATACAGAGAACTCGCCCGCGGAAACCGCGTTACCGGAAGCTGCCGTCATGGAATCGTCAGTCGATGGGGAGCGTGAGTCCGTCGTACGCCAGACGGATCTCGGGAGGCAGGCGCGCTTCGGTGGCGGCGTGTTCGAGATCGTGGCACATGTGCACGAAGTAGGTAGTCTCCGCGCCGATCCGTTTTGCGTATTCCACCGCTTTGTTGAAATGCAGATGGGTCGAATGCGGCGCGTCGCGCAGGCAATCGAGAGCAAGCACCTTGAGGCCTTGCATCAAGTTCAGGGTAGATTCCGGAATTTCCGTGACATCGGTAATGAATGCGAAGTCGCCCACGCGGTAACCCAGGATCGGTTCCGGGCCGTGCAACACCGGAAGCGGAACGATTTCCCAGTCGCCGATACGGAACGGAGCGGCATCAGGTCCGATCACGCGCAGATCGTATTGTGGCGCGCCGCCGCCGTAGGCCTTGGGTGGCGCGAAGGCGTAATCGAAGCGCCGTTTTACGTCGGCGAAGGTGGCCTCCGAGCCGCACAACACGGTGGGTTTTCCCGTCACCTGCGAGAAGATACGGAGGTCGTCGAGCCCGGAAACGTGGTCGGAATGCGCGTGGGTCAACAGGGCGGCGTCGATCCGCTCCAGCCCGTGTCGCAAGGCGCCGTGACGGAAATCTCCGGAAACATCCAGAACCAGCGTGTGACGGGCGTCACGCAGTAAAATCCCGGTGCGATTGCGGTTGTTGCGCGAATCACGGGACGTGCAAACTACGCAGCGACAGCCAATGACGGGGATTCCGTGCGAGGTGCCGGTTCCGAGAAAGACGATTTCCATGAGGGAAAAGATAGGCCGGGCCGGGTCGAAAGAGGGCCAAAACGCGTGACGCCGGTCATACCGTCTGAAAAAAACTTGCGCTAGGTTACGTGACGGCCCTGTCGGCCAAGGAGGTTTCCATGTTCTTTCGCAAACAAGATCCCATCATTTTCACCATTCTTTTGATGACGGCTTTTTTGACCGCTCTTTTCACCGGATGTATTTCCGATTCAGGAGGCAAGGCGAAGGACCCTGCCACGGGTGTTTCCGTCGCTCTGCAGATTCAGATCGGGACTCTGGCGAAGTCCGCCGTGTCTTCGGTTACGGGGGCGACCCGCGCTGTGGATTCGGCCCGCGTCCTGGTGAGCGGTCCCGGTATGGACACATTGCAATTCGGTTTCGGTGCCGGCACGGGCACCAGTACCTTGGCCGGTCCCTTGTCCTTACTCGACATCCCGGCCGGTGTCGACCGCCGTTTCGAGGTGCGCCTGTATGCAGGCGGCAGCCTGCTTTACGTCGGCTCTTCGCTCACCGAAATTCGGGCGGGGCAAACCAATAGCGTGGCCGTGATTTGTTTGCCCGAGTTTTCCCGCGTCAGCGCCAGCATCCACATCCCCGCCGATTTTCCGAAAACCGTGAGCGGGGGAGCGTTGCGTTTGTGGAATACCGAAGGGGTTTGGACCGCATCGCCAACGGTCAACGGCGAGTTGCGGAATTTCCGGCTGGAAGAAGTGCCCGGCGACCGCGACTATGCGGTTTCCATTGCGCTCTGGAATGCGGCGGGGGATACCATTGCACAGGCTTACAAAGCCTCGCTGCGCGTGCCGAAGGGGCAAAACGTCGCGCTCGTGCTTCCGCTCACGCTGGCGTTCACGCAACTGGCGTTGACCATGACGGTCGGAGATCCGCGCACCACCACCTTGGTGCTGACCCTGCCCGGGGGAAAGCGCGTGCCCTCGGTGTTCGGCGAGGCGGTTTTCTCGGAAGTGTATCCGATACCGACCGCGGAAGAAGGGGGAGACAATGGGGAATGGGTGGAGTTGTTCAACCGCGTTAGCGATACGCTCGACGTTTCGGGGTGCCAGATTCTCCGGGATGCCGGTACGGGATCAGGCATGGCCTTCGTGATGCCGGCGAATACGGTGATCGCCCCGGGGCGCGGCCTGGTGGTGGGACGTTCCGCCGTGACGTTTGCGAACGTGACCCAGACCACGGCTCTGACCTTGACCAACACTTCCGCTCGCCTGGAACTGTCGTGCACCTACTCCGGTTCCGGAACAGTGCGTCTCGATACCTTGCGCTATAACACCAGTACGTCGGACACGGTTTCTGCCCGCATAGCGACGGCGAAGGTGGCCTCGTTGAAACCTTCGCGTTTGTCGAAGCGCACCGGAGCTGATGCCTGGTGCCTCGCGTCGGCCAATCCGGCATCAGGAGAATTCGCTACGACGCCCGGCGGAATCGCGGGAGGATGCGGAGAGTAAGGTGCCCGGCCCCAGAGTGCAGAGTGCACGAGGGGCCGGTTTCGGAAAAATCCGATGCGCGCGTACGGCGGGGTTTAGGACTCTGCGGTACGCGCTTCGATTTCGTCGCGTTCCGTCATGCCTTTGGCGAAGCCGAGCACGCCGTACACCATCAGAATGCCGAACAGGTATTCGGGAAACACCATGCCGAAGCCGCACAAGTAACCGATGAACACGTTCACGATCTGGAAAATGTTGACGAAGCCATTGCTGCGGCGCATCAGCTTGGGCAGGTAAAGCGGGCTGACCATCAGGAGCCCGGTGAGAATGAGCAACAGGGGCAGCATGGTCAGGCTCATGGGGAAGGCGCCCGCCAACGCGTATTTCGAATGCAGGATCACGCTGAGCGCGATAAAGCCACCGGCGAAGGTGGACGGAAGGCCGTGGAACCATTCCTTGAGGCCCTCGGAGTCGACGGCGTTATACCGAGCGAGACGGAGGGCTGCGCACAGCACGTATACCGACAAGGAAGCGATCATCAGGGGGCGGTGGTTGGCCGCCCATTCTGGTGCGGTGGAATGGAGGTAGTAATACACCAAAAGCGCGGGAGCAACGCCGAAGGCCACAAGGTCTGCGAGACTGTCGAATTGCGCACCGAATTCCGATGACGCGTTCAGCAGCTTTGCCATGAAGCCGTCGAGCTTGTCGAGGAGCACGCACCAGGTGATCATCCAGGCCGCCAGCTCGAGCGGGGTTTTGCCGAACCCGAGCACGGAACGACCGCCGCGTTCCGGAATCAGGGCCTCTGCCATGAGCAGAATCGCATAAATCCCGATGAGGAAGTTCAGGCCGGTGAACAGATTGGGGACGAGGAACTTTTTCTGGACCATGCGGCCTCCGGAAAACGGCGGAAAAATGCCAAAAAAACCAGTAATCACCAGTATTTAGATACGGCGAGAAGGTAGAAACAGGAGGCGGAGGGAGGGACCGGAGGCCCGGTTTCCCCAAGACGCTTCAATGCGCCGGAAAGACGATGATGAAGTTGTCCAAGGTGGATACCGCCACGCCGCCGCCTACTTGGGAGGGAGTGCCCGGCATGTCGGTGAGCGGAAATTTTTGCAACAGGGCGTGCGTAAATGAACGCTTTTCGAGCGCGGGCTCGGTGGTGCCTACCCAGTAACCGTCTGCGGTGAGGAGGGGACGGTTGAAGAGGTAGGTCGAGATGGTGGCCTGGGCCTGCACGGTTCCGGTGCGACCATTGAGATTGAGAACGCGCTTGGAAGCGGTGCCGATCAAAAGCATTTGATCGCCTCGACCGGCGAGACTGAAAATCTGCTCGCCCATATCGCGTTGCCACGCGATGGAACCGGCATCCCGGTTGAGGGCGACCACGAGCCCTTCATTATAGCCCGCATAGGCGAAGTCACGGCCGGCATGCACTTCGGTGATGGTTCCCGGCGGCATGCGCGCGGTTCCCATTGATTTGCCGTCGGCAAGGCGCAATCGATGCCAGCCGCCTTCGATTTCGAAGACATCGATTTGATCGGATCCCTGGCCGTGGGCCAGCAGCAAGCCGCCGCGCCCCAGACGGGTTTCCCAAACCGGTGCGCGCGTGGCGGGATCCAGCAATTGGAGATTGCCGTTCCAATCACTCACGAGCAATCCTTGCGGCAAAAGCACAGCGTTGCACACCGGTCCGCGCAGGGCGATCTGCCCGAGGATGCCGGCACCTCGTGCGGGGGCTAGCAGGTAAATGCGCGTGGCGGAGGAAACGATCAAGGTGTCTCCGGACCACACGGAGACTTTCAGATCGAGTTGCTCCGGAAAGCGGAAGGTCGCCTTCAGAATACCCGTACGTGAATCGAGCACCACGACGGTCTGATTGTCGTTCTCTACGTAGAAAGCATACGACCGCCCGCCGTTAAGCACTGGGAAGAAGCGCGGTCCGGCTTGACGCTTCCACACATAGCTTGCACCCAGTCTGTTTGCGAGGCTGGCAAAGGCGGGATCGGAACTCCACGATGTGGCGCTTTGCGAACGGGCGGCCTGTGTCCACGCGCGGGTTTGCAGGGTGCGGGGTGCTCCCGAGGCCGCCAGTAAACGGGCTTTTTCACGCCAAGCGGTTCCATTACCGTGTTCGAGCGCGAGCACGCCGTCAAGCTCGCGCAGGGCGCCCTTGCGGTCGCCGCGTCGAATATCGAGACGCGCCTCGCGCAAGAGGTGATCGCGACTACCGCCCGTGAGCCGTAGCAGCTCGCGATCGAGCCGCACGCGCGCACCGTCGGCGTTGTGAACGACTAGCCAGTCGCGCCCTGGCAACACCACCGGGTCTTCGCCGCCCCATCCAGGCTCGTAGGAGTAGAGCTGATGGCCGCGTTCGTCGACGGCCAGCAGCACGCGTGCGTGGGTGAGCACGAGGAGTTCGCCGTCGTGCACGCGCAGGGATGCGGCATTTTCATCCCGCATCCAATCGATCTGGCCGGTGCGCAACACGAAGGCCCGCAGCGGGCCTTCGCTTGACCCGATGAAGGCGTGACCGCGTCCGAGTGCTACCGGATCCTGAAGCCCCGCGGGAACACCCCACAAGAAGGTGTCGAACGCCGGGCCGCGCCGCAGTTCCACGTGATCGGCGTAACGCAACAGGAGATATTCCCCGGAGAGGAGAACCTCGGAGGGAACCTCGCCGTTGATCGGGAGTGGGGTTACGGAGCGGCGGGCCAGATCGGCACGATAGAGGCTTTGACCGGGACAGAAGACGACTCCCTGACGTGCACGCGGTGTGGAGGGATTCCAACTGCATCCGGAACCGCGCAGGGGTTGGGCGAACAAGGTTTGCGATCCGCGCTGATAGCGAAGGCCTTGGGCGCCTAGGAGCAGAAATTCCGTGGCGACGCCCGTTCCAGTGGAAAGCAAGGAACCTTCGTCGGCAACATACCGGGCGAGCACTTCTTCGGCGGCATAGGCCGGCGCCCGGCGTAGGAACACGCGTTGCCGCGCCACCGACCGGGTGAGTAGGCGATCGGGCAAGGCGTCGAGGATTTCTTCGTCGGCGGCGAGAGCGGCGCGTATGGGATGAAGCAGTCCTCCTGCATCCTGCCATTGCAGGCGGGGCGTTTCGCCGGTTTCGCCGACGAGCACGTATTCGCTTCCCGACTTGCCGACGGTCTCAAAGGTGCGTTCGGGAAGACCGCGAGTTTTACCGGCTTCGCGGAAGGGTCGCACCGAACCGGGATCGAGCGCGAGCAGGCGCGCGATCACGCGTTGCTTTTGGGCCGGTTCGAGACCCGCACCGTCGAGCGCCGCACGGTAAAGGCGCGAAGCGCCGGCCGCGTCTTCGGTTTCTTCGAGCAGCGCACCGCGCTGATAGAGCGCCTGGGTGCGGATGTCCGGATTTTTGGAGGCGGAGAGACGGTCTAGTCGGAGCCGCGCACCCGCGGTATCGCCTTCAATGGTGTGCAGGTACCGGGCGTATTCGAGGGCACGCCGCTCTTCGGCGTAACCCGGATCGCGCTCTTCGGCGGCGGCGATCAGGGCCGGAGTGGCGGCGAGTGCCCACAGGGCGATCATCGCCACCGGCGCGACGGATGCGAGGCCTCCGAAGAGACCCGAACAGAAGGAACGGATTCCGGAGAACCTCGACCCGTATGTGGTTGCGTGCTGGCGCATGCTGTGCTTTCCCGCGGTCCTCTTCATCACTCCGCCGAGGGAGCGCCTTCGAGGTCGAACTTGTAACCGGCACCGCGCACGCTTTTGATCCAGATGGGATGGGCGGCGTCGTGCTCGAGCTTTTGCCGGAGCTTGAGGATCTGGTTGTCGACCGTGCGCGTGGTGGGCATGTTGTCGAGCGTGTAGCCCCAGATGGCCTGCAGCAGATCTTCGCGGCCGACCACTTCGCCCGAGCGCGCAGCGAGATACCGGAGGATCTGGAATTCCTTGGCCGACAGATCGAGCGAATGGCCTTCGCGCAGCGCTTCGTAGCGTCGGAAGTCGATGCGGATGTCGCCGAACTCGAGGGTGTCGGGTCCCGAACCCGCAGAGGTTTCGCCGCGGCGGCGCAGGCGCGTCTTGATGCGGGCAAGCAGTTCCGAAACGCTGAACGGCTTGGTGATATAGTCGTCGGCGCCCATTTCGAGACCGGCGATTTTCGACATCTCCTCGTTCTTCGCCGTGATCATGATCACGAAAATATCCGGATGATGTTTGCGCAGGTGGCGGCACACTTCGAATCCGCTCGACTTGGGCAGCATGAGATCGAGCAGCACGAGGTGCGGCTTCCATTGCCGGGCCTTTTCAAGCGCCGCTTCCCCGTCGCCTACCGCGGCGGTTTCGTAGCCTTCGATCTCGAGGAGATCGAGAAGACCCGTGCGGATGGACTCCTCGTCCTCCACGATCAAGATGCGATGCATGCGTTATCCTTTCCTGGGGAAGGTCACGATCATTTCGGTACCTTCGCCTTCTTTGCTATTCACCTTGATCACGGCGCCATGTGCGTCCGCGATCCGTTTTACCAATGCGAGCCCGAGGCCGCTGCCGCGTGTTTTGCGCGTCATCTCGTCGCCCGCACGCCAGAACCGTTCGAAGATGTGTTTTAGGTCGGCCGCGGAGATGCCGATCCCCTGATCGGCCACCCGCAGAACAATCTCCCCGTTTCGGGCGGCGACTTCAAGGGTTACGGCGGTTCCGGCGCGGGAATACTTGAGGGCGTTTTCGAGCAGGTTTTGTGCCACCGAGCGCATGGCGTTGTAATCGGCCCGGAGCGGAGCGTGCGGGGCCAGATTCTGCACCAGCCGGATATCCGCCCGCGCGTACGCTTCGGCGAGCAGTCCGGCGGATTCGCGGGCTACAGCCGCCAGGTCCACTTCCTCAAAACGCAGAGAGCCCGCATCGTCCTCGAGCCGCGTGTAGGCGAGAATGCTCTCGATCATGCCCTGCAAACGTTCGGCTTCGGCGCCGATACGTCCGGCATATTGCACGCCCTTTTCACCCGGCGCGCGACCGCTGGCCATCATTTCGGAGAACATGCGGATGGCGGTGAGCGGGGTCTTGAGCTCGTGCGAAACCGCCGAGAGGAAGTTCGCCTTCATGTTGACCACGCGCTGCGCATCGTCGAGCCCCTTGAACAATACGAGCACGCCCGCCAACAGCGAGATGAGCGAGAAGCCCAGCAGGATGTACTGCAAGGTGATGCGCCGCCGTCCCTGTACCAATAATTCTTCGGCGGGGCGCTTAAACACCACCAGCCGCCAAGCGGGGAATTTGTCTTCGAGCGAGCGTTCGAGCGCCGGTTCCTGGTCGTGGGGGGAATTGCTCGATAAAACGGGTTCGTCGCGCAGATTGAGGATGGTGAAGTCGGCATCGCGCCACACCGAGCGGCGATCTTGCAGTAGCTCGGCGCGCAGAGCAGCAGTGAAAACGCCTTCGTCGAGCTGGGCAAGCACCTGGGTGCCGCTCTCGAGCCAAGGGAACCCGATCAGCAGGTAAGGTTTTCCGCTCTGGTATTGAACACGGAGCGAATCGGCGGGAGAAAAGGGTTGGCCGCGCAACACTTCCACCGGCGAGGCGGGCCAATCGCGTGCGACCGCATCGGCATTTTCGAGAAAGGCCGGAAGGCGCTGGTGCAAGGCGAAGAACTCGCCGCGCGCATCCCGCGGCAGGTTCTCGCGCGCCGTCATGATGTCGGCGATTTCGCCGAGGAAGAACCCTGCGCGGTGCGGAGATTCCAGGTCGGGTGATGCGAGCAGATCCTGGACCAAGGCGCGCGCGCTCACGACCGCCTCGCGTGATTCGTTGAGAGCCACCAGACATTTCAACTCGAAGAGTCGGTATCCGAAACGCGCTTCCACATCGCGGGCCGGCAGGCTGTCGGGGCCGTGCAGCAATTGCCGTGTGGCCCGGAGGGCGGGCGCCACGCGGCCCGCGCGCCACTCCGTGCGCAAGGTCACCTCGAGCTGCGAAGCGATGCGGGGTGCGGCGGCGAGGCTGTCCATGCGCGCGACGGAGCGTTCGGGGTCGGCGGGCAGGCGCGGAAACACGGGCTCTTCGTCGCGGAAAACGACGGCGGATTGAATGAGCGGGTTTTCGAGAAGGCGCGCGGAGAGTGTCCAGGCTTCGAGTGGAGTTTCACCGCTCCCACCTTCAGAAAGATCGGTGCGCAGACGGTCGAGGTAACTCTGCCGGGTTTTGCGCAGCGTCCGTTCGACTGCATCGGCGAAGGCTTCGTAGCGCGACTCCTGGTTTTTTTCAAGCAGAAGCCGTTCGTCCTTAACGGAACGAAAGCTCAGGTATCCGAGGATAAGGCCCGGAAGCAGGATCGGTCCTGCGAGCAGAAGCAGTCGGCGGCGCGGAAAATTCAAGCGGCACTTCCGTCGGCTCAGAACAAGGCGGATTCCAACGCCGAGAGCAATGGATCTCCCAAACGTGCGTACAGAAAATCCCGCGCGAAGGGGAGGTTGTAGGCTTCCAGGCACAGGAGGATCATGTTGGCCACGAAACCTGCGATGAAACAGCCGATCCCGTAATACAGTAGCGCGAACACGCCGCGCCTCGGCTCACGCGTTTGCGAGTGAATCAGCAGGCGATACAAGCCGGAAATTAGTCTGTACGTGAGCGGCACTACCAAAAATTACCAACAAGGGAGGCGTTTGACCGGAAAGTATCGGATAGATATGAGGTCCGCCGAAGGCGGAACGTTCCGCTGGATGAGGCCGAAGGCTAGATAATCAAACACCCCCCGTTGGAAACGGGGGGTGCCTTAAAACAGGGAGAGTTCGGAACGATTAGAGAATCGAAACGATGCGCGAGGTCAGTACGTCGCCGGAGCTGTTCTTCAGGACGAGGCGGTACGCACCCCGTGGCAGCTCTGTGAGGCGGAAGGTGCGGCTTCCGGCTGCAACCGGTCCGCTGTGCAGGCTCCGCACGGTTTCGCCGCGGGCGTTCACCAGTGAGAGCGAAAGCATCGCATCCGTGGGCACCGAAAGGGTCACGAGGCTTCCCGAAACCTGGAGGCCCGGAACGGCGCGGGCGGCAACCTGGGAGCGGGCCGCATCACGCAGCGCCACGGGACCAGCGAGCACCTGGTTGATATAGTTCACGATGTTCATGTTGCCGACGGCCACGGTGGTGGTGTCGGGCATTTTGCGAACGTACCATTTCATGGTCCAAGTGATGGAGTCGCCGGCGGGAATGGAGTCGTAAGAGCCTTGCGCTTCCATTTCCACGAACTTCTTGTCGTTGGTGGTGTAGAGTTCGATTTCCTTCTCAACGCCTGGGGCCTTTTTGGCGTAGGGCGTGTCGGTGAACTTTTTGATCAGCAGCACGCGGTTCTTGTTGAGGTGCGCGTACCAGCCCTGCGAACCGTCGCTGTAGAACTTGTTGGTTCCCGAGGTCAACACCGTGGCGCTGTCATACTTGAACCAGCGATAGCCGAGGGTATCGCGCGTCAGGGCTTTCAATTGGCCCGAGACGGTATCTGTGCCCGACGGGAACAAGTACAAGCCGCCCGCGGGGATGCGAGTGTCTTGCCACGGCGCCCACTGTTTGGCAACCGTATTCGTATTGATCAGGGTAAAGCGCTGCGTGAACGACGTATCGGCGGCGTTGGCCCAGTATTTCTTGTTGATGCGCACCTTGTTGTTGGCATCCGTCAGGCCGTTAAGCACCAACGTCGAATCGACCTCGGTCGCGGTGTAGGCGCCGGCACCGTCGATGTTCGCCGCGGGCGGCCAGTTGCTCGTCCAGCCGGCTTGCGGGCTGGGCCAGAAGGTGGAGCCGTAGTTGGTAGCCGTGGCCGTATCCATGTGCAGGACTTCGCTGCCGTTGTATTGCAGCGAGATGATGCGTCCTGCGCCTTTCGGTCCGGACTTCAGTGTTGCCGGGCCCGAGGTGAAGGTCCAACGGGCGGTGGTGCCGGTGCCGATGGAAGTGGGAGCGACTTTTTGGCCGAGCGCCAGCATCGGCAAGGCGAGCAGGGCGAGGGCGGGAAGAGAAGTGGTCTTAAACGACATCGGGAATCTCCGGGTTGATCCGGGCGCACGGAACGGAGTGTCCGCGTGCGCCTGTTTGAACACAGAATCTACCGTCGAATGGTGTTTTGGTGTTTGAAAACCCGTGTTTTGGGCTTAAAAAGAGGCCAAAATCCAGAAACCCGCCCGCGATTCTAGTACTTAATCAACGAAGAATGCCAATAATCCGGGGCTTCGAACCCCAGCAGGTTGGCCGTCGTGGCGGCGAGGTTTGCCAACCCCGGTTTGGGGGTTCCCGCCAACGAATACTTGCCCTTATGCGTATTGTCGTAGAAAATGCAGGGAACAGGGTTCAAAGTGTGGCTGGTTTTGGCCTTGAAACTGCCGTCCTTGTTCTTGGAGGGCAATCCTGACTTTTTATCGATCTCGAACATCTCGTCCGCGTTGCCGTGGTCGGCTGTGATCACCGCCATGCCGCCGAGTTGGTCGATTACCGGAAGCAAACGTGCCAGACACAAGTCGACCGCTTCCATCGCCATGGTGGCGGCGCGCAGGCTGCCGGTGTGGCCGACCATGTCGCCGTTCGCATAGTTCACGCGCGCGGCACGGTGCGTGCCCGTGCGCAATTCGGCGATGAGTGCGTCGGTGATTTCAGCAGCCTTCATCCACGGCCGCTCGTCGAACGAAACGCGGTCCGAAGGGATTTCGATCCAGGTTTCGCCATCGAATTTGTTGCTGCGGTTGCCGTTCCAGAAATACGTGACGTGACCGTACTTTTGGGTTTCACTGATGGCCAGCTGGGTGATACCCGATTCCGAAAAAGCTTCACCCATGGTATTGCGGATTTCGGGAGGCGACACGAGGTAGCGGGCGGGAATGTGCAGATCGCCGTCGTATTCCAACATGCCGGCATACAAGACCTTGGGCGCATGCACGCCGCTTGCGCTGTTGCGGTCGAAGTATTTGAAATCCAGGTCCTCGAAGGCACGGCTGATTTCAATCGCCCGATCGCCTCTGAAATTAAAAAAGACCACGCTGTCATGATCGCGGATGGGGCCCACGGGCATGCCGTTTTCGGCGACCACGAAGCCGGGTAGATCCTGGTCGATCACCTTCGCTTCACCGCGGAAGGTCTCGATGGCTTCGGCGGCAGATGCGAAGTGGCGGCCCTCACCGTGTACGTGGATCTTCCAGCCGCGTTGGACCATTCCCCAGTCGGCTTCGTAGCGGTCCATGGTGAGTTTCATGCGGCCGCCGCCGCTGGCGATTTTAACGTCGAACTCGGGCGAGCGGATGTCGGCAAGGAATTTCTCAAAGGGAAGCACGTAGTCGAGCGCCGATGTTTCGCCCACGTCGCGCCCGTCGAGCAGAATGTGGACGCGCACCGTGCCGAGATTCTCCTGTTTGGCGCGCAGGATCAGCGCTTTGAGATGATTGATGTGCGAGTGGACGTTGCCGTCCGAAAAGAGCCCCAGAAAGTGCAGCGTCGACTTGTGGTCGCGCACGTTGCCGGCGATTTCTTTCCAGGCGTCACGCTCGTAAATCTTTCCAGACTCGATGGCCTGATTCACGAGCATCGCGCCTTGGTCGACGACCTGACCCGATCCGATGGCGTTGTGGCCGACTTCGGAATTGCCCATATCTTCGTCGCTGGGGAGACCGACGGCCTTGCCGTGCGCGCACAGTTCGAGGTAGGGGTAGTCGCGCAGGAGGCGGTCGAGAATCGGCTTGTTGGCTTGGGCGACGGCATTGCCTTCGACGCGAGGTGAGATGCCGACGCCGTCGAGGATGATTTGAACGACGGGGCCATTGTAAGACGGGGCGCTGGAAATTTTCTTGAGCATGGGGTAAAGATAGCGAACAGCGGGGCGCTTGGGGCCACGCGTTCCGTATAGGCCTATCGCGCTTCTTCGCTGATAAAAGTCCTCACCCCTTCGGTGCAATCGCACCGACATGAAGCCGCCTTGGCGGCTGAATCACGTCATAGCAGTGTTTTATTTGGGGCGCAGATTGATTTTAGATCGGGATTCAGCGACTTCGCGCACCGAAATGGAGTCTGTCGCGATATCCTCCGGATTCCGCGCCACCAGCTTGCAGGACGCCCAGGTTCCGGTCTCGACATCTTCAGGAATGCACGACGTGACCAGCGAGTCGTTCAGCGCCGTTCGAATGTAGGTCAGCACCGCGGCGATTTTGAAATCGTCGTAGGTGCCGGCCCAACCGACCATCTCTCCCGATTTCCAGCGCACTCCGTTGACGCGAATGCTGTTGTGCACGCCCTCGAGCACCGTGCGGATGAGCCGCTCGCGGCCGCCCATCACGTAATCGGAATTTGCGAGGTTGGGGCCGCGACCGCCCTGGCCTTTCCCGCCGTGGCAAAAGGCGCAGGTTTGAAAGACGATGCGTCCGGAGTCGATGAGCACAGAACGTCGCACGGCGAGGAAATCGGGTGCCGCGACCGGCGTGGAATCCATCGAAGATGCGGGCGTCTGCTCCGCGGAAGTTTTCGACGAAATCTGCGCGCCGGAGCAGTGCAGGAAGGCGAGTGCCGCCAACAACCCGAAGGCACGTTTGACGGGTGTGAGTACTCGATCGCTCATGATTTTGCTTTGGCCTTCTATTTTACCTTCGGTTCATTCTTCGATTCAGCCTTTGGCTTGGTCAAAAATGGGGCCTCGCCGCGCTTCATCATTTCCATGAACTCCTGCATTTTCCAGTCGCGCCTTTCGGGTTTCTTCACGGTTTGGAGCCGGTAGATGATTGCAAACCGCGAGGCGCTTTTAAGAGTGCTGAAAAAGGTGTTGGCCTTGGTTTGCTTTTTGAGCAGAGCGGAAAAATCCTCGGGAACGACGGCGGTTTTTTGAGAATCGTAGGCGGCTTCCCAACGTCCGTCGGCCTTGGCCGCTTCCACCGCGGCGTGCCCGGGGGGCTTCATTCTGCCGGCCTTGTGGAGCAGGTCGATTTTGCCCCGATTGATTTTGGACCACACGCTTTTTTTTGCCGCGCGGCGTGAATTTTTGGACCCAGGAAACCTCATCGTACTTGCGAACCTGTCCGTCGATCCAGCCGTGGCAAAGAGCCTCCTCGACCGCTTCCGCATAGGTGACCGATTGGATGCCGGAATCCTTTTTCATGAATCGCAGCCAAATTCCGGTTGCTTTTGCGTGGTTTTTATCGAGCCAGGCCGACAAGGCCTTGGGCGAGGCGAACGGTTTGACCGGCTTCTCATCTGGCAGGGTAATGGGGTCGGGCATGCCCGGTAAAATACTTCTTTGCCATTCCATTCTTTATAGGTGAGTGTAACCGAATCGATCTACCGGGCGTCCGACCTGCGCGGTGCGGGTGCCGGTTGTCAGGCGTTGACGATCCCCGCCAGGGTGTCGAGTGCTTCCTCGAGATCGTCGTTCACGATCACGTGCTCGTATTTCCCGTTCGCGTTCGCGAAAGCCAGTTCGTCGATCGCGTTCTTGAGGCGCAACTGGATGGTTTCTTCCGAATCGGTGCCGCGCCCGCGCAGGCGTTGCTCCAATACTTCGATGCTCGGCGGAACGATGAGGATGCCGACGGCATCGGGGTAGGCCTTGTCGAAATTGGGTTTGCCGTAGACATCGAGATCCAGAATCACCGACATGCCCATCGCGAGCAGAATATCCACCGGGCCTCGGGGCGTACCGTAAAAATTCCCGTGCACTTCGTTCCACTCGGCGAGCTCGCCTTCCGAGATCATCGCTTGGAATTCTTCGGGAGTTTTGAAGTAGTAGTGTTCTCCGTCGCGTTCGCCCTCGCGCGGTTTGCGCGTGGTGGCGGAGATCGAATAGGCGAAGCGGCCCGGAAAGCGGTTCATCAGGCCATTGATGAGGGTGTTCTTACCCGCACCCGAAGGTGCGGAGATCACGTAGGGTTTGGCGGCTGGGGAAGACATGGGGAGCGAAAGTAGGAAAGATGGCGGGGAGTTTATTCCGAAGTCAATGCGGTAGCGTTGATCTTTGCGAAGTAGGGCTTGAGTTCCGCCTCGGTCAAGGTCTCCTTCGTCAACAAATCCTGGGCGCTGGAGCGCAGCAACTCGATGTTGTCTTCGAGTAGCTTGAGTGTGCGCGCAAAGGCGCGGTCGAGGATGGCCTTAACGGCCGCATCGATTTCGGCTGCGGTTTTTTCGCTGAAGTCGCGGGCTCCCGGTCCCGCGCCCAGATAACCCAGCTGCTCACGCTCGTAGGTGGCGTGGCCGAGTGATTCGACCATGCCGTAACGCGTAGCCATGCTCCGTGCGGCATCGGTGGCGCGGGAAAGGTCGTCGGAGGCGCCTGTGCTGAAATGGCCGAAGATCACGGTTTCGGCCGCGCGCCCACCGAGCAGCACGCACAGTTTCTGCTCCAGCTCTTCACGCGTCATCAGAAAGCGGTCTTCGGTCGGACGCTGGATCGTGTAACCGAGCGCACCCACGCCGCGCGGGATGATGGAGACCTTGTGCACGGCAGAGGAACCTGGCACGGCCGCTCCCACCAGCGCGTGGCCCATTTCGTGGTGCGCCACGATTTCCTTTTCATGTTGCGTCAGCACGCGGCTTTTCTTTTCGAGCCCGGCGACGATGCGCTCCATGCCTTCAGTGAAATCCTCCTGCGTCACCAGCGGCGCGCCGCGGCGTGTGGCGATCAGCGCGGCCTCGTTGACCAGGTTGGCGATGTCCGCACCGGTAAACCCCGAAGTGATGGAAGCCACCATGTCGAGATCGAGATCGGATATGGTCTGAATCTTTTTGAGATGCACTTCGAGGATGGCCCTGCGGCCCGACTTGTCGGGACGATCCACCAGCACCTGCCTGTCGAAGCGCCCGGCGCGCAGCAAAGCAGGATCGAGGATTTCGGGCCGGTTGGTGGCGGCGAGCAGCATCAACCCCTGGGTCGAATCGAAGCCGTCCATTTCCACCAGCAGTTGGTTGAGCGTTTGCTCCTTCTCATCGTGTCCGCCGCCACCGAAGTTGCCCGAGGAACGCGCGCGGCCCAGCGCGTCGAGTTCATCGATGAAGATGATGGCGGGGGCTTTTTTACGCGCCTGTTCGAACAGATCGCGTACGCGCGCGGCACCTACGCCGACGAACATTTCCACGAATTCGGAACCGGAGATCGAGAAGAAGGGGACACCCGCCTCTCCGGCTACTGCCTTGGCCAGCATGGTTTTGCCGGTTCCCGGCGGACCCACGAGCAATACGCCTTTGGGCATGCGTCCACCCAGTCGCCCGTACGAAGCCGGATTCTTCAGAAAGTCGACCACTTCCTGCAATTCCGCCTTGGCCTCATCCACGCCCGCGACGTCTTTGAAGCGTACCGGAATTTCGGTCTCGGCGTAAATACGGGCCTTGCTTTTGCCCACCGCAAGAAAGTTGCCGCCGCCTCCCATGCCTCCGCCGGCGCGGCGCATCATCAAGAACCAGACCACCAGAAAAAAGAGCACGGGGAAAATCCAAGAAAGCAGGTCGCGGAAGAAGGTGTTCTCGGGTTTGCTGGAAAAGCGCATTCCCTTGGACTCGAGGCGTTTGGAAAGGTTTTCGTCGACGCGCAGGGTGACGAATTCCTTGACACCGCCGGGTTTACCGCCCAGAGGGGCCTTGAGTTTGCCGCGAACCTGATCGCCGGTGATCACGATTTCGGAAACACCGTCATGATCGACTAGTTCGAGAAACTGGCTATAGGGTATATCGGCCACCGTCGCAGAGGCTTTGAACAATCGTTGCGCCCAGAAAACCGTTAAAACGGCCAACACGAGGAACGCGATGTTGAATTGTGGAAACTTTTTCGACTTCAACGCAAACTCCTGAAGGGCGCACGGAGTGGATTTCCGGTCGGGAACCGCGAGCTACGCGAAAAGTACGATCTAAGCCCCTCGAAACACCTCTGCCGTGCCGAAATGGAACAAGGTCTTATTATTTTTACCGGCCTCGTATAAAAAGCACCAAAAATGGGGAATGTTTCCCCTTTAAAACCTGTCACATCCGTGACCGACCTCCAAGGAGTGGATTTTGGAAAATTTGAATAATGCCGTTCTGAAGCGCATCGCCGACAATATCCGCGTGCTTGCGGTGGCCATGCCCGAAACCGCCAAGTCCGGTCACCCGGGCGGGGCGATGGGCGGCGCCGACTTCATGGCACTCGCGTACACCGAGTTTCTGAATTTCGATCCTTCCGACATGGCTTGGCCGCACCGCGACCGCTTCTTCCAGGATGCCGGTCACCTTTCTTCGATGATGTACGGCACCCTGTCTCTGTTCGGCAAATACAGCATGGCCGAGCTCGCGAACTTCCGTCAGTGGGACAGCCCGACTCCGGGTCACCCCGAACGCGAGGTTGTGCGCGGACTGGAAAATACCTCGGGCCCGCTGGGTCAGGGACATGTCATGGGTGCGGGCGCGGCGATCGCGGAACGCGTGCTGTCGAACCGTTTCGGGCCTTGGCTCGATCATAAAACCGTGATGTACATCACGGACGGGGGCATCGAGGAAGAAGCTTCTCAGGGCGTGGGCCGTATCGCCGGCCATCTCGGACTTTCAAACCTCATCATGTTCTACGACTCGAACAACGTGCAGCTTTCGCACATGGTGACCGACACCATGACCGAAAACACCGCCCTCAAGTATGAGGCGTGGGGCTGGGCGGTAGAAACCGTCGACGGTCACGATTTCGACGCGATGCGTGCGGCGCTCAAGCGCGCTTGGGCTCGCACCGACAAGCCCACCTTTATCGTAGGCAAGACCATCATGGGTCGAGGCGCGGTAAAGGCCGACGGCACGCCTTATGAGGGCAGCCCCAAACTGCATGGCAACCCGCTCTCCAAGAGCGAAGCCAGCTATCCGAAAACCATTGAAACGCTCGGTGGCGATCCCGCCGCTCCGTTCCAAATTTTCCCCGACGTGCAGGCGGCGATGGACAAGGTGATCGCGGCCAAGGTCGCCCACGTCGCCATCGCCAAAAAGAAAGAGTCCGAATGGGCCGCTCAGAACCCCGAGCTGTCGAAGAAGATGGCATCCTGGTTTGCGGGCGAGCTCCCCAAGATCGATTGGTCGGCGGTGCCCCAGAAGGGCGGCGAAGCCACGCGTGCTGCCAGCAAGAACGTGCTGGAGTACATCTACGGCAAAATTGAAAACCTGGTGGTGATGTCTGCCGACCTCGCGGACTCCGATTACACCGAAGGCTTCCTCAAGAAGACCACGATCTTCAAGAAGGGTGATTTCTCCGGTTCGTTCTTCCAGGCCGGTGTGGCCGAGCTCACTATGGCCGGCATCATGAACGGTATCGCCTTGCACGGCGGCCTCATTCCCGTCGGCGGCACCTTCTTCGTGTTCAGCGATTTCCAAAAGCCGGCGCTGCGCCTCGCGGCCCTGCAGGAGGCGAAGGTGATCTTCTTGTGGTCGCACGATGCCTTCCGCGTGGGTGAAGACGGCCCGACGCACCAGCCGATCGAACAGGAAGCACAACTGCGTCTGCTCGAGCGTCTGAACAACCTTGAGGGCAAGCGTTCGTTCCTCGCGCTACGGCCCGGTGATGCGTCTGAGACGACGGTTGCTTGGAAGTTGGCGCTCGAAGCCCATGGCCCCGCCTCCATTGTGCTGACCCGTCAGCCCGTCGCCGAATTGCCTGCAACCTCCGACAACCGTTTCGCCGATACCGAGAAGGGCATGCCCAAGGGTGCCTACGTGATCGCGGATTGCGCCGGCAAGCCCGACCTCATTCTGCTCGCCAACGGTTCCGAAGCGTCGCTGCTGATCGAGGGCGGCAAAAAGCTGACCGAAAAAGGCTTGAAGGTGCGTGTGGTATCGGCACCGTCCGAGGGCCTGTTCCGCGATCAGACCGAAGCCTACCGCGAGTCGGTGGTTTCCTATGGCGCACCGGTGCTCGGCTGGACCGCCGGTGAGCCCTCGACGCTGCGCAACCTTGTCGGCCCGCTCGGCAAGGTGTATGGCATGACGCGCTTTGGCGCATCTGCCCCGTTCACCGTGCTCGACCAGAAGTTCGGCTTTACCGCCGAGAATGTGGTCAAGGTTGCGGAAGAGTATCTCGCGGAATACAAGGCGAACGTGAAGAATATCGCAGCGCTCGTTTAATCGCGCGTCATAGGTTTCAAAAAAAAGCCCGGTCCTCTAGGTTCTCTAGGGGATCGGTTTTTTTGTGGATATTTTTATTCCGATAAGTTCAGTCGCGGGTGATCTGAACGATCATCGCGTTGCCTTCGGGTAAATCTTCCGCGTCGTCCGCCAAATCGAAATCGGGTGGCAATGGCACTCGGCGCGCCGCGGCAATCGCGATCTCCGTGCTCCGGAATGTTTGCACGAGAGCTTCCGCGAAGCCTGCGGGACGCGTGCCGGCATGATTAGTGACGGCGTGCAACGTGCCACCGGGTGAAAGCAGCGCGGCGCATTTGGCTGCGAGTCGAAAGTAATCGGTTGCGAAGCGAAAAACTTTACCGTCGAACCGCGAAAATACCGGCGGGTCGAGAATGATATGGTCGAACCGCAGTTCTTTTTTCGCGGCCCAGTCGAGGTAGCGCTCGCTGTCCATCTTGGTGAATCGACAGCGGTCTTCGGCCAACCCATTGCGCCGCAGGTTCTCACGCCCCCAGTCGAGATAGCGCGCGGAGACATCGACCTGCACCACTTCTTCGGCACCACCCGCCAAGGCTGCGAGGCCGAGCGAACCGGTGTAACAGAAGAGATTGAGAAAGCGAGCACCTTGCGCCTGTTCGCGCAGTTTCCGGCGCAATTCTCGCGTGTCGAGAAAGAGGCCGACGTTGCGGGGGTGACGCGGTTCGAGGCGAAACGAAAGCGACTCTTCACGGATTTCGATTTCTTCGGGCGGAACGCCCGCCAGGGAATGGTTGCCGGAGCGACCCGCTTCGCCCGCCCTGGCCCGGTCGAGCCAGGAGACCGAATCCCACCCGAACCGGTCGAGCCAGCGTGGGGCGGTCGCCCGCAAAGATTCCGACCATGATGTTACGGTGTTTTGCGCGTCACTTTCCTTTTCACTTTGGTTTCCACTTTGATTTTCACTTTCGGTTCCATAATCGTACAGGATGCCGTGTTTCCCGTACAGCTCGAACACCAGACGCGGAGTGCCCGAAGCGTATGCGTTCAGTAGGCGTACGGCTCCGTTTTTCGTCCACAGCGTTTTTTTTCGCCGCCAAGCGATGTCTAGAGCTTGTTCCAACGCGTTTGGAGTCATGTTCAGGTGGGGAAAAAGGGAATCCGGTTTCGAAAAATTTAGTTTTTTCGTTCTACCAATATTTTCAAGCCACTCAAAGGAACACGCATGTCCTTTAGCGTTGACGATAAGACCCGCAGCTCTTCCAACTTCTTCGGTGTACGTCGGGATCCCGACAACTGCCTGCTCATTATTTACGGCGGGTCGGGCGATCTGGCGAAGCGCAAATTGTTTCCTTCGCTGTCGAATCTGCAGCTCAAGAAGCAAATGCCCAAGCGTTACAAGATTATCGCGGTGGGTCGTAAAGACGTGCAGGCCGATGAACTGCTTTCCATGGGGAAATACAGCGACGGGTTCCGCAAGAATTTCCTGTACGTGCAGACCGATTACGATCCCGCCGGCGTTGCCAAGCTGAAGGCCATTTGCGAACAAGTTTGCGCGGAAGAGGGGATCGAGCCGAATTATCTCCACTATATGGCGATTCCGCCCAAGGGATACTCGGATCTTGCACGCGCCATCAGTCAGGGCGGTCTCATCCATCCTCCCAAGAACCGCAACTGGAGCCGCTTGGTTGTGGAGAAGCCCTACGGGCGCGACCTCGCCAGCGCCATCGAACTTGATGAGTCCTTGCTTGCGGGTTTCGCCGAAAAGCAGATTTACCGCATCGACCATTACCTCGGCAAGGAGACGGTTCAGAACCTGTTGGTATTCCGTTTTGCGAACTCGGTGTTCGAGCCGATCTGGAACCATCATTACATCGAGCACGTGCAGATCAGCGGTTCGGAAATGTTGGGTGTGGAAGAGCGTGCCGATTACTTCGACAAGAGCGGAAGTCTGCGCGACATGGTGCAGAACCACCTGATGCAGATCTTGTGCATGGTGACCATGGAGCCGCCGGTGAATCTTTCCGCCGAATCGATCCGAGATGAAAAGGTGAAGGTGTTGCGCGCGATGCGCCCGCTCGATCTGGCCGCCCAACCTCCGGTGGCGGTGCGCGGCCAATACGGCCCGGGCATAGTGAAAGGCGTCGCGGTGCCCGGTTATCGTGAAGAAAAGGGCACAGCCCCCGAGACCAGTACCGACACCTTCGTCGCGCTGCGGCTGCATATCGACAACCTGCGTTGGGCTGGCGTGCCCTTTTATCTGCGGTCCGGCAAACGCATGGGGCGTAAGGGCACCGAGGTGGTGGTGACCTTTAAGAAGCTGCCTCACGTGCTGTTCAACGCGCGCGACCATGAAGCGGAGCCAAACCGCATCGTGTTCAAGATTCAGCCGCAGGAGGCGATCCTGCTCGAATTGACGAGCAAGAACCCCGGGCAGAGCTTCGAACTCACCGATACGTCGATGAACTTCTGCTACAGCGATCTCTTCGATACCACCGCCGACGGGTATGAGCGACTGCTGCTCGATTCGGTGCTGGGCGATCCGACACTGTTCGTGCGTTCGGATGAAACCGAATTGTCGTGGGCGTTCCTCGATCCGCTATTGAAGCATTGGGCGGTCACGCCCGCCGGCAAGGCGTTCCCGAATTATGCGGCAGGCGAAGACCATCCCGCCGTGGCCGACGAAGTGTTGTTACCCGGAGCACAATGGCTCGAATTTTCGAAGTGGGACAACGTCTGCCCCTGATTTTCAGGCACCCGGCTCTTCGTCGGGCACCACCGGAAAATACAGCGAGAAGGTAGCGCCCTTGCCGTGCTCGCTCTGCACGGTCACGATACCTCGTACAGTTGCAGAATACCGTGCACCACCGACAAGCCCAGGCCGGTGCCCTTGCCCGGCGATTTGGTGGTAAAGAACGGGTCGAAGATCCGCGCCATGGTTTCCGCGTCCATACCGTGACCATTATCGCGTACGGTGATCCGCACGTACCGCCCCGGGCGCAGACCGGCACGGATGGAGGGTTCGGATTCGCAGAGAACCGCCACCGCGCTGATTTCCAGCAGGCCGTGCTCGTTCTGCATCGCATGCATGGGGTTGTTTCCCAGATTGATGAGCACTTGTTGCACCTGCGTGGAGTCCGCATGGATACGCGGCAACGACGGCGCGAGGTTGACGCGCGTGCGGATGCCGAGCGGTTGCGCATGACGCAACATGGCGACGGCCTCGGAGATCATCAAGTTCACGTCCTGGTGTTTCCGGCCGGCGGGATTCTTGCGGCCGAAGGTCATGATCTGACGCACCACTTCGGCGGCCCGCGTGCCCGAGCGCCGGATTTCCTGGAGACTGGCGTGGAGCGGTGAGTTCTCCGGGGCCGCATCCAGGGCGGTTTCGGCGTTCAGCATGATCACCGTCAGCAGGTTGTTGAAATCGTGGGCGATGCCGCTGGCAAGCGTGCCCATCGCCTCCATTTTCTGGGATTGGAAGAGCTGAAGTTCGGTCCGCTAGCGGGCCGCTTCCGTTTGGATTTGTTCTTCCATTTTTAGTTTGAGCGTATCGTTGAGGCGCTGCAATTCGGTATTCGCATTTCGCAGCGACTCCAAAGTTTTTTGCCGGCGCTCATCGGTACGGTTCAACAGGTAGGCGCACCACCACAAGACAGCGCCGAAGACCACGACATTGGTGGTGGAGAACTGCGCGAAGGAAGCGGCCAGATCGAGGTGGCCGTCACGAAGCGCCCGGATGCGCACCCAGCCGATGGTGAAGCGCAACACCAACAACACGGGCAGTGTGGCGCGGGCCATCACACCGCCTCCATGCCGGCTTAGCACGGTGGCGATCACCCCCCCGATCGGGACGTGAAGCCAGCTGCCCGATCAGAAAGACAGCGAACACCAGCGCCGCCGGCAGCGGAATCAGGGTTCTTTCGAAATAGACGTTCAGGGAGTGCACCTGATAAAAGGCCGCCGTGATCGATAAATAGGAGGCCCAAAAAACCGGGATCAGCGGCAGGCACATCCACAGCCGGATGCGTTCCGGATCGCGGTTCAACACATAGGTGCAGGAGCCGATGCAGGCGAAGGCGACGGCGAGGGCGAAATCGGTGAACGCCGCATGGCCGGTCAGGCCCTCGGCGATACTGCGGGTGATGCCGCTACCGTGGAGGGCGAGAAAAGAGCTGAACCACCCGGTAAGGATGTTCGTTGTCGCCAGACCCGATGCCGTCACCAGGAACAATCCTGTTTGACGCAACCCACGCACGGGGGGCCGGCCCGAAACGGTGAACCACAAGGCCGCGCCGCACACGATGAAGGCTGCGGCGGCCAGGGGATTGACGGGATCGGTACCGGTTCCCAGCGCCGTCCATTCCGGTGCGCCGAGAAAATAGCCGATCAGAATGGCCGCACCGGCGGCGATCGTAAGCAGTGCTGCGAATCGGCTGAGCTGTGTATGCCGAATCTTCACGTGACGCCTTCGGGAAGCCGCTATTTGGTCCAAAAGACGCTGCGCATTTTCCAAAGCAGTAGGGGAGACTGCCACAAGGTTGCGAAGACGATGCGCGCGATGGTTTGCTTTTCCGCTGGGAGTTTTGCCACTGCATGCGCCGCACGGTTGAAGGAGGCATCGGAAATGCGCATGAAGGCTTTTTTGATGCGGGCGAGACGACGGTGGGAACGGCCGTAGGCGAGATCCCAATCGTGCTTGTATTCGGAGTAAACGAGGCGGCGTTCGAGTTCACTGCCAATGTCGATGGTTTTCAGGCCGGCCAGCGCCGCGTATTTGCCGCCGGTCATCGCTTCGGTAATCCCAGCTCGACTGAGCGGGTGCACCATGTTGGCGGCATCACCTGCTTTATAGAGGTTGTCGACCGCGAGGGGGGCATCGGGGTAACCGCAGGGTATCGCACCCCCCTGAAAGGTGAGGATCTCCGAACCCGGATAGGTAGTTTCCAGAAAAGTCTTCAAGGCCTGACGCGCAGGCGCTTCTTGGGCGTAGTCGCGGCCCACCACAAGGCCCACGTTGGCGACGTGCTCATCGCGAGGGAACAGCCAAGCGTAACCCCCCGGGGCATAATTGGTTCCAAAAAACATCTGGATATAATTCACAGGGTATTTGGGTCCCTTGACGAGGGCAAATACCGCCGGTTCCACGTCGAAGTTTCCTTGGGTGATGTCTTCGCCCACTCCGAAACCCATTCCCGGTCCGCTGCAGTCGATCACCACTTTAGCGCGCAGGCTTCCGATGGTCTTGTCGATACTGCTCGCGTTTTCCACCCGCGCAGCGTTTGAGGCCGAAGCAGGGTTCGCCGATCCTTGTGCCACCTCATAAACTGCCGTCCGAAACCCGTTCACCAGGCGCGACAGCGAAGTCACGCGCACGCGGAAGTTGCACTGAACTCCCTGCGCATGTGCCTGTTCGGCCAGGCGCCGGTGCATGAGCGCCCGGTCGATGAGGTACCCGCTGGCAGGGGTGGAAAACGAAACCGGCGTTCCATCGGGTGCGATGAACATGGCACCATCCACCGGGCCGCGGATCCACTCGGGTTCGACCTTGGGTATTAAGGACTCGAGGCGATGCCGATGCACGGCTTCGGCGCAGGGGACCGGTTCGCGCCACGGGTCGCGTTTATCGACGAGCGCGATGCGCTGAGTCGGTTTGCCGGGGTGGGGGGCACCCGAAAGCGTGAGGGCGGCCAGCAGGCCGGCAGGACCGGCACCGATGACTAGGAAATCGTATTCGGGAAGAAGGGGGTCGGTCATGGGGAATGAAGGTAGGAAGATGCGGAGAAAGATTCTCAATCGCCCCGGCGGCTAATCGATCGCGGCATACGCTTTTCGTGCGGGAATATGGTGGAATTTCTTTTCTTCGGGGCACCAGGCCGTGAGTTCCTTGCCGTACACGCATCCGGTATCGAGACCCTTGAAACGGGGCAGGTCGACCAGCCCGCGTTCTGCCCAGTGTCCGAACACCACCGTTTTCGCCGAAGCGCCGGCTGTGCCGAGGCATTCGAACCACGGAGGATCCTCCCCTTGCCGGTTCATGTTGTCCCCCGTGCCATCCCAAGTGCGGATGTTTTGCAACACCTTGGGGCGCATTTTCGCGGGGTCTGCGATACCGGGTTCAAGTCCCGCATGCACGATGATGAGGTCGGGTTCTTCGATGTACAGCGGCCATTTGGAGATTTGATCCAGCCAGTAATCGCGCTCCTTCCCGAGGGAGGCGAGATAAAACGCATGGCGCTCGGTACGCTTGGCAGGGGAAAGCGCCGCCGCGTTGAGCAGATGCTGTTCGTGGTTCCCAAGCGTGATGCGTGCTCCGAATTGCCGCAGTAATTCCAGCGCTTCGCGGGCCTTGGGTCCTTTGCCGATGATGTCGCCCACCGAAAAGAGTGTGTCGTACCCGGGCATGAATTTGAACCGAAACAGAAGCTCCGCCAACTCGTCGGCGCAGCCGTGGATGTCGCCTACAATCAGGCGGCGTGGCTTCTTCAACGCGTATCCTCCAGATTACCAATATTCTTCGATATGCAATGAACCTTGGGCCGCGGGCGAATGGGTGATGTAGCCCTTGGGCTCAAGCACCTTCTTCACGTCCTCGATCATCGCGGGATTGCCGCACAAAAACACCGAGGCCTTGCCCGGGTGTAGTTCGAGACCCAATCGCTCCTTGAGCACATCAGAGTCGAAATACCGCGTGATGCGACCGACATCGCCCTTCCAGTCCGGATCGAGATGCGGACGCGTGATGGAGGGGATGTAGGTCAGGTTTGGAAGCGAGGCGGCGAGGGCTTTCAATTCTTCCACATAGCCGTGTTCTTTTCCGGTCGGTGCGCCCTGCAGAATCACGAAGTTCCGGTTAGAGGGCTGAAGACGCTCCGCGCGCATCATGGAAATGAACGGTGCGAGGCCGGTACCGGTTGCGGCGAGAATCACCCATTCGCGATCCGGAGGAACCTGCTCGAGGGTGAAGGTACCGCGGATTTTTTCGCCGAGGTGGACGCGGTCTCCGGTTTTCACTTGCACTAGGCGCGGTGTGAGCGAGCCCTTGGAGACCACCGAGATGAAAAATTCGATCTGTTCGACTTCATGGCCCGCGCTGGCGATGCTGTAAGCGCGCAGCAGCAAACGATCTGGTTTCTGCTCTTTGAATTCGGGTTCGCTGTCTTCGCGGCGCGGATTGTTGGTCGAGAGACCAACAAGCACGTATTGGCCCGAGATGAACGGGGCGACGGGGGCGTCGGGTCGAACCTTCAGAACAAACAATTCCGGCGTCACGTAATCAACGGCTGTGACGGTGGCGTTGTATTTCGCAGCGATGGGGTCCATGAGGGATAATCTACTCTCGCAGGCCGGTTTTTTTTCGCCTGAGCGCCTAAAAAGTCGCATCAAAACAATAGGAACAGGCCTTTTGGATGGGCCGTGCTTCAGCTATATTTGCAGAACCCGCAATCAGAGTTTTCATCGGATTTTCAGGTTTTTTTCATACATCGGCGTTTTCATTAAAGAGGGAGGTTTCCGTGGCCATCAAGATTGGAATCAACGGCTTTGGGCGCATTGGTCGCATGGTATTTCAGGCGATCTGTGATCAGGGTCTTTTGGGCAAGGAGCTCGACGTGGTGGCCGTGGTGGACGTTTCCACCGACGCGGACTACTTCGCTTACCAGATGCGCTACGATTCCGTCCACGGAAAGTTCAAACACACCGTGACCACCGAGAAAAGCGATCCGGCCAACGCCGAGACCGATATCCTCGTGGTCAACGGCCACAAGATCAAGTGCGTGGCCGCCACCCGCGACCCCTCCGGCCTGCCCTGGAAGGACCTCGGCGTCGAATACGTGATCGAGTCCACCGGCCTGTTCACCGAGTCCGAGAAGGCCGCCGGCCACCTCGCCGCCGGCGCCCGCAAGGTCATCATTTCCGCGCCTGCCAAGGGCGACGTGAAGACGCTGGTCATGGGCGTGAATGAAAACGAGTACGACGCCGCCAAGCACAACATCGTGTCGAACGCGTCCTGCACCACCAACTGCCTCGCGCCGTTGGTGCACGTGATCCTCAAGGAAGGCCTCGGTATCGAGACCGGCTTGATGACCACGATCCACTCCTACACCGCCACCCAAAAGACCGTCGACGGCCCGTCCAAGAAGGACTGGCGCGGCGGCCGCGCTGCGGCGCTCAACATCATCCCCTCGACCACCGGCGCCGCCAAGGCCGTGGGCGAAGTGCTCCCGTCGACCAAGGGCAAGCTCACCGGCATGTCCTTCCGCGTGCCCACCGCCGACGTTTCGGTCGTTGACCTCACCTTCCGTTCGGAGAAGGATACCTCGATTCAGGAAATCGACGCCCTCCTCAAGAAGGCTGCCGACACCTACCTCAAGGGCTATCTGGGCGTCACGGACGAAGAACTGGTTTCGACCGACTTCATCCACGACAGCCGCTCGTCGATCTATGACTCGCTGGCCACCCTGCAGAACAACCTGCCGGGCGAGAAGCGCTTCTTCAAGATCGTCTCGTGGTACGACAACGAGTGGGGCTATTCCAACCGCGTCGTCGACCTCGTGAAGCACATGGCGAAGAAGGACGGCAAGTAAGAACGTCCGGCCGTGCCGTGGCACGGTCGCAATCGCGTTTGATTCCGGGCGTCCGCGGTCGAAAGATGCGGGCGCCCTTTCCTTTGATTCTGACACCGGAGAAACTCATGGCCAAGCTGTTCATCGAAGACCTCGACCTCAAAGGCAAGCGCGTTCTCGTGCGCGTCGATTTCAACGTGCCCGTCAAGGACGGCGTGGTGGAAAGCGACAAACGCCTGCGCGAATCGCTGCCCACCCTGAACTACGTGCTCGCCCACGGAGGCAGCCTCGTGCTGATGAGCCACCTCGGCCGTCCCGACGGCAAACGGGTCGAAAAGCACAGCCTGAAGCCGGTCGCCGCGCGTCTGCAGGAATTGCTGGGTCGCCCGGTGAAGTTCCTCGACGATTGCGTTGGAGAGCCGGTGGAAAAGACCTGCGCCGCCATTCAACCCGGCGAAGTGATCCTGCTGGAGAACCTCCGCTTCCACCTCGCTGAAGAAGGCAAGGTCAAGGCCAAGGACGGTACCGTCACCAAGGCCACCCCCGAAGAGATCGCCGCCTTCCGCGCTTCGCTCTCCAAACTCGGCGATGTGTTCGTGAATGATGCGTTCGGTACGGCTCATCGTGCGCACAGCTCCGTGGTCGGCATCGATCTGCCGCGCGCCTGCGGTTATTTGCTGAAGAAGGAGCTCGATTTCCTCGGCGGCGCGCTCGAAAATCCGAAGCGCCCCTTCGTCTCCATCATCGGCGGCGCAAAAATCTCGGGCAAGATCGACGTGATCATGGCGCTGCTGCCCAAGGTGGACAAGCTCATCATCGGCGGCGGTATGGCCTACACCT
Organism: Fibrobacterota bacterium; assembly: GCA_947466585.1. Taxonomy (GTDB): domain Bacteria; phylum Fibrobacterota; class Fibrobacteria; order UBA11236; family UBA11236; genus UBA11236. Next base: position 41,954 of record CANIEU010000007.1, read on the forward strand.
TCCTCAAGGCGCAGGGCTTCGAGATCGGCAAGTCGCTGGTCGAGAACGACAAGATCGAGCTCGCCAAAAAGCTCCTCGATGAAGCTGGCGACAAGATCGAATTGCCGATCGACTTTCAGGTCACCGACGCGCTGGACTTCGGTGCGCGCAAGATCGGTTCGCCCCTTAAAGCCGTCCCCTTCGATGGCATTCCCGCAGCCATGGAGTCGGTGGATATCGGCCCGGAATCTGTTAAGAAGTTCGCCGAAATCATCACCAACGCAGGTACGGTCGTTTGGAACGGTCCCATGGGCGTGTTCGAGATCGAAGCCTGTGCGATCGGTACCTTCGCTGTGGCCCGGGCCCTCGTGGAGGCCACCGCAAAGGGCGCCATCACCATCATCGGCGGCGGCGATTCCGCCGCTGCGATCGAACAGGCCGGCCTCGAAAGCCAAGTCTCGCACGTTTCCACCGGTGGCGGCGCCTCGCTCGAGTTTCTCGAGGGCAAGGCCCTTCCCGGCGTGACCGCGTTGTCCGACAAGTAATTCGATAAGTAATCCGATCAATTAAGGAGAGACCATGACGCGTCGTATCATCATCGCCGGGAATTGGAAGATGCATAAGACCGCGGAAGAATCCGCGACCTTGGCGAAAGAAATCGTCGCGGCCCTCAAGGCCGCGCCTTCGGCCAACGAAGTCGTGGTGTGCCCGACCTATGTGGCGCTCGATCGCGTCTCTTCGGTATTGGCCGGCTCCGGCATCGCACTGGGGGCACAGGACATGCACTGGGAAAACCAGGGCGCCTTCACGGGAATGATCTCGGGAGATTTGCTCAAGGCCGTCGGTGTGACCTACGTCATTCTCGGCCACTCCGAGCAACGCGCCTATTTCGGTGAAACTGATGCCACCGTGAACAAAAAGGTGATCAAGGCTTTGGCCGACGGCCTCAGCCCGATCGTCTGCGTGGGGGAGACCCTCGAAGAGCGCGAAGGCAACATCACCGAGAAGGTGGTGGAGACCCAACTGCGTGGCGCTTACGCCGACATCTCCGCCGCAGACGCCCGCAAGACCGTGGTCGCCTATGAGCCCGTGTGGGCCATCGGTACCGGTCGCACGGCCACCTCGCAGCAGGCGCAAGACGTTCACAAGTACATTCGCGGCTTGCTGGCCTCCATTTACGACGCCGCGACCGCCGAATCCGTGCGGATTCAGTACGGCGGCAGCATGAAGCCCGAAAACGCGGCCGAATTGCTGGCTCAACCAGACGTCGACGGCGGATTGATCGGGGGCGCTGCCTTGAAGGCCGACGCGTTTTTGGGTATAATTGGCGCCGCTTAAAAAGCGGAGCCGGAATGAAACGGCGCCGCTTAACGAGCGGAGCCTATCAACACAGGGCGCCGCCTAAATAAGCGACGAGGAGATTCACATGGGCATTTGGTTCACATTATTGCTGATCGTGCACATTTTGGTCTGCCTCTTTCTCGTTTTGCTCGTGACCGTGCAGAACGATAAGGGTGGTGGTTTGGCCGGTGCCTTCGGTGGCATGGGCGGCAGCGGTGCCTTCTCAGGCAGCTCTGCAGTGACCATTTTGACCAAGATCACTCAGTGGACGGCGCTTGTCGGCTTCATCGTGCTGCTCGGTCTCAACGCCCTCAGCTCGCGCAGCCAGCGCGTCAACCTCGGCGAGTCGGAACTCAAGGGTTCGCATAGCGGCCTCTCGGGTGCGATTCCCGCCACCGGTACCCTCGGCCCAACGCAATCCAACGCGCCGGTTCCCGGAGCGGCTCCCGCCACGGCCCCTTCCGCCCCCGTCGGAGGCGCAGCGCAGTAATTCCTGACATTCGATTTCGCGGTCGTGGTGAAATGGTAGACACGCAAGCTTGAGGTGCTTGTGGGAGCAATCCTGTGACGGTTCAAGTCCGTCCGACCGCATTTTTAAAAGCCGCCCGGTTTTCCGGGCGGCTTTTTTGTTGTTCTTTGCCGCCATGTAATTCGCTGTTCCTAGACGGCTATCTTTCTCTCCATGTTCTACAACCTTCTGTATCTAATTCCAAAAAACTGGCTGAGCCGGATGGTCGGGGCCATCATGGAACGCCGCTGGCCACTGGGCATTCATACCATTATCCGGGACCGCATGATCGCGGCGTTCAAGCCCGACGTTGGCGAAGCCGAACACGGACTCGAGGCCTACGCCACCTGGTCGGCGTTTTTTGTGCGGCGGCTCCGGCCCGGCGCTCGGCCGCTAGGCGCGTCGCCGCTCGTTTGCCCGGTGGACGGCACGCTAACGCAGCGTGGGCTGTTGCAGTCGAAGGAACTGTTTCTGACCCAAATCAAGGGCATCCGCTATTCGCTTGCGGATCTGCTACCCGGATGGGATGCAACGCCGTATGCGGGCGGCTCCTTTCTCACTGTTTATCTCGCTCCCTACAACTATCACCGTATCCACACCGCCGCCGCCGGCCGCGTGGTGCGCGCGCGTCACGTGCCCGGAGCGCTTTGGCCAGTCAATGCGTGGAGCGTGCGCCGCATCCGCGAACTCTTCGTCCGCAACGATCGTGTGCTGGTCGAAATGGAATGCCCGCTCGACGGAAACATCGGCGGTGCCGACCATGAAATCGGACGCATGACGATTGCCCTGGTCGGCGCCACCAACGTGGGCCGCACCACGCTGGATTTTTCCGACCTGCACGGCAATGCGCCCGGCGTGACGGCGGTGCGCGACATACCGCTCTCCGGCGATGTGGTGCTTGCCAAGGCGGCGGAACTCGCTTGCTTCGAAATGGGTTCCACCATCGTCTTGGTGCTCGACGCCGCATGGACCGCGCGCCTGCAACCCGGATTACTCGACGACACCGAGCCGCAAACCGTGCGACTCGGTCAGGACCTGGCCGTACCCACCGCATAATTTCCGCATCGCTTCCGTGCATTCCGAAAAACAACCGTGAAGATCGAAGCGTCCCCCGCACTTCTGCAGAAGATACGCGCCTACGCGGAGCCGTTCGAGAGCATCCGTCCGGCGGTGTTCGCGCTGTTTCCCGGAAATACGCAGACGCTCTTTCCCTTCGAGCCGGAATCAGATCGCGGACTCGGCGTGCTGCTGCTTGCGGCCGCACTACATCGACCCGGCGGTGAGGCGCTTACCGCGCGCATCCTGGCGGATTTGTACCGCGCCTTCGGAACGGACATTTTCAAACTCAACCGGATCCCGTTTGAAAAAGTTCGAGAGACCGTTCAAGCGACTTTTGCCGCAGAAGCCGCTCTAATACTCGACGAAGCGGAGCAGGCAAGGATCCCGGGCATTCTGCGCAGCGTGTGCGATTTCTTTTATCGCGTGGGCCCGCTTGGCCCGTGGCTCGAGTCGGCGCCCGATTGGGAGACGCGCGCGGGTGAACTCTGCAACGAAATCTACTGGATGGGACTGCGCTCGCTTACCCGCAGCAAGGCGCGCCTGTTCTTTTGGCTGCTTACCCGCATCCCCGATTTCGAAACGCACCTGCCCGCCATGGCGCATCACGCCCGTGGATTCGTTTGGCCCGTGAGCGACGCGCATCTTCGCTTTTGGATCGATATCGTCAAACCCGCACGCACGGCCGGCGCACGCAGCCCCGAGGAGCGTCTCAGCGCTTTCGCTGCCTTCGGGAAGGAACTTTTTCCCGAGGCACCGTGGCGGCTCTATCTCCCGCTCGACTCCTACCTGCGTCGCGACAGAGCGGGGAGTTTTACCTGCCGCACCGCCCAAGACGGATGTCGGCCCTGCCCATTGTCTGCACTTTGTCCCGCCGCCGGGCAGTTTATTCCCGGCGAAGGTTCATAAGTTTCTGCCCATCATGTTCGCCTTATTTGATCGATTCACCCGGTCGTCCGTTCTTCGGTGGTTTCCGCTGTTGGCCTTGCTGCCGATGTTGCAAGCCTGCGGGGGCGGCTCTGCGGCGCACGAATCCGGTTTGGAATGGAAGGGGAGCCCACTTCCCGTCGAGTCCCGCACCGCAGTCCCGGACACGGCCGCGTTGCGCGCAGCGGTGGATCCGATCCCTCTCCGTCATCTTCCCAAACGCGTTTTGCGCGTTTCACCCGGTGAGTGGGGCGATTCTTTGCGGGTGTTCGACTTCGGCGGCGAACTCGAAGCATATGCGGCCTTTCAGGAAATCGCGTTGCTCGACGAGGATATCGAACTCGGTGTGACGGTGCTCGGCGATTGGATCTGCATGCGGCGAGGCAAATGGTTGATCTTAACCGATGCATGGAGTTGGAAGAACGGCGACATCTTCGAGCAGGCGCTTTCGCTTCCGGGTGCCCCGTTGCCGACCGGCATTCCCCGTTTGTTCGGCTCGATGGTGCATCAGGGGCGCATTCCCGGTTCGGAACGCGTTTTAGGCGATCGGTTTCTTGGATTGCATATTGATGTACCGGTTTTTTCGGTGCAGGTCGATTGCCACGGCGATACGGCCCGAGTTTATGCGTCACCGCGGTTACGGGGTGATGCGGCGCAAGCATTCACCGATCAACTCGCCCGTTTGCACGGATGGCAGGCCCGGGGTACGGCTTCGGAAAGGCGTTTTTTCCAAGAGTCGCCCGACCTGCCCCCGGCCACTTTGGAATTTTCGGGTCGTGGTATGGTCGCTGTGGAGGGGTGTTTTGACCCGAAGCTGACTGATTTCTGGTTAGAAATGCAGGCAAGGGGCCTAAAAAGCTTGAAATAGGCCCTCAACCGTTAAAATTTTGAAATTTCGATTGACATGGCCGTTTTCCGGCGTTATTTACTGATAACGGGTTTTTAACCGTTTTGCATAACGTTTCGCAAAAGGAGTATCCATGAGCCATATCCAGGCCCTTGAAACCGAGATTGCCAATCTCAAAGAAGAGTTTGAGAAGTTCGAGCGTGGAAACAAGTCGGCCGGTACGCGTGCCCGCAAGGTTCTCCAGAACATCAAGCGCATCTCGCAAGATATCCGCATTCAGATCCAGTCCGCGAAAAAGACGGACGGCAAGGAATAACCTTCCCGGCGCGCCCCACAGGCGCGCACCCGTTCCGGGCCATCTGAGCCTTCAAAGCGTCCCCACGGAATTGCTCCGGGGGACGCTTTTTTTCGACCCCCCCGTTTATTTGGATTTTGGCCGGGAAATTCCCCGGATTTGCTAGGTTATGCCCCAACGAATTTTACGGGTGCCGCCTTCCAAACATCAGGCGCCGCTCGCCAATAAACGGGCATCACGCTGCGTGACGTCCTTCAAATAACGGGCGTCGCCTACCAAAAAATGGGCGCCGCCCTTAAAGGGGCCCCATTGTTCGGATACATCTCAAGCGATATCGGAATTGATCTGGGCACCGCGAATACGCTGGTGCATGTCGGTGGTCGCGGCATCGTGATCAACGAACCGTCGGTGGTGGCAGTGGACCGTCGCACCAACAAGGTGCTCGCCATCGGACACGAGGCGAAGATGATGCTCGGGCGCACGCCCGGCGAAATCAGCGCCGTGCGTCCCATGAAAGACGGTGTCATCGCCGACTTCCAACTCGTTGAAAGCCTGCTGACGCGCCTCATCAAAACCGCGCAGAAATATCCGCTGTTCTTCCTGCGTCCGCGCATCGTCGTCGGCGTACCTTCGGGCATCACCGAGGTGGAGAAGCGCGCCGTGCTCGACGCCGCCCGCAAGGCCGGCGCCCGCGAAGTGCATCTGGTTGCGGAACCGATGGCGGCCGCCATCGGCATGGGCATTCCCGTGGAAGATCCGAGCGGCAACATGATCATCGACATCGGCGGCGGCACCTCGGAGATCGCGGTGATCGCGCTCTACGGCATCGTGTGCGATACCTCGGTGCGCGTGGGCGGCGACGAGATGGATGAGGCCATCATCAGCTACCTCAAGAAGAACTATAACTTGCTCGTGGGCGAAAGCATGGCCGAGAAGATCAAGATGGCGATCGGCTCCGCCTATCCACTCGACCCCGAACTGGAGATGGAAGTCAAGGGTCGCGATCTCGTGGCCGGCGTGCCGCACACGCTCAAACTCACGTCGGCGGAGATCCGCGAAGCGCTCGCGGAGCCGGTGAACGCCATCGTAGAAGCCGTGCGCCGCGCGCTCGAGCAAACGCCGCCCGAGTTGTCTGCCGACCTCATGGACAAGGGAATCGTGATGACCGGCGGCGGTGCGCAGTTGCGCGGCCTCGACGAGTTGCTGCGCCGCGAAACCGGGCTTCCCGTCAATGTGATCGACGATCCCTTGGTGTGCGTGTGCAAAGGCACGGCGCGCATTCTGGAAGACATGGACAAGTACTACAAGGTGTTGATGGATTCCCAGCGTTGATCCGATTCCGCGCGCAATCGTTATAATGGGCGCAATCGTGACAATGGGTGAAACCGACAAGCGGTACGAACGGTGAATATTTTAGTGTGGCTTCGCAAGATTCTGACCGTATGGAACGGAGTCTTTTCCTTTTTTCTCGCGCTGGTTTTTTCCGGTGCGCTTCTTTCCCTCGACGGTTTTGGGCAGCGCGTCTTTCATGACGTGATGACGGACACGGTGTTGTTTCCTGTGCAGGCCATGCTCTCGCGTTTCGGCGGCACCTTGAGCCTGCGCCGCGAGAACGTGCGTTTGGCGCGCGAGAACGCCGCCCTACGCGCCGAAAACGATTGGCTTCACCAGGTCTACCGGCAAACCCCACGCGTGCAGGACATGGCCCGTTTCCGGAGATCCGTGTCGCTGCGCCTCAAGGCCGGGCGGATCGTGGCGGAAGATCCAGGACGCTATCAGGCGGCATGGGTGGTGGATCTCGGCACGGCGGATTCGGTGGCGGTCAACATGCCCGTGCTCACTGCGCGCGGCGTGGTTGGGAAAATCGTCAAGGTGTTCCGCAACCATAGTTTGGTGCAATTGCTCTCCGATCACACTTTTCGCGCCTCGGTTCAGTCCGACCGCAGCCGCGCGCGCGGCATTCTCGAATCCGAAGGGCCGAACCGTCTCGTGGCCCGCTTTCCCGCCGGTTCCGATGTGGCGCGCGGCGATACGCTCATGACGGCGGGGCTCGGCGGGGTGTTTCCCAAGGGATTGCGTATCGGCACGGCGGACCGCGAGGTCACCCGTCAGGAGAAGGAAAATCAGGACGTGATGCGCACTTTCCGCGTGGAACCGTTCCAAGGCCTCAATACGGTCGAAGAAGTTTTCGTGCTGGTGAAATCGGATCGTTGGGTGCCCGGCGATACGTTGGAGATTCCGACAACGTCCGGTGCGATAGCTTCCTCCGCGGCCTCGGTCGTCCTCAAAACCTCCAAAGCGAAGGGGGTCAAACGATGAGCGCGCGCGGCGGAATCGTAGTGGATGTTCTGATCCTGACGGGATCGTTGGTTTTGCAACAAACGGTGGCGCGTTGGCTGTCGGCCGGCGGCGTGCGTCCCGATCTGATGCTGATCGCCCTCACTGCGGTCGCGCTGCGTCGCGGTCCGGTGGTGGGGCTCTACGCGGGGCTGTTCCTCGGTTTGATCCAGGATGTGTATGCGGTGGAGGCCCTCGGAGCTAACGTACTGGCGAAGGGACTCGTGGGTTACGCGATGGGGTTTTTCGAGGAAAAGGTGATGAAGGTGATGGCGGCCACGCGCGTGTTGCTTTTGGCCTCGGCCCTGATCGTGCATGATCTCATTTATTACGTGGCGGCGGGTTTCCGCGGAGAGTTCTTCCGCAACTCCCTGCTCTTCCAGTCGTTGCCTTCGGCGGTGTATACGCTGGTGCTTGGCGCGGTGGTGTTCTACTTCGCCGCGGGCTTCAAGGCCCGGGAGATCTGACCGCCTTGCGCGCGCCGCACAACAATCCGCTCGACGATTCCCATTACCGCAGCGGGGCGGCCCGCATGTTGGCGATTTTTCTGATCGCGGCGATGGTCGTGCTGGTCGGACGCCTTTTCCAGCTGCAGGTCATCCAGGGCAGCTACCATAAATCCCTTTCGGAGCAGAACAGTATCCGTCTGCAGGTGGTGAAGGCCGCGCGCGGATTGATCTACGACCGGCACGGCATCATCATCGCGCGCAACCGACCTTCGTACCAGATCGCGATTCTGCCCACGGATTTGCGCCCGGGCGAACCGTTGATCGAACGTTTGCTGCGGTTCCGCGATGCGGACGGGATGCGCATTTTCGATTCGACGCTAGTAGCGTGGAGTCTCGACCGCGCCCGCTGGCGCCGCTTTCAACCCTTGGTGATCTACGAGGACGCGCCCTTCGAGGTGGTGGCACTGATCGAAGAACATCAATCCGACCTGCCGGGCGTGGTGACCATCGTGGAGTCGCGACGCAATTATCCCTTCGGCGCGGCGGCGGGACATGTGCTGGGCTATATGGACGAGGTGAAGGAGAACGAGGTGGGCGATCTCGCTAAGGCTTCGCTCTCCGACAGCCAACCTTATCTGCGGGGCGACCGCATCGGCCGCAAAGGTCTGGAACGGCGTTACGAAGCGCACTTCCGCGGCCGCGACGGCGTGCGGTACGTGAAGGTGAACGCTTTCGGGCGTCAGATGGAAGTGCTCGACGACATGCAGCGCCGCGACCCGGTGCAAGGCAACAATATTTACACCACGCTCGACATCGATCTGCAGGTTCTCGCCGACTCCCTTCTGGGCGACAACCGGGGCGCGGTGGTGGCCATCGATCCCCGCAACGGAGAGCTTTTGGTGATGGCCTCATCGCCGCATCTCGACGGCAATGTGTTTTCGCTCAACCGAACCAAGCGCGCACGCGCCTGGGCCCACCTCGCGCTCGACTCTTCGCGTCCCTTGAACAATCGTGCCACCAGCGGCGGTTACGAACCGGGATCAACCTTCAAGGGTGTGGTGGGATTGGCTGCGGTGGAAGCGGGTGTGAATCCCGAGTCGCATATGACACGGCCCTGCACGGGCGGCTATCGCTTCGGCAACCGCGTCTGGAAATGCTGGGAGCTGAAGGGGCACGGATACACCAACGCCATCGCGGCCTTCACCCACTCCTGCGACGTGTACTACTATCAGGCCGGCTTGATCGCGGGCATGGAAAGGATTAACGGCGTAGCGCGACGTTTCGGATTCGGCCAGATGACCGGCATCGATCTCGACGAGGATCGCAGTGGCTTGCTGATGGATTCGGCGAACTACGAACGGATGTACGGCAAGCGCGGTTGGCGCTGGCCGCGCGGCATGATCCTGAACCTGGCCATCGGACAGGGCCAAATCGTTACGCCGCTTCAGCTTTCCAACTATATGGCGGGCATGGCGAACGGTCAGGTGATCTACAAGCCCCACCTGATGCGCGAAGTGCGCGATCCGCGCGGCCATTTGGTGTTGGCGGCCAAGCCCGAAGTATTGCATGCGCTGAAGCTGACACAAGCCGAGCATGAGTTGCTCATCAAGTCGTTGTCGGAGGTCGTGAACGGTGCCGGCGGTACCGGCGGTCGCGCCAAGGTTCCGGGCGTGTGGGTGGGCGGTAAAACCGGGTCCGCGGAGAATCCGCACGGCAAGCTGACGCACGGCCTGTTCGTGGGCGCAGCCCCGCTCGACAATCCCCGGATCGCAATCGCCGTGGTGCTTGAGAACGCGGGGCACGGCGGGTCGGTCGCCGCGCCGATCGCAGGAGCCATCATGAAAAGGTTTTTCGACAATGCTGCGCAGTAAGGAAGCACTGCCGCGCGCCTGGGATCGCGTCTTGGTGGCCGCTGTGGCGGTTCTGCTGATCATCGGCCTGATGGCGGTGTATTCGGCCACTGCGGGCGAAACCGGCAGTTTGTGGCAGAAGCAGATCGTGTTCGCCGCCATCGGTCTGGTGCTGGTGGCGGGTTTGCAAATCGTTCCCCCCCGCCTGTTTTATGTATTGGCCTATCCGCTGTATTTCCTGTCGCTGATTCCGTTGCTCTACATCATCGTGTTCAAGGGGAATTCGGTGGAGCGCTGGATCGCACTGCCAGGTGGGTTCAATCTGCAGCCCAGCGAACTCATGAAAATCGCGTTTTTATTGGCCATGGCGCGCTTTCTGTCCTTCCAACCCGTGAGCCTGTCCGCACCGCGTACGCTGGTGATGCCGTTTTTGCTGTTCATTGTGCCGTTCATCTTGGTGTTGTTACAACCCAATCTTTCCACAGCGCTGAGCTTTGTGGCGATGACGGCGATGATGGCGTTCTTCGCCGGCTTGTCCGTGCGTGATCTGTTCTTTTTGGCCTCGCCGCTGCTGTCGGTGATTCTGACCTTCAACAACTACGCGTGGGCGGGCCTGTTCTTGGTGCTCATCGCGGTGATGTGGCGCACGCGGGCCTCGCTGCAATCGGCCTTGTTCTGGCTTGTGGTGAACATAGGGGCGGGCTACGCGGCGATTTTCGTGTGGAACAAAATCCTGTACGCCCACCAACGGGGGCGCATCATGACCTTCATCGATCCACAGATGGATCCGCAGGGCGCAGGTTATCAGGTGTTGCAGTCAAAGGTTGCCATCGGGTCGGGCGGCTTTTTCGGAAAGGGCTACCTGAATGGAACGCAAACCAACCTGAGCTTTTTGCCCGAGGAACACACCGATTTCATTTATTCCGTGATCGGGGAACAGTTCGGGTTCATAGGGTGCCTGATCGTGCTCGGGCTGTTTTTCCTGCTGCTGCAGCGTATTCTCGGCGTGGCGGTCGATACGCGCAGCCGCTTTACCGCACTGGTGGCGGTGGGTCTTACCGGAATTTTCTCGTTTCACGTTTTGGTTAATATTTCCATGACGATGGGCATGATGCCCGTGACTGGATTGCCCCTACCCTTTCTTTCCTACGGCGGCTCGTTCCTGATTTCGTGTTTGATGATGCTGGGGATCTTACTCAACCTGCGGGCGCATGGGGAGTATTTGTAGGGCAGGGGAGAGCGGGTCGGGATGATGTCGGGCAGATCTTCGTTCGGCCCGCTTCGTTGATTCACAGGCAATTGGAGGCACCGAAAGTTTGAGCATGTAGTGGGCTATCTGAATAAAAGGGGGAGCCTGTGAGCGAGGAAGTTCTGATTAATGAATCACAAGCCTATGCAGCAATGTTCTTTTTTCTGGAGAACATCTATAAGAGGACTTCGGAGGATGCGCTCGGTCAGCTATTAGGCGCTATGTCTTGGCTACAGGATGCAACCCCTGTTGATCCTGCATTTTTCGAGGAGTAGCGAATGGCAATTCATAAAGCGCTATCAGACGAAAAACCATTTTTGAAGTTTATCTGAATCAGATATTTCGGAATTGGTAAGAGCTCCGTAGGCGGGAAGGTTCTATTTGGGTCTCTAACCTGAGACCCCCGCCTTCGGCGCTTCCCACAACTCGATCTTCGTTCCATCCGGATCGAGGATCCAGGCGAACTTGCCCATGCCTTCCATCTCCTCACGATCATTCACCGCAACGCCCTTGGCCTCTAGCCCGGCAACAAACGCATCCAAATCATCCACCGCGAAGTTGATCATGAACTCGCGGGTCGAAGGTTTGAAATGGCCAGTATCCTTGTTGAACGGAGCCCACACGCCATAAGCCGGGCCCGCGCCTTCGGAACGGATAATCGCCCCGCCCCAGTCCTCAATCGAAAGGCCTAGCGTGTCGCGATACCATTCACCCAAAGCCTTGGGGTTCGGGCTGTGAAAGAACACCCCGCCGAATGCCGTGATACGGGCCATGTGTATCCCCCTGATTTGTGGAAGCAATGCGTCCCACTATTCGGCGGGAAAATAGTTTCTCCACCCCTGTTCCATTTCGACCCCCTCTGGCCCAGCTTTTATCCGGACACAGTCCTAGTCTTCCAAAATAATGTGTACACATAAGATACACGGAATTCCTCAAAATGCTTATCTTGTGGATAAGACTACGGAGGCGAGCGTGAAACAAACAGCTTCGATTCGGGAGTTCCGGGGTGGAATGGCGGCCATGCTGGAGGGGAGAGAACCCATTCTCATCACCAGCCACGGCCATGCCAAAGCCATCGTGTACCCGTTGGAAAGGGCGAAATCCCTTCCTCCCGATGTGAAGCGGGATGCGTTTCGAATTCTCGCAATGCAGGTGGCCGCCAAGACTGCCGGTGTCGAAGAGGACGAGATGCTGAAGGACTTCAATGCTTGGCGCAAGGAGCGTCGTCGTAGCGGACGCTAACGTATTGCTTTCGGCATTGGCTGGCCGTGCCGCCGACCGTGTTCTTACCTCTGACCTCGACACTCATACCACGGAACACACTTGGGCCGAGGTGGTCGAATATGTTCCCGTTTTTCAACAGCGGTATCAAATCACCGTTGAGGAGATGGATGCTGCGCTCGAAGAGGCGCCGGTGCACATCCACGGACGCATGGAATATGCGGAAAAGCTGCCGGAAGCGATCGCACTCGTTGGTTCTCGGGATCCGGAAGACGTGGATGTGGCTGCGTTGGCCTTAAAACTCAAAGCCCCGATCTGGTCTCATGATGACATTTTCAAGGACTTCCCGCTAAGACGCTATACGACCGCCCAGTTTTTGAAAATCCTGGAAGGCTGATGGGCTTCGGGGGAGGGGGATGTCTGGGCGGGGGAGACTGGCGGGGGATTCTTTAAAAAGAGCCGGGAAAATGGTGGTCGCTACAAGATTTGAACTTGTGACCCCTTCCATGTCAAGGAAGTACTCTAACCAACTGAGCTAAGCGACCCATTTTCCCGGCCGAAGAATCAAAACAGCCAAAGCCGGGACGGGCAAAGTTAGCCACGAGAGGCCCGGAAGGCAAGGAAAAGCCAAGGAAAATTCCCGAAACCACGCGAAAATACACCGTAAACCGATCCCCTAAATCCTTTTACTTTTGGCAATCCGATGTTTACCTCAATCGCCCTTCCCTCGGGAAATCCCCTCCAAATCCCCCGGAAATCCCCTTCCGACCAGCCCCAATTCGGCTCCTTTGTGTTCATTCCTCATTCATCATTCCTCATTCATCATTTCTCCTGATGCCCCGCACCCTCTTCATTACCGGCACCGGCACCGGCATTGGCAAAACCGCCCTGTCCTTGGCCGTGCTCCTGTGGGGCCGTGCGCGGGGGCTGCGTGTCGCCTATCTCAAGCCCTTGCAATGCGGGTCCAACAAGGCCGTTGGTGAGATCTACGGAGACGCAGACTGGATCCGGGACGCAACACTCGGTGTGGCAGAGATCTCCGAGGCCTATGCAGTGTACACCTTCGCCGATTCCGTGTCGCCGCACCTTGCCGTGGAGCGGGCAGGCGGATGGATCGACCCCGAATGGATCGTGGAGCAGGCCGAGGTAGCTGCGCGCCGCTGCGAACTGCTGGTGATCGAAGGCTCCGGTGGTGCCGCCGTACCCCTGAACCGTGAAGGCACCTCGTTGGCCGATGTGGCCGCGCTGGGGAAGTGGCCGTGCCTCATCGCCGCGCTCCCGGGGCTGGGGACGCTGCATCACACGCTCACCACCGCGCACTACCTCAAGGCGCGCGGGGCCCAGATCGCCGGTTTCGCCTTTGTGCAGAACAACCACGATGTTTCGCCGCTGCAGGCCGACAACGCGCGCACGCTCACGGATCTGCTGGAGATTCCCTTCGTGGGCGCGATGCCGTATTGCCCCGGTCTCGGCAAGCGGCTGCCGGTTTCTCCCGCGGTGGCAGGCCTTCTCGCGCAGGCATTGCCCGGTCTCGCCGCGTGGTATGATGCGCCCCCAGATTCTCCCGCGGAAAACGGTGCGTGATGTCTGTACCGCATTCATCGGATATTCGCGATTTCTCAAAGTTGCAGGAAAACCCTTTCCTTCCCGCGCTCGAGGCGCAGCGCGCGCAAGGGTTGTTCCGCGTTCCCTTGGAGCTCGACGGTGCGCCGGGGAAGTGGATCCAATGCGATACCGCGGTGACAAGTGAAAAGCGCACCTCGACGCGCTGTCTGAACCTTGCATCCAACAACTCGCTCGACCTCGCCGGGCATCCGCCGCTCTTGCACCGGGCATCGGAGGCGATGGAGCGCGCAGGCACCGGCAGCGGAGGTTCGCGCTTGCTCGGCGGCAGCCAACCGCTGCATACCGCTCTGGAGCATGCTCTGGAACGCTACCGTCCCGCCTTTCCGGCACGGCGCGCCTTGGTGTTCAACACCGGATTCCAAGCCAACCTCACTGTGGTCTCCGCGCTCGGCGAAGCCCTCGGCGGCGTGTTCGCCGACAAGCTCGCGCATGCCAGCGTGGCCGAAGGCCTGAGACTGTTGCCCCGCAGCGTCCCGTTCCACCGATTCGCCCACAACGACCTCGATCATCTCGAAACGTTGTTGAAGCAACATCAACCCAAGTCCGGCGGGTTAGTCGTCACCGAAACCCTCTTCAGCATGGACGGCGATCATCCTCCCTTCGAAGCGTTGTGCGCGTTGCAGAAGAAATACGGATTCTGGATGCTGCTCGACGAGGCCCACTCAACGGGTGCCTATCCGCATTTGCATGAGCGGGGTTTGGCGGGAATCCCGGAGAGAACCGTGTTGCTGGGAACTTTCGGAAAGGCTCTCGGAAGTTTCGGCGCGTACGTGTCGGGCCCGGCCGAGATCTGCGATTACCTGATCAATTTCGGGCGGGGATTCGTGTTCAGCACCTCCCTGCCGCCCGCAGTGGTGGGTGCGAATCTCGGTGCGCTGGAAGCCCTCACGGATCCGGGCGAATCGTGGCGGCCCGCAAAATTGGCGGCCATTTCCGCGTTCGCGCGTGCGGAGTTGAACCGGCGCGGATTCCAAACCGGTGCCGCCGTCGGGCATATCATCCCCGTTCTACTGGGAACTCCGGAAGAAGCGGTCACGGTCAGCGCGGCCTTGCTGCGCGCGGGTTTCCATGCACCGGCCATACGCCCGCCCACGGTCCCCGCAGGCACCTCGCGCCTACGGTTGAGTTTGACAGCGGCCTTCGAAGAAGCGGATGTTCTGTCCTTCTTGGATGCACTTGAAGTCGCGGTACAGGATATTGCAGGAGATCCTTCGTGATACCCGCTGTAGATAGACCCGTCATCCATTGGATGGGCGGCTGGGTCTCCTCACTCGCATGCTGGGAGCCGCAACTGATCGCGCTCTTCCCCGAGTTCGCACATCGCTTTCTCGACACGCACGCCCTGCTCGATCAGGATACGCCTCCGGACTGGATCGAAAGCACACCGCGCGACGCCCATGCGCACATTTTCGCCGCGTGGTCGCTCGGTTCGCTGCGTGTGCATCGCTGGATGGCCGATGGCGTATGGCCCAAGGACGTTCCCGTCCTTTCGCTCTGCCCGGTGTTCCGCTTCGTGCAGCCTGGGACGCCGGGAACTTTCGGCGAATCCATTCTGTTACGCATGGAACAAAAACTTGGGGCCGAGCGCGAAACCGTGCTGCGTGACTTTTGGCGGCGCATGCCCAAGGCCGGCGACATGCCTCCCGAGTGGGAAGCCGGGTGGATCGCCTGGACGCGCCATTACGATGATGCGAGCGTGCTCCTCGCCTTGCAGTACTTGCGTACGCAATCGGCCGATCCGGAACATTTACGGTCGGCGCCGTTACAGTGGGAATTGATCGCCGGCGAAAAGGATCGTCTTGCGCCCATCGGAGCCTGGAAAGAGGATCTTCCGGCCCAAGCCCGTTTGACGGTGCACCCCGGCGGGCATATCCCATTTTGGGAATGCCCGGATTTGGTCGGTGAGTCCTTGCGTCGCCTGGCTCAACCCGCAGGAATCGGGACTCCCTGATGACCACGGCCTCCTTCCATGCCCTGCGGTTCGGCCGCGCCGCCGCGCGCTATGAGTCGCGCGCGCGCGTGCAGGCCCGCATGGCGCAGGTGCTGCTCGATCTGTGGGGCGACCGCCCGGCGCCTGCGCACATTCTGGAATTCGGCTGCGGTACGGGCCTGCTGACCCGCGCGCTGCGCGCGCGGTTCCCCGGTGCGGCCGGAACGAGCAAAACCACTCTCACGGCCACCGATGCCTCGCCCCAAATGTGGGAGTTGGCCCAAGAGAGTTTGAAAGATGACGGGCAGCATCCCGTTTCGTTCCTCACGCAAAATGCGCGGGGCGACGAACTCCCCAAGCCGGCATTGATGCGCTCCGCCGCCAAGCAACCCTACGATCTGCTGGCCGCAGGCGCCTTGGTACAATGGTTCCCCGATCTCGCCGCGCACTTCCGCTTCGCTGCGTTGCTCGCCGCGCCGGGTGCGCGCTATCTGGTGTCCGGGTTCGACGCGGCGAACTTCCCCGAGATCAATGCGCTGTTGCGCGAACCGCCGTTCGAATACCGGAGCTTCCCCGGTCACACACAGAATGAAATCGAGAAAGCCGCCGTCGAGGCGGGCTGGACCGTGACGACGTTCCTGGGTTGGGAAGAGTCCGAAGTGCTGCCCACGCCGCGCTCGGTGCTCCAGCTGCTGCAGGAGTTGGGCTCGGTGCGCGATCCGCGCGAGGGCGGGCGCATGAACCGCGCGAATCTGGCGCATCTGCTTTCGGAATACGAGCGCCTTTATTCGTGCGAGGGTGGTGTGCGGCTGACGTGGAAGCCGTGGGCTGCGCTGCTGACACGGGCGTCCTAGATCCCCGCGCTGTTCTGCGTCCTTACTTCTTCCGCTTATACAGCACCAGCGCCACCGGCGCCAGCACCGCCGTCACGAGCGCCGGGGCGATCAGGGCCTGCCCGATCTGTGACCACGACGCCGTATCCGACAGAATGCCACGCAGTGCGGTGACGAGCAAGGCTACGGGGTTGACTTCGACGAAAGCGCGCAACCAGCCGGGCATTGTCGAGGAATCCACGAACACGTTGGA
This sequence comes from Fibrobacterota bacterium, assembly GCA_947466585.1. Lineage (GTDB taxonomy): Bacteria > Fibrobacterota > Fibrobacteria > UBA11236 > UBA11236 > UBA11236. The sequence continues at coordinate 58,655 of CANIEU010000007.1, forward strand.
GGCGAAGGTCAGTGGCATTAGGAACAGCCAACTGAACGTCATCACCGAACCCGGCGTGCGGAGCGCGAGGCCCAGCGTGGTGAAAACCCATCCGAACCCGAAGGCGCACACGTTGAGCAGCACCATCGCAGCGAGGATTCCGAAGAGGCCCGAAGCAGGGCGGAAACCCAAAACGATACCGACCACCACAACGATTGCGGACGACAACGTATAACGCAGAAAGTCCCCGAACATCGCACCCACGATGGGGGAGAGGTTCCAGATCGGCAGCGACCGAAAGCGATCGTAAATGCCTTTGGACAAATCGGTGTTGAGCGTGATTCCCGTATACATGGTGGCGAACACCACGGTCTGCACCATAATGCCGGGAAGCAGGAATTGCAGATACTGACGCGGGGTTCCCGCGAGCGCACCGCCGAAGATGTAAGTGAACAGCACCGTGAACATCACCGGGGTGATGATCGCGTCAAAGAGTTGTTCCGGTACGTGCTTGATCTTGAGCAGCGCGCGCCAACCGAAGGCCATCGTGTTGGAGAGCGCACCGACACGGGGCGGGCGACCGCGCGCCGCGAGTACGGCGTGCAGACGGGCGTCGGGTTGCAGTCCGTTCATTGGGCGCGCTCCTTGTTTTCTTCCTTGTTCTCCGCTGTTTGGCCGGTGAGGGCGAAGAACACTTCGTCGAGGCTGGGTTGGCCGAGCGAAAATCCTGCTACGGGAATGTTCGCCCGCGGCAGCTCAGCCAAGGCCTCCGCCGCGCGCGCGGTATCGGAGACCTGCAGCGAGAGGGCGGCAGGGTCGGTTTCGAAATGAGCGACCACTCCGAGGCGTTCTGTCAGCAGTTGCCCTGCGCGTTCGCGGTGGGCCGGATCGCGCAGGTTCACGTGCAACGTGCCCGAGCCCACCGAAGCTTTAAGTTCGGCGCTGGTGCCTTCGGCGATCACGGTGCCGTGGTCGATGACCGCGATGCGCGCGGCCAGTTCGTCGGCTTCGTCGAGGTATTGCGTTGTGAGCAGTACGGTGGTGCCGTCGTTAACAAGCGCGCGCACGATGCCCCACACCTGGTTGCGCGAGCGCGGGTCGAGTCCGGTGGTGGGCTCATCGAGAAAGAGGAGATCGGGCACCACCACCAGCGAGGCCGCGATGTCGAGGCGGCGGCGCATGCCTCCGGAATAATCCTTGGCTTGTTTGGTTGCCGCATCGGTCAGGTCGAAGGCCTCGAGCAAATCATCGGCACGGCGTTTTACATCGATTCCACGAAAGCCCTGCAACTTGGCGAGCAGCATCAAGTTCTCGCGCCCGGTTAGGTCTTCGTCCACCGAGGCGTATTGGCCCGTGAGGCTGATGCGCCTCCGCAGCGCGTCGCCTTCGCGCACCAGGTCGTGGCCGAGTACGGTGGCGCGGCCTGCATCGGGAGCGATCAGGGTTGCCAGCATGCGCACGGTGGTGGTTTTACCCGCGCCGTTTGGGCCGAGCACGCCGTACACGGTGCCCGCGCGCACGCGCAGGTCCACACCGTTTACGGCCTTGGTTTTACCGAAGTGTTTGACGAGACCTTCGGATTCGATCGCAAATTCAGGATGAGACATGGAGAAGATTTAGGAAGGAGGGAGTGCTGATTTAAAGGTGCACAGAGGAGAAAGTCGGAAGGTGAATGAGGGAAGTGCTAGGCAGTTATCACCTTGTGTTTAATTCCGACGTCCGACTTCCGACCGTCCTCACATCCCGTGTCCACCGCCGTGCCCTGCGGACGGGTCTAGGTTCGCGGTGCGCAGAAACAGGCCCCCGAAAATGCCCGCGCCTGCCGCGAAGAGCGCGCCGACGAGGAAGGTCGCGTGGTAGCCCCCGAGGAGGGCGGCGGCACCACCGAGCAGGCCGAGCGTGCGGGCGGAGAGCCAACCGAATTCATTGCCGCCCACGACGGCGTACACCGCGACCAGCATGCCCGCCGTGACCGTGACGGCGCCCCACAAATCGAGATGGCGACTCTCCATGGCCACGCGCGCCGGCGGGAGCAGCCACACCGAAAGCAAAATCACGACAAAACCCACCGGGATGTTGACCAGAAAGATCCAGTGCCAGTCGAAGGCCCCCGTGAGTGACCTCCCAGCAGCACGCCAAGGCTGCCGCCGCCCGCGCACACGAATCCGTAAACGGCCGAAACAATCGCTCCGCCGAGACCTTGGATCCAGCGTGCGATGAGCAGTGCACCTTGCGCGCCCGACATGCCGCAAGCCAGCGAGGCGAAGGTGAACAGTACGATACCGAAGAGGAAGAGCTTGCGGTGCCCGTACAGATCGCCGAGCCATCCGCCGAGCAGCAGAAAGCCCCCGAAGGCCAGCATGTAGGCGTTCACCACCCATGCCAAGGAGGTTTCGGTGAACCCGAGATCGGCGCGGATGCTGGGGAGCGCGACGTTGACGATGGTCGTGTCGAGCACGATCATCAAGGTGCCGAGGCTAAGCACGCCGAGCGCGAGCCAGCGGGTGGAGGGAGATTTCGTCAAGGGAACTCCGTGGGTCGGATCGATCGGAGCCGTGGCGCGAGGGTTGCCCCCCGGGTCAGCCCCGTGCGCCCGAAATCCTGAATATACCGAACGTCGTTATTTCAAAAAATTATTTCGCCGCGTCGGGTTTTCTCCAACCCGATGCGATCTCGGCATTCTTCTTGATGCCGGCGAGGCCCTTTTTGAAGTCGCCACCGACCATTTTGTCCATGTTCATGAACAAGCAAATGGCTTTCGCCATGAAGTTGTTTTTTCCCGACATGGCCCAAGTGAGCTGGGTGCCGCCGTGGATGGGTTTGAACGTGAACTCGGTGAGGTTGGTGGCCTTGAAGGGTTTCAGGAAGGCGAGATCGATGGCGATGTAGGAGGCCGGGCGGCTTTCCGTGATGGTCATGCTGCCTTCGCCGACCTTGCTGTTGCCTTTCCAGGCATAGGTCGCACCGGTGCCTGCGGACATTTCGGAGAACGTGGTTTCCATGGAGGGATCCATTTTTGCCCACGGCGACCAGCTGGGCCAGTTGTGGAACTCATTCACTTGCGCGAAGGTGGTCTCGGGCGGCGCCGCCACCAGTGTACTCCGTTCGACGCGGAACTCGGAAGGCTGCATTGCGACGACGATGAGGAAGCCGGCGATCAGGACTGCGATGACGAGCAAGATTTTTTTGAACATGGGGGACTCCTTGGGGATTCCGCTGCCTCCGGCTACGTCCCGGGCCGCGGAGTGCGGGGCACGCGGGTTACTCCCGCAAAGTGGAAAGGTAATCTGCGAGATGATTCGAATTATTTCGTTACAACGGATTTCTTAAGAAAGACGTGCATGGCTTTTTCGCCTTGTTTCGATTCGGCGACGGTGTAACCCAGTGAGGGCAGGTTGAGACTGTTGATCGGAGATTCTCCGGCGCCAAGAAGCACGGGGCTGACGCCCAGGTGCATCTCATCGATAAGGCCCGCTTCCAGATATTGACGGATCGTAGCCGCACCGCCGCCGATGCGGATGTCCTTTTCGCCCGCCGCTTCACGGGCGCGCTTCAGCGCCTCATGGATGCCGCCGGTGATAAAATGGAAGACCGTGCCGCCTTCCATTTCAAGAGAAGGCCGCGCGAAATGCGACAGCACGAATACCGGACAATGGTAAACGGGATTCGGACCCCACCAGCCCTTCCAGTCCAAATCCCATTCGCCCCGCTTTGGGTCGAACATGTTACGGCCCATGATCCATGCGCCGATCCCGTCCATCGCGGTTGAAGCGATCGATTCGTCCACACCCGTGGAACCCTTATCAGGTTGGCCGATCATTTTATGGAAAGTTTTCGTGGCGGTAAACCATTCCGCGATGACCATTCCGCCCTCGCCGAACGGGTTATCCAGACTTTGACCCGGAGCGGCTCCAAAGCCGTCGAGGGAGATCGAATAGCAGTTGACGCGTACCTTGCTCATGGCAGTTTCCTTGTCCCGTAGGCTGAGAATTTCACCCGACATTAAGCTTTTTTCAGCACACCTTCAAAGTAGGCGATCGTCTTGAGCAGACCTTCGCGCAATTCCACCTTCGGCTCCCAGGCCAGCTCCTTGCGGGCCAAGGTGATGTCGGGCTGGCGCTGCTTCGGGTCGTCGCTCGGCAAAGGCTTCGCGACAATTTTGCTTTTGCTTCCCGTGAGTGCGATCACCTGCTCCGCAAGTTGCCGGATGGTGAATTCATTCGGGTTTCCGATGTTGACCGGACCGGTGAGGGAGGGGTGTTCCATCAACCCCATCATGCCTTTAAGCAGATCATCCACATAACAGAACGAACGCGTTTGCGAGCCGTCGCCATACACCGTGATGTCGTCGCCGCGCAGGGCCTGCACAATAAAGTTTGACACCACGCGCCCGTCGTCGGGATGCATGCGCGGGCCGTAGGTGTTGAAGATGCGCATCACGCGGATTTCAACCGCGTTCTGACGATGGTAGTCGAAGCACAGGGTTTCGGCCACGCGCTTGCCCTCGTCGTAGCACGACCGTATGCCGATGGGGTTGACGTGGCCCCAGTAATCTTCGCGCTGCGGATGCACTTCGGGATCGCCGTACACCTCGCTGGTGGAGGCCTGCAGAATGCGGGCGCGCACGCGCTTGGCCATGCCCAACATGTTGATCATACCCATCACGCTGGTTTTGATGGTCTTCACGGGATTGTACTGGTAGTGCACCGGGGAGGCGGGGCAGGCCAGATTGTAGATGCGGTCCACTTCGAGCAGGATTGGTTCGATCACGTCGTGACGCACCAGTTCGAAGGACGGATTGCCGACGAGGTGCTCGACGTTGCGCTTGGAGCCCGTGAAGAAGTTGTCGAGGCCGATGACCTCGTGACCTTGCTCCAGCAGGCGGTCGCACAAGTGCGATCCGAGGAATCCGGCGGCGCCGGTGACGAGGATTTTCATGATCGAGGTTTCCGTGTGGAGGTGGCCGTGGTGGTTTGACTCAGCCTTCCGGCTTCATGCCTTCGGCTCTTCGTGGAGTTTTTCAGTCGCGCCTTCGGCTTTGCGCCGGGCGCAGGCGTTGAAAGCAGGTAGTTGATGCCGATGAGGGTGAGGTCGGGTTCGAACCGGCGGATGCTGGGCGCGTGTCCCTGGATCCGGTGTGAAAGCCCGCCCGTGGCGATCACCACGGGTTTGCGCAGTTTGCGTTCCGTAGCGATTTCGTGCAGCAGGTGTTCGACCATGCCCACGGCGCCGCGCAGCACCCCGATGCGGAGAGCCTCCTCGGTCGTGCGCCCCACGGAGGTTTCGGGCCACCGCAGTTCCGCCTCGGCGAGCCGCGCCGCGTTTTGCGCCAACGAGCGCATGCCGCTTTGCAGGCCGGGGCAGATCACGCCGCCGTGGTAGGCGGCGCGGGTGAAAATATCGAAGGTTGTGGCCGTCCCAAAATCCACCACGATGCCCTCGAAGATTCCGATCGCATGTGCGCCGAGCACGTTGGCGAGGCGGTCTGCGCCGATCTGGCTGGGGATTTCGTAATCGAGCGTGAGCCCACCGCAGTCTCGGTGATCCAGCACGCGAGGCATGCTCCCGAAGACTTCCCTGAGCGCAGCGCGCCACGGTCCATCCTGGGAGGGCACTACGGAAGCGATGGCGGTGCGCACCGTCTTCGCGCCGTTCTTGCGGGCGACCGCAGGTTCCACCAGGCCGCGCAACCAGAGGGTGATCTCGTCCACGGTGACGTCTTTGCGGGTCGCCATGCGCCAATGCCGGAGAATACGGACGCCGTCGAAAAGGCCGAGCACCGTTTGGGTGTTGCCCACATCCACCGCGAGGCGAAAATCCTTGGCATCCTTGGGTCGCGGTTTGACTGCGGCCTTAACCATGCGTTCCTCCCGGAACGAAAAAGCCGATTTTCAGCGATAGATCGAGTGCCTTCACGCTGTGGGTGAGCGCCCCCACCGAAAAGAAGTCGAGGCCGATATTGCGGAGTTTTTTCACGCGCGCCAGATCGAGGTTGCCGCTGGCTTCGAGCTGGATGTGTGGTGCGGCGGCGCGGACGCGGGTCACGGCGGCTTTGAGAGTTTTGTCGTTCATGTTGTCGAGCAGCAGGATATCCACCTGAGAGTCGAGCAAGGTTTCGATTTCGTCGAGCGTGCGTACTTCGGCTTCGATGCGATAGGCGCGTCCAAAGCGCGCAGCCGCGTGATCCACTGCCGCGCGCACCGAACCGCAGGCGGCGGCATGGTTGTCCTTGATCAGGATCTGGTCGTGCAATCCCATGCGGTGGTTCATGCCTCCGCCCACCGCCACGGCGTACTTGTCGAGCTCGCGATAGGCGGGGAGTGTCTTGCGCGTGTCGAGCACGCGGGTGGGCGCCGCAGCCAGGGCATATTCGCGCGCCACCGTGGCGATGCCGCACAGGCGTTGCATAAAGTTCAGGATGATGCGTTCGCACACCAGAAGGCCGCGGGTTTCGCCTTCGAGGCGAGCGAGGATCTGCCCGGCATAGATGGCATCACCTTCGTGGACGAGCCACTCCAGGCGCGGTGCCAGGCCCCGATGACGGAACACGGCTTCCATCAAGGGCAAACCGGCGAGCACCCCGTCTTCCTTGCACAACAGTGCACCCTTGCTGCGATCGCCCGCATCGAGCGTCGCTTCGGAGGTGATGTCGCCCGCACCTTCGTCTTCGGCGAAGGCGGTGGGCAACAAGGCTTGCAAAGCCTTCATGGGAAAGGCGGGGAGCGCCCGTGCCGGAGTGGGAGCGATCGAAGCGGCGGTCATGGCGCAAGTTCCTGTTGCACGCGCGCACGGTTCTGGCGCGCCTTTTCGGCCTCGGCGGCATCGGGATAGATCTTGAGACAATCGTCGAGCAGGCCGAGGCTGGTCAGCAGGGAACGTTGTTTCTGATCGGTATCGGTGGCGGCGCGTGCATCGGCGAAGGCGCGGGCGGCCTGCACTCGGCGTTCTGCGCAGTACTGGTCGGGTGTGATGGTGGTGTCGACCTGAGAGGGTTTTACTGGTCCGCGGCGTTCGCGTTCCCAACTGCGGTTCGCCAATTTTTTCAATTCGCGGCGCAGTTGTTCGTCCTGAATGTCGGCGAGCAGAGCGTTCACCTGCGAGGTAATTTCGGCATGCGGAGCGTCTGCGGCATAACTTTCCTGCAAGCGGCGCAGACCCGCTTTTTGCCCGGCGGGGCGAGGGCCGTTCAGTTCACCGGACAGCGTGATGATCCAGTTCGCGTCCTCGACCAACTCCGAAAGCTGCGGCCGAAAGCGACGGATCTCTTCGGCATGTGCGGCTTGCGGCTTCCATGCCGCGCCCGCAGGAGCATTGAGAACCGCTTTTGAAAGTTGCACCACGGCTTCTTCCAAGCTCATTGCTCCCGAATCGGCGGGCGCAATATGCAAGGGTGTGGCGGGTGTTTTGCATTCTGCGCCATCTGCTCCGGAACCAAGAGCCGTGCTTTTGCCCGACGCCTGCGCGCCTCCCATTCCTGCGCACGCTCCCAAAAACAGCGCGCATCCTACGGCAAGCAGTAGGGAAAAATAGGGAAGGGGAAGTTTTGCAGACCGCATGCTACTCCTCCCGGATCCACAAAGGAGCGTAGTCACGCGACGGTTGGGCCAATTCGGTCGGGCTTAATTCATCGGAGAGATCTTCCACGTAATCGGAATTCTCTGGCGTGTCGAGCGGTAATCCGGTGCGGCGCGACACCTTGTGCAGTTTGTATTGCTCGCGCTGAAAGAGCGGAGTCTCGTCGGCGTTCCACGATTCGGGATCGGGTGCTTCGACCCGCCCCACAAAATTCTGGATGCGGGTGATCTGTTGTGCGATCGCGAGCCATGCGGGCACCGCGGCGGCGGCACCGGTGCCCCGGAATCCGGCGCGCGACATCGGGCGATTGTCGTCGAAGCCGGTGTATACGCCGATGGTGTACCCCGCCAAGGGATCGAAACCCTTGCCTTGACCTTTCGGTGCGGCGATGTATCCGAGAAAGGCGGCGTTGCGGTAGTCGTTGGTAGTGCCGGTTTTTCCGTAGGCGGGCACCACGACGGTCACTGGTGGATTTCCGAGGTTGACGCGCAGCTCTTTACCGATGCGCTGTCCGGTACCGCCCTGCACCACCGAGGCCAACACTGCTTCCAGTTGAAAGCGTCCTCCTTCGGAGAGCATCTCTTCGCGCTCGGGGTAGTCTTCGAAGATCACGCGCCCGTCGGGAGTCTGTATGCGTTCGATGTAGAGCTGCGACTGACCGAAACGGGTTCGATGGCGCGCGCCTTCCTGAAATACCTGATAGGCGTTCACTGCCTCACCCAGGGTGATCACGTTCACGCCCAGGGGAAACGATAGCACGCCGTCGAGCGGGGAGTTCACGCCCAGCTTGCGACTGAATTCGGTGACGTGGCGAAGCGCCGCCTGCGCGCGGAAATCCTTGGAAGCGTATAGGTTTTCACGCGTGTAACGCTCTCCCGGCGGTTCCGCGGGGCGCAAACGGTCTTCGAGAGTGCGCAAGGTTTCGAGCGACAAGTCGCCGCCGAAGAAAATGCGGGCTGGGCCTTCGCGCCGGGCCTCGTCGAGGGAAACCGCGCGCCAGCCGCGTGCGGGCAAGGTCATGAACAGCCCGAGGCGATTGTCGTTTTCGCTGCGCGCGGCGATCCACTGGCCCGAAGCCGCTCCTTCACCGCGACGCCACGCCACCGCCAAGGCCACGTGCGCGAGGTAATTGCGCGCCAGAATTTCCCGTCGGATGCGGGTTTCAGGATCGGATGATCCGGAGGGAAGGCGCTCGCTTTCGCGCGCGTAGCCGAGTCCGTAGGGGAGTTCGCGCAGCACCGCGGCTTCGCGGGCGCGGCCATCGAAGGTTAGATCGACCGCGAGGTCGGTGGCGGCTTTGCGGTAACGCAGCTCGCGCAGGTGATCCGCATCGAGCACGATGCCCAAGGTGTCGCGCACGAACATTTCGTACGACTCGGGGGAGGCGAAGTTGTCGGGATCGAGGCCAAGGTTACGGCACGCATTCCAAAAACCCTCGAAATCGGTTTTGTCGAACAAGTGATACAGCAACCACACGCTGGCGATATTCTCGGAACGGCGTCCGGCCCAGGCCAGGCTGACGGTGTCTTCGGGCGCGTGGTCGGGTTTGGGGAAGTAGATCAGATTGCCGAGCTGAAAGGCCTGACGTTGGTTCGACAGCGGATCGAGCGCGTGCCATCCCTGCTCCAACGCGGCGGCGTAAACCAAGGGTTTGAAAGCCGATCCGAACTGGCGGCGCGCCTGGTTCACCCGGTCGTAACCCGTGTTCTCGAACCCGCCGACGTTGGCGAGCACCTTTCCCTCCTGCACCACTTGCGCCGCGCCCTGCAACTGCGGATGCTGGGCGATCTCGAGTCGGTAGGCGGCCTTGGCGCCGCGTTTGATTTCTTCGGGCGTCAGCAGCGGCACTCCGCAGTACAGCAGGCCGCCGACCTGGAAATTTTGAGCGGCGAAAGCGGACATGGCCGCCGGCGTGGGCAGCGCATCGCTTCCGGTCTTGTTGCGGTTCCACAATCGGAAGAAGGCATCAAGCGAGGTTTTCGGAATATTGCCTTCGATCGCGCCGAAGCGTAGGTGCACGGCGGTCACTGCGCCGTTATCGCGCGTCACCTCGGTGATGCGTCCGGTCACGAAGGTGCCGGGCTCCAGATGGGAGAGCCGGTCGGGCGCGGAGTCTGCGGTCGGCACGTAGCCGCGCAGCACGAGATCGAGCCCCGCGAGGTTGGAGTAAAGCGCGCGTTCCGCGGCCCGTTGAATCTGAGGGTCGAGGGTGGTGTAAATCTGCAGCCCCGCTCCGGTGTAATCCTCGACGCCGTAGCGTGCGAGCAGGGCCTGCATCTCGGGACTGTCGAGCAAGCGCTTCACCTTCATCATGTTGGTCGAAAGCGTGAAGCGGAAATCGCCGCGCTTGAGGCGGGGTGGGTGGGCGATGCCGTCCTGATACTGTTTTTCCGAGATCTTGCCCGTACGCCGCAGTTGCTTGAGCACGTAGGCGGTACGGGTCCGTCCCCGGTCGATGGCGAACTTGCGCCGCTCCGGCGTGCTCTGGATGAAGGGATTGTACTGGTTCGGCCCCTTCACCGAGCCCGCGATGAAGGCGCACTCCACCAGATTCAGATCGCGAGGCTCCTTGTCGAAGAAATAGCGCGCGGCGATGCTCACGCCGTGCCCGTTGCCGGTGACGAAGAACTGGTTCAAGTAGAACTCGAGGATTTCCTCCTTGCTGAAGTTGCGCTCCAGCCGGTAGGCGTTGATGAGTTCGTCCACCTTGCCGCGCAGAGGGCCGGTGCGGCCGAACAGGTTTTTGGCGGTTTGCTGCGTGAGCGTGCTGCCTCCGCGCCACTTGCCTCCCGAGGTCACGTTATCGGCCATGGCGCGGGCGAAGGCTTTCACGTCCCAGCCGCCGTGGTTCCAGTAGTTGCGGTCTTCGGCGGCGACCAGCGCATCCACCAGCACGCGCGGGATCGAGTCGAAAGGCAGGTAATCGCGATGCGTGCCCTCGAAGAAAGTGCCCACACGGGTTTTGCCGTCGGAGTAAAGCACCACCGATTCGCGCGAGAGGATTTTCTGAATGCCTTCACGGGTGAAGGTATTGTCGGGCACCCGGCGGATGGCAATCTGGAGCCCAGCGACGGCGACCATGCCGGCCAGAGCGAAGGCGGCGGCCGGGGCCGCGAGCCCGAGCAGGATGATTTTGCGAAGCTTCATGAGGGAGGGCATAAATTAGGAAGAACAGGGGGGGAGGAGACGGTAGACTGTAGACGGTTGACGGTAGTTGGGGAGGCGGGATTGGCTTAATGGTCAATTTTATCGTGCTTTTTCTACCGACTACCTACTACCGTCTACCGTCTGTTAGCTATACTTTCCCACCTCACGGACGGAAATTCCGTTGGTGATCCCGTGGTCGGTTCCGGTGCCTTCAAACGCAGCGGACAGGCCCGAGGAGAGGTGGCCGAGCTGGTCGAAGGCGGCGGTTTGCTAAACCGTTGTAGGGTCTTAACGGCCTTACCAAGGGTTCGAATCCCTTCCTCTCCGCGGGATTTCCACGGAATACCGTGAATGATCGTGATTCACATGAAATTGCATGAGTTCACCTGAATTTGCCTGGGTTCACCTGAATTCACCTGAATTCACCTGAATTCGGGTTATTCTTCCGGATTCCCGTCCAACCGGTTCACCCGAAACGAATCCCCCATGACAACACCCCGCGTCCGCGTTCGATTCGCCCCCAGCCCGACCGGCTATCTGCATGTCGGTGGTGCGCGCACCGCCATTTTCAACTGGTTGTTCGCACGCAGGATGGGTGGGGACTTTCTGCTGCGCGTCGAGGATACCGATCAGGCCCGCTACGATGCGAACGCCTTGGTCGAGCTCATTGCCGACCTCAAGTGGCTTGGTCTCGATTGGGACGAGGGTCCCGAAAAGGGCGGCCCGCACGAACCGTACTTCCAGTCGCAGCGCCTTCCTCTCTATCAGGCCGCCGCACGCCGCATGCTCGACGACGGCCACGCCTACCCGTGCTTCTGCACCTCGGAGCGGCTTGAAGAGCTGCGCGAGCAGCAGAAGGTGAACAACCTCCCGGCCGGTTACGACCGCCGCTGCCGCAACCTGCCCGCCGACGTGGCCGCGCAACGCGTGGCCGACGGCGAAAAGCACGTGGTGCGCCTCAAGGCGCCGTTCCACGGCGAGACCGTATTCACCGACCTGATCCGGGGCCCCATCAGCTACCAGAACCGCGTGCTCGACGATATGGTGCTGCTCAAGGGCGACGGCTTTCCCACCTACCATCTCGCCAACGTGGTCGACGATCACGACATGCTCATCACCCACGTGCTGCGCGGCGACGAGTGGATCCCGAGCACCCCGCGCCACATTCTGATCTACAAGGCCTTGGGATACGAGCCGCCGGTGTTCTGCCATCTGCCGGTGATTCTCGCCGAAGGCGGCGGTAAGCTCAGCAAGCGCAAAGGAGCGGCCTCCGTGGGCGACTACCGCGAACTCGGTTATCTGCCCGAAGCGATGGTGAACTTTCTTTCACTGCTCGGCTGGAGCCCCGGCGAAGACCTGGAGTTCATGGAGCGCGACGTGCTTGTCGAGAAGTTCACGCTCGAGCGCATCCACCCCAAGAGCGCGGTGTTCGACGAGAAGAAACTCGAATGGCTCAACGGCCAGTACTTCCTGCGCCGCGATGCGGCCTTCTTCCTTCCGCTCGTCAAGCCCTTGTGGGCCAAGGCCGGTATCGAGGTCGACGCCTTGCCAGAAGCCTACTTGCTGCATTGCATCGCCCTGCTCAAAGACCGCTCGAAGCGTCTCACCGACTTCACCGACAGTCTGTATTTCTTCCGCGATCCGGACTCGTACGAGGAGAAGGCGCGCCAGAAGCAGTTCGGCGAAGGCTCGGCGCCGTTGTTGGAGTCGCTGATTTCAGTGATCGAGGGCGTGGCCGACTATTCTGCCGCGTCGATTGAAACCGCCTACAAGGCGTTCGCCGAAAGCAACGCCCGCAAGGTCGGCGAACTGATCCATCCGACCCGCTTGGCGATCTCGGGCATGCCCTACGGCCCCGGTTTGTACGAGCTGATGGATGCGCTGGGCAAGGATACCGTGCTGCGCCGCATGAAGATCGCAGTCGAAAAAATCAGCGCGGGATTCTAGTCCAACGGCCGCCCGGCCGACCAATCTCGCAGGAACCCGATCACGTCAGAACGCTCCGGGCTGCGAGCATTGCGCACGTACCAGCCCGAAGTGCCCACGCCGCTGTAGAGCGCGCCGGTCACATCCAGGCCGCTGACGAGGCCGCTCACGAATCCGCCGTTGAAGTGGTCGCCCGCCCCTGTGGAGAGCTTGGGCTGATCGCAATAGGGGCCGTCGATGCCGGCCGAAACCCCGTCGATCACCGCGCCCGCGCAGCGCACGGCATGCACCACCACGCCGTGCAGACCGAGCGCATCCGCAATGCGTACCGCCGAAGCTTCGACGCGGTCCGGTTGTTCGATCGGCATCTCTGGAATCCCCAACACTTCGCTCACCTGTTCGGCTTCACGCAGGTTGAGACCGAGAATACAGCGGGCTTTTTGGTTGAGGCGCCGGATCTGGTCGAGTACCCGCGCGACGTCTCCTCGATCGCGCTTTTCAGGATCGGCGAGATCGAAAAAGAATCGGACCTGGGAATTTTCCGGGACGAGCGCGATGAGGTTTTCCAGAATCTCGTCCATCTCGGTGAGCATGGTCCAGTTGGTGCAGGCTGTGAGATCGGCGTCCAGCACGAGCGCACGAAATCGGTCCGCTCCGAGGACTTCCTGCAGGCGGCTCCAGTTCAAGTCGGCGATGGTGTTGAGGCGGCCCAGCATGAGTTTGCCGTCGAGAAATTCCAGGGCGTCGGTGCGGCCGGGGTTCCCGACCGAGAGTAATTCGGCCTTTTCGGCGAGAGGTTGAAATACCGGAAGCGGGGCCGGGTAGCCCAGCAGACCGATGCAGGTGACCTTGCCGCCCATTCCCGCCACCGCCATCGACATCAACGGCCCGTTGCCGCCGGGTTTGACCTGCATGGGGACCAATTCGATATTGGCCGACTTGCCGGAGGCGGCTGCCACGCGTTCTGAAAAGCGCGTCAGGGTTTCGATGCGGGTGTAGTGCGCGCTGTCTTTGCGCGTATCGACGGCGTGGAGGATTTCATCAATGAAACCGTCGAACCCGATGGTGAAGCGCGCTTGGGCGAATCGTCCGGTGGACTCTTCGAGATCGTCGGCCGTTTTTCGGAGATCCTCGTTTAGGCGATGTGCGCGCATCCAGCATCCTTTCGAAGGATCCCGTGAAGATCCCGAATAAAGACCCTCGGCAGAATCCCGAACAAGGATCCACGCGAAGGAAGTGCGCGAAATTTAAATCAACGGGGGAGACCTTTTAGAAGGTCATTTCTATTTCGGAACCCAACGAAAACTGCGGGTATCCGGGCGCATTGTGCAGGAGCGGCTTGGAGATGCCGCAGAAGCTGCGCCATTGCGCGTGTGGGGCGGGATAAACATAGAGCATCGGAAGAACCCAGATCGACATGTCGCCGGCGCGATCTAGCCGTTGGTTGCGGAGCTCGAGCGACACACTGGTGGAGAAGGTGGAGTTGAGCGCGATGCCCGGTTCCGCCTGCAGCAGAAAATCGTCGAGCTTGTTCCACGCAAAGGGTTGACGCGGAGTATTGGGCGACGGGACTTCACCTTTGTCGATGTAAAAAAATGTCGCCGAGAAAAAGTACGGCTCATACGTGTAGCGCGGTTCCACGAGCAAGAACGATCCGGGATCGGTGTTCGTACTCCAATAATTCATGCCCACGCGAGCCTTGAGTTCAACCGTATTATCGAATTGTCCATCAAAGGCGATTCCCATTTCGAAGGGATAAGCCTTGGGGATACCCATGGTGTACCGCATGGAGGGGGACCACTGCATGTTTTCGTTGAGGCGGCGCGTCCACTGCGCAAAGACGGAGAAGGCTCCGGGTTCGCCGGCCGTATCGGTCGCCACTCCGGCATGAACGAGTATTTCACCGCGATGGATTCCCACACCGCGCAAGGAGTGTTCGCTGACGATGGCGGCCGAACGTTTGTATCGATAATATTCGAAGTACCCGGATCCGGCGACCAAATCGCCGGCCATGATCGTGGTGCGTGCGTCTGCCTGCCAGTTGATTTGTGCGCCGTCGTAGTGGAGCGGTGCCCAGGTGTTTCCGTCACCCGCTTGCGGTACCGTTCCGTCGCGCATGGTGGTCCGCACCACGGCGTTCAACGTGGAAGAAATGTTCAGGGTGGTGACGAGATCGGCCTCAAGACCCGAGGTATGTGCGATGCGGTCGAACGTGCCGTAATCGGATACAAAGTCGGCATCGAGCATGCCCGAAAACACCAGACGGTCGCGCACGTTGCCGGTTTGCATTGCGGCAATGCCGGTTTGAAGCGTCTCGGCGGACGCGGGGGTGGCTGCCGAAAAGGTGGGCGCCGCGACAGCGAGCAACAGCGCAAGGGCGCACAGTGATGCCCGGTTCAGAAGAGGTATTGCTGGGAGGCTCGCCATCATGGCCCGAAAATTTAGATCGGGGCGGGAAATTCCATGTGAATAGGGGGTCTTATGAGCAAAATGGCAAACTTTTCCCGAGAACAAAAAAGCCCGCATCACGGGGTGATACGGGCTTTTTACGTTCAAAATCAGAGTCGGTTCTTAGAGAACTTCGTTTCCGGTCTCGCCTGTGCGGATGCGCAGGGCGCTTTCCACGGGCAAGACGAAAACCTTGCCGTCTCCGATTTTACCGGTTCGGGCCTTGTCGGCCAGCGCAGCCACGGTTTTTTCGACTAAATCATCCGGAACGACCACCTCGATCTTCACCTTGGGGATGAAGTCGGTGTGGTATTCGCTTCCGCGGTAGAGTTCGGTATGTCCTTTTTGGCGTCCGAATCCCTTGACCTCAGTCACGGACATGCCGCTGATCCCGATTTCCTGGATGGCGGTTTTGACTTCGTCGAGTTTGAAGGGTTTGACGTAGGCGATGATCAGTTTCATGGGATCCTCTCAGTTCAGTGCTCGGTTGAGCATGCTACCGAGAGGTAAGATAACATTCCGGCTCACCGGAAATCCCCGGAACGGACCTTGTAACCGAACGGTCAGAATTTGAAAATAATCTCGGATCCGGCAAAATATTGCGGATCCAGCGAGCCTGTGCCCTTGAGGTGTTCAACGACCTGGGCCCAAATCCACCATTGCACACCGGAACCCGGGTAAACGTACAGGGTTGGCACCAACCAGACGGATTGGTCATAACCTTGAGCGACTGCGGTTGCCCCGGAGGCGTCGTGGAATTCGAGGGGCAGACCAAAGGCATAGGTGCCGCCCGGGTTGTATCCGGGTTCGAGGTACACGAAAAAGTCGTCGAACTGTTTGTGTGTGACGGTTTGGGAAGGATTGTTGGGTGCAGCTACCGAAGTGGTGTTCTGCTCGGATTTTTTGTTCACGAATACAGAGCCGGCCACCGAGTATTTCCCGAAGCTGTATTGCGGTTCGAGCAGGAAGGTGAATCCGGGCGTGTAATCGCTGCTGTAGTAATTGACCGCCGCATCGCTGCTCACACTCCATGCGCCGAACGCACCGTCAAAGGAAAGGCCGCCCGTGAACGGCGTCGCGCCTTTCACGCCGGCAGTGTACTTGGCCGAAGGTGTGAGCGTGCGACCGTTGGCCAGGTGGTAATCGTATTTCACGAAGGTGGACCATTCCGAAGTCGGCACGGGAGCACCCGTCGAATCCTTACCGCCCAGTCCCGTGGCACCGGTGGTGACCGTCCAGCCGTCGCGTGCGAAGCCCACGCCGCGCACGGCGTGTTCTCCCACCGCAACGGCGGAGCGTTTGTTCAGGTAATAGTTGAAGTAGCCGGTTCCGTAGATGAGGTCGCCCACGAAGATCGTGGTCTTGTCGTCGTATTGCCAATTGATGGCCGCGCCGTCGAAGTTCACATCGTCCCAAGTATTGCCCGCACCTTGGGCGGGAACGGCGCCGTCGTTCATGGTCGTGTAAATGACGGCATTTACCTTGGGGCTGAACGTCACCGTGGTGGTGAGGTCGATTTCAAGACCAGTCGTGTGGGTGGGATCTTTGAATCCGCCGCCGGCGAAGCTGGTGGCGAAATCCGCATCCACGTAACCATTGAAGCTTAAGGCAGGAGCGGGCGAGGGCGCGGCGGAAACCTCCGCTGCGGCAGCGCACAAAACTACGATGGCGGCGGTGGTCATGGCGGCACACCCTGCGGTGATTCTATGGCTCTGAATTTTGATACCGAACGACTGGCGCATGCACTCTCCTTGACACAGACCGTAAACGGTGCAAAAATCAGTTTCGGATCGGGAGGGCTTTGTCGAAGTGACAGGAATCTTTGGGCTCCGGGAATAGGGGGACCAGGAGCATGGATCCCAACAAAAAGCGCCCCCGTTTGCACGGGAGCGCTTTTGAAAATCGCCCGAAAGGGGGAAATTAAAGGACTTCGTTTCCCGTCTCACCGGTGCGAATGCGCAGTGCGCTTTCGACGGGGAGCACGAAAATCTTGCCGTCGCCGATTTTGCCGGTACGGGCTTTGTCGGACAGGGCGGCAACCGTCTTTTCGACGAGATCATCGGGCACCACCACCTCAAGTTTGACCTTGGGGATGAAGTCCGTGTGGTATTCGCTACCGCGGTACAGTTCCGTGTGGCCCTTCTGCCGACCGAAGCCTTTGACCTCGGTCACGGACATGCCGCTGATGCCGATTTCCTGAATGGCGGCCTTGACCTCATCCAGTTTGAACGGCTTGATGTACGCAAGAATCATTTTCATGAGGTCGTCTCCAGGTTCGGCGGTTGGGTTTTTACGAAATGCCCCGGCGATCCCCCGGCCGAACCCGGGGGCATCGTCAGAGCGGCTGAATTAGAACGTGACGGTGGTTTCGACAGCCAAGCCCAAGCCCTTGTTCGAATCGTCGAGCTGGTACTTGGCTTCGGCCAGGATCAACCAGTTCGGCGCAAGCGCGTAGCTCGGGCTGACGGTGATTTCGTTCTGGGTGAAGTCGTCAGCACTGCCACTGGTGGCACCGCTGGTGCTCATTCCGCTGAAGCGGCCCGTAACGGCAGTCACGTCCGAGAGCTTGTAGTTGACCATGGCGAGGTAGCCGATGCCGTTGTCTTTCTCGGCAGCGTAGTTCATCAGGTAGTCGCCTTCAAGCGCAGCCGTCAGGGGACCCGTCACGTAAGAACCCCAAGCGTTCAGCACGCTCTTGCCGTAGCCTGGCTCTTGCTCGTACATGCCGGTCACCTTGACTGTGATTTCCTTGGTCGGCATCAACGCGACCTGGGTTTCATAACCGGCGCGCTTCATATCGCCATCAGCAATCCAGATACCGTCAACATATGCGGCGTAAACTGAGATCATCGGGCTGACCACGTAAGATGCGTTCACACCATTCTGGTACCCACCGTAAACCAAGGCGTCGGACCAGCTGTACTGGTACATGCCCGTGGGCTCTGCGGCTTCCCAGCCGGAGGAGCTCAGGAACTTACCGGCCTGAACAGTCAATGCGGACGAGGCGGCGTAGCTGAGGAACCCTTGCTCAAACTTCATTACCGTGCCGTCGGCAACTGTGCCAGCGCTATTGATGTCAGCGCGAGCGGAAAGTTTGTCGGAGAACTTGTACATGAAATCGAGTTCGAACTGGTCGAAGGTCGCGGTGTAGGTTTTCGCGCCAACATCCGGAAATCCGGCAGTGCTCGACATATCGAGAAAGCCGCTCAAGGACAGCTGGTCGCCGACCTTGATTTCCGCATTTGCCAGACCCATACTGAGCACGCCCGCTATGAGACCCATTGTGACTGATTTACGCATTGTGACTCCTTGTTAACCCGCCGGACCCTGGCGGGTGTTTGGATGTTAGGAATATCAATCCTCATGCCATCAGGATTTTCCGGGTTATGCCACGAATTTTTGGATTTTACCCCATCCGTCCTAGTTTTGTAATTCTTGTCACTCACACTCCGGCCTAACAAGTGACACAATATGACATAAAGCGGACAATTAGGTTTTATTGTCAAAAAAGAAGGCATTTGTATGCCTCTTCCTAAAGAAACCCCCATTTTTCGACACCTCCGCCAGACCGGGGATGATTATTGGCCCGGAAGTGCCGGTGCGGCCGGTTTGGCGCTGCCCGGGGGCAGATAGCCGTACCACGAAGACGAGGCCGGAGCCTGGGGGTTGCCATGATGCGCGACCGCCGCAGCAGTGATGCCCAGCAGGGCGAACAAAAAAACCTTGAAGTGAAAATTCACAGGAACATGTTGAGTTAAGGGTCGGGATTTCATGGGTCGGTTCTCCGTTCGGATTTCTGCGGGATTTACGGTTTCTGAATGACCAAGGGGACGGTTTCGATCCAAGCCTTCAATAGATGCTCGACGATAGCGGCCACGCCGGTGCCGGCGTTGACTTGCGCGAACAGGAAAGGGCCGTCGCCGCGCATCTTGGTGGCATCGCGGCGCATGACTTCGAGATCTGCGCCCACGTGGGGAGCCAGATCGGTTTTGTTAATCACGAGTAAATCGCTTTGGGTAATGCCGGGTCCTCCTTTGCGGGGAACCTTGTCGCCGCCCGAAACGTCGATCACGTAGATCGTATAGTCTGCGAGCTCGCGACCGAAGTGTGCGGCGAGATTGTCGCCGCCGCTTTCGACGAAGAGCAGGTCGATGGGATGGTCGGTGCCTTCAAACCGGCGCATCAACTCTTCGCATGCGTAAATGTTGGACGATACGTCTTCGCGGATGGCGGCGTGCGGGCAGCCGCCGGTTTCGACCGCGAGAATGCGGTCGGCCGGCAAGGCTTTGTGGCGGGTGAGGAACTCGCCGTCTTCGCGGGTGAAGATGTCATTGGTCACCACGCCGAGGCTGTAGCGGTCGCGCAAGGCTTCGCACAGTGCTTTGGCGAGAGCGGTTTTGCCCGAACCCACAGGGCCGCCGATGCCGATGGTAAACGCGCGTTTGCGGTAGTCCCGGTCGTCGCGCGTGAGTTCGCGCAAGCGGTATTCACCAGGCGATTCGATTTGATCGTGGTCGTACCCGTGATCATGCGAATGCCCCGGCCCGCCGCTGGCGAGGATGTGCCAGTTGCCCATCTGGTGGAGCCGGTTACGTGGTTTCATGGTGTTAATCATGTAACGATTCCCGTGTTAAAAATCAATTCTGAAAAAGTCGGCTGTATAAAAAGTCGTGCCCGCCCTGCCCGGTTTCCACCAGCGGCGCGGTGCGGCGCGCTTCACGTGGAGCCGGGAGCGCGGAACCGTCGCCGAGCCGCTCGGCCGCACCGCGCATGGCGCGGGCCTGCAACTCCTGGCCTGCGCGCGGACCCACAAGCCCCAGGCGCACAGCGGCGGCGGCCTGGTCGCGGATGATGCCGTGCAGATAGAGCGAGCAGGTTTGTTCGCGCGAGGCCCCCAGCAAGGCGAGCGCGCGCCCGAGGGCGAGGGCGAAGTGCAGATTTTCGGCGGCGGCGGCGGTGGTGGTGGCAGTGGTAGTTGTGGCGGCGTGGTGCGCGCCTTTTTCCTGCATGGCCTGATTCGCCCGCATCGATCGCAAGGCCTCGATGCCGGGATGCGGAAAGGTGTCGCCCAGCGCATCGAGAAGGGCGCGCGCCTGGCGTAGCGAGGCAGTGCGCATGGCCGTATTCCACTGCGTGGCGTCCCATTCGGCGCAGAGCGCCTCGAAGGCGACCGGATCGTGAGCCGCCTCATCGTGCGCTGCAGCGACGAAGGCCAAATCGAATTCGCCGGCCTGTCGCAGATGCGCCTCGAAATATTCTTCCAGCGCGTGCAGCGAAGGAAAACGTCCCGCGCGCGCGAGCGCCTCCAAACCGCTGCTGTAAGCGAAGGCGCCGGTCGGAAAAGCCGAGTCGGCGATCTGAAGGAATTGGCTGAGTGGAAGCGGCATGGGAAATCAGAAACCGGAAATATGAAAGATGAAAGATGAATAAACGCAAAAACGGAACGAAAGCCGGAGATCGGAACGATCGGCGGCGCATTTGGAATTCGGTTTCCTTTCCGATTTCATATTTCTGATTTCATATTTCAAAACAAGTGGTACAGCTGAGTCAACGGCAGACTCGTCGCCGGTTCGCAGGTGAGCAGTTCGCCGTCGGCATGCACCGCATAGGTTTCCGGGTCGACCGTGACGTGCGGCATCGCATCGTTAAGGCGCATGTCTTTCTTGCCTACGCTGCGGCAGCCTTTCACGGCGACGACATGTTTCTTGAGGCCGTAGGATTGGACCGCGGAGAGACCCGCAGCGGAAGAGAAGGCCAGGGATCCCATCCCGACCGCCGATCCCAAGGCTGCGAACATGGGACGCGAATAAAAAGGCTGTGGCGTGGGGATGGATGCATTGGGGTCGCCCATTTGCGCCTGCGCGATGATGCCGCCCTTGAGCACGAGTTCGGGACGGATGCCGAAGAAGGCGGGCTTCCACAAAACGAGATCGGCCCACTTGCCCTTTTCGATGGAACCGACTTCGTGCGCGATGCCGTGTGCGAGCGCGGGATTGATCGTGTACTTAGCGATGTAACGGCGCACCCGGAAGTTGTCTGAATCGCCGTTGCCGGCAGCGGTGTCTTCGGGAAGCGGGCCGCGCTGGTCTTTCATTTTGTGCGCGGTCTGCCAGGTGCGGCAAATCACTTCGCCCACGCGACCCATGGCTTGCGAATCGGACGACATCATCGAGATCGCGCCGAGATCGTGCAGAATGTCTTCGGCAGCTATGGTTTCGCCGCGGATGCGGCTTTCGGCGAAGGCCACGTCTTCGGGAATATTGGGGTCGAGATGGTGGCAGACCATGAGCATGTCGAGGTGCTCCGACAGCGTATTCACGGTGAAGGGACGCGTGGGATTGGTCGAGGAGGGCAACACGTTGGGCAGGCCCACCACACGCAAAATGTCGGGAGCGTGGCCGCCGCCCGCACCCTCGGTGTGGAAGGTATGGATGGTACGGCCCTTGAACGCCGCGATGGTGGCTTCTACAAAACCGGACTCGTTCAATGTATCGGTGTGGATGGCGACTTGAACATCGTGCGCGTCGGCGACGGCGAGGCAGCAGTCGATGGTCGCTGGAGTGGTGCCCCAGTCTTCGTGCAACTTGAGGCCGATGGCGCCCGCTTCGATCTGTTCGATGAGGCCGCCCGGCAGCGAGGAATTGCCTTTGCCGAGAAATCCGAAATTGATCGGATAGTGTTCCGTGGCGCGCAACATCATTTCGATGTGCAGGGCGCCCGGCGTGCAGGTGGTGGCGTTGGTGCCCGTGGCGGGGCCGGTGCCGCCGCCCAGCATGGTGGTGACTCCTGACGCGATCGCCTCATCGGCCTGCTGCGGACAGATGAAATGGATGTGCGAGTCGATGGCACCGGCGGTGACGATCATGCCTTCGCCCGCGATCACTTCGGTGGTGGGACCCACGATCATGTCGGGGTGAACGCCGTCCATGATGTCGGGGTTTCCTGCTTTGCCGATGGCGTGAATGCGGTGGTTCTTGATGCCGAGATCAGCTTTGTAAATGCCGGTGTAGTCCACCACGAGCGCATTGGTGATGAGCAAATCGAGCGCATCCTTTTGGGCCGCGCCCGCCTTTTGACCCATGCCGTCGCGCAAGGTTTTGCCGCCGCCGAACTTGCATTCTTCGCCCGGCACGGTGTGATCCTTCTCCACCGCGATCCACAAGTCGGTGTCGCCCAAACGCACGCGGTCGCCGGTGGTGGGGCCGTACATATCGCCGTAAGCGCGGCGGCTGATTTCAATGCTCATACTGATTTCTCCAGGTTGATTTCCGCGCCGAGAAAGGAACCTGCGCGGGCGCGCGCGATGGCGGCCTGCGCGTTTTCACCGGTGGTTTCGCCCGAGATCAACGCGCTGCCTCCGTGGACGCGGCGCAAACCGCCGAGCGCGACGAGACGCACGCTTTTGCGTTCTCCGGGTTCGAAGCGCACCGCGGTGCCGCTGGGAATGTCGAGTCGGAAACCCACCGCCGCCGCGCGATCGAAACGCAAGGAAGCATTGGTTTCGAAGAACGGATAATGCGACCCTACCTGAACCGGTCGATCGCCCATGTTGGTGACTTCGACGGTGAGAGTGTCGCGTCCGGCATTGAGGACCACCGGTTCCGCAGCGGGGGAGACGTCTCCGGGTGTCGTCTCCCGGGTATGCGGCGGGCGTACCACCGGAAGCGCCCGGCGAGCCGCATCGAGGCCCGAGCCGTACAAGGCCAGTTCGGCATCGCCCTCTTCGCCGCACACGGGTTCATGCACCGTGACGAGTTTGGTGCCGTCGGGAAAGGTGCCTTCCACTTGCACTTCAGCGATCATTTCAGGTACGCCCGGCAAAACATCGCGGCGGCCCAAAATGTTTTTGCCGAGGTCCATCAGATCGGGAACGCTGCGCCCGTCGCGGATGAACTCCAGCAATTGCGAGGCGATGAGGGCCACGGCTTCGGGATAATTCAGGGCCACGCCGCGCCACAGACGCTTTTGCGCGAGAAATCCTGCCTGATGCAGGGTGAGTTTGTCGAGATCCCGTGGGGATAGATGCATGTTCGGTGCTCCCTGATTCTTCCCTAATACTTACGTGACCAAAAATCGAAGCCGAGCCACTCGGGCCGGGCGAGTTCGGCGAAGAGCAGTCCGGCCAGCGGCTCAAGGGCACCTCGATCGGCTCCGAGCGCCCGCAGGGAGAACCCTCGACCTTCCCGAACTCCCAAGCCCACCTGACGCGTACCGTCCATCCATTGCGGGCGACCGTTCGCGCCCGGGACCTTGAGCCAGCGCTCCGCTGCCGCGTGCAAGGATTCCCATCCCGGCCCGAGCACGTGTACCGTGAGCAACGAGGCGAAACCGCCCATGCCGGTGCGTGCCCAATGAACGGGATTCTTTTCTTCATCACCATCCATTCCAACCAGACGCAGCGAGTCGCACAGAAGCGGACGCCCCTGCGGATCTTCGACCCGCAAGTTGTTCTCGTAGGAAGCGAACGCGAAGCCTTCGCCGCGATCGAGGCGTCCCGCGATCATCCAGTCCACTAATATCAAGCGCGCTCCGGCGTGCAACACCCAATGCTGCGTTTGAGCGAAGCGACTGCCGCCATAGGGTACTACGGGGTCGCCCCCGCAAACGGCCAAGCCGTTCGCATAAACCGTGCCACGTACCGATTGCCGGGTGACGCCACCGCCGGGGCATGGAAAGATGCGGGTATTCGCCTGCGGTGCGAACATCAAGGAGGAGTTTTCACGGCACTCCAGGTCAAAGCGGTAGTCGTCGCCTTCGAGCATGCCGCCTCCGAGTGCGCTCGAAAAAACGAGAGCCGAGCGGCTGCCCGGGCGCGGATGCACGAATCGCACGGGGGGAACTGCCCGGCTACGACGCACGCGGGTTCGCCCGTCGACCCATGAGGTTTCCAGCGCATTTTCAGACAATCGCGTGCCAACCGTTGTCAATTCATCTCCCATGAAAACAAATTCGGACAATTAATCGGAATTGGAAAGAAAGTGAAACGCAGTACCCACGGAACCGATCCGTGGAAGAATCGCGCTTCCGGCTCTGAATGGTAGTTCGAGAGGAAGTCATCGCACAAATCAGGCCAGTGGAACGATTCCAAAGAGCGTGGCACCCTTCTTGCTTTTTCCGGTGTTCGGGAAGGTCACCCCAAAAAAGGAGTTGGTATGATGCGGAAGAACTGGATGAAAAAAAGTTTTGCATTTGGTGCCGGCGCTGCACTGAGCGCGGCGATGGTGCTCGGCGTCGCGATGCCGAAGCAGGCTGAAGCTGCGGGAACCGTGAAAATCGGTATTCTTCACTCTCTCAGCGGCACGATGGCGATTTCCGAAGTGTCGCTGAAGGACGTTGTGTTGATGGCCATCGAGGAAATAAACGCCAAGGGCGGCGTGCTCGGCAAAAAAATCGAACCCGTGATCGTGGATCCGGCGTCCGATTGGGATCTGTTCGCAGAAAAAGCCAAGCAACTGCTGTTGCAGGACAAGGTTTCGGTGGTGTTCGGCTGTTGGACCTCGGTGTCTCGCAAGTCGGTTCTCCCCGTCTTCGAAGGCAACAACGGCCTGCTGTTCTACCCCGTTCAGTACGAGGGTGAAGAGTGCTCGAAGAACGTGTTTTACACGGGTGCGACCCCCAACCAGCAGCTCATTCCCGCCGCAGAATACCTGATGAGCGCGGAAGGCGGCGGCTACAAAAAGTTCTACCTGCTGGGCACCGACTACGTGTTCCCCCGCACGGCCAACAAGATCCTGAAGGCCTTCCTGCTCGCCAAGGGTGTGCCGCCTGAGAACATCATGGAAGAGTACACTCCCTTCCACCACCAGGACTACCAGACCATTATCTCGAAGGTCAAGAAGTTCGCCGCGGGTGGCAAGGCAGCAATTCTTTCCACCATTAACGGCGACTCGAACGTCCCGTTCTACAAAGAGTTTGCGGCTCAGGGCCTGACCTCTTCGATGGTTCCGATCATGGCTTTCTCCGTTGCCGAAGACGAACTGCGCGCCATGGACACCAAGTACCTCGTCGGCCACCTCGCCGCCTGGAACTACTACCAGTCCGTGCCCTCCGCTTCCAACAAGAAGTTCGTGGCGGCCTTCAAGGCTTTCGCCGCGAAGAACAAGCTTCCCGGCGGCGCATCCCGCGTGACGGATGATCCGATGGAAGCCGCGTACATCAGCGTCAACATGTGGGCGCTCGCAGCCCAAAAGGCAGGCTCCTTCGATGTGGACAAGGTGAGCAAGGCTGTTGCCGGTATGAAGTTCGGCGCTCCGGGCATGCCCGTCATGTTCGACGCCCGCAATCACCACTTGCACAAGCCCGTTTTGATCGGCGAGATCAAGAAGGACGGTCAGTTCAAGGTGGTTTGGAAGACCAAGGGTCTCGTGGCTCCGGAGCCCTGGTCCGAGTACACCAGCCCCGACAAGGGTTGCGACTGGGTCGATCATCAGGGAACCTACACGAAGAAATAATCTTCGTGGTCTCTGAATCTTCTCTGGATTCAAACTGAGTTCCTGTTGAGTTCTGCCCCGCCCGCCGGTTTCATCGGCGGAGCGGGGCATTATCGAAATCTTATCGAAACCTTGTTGCCGTTCACGGGACCTGTTCCGAATTCGATTC
Organism: Fibrobacterota bacterium; assembly: GCA_947466585.1. GTDB lineage: Bacteria > Fibrobacterota > Fibrobacteria > UBA11236 > UBA11236 > UBA11236. The sequence continues at coordinate 84,329 of CANIEU010000007.1, forward strand.
TTCCTCCTGATCTTCTCTTCTCTCCATTCGTTGATTCGGTCCGTCACACCCCGGACAAAGGAATTTGATGTTTCCGATGCGTCGCATGTTGTCCTTGATGGTGGTACTCTGCCTGTCGACGGCTCTCACCGCCCGCGCTTCCGATGGTTCGGATGCTTCGGGTGCGACGCCGGGCGCCTCCATCGCGGATTGTATGCAATCCCTCGCGTTAAAATCCCGCGTCATCGCCGCGGCCGGTGAGGACGTCAGCGGCGAAGGCCTGCAGGCCTCGTTGCAATGTCTCATTGCGCGGAACACGGAACGTTCTGACACCGCGCTCAAGCCCCTGTTCGCCGGTCTTGCGACCGGTTCGGTCATGGTCGCCACGCTTCCCGGCACTTCTGGAGGTCAGGCTGCCCTTGTGATTCCCGGTGAACCCATCGATGAGGCAGGCGGTACCTATTTCCCCGTTGTGCTCGCTTATCCTTACAGCGGCACAGTCCTCAAGGGCAGCGACGGAAAGCCCTTGATGCTCTTGTCCGATTCGCTCGTCGAACCCGATATCGGTCGCACGGAGCGCGCCTTGTTGCAGCCGGTGCTCACCACCTTCGATTTGTTCTCGCCAGATCCCGCCACCCGTCGTTCGGCAGCATCGCTGCTCGGTGAAACCCAGGACCTGCTATTCCTGCCAGCTCTCGCCAAGGCCATTGCCGCGGAACCTGACAAGCGTATCCGTCACGTGATGCTTGAGTCGCAGGCGCGCCTGCAATTGTTCTCGCCCGAGAAAGAGACCCGTTTCGCGGCCTGTGAAGCGCTGGGAAAGCTCAAGGGTATGGCGGCGCTTTCGGATCTGGAAGCGTTGGCGGCCGATGAAAACGAGGCTTTCGGGCTGCGCGATGCCGCCGCTTCCGCCGTCAAGTCGATCAAGGCCTGGAGCAAATTCACTGGCATTCTCCAAAACATTTTTTCGGGCCTGAGCCTCGGTTCCATCCTCATTCTGATGGCGCTCGGTCTCGCGGTCATCTTCGGCTTGATGGGCGTGATCAACATGGCCCACGGCGAGTTCATGATGATTGGCGCCTATGCCACCTTTCTTGTGCAGGTCTGCTTCGAAAAGTGGATGCCGGGCGCACAGGGCTGGTTCCTCGCGTTTTCCTTTCCTGTTGCGTTTCTCCTAGCAGGACTGGCGGGCATGCTGATCGAGTCCACCATCATTAAGCGCTTGTACGGCCGTCCGCTCGAGACCTTGCTTGCCACCTGGGGTGTCAGCCTGCTGCTGATCCAGATCGCGCGCAGCATTTTCGGCGACCTCACCGCCGTCACCACGCCGCCGTTTCTCGGCGGAGGATGGGAGATTTTTCCGCAGGTGGTGTTCCCCTTCAACCGTCTGTTCATCATCGTACTCACGGCTGTGATCGTGACCGGCATGACCTTGCTGTTCTTCAAAACCACCCTCGGCATGAAGGTGCGCGCGGTGACGCAAAACCGCGGCATGAGTGCTTGCCTGGGCGTGCGTACGCGCCGACTCGACAACCTTACCTTCGGAATCGGTACCGGCATCGCCGGTCTCGCCGGATGCGCGCTCACGCAGATTGGCAACGTCGATCCTGGAATGGGGCAGAATTACATCGTCGATTCCTTCATGGTCGTTGTGACTGGCGGCGTCGGCAAGCTCGTCGGTACCGTATTGGCAGGCCTTGGCATCGGTACCATGAACAAATTCCTCGAGCCTTTCTTCGAGGCGGTGTACGCCAAGGTGATTCTGCTCGGATTGGTCATCCTTTTCCTTCAATGGCGGCCCTCGGGGCTCTTCCCCGCGAAAGGCAGACATGAAGACAACTAAACCGACGGAGCCCGGCATGTCCTCCGGTTCGTTTTTCCGGAGGGAATCCTCAGGTCTGCTGATGGCATTCATTTTGGTCCTTCTGGTTCCGGTGCTCAACTTCACCGGTGTCTTGTCGGATCTCAGTCTGAATCTGCTGGGGCGCTATCTCTGTTTCGCACTCGTTGCCATCGGCATCGACCTGATCTGGGGCTATACCGGCATCCTGTCGCTTTGCCAGGCGCTGTTCTTCTGTCTCGGAGGATATTGCATCGGCATGCACATGCTGCTCAAAACGGGCTCGCAGGGTGTTTACGGCAGCGCACTTCCCGACTTCATGGTGTGGACCGGCGTCACGGAACTTCCCTGGTTCTGGAAACCCTTCTCGTCCTTCGCTGCGACCATCACCTTTGGAATGCTGGTGCCCATGACCGCGGCATTCGTGTTCGGCTACTTCGCCTTCCGCAGCCGCATCAAAGGAGTATACTTCAGCATCATATCGCAGGCCTTGGCGCTCGCCACCTGGCTGATCTTTCTGCGCAACGAAACCCGCCTCGGTGGCACCAACGGACTCACCGACTTCAAAACGCTGCTCGGGTTTCCGCTCGCCGAAGCCTCCACCAAGCGCGGTCTTTACCTGCTAACCGCGGTGGTATTGGTGGCGGTTTATTTCGGTTGCCGCTTCGCGATCCGCTCCAAGTTCGGAAAAATCCTCGTCGCCATCCGCGACAGTGAGACCCGCGTGCGTTTCACCGGTATTTCGGTGGCGCGCTACAAGATCTTCATCTTCGCCATCGCCGCACTACTCGCCGGCATCGGCGGCATGTTATACGTGCCCCAAACCGGAATCATCACCCCCGGCCGCATGGACGTGCGCAGTTCGCTCGAGATGGTGGTTTGGGTCGCTGTGGGTGGTCGCGCCACCTTGATGGGCCCCATCGTGGGTGCGATCGGCATCAGCCTCTTATATAGCATGCTCACCGGTGCGCTCCCCGGATCGTGGTTGTACGTGCTCGGCGGCTTGTTCATCGTGGTGGTGCTGTTCATGCCCCGCGGCGTTATCGGGCTCGTGGACGACGCCAAGGCCCGCATCGCCAAACTCCGCGCGCGGAAAGGAACGGCGCCATGACCGAACGCCTGTTGTATGTCGAAGGCCTTTCGGTTTCGTTCGACGGTTTCAAAGCGCTCGACATTTCGTACTTCGGGCTCAACGAGCGCGAGCTGCGCGTGGTGATCGGCCCCAATGGTGCCGGCAAGACCACTTTTATGGACGTGCTCTGCGGCAAGACCAAGCCTGATACCGGCAAGGCGCTGTTGCGCGACCGCGACCTCTTGCAGATGGACGAAAAAGGCATTGTGGATTTGGGGGTCGGCCGCAAATTCCAGACACCTTCCGTGTTCGGTAGTCTGACGGTATTCGAAAATCTGCTGCTCGCGCGCAAGGCCGACCGCGGCATTTTCCGCTCGCTCTTCGGAACCCTCGCCGGCTCCGAACGCGACAAGCTCGTCGCCGTCTCGGAAACCGTGGGTTTGGCGCAGGAGCTCGACCTCTCCGCAGGCTTGCTTTCGCATGGCCAAAAGCAATGGCTCGAAATCGGCATGTTGCTGGTGATGGAGCCCGACCTGATGCTGATCGACGAACCCGCCGCCGGCATGACCGACGAGGAGACGCATAAAACCGGCGAACTTCTCAAGGCCCTTTCCAAGGAGCGTTCCGTGATCGTGATCGAACACGACATGGAATTCGTGCGCCAGCTCGATTCGCTGGTCACGGTGCTGTGCGAAGGCAGGGTGCTCACCGAGGGCACCATGGAGAAAGTCCAGAACGACCCGGCCGTGATCGAACAGTACCTGGGTCGCGCGCGCGAAAAGAAAAAGGAAGAATCCCGTGCTTGATGCCACACAGGTTGCTTCGGCGAATACCTCGCTCGACGCGTTGCAGGTCCGCACGCTCGACGTGTACTACGGCGAAAGCCGTATCTTGCGCGACGTGGATCTGCGTGTCGCACCCGGACGCATCACCGCCTTGATGGGCCGAAACGGGGTGGGGAAGACCACCTTGCTTAAGTCGATCATCGGGTTGTTGCCCGCCCGCAGCGGTAGCGTATCGCTCGGAGCCACGGATCTCATCGCGCTGCCTCCCGAGTTGCGTGCGCGGGCCGGCATCGCCTACGTGCCGCAGGGGCGCGAAATCTTTCCCAAGCTGACGGTCGAAGAAAACCTGGCCATGGGTCTGGAGGCCCGTCCCGGTCCCCGTCCCAAAAAGATCCCCAAGGACGAGGTGTACGGATTGTTTCCCTTCCTCGCCAAGATGGAAAAGCGCATGGGCGGAAACCTAAGCGGCGGACAGCAGCAGCAGCTCGCGATCGCCCGGGCGCTTTTGGGGAAGCCGCGCGTTCTCCTGCTTGACGAACCCACGGAGGGAATCCAACCCTCGATCGTGGAGGATATCGGCCGGGTCCTCGAAGGCCTGAAGGCCCAAGGCGACCTCGCCATTCTTTTAGTGGAGCAATTTCTGGAATTTGCAAAGAGCCTGGCCGACGATTACGCCATTCTCGAGCGCGGCTCGGTGGTCGTCGCCGGTGGCATCGAATCCCTTGATGATGAGCAAGCGCGCCGCTATTTGGCTTTTTGAGCCGGTGCGCTGCCCACCAATTGACAATTTGTTCCCCAAACTTTACAAATATTCCAATTACTTACAAAAATGAACACGAACCCAAAATAAAATCGAATCTTGTCATTTTTTTTGGGAATTCGGATAGTTTTTAGTTGGCATGATGAATGCTTTAGGTCTTGGTGAGGTTTTGGGATTTACCCATTCACATGTAAAAAGGAGCAGACCGGATGACCTTTCATAAAGCTTTCCAGGCAGTGCACTCCATTCCGCGGCTTATGCTCGCGGTAGGATTGCTTGCAACCGCCCAATTTGGCTTCGCCCAAGATACGGCGGCCGTTGCAACTGCCGCGCCTGCGGTGGTGGCTCCGGTCGCGGATTCAGCCCTGATCGCCCGTGTGGCCGATCTTGAGGCCTATATCAATAACGTCGCGCCCTCGGGTAGCCTTGTGGGCCTTTCCGGTCCTGGCCACAACGGCTTCATGATGGTGTGCGCAGCCCTCGTGCTGTTCATGACCCTCCCCGGTCTTGCCCTGTTCTACGGCGGTCTCGTCCGCTCCAAGAACGTGCTCTCCGTGCTCGCACAGTGTCTCGGACTCTCGGGTCTGGTCGCCATTCTGTGGTGGGCCGTGGGTTACAGCTTCGCGTTCGACGCGGGCTCGCCCTTCCTCGGTGGGCTCTCGAAGGCCTTCCTGAACGGGGTGACTTCGGCTCCGAATACCACCTACGCCGGCTGGGTATCCGAGAACGTGTTCTCGATGTATCAGCTGATGTTCGCCATCATCACCCCCGCGCTGATCGTGGGCGCCATCGCCGAACGCATGAAGTTCAGCGCGGTGCTCCTGTTCCTGACCGGCTGGATGTTCGTGGTGTACTTCCCGCTCGCCCACATGGTGTGGGGCGGTGACGGCTTCATGAACGGTGTCTGGAACGCCGGCGCCACCATCAAGGCCATCGACTTCGCCGGCGGTACCGTAGTGCATATGTCCTCGGGTTGGTCGGCATTGGTGCTCTGCATCATTCTCGGTAAGCGCACCGGCTTCGGTACCAAGAACTTCGCCCCGCACAGCCTCGTGTTGACCATGGTCGGTACCGGCATGCTGTGGGTGGGTTGGTACGGCTTCAACGCCGGCTCCGCGGTTGCGGCTGACGGCGTTGCGGCTCAGGCCTTCACGACCACCACGCTCGCCGCCGCCATCGCCGGCTTCGTGTGGGCTCTCATCGACTGGGTGCGCACGGGCAAGCCCACCATTCTCGGCTTCTGCTCCGGCATCGTCGGCGGTCTCGTGGTGATCACGCCCGCCGCCGGTTTCGTCTCCGCCAACGGTGCGGTGATCATTGGTGTACTCGCCGCCGTGGTACCTTACTTCGCGGTGACCTATCTCAAGAAGTGGCTGGGATACGATGACGCGCTGGATACCTTCGGCATCCATGGCGTCGGCGGTACCTTGGGCGCCTTGGTGACGGGCTTCCTCGCGACTCCGGTTGCGAACCCGAACCTGAGCCTGAACCTGGCCGACATCGTCGGCAAGACGCTCTGGATCGAACAGCTGAAGGCCATCGTGCTCACGATCGTGCTTTCGGTGGTCGCCACCACCGTGCTGGCTTTCATTGTGAAGGCTGTCATCGGTCTGCGTCCGACCAAGGAAGACGAACTGCAGGGTCTGGACTATGCCGATCACGGCGAGGCCGGATACCACCCCGAAGAGGCGTAATCCACGGTTCTCCGGATTTCTTTAAAGAAGCGGGTCGTCCTACCGGACGGCCCGTTTTTTTTGGTCGATTTTCGGCTTTCGAATGCTTCCAGTTGTTGGGGAGAGAACTATATTTGCGCTCCCGTTTGGCCGTCTTCGCGAGAGGGCGGTCAGGATTGAAGGTTAAGCGTTACGTCGGGATGTGGCTCAGTCTGGTAGAGCACTTGCTTCGGGAGCAAGGGGTCGTGGGTTCGAATCCCGCCATCCCGACCATCAAAAAAAGCGACCGTCTGGTCGCTTTTTTTTGTTTTGTATTGTCCCCAAATCACGCTATGAAATTGAGCGGTCCGCTGCCTTGGCCCAAGCCCGGCGCGGTGGTGATGCCGTGGGCCACGAAGGCCTTCGCGTTTTTGCAAGCGACCCGCAACGATTTGCCGAGGGCGAGATTGGCTGCAATGGTGGCGGCCAGGGTGCAACCGGTTCCGTGGATGTTCCCGACGGGATAGCGTTTGCCGGGCAATTTCAATAGTCGCCCGTTTTCCCACAACCAATCGATGCTTTCGGGGCCTTCGGCATGACCGCCTTTGACGAGCACCGCATAGGGGCGCTTTCCCAAGGAACGCAAGCGTTGCTCGATCGACATTTCAGGAGGGAAGGGGCCGAACAGCGCGTCGAACTCGGGCAGGTTGGGCGTCACAATGCGGGAGCGCGGCAGCAGGCGCGTACGGAACAGCTTGAGGGCTTCGGCGGCGAGTAGGGGAGAGCCCGAGGTGGAGCCGAGCACGGGATCAAGCACGAGCGGGATGTGGCGCGCCTCGGGGCGATCGAGGAGCTTGGCGACACGTCGCACCATCGGCAGTGCGCCGAGCGCACCGATCTTGATGACTGCGGGTTTGAAGTCGGCGAACAGCGCCTTCCATTGGCGTTCGAGAAAGTCGGGATCGAGCGGTGCGACGGCTTGCACGCCACGGGTGTTTTGCACCGTGAGCAAGGTGGTCAGATTGAGCCCATACACGCCGTGACGCAAAAAGGCTTTGAGGTCGGCTTCCTGGCCGGCGCCACCGCTGGGGTCGGAACCGGCGAGGGTGAGGGCGACGGGCGGAGGGCGACGATGGATCAGGGATTTGCGTGAGTCGTTTGCGGGCACGTGGGGTTCCAAAGTGGATTTTTCACATCATCGCATCCTGTTTTATACGATCGATTTCCCTGTAAGAGTAGGCTTTTTCGGGAATCTTCGGAATTTCGGATTCCCGGGTTCTATTTTCAGGTTCTCGTGCGGGGCGCCCTTGGTTTAGAAACACTCTAAAATTAGAATTGTTCTAAAATAGGTGGGTGGATCCGCAGTCCGAAACCCGCATTCCGATTCGATTCTTTCGATCCATTCGATCAAACACCGGCAGATTACGCCAGAAGCAAGGACAGCCATCATGAACTCCTCCGTCGAAAACGTCGTCATCATCGGATCGGGCCCTGCAGCGCATACCGCAGCCATCTATGCGGCGCGTGCCAGCCTCAATCCGCTCCTGTTCGAGGGCTTCATGGCTGCGGGGGTAGCGGCCGGCGGACAGCTGACCACCACGACCGAGATCGAGAACTTCCCCGGTTTCATTTCCATCGGCGGGCCCGAGCTGATGCATCGCATGCGTGAGCACTCCGTGCATTGCGGCACCCGCATCCGCACCGAAACGGTGGCGAAGGTCGATTTCTCGGCGCGCCCCTTCAAAATCACCCCCGAGGACGGCGAGCCGCTGTTTGCGAAAACCGTGATCATCGCCACGGGTGCGACGGCCAAGCGCATGCACGTGCCCGGCGAAGACCGCCTCTGGCAGATGGGAATTTCGGCCTGTGCCGTGTGCGACGGGGGATTGCCCATGTTCCGCAACAAGGAGATGGTGGTGATCGGCGGCGGTGACACCGCTGTGGAAGAAGCAACCTACCTGACCAAGTTTGCGTCGAAGGTGTATCTCGTGCATCGCCGCAACGAACTGCGAGCCAGCAAGGCGATGCAGCAGCGCGCCTTCACCACGCCGAAGCTGGAGATTGTGTGGGACAGCGAGTTGCAGGAGGCCTACGGCGAGAAGTTTCTCGAGGGTGTGGTGGTGAAGAACGTGAAGACGGGCGAGTTTTCCAAACTCCCCGCATGCGGTTTGTTTTACGCCATCGGCCATACGCCGAATACTGCCTTCTTGGAAGGCCAACTGAAAACCGATGAGAGCGGTTACGTGCTCACCGAACCCAGTTCAACCCGCACCAGCGTGGCCGGCGTGTTCGCCGCAGGCGACGTGCAGGATCATGTATACCGTCAGGCGATCACCTCGGCGGGTACGGGCTGCATGGCCGCACTCGACGCGGAACACCTTCTGGCCGCGGAAGCCTCCGGCGTCGCGCACTAAGTCACGGCGCGGTGGAAACAAAAAGGGTCGGTCCGCAGGTGGCGGATCGGCCCTTTTTGTTTCCGGTCTTTTACCTGTCCCGAAACCGCGTTTACTTCCGTGTGGGTTTGCGTAGGAAACCGAACACGGAGAGGATTACCAAGGTCCCGCCGAATAATCCGAATGTGGAGCCCAGCAAGGCCTTGGAGATGACGCGTTGGATGCCGCCGGTCTTGCGTTCGACGAAGGAATCCTTGGGGTCGTTGCGGCTGACCCAAGCGGTGACGGTGTCGCCAACGTGGTAATTCTTGAGTCGCTCGACCCAGTATGCGCTGTCGTTGGGCATCTCCTCGAGCGAGAGTTGCCAGCCCCAGATGCTGGTGCCGTTCACATTGGCGTCGAAGAGGATGTCGGCGTAGTAGTCCTTGGAACCCGATGCGTCGCGGCGTACCTCGAGCTTAAGCCATTTGGCGGGCATTGGTGCGTAGAACTTTTCCAGGTGCGTGAGGCGATAGGCGAGGCGGATGTCTTGCACGACCGATTTGTAAGACAGCGACAGGAACACGATACCCGCGAGAAAAGCGAGCAAGGTCACGCCGAACGGCACGCCGGACGGCTCATTCGTCGAGGGAGTGGGAGTGGCAGAAGCAGGGGGACGGTAAGCCATGCGATGAAGTTAGCTAACAGCAAACGGAGGCCCGTTCTGAGGAGCCTTCAATTGGTCGGTGTTTCGCTCCGCACTAACTTGCCGCCCAGCCAGGCGAATGGCAGGCCGCTGAGCGCGAGCAGCCATCCGAACGAGTCGGGGCCGTAATGGGCCAGCGATTGCGCGACGGAGCCGATCAGGCCCAGCACCGTGAGGATGCCCCCGAGGGCGATGGTGTGATCCTTGGGATTGGAGGGTGCGAGCTTGGCGGTCGCGTAGCCTCCGGCCATGATGAACAGTCCGATGCACGAATTGAACAGAAGGAAGTTGGTTTCTGTGGGGACGATGCCGGCGCCGATGAGACCCGTTTTTAAGGCGGCGAACGCGCCCGTCAGGATGAGCACGAGAGATAGGCCGAGGCCGATGAGCACGGCGCGGGTGGAGGCGGAGGTGGAGGTGGACATGGCGTCTACTCCCCGTCCAGCATGAGCTTGTACTGGATGCCGTCCATCAAGGCCAGCCACGACGCTTCGATGATGTTCGTGGACACCCCGATCGTTCCGTACGGTTCGCGCTCGGGATGGCTGTGATCGACGTACCGGGTCCACACACGCACCTTCGCGCCCGCGCCCGAATGGTTGTCGAGCACGCGCACCTTGAAGTCGGCCAGTTCCAGATCCTTCAGCGAAGGGAAGAACTTGATCAGGGCCTTGAGCATGGCCGCATTCATGGCATCCACCGGTCCGTTGCCTTCTGCGGCGGTGTGTTCGATCTCGTCGCCGACCTTGAGTTTAAGGGTGAATTCGGAGCGCACGGTGCCGCCCACCTGTTCTTCGATGGCGCGGAAGCCGAGGAATTCGAACCGGTCCTTGAACAGACCAAGACGCCGGCGCGCCAGCAGTTGGAAGCTCCCGTCGGCAAGTTCGAAGTGATAGCCCTCGTCCTCTAGGCGTTTTACCTCGGCGAGGATGTCGGCGACTGCGGGGCTGCGACGGTCGATGTCGGATTTTATGGCGCGCAGTTTGTCCCAGATCAGGCTGCCGCCGCTTTGGTTCGACACGACAAAGTCGCGTCCGTTGCCCACCAGCGACGGATCCATGTGCTCGAAGCTGCGCGCGAGTTTCATGACGCCGTCCACGTGGGCGCCACCTTTGTGCGCGAATGCCGCTTCGCCCACGTAGGGCTGGCGGATGTCGGCGGCGAGGTTGGCGATTTCGTCGATGCTGAGCGAGAGGGCGCGCAGGCCGCGCATTTGTTCGTCGCTGACGACGGAGAAGCCCATCTTGAACTGCAGGTCGGGGATGATGGTGGTGAGGTTGGCGTTGCCGCAGCGTTCGCCGTAGCCGTTGATCACGCCTTGCACCTGCACCGCGCCCGCGCGCACCGCGGCGAGGCTGTTGGCCACCGCCACGCCCGTATCGTTGTGCACGTGGATGCCCAGCGGCGTATTCAGTTCGCTCTTGACGCGCGCGGTGATCTCTTCGAGTTCCCACGACAGCGCCATGCCGCCGTTGGTGTCGCACAGCACGATGCAATCGGCGCCGCCGGCCTGCGCGGCCTTGAGGGTGTCGAGGGCGTAAGCCGAGTTGGCCTTGTAACCGTCGAAGAAATGCTCGGCATCGTACACGACCTCTTCACAATTCTTTTTGAGAAATGCGACCGATTCGCGGATCATGCGCAGGTTTTCCTCGAGCGTGGTGCGCAAGACGTCGGTGACATGCAGATCCCAGCTTTTGCCGAAAATGGTGAGCACGGGGGCTCCCGATTCGACCAGCGGTTTGAGGATGGGGTCGTTCTCGGGGGCTCCGCCCGGGCGGCAGGTGCTGCCGAAGGCCGCGATCTTGGCGTGCTTCCAAGTCATGGCCTTGGCACGACGGAAGAACTCCACGTCGGTGGGATTGGTGGGGTTGGGCCATCCGCCTTCGATATAATCGACTCCGAAGGTGTCGAGTTTGCGGGCAACCGCGAGTTTGTCCTCGAGCGAGAAGGAGATGCCTTTGGCCTGGTTGCCGTCGCGCAAGGTGGTGTCGTACAGGGTGACGCGTTTTTCGCGCTGGTCGGGCTTGTTTTCTGGGGCGTTTGTGGTCATGATTGTGTTTCCTGAAAATCGTTGGTCCTGAAATCCGTCCGGCCTGTTTAGGGTTGCGCCTGAGGTATCGCCTGAAAACAAAAAAGCCCGCTTGCGTCAGCGGGCTTTGTCAGGGAACCGGAAAATCCCTCAAAGACCGCTGTGCTGCGGGCTGATAATTCGAATGAGGAGGGCTGATTTCGAGGATTGCATTTGCACAAAGTAATCAATTTGTGCGGACTTCCAAAAAAACCGGCCTTATTCGACCTTCAGGAGAGCAAGAAGGTCGGGCCCATCGGAGGTTGAAAATTTGAAAAAATGGCCGAAAAACCCTCGAAAAAGGGTCGAAAAAATCCTGGCCTAGACCTTCACCAACCACCCGTGGGTGTCGGGGATTTCGCCGTACTGGATACCCTGCAGGGTCTTGTACAGTTTGGTGAGCGTCACGCCGGCAACGGACTTTCCCCCGAAGCGGAACACCTTTTCGCCATAATGAACGGCGTGGATGGGTGTGATCACAGCCGCCGTGCCGCAGGCGCCGACCTCGGTGAACTGATCGAGGCTGTCGAGCGCAATGGGGGCGCGCACCACCTTGAACCCGATTTCCTCGGCGAGTGTTTGCAGACTCTCGTTGGTGATGCTCTGCAAAATCGAACCCGACTCGGGGGTTTTGTATTCGCCCGCGGGTGTGATGCCGATGAAGTTCGATGTTCCGAATTCGTCGACGTATTTGCCTTCCTTCGGATCGGTGAAGAGAATGATGGGGAAGCCCTTCTTCTTGCCGATCAGGCCCGGAAGCAGGCTGGCCGCATAGTTGCCGGCAGTCTTGGCGCGGCCGGTGCCCTTGGGCGCGGCGCGGTCGTAATCTTCCATTACCAGCGCCTCCACGGGGGAGAAGCCGTCCTTGTAATACGGGCCCACGGGGGTGACCATCACGAGAAACGAAAAGGTTTCGGAGGCCTTGATGCCGATGGTCGGTTCTGTGCCGATGAGCAGCGGGCGCAGATACAGACTGGCACCGGTGCCGTAGGGCGGAACAAAATCGAGATTCTCGCGCACGGCGAGTTTGCAAGCCTCCACGAAGAGGTCTTCGGAAGGGGCTTCCATCACGAGGCGCTCGGCCGACAGGCGCATGCGGTCGGCGTTGCGGTCGGGGCGGAACAGGGAAACCGTGCCGTCTTGGGCGCGGAAGGCTTTGAGGCCTTCGAAAATCGCCTGGCCGTAGTGCAAAGCGTTGGCCGCGATATGGAGGCTGATGTGCGGATCGGATTTGACCACCGGCTTGCTCCACACGCCGTTCGCGAAGTCGCACTGCACGTGTCCGCGGGTGGGGAGGTATTGAAAGCCGAGATTTTTCCAGTCAAGTTCCATGATCGCCTGCGCTCCATCAAAGGGTGTCCCCATTTTAGAAAAATCCCGTAACAGCCTTTCCCCGGTGTACTTCCGGCGGGCACCATGCTACCTTGATTCACCGATGCAACCGAACGGACCCATTCGAAATCTCCTGCGCAAGCTGAATAACGGCCTGCTCGTCGTATTGAAGCCTCTGCAAATCGTCAACAACTTCCTGTTTTTGGCGGTGGCGTATTTCGTGGGAGTCGGAATTTCATCGCTTCTCTATCGAATGGGCCCCGGAAAAAAAATGCCGGCCTCCACTGCCTCAAGCTCCCCTTCCGAGGCGAAATCCCTAAAAGCAGACGCTTCCACGGATACCACGGATACATACTGGCGCAAATTGCCGCAGGTGTCCCGTGAACGCAACGCCTGGCTGCGTCCGTTCTAAGGCCGATCTTCATGCGCATTCTCGGACTCGGTTGCCATTATCACGACGCCTCGGCGGCGCTGCTGATCGACGGTCAGATCGTCGCGGCGGTGGACGAAGAACGCTTCACGCGCATGAAGCACGATCCATCCTTTCCCCAACAGGCGGTGGAGTATTGTTTACGGCAGGCGGGCATCGGCATCGACGATCTGGATGCGATCGCTTTCTACGAAAAGCCGCTCGTCAAATTCGAGCGCCTCCTCAGCCAGCACGCCGGTCATTATCCGTTCACCTTCGGCACCTTCCGCAAGGCGATGCCTTCATGGATCACCGAGAAGCTGCGCCTGCGCCGGCTGGTCAAAAAGAAACTCGGTTTTGAAGGCGAGGTGTTTTTCCTCGACCATCACCTTTCGCATGCGGCGGGCGCGTTTTACCCGAGTCCGTTCGACGAAGCCGCCGTGCTCACCGTCGACGGAGTGGGGGAGTGGACCACCACCGCGCTCGGCATGGGGCGCGGCACTCGGCTGGAGCTCACGCACGAGATCCGCTTTCCCGATTCCATCGGCCTATTGTATTCCACCGTCACGGCCTACCTCGGCTTTACCGTAAACAACTCGGAATACAAGGTGATGGGGCTTTCGGCCTACGGCGAGAAGAATCGCGCGCGCAATCCGTACTACCTGAAAATGCGGGAAGTGATCGACCTCAAGGCTGACGGCAGCTTCCGTTTGGTCCGGAGTTATTTCGACTACGAGCATGCGGAGCGCATGCCTTCCAAAAAATTCTGCGATCTCTTCGGCGGCCCGCCCCGCAAGCCCGAAGAGCCCGTCACCCGCCGTCACGAAGACGTCGCCGCCGCAGTGCAGCTGGTCACCGAAGATGCCGTATTCGCAATGTTGCGGGAATTGCACCGTATCACGCAGTGCCCGAACGTGGTGTTGTCGGGCGGTGTGGCGCTCAACAGCGTGATGAACGGAAAAATTCTTAGCGAGACACCGTTCCAAAACGTGTGGATTCAGCCGAACTCTGGCGACGGCGGCTCCAGTATGGGTGCGGCCCTGTTCGTCTACCATGCGTTGATGGGCAATCCTCGATCGTACCGCTTGGAGAACCCATTCCTCGGCCCGGGTTACACGTCACAGGAGGTGGAGGCGTTTCTTCAGGAGCGCGGCATCGTGTACCACCGTTTCCCCTCGCGTGAAGCCCTGCTGCAAGACACGGCCCGCCGCATCGCCGAGAACGAAATCGTGGGATGGTTTCAGGGCCGCGCCGAGTGGGGACCGCGTGCGCTGGGCGCTCGCAGCATTCTCTCCAACGCGGGCAACCCGGAGATGCGCGACATCTTGAATCTCAAGGTCAAACACCGCGAGGCCTTCCGTCCCTTCGCACCTTCGGTGTGCGCCGAGGAGGCGGCCACCTACTTCGAGTGCGATACGCCGCTTCCGCCTGCGGCCGATTTCATGTTGATGGTGTATCCCGTGCGCCCGGAGTGGCGCGACCGCCTCGCGGCGGTGACGCATGTGGACGGCAGCGGACGGCTGCAGGCGGTGCAACGCGCGCAACACCCGCTCTATTACGATCTCATTCGGGCCGTCGGGGAAGTCACCGGTGTGGGGGTTGTGATCAACACTTCGTTCAACGTGCGCGGCGAACCCATCGTGGCGACGCCCGAACAGGCCTACCGCTGCATGATGGGCACGGCCATCGACTGCCTCGTGCTGGAAGAGTTCCTGATCCTCCGCAGCGAAAATCTGCGCGATGCCTGGGATGCGGAAGCACTTGCAGGGGATTGATACCCTGGCGATTTGTTAAATTCGCGACGAACGAGGAATTATCATGACTGCCAAGAAAAAAAGCCGGACCCTTTTGCACGACATTTGGGATTTTCTCCGCGAGCGTAAGGCGTGGTGGCTGCTTCCGATCGTGGTATTGCTGTCGCTGATGGGTGTGCTCATCGTCGCCTCTTCGGTGCCGTACCTCGCGCCGTTCATTTACGCGCTCTGAGGGGTTTCCGGTGTCCGGGTTCAACGCGTTCATTTTGCGCCACATCCGCATCTTCGAGATGGTGGGTGTGGTCATGCGCATCTTCAGCTTTAGTCTGGTAAGTTGGCTCGGGCCGGCATCTCCGTTTTTGTTCGTGTGGGTCTTCAACACGCTCGATGCGATCGTGCTCTCCTGGTGCGCCTTGCTGAAGAAAGATGCCGCCTACTCACTGCTCAACCTGTTCTGGATTTTGGTTGGCGTGGTGGGCATTTTGCGCGCCGGCGGCGTGCTGCGGTAGACGCTTTCTGAGGCCCTCATTTAGGGTCTCGGAAGGGTTTCCGGGGTGGTGGGCGAACGATGGATCCCGAAAATGGGTGGATTTTGCGTCCCCAAAGAAGTTGTAATAAATGATGTAATGGGCGCGTATCGTTGTTGGTTGCAACGGCTGGTGTGGCTTAAAATACCAGAAAACCCGGGCTAAAAACGATATTTGGCCGTATGTTACCAAAAGTGTTCCGGCGAACGCTCCTCAAGGCGCGCCGTTTTTCTTTGGGAACCGAACAAGAGTTCCCACGAAATGCGTAGGACGGAACCCGGTTTGGACCTCAGGCCCGCATTCGGGGAGACTTCATGAACAAGCCTTTTATTTCCGCGTGGATCCTTCCTGCGTCCTTTCTGACGCTGGCCCTGTTCTGCACCGACCTTTCCGCGCGAAGCACTCCACTTGGAAACGCCACGCTCGGCACTTCCACCGCCACCGGCGGTGCAAACGGCGTACCGAGCGCGAGCGGCCCCGGCGTTCACCCCGGCTTCAAGCTGGTGTCCTTCCGCAACGCGATTCATCAGAACTGGCGTTTCGGCGGCATGGATTGGTTGTCGGACGGCCGCATGGTCGTGGTGATCTGGGGCAACGACATGTCCTACGTCACCGGTGGTGCAAACCAAGCGAACGGAATCTATGGCGACGTGGGGCTTCGCGTCCCGAACGGCGGCGGCCCGGGCTGGATGGACCTAGTCAGCAATACACAGGGTCCCTCGGGAATCACCCCCGCAGATACGACGCGCATTTACAGCGGCCTGTGGGAGCCGCTGGGACTTTACGTGGCGCGGAGCGGAAACCCGGCTACCGACACGATTTTTGTGATGACCAAGACCGGTTTGTTGCGTTTCATCGGCACGGGCCCGTATACCAACGGCGTCAACCCGATCAAAATCATCCGCACGTGCTACACGCGCACCTGCGCGGCGGATTCCGTTTCGCCCGGCGTTTACAAGGCTTTCACCACCCATACGCCCAACAGTTATACGGACCTCACCAGTCGTCGCTGGCACCACTTCAACTACAGCCTCGTGCGCGGCGCGGACGGCTTTTTTTACGCCGGCACCGGCGTTCAGTATGACAACGGCAATGATCGTTACGAACAAGGGCGCGACCGCTGTGCCGTTTTGAAAATGAACGTCGTAGACAGCACGGTGGAAGTGGTGGCGGGCGGCCTGCGCTCTCCCAACGGATTCGTCGTGGGTCCCGAGGATGAAATTTTCTTTTCCAACATTCAAGGCAATTACAACCCCTCGAACTCGATCAATAATTACCGGCCCGGGCGTTTCTACGGATTCCGGTGCGATACTTTGCAACCCTACGGGCACATGAAGGGCTTGCGGCAGTGGTTCCCGACAGTGACTCTCAATCAGGGCGGGACGGCCAATACGGACATCGGCACCAACCCCGCGGGCATGGTGTATCTGAAGACCGGCACCTACGCCGGACAGCTGCTCGTTGGGGATGTGACCTTCGGCGGTATTCAGCGGTTGTTCCTCGAAAAAATCAATGGCGAGTGGCAGGGTGCGGCGATGTTGTTCTCCGCGGGTTTCCATTCTGGCGTCGGCCGTCTTCTTCTCGGGCCTGACGGATCGATCTACGGTGGCGGTCAGACCGGTGGCACCCAGCAGTCTTCGGGCAACTGGTGCTGGGGCGGCGGCGGCGGCGTGGGTGCTTTGACCGCGGACAAGATCGGCGGAAACTGCAACGTGCAGTACGATTTCTTCAAGCTGGTTCCCAAGGACACGGTGGTGTTCGATTTGCTGGCCGTGCGTGCGCGTGTGAACGGATTCGAATTGCAATTCACCAAGAAGGTCGGGCCTTCGGCTTCGGTGATGTCGAACTACGCCGTCAACACTTGGGTGGATAACTTGAGCAGCCAAACCTACGGCGGCGGCAATCAGCAGAACTCCGCTTCCGTGTCCATCAGCAGCGTGCGCATCAGCGACGATTCTACGCGCGTGTTTCTGCAACTGGCTTCAATGCCGGCAGCCTCGGTGAGGCCTGCGATTCCCGCCGCCACGGCGCCCACGGGTAGCGCTCCGGCAAACGGCGGCAACTCCCGCGTGGTGATGATCAAGGGAACCGGAATCCTTTCCGCGGATGGCTCCGCCCCCTGGGGCGAACCCGTCACTGCCGGAACCGCGCCCTCGCGCATCGCCGCATGGTATACGCTCAACTTTCAATCGTCGGATACGGCATTTGCCCCGGTGGGATTGGTCGATCAGAAGCTTGCATCCCCGGAATTGCGCGCGCGGGATTTCCGCGTGAAACGTTCCGGTGAATCGCTGTTGCTCGAGAGCAACTTCGGACAGCCGGCACGGTTGACGTTGCGCGACCTGCGCGGGCGCCCGGTGACCTCGCTGTCGCTTGCTGCGGGGCGTCAAAGCCTGCGTTTGGAAGTGACGGGACTGGCGCGCGGCGGCTATGTGCTGGAGGCGCGCGTTGCCGGCCACACCTATGCCCGTGCGGTAGCGTTGTATTGAACCGCTGAGTTAAATCAGCGGAGGATTGATAGGCCGGCGAGTACTGCGTGTGACTGGAATCAATGGACAAAGGATTAAAGGGGA
>CANIEU010000008.1 GCA_947466585.1 Fibrobacterota bacterium
CGCAAGCAACCCGACTGCATGAGGACATTTATTCTCCGCAAATCCAATGTATTGGATTCCCTGCGGTGCGGCAACAGTTATCTGAATCCGGGATAACACCTTTTTGGCTACTAAATGTCTTTTTAAGCTTTATTTATGGGTATTTAGCGACGACTGGAAACGCCAATTTCCAACTTTTAGATAACGTATTTGGTCGAGAACCCGCTAAAAAATTCCGTTTTCGGGAATCTCCGCGAACCGAAACCCCAAAAAAACCGGAAAACGGTCGACCTGCTTACGCAGCTACTGCAAAAGCACGAGAGGTCCGCCTGGGTGCTGCGGTCGTTTTTGGAGTGAGGAGAGTACCGAAGGTAACGACGGTGCTAAGACAGAGCGCGAATTTTGTCCACGAGTGCGCTGGTCGACAGGCCGGGCACCTTCTCCACGATGTGGATACGGCCCCCGTGTTTTTTCACGGTCGGGGCTTCGATACAATCACCCCCGTATTCTGATCCGTTGACGTGCACGTCGGGCCGTACCTCTTCGAGGAACGGCATGGGCACGTCCTCGTCGAAAACGTGCACGTAGTCGACGCAGCGCAACGCCAGCAGCATGCGCGCGCGATCGCCTTCCGAAACGATGGGACGATCAGCCGATTTATAGCGCCGCACCGATGCGTCGCTGTTGAGGCCTACGAGCAACACATCGCCTTGGCGGCGCGCTTCTTCCAAGATATGCAGGTGGCCCGCATGCAGCAGGTCGAAGGAACCGTTCAGGGTGACGATTCGCTTGCCCTGGGCGCGGAGCAGGGCCGCCAGCGGTGCCAGACGGTCGCGCGTCACCAGCCGGGTTCCGTCGAGCGAGTCGCGCAAGATTTCTTCGCGCGTCACCGTTGCGGTGCCGAGCTTGGCCACCACGATACCCGCAGCCCGGTTGGCGATTTCCACGGCCTCACGCGCATTTTGGCCGGTGGCATGCGCGAGTGTAAAAGCCGCTACCACCGTGTCTCCCGCGCCCGACACGTCGAACACTTCGCGTGCGGCGGTGGGCATGTGGAAATGCGCGCCGGTGTCTCGGTCGAACAGAGCGATGCCGGCAGGCCCGAGAGTCATCAGCACATGTGCGCCGAGTTGCTTGAGCAGGGCTTCGCCCACGGCCGTCACGTTTTCGGGAGTCGCTTCGCGCTCGCTCCAACCCAAGAGGCCGAGGGATTCTTTCCAATTGGGCGTCACGAAATCCGCCCCATGATAGCGCGGCCCGTGCTGCGGACGTGGATCGACCACCACGGGTTTGCCCGCGTTCTTCGCCTCGGTCAGCAGGTCGCGGGTCAGGTTCTCGGTCAGAAAGCCCTTGGCGTAATCGGAGAGCACCACGGCGGAGGCGGTTTTAAGGGCGGTACGAAAGGCCTCGAGAATGGCGGCCTCAGTAGCCGCACCGATGTCGCGCGTGTCTTCACGATCGAGCCGCAAAAGTTGTTGGCGTTGACCGACCAGTCGAGTCTTGACCATGGTGGGGCGACCGTCTGAGAAGGATTCAACCGCAATGCCGGTCGCGGCGCAGAGGGCTGCGAAAGATTCGCCGGCGCTGTCTCCGGGATTGCGCAAAGCGAAGAGCACCGGAGCGCCGCCCAGCGAGGCAATGTTCGCCGCGGTATTGGCCGCACCTCCGAGCACGCGCCGGGTCTTGTCGGGATCGACTCGCAAAATGGGCACGGGCGCTTCGGGCGAGAGCCGGGAGCATTCTCCGGTGAGGTATTCGTCCACCATGCTGTCACCCAGCACGAGGATCTTGGCTCCGGTAAAGCCGGAGAGCGCGTCGCGATAATCCATAGGACTCCAATTCTATCAAATTACGGCCCAGCGGAGGTTCCCCGGAATTACGGGTTTTGGGTTTTTTCGTTCGAGGGCGTAACAAAAGGGATTTCCACAGGACGAATACCCTACTCCCCTGCCGTATAACGGCAGTACCTTAGTCGTTCCTTCCCTCGATTTTTCCCGGAGCACCTCATGAACACGCTCGTCAAACTCGGAAACAGCATTCTGAACCTCGCCGGCTATTTCTCCTGGCTTCCGCCGCTCCTCGCACGGCTCACAGTCGGCTGGGTTTTCGTGCCGTCGGGTTGGGGAAAGATCCATAACATCGACAAGGTGATCGGATTCTTCACGAGCCTCAATCTACCTGCGCCGGTGTTTCAGGCGCATCTCGTGGCCTATACCGAATTCGTCGCGGGCATCCTTCTCTTGATCGGCCTCGCTACGCGTCTCGCCACGATTCCATTGACTGTCATCATGATCGTGGCGCTACGCACCGCGCTGGCGGAAGATGCCACCGACTTCTCGGCGATTACCGGTATCTCCGAATACCTCTACATCCCGCTCTTGGTGTGGCTCATGATCGCCGGGCCGGGCAAGCTCGCGGTAGACGCGTTAGTCGCGCGCACCTACCGCCGCCGATAACCGATAGCCGGGAATCATTGGCAGCGCACGGCTTCGATTCGCTCACTGACAACGTCGCGGACAACTCTGTCGATCCATGATCACCCGGTCAAATTTGCAGACGGAGTTTCCATCCACGAAGCACGGAGGGGCGCAAAACCCTCCGAGCAGCGATTCGCAGTCTTCTCGCACGGTTTTGGTCGAAATCTCTTTTTTGCATTCCTTGTTCTCATCCAGGAAGCAGCCATCGAACAGCGAGCAAATGCAGCCTGCCTTACAGCGCCCCTCCACGCAGGAGTGGTCGCGACCGCACAAGCGGTTATCATCGCAAGCGTCATCTGGAAGCACGTTAAGTACGCGGCAGATATAGCCGTCGCAGGTTTTCCCAACCCCACACTTACCGTAGTCGCCGCAGCGGTCGCCGAGTTCGTACGTATCGTCCGTGGAGGGATGGGGACACACGTTGTCCGGAATACCCTGAACGCTGTCGAGTAAGGGAACAAGAGGTGCGCTCACCTTTCTCCAAAGCCCCTCCTTATAGGGATCGACGTTCTCGACCGAGAAATCACAAGGGCTGAGTTCCTTGATTTCCCACTGCGTTCTCGGCTTGAGAGCTCTGTTGCTGCCCCCATCCATCAAGCTCTTGATCTGGAAGTGCAGGTGAGGACTGGAGGATATCCCCGAACTCCCGATTTTCGCGAGCAACTGTCCGCACTCGAGGCGATCTCCGACGGACACGGCTTCACTTTCTCGTTTGAGGTGATAGTAGAGAGCCAGCCGTCCGTCGTCTTGCAAGATCGTGATGTAATTCGCGTGGGTCCCAGGATCCACCTCTCCGCCTCCGGGTAAAGGGGCGTCAGGACAGATTACCGCCTTGTTGGAGGATGTTCCCGGGAGCGTGCCCGGGCGCATGAAGCAACGATCCGGATTTCCAATACCCATGTCAACCACGCGACCCGGAGCTGCGGCAATCACATTCACGCTTCCCATATTCATCCCGTGAAAGTGCTCGGATAGGGCGAAATCGGTTCCCGGATGACCGCCGTAGCAGTGAGGAAACGGACGGCCCTTGTAATCCACACAGGAATCCAGCTTTCCGGATCGGTGTTCGCTCCAATCCACGCCGAACACACGGGGAAAAATGGCTTGCGGCATTGAGAAGGGAGCCGAAAGCATGGCGAGAGGGGGTGCCGACGCAATGGTGATAATGAAACGTTCGGCAGGTTTGGCGGAAGACCCCGAATTCGAATGAAGAGGTATGCTTCCAACGATCAAGGCGCCACGACGTCGATTCCCCACCGAAACGAACGCACCGCGAACAGGCCGGCCTCCGGGATTCACTGCCAGAAAACGGCCTCCGCGGGTCATGAATACTACGGTATCTCCGGTAGCCACCGAATCCCAATTGACGGACGAGGCCTTCATCAAGAGAAACGATTCCCACTCCGCCGGTTTGTCGCGATCCGCCCGTACCGGGGTGGCGCTATCGACCCCGCCATTGGTAACGGAATCGAACCTCCCGGTTGGGGCGATGAGATGAACCTATCCCGAAATCTCAAGAGTCCGAGGTTGGGGTCCAGTACGGTCCAGAACACGCTATCCTTGCCGGTTGCCTTGATTGCACCGTCCGGCAAAACCTCCAGAAACCGCCCCGTTGCGACGCTTTCAAGCGTGATCCTCAGGTTCCACGCCTGTGCAGGCAGCACCAACACCAACCCGGTTAGAACAAGTCGCCACAACGGATGCGACATTTTATCTCCCGCGCTGGATTGATGAAATCGAGACAAAACCCAAATTGTTCGAAGGATAGCTTTACCCCGTTTCATCCGTTCGAAGAAGCCCCGAAAGCTGCCGTTTTTACGAAAATTCGCGAACAAGGGGTGGTCGACACCGCCCCCGGCCAAAAAACTCCTCGTCTCTTGACTCCACTTGATCTCCCTTGACAAGGTTTTAGAATCATTCTAATCTGTGTCCATGGCCCCGCTGCTCACCAAGCATCGCGAAACCGTCCTCACCGTGGTTCAATCCAGCAAGGATCACCCCACAGCGAAGCAGGTGTTCGACCGTTCCCTCAAGCGCGATCCGCGATTGAGCATGGCCACCATATACAACTCGCTCAACTTCCTCACAACCGGCGGCTACATCCGCCGCATCGAAGCGAGCGACGAAGGGACGCGGTACGACGGAATTCTCGCGCGCCACGATCACCTCGTGTGCCGGGTCTGCGGCCACATCGACGATGTGGACATGCTACCCACCGAAAAAATCAAGCTGGCGCAGTTCCCTCACTTTCAGGTCGAAGAAGTTTCGTTAAGAGTGGTCGGCCTCTGCGCGGGCTGCCGCAAGTCCGGTAAGGAAACACGCGAACTGCGTCTCGCGTAAACCGATCCCGGAGCCAACGAAAAAATTTTAACCAACGATTAGAATGATTCTAAATCATTACTCAAAAAGGAGGCCCACATGAAATCCAACAAACCAAACAAAGCGCAATCCATCGACATCGGCATCAACGAAACCGACCGCCGCAAGGTTGCCGAAGGACTTTCAAAAGTTCTCGCCGACACGTACACGTTGTATCTCAAGACGCACAACTTCCATTGGAATGTGACCGGCCCCATGTTCCAGACCTTGCATCTCATGTTCGAGGCGCAATACAACGAGCTCGCACTGGCGGTGGATCTGGTGGCTGAGCGCATCCGCGCGCTGGGTCATACCGCCCCCGGCACCTATGCGGCCTATGCCAAACTCTCCTCCATCAAGGAGGAGGAAGGCGTTCCCGCGGCGAAGGAGATGATCCGGCTGCTCGTGGAAGGCAATGAGGCCGTGGCGCGTACCGCGCGCAAACTCTTCCCCGCCGTGGAAAAGGCGAGCGACGAGCCCACAGCCGATCTGCTGACCCAGCGTCTGCAGGTGCACGAGAAAACCGCGTGGATGCTGCGGTCGCTGTTGGAATAACAGCGACCGCGCACCGAATCACCACACCGAAAACCGAAACATCATCAACAACAAGGAGATCTCGATCATGTCAACCCTCGTCACGAAACCCGCGCCCAACATCAAGGCCCAGGCCGTCATGCCCGACGGTATGATCGAAGAATTCGATCTTTCCAAGTTCCGCGGAAAGCACGTCATCGTGTATTTCTATCCGCTCGCCTTCACCTTCGTGTGTCCGACGGAGATCATCGCCTTCGACAAGAAGATCGCGGAGTTCAAGGCGCGCAATTGCGAGATCGTGGGCGTGTCGGTCGACTCGGTGTACGCGCTCGCGGCCTGGCGCAACACGCCGGTCCAGGAAGGCGGCATCGGCGCGATCCATCACCCGGTGGTGTCGGATCTCAGCAAACAGATTGCCCGTGACTACGGCATCCTCTTCAATGAAGAAGTGGCCTTGCGCGGACTGTTCCTGATCGACAAGGAAGGCTTGGTGCGTCACGCACTCGTGAACGATCTGCCGCTTGGTCGCAGCGTGGATGAAGCCATCCGCACGCTCGATGCGCTGCAGTTCTTCGAAGCCAACGGCGAAGTCTGCCCGGCCGACTGGCACAAGGGCGACGCGGGTATGAAGGAGACCCGCGAGTCGGTAGGCGCCTATTTGGCCAAGACAGTGTAAGCTGTCGGTTCGAAAACAGCCTAAGTTGTCGAATTGAAATTCTAAGCAAACAAAAAACCTCCGGGAGACCGGAGGTTTTTTAATGGCTGGAATGCAGCGTCTCCTCAGGGCATGCCAGGCGAGCGCATGAGCACGCCCATCAGCAACACCAGAAACACACACGCGGCAAGCACGATCGGGGCGTAGAAGCCCGCCGCACGCAGTTGCGAGGCCGCTTCGAGCTCAGCACCGCTGAGTGTGTCGCGCACCCACAAAGCCCGCACGATGCGGAAGTAAAACACGAAAGAGACCAAGCCGAACACCACCGAAGCGATCAACACCGGCAGGTAACCGGACACGGGTTCGAACCCCGGAGAGAACGCACCCGCGACCACGGCAAACTTGCCCGCGAATCCCGCCGTAAGCGGAATACCCGCGAGGCTGAACAACAAAACCGTCAGGCCGCTTGCGATCCATGGATGACGGCGACCGAGGCCGCGCAGGTCGTGGACCCCTTCGACGTCGGAGGTGCGCGTTCCCAAAGCCATGAAGGCCGCCAGCACACCGACCACCGTGATCCCGTATGCGGTCAAATAAAACAGGAAGGCGCCCGCCGAATCCAGGAAGAGGGCGAGCAGGATGAAGCCTGCATTCACGGTGGACGAAAAAGCGAGCACACGTTTGAGGCCCACGCGTCCGCTCTGCGTCAGCGCCTGCAGGTTGCCCAGCACCGCCGATACCAGCGCCACCAGAATCAACACAGGTTTCCAGGTTTCATGCAGGTAGGCAAAGGGGCCCCACAGAAGCAAGGCGATCAAACCGAACAGCGCAACCTTCGCCGGGGCGGCGATCAGTGCCAAAGAAGCGAGATTCGTGCCCTGATACACATCGGGCAACCACGCGTGAAAAGGCGCGGCCGCAACTTTGAAGAACAATGCGGAAAGAAAAAACGCGAGGGAAACTTTCGCCAACAGAAGCTTCGAACCGGAGCCAGACAACCAGAAAACGCCGATCTGGTTCTGGATGCCGTCGAAGGAGATTTCGCCCGTCGCACCGTACAGGAAGGCGATGCCGAGCAGGAACAGGGCGCTGGAAAGCGCACCGAGCAGCAGATACTTGATGCCCGCCTCGTTGGCGCGGCCGTCGCGATGGTTAAACCCGGCAAGCACATAGGACGGAATGGAGACGAGCTCGAAGGCGATGAACAAGGTGGCCAGATCGCCCGCGAGCGGCAAATGGAAAATGCCGATGGCCTGCGCGAGCAACACCATGCGGAATTCGACCGGGCGGGCGTGGATTTTGGCGAGATAGTCGGAGGAGAGCAGCGCGGCCAAAAAGGCGATGCCGAGCGCGCCGTAAGCCAAGGCGCGTCCGATCACGGTGACCCGAATGGCGCCGCCGAAAAAGGCGTCGCCTGGTGCGAGCCAGGCCTGTGTGAAGACCGCACCAAGACCCAGCGCCAGCAGCGTGATGGCTTGCGAAAGGGCGTTCACCCGCGGCGAACCCTGCGGGCGCAGCGCGGCGAGTGCCAACAACAGCCCGAATCCGATGAGGAGCGGGAGCTGGGAAAACAGATAAGCGTTCATGGTACCGGTCTCATCCTCGGTTCAAGCCGCCGAACCCATTGCCATCGCACGGATCAGGGAAAAAGCCCGTTCAACAGGGCCGAGCAACAGCATGGGGTACAACCCCGTCAACAGCCACAGCGCGGTCACGGCGAGCGCGACAACGGTTTCAAAACCGGAGAGATCGACGGCAACGACCTCGGCCGTTTCTGCGGCGGGAACCCCGTATTCGGATTCGCCCGGTTCTCCGAGAAACACCTGATGCAGCAAGCGCACCAACGCTGCCGCACCCACCAAGGCTCCGATACCGGCGATCAGCACCAGCCAATAGGAAGTCTTGAATGCCGTGAAATACACCAGCACCTCGCCAGGGAAGTTGGCGAGGCCGGGAAGACTGGCCGAGGTGAACACGGCCAACAACAAGAAGGCATACAGGCGCGGCTGCACCTTGCGCAACCCGGACAAGAGGCCGCGGTCGGGGCTGGAAGTGTCGCGCATCACGCGTGCGTCGAGGGCGAACAACAGCGCCATGGCGAGAGCGTGACTGAACACCAGTAGCGTCGCGCCCGAGAAACCCGTGGTGGCCACGTTGGCGTTGCCGGCGGCCGCAAACACGCCAAGAGCCAGCAAGGAAAGATGCGAGAGAGACGAGTAGGCCAGTGCATCGAGCAGACGATCCTGTGCCAACATGAGCACACCGCCGTATAGTACGCCGATCGCGGCCAGCGTCATCAACGCCGGCGCGTAATGCGCCATCTCGAGCGGGAAGGTGGGCGCCAGAATCAGGATCAGGCCAAAGGCGCCCATCTTCGACATCGCGGCCGAAAGCAGGGCGCGGCAGGCGGGCGGCGCCACGTTATAGGTATCGCGCAACCACCCGTGGAAACCGAACAGCGGCAGCTTCACCGCGAAGCCGAGCAGGAAGCCGAAGAATACCCAGCCGCGCGCCGCGTCGGAGAGTTGCGACACCGCCGCCGGCAACCCCTGCAGGCCGGGGTCGCGGAAGTTGGCCGCGCATACGGCCGCAATCGAGGCCAGCATGGGCAGGCTTCCCGCCAAGGTGAACAGAACAAAGCGGAGCAGGGCGGAGTAGACTTCGCCGCCGAAGCGGTTGCGGCGACCGTGCAGCGCGATCCAGAAATACACTGCGATCAGCGCGGCTTCCCAGAAGAAGTAAAAGAGCAGCAGGGAGTCGGCGATGAACACGCCCGCGAGCCCGAAAATCAGAGCCCACGCTGCCACTGCGGCGGAACGCGGTTGTGCGTCTTTCACAAAGGTGAGCACGATCGGCGGGCACAGGCCGAGCAGCAGTAGGAACAGCGCGTTGCGGCCGTCGAGGAAGAGGCGCGGCGCAATCTCGAAACCCGAAACGCCGAGCGAGGTGACCGGAGCGGCGAGGGCGAGTCCGCCCGGAGTCCGCAGGGCCGCGATCGCCGCGACCGTTGCAAGCACGGCATACAACCAGGCGAACGCCCGCGAAAGCCTGCCGATGCGCGCATCGTCAGGACGCGCGGCGAGGGTCACCGCGAACACGAGCGGTACCAGAAGGGCAACGAGGAGAATCATTCCGGACATTATCCCCGCCTCCACAACAGAATCCAAGCCGCCGCGGTCAGGAACAACAGGATGGCGGCGGCATAGTGATGCGCATACCCGGTTTGCTGGCGGCGCAGCAGACGCGACGCACCGCGCCCGATCAGCCCCGCGAGGTGCAAGAGGCCGATGAACACGTTCTCGACGACCAGACGCAGCACCCACGCAATCACCTTGAGCGGCAGCACGATCACGGCGGCGTACAGATCATCGAACCAGAACTTGCGATCGAGCGGGCCACGGCCGCCCCACCGCAACGAACCGAGCGCGGAGAGAACCGCTTCCCGGCGCGAAACCGCGGAGAACACGACATACGTCACACCCGCCAACACGATATTGAGCACGAGGAACGGAGCGACGTGGGCCCACTGCATCGGTTCCCATTCGCCGAGACCGCCGGTCACCCAGGCGGTCAGCTTCGGCGTACCGCTCAGCCAGGCGAACAGGGGAGCCGCCACCGACAGCACGATCAGCACCAGGCGGATCGCCGGGCTCGATTCGTGCGGGGCGTGGTGATCGTGGGCGTGATCATGAGCGCCGTGTGCACCATGATGGGCGGAATGATCGGTAACCTGGGCGGTCTTCTCGCGGCTTTCGCCATTGAGGTACCCCAATAGACGAAACAGGTACAGGGCCGAAAGCGACTCGACACCCAGCACGATCCAGTACAACACATGACCGGAAACGCCGAGGCCGAAACCGTTGAAGGTCGCTTCGCGCACCGATTCGAGCACGGCTTCCTTGGTGAAGAATCCGGCAGAGAGATACGGAATGAGGCCCGCACCACCGATGCAACCGATCCAGAAGGCGGCGCGCGTGACCGGCAGGCTCTTGAGCACACCACCGAGCTTGCGCGCGTCTTGCTCGTGATGAGCGGAGAAGATCACGCTTCCGGCGGAAAGGAACAGCAGCGCCTTGAAGAAGGCGTGGCCGAACAAGTGCAACATCGCCGCGCGCGACGAACCGGCGGCCAGCGCGAGGAACATGAGCGCGAGGTTCGACAACGTCGAGTAGGCGAGAATTTTCTTGATGTCGTTCTGTGTAAGCGCCATGAATGCGCCCACCACCAAGGTGACCAAGGCGCAAACGGCGATGAGGAAGCGCGCCTGCGGCACCGCGAGGAACAGCCAGTCGAGGCGCATTACCAAATAGATGCCCGCCGTGACCATGGTGGCTGCGTGAATGAGGGCGCTGACCGGTGTGGGGCCGGCCATGGCGTCGGCGAGCCACACGTGCAGCGGAGCCTGGGCCGACTTGGCGAAGGCGCCGCCGAGCAGCAGGAACGCCGCGAGAACAGCCATCCACTCGCGACCGGCGAACATCACGCCGAATCCGTGCGGCGAGGCGGCGCGGGCCGAAAGCTCCGACAGCGATATCGTTCCGAAGGCGGCGAAGAGGAAGAACACGCCGAGCAAAAAGAGCAGGTCGCCGATGCGGTTCACGAAGAAGGCGCGGAAGGCGGCGAGGGGCACGTCTTGATCTTTTCCACGCTCGTTCCAGTAATGACCGATGAGCAGGTACGAGCAAAGACCCACGCCTTCCCACCCGAGGAAGATGAGCACGAGGTTGTCGGCGAGTACGAGCACCAGCATCGATGCGACGAAGAGATTGAGGCTCGCGAAGAAGCGCCCCTGCTCACGGTCGTTCCGCATGTAGCCGACGGAGTAGCCGGTGATCAGAAAGCCGAAGAAGGTCACCAGCAACACCATGAGGGTGCCGACCGAATCCGCGTTCAGCTTGAGCCCGGCGTAAAAACTTTCGGTGGCGATCCACGATCCCAGATCGAGCGTCACCGAGGTACCCGTACCGAGCAACCCGGCGGGAATCAGGAAGAGCGCGAGCACAAAGGAAATGCCGGCGGCCAACGTCGCGAGACCGCCCACCACGTTATATAAGTTCTTTTTCAGCAGGGCGCCGCCGCACAGGGCCAGCACGAGCGCCGAGGCCGCCGGAACGACGGGCAAGGCGAGCAGGGTCCAGGAAAGTCCGCTGTTCATGCTTCCGCCTCCGCCTTGGTCTCGCCGAGCAGGGACACGCGGTCGCGCGTCACGTCGCGGGTGTTGCGGAAGATCACGATCACCATGGCCAGACCTACGGCGGCTTCCACCGCCGCCACGCCGATCGAAAGCATATAGAGATAGTGCCCCGTCTCGGAGGTGCCCCACAAGAAGAAGTTGAAGGAGATCAGCGCGAGGTTTGCACCGTTGAGCATGATCTCGATGGAAAGCAGAACCAAAATCAGGCTGCGGCGGCGCAGCATACCGAAGGCGCCGATGAGCACCAGCACGAGCGAAAGCGTAAGCGCGTTGGCGAGGTTCAAGCCGATCACGGGTTGCCATCCTTCAGCTGATTTGCCTGAGTTGCGGAGCCAGAGGTCGGGTGCGCTTGGCGACGGCCGAAGTTGACTGCGGCGATCACACCCACCAGAATCAGAATGCTGATCAACTCGAATGAAACCGTCAGGGGATTATGGTCCGGATGCGTGAAAATCAATTGCGCCATCGACTGCACGCCGCCGAAGTCGGGCTTGGTCACCGGTTGGGCGACCATGCGCACCGCAGCGTAACGCACCGGCACGATCAGCACCAGACCCAACAACGCGAGCAGCGCGAACCAAAGGACATCGCTTTTCCGCGACGGCTCTGCGCCGGGCTCTTCGCCGGGAATTTCACCCGCATGCGGCGCGGGGTTGATCATCATAATCACGAAAGTGAACAGCATCATGATGGCGCCGGCGTACACCATCACTTGCAGGATCGCCACGAAGGACGCCTGCATTAGCACGTATACCAGGGAAATGGGCAGGAAGGAAAGAATGAGGAGCAACGTGGAACGCACGGGGTTGCGGGCGAGCACGACGCACAGGGACAGCAGAGCCACCGCCACCGCGGAGATCGCGAACAGAATGTCGGGCACGGTCATTGGTATTAGTGGCACAAGATTCCCGGGGGGCAGGACGCTCCTTCCGAAAAAGGAAGGAACCACGTTTTTGGCCTTAAATCACGGTCATTATGTAGAAAAACAGGGGCCGATTCCAAAGGAGAAACCGGGGCGCGCGTGTCGACGGCAGGGCGTACCGCACGCGCCCTCACCCCCTCCGCATGGCCTCATAAGCGGCAACCGCCGCGGCGTTGGAGAGATTGAGCGACCGGCCCTCTGCGTTCCGCTTGGGAATCGTCACCAATCGGTCCGCATAGCGTTGGTGGATTTGTTCGGAAAGGCCCGCCGTTTCGCGCCCGAATACCAGATAAACTGGGTCTCCGTAGTCGGCATCCCAAAAACTACGGGAAGTATGTGCCGAAAAGAACAGTCCCGCGGTCTCGACCGCAGGATGGCGTTCCATGAAGGCGTCCCAATCGGAGTGGATTTCGACCTCGGAGTGAAATCGATCCCAATAATCGATTCCTGCCCTGCGCAGTGCGGTGTCGTCGAGCGAAAAGCCCAGCGGCTCGATCAAATGCAGCTTCAGCCGATTCAGGAAACACAGGCGGATGATGTTCCCCGTATTCGCGGGAATTTCGGGCTGGAAGAGGACGATGTGGATTTGCGATGTCGACATCAGGAAGGTTCAATGATCATTGAACATTGATCATTCTTGGGTCTAGTTCGCCAACAATTTTTCTCTATCGTAGATGAACTCCTGCCGCGTCTGATACACCTGCGGGACCTTGTTCGTCATTTCGATGGCCTCTTTCGGGCACGCTTCCACGCAATAACCGCAGTAGATGCACTTGAGCATGTCGATTTCGAACACGCGCGGAATCTTGTCGCGGCCGTCCCATTCGGGGGGCGCGGCCTCGGCCTCGATGGTGATGCAATGGGCCGGGCAGGCGGTGGCGCACATGTAGCAGGCCACGCACTTCATCTTGCCCTCATCATCCTTCGTCAAACGATGCTCGCCGCGGAACCGTTCGCTCACCTTGGGGCGTTGCTCGGGGTAGTTGAAGGTGACCGGCTTGCGGAAAAACTCCCGCAGCGAGATCATCAGACCCTTGAGCAGCATGGGCAGGTAAATGCGCGTGACCCACGACATTTTCTGCGAGGTCTTCAGCACCGTGCGCGTCAGCAAGCGCGGAGCCGGCGTTTCAATCGCCGCTTCCGTCGCAGTTTCTGTTTGCGGAGTTTGCGGTGTCATATCAGCGGACATACCAGCCTCCGAATTCCATCGCCACGGCGGTGAGGAGGATGTTGACGATCGCGATGGGAATCAAGGTTTTCCAACCGAGCTTCATCAACTGGTCCCAGCGGAAACGCGGGAAGGTCCAACGCACCCACATAAAAAAGAAGACCATCGCCACCACCTTGGCGATGAACACGCCGAAGCTGACGAGCGCTTCGAAATACCAGGGATAGGCGCCGATCCAGTCGATCCAAGCGTGCGGCAAGGTCCATCCGCCGAGGAACAGCGTGGTAATGATCGAGCACATCGCCCACATGCCGGCGTATTCTCCGAGCATGAACCAGGCGTAGCGCATGCCGGTATATTCGGTGTGATACCCGCCCACCAGTTCCTGTTCCGCTTCGGGAAGGTCGAAGGGCGCGCGGTTGGTTTCGGCGAAGGCGGCGATCAAAAAGAGCAGGAAGGTCAGCGGGCGCGTGAACAGGTTCCATGCGGGAAGCACGTTGCCTTGTTGCTGTTGCGCGATGTCGGCCAGGTTGAAGGTGCCCGTGGTCATCACGAGCGCCAACACCGAAAGCACCATCACGATTTCATAGCTGATCAGCTGGGCGGAAGAACGGATGCCGCCGAGCAAGCTGTATTGGTTGTTCGACGCCCAGCCGCCGAAGGCGATGCCGTAGGAGGCGAGCGAAGATACCGCGAGCAAGCCCAGCAGGCCCATCTGCAGATAGCTCACCGCCAGCACGCCGCCCTGCCCGAGGAAGTGCGCACCGGAGGCGCGGCCAACGGGAATCATGCCGAAAGCGATTACGCCGGGAAGGAAGGTCAACAGTGGGCCGGCGAGGAATACGATGCGGTCGGTGTTGTTCGGGAAGAAGTCTTCCTTCCACATCAGCTTGAGCGCATCGGCGGCCGATTGCAACAGCCCGAAAGGGCCCACGCGATTGGGGCCGACGCGGCGTTGAAAACGCGCAGACACCTTGCGTTCCATCCACACCAGCATGGGTACGGCGCCGAGCACCACGCCCACCGCGACCACCATCTTGATGGCGACGAGGACGATCGACATTTGCAGAATCTCGAGCAATTGCGAAATCATATCAGGCCTTCACTCCGGAAACGGTCGCAGCGCGCGCATCCTGTTTCAACGATGCGAACAGGTCCGACTCGGGAACACCGTGCGTGACGGGCTCCATCACCGGCGCGAACTCCTGCGCGAGGCCGTCGTGGTTCACGAAGGTTCCCGCCTTTTCGAACGAGGTCAGCGTGGGTAGGGCAACGGCAACGTTTCCGTAGCGCAGCAGTTCGCCGTCGGCGAAATCGAGCAGCACCACGTTTTCGCTGCGGTCCAGCACGGCCTTGAATTCCGCTGTCATGGCGAAACCGGGCACGTTATGCACCACGAGCAACGTGCCGATCGGGGCGGTTTCGGCGGCGAGGGCTTTCAGTGAAGCGTCAGCATCGGCGATACCGAGAACGCTTTTAAGGCCGTCGCGATTGGGGTTCTTGTCACCGCGAATCGTGAAGCCGGGGAAGGTTTGATCTTGTTGGGTCGGGTTTCCGTAGCCGACGATGCGTGCTCCGGCAACCTCCGCCGAAACGAAGTCTTTCACGGTCGCCATGGCCTCGTTGGTGTTCCACGCGGAAACCAATACCACGACCGAAGAACCATTTGTGCCGGAGAGCAATTCGAGAGCGGCGCGGCGGGCTTCGCGCCAGGTCGCGTCTTTACCGTGCACTTTCGGCTTTTGCAAACGGTCGCTGTAGGCGTAACCGAACGAGAGGCGTCCCGAGTCGCACATCCATTCCTTGTTCACCGCATCGTTGCGGCGGGGAACGATGCGCTTAATCTGGTCCTTCGCGTCGAGATCAACGCGCGTGTTGCAGCCCACCGAGCAGTCGGCACACACCGACGGGTTGGAATGGAGATGCCACACGCGCGACTGGAACAGGAAGTCGGAGGACACCAATGCGCCCACGGGGCAGATGTCGACGGTGTTCATCGACAAAGGATTATCGAGTGCGCGGCCCGGGAAGGTGGCGATCTCGCTGCGGTCGCCGCGATAGATCACACCCAGCTCGCCTGTTCCCGACACTTCGTCGGTGAAACGGACGCAGCGCGTGCACAGAATGCAGCGTGAACCCCAGTACTTGACGTGAGGGCCCAACGTGGCCTTCGACTTGCGGACTTTTTCTTCAGTGAAGCGGCCGTGGTCGCGGCCGTGGTCGACGCTGTAATCCTGCAGCTTGCACTCGCCGGCCTGATCGCATTCGGGGCAGTCGAGCGGATGGTTGATGAGCAAAAACTCCATCACGCCTTTGCGGGCCTCAACGGCATCGGGAGCCATGGTAGACACTTCCATGCCCTCGGCTACCGGCGTCGCACAACCCACCACGGGGCGCGGAGCGCCTTTCACATTGACCATGCAGATGCGGCAGTTGCCGGCGATGCTGAGGTCTTTGTGATAGCAGTAGTGCGGGATGTCGATGTCGTTGGCGTGCGCCGCGCGGATCACGGTCCAGTCGGCGGGAACGGTGACGTCGCGGCCGTCGATTTTCAGATTGACTTGCTTGATTTCGCTCATTCCCTGTTCCCCATTCCCACGTCGGCGACACCGGGTGCGCCGTGCAGCACACTATCGCGCTTGGCGGCGGGAGTGATTTCATCGCGGGCCGTGCGGTGGCGCGCTGCATGCGCAGGCTCGTGCGCGCGGGCATCAAAGTCGGCACGGAAGTGTTGCAAATAGCTCTGCATCGGCATCGCGGCCGCATCGGCGAGCACGCAAATGGTGCGGCCGCGCATGTTCTTCGCCACATCGGCGAGCAGATCCGCATCACCCTCGGCGGCATGGCCGCTGTGATGTTTGTGCGCAAGCTTCTCGAGCCAGCCGGTGCCTTCGCGGCACGGGGTGCATTGTCCGCACGACTCGTGATGATAGAAGCGCATGGTGTTGTAAATGGCCGACATCATGTCGACGCCGTCATGCAGCACGGTGATGCCGCCAGACCCGAGCATCGAGCCGAGCGAGGCCAGGCTTTCATAATCGAGCGTGCAGTTCTCCACCATTTCGGGTGTGAGTAAAGGCGCCGACAAACCGCCTGGAATGACGGCCTTCATGGCGCGACCTTCCACGAGGCCACCGCCGTATTGCTCAATGAAATCAGCCATGCGGATGCCCAGGGGCACCTCGTACACACCCGGTTTTTTGACCGCACCCGAGAGGCAGAAAATCTTGTAGCCGGGGCTCTTTTCGGTGCCCCATTGCTTGTGCCAGTCCGCACCGTTCTTAATGATGTGCGTGACGTTGGCGATGGTCTCGACATTGTTCACGATGGTGGGGCACTTGAACAGGCCCGAGATCGCGGGGAACGGCGGCTTGATTTTGGGATAGCCGCGGCCGCCTTCGATGGACGAAAGCATGCCGGTCTCTTCGCCGCAGATGTACGCGCCCGCGCCGCGCACCACGGTGACCTTGAGGTCGAACGCGGTGCCGAAGATGCCCTTGCCGATGAACCCTTTTCCCTTCGCCGCACGCACGGCCGCTTCAAGCCGCTCGTAGCCGAGGATGAACTCGCCGCGCAGGTAGATGAAGGCGTGATTGCTCTGGATGGCCCAGCAGGTGAGGATCACGCCTTCGAGCAGCTGGTGCGGATCCTTCTCGAGGATGTGGCGGTCTTTGTGTGTGCCGGGTTCGCTCTCGTCGCCGTTGACGGCGAGATAGGCGGGTTTGCCCGTGCCCTTGGCCAAAAAGCCCCACTTCATGCCGGTGGGGAAGCCCGCGCCGCCGCGGCCGCGCAGGCCCGAGTCCTTCACGATACCGACCAAGGTTGCGGGATCGGTGACGCCCACATGCGCGCGTGCGACTTCGTAGCCGCCGCGTGCGAGGAAGTGCTCGATCGTATGCGCGTTCGGCTCGTTGATGTACTTGGTGAGAATCGGTTCGAAAGGAACCGAGGTTTTTACCGGCTCAGACATGCGCATCCTCGCTGTTGTTCGAGAACGATGTGCCGGCGACGGGCGCCGTGAGCGGTGTTTTCAATGCCGGGGGCACGGTCGTGGTGCGCGGAGCCTGGCCTTGCGCAACGGGAGCCAGGTATGCGTCCTTGTCGTCGAAATGGCGCGCGCCGGTTTCGGTTTCGCCGGGGAAGTTGTAGTGCGATGGCAGCACAGAGACGCGAAGGTCGGTAGCCACGACTGCTTTACCCAGATAGTCCGTGGAGGCTTTGCCTTCTTTCGCAAGCAGCGAGTCGATGTAGGCGTCGAGCACGGGGCCCTTCATCGAACAGAAATGTTCGGAGTCCTTTTGCACCACGGGCGGCTTGTCGCAATCGGCGAGGCACTCCACCTTTTCGCACGAGAACAATCCGTCGGCGCTGGTTTCACCGGGCTTGAGGCCGAGCTTAGCTTGGATTTGCGCGAGCGCGGAATCGGTGTTGCCGTCGAGCGCGCACATCAGCGTGGCGCAGACCATGAAGCGGTGTTTGCCGTGCGTGGGGCGCTTGAAGTGCGTGTAGAACGTGACCATCCCCTGAACGTGCGCGACGTTCACGCCGCACAAGTCGGCGGCGATGACCATGCCTTCGTCGGTGATGCTGCCGAATTCCTCTTCGACGAGGCGAAGCACCATCATGAGCATGGAGCGCTTGTTGGGGTATTCGTCCACCCAGTCGTGAAACTGGCGCAGGCGCTCGGGAGACAGGGTACGAGGGGCTGTATTGGCGGTCATGCGGCGATTTCGACCCTTTTTAGGCCCCGATTAAAGGGCAGGGAGCACGTTAGGCCGTAATTTTAGCAATTCTTGCCGGGTTTTCGAGACTGAAATCCGGGTTTGAGGGCTCCCGAAAAAGCCTGCGGTCCATGTCGGGAGCGGTTTTGGATCGAACCGACATGACGTCCGCCTGACGCGGCCGCCTCCAGTCACTACCTTCCCGCCTTGCCGCCAACACCATGGCCGCCCAGAGGGTCCGTGAACATTCTGCTCATCTATCCCAAAATGCCGTCGACCTTCTGGACGATGGATCATCTTGTGGAAATGGTCGGCAAGAAGGCAAGCTATCCTCCGCTCGGTCTTCTCACAGTGGCCGCCATCCTCCCCACGGAGTGGAACAAGCGCCTGATTGACCTGAATATCGGCCAAGAGCTGACCGACGAGGCCCTCGAATGGGCAGACTTCGCTTTCGTGGGCGCAATGAACGTACAGGTCCGCTCCGCCCGCGAGGTGATCGAAAGCTGCAACGCCAAGGGCCTCAAGGTCGTGGCCGGCGGCCCACTGTTTACGCACGAGCACGATACCTTCCCTAGCGTGGATCACTTCGTCCTCAACGAGGCAGAAATCACCTTGCCCCTTTTCTTGGCCGATCTTGCCGCGGGAACTCCCAAACCGCTCTACGCCACCCCCGACTTCGCCAACGTCCACGAAACGCCCATCCCCCTATGGGAACTGGCCGACATGGACAAGTACGCCTACATGATCGTGCAGTACTCGCGCGGATGCCCCTACATGTGCGACTTCTGCGACGTGACCGCACTCTTCGGGCGCAAGCCGCGCGTCAAAATGCCGGAGCAGATTCTCGCGGAGCTCGAGGCGCTCGGCGAACTCGGCCGCTTCGGCATGGTGCTGTTCGCCGACGACAACCTCATCGGCAACCAGATCACGCTGAAAAAGACCCTGCTGCCCGCCCTCATCGAATGGCGTGCGCGCACCAAGCCGCCGCTCGGCTTCTCGACCCAGGTCACCATCAATCTCGTCGACGATGAAAAGTTGATGGATTTGATGCTCGAAGCCGGATTCCGGCACATCTTCAGCGGTATCGAGACTCCCGAAGAAGGCAGTCTGCTCGCGAGCCAAAAGCGACAGAACACCAAGCGCGATTTGCTCGCGAACGTGCAGCGCCTGCACGAAAAGGGCTTCATCGTCACAGCCGGGTTCATCGTCGGGTTCGACACCGATACCTCGGAAAGCTTTCAGCGGCAGGTCGACTTCATCCAAGAGAGCGGTATCGTCATCGCGACGATCAATCTGCTCAAGGCGCCGCCGGGCACCGAGCTCTACAAGAAGATGCGCGACGCCGGGCGACTGATCGAGCCGTTCGACTTCGATGAGAACGAAAGCAACATCATTCCGGTAATGGATCCGCAGCAGCTGCACGAAGGATTCGACTTCGTGCTGCGCCACGTGTATTCGCCCGATTACGTGTATCGGCGCGCACGCACCTTTCTGCAAGCCTATCCCGGGCCGAAGGTGACCAACCGCATCGTGCGGAAGTTGTCGGCGGGCGATCTCGGCACGTTCTTCCGTATCCTGTTCCGCCTCGGCATTTTGGATGCGAGCCGCGGGCGCTTTTGGAACTTGTTCTTCTGGACTCTGCGCAACCGCAGGAATCTACTGGAGTATCCGTTCTTCTTCGCCGCGCTGTCGCTGCAGTTCCAGCGGATGTACCAGCGTTACGATGCGGCGGCGGAAACGCGGAAGATGCAGATCAAGGTCGTGGAAATGCCTGTGCCTGTGCCCTCAAGCGCTTCCGCCGAGTCGGGAGCGTCCTTCAAGCAGTCTGCTTGATCCTCTCGAAAAGAAGCCAATAAAAAAAGGCCACCGGAAATTCCGGTGGCCTTTTTTTGAGGTCTAAATCGATCTTGATCTCGAACTACCGATCCGCGCTACCTGTCCAGCTCACCCGCGATAATATTGAACGACCCGAGAATCGCCACCACGTCAGCCAGCATCGCGCCTTCCATCAACCGCCCGAAGATCGGATAGTTGATGAACGACGGCGGACGCACGCGCACACGCCAAGGATTCGAACTGCCATC
Organism: Fibrobacterota bacterium; assembly: GCA_947466585.1. Lineage (GTDB taxonomy): Bacteria > Fibrobacterota > Fibrobacteria > UBA11236 > UBA11236 > UBA11236. The sequence goes on from CANIEU010000008.1 coordinate 20,093, forward strand.
CGACACGAGGAAGAAACCCAGTTCGCCGTTGGGGGATTCGGTCGCGGAGTACAGATCGGTCACCGGCGGATTGAGCCCGTGCTCGGAGCCGGGCATGATCAACTTGAAGTGGTGGATCAACGATTCCATGTCGGTATAGGTCGACATCTTGTCGGGGAGCGCATGCTTTTGATCGAGCGCGCTGATCGGCCCGGGTTCCAAAAGCTTCAACGCCTGCCGCACAATGCGGATGCTCTGATCCATCTCGTCGAGACGCACCTTGTAGCGCGCAAGGCAATCGCCCTCGGCATACACCGGCACGTCGAAATCGAGCTCGTTGTAGATCATGTACGGCTTGTACTTGCGCAGATCGAAGTCTTTGCCAGCGGAGCGGGCCACGGGACCGGTGATGCCGTACTGCTCCACGTCGGCCGACGTGATGATGCCGATGCCTTCGGTGCGATCAACGAAAATACGGTTCTTGTAAAAGCTGCCGCGCAGAATGTCGACCGTCTTCTCCATGCTGTCGAGAATGCCGAGCACGCGCGTCTCGAATCCCTCGGGCAGATCGAAAGCCACGCCGCCCACGCGCGTGTAGCTCGTGGTCAGGCGCGTGCCGGTCACGGCTTCGAACACGTCGTACAGCTTCTCGCGCTCCACGAAGGTCCACAGAATCGAGGTGAACGCGCCAAGATCCATCGCCAACGCGCCCACACACAAGGAGTGGTCGGCCAGGCGGGACAGCTCGGCGAGAATGGTGCGGATGACTTGGCAGCGACGCGGGGTCTCGAGGCCGATCAGCTCTTCGACAGCGAGGGCGAAGCCGATGTTGTTGTTCAGCGGCGAGAAATAATTGAGGCGGTCGCTGAGCGTGATGAACTGGTTGTAGGTGCGGTGCTCGCCCAGCTTCTCGAAGCCGGTGTGGAGGTAACCGATCTCCTGCTCCGCCCTCACCACGCGTTCGCCGCGTACTTCCATGCGCACGCGCAGCGTGCCGTGCATGGCCGGGTGCGACGGACCCACGTTCATGTGAACGGTGTTCTCGCCGACCTCTTCGATTTCTTTTTCGTAGGAATACATGGCTTAGCCCTCTTCTTTCGGGGCGAGGCCGACCGGTACCGCATGATAGACGGGGAAAGCGCCGCGTTCGCCGCGACCGCGCAACGGATAGTCTTTGCGCAGGGGATATCCCTCGTAATCTTCGGGCATCAGGATACGCTTCAGGTCCGGATGACCTTCGAAGACGATGCCGTACAGGTCGAAGATTTCGCGCTCGGTCCAGTTTGCGCCGGCGAAGAGCTCGACGTTGGAGTCGATGATCGGAGACGTTCCGGAAACGAAGGCGCGGACCTGCACCTTCACGCCGAGCGTCGGCGAGAGCAGCGTGGTCACCACGGCAAAACGTTCGGGTTGCGATTTGGGGTAGCGCAGGTAATCGACGCCGCAGCTGTCGATGAACCAGGTGAAGCCCAGAGCAGGATCTTCCTTGAGAAAGCGCAACAGCGCCTTCGCATCGACGGCCTGCACCGAGAACTGAAAGTATTGCGCCTTTTCCTCTTTACCGAGGAGGCGGTCGCCGAATACGGACTCGACCTTCACCGCCACTGCGGAAAGGTTTTCTTTGTGGTAGGTGATCGAGGTGCCGCTGAGGTCGTTTACTGAAGCGTTCATGATGCTGCTCACGTCGCCTCCACGTTGGTGACCGCGGGCGCGAATTCATCGGGCGAGCGGTAGTTGGGCGAGGAAGACGGATCGTTTGCAACGTTGCTGCTGACGAACTCGTCCGACTTGGCCTGGCCCTTGCGGGCCTTCGCCTGCACCTGCATCAGCGCTTCGATAAACGCTTCGGGGCGCGGCGGGCAGCCGGGCATATACGCATCCACGGGGATGAACTGGTCCACGCCCTGGATCAGCGTGTAGGTGTCGAACACACCGCCGCTGCTGGCGCAGGCGCCCATCGAGATGCACCACTTCGGCTCGGGCATCTGTTCCCAGATGCGCTGCAGCACGGGCATCATCTTCAGCGAGATGCGGCCCGACACGATCAGAAGATCGGACTGGCGCGGCGAAAACTTGAGCACTTCGGAACCGAAACGGCTCGCGTCGTACTTCGACATGAAGGTCGCCATCATTTCGATACCGCAGCAGGCGGTTCCGAAAGGCATGGGCCACATCGAGTTCGACCGCGCCCAGTTGATGGCGAAGCCGAGGTTCGTCGTAATGACGTCGTTGATTTTTTCGGCGGCACTCATAGTGTACCCATCTCAAAATTCCTCGTCGGATAAGCCGGAGCGAAAACAAGCGGTGCAAGGAGGCCGAAGCAGCCATACTGAAACAAAGTATCGCGATGGAGGACGACGCCGCAGCGCGACGTTTGCAGCCCGGCGACTCCAGAGGAGTTTTGAGATGGGTACACGACTACTCCCATTCGAGCGCGCCGGAGCGCAGGATGTACGCGAGGCCGAGGCCCAGCACCGCCATGAACACCAGCACCGCCTGAAAGGCGCCCGACCCGATCAGGGTACGGAACCCTGCGGCGAAGGGCAGCAGAAAGATGGTCTCGATGTCGAACAGAATGAAGAGCAACGCGAACACGTAGAACTTGATCGCGAACGGGCGGTGCGGATTCTGAACCTGATCGACGCCGCATTCGTACGGCTCGTACTTGGCCTTACTCCAGGTGCGGCGCGGGCCGAGGAAGGAGGATAAGGCGAGACCGGCCACACCGACAAAGAGGGCGAGTCCGGCATAGGCCAGCAGGGGGTAATATTCTGTGGGCAAAGCGAAAATCCCTTGTCCGCGCCCGGGGCGGCTCGGCTGGGAGGAAATCGGGATATTTTCCGGATTTCGGGTCGGCAGACGGGCGGGCGCGGGCTGAAAATTAGGAAAACGCGGGGGAATTGAAAGGCGTCCTCACCGAGGGGACGCCTCCCTGAAGTCATCTTGTCCCCACCCGGGCAGGATTCTGAACGCCTTTTGAGCCCTGACCCAACCCCTATTTTGTAAATATCCTCGCCGCTCCCGATTCAACCCGGCAGCCATACCCGAAAGGATCCCCATGGGCGTCATTGACGGCAAACTCAAACCCGCTCTTCCCACATGGCCCATGGGCCTGTATCATCCTGAAAAATGGTCGCTTGACAAGCTTTGTCAGGTCGCCAAACAACTCGGTGTGGAAGCGATTGAAGTCGTCGCTCCCGAAGACCTGCCGATCCTCAAGAAATACGGCCTCGTGTGCGCCCTCACCAATTCGCATTGGTTTGACAAGGGCTACGTGCATCCCAACTTTCACGCCGAAGTGACGGCGGCTTATAAAAAGTCGATCGATGCGGCCTCGGCCCACGGCTTCAAAACCGTGATCGCCTTCTGGGGCCCCGGTGACACCAGCGCCTACGGCGGCGGCGTGGTCTCGCTCGAAGAAGGCAAGAAGAATCTCATCGCAGGCTACAAGAGCATTATCGGTTATGCCGAAGAGAAGGGCGTGGAGCTTTGCATAGAACCGCTCAACAGCCGCGACGGCGCGGACTGGAAGGGGCACCCCGAGTATCAGGGCTCCAACATGGACGACTGCATGGAGGTGATCAAGGCCGTGGGTTCGCCCAGCTTCAAGTTGCTGCTCGACATCTATCACGTGCAGATCATGAACGGCGATCTCATCCGCCGCATCCGCGACAACGCCGAGTACATCGGTTACGTGCAGGCCGCCGGCGTGCCGGGACGCTTCGAACTCGACGAAAACCAGGAGATCAACTTCCCCGCCGTTCTCAAGGCGCTCGCCGAAAACGGCTACCGCGGCTACGTGGGCATGGAGTTCATCCCCACCAAGGATCCGATGGATTCGTACGTGGAAGCGGTTGAGTTTTTCCGCTATTAGGAGGGCGGGCGCGCGTGTCGCTCGGCCAACCGGGCCCTCGCGCTCCTTCGCCAACGCAGTGAGGGCTTAGTCCTCGACAGATTTAAACACGCGGAACAGCCATGCCAGCGCGGGCAAAATGAACACCGAGCCTACGAGCAGCGCGCCACCGAGCTGATTCAACGTCGCCGTCGGCGCATGCGCGTTGAAGAAGGTGAGGTCTCCGGACGGCATCTTCACCAGCACCGGATACTGCACCCGCAGCCAGCCCACCAAAATCAGAGCCACCTGCGCACCCGCGAGGAACCGGCCGGTCCAGATCCAGTCGCGCTTGATCGCGATGCCAAGCCAGGGAAAGAGAATGGTGGCCAACAACATCGCCGAAGTGCCTGTGCGCGTCGCCAAAAACTCTCGGAGCAGCGGAACGCCGTCGAACTGCGCCGCGGCGAACACTACCGCGCCCGAGAGCACCGTGGCGGCGGCGGCCCAAAAGGTTTTGCGCACGAAAGAGTGGCGCAGTTCACCCGCCGGGCTTTCGCCGATCAGATACGCCGCCGCCAGAAAAGCGAACAGGCACACCGTGAACACACCGAGCGCGAACGGAAACGGACGCAGCCACGGATCGAGGTAGCCGGCGGCGTAGGTGGCGGCTCCGGGATTGATGCCGCCGGGCACGAGCGCGCCCATGGTCACACCCAAAAAAAACGGCGTCCACACGCTCGAGAAAATAAAGAAGGCCGTGTAGGCGCGCTGCGATGTGCCTTTGACCGCGTCGTAATGCCGGAAGGTGAACGACGTGCCCCGCATGATCACGCCCAGCAGCATGGCGGTGAGCGGAATGTGCAGGTTGATCGAAACGCGCGTGTACACGGCGGGAAATCCCACGAACAGGATCACCACGATCAGCACCAGCCACATGTGGTTGGCCTCCCACATCGGACCCATCGCCTTGTCGATGATCTTCCGTTGCGCCTGACGGCGATCTTTCCCGAGGAACAGTTCCAGCACGCCCGCACCGAAGTCGGCGCCGCCGAGCAGACAGTAGAGAAACAGCGACACGCCGAGAAAGGCGAGCACAACGAAAAGCATCAACGGTTCGCCGGGCGGGAAGAATCGGGTCATCATGCCTCTCCCCGTGCCGACGGATAATCCCGTTCCACGTTACGGATATGTCGGGTGAGCAGCCACGCCACCACTACCGCGAGCACGAGATAGACGCTGGTGAACACCAGAAAGGGTACCACGAGTCCCGGCATCGGCGTCACCGCATCGGCGGTCTTCAACACGCCGTACAAAATCCACGGCTGCCGCCCGGTCTCGGTGACCGTCCAGCCCGCCTCCACGGCGATGAAGCCCAGCGGCGCCGCCAGCGCGCACAGCGTGAGAAAGCGGCGGTGCATCACGAAGCGATGCAAGCGCGGAACGGCGAGAAACAACAAGTAGAGCGCGGCGATTCCCGCCATGGCCGTACCGCAGGCCACCATGATCTGAAAGCCGAAGTGCACCGGCTTCAGCGGCGGCCACAGGTCGCGCGGAAAGTCGCGCAACCCCTTCACCGGCTCGTTGAGATCCCAGTGCGCGAGAATGCTGAGCAGGCCGGGAACCTTGATGCCGTAGCGCACCGATTCGGTGGCCGCGTCGGGAATGCCGCCGAGCATCAGCGGCGCGCGCGCGGCGGTCTCGAAGTGCGCTTCCATCGCGGCGAGCTTGATCGGCTGACGCACCGCGGTATCCTTCGCCAAAAAATCGCCACTCAGCGGTTGGATCAATGCCGCGACCGCGCCCACGAACAAGGCGATCTTGAATGCCTCGCGATGAAACGCCGACGGGCGGCGAAGCAGCATGAAGGCGTGCACCCCCGCCACGCCGAAACCCGTGGCCTGAAAGGCCGAGATCGCCATGTGCAAGGTTTGCGCCTTCCACGCCGGGTTGAACATCGCGGCCCACGGATCCACGTTCACGGCCTGTCCGTTGACCCAATCGAAACCGGCGGGGCTGTTCATCCACGCATTCGCGCAGACCACGAAGATTCCCGAAAGCACGCCCGAGACCCCGACCAGCACACCGACCCCCCAATGCGCCCACGCGCCCATGCGGTTCCAGCCGTACAGAAACATGCCCAGCGCAATGGCCTCGATGAAAAACGCCGTGCCTTCCCACGAGAACGGCATGCCGATGATCGGCCCGGCATGCAGCATGAACCCGGGCCACAACAGACCCAGCTCGAACGAGAGCGCCGTACCCGAGACCGCTCCCGTGGCGAAAAAAATCGCCACGCCCCGCGACCAGGCCTTGGTGAGATCGAGATAGACCCGTTGCCCGGTACGAAGGTTTTTCCAGTGCGAAATCGCCATCAAGAGAGGCATTGCCATGCCAATCACGGCGAAGACGATGTGAAAACCGAGAGAAAAGGCCATTTGAAGGCGGGCCGCGAGCAGGTCTTCCATGAGGTGAAAGGGTAGGAAATGGGCGGGTAGAGGGGGGGTTCCTCCCATTTCGAGCTCATCCGTATTTCTCCGCATTCCCGTCATTCTTGTGGCGCAGAAGCGTCGACCTCTGTATCTTCCCGTAACATGAACGCGCTTCGCGAAGAAATCCAGGTCCTCCGGGAGAAGTGGCGGGATCAGCCGGTCGAATCGTTCTACGACGCCCTCTCCGACCTGTTGTTCAAGGCCGGCAAGATCACGGCGGCCATGAACTTGATGGAGTCTTCCTTTCAGCGCACCGGCATTCCCGAATCAAGGCTTTATGACCTTGGTCTCTCCGAACTCTCGCAGCAGAACGAGCCGTCTCCGGCGCTGACCGAAACGGAAGCCGACGGGGCTTGGTGGTTTCGCCGGGGCATGGAATACGCCGACGCAAGCCTCTTCGAAGAGGCCGGCGCCTGCCTGAACCGGGCCCTGACCGCCGGGGCCGATACCTTCGAGACCCACTACTGTCTGGCAGGGATTTACAAGAGCCTAGAGCGGCCCGACCGGGCCGAATCGCATTGCCGGCTCTCGCTGCGGCACAATCCCGGTTTCGCCCCCTCGTTTTTACTGCTGGCCTCGATTCTGCGCATGACCGGCCGGGTCGCCGACAGCGCCGACGCCGCGCGCATGGCTGTTTTGCTCGACCCGGATTGCGCCCCGGCCTACTACGATCTAGCCTGCTATTACAGCCTCGCCGGGGAAGAGTCGAAGGCCCTTGCCGCGCTCGAAAATGCACTGAGCAGGGGGTTTTGCGATTTCGACTGGGTGTTCCGCGACCCCGATCTGGAAGGCCTGCGCGCCCGCCCCGAGTTCCGGAACCTGCTGGACAGTTACCAGTAAGGCCCGGCTCCCCTTCCCTATTGTTATATTAGCGCGGCTTTTGTCAACCCGGCTAACTCCTTGCGGCGTATTCCGTTAGAACGCGCCTAAGAGGGTTGCCATGTTTTAAAGGATTCGAAGGGGCGCATGAAAAGGGAAACAGGCTTTCGCACCGTAATTTTGCTGGTGATCCTCGCGCTTTGCGCCATCAGCCTTTGGCCGACCGTGATGGTGTTTTCAAAGAGCAACGACACGTCGCTTCCGCTCGAAAAACGGGCACGCGAGATTTACAAACGCGAACACCCCAAAATGGCCGCCAAGGCCATGAATCTGGGTCTCGACCTTGCCGGCGGCACGCATATCATTGTGGAAATCGACAAGTCCAAAATGGACGAGTCGGTGGATCGCGACGTGCTCGACCGCAGCCTCGAAATCATCCGCAACCGCGTCGACCAGTACGGTTTGAGCGAACCGGTCATCACCAGATCGGGTGACAACCGCATCGTCGCCGATCTCGCCGGCATGGGCGCGGACGACGCGCGCCGCCTCATCGGCGCCACCGCGTTGCTCGAGTTCAAGCTCGTTGCCGACGCCGAAGAGTTCCGCCCGCTGCTGAACCGCCTCGACCTGCTGCTCTCCGGCCGCGAAAAGAAGGGTGGCGTTGCCAACCCGCTCGGCACGCCCTCGGCCGCATCGAACGCCCGCTCCGAAATGGAAAACGTCTTTGGCCGCGTGGTCGATGACACTGCGTCCAAGGCCGCGTCCACCTTCGCCGGCAACGATTCGACCAAGGACTCGGCGGCCCAGGCTGCCGAAGCCGTTCCCGAAACGCGTCCCTTCACCGGCATGCTCGTGCAGCTCGGCCGCGACATCGGCGTTGCCTCCGAAAACGTCGATAAGCTCCGCAGCCTGCTGCAGGATCCGGAAGTGCAGCAGGTCATTCCGGCCCGTCTGCAGTTCCTCTGGTCCCGCGAAGAAGAACAGCTTCAGGGCGGCCAGAAAGTGCGCCGCCTGTATCTGTTGAAGCGCCGCGCCGAAATGACCGGCGCCACCATCGCCGACGCCACCTTCCAGCACGCCCAGGGAGGCATGAACGCCGGCGAAATGGAAGTCGGACTGACCTTCCATGATCTCGGTCCCAAGGAATTCGCGCGCATCACCGGCGCCAACGTGGGCAAGCAACTCGCCATCGTGCTCGACTCGGTAGTCTACTCCGCACCGGTAATCCAGGGTCGCATTCCCAACGGCCGCGCGTCCATCACGGGCGTCGGCAGCGTGACCGAAGCCAAGCAGCTCGCCGTCGTGCTGCGTGCCGGCGCCCTTCCGGTGCCGATGAACATCGCGGAACTCCGCTCCGTCGGTCCGACGCTGGGCGAAGCCAACATTCAAAAGGGTTTGCTGGCCGCCGTCGCGGCCCTGCTGCTCGTAGCCGCGTTCATGATGCTCTACTACCGCGGCGCCGGCATCATTGCAAACGTCGCACTCTTGCTGAACATGGGCATCCTGTTCGCCGTACTGTCCGCCTTCCATGCCACGCTGACCTTGCCCGGTATCGCCGGCATCGCGTTGACGATCGGTATGGCCGTCGATGCCAACGTGCTGATCTTCGAGCGCATCCGTGAAGAGTTGCGGCATGGCAAAAGCGTGCGCGCCGCGATCGACATCGGATACAAAAAGGCGCTGAGCGCCATTTTGGATTCGAACATCACCACGATGGGTACGGCTGCGATTCTCTACTACATCGGCGTCGGCCCCATCAAGGGCTTCGGTTTGACCCTGTTGGTCGGTCTGGCCGCTTCGATGTACACGGCCATCGGCGTGACCCGTCTGGCTTTCGACTACATCCTGTCCCGTCGCGAAATCAAGGAACTCAGCATCGGCCACGGCTTTGCCTGGTTCCACAAGGTCGACCTGAAGGTGATCCCCCGCGCCCGCGTCTACGTGGGCATTTCCATCGCGGTGACCGTGCTCGCGATCGGCGCCATCGCCGTGAAAGGTCTGAATTACGGCATCGACTTCACCGGCGGTCATGTGTACCAAGTGCACACGCAGGCGAAGCCCGACATCACCAAGGTCCGTGAGCAACTCGATGCCGCCGGCATCGCCGGGTCGCAGATCCAGACGCTGGGTTCCGAAAACGAGAACCGCATTCTGGTCTACCTCGCCAAGGTCGAAAGCGACTCCCTGACCAAGTCCAAGATCCAAAGCGTGACGCAGGGAATCATCGAGAGCGAAGATACCGTCGGCCCTTCGGTCGGCAAGGATCTGCGCATGTCCGCCATCTGGGCGATTCTCGCTTCGCTGATTCTGATCGTGCTCTATGTGTGGTTCCGTTTCGGACGCAACGGCCTCGGATTCGGCATCGCCGGCGTTCTGGGTCTCGTTCACGACTGTATCATCACACTGGGTATTTTCGCCCTGCTCGGCCGAGAAATCTCGCTCGACTTCGTGGCGGCGATCCTGACCATCATCGGTTACTCGCTGAACGACTCCATCATCATCTTCGACCGTATTCGTGAAGGCAGCGAAGGCCCCGGTGCGAAAGCCAGCCTGGCCGTCCGCGTGAACGACGCGAACAACCAGTGCCTCAGCCGCGGCGTGATCACGCACTTGACCGTGTTCTTCACGGTCTTCATTCTGGCTCTCCTGGGCGCTTCGGAAGTGCGCGACTTCAGCATCGCGATGATCATCGGCGTCGTTGTGGGAACCTATTCCACCATCGCCGTGGCCTGCCCCTTCGTGGTCTGGTGGGATAACCGCCGCGTTCGCGCCCCCTCCAAGGCCTGATCCGGTTCGCGTTCCAACGCACTCAAAGAAAAAAGGCGTCCGCTTGCAGCGGGCGCCTTTTTTTTGTGTTTTCATTTTTCCTTATTCGGAAAGAGCGGCCTGACGCCTGCCTCACTCCTCGGGCATCGGGCCTTCGGGAACGCCGAGCGGGAAGAACCGCTTCTGATCGGGCATCTCGCGGAAGCGCGTCCGGAATTCCTTGGGCGTCATGCCTTTGTACTTCACGAACTGCTTGGTGAAGAAGCTGTGATCGTAGAAGCCCGACTCCAGGGCGATTTCGGCGATCGACTTGCGCGTGCTCGCCAGCAGACGGCAGGCCACGTTGAGGCGCACCATCGCAAGGTAGCGGCCCGGCGTCACCTGGAACTCGCGTTTGAAACGGCGTGTGAAACGCGGAAGGCTCATGCACGCCACAGCCGCCAGATCGCGTGCATGCACGGGCTGCGCGTAGTGTTCGAGGATATGACGGATTACGGGTTCCATCGTGCGATACGGTTGCAAGGCGCTGTTGGCGCTGCGCAAATCGTGGGTGATTCCCACGAGGCCCGCCCAACGACCGTCCCTGCCGCGAATGGGAATCTTGGTGGTGCGATACCAGTCCACAAGACCGTCTGCGGTGGGGATGATTTCCAGTTTGTTGATCTGGGCTACCCCGGTTTGTATGACTTCCGCATCATCGTGCAAATAGGCTTGCGCCTGCAACGTCCAGAAAAAATCATAATCCGTTTTTCCGACGATTTGGTCAGAGCCGGTCAATCCCATCTTCTCCCAGAAGAGGCGATTGGAGAGCATAAAGCGCCCCTGCGTGTCCTTCACGAAGAAATAAATGTTGTCCGGGAGGTTTTCGAGAAGCTTCTCCACCAATTCGTTTTCACGGAGTCCGGTAAGGAAGTTATGGAGGATTTCGGGTGTACCGTCGTTGGACATGGATCCCTCTGAATATGAGATTGCGCAAATAATACAATAACTTGCTTTTCGGCGCATTTAGTTTCGCGCGGGTTTTCAGTGGGTTTTGCGTGGTTACGTTTTCGGGGCAGAATGCCCGCCCCCCGCAAAAAAATCCCCGGCCCGCCGCCCGCCCCGGAATCCAAAGAACCGAGGGGAATCCTTTCCACCTGGATGCGCCTGGCCTTTCGGGAAGCCGAGACCGTGCGCGGAAACACCCTGCCCAATCCCGCCGTCGGGGCGGTGCTTGTCCGCAACGGGAAGGTCATCGGGCGGGGCGGAACCCGGCCCGCAGGCCAAGCCCACGCCGAAATCGTGGCGCTGGAGGGGGCTCGGGTTGCACCCAACGGGGGACTCGATCGCATCCGTGGGGCGACGTTGTATGTCACTCTCGAGCCCTGCAGTCATTTCGGTCGCACCGCGCCCTGTGCGCGCGCGCTGATCGAGGCCGGCGTTGCCAAGGTGGTCGCGGCTTGCCCCGACCCCAACCCGAAGGTGTCGGGAAAGGGTTTCGCGATGCTGCGCCGAGCCGGCATCACCGTCGAGATCGCCCCGCCGGGTTCGCCCGCCCGGGTGCGTGCCGAAACGTTTTACGCCGGATTTTTCTTTTGGGTCGCGAACGGGCGCCCGCGCATCATCGTGAAGATCGCGCAAAGTCTCGACGGCCGCATCAACGCGCGGGCCGGCGAAGAAACCGCCTTGACCGGCGAGGAAGCCCGGCTGTTCACCCACGGCCTGCGCGCTCACGCGGACGCCGTGCTGGTTGGCGGAGCCACCGTGCGCATCGATGATCCGGACCTGACACCGCGCCTGACCGGAGGCCGTCCCGCCCAAATTCTGGTGCTCACGCGCGGCCGAAAGCTCGATCTGAAACGCCAGGTCTATTCCCGGAATCGCGGAGCTAAAACCGTGGTGATCTCCCCGGAAATCCCCCAAAATCTGCCGAAATGGGTCGATCATGTGGCCTTGCGCAGAAAAAAGCCCTTGGTGCGGGAACTGCTTGCCGTGTTCGCGGCACGCGGCTACCACGAGGTACTAGTCGAGGGCGGACGTGCGGTGTGGAGCCCGTTTCTCAATGCGGGTTTGTGCGATGCATTGCATCTCGTCACGGCGCCGATGCTCCTTCCCCAGGGCGAACCCTGGGGGAAAGATCTCCGCCCAGCGTGGGTGAAACCCCTTGAATTTCATAGATTTACGCCGCTCGGTTCAGATATTCTGGCCGAGTTTCGACGGCGTTCCGCCGCCTCCTGAGAACCTCGGGTGCGTGGTGACGCACGCGTGCGCCCCATGATTCAAAATGATTCATGCAGGCATCGCGCATCGTTGACCGGTTTTTATCAAACGGGGCGGAATGTTCACCGGAATCGTTCAGGAAATCGGAACCGTTCGCGACCGTATCCCGGCCGGTGACGCCGTACGCTTTGTGATCGATGCGCCCCGTCTCTCCGCCAAGCTCGCGATCGGCGACAGCATCGCCTGCGAAGGCGTCTGTCTCACGGTGGAAAGCCTTGAAACCGTCGCGGGCTCCGACGTTCCTTCCGGATTTTCGGCGCGCGCCGTTCCTGAAACCCTCGCCCGCACCACGCTCGGCGACTGGTCCATCGGCACGCCGTTGAATCTGGAAATATCTCTCACGCCCGTCACGCCGATGGGCGGACACTTCGTACTCGGTCACACCGACGGCGTGTGCGACGTGACCGAAGTCCGCGTGCTGGCCGAAGGCGAAGGCTGGGAGATCAGCCTTCGCCTTCCCGAAAACTTCGCGCGCTATTGTGCTTACAAGGGATCGATCGCCTTGGCAGGCGTAAGCCTGACGTTGGCCTCCGTGGATCGGGACTCCGTGCGGATCGCCGTGATCCCGCATACGCTCTCGGTGACGACGTTCGGAAACCTTAAAGCCGGCGACCGGGTGAATTTCGAAGTCGACATTCTGGCCAAGTACGTGGAACGGATCAACCAGGCAGGCGCGCATGCGATTCCATAGCATCGCCGAAGCCGTCGCCGACCTGAAAAAAGGGCGCGCCATCGTGGTCGTGGACGACAAGAGCCGCGAGAACGAAGGCGATGTGGTATTCGCGGCATCGCGTTCCACTCCCGCAAAGATCAACTTCCTCGCCCAACACGCGCGCGGCCTCATCTGCGTGGCGCTCAGCGCAGACCGCGTCGAGAGCCTCAACCTGCGCCCCATGACCGACCAAAACGGTTCGCGTCACGAGACCGCTTTCACGATTTCGGTGGAAGCGCGCGAAGGCACCACCACTGGAATTTCCGCCGCGGACCGCAGTCTTACCTCACGCGCCCTCGCCGATGAATCGCTCGACGCGCACGCCTTCGTGAGCCCCGGGCATACCTTTCCGATTAAGGCGCGCCGCGGCGGCGTGTTAGTGCGCGCAGGCCACACCGAAGCGGCCGTCGATCTCGTCGCTATGGCGGGACAGGGCTGCGCCGGCGTGATCTGCGAAATCATGAATCGCGACGGCACCATGGCGCGCCTTCCCGACTGCGCGCGCTTCGCGAAGCGTCACGGCCTGAAAATCATTTCGGTGGCAGATCTCATTCACGACCGCCACGTGCGCGAAAAGCAGGTGCGCGCCGCCGGCGTGTTCAATCTGCCCACCGTGCACGGCGATTTCGTCGCGCACGCCTTCGAAGATCTCGTGCACGGCCGTATGCATCTCGCGTTGGTACGGGGACAAATCGACCCCGCCCGCGCCACGCCGGTGCGGGTGCACTCGGAATTTTTACTCGGCGACGTATTCGGCTCCCTTCGCAAAAACCACGGAAAGAGCGGAAAGCCCGAAAAGAGCGAGAAAGCTCTCGACCCCTTGCGCGAGGGACTGCGCGCAATTGCCCGGGATGGCGGCGTGTTCCTATATATGCGCCAAATCCATTCCGAGGAGGTTTTGGAACGCACGCTGCAACAGTTCGTCGCCGAAGATGCGAGCCCCACCCTGCGCGGACGCGCGGGCGCGCAACGTGCGCGACCGGCCCCCGCGCCGACGCCTCTTCCGACGGAAGGCGCCTCCATGGACGCGCGCACTTACGGCATCGGCGCGCAGATCCTCTTCGAACTGGGCGTGCGTCGCCTGAACCTTTTGACCAATAATCCCAAGCGCATTCAAGGGCTCGAGGGTTATGGTCTGCACATCGTACGCCAGACCCCGTTGCAAGGCGCCACACCCGAGCGCAAAACCGAGCGTAAGTCCGGGATCAAGGAGAAAAAGTCATGAGTGGATCGAACATCAACGTCCTCGAAGGGAACCTGAATGCCGCGGGGAAGACCTTCGGTATCGTGGTCTCGCGCTTCAATGCGCTGGTGACCCAGGAACTGCTCAAAGGCGCTGTGGATTGCCTCGTGCGCCACGGAGCAAAAGAAAAAGACATCACCGTCGCATGGGTGCCCGGCGCGGGAGAAATTCCCCAGGTGCTGAAGCGCTTTGCGACCTCGGGCAAGTTCAGTGCGGTGATCGCGCTGGGCTGCGTGATCCGCGGCGCTACGCCGCACTTCGAGCAGGTGGTGCAGGTCGCCACTTCGGGCTTCGCTTCTATCGCCGACGGCACGGTGCCCGCCACCTTCGGGGTACTGACCACCGAGAATCTGGAGCAGGCGATGGAACGCGCCGGCTCCAAGGCCGGCAACAAAGGCTGGGACGCCGCGCACGCCGCCATCGAACTGACGGACCTGTGGAGTAAACTGCCGTGATCTCCCGCCGCAAAGCCCGCGAGTTCGCGATGCAGTCGTTGTACGCCGCCGAAGTGGGGGGCGATGCGTCGGGTGGCGAAGGCGACAGCCTTCTGCACGACGAACCCGTCTCCGCAGAAACCCGAACCTACGGAATGGCCCTGATGCGCGCCGCGACCAAACACGCCGAAGCCATCGACAAACTCATCGGAGAAACTTCCGACCGTTGGGACATTTCCCGCCTCGCCGTGGTGGACCGCGTGATTCTGCGCATGTCCATCGCCGAACTGATGACGCAGGCCGACGTGCCCGCAAAAGTGTGCATCAACGAAGCGGTCGAAATCGCCCGCAAATTTTCAACTGAAAACAGCAGCAAGTTCGTGAACGGCGTCCTCGACGCAGTGTCTCGGCGGTTGCAATCACCTCCGGACGGCATACCGCCCGCGGGTGCCGGAGCGTAAGCCCCGGAAGCGTTCCAGGAAATTCAAGGTCAACAAGGAAACCCCATGCTCAACGAAAAGAAACTGGACTGGATACTCGCGCTGACGGTGTTCCTCGCCGCCTTCGCCGTGTACTTCTCCACCATGGCACCCACGGTGTCGTTCTGGGACTGCGGCGAATTGATCGCCGCCTCGCACATCCTGGGAAACCCGCATCCGCCGGGCAACCCGTTCTTCACCTTGCTGATCCGCGCCTTCATCATCGTGTTGCCCTTTGCCGAAATAGCCGCACGCGCGAATTTCGTGTCGGTGGTGACCATGGCGCTCGCGGCAACAATGGCCTCCCTGTTCGTGCTCAAAGCCTTGCGGATCCTCTTCCGTAACGGCGCGATGAACCGCTTCGCCATGTACACGGGCGCGCTGGTCGGCGGGTTCCTGGTCGCTTTCTCGGACACCATCTGGTTCAGCGCGGTGGAAGCAGAAGCCTACGGCGCGGCCATGCTGATCGTGATGACGGTTTCGTGGCTCAGCCTGCACTGGTACGAGCACCGCGGCACGCCCAAGGCTGATCGCACCCTGCTGCTGATGGCATACACCGGCTTTCTCGGTGTGGGAATCCACCTGTTCTCCCTAGTCACGCTCCCGATCGTCGGCATCTTCATGGTATGCGACAAAGAAACGCGTAAAAACATACCGCTCATCGGTGCGGGCATCGCCGCCTTCTCGGTGGTGTACGATGTGGGTGACTTCCTCTATTATACCGGCGGGGCCTTGGTGATTTGCGCCCTCGCGCTTCTCTTCGCACGTGCACCCGAATGGCGCCGTCGCTGGACGCTCGGCGCCCTGTTCTCTCTGGTGGCTCTGCTCGGCTTCTCCAGCTACGCCTACGTGCCCATCCGCACGGCTGTGAACGTTTCGCTCGACGAGGCCGAAAGCAAAACCTGGCCGGTATTCCGCGAATATCTGGAGCGCAAGCAATACGGCTCCGAGTCCATGATCACGCGCGCACTGCATCGCCGCGCCCATTTGCAGAATCAGATTCTCGTGCATCCCCACATGGGTTACGGCGGCTACATGCTGGCCCAGTACTTCCCGTGGAAGGTGGGCGACACCGATGCGGAATCGAAGGAAGTCCTTGAGCGGAAGGTGTTCGGCAAGGAATTGAAATTCGAGACACTGAACGACGCTTTGGGTAGCAGCCCGCGCGCCCAATTGGCGCTCTTCCTCTTGCTGCAGTTCCCGTTCCTCTACGGCGGCTGGCTCGTGTATCGTCGCAACAAGATGATCGGCATCTACCTGCTGGCGCTGTATGGAGCCACCAGCTACGGTCTCATCTTCTATCTCAATTTCGCCGACGGCACCCAGATGGAGCTGCGCGACTTTGAATTCTGGAAGTCGGCGGGTTTCGATCCCAACCAACGCCCGGCTCCTGTGCACCTCGAAGTCCGCGAGCGCGATTACTTCTTCACGCCCGGCTTCATGTACATGGGCATTCTTTTCGGCGTGGCTGCGGCCTTCCTGCTCGACTGGATCTCCAAGCGCCGCAAAGTGCTGGTACGTCCCGTCGGCGTGGTGCTGGTGGCGCTGGCGTTCGCCGTTCCGGTTTGGTCGAACTACCGCGAGCACAATCGCGGCGGCGACTACGTGCCCTACGACTACGCTTGGAACCTGCTGAACTCCTGCCGGCCGAACTCCATCCTGTTCACCAACGGCGATAACGACACCTTCCCCCTGTGGTTCCTGCAGGAAGTCGAAGGCGTGCGCAAAGACGTCCGCGTGGTGAACCTGTCGCTGGTCAACACCAACTGGTACATGCACCAGCTCACCGAACACGAGCCGGCGCTCAAGATCGGGTTCACGCCCGAGCAGATCGACGCGCTGCAACCGCAGCCGTGGAGCTTCAAGGGTCCGGTCGAGATCTCGGTGCCCGGCACCAAGATCCGCTACCAGCTCGCGCCGCTTCCGTACCTGCGCGTTCAGGACATCATGATTCTGCACATCGTGCAGAACAACTTCCCGGCGCATCCGGTGCACTTCGCCGTCACCATCGGCGGCGACAACGCCATGGGTCTCGATCAGTTCACCATCATGGAAGGCCTCGTTTACACGTTGACCGAAGAACGCCGCAATCGCGAGATCGACGTGCCGGTCACCGCGCACATGGTCGACTCCGTGTACCGCTTCCGCGGTCTGGGCGATCCGAAGGTGTTCCTCGACGCCAACACCGCCGGCCTGCTCACCAACTACTCCTCCACGAACTTCCGTTTGGCGGCATGGGCGCAGGACAGTCTGCAGAAGGTTCTTCCCCGTATCGCTGCCGCCGCCGCCGGCAGCCCAGCGCGCGCCGAACTGGAAGCCCAGCGCGATGCGATGGCGAACTTCGCCGAGAAGTACCTCAACCTGAACGCGCGCATCCTGCCGACCGAATGGCGCGTGCATTACTACGCGGGCCAGTTATACCAGCAGATCGGCAAAACGGCGAAGGCCGATTCGGCCTTCATCGCGGGCATGAACATTCCCGGACCCAACGCGAAGGTTTTCGCGATGAATCTGGCCCAGTCGTACATGAAGCAGGGGCGCGTCGCCGAAGCGAAAGCCGCACTGGCCACGATGGTGAAGCGGTTCCCGGACGATCTCGAAGTGGCCTTCGCCCTCTCCGAAATCGATCAGCAATCCGGAGATCTCGCCGGGGCGCGCGACGAACTGGCCGCCTGGCTCAGCCGCAACCCCAGCCATCAGTACGCGCAAGCCGTGCAACAGCAGATCCAACAGATGGATGCCAACTTGCGCAACGCCCCTTCCGCACCTCAAGCCCCCTCGGCGGCGCCCGGAATCGTACCGGCGCCGGCGAAATAGGATCTTCTAACCGATGACGGGGGCGCCGGACGAAACGCGGGTTGCGGATACATCCCGCCCGCGCGTCCTAATCGTCAATTGGCGCGACCCGCGCAATCCCGAGGCCGGGGGCGCTGAAGTGCATCTCCACGAAGTCGCTCGGCGTCTTGCCGCCGACGGCTTTCCATGCATCCAGGTTTCCCACGCCTTTCCGGGTGCGCCCGCCGAAGAGTGGATCGACGGTGTGCGCGTGCTGCGTCAGGGCGGCGCCATGACCTTCAACTTCACGGTCTGGCGCAACCTCAAACGCTGGTGCGCCGAACACCGCATCAACGTGGTGCTCGACGACTCCAACAAAATCTCTTTCTTCGCGCCGTGGACCTGCGACCGCCCCGTGGTGCTGCAACTCCATCACCTCTTCGGGCGCGCAATCTTCCGTGAAACAGCGTGGCCGCTAGGCCTCTATGTGCTGTTCTTCGAGAAGATCATGCCGTGGTGCTACCGCAACACGCCGGTGCTCACCGGTTCGGAAAGCAGCCGCCAAGAGCTTCTGCACAAGGGCTTCCGCAATGTGACCATTGCGCCCGAGGGTGTCGATCCGAACGATTGCAAGATCGAAAATCCGCCGGCGCGCGATCCGTCGCTGCTGCTGTACGTGGGGCGCGTGAAGCGCTACAAAGGACTGGATACGCTGTTGCATGCGCTCGCCGTGTTGCGCGCGCGGCGCCCGGGCATCCGCCTCGCGGTGGCGGGATCGGGTGACGACGTGTCGCGCCTCAAGGCGCTGGCAACCGAACTCGGCATCGCCGATGCGGTGGACTTCGCCGGCTTCGTGAGCGCACGCCGCAAGACGGAGCTCTATCACGAAGCCGCCATCGTACTCAACTCTTCGCGCAAGGAAGGATGGGGTCTCACCTCCATCGAAGGAAACGCCTGTGGAACCCCTGTGGTGGCCACGAATGTTCCCGGTTTGTGCGACAGCGTACGCGACGGCGAAACCGGCTTTCTCGTTCCCTTCGGCGACGCGCCGGCATTCGCTGCCGCCGTGGAGCGGCTGCTGGATGAACCGGTCCTTTGGAACACGTTCTCCGAAAACGGACGTCGCTGGGCCGCGAAGCACACGTGGGAACCCGCCTACGAAGTCACACGCGCCGCACTTTTGAAAGCCACAGGAGCACCTCATGGCCGCGGCTAAATTCCGTTCGTTGTGGATGTGGCTGCGCCTCGTGGCGGTGGTCACGATTTTGTGGTGGGTGGTGGTGCGCAGCGGCGGGGCACATATCGCCGCCGCCATTCTTTCCGCGGACGGCCGCTGGGTCGGCGCGGCAGCCGTGGTATTTTTCCTTTCGATCGTGGCGGGTGCTTGGCAATGGCATCTGCTGCTCAAGATCCAGGGCATCCGTTTCGGATTCATGGATTGCTTCCGTTCCTACTACTCCGGCATGTTCCTCAACAACTTTCTGCCCGGCACTGTGGGCGGCGACGCACTGCGCGTGTGGGACGTTCACCGCGAGCAACAGGCGACCCATCCGCCCTCTTTGGGAAAGGCCGCCGCTTCCACCTTGCTCGACCGCCTGATGGGCTTCAGCGCCTTGTCCTTCTTTTCGTTGATCGCGCTCGGACTCGAGTTCCAGCGCCAGGAACTGCCGCGCGGTCTGATGATCAACCTGCTCAAGGCCGTGGGCGCGGTTTCGGGAACCTTCGTATTGGTGCTGGTGCTGCTGCTCAGCCGCCGCTTTTCGAGCGCGCTCCAGAGCGTCATTCATGCGCTGGGCTTCGAGCGCCTTGGCAACATCCACGCGAAAATCCAGGATGCGCTGCACGCCTACCGCGCGCGCTGGGGCAGTATCGCCGGGGTTTTTCTGGTCGCCTGCCTTGTGCAGCTGTTGCGCGTCTCGGTGCATGCGCTGTGTGCGTTCGCGCTCCAGCTCTCACTGGCCCCGGCCTTCTTCTTCTCTTTCATTCCGCTCATCGCCCTCACGGCCGTGTTGCCGCTGAATGTGGGAGGATGGGGCGTTCCGCAGGGCCTCGCCACCTATTTGTACGGTCTGCCCGGAATTCTGACGGCTTCCGCTGTAGGATTGGCCGGAGCCGCCGTTTTTGATCCCAAGGCCGCCGCGGCCGCTCTTGCCTTTTTGCCCACCGCTATCGGTATGCTGGTGATGCTCGGTGGCGGATTTTACTTTGTGTTTCGACCCTCCCGCGAACCCCGGAAGTCCCCGTGACGCAAACGACGCAACCACAACTGACACTCGTCATTCCCGCCTTCAATGAGTCGGAGAGCTTACCCACCCTGCTCGAGGAAATCCGCGTGGTGTGCGAAACCCACGGCATCACCTATGAAGTGATCGTGATGGATGACGGCAGCACCGACGGCACTTTCGAAACCGTGCGTAAGGCCAACCTTCTTGACGCGCGCGTGCACGGCATACGCTTCCGCCGCAACTGCGGCAAGGCCGCCGCGCTCGCCGAGGGCTTCCGCCGCGCACGCGGCCGCAGCATCATCACCATGGATGCCGACCTTCAGGACAATCCCGCGGAGATCCCGCCTCTGCTCAAAATGCTCGACGACGGGGCCGACATGGTCTCGGGTTGGAAAAAAATCCGCCACGATCCCTGGCACAAAACCGCGCCTTCCAAGTTGTTCAATGCCGTCACGGCCTCCGCATCGGGCATCAAGCTCCACGATTTCAACTGCGGCCTCAAGGCCTACCGCGCCGAGGTGGTGCAAAGCATCGATCTGTACGGCGAGCTGCACCGCTACATCCCCGTGCTCGCGCACTGGAATGGATTCAAGGTGGCCGAGAAGGTTGTGGAACACCGCGCGCGCCGCTTCGGCATTTCCAAGTACGGTTGGGCCCGCTTCACCAACGGCCTGTTCGATCTGGTGACCTTGCTGTTCCTTCACAAGTACACCCGCCGCCCGCTGCACCTGTTCGGATTCGTGGGCCTGCTCTTCACCTTGCTGGGCGTGGCCGTGTTGCTCGGGTTCGGTGTGGACTGGATCATGACCGGCACCTTGCATCTGCGCCCCCTCATGCTCGCCGCCGTGGCCTCCATGCTCGTGGGTATCCAGTTCGTGTCGATCGGCTTACTCGGCGAAATGATCAACCAGCGCTTCGCCTCTTCTTCACCTCCGCCGCCGATTTCCGCAACCACTCCGGGGGCTCCAGTCTGTTTTGATGGTTTGGACGGTGCCGAAGGTTCCGGAACCGCCGCGCGCGCGGGATCCTAAGTCGATGCGCATTCTGATCGCAGGCTGCAACGGCCTGCTCGGTCAAAACCTGTTGCGCACCGCCCCCTCGGGGCACGCACTGATCGGCCTTGCGCGGCACTCGGAAGCGGCCCTGCCCGAACGGCTCGGCGCGTACCACGCCCGCGACATCGCCGACCCCGCCACCTGGGACTTCGTCCGTGAAATGCTGAAGCCCGATTTCATCTTCAACGCCGCCGCCTACACCGACGTGGATGGTTGCGAACGCGATCCCGCCCAATGCGAACGCATCAACCGCGACGCCGTGCGGGCCATGGCGGCCACCGGCATTCCACTCGTGCAGGTCTCGACCGATTACGTGTTCGACGGAACGGCGGGCCCCTATACCGAAGAAGATACCGTGAATCCGCTGAGCGTCTACGGCCGCGTCAAACTGGAATCGGAAGTGGCCGCGCTTGCAGGCAGCGCTTCCAACCTCGTGGTGCGGACCATGTGGGTGTGGGGCAAAGGAAAAGGGGCTAAAAAAAGCTTCACCGACTTCGTGCGTGAATCCTTACAAGCCGAAAAACCGGCACGCATCGTCTCGGACCAGATCGGCAACCCGACCTTGGCCGAAGATCTCGCCTTGGCCATTTGGGTTTTAGTCGGATCGAAGTGCTCCGGAGTCTATCACGTTACGGGATCGGAGCGCGTCAGTCGTCTCGACTGGGCGCGGAGCGTGGCGAAGTTCTACGGACTGGATTCTGCCGCACACGCGGCGCTCATCACGCCGGTGACGACTGCGGAATTGAAACTGCCTGCCGCGCGTCCACTGTTATCGGGCCTGCGCTGCGAAAAGCTTGAGCGAGACACGGGCCTCGTGCTCGGCGGACTCGACGCCCAGTTGCTGGACCATCGAGCCGCCGGGTAATTCCCGCTCTCACCAATTTGGTTCTTTAGAATTCGATCGTTGTCTTTTCAGACAACGAGACGGACTTTCCGTTTTGAACCGCCGTCACGCGCACCGTATACATGCCCGCGGAAACTTCGCGGCCATCCGCAGACTTGCCGTTCCACGACAGCTCGTTGGATCCGGTACGCTCGCCGCTTTCAAGCCCTCCCCTATCGGGTCGGGGGGGGCGAAGGCCTCTCCATCCAGCTATATTCTTTCGCGAATCCCCTGAACCCATCCTCCCTGATTTCGGATCCAGACCATGCCCAAAACCCTGATCATTATCCCCACCTACAACGAGATCGAGAATCTCCCGTTGATGATTCCCGCTTTGGAGGCGCTCGACCTCGGGCTTGAGGTGCTGATCGTGGACGACGGTTCCCCCGACGGCACGGGTGCCTGGGTCAAGGAGCAGCAAGCCGCCAAACCGCATCTGCATCTGATCGCGCGCAAGGGTAAGCAGGGGCTGGGCTCCGCATACGTGCGGGGGTTTCGCTACGCGCTGGAGCACAATTACGATTTCGTGTTTGAAATGGATGCGGACTTTTCGCACGACCCGAGTTATCTGAAAGACTTTCTCGCGGCGATCCAGGACGCCGACGTGGTGATCGGCAGCCGCTACATCAACGGGGTGAACGTCGTGAACTGGCCCATGAGCCGGTTGCTGCTGAGTTACTTCGCCAACATGTACGCGCGTTGGATCACAGGTATTCCCGTGCGCGACGCCACCGGCGGCTTCAAGTGCTTCCGCGCGGATGCCCTGCGCAAGCTCAACCTCGACGGCATCAGCTCGGGCGGCTATTCGTTCCAGATCGAAGTGAACTACAAGCTGTGGAAGAAGGGTTGCCGCATCCGCGAAATCCCCATCATCTTCAAGGACCGCACGGCGGGCACCTCGAAGATGTCGGGCGGCATCATCCGCGAAGCGCTGTTCCTGCTGATCAAGTTGCGCCTGGGTGGCGGGCGCTAAGCGCCCTCACTTTGCCTCGACTGTCAATCCTGTTCCGATTTGCGCGGCGGATTCATTCGCGTGATTTATAGTGAGAGCGGCCAGAGACTCAAGGCCGTCTTCTTTTCGAAATGAGGTGCGAACCGGAGAAAGGCCCGAAACCTCGTTCGAAATGGAACCCCGAACTAGTTTGAAGGGTGGCCACATGACTATGCAATCTGTAGCTCCCCAAGACTCCGACTCTCTATTCCTGCTATATTCCCTGCCCATGTCCGGCATCTCCGTCATCATCGTCTCCTACAATGTGCGCGAGCTGCTCGACGCTTGCCTGCAAAGCGTACGGCATGCCGCGGCACACTTCGCCCGCGAACGCGGTGGCAAGCTCGAAGTCGTGGTATTCGACAACGACTCGCGTGACGGAACCATCTCCCTGCTCAAACCCCGCTGGCCCGACCTCACCTGGATCGCCTCCGACCGCAACCTGGGATTCGGCACCGGCTGCAATCGCGGAGCCGCCGCTGCCACCCAAGATCTGCTGCTCTTTTTGAATCCCGATACGCTGGTGCGCGAAGACACCTTCACCGTGATGGCGGATTTCTTCTCGTCTCACGACGATGCCGGAGCCGTGGGCTGCAAGGTGGTCAATCGCGATGGCAGTTTGCAGGCGGCCTCCAAGCGGGGTTTCCCCTCCCCGCGTGTGGCTGCCTACAAGTTCTTGGGGCTCAGCAATCTGTTTCCGCAAAGCCGGGTGTTCGGCCAGTACAACCTCACCTATCTCGACGAAAACGACACGCACGAGGTGGATGCCGTATCGGGCTCGTTCTTGTGCGTTCGCGCCAACGTTTACCACAGGGTTTACGGCTTCGACGAAGACTTCTTCATGTACGGCGAAGATCTCGACCTCTGCTTCCGGATCAAGTCGCTGGGCTACCGCAACTATTATCACCCCGCCACGCAGGTGGTGCACTTCAAGGGCGAGAGCGCGAAGAGCCGCCCGTTGCGTTCGTTCTTTTACTTCCACGAAGCGATGATCCTGTTTTCGCGCAAACATCTGGAGTTGCGCGCCTTGCCCGGCGGATTGCTCACGGTGGGCGTAGTCGTGCTCGGCATCGCGAATTTCGTTTCGTCGCGCTTTCGCAAATGGCCGCGCTGGATGGCCGACATGGTGGTGGTGAACGGAATTCTCGCCGTACTCGCCTACGCCTACCACGTGGCGCGCGGCATTCCGCACATCGCGGTGTCATCGCCCGGGCTGTATGCGATCTGGCATTTGTTCGCTTCGTTGTCGGTACTACTGCCGATGGTTTGGCTCGGCGACTACGGGTCGCGGGTAGCCTCGCCGCGCAACGCCTGGTTCGCCACGGTGACCGGGTTTCTCGCGTTCTTCTCGATCGGATTTTTTCTGCATGAACATGCGTTCTCGCGCATCGTGTTCGGCGCCACCGGCGTGGCCAGCTCGCTTTCGATCGCGGGATGGCGCTGGTTCGGCGAACGCGGGGGAAGATTGTTCCGGCGCATCATGGGCGGCACCAAGCGCATCGCGATTTTGGGAACGGGCGAGCGGGCGCAGATGCTCGCGAGCCTAATCCAGGGCGAGGCGCTCGAGGGTTACGAATGCGTGGGCTTCATTCACTTTCCCGCCGGCCCCGTGCCGGGAACCGTACGCCCCGGTGTGATCGGGGATCTGGACGCCATCGCGGGGCTCGCGCGCAAGCTCGATTTGCAGGGCGTGATCATCGCACTCGAAGAAGACTCTTACCCCGCAGCCTTGCAGGTACTGGAACGCAAAGGGGCCCGTACACTCGAAGTCAAAATGCTGCTCGGCGAGCCGACGGCCGAGAAG
This sequence comes from Fibrobacterota bacterium, assembly GCA_947466585.1. Classification (GTDB taxonomy): domain Bacteria; phylum Fibrobacterota; class Fibrobacteria; order UBA11236; family UBA11236; genus UBA11236. The sequence continues at coordinate 44,841 of CANIEU010000008.1, forward strand.
ATCACCCTGGTCGACCTCAACTTCGAAAAATAGAGTGCGCCGGGGGAGTCGGATTTGACCGAAAACCGGTCGATTTGGACCCTTTTTTGGTCATTTCAGGTCATTTTGACCCGATTTTATGTGATTTTGGTTGATTTTCCGCCCGTTCAACTGCTACCTTGGAACGTCTTATCTTTCGCAGCGTACGCGGCCCTTCCCTGTTTTCCATATAGGATCGGCCTGAAAGGATTTCGACATGCCCGTACCCAAGGGGCCCCATCTCGAGTTCGAACAGCCGGTCGTGGAACTGGCGATGAAAATCGAGGACTTGCTCAAGACCGGCACCATCACCGATTCCGACGTCAAGAGCCTTCAGGGCAAAAAAGAAGCCCTGCAAAAGAAGATTTCCGCCAAGCTCACTTCCTGGAACCGCATCGAGTTGGCCCGCCGCGCCGGCCGCCCGTTCACGCTCGACTACGTCAAAAGCATCTTCACCGATTTTGTGGAGCTGCACGGTGACCGCCGCTTCGGCGACGACCCGGCCATGGTGTGCGGCCTCGCGCGCCTCGGCGACCAGAGTGTGATGATCGTCGGCCAGCAAAAGGGCCGCGACACCAAGGAAAGCATTCGCCGCAACTTCGGCATGGCGAACCCGGAAGGGTATCGCAAGGCGTTGCGCTGCATGATCATGGCCGAGAAATTCGGTTTGCCGGTCATCTCGTTCATCGACACCCCCGGAGCTTTTCCGGGACTCGGTGCCGAAGAGCGCGGACAGGGCGAAGCCATCGCCGTGAACCTGATGGAAATGGCCGTGCTGCGCGTGCCGATCCTTGCGGTGGTGATCGGCGAAGGCGCCAGCGGCGGCGCGCTCGGCATCGGCGTGGGCGATCGCCTGCTGATGCTGGAGAACGCGTGGTATGGCGTGATTTCTCCCGAATCGTGCAGCGCGATTTTGTGGGGCGACAGCAGCAAGAAGCAGGAACTCAGCGGCACCATGAAGATCACCGCCGACGACTTGAAGGCTCTGGGCGTGATCGACCGCATCGTTCCCGAACCCTTAGGCGGCGCGCACTGGGATCCCGAAGCGATGTACGAGACCTTGGGTGCCGTACTGCGCGAAGAGATCGCCAAACTGCAGGGGGTGAACATCGATGCCCTGCTGCGCAAGCGCGCCGAGAAATATGCGGCGATGGCCAAGTTCGCCGAGAAATAATTCCGGGACGCTGCGCATTTTCTCCGTTCGAATGACACTTTCAGGATTCTGCTCTCTTCTCTAATCCGGACAACCTCATGGTCGACCCTCAATTGCTCGAAATCCTTTGCTGCCCCGAGACCAAGCAGGACGTGGCGCTCGCGCCCGCGGCCCTGATCGAGGATTTGAACCGCCAGGTGCTCGCGGGCACGCTGCGCAACCGCACGGGCGGCCCGGTGCGCGAGACCCTCGACGCGGGCTTGCTGCGCGCCGACGGCAAGGTGCTCTACCCGATCCGCGACGACATTCCGGTGATGCTCATCGACGAGGCGATTCCGCTGTGATCGAAACGGCGGTGCGGAGCGAGCCCGATTTCGCTCCTGATCTGGAACCCGGTTTCGCGCGCCGCGCGGAAGGCCTGCACCTGCGTGGAGACAGCGCGGCCGCATTGCGGATTCTCACCGCCGGCGCCGCGCGCGACCCCGGAGATTTGACGACCCGTTTGGTTCTCGCCCGCGTGTGCCGCGAGACCGGGCGCGAAGACGAGGCCCGCGACTGGCTGGAGTCGGCCTTGCGGTCCGATCCGGATTGCCCCGCCGCCTTGTTTCAACTTTCGGAATTATTAGAAGGGTTGGAAGAAACTGGCGCCGCGGCGCACCGCGATCCGCTGCGGACCCGGTTGCGCACGCAAGAGCCCTGGGACTCCGGATACGAGGTCGCAGACGCAGTGGTTTTTCGGAACGAGGTGCCCGCGTCGGCGCCCCGGCTCGAACCGCGTGCCGTCCCCAAAGACACTACCCCGACCTTCACCTTTCCGGTGCGGGAAGAGGAAGAAGAGCCCGAAATTGAGGAAAATTCGGCCCCTCATGTTGCCACGGTTACTTTGGCCGAGATATATTTGCAACAAGGCCTGAAAGAGCAGGCAGCCCAGATTTATCGCCAGCTGCTCGAGAGGCAGCCCGGGGACGACTCGGTGCGCAGGCGCCTTCAAGAGATCGAAGGAATTTGAAACTTTAAGCGCCGAACCCGGTTCACGGGTAGCGGTCGGAGACGGTTTAACCGGTTTCCGAAGGGGATCCCAGCATGCAGCTTTCCGACGTCACCAACCTGGTCAAACTGCTCGACAAAAGCGGTCTCGCCGAAATGCGCTTCAGCGACGGTACTTTCAGCCTGGTGCTGAAGAAGGAGTCGCGTCAGGTTGCCGCCGCTCCGGCATATTACGCGGCTCCCGCAGCCCCGGCCCCGGGTGCTGCGGCCCCTGCCGCAGCACCCGGGGCTCCTTCCTCCAGCCCTGCCGAACGTGCAGCCGCTTCGGCCGAGAAGGCCGCCGCTTCGGGCCTCAAAGATGTGACCTCCCCGATGGTCGGCACGTACTATTCCAGCTCTTCTCCCGGTTCCCCCGGATTGGCGCAGGTCGGCACCATGGTGAAGCCCGGCCAGGTCGTGTGCATCATCGAAGCCATGAAGATCATGAACGAGATCGAATGCGACGTGTCGGGCGAGATCGTCGAAGTGTGCGTGACCAACGAGACTCCGGTGGAGTACGGCACCGTCCTTTTCCGCGTCCGTCCGGCCTAGGAGGCGCGGTGTTCAAGAAAATCCTTATTGCCAATCGCGGCGAGATCGCCCTCCGGGTGATTCGCACCTGTAAAGAGATGGGCATCGCCACCGTGGCGGTCCACTCCACGGCCGACGCGCATTCGATGCACGTTTATCAGGCCGAAGAAGACATCTGCATCGGCCCGCCGAGCAGCAAGCTGAGCTACCTCAATATGCGGCAGATCCTATCGGCCGCAGAACTCACGAACGCCGACGCCATCCACCCCGGCTACGGCTTCCTGTCCGAAAATGCACGCTTCGCCGAAGTGTGCCGCGACAACAAGATCGTGTTCATCGGCCCCGATCCCGAAGTGATCACCAAGCTAGGCGACAAAGCCGAGGCCAAGGCGACCATGCGCAAGGCGAAGGTGCCCGTGATCCCCGGTTCGGTGGGTCTGGTGGCGACGCTCGAAGACGCGATTCGCGAGGCGAAGGCCGTGGGTTATCCCGTGATCGTGAAGGCTTCGGCCGGCGGCGGCGGGCGCGGAATGCGCATGGCCCGCACCGAGGAGGAACTGACGCAGCTCTATCCCGTGGCGGCGGCGGAAGCGATGGCCTGCTTCAGCAACAGCGATCTGTACCTGGAGCGCTTCTTCACCGAGCCGCGCCACGTGGAGATCCAACTGATCGGCGACCAGCACGGCAACATGGTGCACCTCGGCGAGCGCGACTGCTCGGTGCAGCGCCGCCACCAGAAGCTGATTGAAGAGAGCCCCAGCCCGGCCGTGACGCCGGAGATCCGCAAGAAGATGGGCGAAGTCGCCGTGAAGGGCGCGAAGGAAGCCGGTTACTACAACGCCGGCACCATCGAGTTCCTCTACGACAAAGACAATTCGTTCTACTTCATGGAAATGAACACGCGCATTCAGGTGGAGCATCCGGTGACCGAAGCGGTCACGGGCATCGACCTGATCCGCGCCCAGATCCTTGTGGCTGCGGGCGAGAAACTGCCGTTCACGCAGGATGACATCAAGTTCACGGGCCACTCCATCGAGTGCCGCATCAACGCCGAAGACCCCTTCAACGACTTCCGGCCGTCGCCGGGTACGTTGCAGACCTTCCACCTGCCCGGCGGCCCGGGCGTGCGCGTGGATACGCACTGCTACAGCGGCTACACGGTTCCGCCGCACTACGACAGCATGATCGCCAAGCTGATCGTGCACGCGCCGACGCGCGAACAGGCCATCGCCCGCATGCTGCGCGCGCTGGACGAATTCGTGATCGAGGGCGTGAAGACGACGATTCCGCTGCACAAGCGCATTCTCAAGCACGCGAAGTTCGCAAAGGGCGAGTATACGACCAAGTATCTCGAAGAGTACCCGGAATTGCTGCTGCCGGAAGCCGAGTAATCGCCAGGCATTTGCCACGGCAGTTCCCGAACCCTTTATTCAGGCCGGATTTCCTTCGAAATCCGGCCTTTTTTATTGAATCCGCCCCATTTTTCTAGGTTTGCTTTCCATGTCCAACTCCCGTAGCATCACTTCCGCCGCCGAACTGCGCGGCGTCTGGCCCGCCCTCTTCACCCCGCTCCTGAACGACGATCCGAAGCGCTTGCGCAATTCGATCGACTACGCCAAGGCCAAGCTGATCATCGACGACATGATCGCCGCGGGCGTGACCGGCATCGTGCCCGTGGGCACCACGGGCCAAAGCCCCACGGTGAGCCCCGAGCAACACCTCGACATGATCCGCTTCACGGTCGAATACGTCGCGGGTCGCGTTCCCGTCATCGCGGGCGCAGGTTCCAATTCCACGCGCGAGTCGGTGGACATGATCCAGGACATTCAAAAGGCGCTTGGCCCCACCGCAGTGCTCTGCGTCACGGGATACTACAACAATCCGCCGCAAGAAGGATTGGTTTCGCACTTCGAAACGCTCTCCGCCGAAACCGGTGCGAAGATCGTGCTCTACAATGTGCCCTCGCGCACTGTAAGCTACCTCGAGCCCGAAACACTGATCCGCCTCGCGGCCGACAAGAACATCATCGGCCTCAAGCAGGCGATTGACTTCCGCACACCGGGCAAGCACCGCGACGACACCGCCAAGGTGATCGCGGGGACCAAGGGCATGGACTTCGCCACCGTGAGCGGCGAGGACGACGGCGTGGCCGCGATTCTCGAGCTCGGCGGTTCGGGCGTGATCACCGCATCGGGAAACATTCCCGAATTGGCGAAGATCTTTCTCGGGATCGTGGCGGCGCATGGCGCCGGGGACGCTGCGAAGGCGAAGAGCCTGCAGGACGACGCGATGCCTTTTGTGCGGGCGGTGTTCTCCCGCAAGAATCCGATTCCTCTCGGGACTCTGTTCGACTCCCCGATGTTTCAGCCTCTCGTGTCGGTCCGCGAAACCGCAGGCGGCGAAGCGTTGCACGCGGAGCTGTTGCAGTTCATCCGCGACAAGGCTCCGAGTTTGAAGAAGTATCACGCGTCGATTTAACGCGCGGACTTCATCTCCTTCACTCGTCGTCCGTTGCCGTCGTGACGCGCGGATTGCCGCGATCGTCGACTGTCACGGTCATTTCGATCGGCCGGCAGCAGACGTGGCAATCCTCGATGTAATCCTGATGCTCCACAGAACGATCGACTTCGATCGTGATGGTTTCTCCGCAATACGGGCAGCGAGCGCGGACTTCTTTGACGTCGTTCATGCCGCTATTCCGATTTCGGCTTCGCCGCCAGCACCTGATACACGTTCGCACGCACGCTGATCGCGCCGTTGTCGAGGAACATGCCGCGCACGGGCTTGAACCAGATGTCCTTTTCGAACTTCGGGTCTGGGAACAACATGCACACGCGTGCGCCGGGGCAGCGCATTTTGAGGAAGTAACCGAAGTCCTCGTACAGCTTGTGAATCGCCGCGACGGATTTCGCGTCGGGCGTCTCGCCGTCCGCACCCACGCGCACACCATAGGGCGGATTGGTCACGATCACCGAGCCGGTGTAGTCGCCGTCGAGCTTGCGGAAGTCGGCGAGGCCGACGCTCACGGAAGCGGCCCAGGGCGTGCGCTTGAAGTTCGCACGCGCGGAGATCACCGCCTGCGCGTCGATGTCGGCGCCGCCGATAAGCCCGGGTTTGAGCGGGATGATTTTCGCATCGAACTCGGCCTTCACGCGTTGCCAGGTCTCCGCGTCGTAATCAGGCAGGGCCTCGAACCCTTGCCGCGCGCGGAACCAGCCGCCCGGCGTATGCGTGGCCAACATGGCGGCCTCAAGCAGAAGGGTGCCGCTGCCGCAGAAGAAGTCGCGCAGCGGTTCGCCCTTTTCGAACGGATCCCACTTGGCGAGGCGCAGCATGGCCGCCGCGAGATTCTCCTTGAGTGGCGCTTCCACCGCCGCGCCGCGATAGCCGCGCTTGTGCATCACGCCGGACGAATAGTACAGGCTGATGACGGCCTTGTCGCGATGGATGAACAGGTTGAGGCGCACATCGGGATCGTCTTTGTCGACATCGGGACGTTCGCCACGCTCGTCGCGGATCACGTCGACGATCGCATCCTTGAGGCGCAACGCCGCAAATTGGCTGTGCGTCATGTTGGAATCGGCGACGGTGGCGGAGACCTTGAACGTTTGGCCCGGGCGCACGATGGCGGCCCAATTCAGTTCGCGCGCGTTCTCGTAGAGCGTCTCGTCGTCGGGGCATTCGAACTCCGCCAGCGGACGCAGCACGCGCGAAGCGATGCGCGAACCGTACACCACGCGATAGACTTCCTCACGCGTCAGTTGCGCATCGACGCCCAAGTGCGTGGCAAGCGCGCCCGTGATGCCGAGCTCCTTGAGCTCGTTCTGGAGCATCGGCTCAAGATTGCGCGCGCAGGCTATGAAGAAAGGATGTCGGGGTTCTGTGGGTGACATGGGTACGACCGGGGAAATGATCAATGCTCAATGAGCAATGCTCAGGAAATAACAAGGGTGTCTTAAATTCGGCTCGCTTGCTGTAGAATCAGCGAGGCGTTCCGCAGGGTTCGGTTGAAAATTGATCATTGCTCATTGAGCATTGATCAATACATTCCTCTCTGAATCACCACGATCTCCGGTTCTTTCGGCTTCTCGGGGCGCGGGGGGCGGTTGGGGTTGCCGCCGTTCTGACCTTGGCCTCTGGAACCGTTCTGGCCCTTCTCGCCTCTATCGGTTCTTTCGCCCTTCTCGCCTTTCTCACCATTCCCCTCTTCCTTGGGGCGGGCTTCGCGCACGCTGATGGCGCGTCCCATGAGGTCGGCACCGGCCAAGGCTTCGATGGCCTTGCGACCCTCTTCCTCATTGGGCATCTCGACGAACCCGAACCCGCGCGAGCGGCCGCTGAGGCGGTCGCGGATGATGCGGGCGGATTCCACCGTGCCGTGCGCGGCAAACGCCTCTTGCAAGGCTTCGTCGGTGGCGGTGTACGAGATGTTGCTGACGTAGATGTTCATCCGCATTTCCTTGTTCGGGAGCCGGTGCAGGCGTTTTGAGACATGATGGAGGACATTATGGAAAAAAGGGCGTTTCGGCCGCAAGGGCGGGCGATTCCAAAAAAATGGCCTGACCGGAGTCCAAAATATAACCCGAATCGCAGGTTGATTGGCCCCGACCTTTTTTCCGCGGCTTTCTTGGCCTTCGAATGCCCTGCATTTCCGGAGAGAAGGGTATTTTTACGGGCCTACGACGATCGTCTCCGACCGGTTTTCGCCGGTTTCCTCCAGCCCGAAACGCACCATGGCCAATCTCTTCCTCGGTCTCGACTGTTCCACCCAAAGCTTCACGGCCTTGCTCCTCGAACAGACCATTCCCGGCGACCCGACTTCGACCCGCATTCTGCTGGAGCGCAGCCTCAACTTCGACGAACACTTCCCCGAATTCGGTACGCGCAACGGCGTGATCCCGGGCAAGAACGGCGAAGTGCATACGCCGCCGCAGCTGTGGGTGCGCGCACTCGAAGAGGCGCTCACGGTGCTACAAAAGCAGGGGGTTCCGCTCGACCAGGTGGCGGCCATCGGATTCTCGGGCCAGCAACACGGTTCGGTTTACCTCAACGCGGCAGCCGACAAGGCCCTCGCCGCACTCGACGGTTCCAAGGCGCTCGCGCCGCAACTCGACTTCGTGTACTCGCGCAAGACCTCGCCGATCTGGATGGATTCCAGCACTTCCGCGGAGTGCGCCGAAATCACCGCTGCGCTCGGCGGCAGCGATGCCGTTTGCGCGCTGACCGGCTCGAAAGCCTTTGAGCGTTTCACCGGCCCGCAGATCCGCAAGTTCTACAAGACCGAGCCCGAGCATTATCAGGCCACGGCGCACATATGCCTCGTCTCGAGTTTCATTCCCTCCTTGCTTGCAGGCAAGATCGTCCCGATCGATCCGGGAGACGGCGCGGGCATGAACCTGATGGATATCGCGCGCCGCCAGTGGAGCCATGCCGCGCTCGAGGCCACCGCGCCCGGCCTGTCGTCCAAGCTGTTGCCGGTGCTCGAGTCGGATCAAGTGGCCGCGACCATTTCGCCTTACTTCGTGAAGCGCTTCGGCTTCTCGCCCGCCTGCAAAATCCTGCCCGGCACGGGCGACAACCCCGCCAGCTTGGTTGGCCTCGGTCTCGTTTCGGGCGGCGCGCTCGGCATTTCGCTGGGCACCAGCGACACGCTCTTCGCCTACATGAACGCCGTGTGCACCGATCCCACCGGTGCCTCGCACGTGTTCGGCAGCCCCACGGGCGGCTACATGGCGATCTCCGTGTACAAGAACGGCAGCCTCGCGCGCGAGGCCGTGCGCCAGCGCCACGCGCTCACTTGGGAACAGTTCTCCGACATTCTCGGCCGCACGCCTCCGGGCAACAACGGCGCGGCGATGCTGCCCTACTTCGGCACCGAGATCGTGCCGCACGTGCAGAAGCCCGGCGCGCAGCGTTACGGTTTCGCCGAAGGCGATGCGGACGCGGAAGTGCGCGCAGTGGTGGAAGCGCAGATGACCAGCATGCTCGTGCATGCGGAGTGGATGGGCGAAAAGCCGAGACGCATCCAGGCCACGGGCGGTGCGTCGAACAACCGCGAGATTCTGCAGATCATGGCCGACGTGTTCGGCGTACCGGTGATGCGTCAAGAGACCTCGAACTCCGCGGCGCTCGGTGCCGCAGTGTGCGCGCAGCATGCGGCCTTGCGCGAAGCGGGAACCCCGGCTTCGTTCGAATCGCTGACCCTGCCGCACGTGAAGGCGACCTTCACCCTTCAGCCGAACCCGAAAAACACGGCGGCGTATGCGAAGTTCGCCAAGTTGTATCGTGAGAAAGAAACGGCGTACGTAGCGACGTTGTAATTCCGGAAGCCACGTACGTGGCGACGTTGTAATTCGCACGTGTAAATTCCGTGCGCGGAGATGTTTGAAGAGAGGGGTGGGCGAAAGCCTGCCCCTTTTTTTATCGAACGGATTATGGGAGCGGGCGAAAGCTTGCGAGCCACTCCATCGCCCCCGCCAATGGCGCCGCTTCCAACTTGCGCGGACGCCGCTGCGCATCACGCCCGCGCGACACCAGCCCCGCCTCTTCCAGCACCTTGAGATGTTTTGAGATGGCGGGCTGACTCAGCTCGAAGGGCTCCGCGAGTTCGGCCACCGAAACCAAACCCTCCAACAAACGCGCGAGAATCGCCCGGCGCGTCGGATCGGACAAGGCTGCGAAAATCGCATCCAACGGGTCGGGAGCGGGGTTGCCGTAGGAATGTCCATATCCAAATGGTTGCATAGCCTAATAGTAATATTATGGTCGATAGCTTCGCAGAAACACAATTTTTCGGCCCTCCCTGCGGTTTTTCCCGTATTCGCCCCCGGCGACGCAGGACCGATGCCCGGAGTCCCGAACCCGGGGCGGCCCGCGAAGCAACATCGACCACACTCCGCTGCAATCCCCGTGCAACACCGCCCGGCTACTCTATGACCTGTTCGCCGGAATGTCTCCGGGAAGAACGAATCAAAGTAGGCCGGCCATGTCTCAAATGCTGCGCACCGCACCCCTTTCTGCACCCGTCGCTCCCGTTCTTCCGCTGCCTGTACCCGCCGAACTGGAGTCGGCCTTCGCCGATTATCCGCGCCATGCGGAAGGCATTCCCCCGATGGTTCTGGAGCGCGGCGAATACCGTTTGCACTTCGCCACCACTCCGCTCGAACTCGACGAAATTCTGCGTTTGCGCTACGACGTGTACAATCTCGAACTCGGCGAAGGCTTGGAAGAGTCGGCGCGTACGGGACGCGATGCGGACGCCTTTGATGCACAATGCCACCACTTGCTCGTGCGTCACAAAGACAGCGGCGAGTGCGTCGGCACCTACCGCCTGCAAACCGCGGCCATGGCGCGCACGGGATGCGGGTTCTACACCGATCAGGAGTTCCGCGTTGCGGATCTGCCCGAGTCCATCCGCGAGGAGGCGGTGGAGGTGGGACGTGCATGCATCGGCCGCGCGCACCGCAACGGCCAGGTGCTGCACCTGCTGTGGAAGGGCCTCGCGAACTATCTGCTCTGGAACAACAAGCGCCACTTGTTCGGCGCCTGCTCGCTGGCGAGCACCGATCCCATCGAAGGCATCGCGCTGTATCGCGAGCTTTCGGCCAACGGCAGCCTGCATCCCGAGATCCGCGTGGAGCCGCGCGCCGGCTGGGAATGCCGCCTCGGCGATGCGATCCCCGTGGGCACGGTGGCGCCCGAGATTCCGCGTCTGCTGCAAGGCTACCTGAGTTTGGGCGGCAGCGTGTGTGGCGAGCCCGCGCTCGATCGCGCTTTCAAGACCATCGACTACCTCGTGCTCCTCGACGTGGAAGCGATGCCGGCAGGCGTGTTCCGCCGTTTCGTTTCGTGAGCTCGTTGTGGCTGAAACGGTGATCGCCACGCTGCGCGGCAGCTTGCGTGCCGCGGGATTCGTCTTGTGGACGCTCGCGGTCGGCGGCGCGTGGCTGTGCGTTCGAATGTTCCTGCGCAAGAGTGACCGCGCCGCGCGTGCGGCAGGCGGGGCGATGACGCTGCACCTTTGGTCGCGCGGATTGTGCCGGTTGCTGGGCCTGCGCGTGAAGGTGACGGGCGAGGCCTGTCGCGGGCCCGCGCTGCGTGTCGGGAACCATCGCGGTTATCTCGATGTGATCGTACTCTCCTCCGTGTCGCCGGCGCTCTTCGTTTCAAAGGACGATTTGGCCACATGGCCCGTACTCGGGTATTTGGGCGCGTCGGTGGGCACGCTGTTTCTCGATCGCACGCGGCCGCGCGCCGTGGCGGAAACAGGTGCGGCCATGTCGGAGCTCTTCGCCCTGCAACAATCGGTGATCGTGTTTCCGGAAGGGACGACTACCGCTGACGACGGCACCGGCGCCGCATTGGCGCCGTTTCATTCCTCGCTGTTCGAACCCGCCCTGCGCGGCGACGTGGCCGTGCAGGCGGTAGCCCTCACCTTCGCAGGCCGCACGGGGAATGCGGGAGATTCTGCGGATGCCGCGGATCTCGCCACCTGGACGGGCGACGCGACTTTTCTGCCGCATCTGTGGCGATTGTTTTGCGCGCGCGGACTTGAGGTGCGGGCGATTTTTCGCGAACCGGTACGAGGCTTGACCGATCGGCGCGCCGCGGCGGATGATGCGCGGGAATGGATTCGCGCAACCCTTTTAAACGGGATGAGCGAACGAGTCGGCCGGAAACCAGCGGCGCACGGCATCGGCCACGGAGCCGGTTTCGTGCGCGGCATCCCGCACGAACTGCGGCGCCTCGGCGATCGCCACCGCGCGACCGGCTTCGCGCAACAGGGGAAGGTCGTTGGCCGAATCGCCGATCGCCACGGCGCCTGACGCGCCCTCGACAGATAGGCCGAGGCGTTCGCCCAGCCGTCGCGCGCCCGCGAACTTCGATACGCCGCGCGGAGTGATCTCCAGCATGTAGTCGGCGTAGTAGGTGTTCTTGATTAACGCCGTTTCGAACGGCAGGCCCGCAAGCGCGTTCTGCGCTCGCGACAGCTCGGCTTCGGAACCCAGCAGGATCAACTCCACCACGGCGCGACCTTCCAGTTCGGCATAGTCGGTGAGCAAGGTGCAATAGCCGTCGTTCTTGGCGGTAAAGTCGCCGTTGCGCAGGCTGAGCCGACGGTGGTAGACGTCGGGACCGCCGTCGGGCACGTAGGCTAGCGCGAGCGGATCCCAGCCCAAGGTGTCGAGCGCAGTGGCGGCGGCGGCGATGGACCCCGGATCGAATCCTTCGTGATGCAGCAACGTGCGGGTTTTCAAATCCTTGATCACGGCGCCGTTGTTGATGATGGCGTAGTCGACCAGATCCCACAACTCGAGTCGGTCGAGCACACGCTTGAGCGTGGTCCAGCGGCGCCCGGTGGCGAGCACGATGGGAACACCTTGCGCCTTGAGCGTTTCGAGGGCGGCGCGGTTTGCATCGAGAAGATTGTTGTCGTGGTCGAGCAAGGTGCCGTCGACATCGGTGATGAACCAGGAGAAGGAGGGGCAGGAAGGCATGGTGGGGCAGACGGTAGTAGGTGGACGGTAGACGGTAGAAAAACACATAAAACCACGCTTGGAGTGGGCTTAAGAACCCTGCGGGTGGACCTTATTCCCTACCGTCTACCTACTACCGTCTACCGTCTATCTTTCTCTCATGCCCCCGATCCTACTTCCCGAAGACGACGACGCGCTTCTCGCCGAGTGCGACTTCGAAGCGCATCGCGCCTCGGGCAAGGGCGGCCAGCATATCAACAAGACCGACAGTGCGGTGCGGCTGCATCATCGCCCCACGGGCATCACCGTCACGAGTCAGGAATCGCGCAGCCAGTGGCAGAACCGGATGTCGTGCCTGGAGAAGATTCGCGAGAAGGTAACGGCCCTCAACTTTGTCGCCAAACCGCGCAAGCCCACGAAGAAATCCCGATCCGCAAAACGGAACATCCTCGAGGAAAAGGCCAAGCATTCCGCGAAGAAGAAAACGCGTTCGTCACGGGATTGGGAATAGGGCAACACAGCAACACAACAGCACAACAATAAAGGCATTCCAATCAATCCATGCTTTTCGCTTTATTGCGCTTGTGTTCTATTGCTGTGTTGTTGTGATGTTGTATTGAAACTCAATTAGTCCGGTTTGATGTCCATTCCTTAAAGTTTCCCGGAAAAATGGTACGCCCACAATCCGAGATACTCGTGCAGGGCCACGCCGGTCGCATTGAGGCCTCCCGCCGAGGGAATCAGATCGAATACCTTCGCGGGCGTGCCGGTCTCCGAAAGAAAATCGGTGGGTGCGGGATGCACGATGAAACCCTGCTTGCGGAAGGTGGCCGCGGCGCGCGGCATGTGGGACGCCGAAGTCACCAGCAGGATTTCTTTTTTGAGATGCTGCGCATCGAAGAGCGCGCGGGTTTTTTCGGCATCGTCGGCGGTGGTGGTCGTTCCCGGTACGCCGCGCAAGGCTGATTCGGGGATGCCGAACAACTCGTGTAACGTTTTAACGTACAGATCCGCCTCACTCCCCGGTGCGTTGGTGAGAAAAGGGATGTAGCCGCCGGTGGCGACCACGAGCGGGGCATGCCCCTGTTTCCACAACCGCGCCGCATGCAACAGGCGATCGCCCGCCGCATTGGTCTCGGGATAGACACGCGGCGCGACCATGGGCGCCATGCCTCCGCCGAGCAGCACGATGGCCGCGGCGTTGGGGTTCGCGAGCAAGGGCGGGTTGCGGCGTTCGAGCCCCCACAGGAGGCGGTTGGCGACGCGGGTGCTGCCGGCCGTGTAAAGCACGGTGGCGACCACCAAGGCGAGCAGCCCGGCCAGTCGGGCGCCCTTGCGAAAGGCGAACCAGGCGGTGAGCAGGCAGAGCAAAAACGCCAGGCCCACGGGAGACAATAGGGCGGGCACGACTTTGGAAATGACCAGGAGCATTGGGAAATAGTAGGTAGTCGTTAGACGGTAGTAGGTAGTAGGTAGTGAAAACAGGAAAACCGGAATCTCGAGATCACCTAAATACCCTTTTTGCGTTCCGCTACCGTCCACCGACTACCGTCTACCGTCTCCTGTGTTTTTATCTTCCCCCTCATGTCCAGCCAATTCGGGTCCTTGTTCAAAATCGCCACCTTCGGCGAAAGCCACGGCCACGCCGTGGGCGTGGTGCTTGACGGCTGCCCCAGCGGGCTGGCCATCACAGAGGCCGACATCCAGGCAGACCTCGACCGTCGCCGCCCGGGCCAAAACCGCCTGACCACGCCGCGCAAAGAGGCCGACACCGTCCGCATTCTTTCTGGCCTGTTCGACGGCCGCACCACGGGCACGCCGATCGCGATGGTGGTGGAAAACACGGACCAACGTTCGCACGATTACGGCGACATGCAGACCCTGTACCGCCCGTCGCATGCGGACTTCACTTACGATCTCAAGTACGGGTTCCGCGACTTCCGCGGCGGGGGACGTTCCTCTGCGCGCGAAACCATCGGTCGCGTGGCGGCCGGCGCTGTGGCCCGCAAACTGTTGCGTGAAGCCTGCGGCACCGAGATCCTCGCCTACGTCTCCCAGGTCGCGGACGTCGAAACGACTATCGATCCTCTCACGGCCACGCTGGAACAAGTGGAAGCCTCGCTGGTGCGCTGCCCCGACCCCGAAGCTTCGGCGCGCATGGAAGCCGCCATCGACGCCGCGCGCAAGGATCAAGACAGCGTGGGCGGGGTGATCCAGCTCGCAATCAAAACCGCGCCCGGTGGCATCGGCGAACCGGTGTTCCACCGGTTGGAGGCTGAGTTGGCGCGCGCGTTCCTCTCGCTGCCCGCTACCAAGGGGTTCGAGATCGGCAGCGGCTTCGCAGGCACGCGCCTGCGCGGCAGCGCCCACAACGATTTGTTCCATGGCCCCGCAGGCCACATCGGCACCGACACCAACCGCTCCGGCGGCGTGCAGGGCGGCATCACCAACGGCGAGCCGATTTTGTGCCGCGTGGCCTTCAAGCCCACGGCGACGATCTCGCAGCCGCAAAAGACGGTGGACAAGAACGGCAACGAAGCCGTGCTCAACGCCAAAGGACGCCACGATCCGTGCGTGCTCCCGCGTGCGGTGGTATTGGTCGAAACGATGGCCGCGCTGGTGCTGGCGGATTTGTTTCTCGAACAACGCGCCCGCCACGGGTTGTTCCCGGCACGCTGATTTTCTGGGAAATTTTTAAGTCAAAGAAAAGGCGCATTCGGTTTTAACCGATGCGCCTTTTCTTTTCAATCAATCCGCTTATTACTCGGCCTTGGGCTGCCCCGGAGCAGGCGGCGCGGGCTGCGCTTTTTCGGGCGTAGGTTCGGCATCGCGACCTTCGCGCTTCAGGCGGTAATCCGCTTCTACCGAGGAGGAAAACACCAACGTACCCGGCTGCACCGGCATGCCGCCGCCACCGGCATCGGCGCGCAACATCTTAAACTCGCCCATCGGCATGGGGCCGGGACCCGAGGCGCCCGCCGTGCGGACTCCCGCGAGTTCGTCGCAACTGCGTTTGGCTGCGGTGCAGAGCGTACGCGCATTTTCCGCCGCATTGCGCATGGCCAGAATACTCGCCGCGCGCACAAGGCTATCGGCCTTGGTGTGACGGAACTCCAGATTACCCACCGTATACACAGGCTTGTCCATCACAGCCTCGAGTAGTGCCTCAATTTTGGTGATGTCGAAGATCGTGATTTCCAGCGACTGACTTGCCGTGAAGCCGCGGAACTTACGCTTGCCTTCCACCCACTCGTATTCCGGATTGACGGAGATGCGTGTGGTGCGTACGTCGCGGATCGAGTCCCGCACGTATTTACGGGCCGCGCCCAAAATCTGATTCATGTCTTTGCGGGTATCGGAAGAGGCGCTGAGCGGCAAACTGCTGTTGTTCGACGCTTCGACCGTCAACATCGCCATGTCGGGCGCGATGCGGATCTCACCGACGCCCGAAACCGTGACGCGGCCTTCGGGGCCGCCCGGCTGGGCTATCGCGATGCCGAGGCCGAGGGTCAGGCCGGCGAAAGCGACGGAAAGCAACACGCGTGAATAGTTGGATTTCATGAGGACTCCTTCAGTCTCAATAATAAAAGGCACTATTTACAATGCGAAAGCAAAGAAAAAGCGGATCGAAATAAGTGCCGGTCTCAGCGGATTTCCGAGACGGTGGGGGTTCTTCCTGCGCGCGGGGCAGCGTATTCCACTAGTTTCGACGCGTTTTCCAGTATTCATCAAAAAGCGCGTACTTCGCCTCTTCGGCCGACGGGTACATGCCCTTGAAGAACTTGTTATCGATGCGGCACGACCACAAGCCGTTCTGGAATTTAACGGGGAACACGCCCATGTTGACCCCTTCCACGTTGACCACCCAGTTGTCGCGCACGGAGAGGTACCAGTGGCGCGCGAGCCATTCGTCACGCGCAGCGCTTTTGTTGCGGATGCCCCGCTCCACGCGGCGCGGGTTCGCTTCGTCGCCGGTCATTTTTTCGGCGCAGGAGACGCATACGCCCAGCACTTCATCGAAGTTGTCGTGCTCCATGATGTGCACAAAGCGGATGGTCACTTCTCCGCACATTTCGCAGACGATGGTCTTTTGACCGGTGTGCTTTTCCAGTAGGTCGGCGACTTCCATGCAGCGCCAGTCTTCCCGGGGCACTTCGGGATTATCGATCATTCCGGGCATGTTTGGTTTCGAGAGAGGGGTTTCGGGTCAGAAAGTGAACGTCGGTGAAGATGAAATTTACACGAACCGCCGTACTTCCGGCGCCTACACACGGATGGCAAAAAATATTTCTCCGAATTTGTGACAGCGGTCACAGATTTTGGATTTGAATCTCCGACCGCATTTCCATTATTCCCGGAATCACTTTTTCCAGGTTGCCATATGCAACTCATAGGTTGTATCTATGTCCTGGTCTGGCAAGCAATTGGTCCGCCTGCTCGAAGCGAACGGGTGGATCTTGGATCGTATTCAGGGGAGCCACCATATCATGGAAAAACCTGGCTATCGCCCCGTCATCGTGCCCATGCATGGAAACAAGGACATTCAGCCTCATTTCGCCAAGAGCATTCTCAAGCAAGCGGGACTCAAGGATATGTTTTAATGGAATACTTTGCGCGCATCCGGAAAGTGAAAGGGGAGCACTTCGTTTACTTTCCCGACATGCCGAACGTCTTGACCTATGGATTTACTCACGAACACGCATTGGAAATGGCCGAGGAGGCATTGAATGCCGTTCTGGAAGTGGATTTTGCCCGCGGCTTTGTACTTCCCTCTGCCACAAATTACGCAGGGAAACGGGCGTATTTCCCCATTTCGGTTTTGCCTCACATCGCCTTGGCTTATGAGTTGAAGGCTTTGCGCAAGAAGGAAACCCAGGTGGGCATCGCAAAGAAGCTGGGAATCAGCTATCAGGCCTACCAGAAACTTGAGAATCCACGCAAATGCAACCCGACTGTGAAGACTTTGGAGAAGATCGGAGTGGCGTTGGGGAAACGGTTGGTGGTGGGTTTTCGGTGACTCGAAATTCCGCTGCGGACCGAATATTCTAATCGTACTGTTATTATCATAACCTTATGAACATGGTCCGATCTCGGCGGCGCTGGCTTTTTGGATTCGGAATGGTGTTGCTTGGCGCCTTCCTTTCCGGGTGTGCAGCACGGTACATCGAACGCGCCGACGCGCAGATCGCACAAGTTCCAGTCATTAACGGCGCAGTCCCTCAGGAAGCGGGCAGTGCGGTTTTTGTAGGCGCACATGCAAACAGGTCAAACACTCATTCGCTGAGGACAACCACCAGAAACCGCCAACCTTACAACTATGGCGTCACGTGGAACCCGACTTCAATGGGGTTTAACTTCGGTGCACGCATCAATGCGAGTGACGGCAATCCGGGAAAAGTTTCCCTGATTGATCTGTTCGCTTATTTCGATGGAGATCCGCGAAGGTTTGCGAAAAATAATGCGGAGCTTATCGGCGCTGGAGTCACGACCTCCTACCAGGACTTCCGAATCCGATTGGCCACCGGAATCGGACGGCACCAGTATGACATCAAGACAATCCTAGTTAATGACCCTTCGTCGGAGCTACGCTCGCAAAATTGCGAAATCACCATTGATACTTCAGCCGGGAACCGTGCCTCACCGCTCTTCGTTTGGAGTGCCACCATCTGGCCTTCACCTTACGAAAAGGGTTCCTTCGCATTCGCGCCCTATATTGGCCTCCAGTATGGGCTCCAGCTTATTTCAGGCCAAAGTGCAACCTACGGAGGCTCACTTTTACTGCGGAATCCCATTTTCACGGTAGGCATTCGAAGCGATTGGAGTTCGACCGCAATCGTAGCAGAGGTTCACGGTAAGGGCATTTATAACGCGCATGGAGGAACTTCCGTCTCCACCGCGGAAATACGGTTAGAACAATCGCTCAGAATTCACAAAAAACGTTAACAATCATCGCGCTCACGCAGCCTTGCCCGGTTTTTGAAAACAGAACGCCCCGTACCGCCAGATGCCCTTTTTCAGCGTGGGATACTGGTGGTAGATCGCCCACGCGTTATGCAGCTTCTCTTCGCCGACGAGGCCGAGCGTGCGCAACAGCAAACGCCAGGGCACGATCAGCGGGCCGAGACGGAAAATCTTCCACGCATGGGGCAACACGTCGGCGGTGATGTCTTCGATATGCGCCACCTCGAGCCCCGCGCGCGTGGCCCAGGTCTTCATATCCTCGAACGAACAGAAGTGCGGCACCGCCCAGCCCTTGAGAAACAGGTCGAAGGTGCGGGCTTCCGCCGCATTGACGGGCGCCCGCCCGGAAAATCCATCCGCGATGACGAGGCGGCCGCCGGGCTTCAGCAGCGGCGCCATGCCGCGGATCCACGCTTCTTTGTCGGGTGCGTAGCAGAAGCTCTCGAGCGCCCAGATCACGTCGAACGATTCGGGTTTGAACGCGGGCGTGGTGTAGTCGTTGGCGACGAAACGCGCCGGTGAACCGACGATATCGGATGGTGCGGGACGCACGGCGCGCGGGGTTTCTGCAGGTGTGCCCCACTTGGCCGCATCAGCATTTGCGAAAGCGGTGGCGATGTGCGCGTGGAGTTCGACCAGATTGATGCCGACGCACCACGCTCCGGATTCGCGTGCGAGGAGGATCGAAGAACCGCCCATGCCGCAGCCGGCATCGAGCACGCGCGCGGGCCGCAGTCCTTCGGAGCCCGTGGAATACGCGGACGGAAGCCCGGCGAGTTTCGCTAGGTAGCGCGTCATGTTGCCGGTCGGACTCGCTCCCTTCGGAAGGTTGCGGTCGAACCCGTAATGCATGTGATGATGCTTGCGGGTTCCGTAGTACTTGAGGTAATCCTTGGTGGTGTCCTCGAAGTACCTGTGGATCCGCGTTTTGACGGCGTGGGCGCTTTGCGATTCATCGCCCACCGCCGTTTGAGGAACCGTACCGGACGGAGAACTAGACATCAAGCTCGCCGACCAAATGCGCGTTCTCCTCGATGAACTTGCGGCGGGGTTCGACCTCGTCGCCCATGAGCATCGTGAAGATGAGATCGGCCTCCACGGCGTCTTCCATCGTCACTTTTTTGAGAATGCGCGTGGCCGGGTTCATGGTCGTCACCGCGAGCTGTTCGGGATTCATTTCACCGAGACCCTTGTAGCGCTGCATGTACAGGCCCTTGCGGTCGGCGCCGACCTCGGCGAGAATGGCTTCCTTTTCCTCTTCGCTGAAGGCGTACTTCTCGATCTTACCGGCCTTGATCTTGTAGAGGGGCGGCTGCGCGAGATAGAGCACGCCGTTGTCGATCAGCGGGCGCATGTAGCGGCAGAAGAACGTCAGCAGCAGGGTCTGAATGTGCGAGCCGTCGACGTCGGCATCGGTCATGATGATGATCTTGTGATAGCGCAACTTTTCGAACCGGAAGCCGCCGCCGTCTTCGGGATCGGATTCGCCGAGGCCGCAGCCGATGGCCTGCGCCATGGTGGAGATTTCCTCGTTGGCGAGGATCTTGTCCATGCGCGCCTTTTCGACGTTCAGGATCTTGCCCTTGAGCGGAAGGATCGCCTGGAAGTTGCGGTCGCGGCCCTGTTTGGCGCTGCCGCCGGCGGAGTCACCCTCGACGAGATACAGTTCGCACTCTTCCGGCTTGCGCGAGGAGCAGTCGGCCAGTTTGCCGGGCAAGCCGCCGCCTTCGAGCACGCTCTTGCGGCGGGCGAGCTGGCGCGCCTTGCGGGCGGCCTCGCGGGCCACGGCGGCGTTGTACACCTTGTCCACGATCTTGCGGGCGACGGCGGGATTTTCTTCGAGGAAGGTGGTGAGCAATTCGAACGCCGCCGTTTCCACGATGCCCTTGACTTCGCCGTTGCCGAGCTTGTGCTTGGTCTGGCCTTCGAACTGCGGTTCGTGCAGCTTCACCGAAATCACGGCGACCAAGCCTTCACGCATATCTTCGCCCGTGAGCTCGACGTCGTTCTTCTTGGCCTTGCCGAGGAGTTCCTTGGCCTTGTTGTTGATGGCGCGCGTGAGAGCCGACTTGAAGCCGACCACGTGCGTACCGCCATCGACGGTGTTCACGTTGTTGACGAAGGAGAACATGCTCTCGGTGTAGCCGTCGTTGTAACGGAAGGCGATTTCGAGCGGCAGTCCCTGCGTCTCGCGCTCGAAATGCACGGGCTTCTCGAACAGGGGCTTTTTGTTCGCGTCCATGTATTCCACGAAGGCCGAGATGCCGCCGGGGAAAAAGAATTCGTGATAGCGCTCGTCCTCGCGTTCGTCGCGAATGGTAACCGTGAGGCCTTTGTTGAGGAACGCTAGTTCGCGCAAGCGCGCGCTCAGCGTGTCGAAGTTGTACACCGATTCGGTGAAGATCTCGCTGTCGGGCAGGAACTCGATGGTGGTGCCCTGCTTGTCGGTTTCGCCGCGGAACACGCCCGGACCCTGCGGGACGCCGCGGTGGAAGGTCTGGTAGAACTCTTTGCCGTCACGGTAGACCGTGACCTGGAGCAGACTGGAGAGCGCGTTCACACAGGAGACGCCCACGCCGTGCAGACCGGCGGACACCTTGTAGCCGCCTTCGCCGAACTTGCCGCCGGCGTGCAGCACGGTCATGACCAATTCGACCGTGCCGATGCCTTGGGTCGGATGGATGTCGGTGGGAATACCGCGGCCGTTGTCGATGACACGAATGGAGTTGTCCTTGGTCAGCACCACATCGACGCGGGTGCAGTAGCCTGCGAGCGCTTCATCGACCGAGTTGTCCACGACTTCGTACACCAGGTGGTGCAGGCCGCGTCCGTCGGTGGAGCCGATGTACATGGCGGGCCGCTTGCGTACCGCCTCGAGGCCTTCGAGCACCTTGATGTCGCTGGCTCCGTAGCCTTTTTGTCCGTCGTCGATCTGTTCCGCCATGTGTTTCTGCCCTTTGTTGGGGGCTAGCATGCTAGCCCCTTACACCGTGATTCAATTCCCGCCGACCGCTACCGCAGCCGGATTTCGCGGACGATGTCCGCGCCCAATATTCCGTTCGCCCGCTGGCGGATGGCCTCTTGCTGGTAATGGAGCTCGTTGCGCCACACCGCCGCCTCCACCTTCACGTGCAGCACAAAGTCTTTGAGCGACTCCAGCGCGGCGACCTTAGCCGCCGGGCCGCCCACGACCTCGACCCAACGATCACGCAGCTTCTGCTCATGCAGCAGAAACCCGAGACCCTGCGCCCGCAGCGCCTCGTGCAGCGCCCCGCCGATCGGGATCGGAGAGCCGCCCATTCAGGCCGCTCCGTCTTCGCGTTCGGCTTGCGCCGGCTGTACTTTCCCTTTTTCCATCCGCACCACGGCCTCCACGGCAAAGGGCAAATCTTCGCGGCGCGGAGTGGCGATGAACGCCTGACCCCGCCCTGCGATGAGGGCCCCGAAACGCTCGCGGCGCCCGGGATCGAGTTCGGCGAAAACGTCGTCGAGCAGGAGGATGGGAGGCAGTCCCGTCGTCTCCTCGAGCAACCGCGCAGCGGCCAATTTCAAGGCCAGCGCGACGGAACGTTTTTGCCCTTGCGAGGCAAATTCGCGCACCGATTTTTCGTCTAGAAAAGTTAGCAAATCGTCGCGGTGGGGACCGACCGAAGTGAGCCCGTTTTCGCGGTCGCGGACCCGCGATTCGCGCAGGCGGCCGGAAAGCATTTCAGCCAATAAAATCGGGGTTTCCGGCAATTCGGGCTTTCCGGAGATTCCGATAGAAAGCCCGAGAGTGAGGGCCTCGGCGCCGCCCCCGATTTCAGCATAAAAAGCCGCGGCCAACGGGGTCATTTTTTTCACCCATTCGCGCCGGCGCAGCAGGATGCCGGCGCCCGCCTCGGCGAGGGTCGCTTCGTAGGCTTCCAACAGGCCTTCGGTCTCGGCGCCGCCGCTCCACCGTAGGGCAGCGTTGCGTTGCCGCAGGGCCATCCGGTAGCGCCGCAGCACATCCAAGGCGGACGGGTCGAGTTGGCAGAGCAGCACGTCCAAAAACCGGCGCCGCTCCTGGGGGCCGCCGCGCAGCAGATCGAGGTCTTCGGGCGTGAAGGCGACCAGCAACAGGTGGCCGAGCAAGTCACCCAGGCGGCGGCTTTCGAGGCCTTCCACGCGCACGCGTGAGCCGCTTTCGCGGTATTCCAGCGACTGAATGTGGGCGCGCGTACCGATGGTTGCCTCACCGCGGATCACGAAGCCCGAGTCGGCGGGAGACTCCCAGGCAATCAGATCCTTGTCTTTGCGGGTGCGGGCCGAATGCGCGAGGGCGAGAAAGTGCACCGCTTCGAGAAAGTTGGATTTGCCGTGGCCGTTGGGTCCCACCACCAGATTGAGACCCGGCGACGGGTGCACGTCGAGCCCGTGGAGGTTGCGAAAATGATGGAGCGTCAGACGGTCGAGATGCACGACGGGAAAGGTAGGTTCGGGAGCCCCTGGAACGGGGTGCGGCGGGGTCCCCATCACCCCCGATCAGCCCTTAGGAACGGTCGTGGTATGTTCGGTTTCGTCAGCGGTAGCTTCCAAGGCCAGAAAGATCTCGCGCATGAAAAATGCGAGCGCGATGGCGAGGGAGGACAGACTGGAAAGGAAGAGAACCGCGACCAGCAAGCCTGCGGGAATGCCGACCACCGGCATTAAAAAGAGGCAGGCGACGAGCAGTACCGCCAGGAAAATGCACAAGGTGACGAACAGGATGGCGGACTGGATGAGGCGAGCCCGGTGCATGATCGATACGATCTGCGCGTCTCTGATCGCGATCGAGGCGGTTCGAACGCGGGTTAGTGCGCACCCCGCGGCGCAGCATTTTCGCTTGCATGATTGCTTGCGTTGATGCTTATCGCCGCGTGGGATTTCGCGCGTTCGCGAAGAATCCCGAACATCCCTTTTTGGAGCGTGCCCGACCGAATTAAAACGGAGGCTTTACGCCCGTACCCGTCTTGATGAACGTTTGCAGGCTTTCCAGGATGTAAAACTCCCAACCTGCTGAACAGTTCGTGTAGCATGCGATTTTGGGTGTGAGTCCGATATGCGTGAAGCGCACTGTGGCCTTCCCATCACCTTCCAGGATCTCGAACCGGATGGTGGTGCCTTTCCACTCCTCTTTGTCTTCGACGAAGTGGATGCTCGACTCAAGCACTTCCCACTCCACCAATTTGCCGGGCACCAAGGTCTTGACCCGCTGCACGGTGCGGTGAAAATCCTTGTAGGTGTAGGTGAACAGAGCTCCGACGCGATCGTACTCTCCGGTATTTTCGCCGATCCACCAATCGGGCTCCCGCAGGATCGCATCGTACACTTCGAGCGGGGATTTTTCGACGGTGAAGGAGAGCCTCAGGTCTGCGGGAGGGTGAGCGGTCACGAGGCACCTCAATGGAAAATGGGGCATCAAGTATTTTGACTTGCAATTTGCAAGCATGGAAGCGCAAGAGCGTGGTCCAGGCAAAAAAAGACCGGCTCCTTGCGGGACCGGTCTTTCAATAAAAGGCGGGAGTCGGAATTACGCGGGGTTGTCGCGCTTGCCGCTGGCTTCGTATTCGATGGCGATGGTGCCGACGGGGCAGCCTTCGGCGGCCTCAAGGATCTGGTCGTTCAGCGCGAAGTCAGCGCCGCCTTTGACGATCATCTTCTCGGGAACTTCGAACACCTCGGGGCAGGTTGCCTCGCAGGCGCCGCACATGGTGCACTCGTTCTCGGATTCGTCCAGCCAAACCTTTGTAATCGTTGCCATGATGTTCTCCAGGGGCAGTGCGCGCGCCGAGGGTGAATACGGACTTCAAGGATCCGCGCGGCGCCAAAAAACGAATTCTGCCCCGTTTCCAGCCCGAAAAGTTACTTGAAAACGGGAGTCCATGGCAAGGAAAAGCCGCCCGAAACAAGCCGGAAGTTTGCGCAAACGTCACATGAACAGGTAGACAATGCGCCGGAAAAGCCCGAAAAGAGCGATTTGCACATGTTAAATTTTGTCTCCATGAAACTTTCTGTCGGAATTTTAGGTGCCACCGGTCTCACCGGGGTCGAGTTGGTCCGGTTGCTGCTGCGGCATCCCGGGGTTGAGATCGCGTGGATCAGTTCCGAATCGCAGGCGGGAACCGCCTATGCCAAGGTGTATCCCGGAGTGGGAGCGCGTTTGTCGCCTTCGGTGGCGACCTTGATTCCCATGGAACAAGCGCAAAAAACCGCACCCGATGCGGTGTTCTCCTGCCTGCCGCACGCGGCCTCCGCCGACGCCATCGAGCCGTTTTTGAATAACGGAAAAACGAAGGTGATCGACCTCTCCGCCGACTACCGTCTCGCCGAGGTGGCCGTCTATAACACCACCTATGCGCACGCGCATCCGCATCCGGAACGGATCCGTGACGCGGTGTACGGTTTGACCGAGGTGCACCGGGACGCGGTTGCGAAGACCCGGCTGGTGGCGAACCCCGGTTGTTACCCCACGTCGATCCTGCTTCCGCTCATCCCGCTGTTGCGCGCCGGCATCGTCTCGCCCGCAGGCCTCATCGCCGATTCGAAGTCGGGTGTTTCGGGCGCGGGCCGCAAGGCCACCGAGGGCACGCATTTCTTTTTCGTGAACGAGAACTTCTCCGCCTACAAGGTGGCGAACACGCACCGGCATTTGCCCGAAATCGCCGAGCAGCTTGCCGGCGCGGCCGATGTGGACGTCGCTCCCGTTTTCACTCCGCACCTTGTTCCCATGGAGCGGGGCATTCTCTCGACGATCTACGCCGACCTCTTGCCTGGAAAAACGGAATCCGACGCGTTCGCCGCATGGGAGAAATTCTACGCGGGTTCGCCGTTCGTGCGGCCCGTCCGGGATCTGCCTTCCACCGCCGATGTGACGCGCACCAACGAGTGTCGCTTCGCCGCGCGCGCGATCGCCGGCACAAACAAACTGTTGATCGTTTCCGTGATCGACAATATGGTGAAGGGCGCTTCGGGCCAAGCCTTGCAGAACATGAACGTGATGTTTGGCTTGGATGAGACCTTGGGACTGGTGTGAACGCTTCCACTGAAAACTCTGTCGTCGTCAAAATCGGCGGCTCGCTGATGGAAAGCCCCGAGGCGCTGCGTAGCCTGACCAAGGCCCTCGCCGAGCTGTGGCTGGGCGGCATGCCGCTCATTTTGGCGCACGGTGGCGGCAAGGACATCAACCGCAATCTGGGTTGGCTCGGCGAAGAGCCGCGCTTCAAGAACGGATTGCGCGTGACTTCCGAAGCCGCGATGGAAATCGTGGAGATGACGCTCAGTGGTGCCGTGAACAAACGGTTGGTGTCGCTGCTGCAGCTCGTGGGCGCGCGCGCGTGCGGACTCAGCGGCGTGGACGGCTCCACGCTGATTTGCCGCCCGCTCGACCCCGAGCTGGGGCGCGTGGGTACCATTGCGCAGGTGCGGCCGGCATTGATCGACGCGCTTTTGAAGGATCGCTTTTTGCCGGTGCTGTCTCCGGTTTCGGCCGACTCCGCGGGCCTCCATTACAATGTGAACGCCGATGACGCGGCCGCCGCGCTGGCCACAGGCATGAAGGCGGAGAAACTCGTGTTCGTCTCCGATGTGCCCGGCGTGATGGATGGCGATAAAAACATCATCCCGCGCCTCGACCGCACGTCCGCCGAAGCGTTGATCGCCTCGGGCGTGATCGCCGGCGGAATGATTCCGAAGGTGCGCTCGTGCCTCGCCGCCGTCGAATCGGGGGTGGGAGAGGTGCATATCTGCGGATTCGCATCCGCCGCCGCTCTCGAAGGCCAGATCACCGGTGCGCAAAATACCGGAACGATCGTCGGAGTTACATCCGCACAGCCCGCTTCGTGAACACGCCCTTGTCGGTGTGTACCGTCAGCAGATAAACTCCCGCCACGCCGCCGGTCAACTCCGTGAGGGAATAGATCCGTGGTCCGCGCCCGTTGCGCACTGCAAGCACGCTTCCGTCGACGCGTTGCACCCGGATCGTGTGCGAGCCCTCTCCCAAAAGTTCCAATTGTGTCGTATGGAAACGAACGGTCTTGGCGATTTCGGCCTGGCGGTACCCGATCGATGCGGGCCAGAGTGCTTTTTTAAAACCCGAAGCCGCAAGAACCGTGTCGCGCGTGCCGTAATATCCGTCGATATACAGCGCCGAATCCTTGAGGGTGACCAAGGAGAAATTGTTCCCCGTGCTCGTCGCGCCCGCGGGGCAGTTGCACATCGCCTTGTGGGTGTAGTAATGGATGCCGGCAATCTTGGCGTATCCACCTTCGTGACGATGCCCTTGCAACACATGGGTGACGTTCCCATGGCTTTGCAGGATCGCCCGGATTTCGGCGGAGTTGTTCACCGAGTAATCGGAGCTGTCATTGAGGTTTTCATGGATGGCCACGATCGTCGGCTTGTCGCCGGCACTGTCGAGGTCGGCTGTCAGCCAGTTTTTCTGCTCCGTCGGAATCTGGGCATCGTTCCATACCCACGGATCGATGCGGCCGAAATCCTTTCCGTTGGGGCTGTAGTTGCCGTCCATCACCACGAAATGGAATGGGCCGAAGTCGAAGGAGTAATAGTTTTTCTTGACCGCACCCAAGGAACGGTTCAACCATTCGCTTTTGTTGAGCGAGGCTTCGTCGTGGTTGCCCAGCACCTGGTAAACGGGGCCTACGAACTTAGACACGCTTTTGTTCAGGGTGTCGATGTCTTTGTAGGCCTTGACGGTATCGGCGGCGGTTTGGGTGTAGGCGTCGACGTAGTCGCCGAGAATCAAGAGGAAGGCGGGCGATTTCGTGTTCAAAAACTTCACCGCCGTATCCATTTTCGGAATGGTGTTCCGGTAGCAGCGGTCTGTGGTGGAAGCCTTGTCGGCGTATTGCGGATCGGACATCAGCGCGAAGCGCAGGCTGTCGGGGCCGAGTTGGGACAGAGCGGCCGACGGCAGCAAGCCGAACGCCAGTAAGGCCACGCGCAGCAGATTCGACATACAACCCTCCGAAACACCCGGCCGATCGCGGTCGGGGTGCTTTGAGTATACGCTCGATCACGATTTTCTGCCGGAATTAATTGCGCTCTGCCACGGTTTCCGCACGCATTTATAGGGAATTCGAGTGACTTCGGACCCCCTGGAGGATCCAAAGGCGGACAAAACCCTATCTTTGATTGGTGCCGAAACGCGTCCTCATCCTCTTCGCCCACCCCGCACTCGAGAAATCGCGGGTCAACCGCTATCTGGCGGGGGCGGTGCAAAACATCCCCGGAGTCACTTTCAACGATCTCTACGAAGTCTATCCCGATTTCCAAATAGACGTGGCGCGCGAGCAGGAATTGCTGCTCGCACACGATGTCGTGGTGCTGCAACATCCTTTTTACTGGTACAGCAGCCCGGCGATCCTCAAGGAGTGGCAGGACCTCGTGCTCGAGCACGGATTCGCCTACGGCACGGATGGCACCGCACTGCGCGGCAAGGTGCTACTGAACGTGATCACCACGGCCGGGCCGCAAGAGGCGTATCGCCCCGAAGGCTACAATCGCTTCACCATGCGGCATTTGTTGTCTCCCTTCGAACAGACCGCCAGCCTATGCGGCATGCGGTATCTCGCCCCGCTTACGGTACACCGCGCGCTGTCACTCGCCAGTTTGCGCGACGTGGAGCCGCACGCTCTGTTGTATCGCCGCGCCATTGAGTCGCTCATCGACGGGTCGCTCGATCTCGAGGCTGCGACGCGCGCGGAACGGCTGAACGACGTGCTGCCCGCGCCCGATGCCATTGTCGCTTCCGGTACGGCGACGGGAGCGCTCTGACATGCATTCCCATTTCCTCTTTCAGGCGTTCGTCTACCTAGCGGCGGCGGCCATCGCGGTTCCGGTCGCCAAGCGCCTCGGCCTCGGCTCGGTGCTGGGATATTTGCTCGCAGGCGCGGTGATCGGCCCGAACGTGCTGGGCCTCGTGGGAGGGCGCACCGAAGGCAGCGTGATGCACTTCGCCGAATTCGGCGTCGTGATGCTGCTCTTCCTCATCGGTCTCGAACTCAAGCCATCGCTGTTGTGGCGTCTGCGCGTTCCGATTCTCGGCATGGGCAGCGCCCAGGTTCTGCTCACCACGGGTGCGGTGCTCGCCATCGGCTTGCTGGCGGGCCTGCCCGCGCGGCCGTCTCTGGCGCTTGGGCTGATTCTGGCGATGTCGTCCACCGCCATCGTATTGCAATCGTTACAGGAGCGAAACTGGTTGAAGCTGCGCGGTGGGCAAGCCAGTTTCTCGGTGCTGTTGTTCCAGGACTTGGCCGTCATCCCCATCATCGCCTTGTTGCCGCTTTTGGCGACGACTAAAACCTCGGCGGTAACCGGCCACTCCGGTTTGCTGGAAGGCCTGTCCGCATGGGGCAAAACCGGAGTCGTACTCCTGGCGGTGGGTGCGGTGGTGGCCGGCGGTCAGTTGCTTGCGCGGCCCGTGTTCCGCTTCATCGCGGGCGCACGCCTACCCGAAGTATTCACCGCTTTCGCCCTGATGCTCGTGATCGGAATCGCCTTGCTCATGCAGACGGTGGGGCTGAGCCCCGCGCTGGGTGCCTTTCTCGCGGGCGTGGTGCTGGCCGAAAGCGAATACCGTCACGAGTTGGAAGGCGACATCGAGCCCTTTAAGGGATTGTTGCTGGGTCTGTTTTTCCTTTCGGTGGGATCGGCGATCGATTTCCCTTTCATCCACGATCATTTGGGACTCGTCGTGGGCGGCGCCCTAGGCGTGGTGGTCCTCAAATTTTTGGTGCTCGTCACGGTGTCCATCGTGTTCCGGCGCCAGTGGTCCGACACCTTGCTGTTCGGATTTGCGCTGGCACAGGTGGGCGAGTTCGCCTTCGTGCTGCTGGGTCTTTCGGAGCGTCTCGGCGTACTCCCGCCCGACTGGACGCGCGCCGCGATGGCGGTAACGGCGCTGTCGATGACGGCCACGCCGCCCCTGTTACTGCTGTTGCACAAGTTGCCCCGCGTGCGCGCAGGCGGCGACGCCGACCGCGCCATGGACTCCATCGAGCCCGAAGTGCCCGGCCGGGTGATTCTCGCGGGCTTCGGCCGCATGGGCAACATCATCGGCCGTTTTTTGCAGGCCAACGGTGTGCCCACCACGGTGCTCGACGTCGATGCGGAACTCGTGGACGGTGTGCGCAAGGTGGGGCTCAAGGCTTGGTACGGCGATGCTTCGCGTCTCGACATGTTGCGCGCGGCGGGCGCGGATCAGGCCGAAGTGCTGATCCTCACGCTTTCCGACACGACCAAGATCCGCGCCATCGGCGAGCTGGCGCGCAAACATTTCCCGCATCTCAAAATCCTGGCGCGCAGCCGCCGGCGCGTGGACGCCTACGAGCTGATCAACGCGGGATTCGAGCACGTCTATCGCGAAACCCTGGGCACCTCCCTCGACATGGGTGTGGACGCGCTGCAACTGGTGGGCTTTCGGGCGTACCACGCGCGCCGCGCCGCCTTCGCCTTCCGCAAGCACAACGAGGCGAGCATGCGCGAACTGGCTTCGCACTGGGGCGGCCAAAACTATTTCAACGTACTGCGCGCCAAGATCGAAGAAGCGGAGAGCATCCTGCGCGGCGGCGGCGCGGTGCTGAAGGATCAGGTGGACGCCGCCTGGGACAACGAGCCGCTGCGCGAAGAAGCGGCCAAAGGAACATTGCGCCGCTAGGGAAAAACGAGGCGGCGCGTGGGGACGCTTAAGAGGTAATTCGGGTGTTAGGGCGCGCTCAGGTCGATCAAGAGGCGCAACATGCGAAAGCGCTCAAGAACTTCGCCGTAGCGCTCCACCGATTCTCGCGCGTCTACTTTGTACTCGAACTTCTCGAAGAACAGGCGGCTGACTCGGCTTGCCTCGGTTTGAATCCACAGCGCACCGGCTGCTAGAGCGTGCGCCTCCAATTCACGATAAATGATGGAAGCGATTCCTCTCCGAGCGTAAGCGGTTCGACAGTAGAGGAATTCGACATGGTCCGACGGGTCGAGCTGGCCGAATGCCACGGGTTGCCCGGCTGACTCGGCGACTAGAGTCACCCCGCGCGAAAGCTTTTCCCGGAACTCCTCCAAGTCTTCTGGGTAACGCGACCAAACGTTCAGTTGCGCCGGGGTGTAACCGCTCGACCCAGACCCTTGAATGGCATCGCGCATCACCTCTGCCAGGGTAGCGGCGTCTTCAGACTTGTAGGGTCGTAAAAATACCGGATCCGAGCCTTCCATTCACCCCCCGAATGCCAACTTCACCCCCGCGATCAAAAGCACCGCGGCGAGCAGCAACTGGATCGTCCGCACGGGAAAGCGGCGGCTGCCGAGATAAGATCCGAAGGTCCCGCCCAGAATGGCGACGATCGCAAGCGGCCATGCAAGCGCCGGGACGCTTTTTCCGGAGCTCAAGAATCCTGCGAGGCCCGTAACGGAATTCACGAGGATGAACAACACCGACGTCGCAGCAACGTTCTTCGTTTTCGCCCAACGACAGAGCAACATGAGCGGCGTCAGAAAAATCCCTCCGCCCGTACCGGTGAGTCCCGAAAGAAGGCCGAGACCTGCGCCGGTAGCGAGTGCCATCGGAAGTTTCGGAGGCGCTGCTTCGACGGGATCTCCGGGCCGGAGAAAAAACCTCAGCGCCGAAAAGAGGAGAACGATTCCCACCACGATCTTGAAGAGAGGGGTCGGGAGGTGGAGATAGCCACCCAGAAATGCAGCGGGTGCGGCGAGCAGCGCGAAAGGCCAAAAGAGGCTCCAGCGAAAATGACCCGCGCGCCAGAATTGATACGAGCCGATCGCCGCCACGAGGATATTGAGGACGAGGGCGGTCGGCTTGATCACATCGGGTGCGAAACCTGCAAGGGCCAAAACCGCGATGTAGCCGGAGGCGCCCGCATGGCCGACGGCGGAGTACAAGAAGGCCACGGCGAGAATCGCAGCGCCAATCAAAATCAAGGCAAGAGGATCCACGTTCAGCCCGCGTGCGGAGAATCGCAACCCGCACAACCGACCCACTCCACCGATCCATCCGTGTAAAACTCGCGTTTCCAGATCGGCACGCGATGCTTCACCGTGTCGATGATGTAACGGCAGGCGTCGAAGGCCTCGCCGCGGTGCGCCGCTGCCACGCCGACCCACACCGCCATGTCACCGATGGCAAGTCCGCCCGTGCGATGCACGCAGGTCGCACCAAGAATGTCGAACTTCTCACGTGCGGCGCGCACGATCTCTTCGCCCTCATTGTTCGCAAGTGCGAGATACGCTTCATATTCGAGCCGCAACACGGAACGCCCATCATTGTGGTTGCGTACGATCCCCTCGAAGGTCACGGATGCGCCAGCCGCGTCATTCTCCAACTCCGCACGGAGCGTGGCGGCATCGATCGGTTTGTCGGTCAGACGAAACATGCAAGAGATCCTATTCCAAAGTCCATCGAAAATCTATCCGCCCGATACGGGCGGAATGAAAACCAACCGGTCGCCCGGACGCAAGACGGCGTCCCACGATGCATACGCGTCATTAATGGCCACATGCACGGATTCTCGTGTGAGGGCGAAGCCGTACCGGACCCGCATCCGTTCATACAGATCGGCAAGTGAGGCCCCGTCTAAAGGGATTTCTTCGGACGAGCGTTTGGCTTGCGCACGGAAGATGGCGAAATACTCGACGGTCACCGTCGCGCCACCGGAGAGAAGCGCGAAAGCTTTCTCGAAATCCTCCGGGTGATTCGCATTGTCCAAAAACAAAGCGTTATCCGGACGCAGACGCTCGACATCCAGCGCATTGGCGATCTTCGTCGGACAGGTCAAACCCTGCGTCATCACGGCGCGGGCCCGTTCCAAATACTCCGGCTCGTATATCGCGCACAGAGGTTCGAGGAAGTTGTCGCGCAGCGGGTTCTCGAATACGGTCAGAGTTTTCGCGGCATCGCGCCCGGCCACCAAGGTCGCCAGCGCCTCTGCGGAGAGAAACGGCAGATCGCACGCGGCCACCAGAAACGCCTTGCCGGGATGCGCGGCGAGCGCGGATAGAATGCCGTTCAGAGGGCCGCCGACATCGAAGTGGTCGGAGATTTTATCGAGGCCGGCAAGGGTAGGGTCGGATTCCTGATCCGCACGGCAAGAAACGAACACCCGCTCGCACACCGCTGCGAGCAAATCGGCTGTGCGCCGCGCGTGCGGTACGCCGTCCTGATAAGCCAGTGCGGCCTTATCGCGGCCCATGCGCCGGCTGCGGCCACCGGCCAGCACGAGACCGTACAACGGCGCGGCAACGGATTCATTCGGTTCAGTCGACACGGTAATCCTTCTTGCCGCCGGTCTTCTCCAGCAATCGCACCGACCGGATTTCGATGCCGTGCGACAGCGCCTTGCACATGTCGTACAGTGTCAGAGCGGCCACAGTGGCACCCGTGAGCGCTTCCATTTCCACCCCCGTGCGATGGCTGGTGGATACGGAGCAGACGATGCGGACGCACTCACCTTCGCCTTCCTGCATGGCGATCGAGATCTGGCAATCATCGAGCGGCAGGGAGTGGCACAGCGGAATCAGTTGGTCGGTTTTCTTCGCGGCCATAACGCCTGCCAGAGTCGCCGTGTGGAAAACCGGACCCTTGGGGCTGCGGATGTCGCCGTTCGTAAATTGCGCCCGCACGCTTTCGGGCAGCCACACCAAGGCCTCCGCGCGTGCGGTGCGGCGTGTCACCGCCTTGCCGCCGATATCGACCATTGAGGGAGCGCCGCTCGCATTGAGGTGGGAGAAGAGATTCATGAACCTTTAGCTCCCGGGCATACGGAAAAATATGAAATATGAAAGGGAGACTACTTCGCGCATACTCTCAACACGCGTACGATTTAAAAAATCCCATTTCGGAAATGCATTTTGTTTCTGCGTTACTTTCATATTTCCGATTTTATATTTCATCTTTCTCTTCATCCTCCGATTTCGTGCATCGCCTGGTCGACGTGGTCGAGGCGGCCCGTTGGCTTCATCGCCATCACCCGGTCGAGGACGTCCCCATACCCGGACGACGATACGTTCCGCAACGAGACTCCGCGCTCGCTCATCAAACACGAGCGCAGCGTTCCCGTGGCCGACAGGCGCAGGCGGGAACACGCACCGCAAAACGGTTTCGACTCCGAGGCGATGAAACCGAGGCGCGCGCCCGCGGACGTTTCGAACACGAACGAGGTGGAGTCGTGCGGAACCGCGACGGCATTCATTCCAACATGCGGCTCGAGAGATGCGATCATCTCGTCCGCGGATACGAAGCGGTCGAAGGTGGTCGCATGTTCCGGTCCGATTTTCATGTACTCAAGAAAGCGGACTTCGACCCCCGAAGCGGCAGACCACCGCGCGAAATCGGGCAGTTCGTCGTCGTTGATGCCGCGGAATACGATGGCGTTTACCTTGACCGTGAAGCCCGATGTCGCCGCCTGTTCGATGCAAGCCATCACGGTATGGAAGTCTCCACCGCGCGTGATGCGCTCGAAACGGCCGGCATCGAGGCTGTCGAGACTGATGTTCAGGTGGGTGCAACCAAGGTCGCGCAAAAAATCGAGATGACGCGCGAGCAATTGACCGTTGCTGGTGAGGCTCAGGCGTTGTGCCGGGATCCGCGACAGCACGGTCATGATTTCCCGGAACTCGGGGCGCACGGTAGGCTCGCCGCCGGTGACGCGGAGTTCTTCGATGCCCCGCGATACCAGTTCGGAGCAGATGGCGCCGTACTCCGATGGCGACAACAGTTCGGCGTTGCGCGTGAACACCGGGTTCTCCGGCATGCAGTAAAAACAACGGTATTGGCAGGCGTCGGTAAGCGAAACCCGCAGCTTGCGCATCACGCGGCCCGAAGGGTCGACAAGCGGTTTGACCAGAGAATCGCTCTGGAGCCGCGCACGCGGCAGGACCGGAATTTCAGGGGTGCGGGCGATCATGGGGACCATGGAAAGTAAGCCATTATTGCGCCCGCCGGGTAGTGGTTTTGCTCCGGTGGCAGCGGCGGAAGTTCCAAAAATCCGTCCGACCCGCCGAGGGCCGCAAAATCACCGGATCCGTTCACCGCACAGGGAACGGCTTGCGATTGAAAGAGCTGTACCGGAAGGTATTGCGTCAACCGGGACAGGGCGTTGACGGAGGTTCCCAAAGGGACCGAAGGTACCGAAGCCCCCGCAGACATCGATCCACCTGATTTGGCCCACAACAGTGGCAAAACGAAACGGCGCGCGCACACGAGCGATGAAACCGGATTCCCCGGTAAACCAAAAACGAGGGTTTCGGATCGAGTCTCTTCGGCATCCGTTCCGGTGTTCGAGCCGGAGGAAGTCGCCTCGAAGCTTCCAAACCACAGTGGCTTCCCCGGCTTCTGTGCCAGCTTGTGGAACACCTTGCGGACGCCGAGCTTTTGGAGCGTGTCGGGCACGAGGTCAAATTTCCCTGCCGAAACTCCGCCGCTGACGAGCAAAAGGTCGGAGGCCGACAACACGTTTTTGAGAAGGGATTCGAGGGCTTCAGGATCGTCGCCACAGCGATGCACGGTCGTTTCGGCCCAAGGGGCGAACAAGGCCGCGATCCCGTGCGCATTGGAGACGCGCAGCTGGTGTTCTAGCGGAGTCTCGTGCACGCCGACGAGCTCGTCGCCCGTGGCCACGATCGCCACGCGCGGACGGCGCGTCACTTGCAGCGCGGTTTTACCGACGGATGCGGCCACGGCGATTTGGGCGGCCTGCAATCGCGCGCCCGCAGGAACCAAAACGTCATCGTGCGCGCAATCACTGCCGGCGGCATGCACGAACTGGCGGTGTCGCACCGTCGAATCCGCGCGCACATGTGCGACGCGGTTTTCGATCGTCACTTCTTCATAGGGAATGATCGTGTCGGCGCCTTCGGGAACCGGCGCACCGGTCATGATTTCCACGCACGTAGCGAGGTTTCCGTCAGAATGATCGATTTGAGCGGCGCGGTGCGACAGCACGATGCGCGGGTCTCCGGCGCGCGCCATGTCGGTGACCAGGAAGGAGCGTACCCCTTTCTCGGGATCGGCCCACGCTTCATGCACGATGGCGATGCCGTCCATACGCGAGCGGTCTTGCGCGGGATAGGCGCGATCGGCACGGATGTCTTCGCGGAGAAAGCGGCCTACGGCAAGGTCCAGAGCCACGGATTCCGGGGGCCAGAGCGAAACCGGTGTGGCCGAAAACCCGGCCAAAATACGGTCGGCTTCGGCGACGGAAAGCAGGGCCACGGACGAGGAATACATGGACTCGAAAGGTAGAATCCGGGGAGAGGCAGGTCGGCGGTCGGAAATTAGCCATTTAAGTTCAGACCTTGCTTTTACTCCAGTGCCGATCAGAGGCGCGAGCCTCTTCCGTTATACGGACTTGTTCGCTTTCAGGGCAATGAAAAATCGGAAGATGGCATCCGTCAAATCTTTGGGACGGGCGATCAGACTGAAGGTGGAAACATCAGCAAGGTCGCGCTTGCGATGGGTATAGATATTCTCGGATGGCGCACCGTCGGTGCGCATGCGCACGCCCGCTTCGATCACGGCCCCCAAAAATTCAACCGTTTTTATTTCGCCAGCTCCAGCACCAGCGACGGATCGAGATACGACGGCTGCCCCTGCGTTTCCTTGTATACCTCGTAATCGAGATTGAACTTGTCGACGATCTTGTTAGATCCGTAGACCGAGGTCAGGTCGGTTCCTTTTTTGAAGTGCGCCACGTTTTCGGCCTTGCCGAGAATGAATGTGCCCTTGAGCAGCTTCCCGTATTCCGCTCCGCTGAGACCCACGCGCGCGCCCATGATCTTCGATACTTCCGCTTTGTTCTTCGGGTCGTTCACCTAGTCGGCGATTTTGAACCACAACTTCACGAACGTCTTCCACTCCGCGCGATGCGCGGCCAATGATTTCGGGCTTACGGCGAGCACATCGTAAATCAGACCCGGCGCGTTGGCGCTGGAATAAATCGCCTTGGAGCCGGGCAGCGCCTTGAGCGCTTGTCCGCTGTTGGGCTGCCAGGCCGCGATCGCTTCCACCGCACCGCCGCCGAGCGCCTTCAAAAGCAGCAGATGGTCGACGAAGCCGATCTCCACGCCGATCTTCTTGCCCTTGAGGCTCTTCACGTTCTTGATGCCGGGCTTGGCTACGATCATGTCGTTTCCGTTACTTTAATCATTAAGGAGAATCGCCACGCTCTTCGCGCCGGTCGCCCCGGTCACGAGCGCGTCGCCGTTGGCCATGGCCACGGCATCGACCTTGCCCGCGGCGAAGGCGTCCATCGAGGGCACGTACTCGAACCACGTGAACTCGACATCCACGCCCTCGGCCTTGAACCAGCCCTTTTGCACGCCCACATCCCAGGCCACCCATCCGGGCCAATCGCTGTAGGCGATCTTGAGCGGCGCGGCTTGTACCGAGGTTGCGGGTAGCAGCACCGAAACGAACAGCGCAAGAGCGGCGAAGAGTTCGGCCGCACCGGTTCTTTTGGTCGCGGTTTTAACGGCGGCGGGTTTGGTAAGGCGCAAAGCTTGGATGGCTTGGGACATCGGATCACCCCTGGATCGGCGCGCATGCGGCCGCATCGTGGACGGGAACAGCCCGTCCTGAAGGGAGGAAGAACAAAAAACGTGCCCGGGCCAGACTGTCACTCTGAGGGCATTTTTTCCAAACTTCCTATCAATTTGTCGCTTTTGGAGGTCTTCGCGATCGACAAATACGAACATTTATTGATTTGGCCACAAATGTCAGGGCTGGTCGGGGTCAGTCCCGGCACAATCGTTCGAGGATCTCCGCGTGCTGCGGATACCGGTCGGTCAACGTGGCTCCTTTGGCCATCTCGAATTGGGCGAAGTCGAACGCCGGGGCGACGGCGCAACTGACCAGCGCGAACCCCTGTTTGGAAGGGATCTCCGCGGCGAACCAGGTGCCGGGCTCGACCACGAAGGAGAGGTGCTCCCCTTCCCCTTTTCCGAGCGTACGCGCGCGATAGTTTCCTGCGGCATCGATCTCGTGGACGGTGAGCGGCACGCCGTCGTGGTAGTACCACAGTTCCGGATAGGCGATGCGATGGAACCCGGAGTAATCTTCACTTTCAAGCAGGTAGTGGATGGACGTGACGGCTGAAGTCGCGGAAGCCTCCTGCTGCGGCGTCATCTGGCGAACTTGAAACGCGGCGCGATACGTCTCGCGGTAGTAGCCGCCCTCGGGGTGCGGGATCAGGCCAAGGCGGGCAATGTAATCGGCGGCGGTCATGACGGGCAGGATAGAAAAAGCCGCGAAAAGAATCGATCGCGCCCCGATTTACCTTTGTCCGGATTCTTCCGGGAGTGGATTCTGTCTCGTCACGCTTCGCTCGTTTTCTCCGTACTCGCGACAACGAGCAGTTTGACGCTGGGAGGCTGTTTGTTCGATTCCGACTCTTCCTCACCGGCTCCGCAAACGCACTTCGATTTCTCGGCACTCGATAGTCTCGCGAATCCCTTGGCGCGTTGGTACGAGGTGCCTGCGGGTAAAAGCCTGACCTCCGTGAAGTTCGCCTTCCGCAGCCTGGATTATGCGCACGACGCCGATTCGAATATCGACGCCTTCGCAGCCGAAGTCGGCGGACTACCCGCCATCGCGGGAGCCTACGCCGATTTGAAGGTCAATGCCGTGCGCCTCAAAGCGTTTCTCGACGCAGTCCACGCGAAAGGTTGCGTCCCTTATTTGACCTTCGACCCGAAGGATTTTTCCAACACGGATGTCGCATCCCAATACGCCTACACAACCCAGATTCCCGAAGGCGTCTTCGACACCAATCTCAAGGAAGTCGCGGGGGTGTTGCGCGACTTCGGGCATCCGGTGGTGTTCCGTTTCGCGCATGAGATGAACGGGAACTGGTATGCCTACTCGGGTGTGTTCGCTGGAGCGAACACCGATGCGGACGCGAACGGCATGCCTGATGGCCCGCAGCGCTATATCGCAGCGTGGCGCTATGTGCATGCGTTGTTCGCCGCCGAAGGTGCGAATCAGTTGGTGTGGGTGTTCTCCCCGAATGCGGAGAGCTACCCGAACAGCGCGTGGAACGCGCCCTTCGCCTACTACCCGGGCTCGGCCTATGTGGATTGGGTCGCGGTGGACGTGTACGAGCATCCCGATCAGAAGCTTCAGGGACTGGCTTCGCTGTTGGATCCGTTCTACAATACGATGGGTTTGTTCTGGGAGGCGCACGCGGGAGACACCGCTTATGCGCTGCGCCCGTTCGGACTGAGCGAGTTCGGAACGGCGCGAACGGATAGTTCGGAGAAGTCGGAGTGGTATGCGGGTGCGGTTACGACGATTGCTGCGGATAGCCGCATCTCGTTTCATGCCCTCTACAACGGGCGGAACGAAACGAAGGATTTTTCGATCCGTGGGTTGGGACAGCAATTGCAGGTGGCTTATTCGAGTACGCGCCTGAAGTTTGGACCCCTGATGGAGAGGGCGGCGAAGGTGGCGGGAAGGTAAGACCCCACCCCCCCTACACGTGCCCCTGCGCCCCCAGGGCGGGGAACAGCGCCTGATGCCAGTACGGATACGGCTTCGGGCGCGCGCTGGCGGCGTCCAGCTTCGCCACCTGCTCCGCCGTCAAACTCCACCCCACCGCGCCCAGGTTTTCGATCAACTGCTTCTCGTCGCGCGCCCCCACGATCACCGTCGACACCGTCGGCCGGCGCAGCAACCAGTTCAGCGCAATCTGCGGAACCGTCTTGCCCGTCTCCGCCGCCACCACGTCGAGCGCGTCAACCACGTTGTACAGATACTCTTCATCCACCAGCGGACCATTATCCACCACCAACTGCGAGTTCAAACGGCTGGTCTGCGGACGCGGTGCGCCGCGGCGGATCTTGCCGGTGAGGCGCCCCCAACCCAGCGGACTCCACACCACCGCGCCCACGCCCTGGTCGATGCCCAGCGGCATCAACTCGGTTTCATAGTCGCGGCCCACCAGCGAGTAGTAGGCTTGGTGCGCCACGTAGCGCGCGAGGCCGTGCCGGTCCGAATGTGCCAACGACTTCATCAAGTGCCAACCCGAAAAGTTGGAGCAGCCGATGTAGCGGATCTTTCCCGCCGTCACGAGATCGTCGAGCGCGCGCAGCGCTTCTTCCACCGGCGTGTGCGTGTCGAAGCCGTGCAGCTGATA
Source organism: Fibrobacterota bacterium (assembly GCA_947466585.1). GTDB lineage: Bacteria > Fibrobacterota > Fibrobacteria > UBA11236 > UBA11236 > UBA11236. The sequence continues at coordinate 84,158 of CANIEU010000008.1, forward strand.
GAGGTCGATCACATCGGTGCCGAGGCGCTTCAGGCTTTTCTCCACCGCCTGCACGATGTGGATGCGCGAGTTGCCGATGTCGTTGACACCCTTGCCGTTGCGGAAGGTGCCCTTGGTCGAGATCAAAACCTGGTCTCGTTTTCCCTTGAGTGCGGCTCCCAAAATCTCTTCGGCGGCTCCCGCCGAATAGCCATCGGCGGAATCGAACATGGTGATTCCGTGCTCGATGGCGATATCGATCAGGCGCGACGCGCCTTTCACGTCCACGTCACCCCATTGCGAAAAGAATGCGCCGCCGCCGCCGAACGTGCCCGTGCCGAGCGTGAGTTCGGGAACCTTCAGGCCCGAGCGGCCGAGTTGACGATAGTCCATGTGAAAATCTCTCTCTAGAAAATCTGATTTAGGATAATCGGTTCACGGGTTCGCCCGGCTCAACGGAATCGATCCGTTGATACAAGGCGCGGAACACCGTGACCTCGAACAGGATCACCGCGGGGAACACCATGAAGGCCACGCGTCCCGTCTGCAGCTCCGACCAAATCGTCAAGGCGAACCACAGCATGAAGCCGTAAACCCACAGCCCGCGGTTCACCGGAACCTTTACGCCTTTGAAGCGGAGGCACGCAAAGACTCCGAGCGCCACCAACAACGGAAGGTTGCCGAGGCCCACGTGAAAAACGAACTGACGCGAATACGTGGCGGGGCTGAGAAACAGAAACGCGTTCTTGAGAATGATCGCCGGGTCGAGCACCGTGGAAGCATTCGAATACATGTATTTGGAGGCCGCGGGAAAAGCCCGCGCCACAGCCACGTAGGCGATGCCCGCAGGCGCCACGTATGCCCAATACCACAGACGCTTCCAGTCGCCCACCGCGTGCACCGCGATCCACGGGATCAATACGAGCAGCACGGTCTCCTTGATGAATACCGCAAACAGGCACAGTAAAAGCAAAAGAACCGGACGACGCTTCTCCAAGAGAATGATGCCGACCAAAATCGCCAAATGCGCCCCGGCATCCGAGAGCGGAACGTACCCGCCCATGAACGAGTTGAATGACAGGATGTAGAGCAGCGAGCCCATCCAGGCGAACGCGGTTCCGACACGGCCGCGGAGATACCGGAACAACAGACCCGACACGGCGATGATCAGGCCGAAGTTCAGCAGCATGAAATGAAAGAAGTCCTTCTGCACGACCGGGTCTTCGGTATAGTCGATGCGGACGTTATAGCCGGGCAACACCCGCATGGCTTTCACCACCTCGGGCACGAGCACGCGATAGCGGAACGGAGGCTGCGCCACGGCCGGCCCCTGGTCGACCATCGACAGATAAATCGGGATATCCTCCATAGGATATTCCCGGTAGTTGAATTGCTTGTAGAAGTAGAAGAGGATGGGATACGCCAGCAAGGCGTTCAGGACGAGTACCGCAAGCGTCAGACGCAGACTTTTCGGTTTTGTATCCATGCCGCTCCCTGCTTCAGGCCGTTCTAGCGCTGAAATCGCGCTTCTCCCGAACTCTCCGGGATCGGAACTCGTGATAGCCTAACACCCCCCAAACTGTAGCTAGTTGAGGTCGCCAAAGGCGAACGAAAAAAAGGCGACCCGCTCAGGAATGAGGAGGCCGCCTTTTTTGAATGCCAAACCCGGAGTTTATCCGTGTTTCTTCTCCGCGCTATCCGCGAGGAGAACACCGTTCTCGTGGCTGAACTCGAAGAAACCCGCGCCCACCTTGAAGTGCAGTTCCTTCTTGTCCGCGATCACGCGCGCATCCCCAGCCGAGAGGCTGGAGAGAATCGGCGCGTGGCCCGTGAGCACCTCGAACGCACCGGCGGAACCGGGAACCATGACGCTCTCGGCTTCGCCGTCGAACACGGTCGCTTCAGGGGTGAGAATCTGGATACGCATGGTGATTAGCCCTGAGCCTTGATCTTCTCGGCCTTGGCGATGGCTTCGTCGATGGAACCCACCATGTAGAACGCGTCTTCGGGAAGATTGTCGTGCTTGCCTTCGAGGATTTCCTTGAAGGAGCGGACGGTGTCTTCGAGCTTCACGAACTTGCCCGGGATGTTGGTGAACACCTCGGCAACGTGGAAGGGCTGCGAGAGGAACTTCTGAACGCGACGGGCGCGGTTCACCGTGCGACGATCGTCTTCGGAGAGCTCGTCCATACCCAGAATCGCGATGATGTCCTGCAGTTCCTTGTAGCGCTGCAGCAGCGACTGCACACCGCGGGCGGTGTTGTAGTGATCGTCGCCCACAACCTGCGGATCGAGAATACGCGAGCTCGAGTCGAGCGGATCCACGGCGGGGTAAATGCCGAGCTCCGAGATGGCGCGCGAAAGGTTGGTGGTCGCGTCGAGGTGAGCGAAGGTCGTCGCCGGCGCCGGATCGGTGTAATCGTCGGCGGGCACGTAAATCGCCTGAATCGAAGTGATCGAGCCGTTGAGCGTCGAGGTGATGCGCTCCTGCAGATCGCCCATTTCGGTACCCAGCGTAGGCTGGTAACCCACGGCCGAGGGAATACGGCCGAGCAGAGCGGACACTTCGGAACCGGCCTGCGTGAAGCGGAACATATTGTCCACGAACAGCAGCACGTCCTGGTTCTTGTCGTCGCGGAAGTACTCGGCGACCGTGAGGGCCGTGAGCGCCACGCGCGCACGCGCTCCGGGGGGTTCGTTCATCTGACCGTACACGAGGCAGGTCTTGTCGAGCACGCCCGACTCCTTCATTTCGCCGTAGAGCGCCGTGCCTTCGCGCGTGCGTTCGCCCACACCGGCGAACACGGAGTAACCGCCGTGGTGCTTCGCGATGTTGTTGATCAGCTCCATGATGATAACCGTCTTGCCCACGCCGGCGCCGCCGAAGAGACCGATCTTGCCGCCCTTGGAGTAGGGAGCGAGAAGGTCGACGACCTTGATGCCGGTCACGAGCACTTCGGAACCCGTGCTCTGGTTCGTGAACGCCGGGGGCGCCTTGTGGATCGAGTCGTAACGGTCGGCCTTGACCGGGCCTTCGCCGTCGATCGGGTCGCCGGTGACGTTCAGAATGCGGCCCAGCGTGCCCGCGCCCACCGGCACGGAGATCGGCTTGCCGGTGTTGAACACCTTCGCGCCGCGCACGAGGCCGTCGGTGGTGTCCATGGAAATGGCGCGCACCTGATGATCGCCGAGGTGGAGCGCCACTTCGAGGACCAGGTTGTTTTCCTTGCCGCCTTCGATGGAGGCGTTCGTCGTCGTCAGCGCCGTGTTGAGCGCGGGCAGATCCGAGCCTTCGAAGCTCACGTCCACGACGGGGCCCATGACGGCGGTGATGGTTCCGAAATTTTTGTTGTCAGACATAAGTTTCTCCGTAAGCTTCTTCGTTAACCCTTGAGCGCTTCCGCACCCGAGACGATTTCGATCAGTTCGCGCGTGATCGCGGCTTGGCGCGCGCGATTCATGGTCAGGCTCATTGAGCCGATCAATTCCTTGGTGTTCTTGGTCGCGTTGTCCATGGCGGTCATACGCGCGCTGTGTTCGCCCACGGCGTTCTCCAGCAAGGCGCGGAACACCTGCAGCGCCACCAGCTTCGGCAGCAACTCTGCGAACAGCGTCTCCGCGTCCGGTTCCAGGAAATAGATGTCTTTCAGCTCGCCTTTTACCACGGGCTTTGCGGCATCCACGGCAGGAGTCGCGAAGGGCAGCAGCGGCACTAAAATCGGCGTTTGCGAAATCACGCTGCGGAAGTGGTTGTATACCAGCACCACGCGGTCGCATTTGCCGTCGAGATAATCGCGCACCAAACTATCCGAGATGGCGGAGGCGTTGGCATAGGTAGGAGCGTTGGTCGTCTCCGCAGTCACGGCGGTGAGAGCGCTGGAGCGGGCGATGAACTCGCGGGCACGGCGACCGACGCCGAGCGCTTCGACCGGCGTCGTATCCGGCGTGCGGCGCGTGAATGCGCGGAGCAATCCGTTGTTGAACGCGCCGGCGAGGCCACGGTCCGAAGTCACCACCACGTAGCGGGTGCGCTGCACGTCGCGAACCTTCAGCAGCGGATGCTCCGGCGAATCGAGCGTCGAAAGCACGCGGGCGAACATCTCCTCCATGCGCGCGGCATAGGGTTTGTTGCGCGTGAACGCATCCTGCGCCCGCTTCAGCTTCGCCGCGGAAACCATTTTCATGGCCGCCGTGATCTTGCTAGTGTTCTTTAGCGCCTTGATGCGGAGGCGCAGTTCCTTGATACCGGCCATTTTGTTATGCCGCCACCGCTTGCACGGAGAATTGTTTCGCGAACTCCGCCAGCGCCGCCTTCATGCGGCCGAGCAGATCGTCGTCCATCTTCTTCTTCTCTTCTATCTCGTTCAGCAGCGCGCCGTGGCGCAGCTCGATGAACTGCTGCATCTCGCTCTCGTAGCGGCTGACTTGCGCGACCGGAATTTCGTCGGTATAACCCTGGCTACCCGCGAACACCGTGAAGATGGTCTTGGAAATGCGGTAGGGCTGGTACTGGCCCTGACGCAGCAGTCGGGTGAGGCGCTCGCCGCGCGCCAGCTGGCGCTGCGTGGCCTTGTCAAGATCGGAAGCGAACTGGGCGAAGGCCGCGAGTTCGCGGTACTGCGCCAGCGTCAGGCGAAGCACGCCGGCGACCTGCTTGGTGGCCTTGATCTGGGCGTCGCCGCCCACGCGCGAAACCGAGAGACCGACGTCCACGGCGGGGCGTTGGCCCGAGGCGAACATACCTGCGTCGAGGAAGATCTGTCCGTCGGTGATCGAGATCACGTTGGTCGGAATGTAAGCCGACACGTCGCCTGCCTGCGTTTCGATGATGGGCAACGCGGTGAGCGAACCGCCGCCTTCAGCAGCCGACAACTTGGCGGCGCGCTCGAGCAAGCGGGAGTGGATGTAGAACACGTCACCAGGGTAGGCTTCGCGGCCGGGCGGGCGGCGGAGCAGCAGCGAGAGCTGGCGGTAAGCCTGCGCCTGCTTGGTCAAGTCATCATACACCAGCAGCGCATGGCCGCCGTTGAACATGAAGTATTCGCCCATGGTCGTGCCGCAGTAGGGCGCGAGATACTGGAGCGGCGCGGAGTCGGAGGCGTTGGCCGCGACCACGCAGGTGTATTCCATCGCGCCGGCGGCGCGGAGTTTCTCGACGACGAGGGCGATCGTGCTCTGCTTCTGGCCGATGCCGACGTAGATGCACTTGACGCCCTTGCCCTTTTGGTTAATGATCGTGTCGATCGCGATGGCGGTCTTGCCCGTCTTGCGATCACCGATGATGAGCTCGCGCTGACCACGGCCGATCGGGATCATCGTGTCGATGGCCTTGATGCCGGTCTCGAGCGGCTCATGCACGTTCTGGCGGCGGATGATGCCGGGCGCCTTCAGTTCGATGGGACGCATGTTCGTGCGGTCGAGTGCCGGACCGCCGTCGATGGGCTCGCCGAGCGCGTTGATCACGCGGCCGAGAATGGTGTCGCCCACGGGCACCGAAGCGATCGCCTTGGTGCGGACGACCTTGTCGCCCTCGCGCACCGACGAAGCGGAGTCGAGAAGCGCGATACCGACCGAGTCTTCTTCCAGGTTGAGCACGAGGCCCGAAACCTTGCCGTTTGCGCCCAGCACGTCCACGAGCTCGCCGGCCATGACCTGGCTCAGGCCGTGCACGCGGGCGATGCCGTCGCCCACCTGGAGCACGGTACCGGTCTCGTAGCTGTCGGCCGCGAGGTCGAGGTTCTCGAGCTGCTGCTTGAGAAGGGAGCTGATTTCGTCGGGTTTGATCTGGGTCGCCATAATGTTTTCCTGTGTCTTCCTGTATCAGGCTTCTTGGATTAAGCCGCCGTGAGACGGCGACGCGCGCCGTCGAGCTTGTTGCGCAGGCTGGTGTCGGTGACGAGGCCGTCTTCCTCGACGCGGAAACCCGCGATCAGGGAAGCGTCCACCTCATTGTGGAGCAAGTAGGTCGAGCCGGGTTTCCGTGCGATCAGTCCCTTCGCGAGGGACTCCAGTTGACCCGCGTCAAGGGCCGTCGCACTGACCACGCGGGCGCGGCGCACGTTGCGGCCGGCCTCTTCCATGCGAAGAAAGAGTTCGGCGATAGCGGGCAGCAGGGCCAAACGGCCTTTGAGTTCGAGCAAACCCAGCAAACGCTTGAGCGAGTCCGACGCCTTCTCGGTGAGCGGACGCAGAATCTGCGCCCGCTTCTCTTCGGGAAGGGCCGAAAGGTTCAGTGCGCGTTCGAGGCCACGGGTCTTCGCGAACACTTCGAGCACGGCGGTGAACTCTTCGCGCAACGCCGCAAGTTCGCCCTTGGAAGACGCGTAGTCGAGGAAGGTTTTCGCGTACACCCGCGCTGCTTTGGAAATCTGCCGTGCCATGCTCTTGGTTCCTGTGCTCTTACGCCTTGGGCGAAGCTTCCTGGATCAGTTGATCCACGAGAGCACGGTTCTTGGTGTCGTCGAGGTTCTGACGAATCAGCTTCTCGGCGATGCCGATCGACAGTTCCGCCGTGGTCTTCCGCAGCTCGGCCACCGCGGCGCGGGTCTGCGCCTCGATCTCCTGCGATGCGGAAGCGATGATGCGCCGCTTTTCTTCTTGCGCGGTCTGCTCTAGGCTCTTCTTCAGCGCCTCGCCCGATTCGCGGGCGGTCTGAAGTACCGCGTTCGCTTCGGCGCGCGCTTCGGCTATCAGACGGGATTGCTCCTGCGCCAGGCGGGCGTTCTCGGCCTGAATGCGCGCGGCCTGCTCCAGGCTTTCGCGCACAGTGGTCTCACGTGCGTCGAGCGCTTCGAGAATCGGCGCCCATGCGTACTTCTTCAGAATGAGAAGAAGCAACACGAACACGACGATGGCCCAAATGCCCACGCCGGGATCGAAGCGCAACAGGGGAGAGCCCTCTTGCACTGCATGCTCGGTTCCATGCCCGACTTCTGCAGCGGAGGCAACGGTTGTTGCAACGGAATCCGCAGCTCGTGCCGCGCCCGCGAGGACGGTCAAAGAAAGGGATGCGAACGTCCCGAACGAAAGTCGTTTCATGCGAAAATCCTTTTTAACACGCGGCACCCGGAGGATACCGCGCTTTGAATCGCGTGAACCGCGGTTTACTTACCGATGGCGAGAAAGCTGATAACGCAAGCGAACAGCGCAACGCCTTCAACGAACGCCGCGGCGATCAGCATGGTCGTGCGGATGTTGCCGATGGCTTCGGGCTGGCGGGCGATGCCCTCCAGAGCGGAACCGGCCAGGCGGCCGATACCAATGCCCGCGCCGATGGCGGCGAGGCCCGCGCCGATGCCGGCGGAGAGAGAACCCATGCTGATTGTTTCGAGTGCCATGATACGCTCCTTGGAGTGGAATTGGGGTCGGTTATTCTCGGTTTAGTGCTCTTGATGCACGGCCTGCCCGATGAACAGGCCGGCCAGCAACGTGAAGATATAGGCCTGCAAAAAGGCCACCAGAATCTCGATGAGGTAGATGAACAGCGTGAAAGGCACCAACGGCAGGGCCGCGAGGTGGGACTTGAACACGATGATCAATCCGAGCAGCGAGAAAATAAGAGCGTGGCCCGCCGTCAAGTTGGCGAACAAACGCAGGGCGAGCGCCACGGCTTTGGTGAACAGGCCCACCACCTCGATGACGGCGATAAGCGGCAGCAACCAGAAGGGGAGGCCCTTGGGAACCAGATTCGCGAAGTAATGCACCGGGCCGTTGTGAATGATGCCCGACAGATTGAAGAGGATGAAGATCATCACGGCGAAGGTCGCGGTGAAGTTGATGTTCGAGGTCGCCGCGCCGAAGCCGGGAACCAGACCCACCAGGTTCAGGGTCAGAATGAAGAAGAACACCGTGAGGAAGAACGGCATCCACTTGCGCCCGTGCTTCTCGCCGAGGTTCGGAGTCACCACTTCGTCGCGGATGAAGACCACGAGGGCCTCGATCGCATGGGCGAAGCGGCCGGCGGGCGCAAGCCCGCTTTTATCGTGTGCGGCCGTCTTGCGACGGGCGGCGGGCAGGATCAGGATCAACATCAACGCTCCGGCGAGCAACATCATCGCCGAGTGCAACGTGAGCGACACGTCGACACCGAGAACGTGCCAAGCGGGGAAGGTGATCCCCGGCAAACCCGGAATCGGGTGCCATACCTTGGAATTGACAATGTGATGGAGAACAAATTCGCCCAGGTCTTCGGAAGCGCGGGCGGTCCCCGCAGCCAGAAGGAGGAGAAGGGCGGGGAGGTAACGGAAGAGCTTCATTTGGCCAGCAGCCCCGGGTTGCGAACGATGTGCCGAATCTCGAAGGCCTGAAACACGACGTAGCCGGCCATGGCCGAGAACACGAAAGAATAGAGCGCCGGGCCGTGCGTCACGAGGCGGATGACGACCAGCATGACGATCGCCAAGAAGCTGAGGCGGGCGAACATCGAAAGCATAATGAGTTGGATCGGCTCGATGCCGAGACGCAGCTTCAGGATTCCGACGGCGGCGAAGGCGTTCGCGGCCATCAGCAGAATTCCGGCTGCACTAAAACCCGCATGAAGCGACGGCCAAAACGTGGCCAGCAGCAAGGTGCCGGCACACAGGGCAAAGGCCGCAAGGCCAAGGGTTTTGGTAAAGGCGTTCAATGGTTTTTTTCCGGTGAGGAGCGGACCAAAATCCGCTTTCAGAACGGGCCGAAATAATAGCAAGACCCGCGCTGGATTCAAGTCAAAATGCGAATGAAAATCTAAAGAATGACAGCCAAAATCAGGGGCTTAACCGAGAATTCCTCATGATGAGCGGAAGAAGGTCGAGGTCTCGCCTGCAGGCCGTTCTCCGCTCGGGTTTCTCTGGTATTTTTACCCCTGCTTTTGGTCAAGATGCCGTACGATTCTGTAGACCGTCAGTGCCGAACCGGTGATTCCGACCAACGCGCCGCCCAGCGTGCCCCACGGTTGCAGGCCCCAGTGCTGGTCGATCCATCGGCCCGCCAGCACGCCCCCGGTGATCCATCCGGCTAGCGAAACGCCCAGCGTCAATAAAATCCCGAGATCGGGGGGCAGCTTTGGAACGGGCATCGAAGGGGGAGTCTCAGTCCCGCGAAGCATCCATCGAACAATTGCCCTGGAAGATGGCACCTTCCTGCACCACCAGCTCGCGGGCATGCAAATCGCCCTGCAACACCGATTTCTCCTCCAGGACCAACTTCTCCTGCACGCGCACGTTGCCGTGAACGCGTCCCGCGAGCGCGGCAGAACGGCTGGCCACATCGCCCTCGATGCTGCCGGTGATGCTGAGCACCAAGGTGCCCCCCACCGAAACCGCGCCCTTGACCGCCCCTTCCACGCGCAAATCGTGCTCCACGGACATGTCTCCGTTGATGCGCGTTCCTTCGCCGATGAACGTCATGCTGGTGGCTGCGTGTTTGGACATGTGGTACCCCGGCTTCCCGTTCGACGTGTTGATTGGTTTCGACCGCTACCCAGAAAGGTTATGAGACCTAATCCAGATAGGAGAGAGGGTCGACGGCCTTCCCCTTGAAGATAATTTCGAAGTGCAAGTGTGGACCCAAACTGCGCCCGGTATTCCCCACCACCCCGATCGGGTCGCCCTTGCCCACCTGGTCGCCCCGCTTCACCACGGCCCGCGCCAGATGACCGTACACGGTTTGGACCCCGTAATCGTGGTCGATCCGCACATATTGCCCCAAATCGTTGTCCCAGCCCTCTTCGATCACCAGTCCGCGCGCCGCACTCACTACCACGGCGTTGCCCTCGGCCATGATGTCGATCCCGTCGTGGCGGATATCGGCCCCTCCGGTCGAGAATCGCTGGGTCACGATGCCCTTAACCGGCCAGATATTGGGCTTACGGTCCCGCGACAGGGAGGCATCGCGACTCTCGAGCCGGCGGTTGATGGTCTGAAGGTTTTCGAGCCAGGCCGAATCCTCCGCCCCCAAGGCCGTGGCACGGTCGTCTTCGGAGCCGCGCGGCGCAGGGGCCAAAAAGGCCTGTAAAATTCTGCGAATCGCCCTTTCCTTCTGAACCACGCCGGCGAGTTCGGTTTCCAACTGGGTCAGCTTCTGCTGCCGGTCGAGCAATTCCTGGTTGCGCAACGCCATATGGTTGGCCAGCAACATCTTCCCTTGGATCTGCGTCAACTTCACCGCGGCGAACCCGGCGGCGAACAGGGCGATCACGAAGGCGTAAAACAGGAATTCGAAAAAGGGCCGCCGCAGGCGGAAGGTCCACGCTTCGCCCGATCCTTCGGGCAGGATCTGGATGGTGATGAAGCGTTTTTTACGAGGTGCCACAGGAAGAAATTAGCTAAGACGCGCAGAGATGGTTAGGAAAGAGTGGACAGCTTATAGCGGACAGCTTTCCCTGTGGGCCCGACTTTGGGGTTTTGTTTTCGGCTGTTCGCTGTAAGCTGTCCGCTTCCGAAGCCCAGCCAGCAGGGAACCCCGTCCTACCCCTGACCCCGCCGCAGTGACTCCAGCAAATTATTCAGATCGTCACGATTTGAATAATGAAATTCCAGTGCGCCTTTTTTACCGGTGCCGCGCAAGGTCACCTTCATGCCGCTCAACAGGCGCAACTCGTCGAGAAAGGCGCGCGTATCTGCGTCGGGAGCGGAGGCGGACTTTGCAGCCGCGGCGCTGCCGTTCTTGGCATCCTTATCATCCTTGGCGCCGCGCTCGGCATCGCGCACGTTCAGGGATGAATCCAAAATCGCCCGCGCGCGCCGCACCTGTTCGGCGCCCTGAAACTGCAACAGCGCACGGCCGTGGCCGGCGGTGAGCTTGCCCTCGCGCAACCAATCGCGCACGTCGGGCTCCAGTTTGAGCAGGCGCAGCGTGTTCGTCACGGCCGTGCGGCTCTTGCCCACACGCTCCGCGATTTGATCGTGGGTGAGGCCGAGATCGTTGACGAGCTGCTCGAAAGCCAGCGCCTCTTCGACCGCGTTGAGCTGTACGCGTTGAATGTTTTCGACCAGCGCCAGTTCGCGCATATCGCGGTCCGAAACCTGGTCGCGGACCAGGGCGGGAATCTTCGCGAGCTTGAGGCGTTGAAAGGCGCGGAACCGACGTTCGCCCGAAACGATCTGGTAGCCGGCGCCGTGCTTGCGCAAAAAGATCGGCTGAATCAAACCGCTCTGGGCGATCGAATCTGCCAGATCGCGCAGATCGTCTTCGCCGAATTCGCGGCGCGGCTGAAACGGGTTGGGGCTGATCTGCCCGAGTTCGATCTCGTGCACTGCCGTTCCCGTGCCGGGGTTCGACACCTCGGTGCCGAGGCCGGCGAAAATCGCGTCGAGGCCTTTGCCCAATGCGCGGCGCGTCATTTCTCGATCACTTCCTTCGCGAGTTCCATATAGCGCACCGCGCCGATGGAAACCACGTCGTACAAGATCACCGGCTTACCGAACGACGGCGCCTCCGACAGCTTCACGCTGCGCGGAATGATGGTCTTGAACACCTTCTCGGAGAATGTGTTCTGCACGTCCTCGGCCACTTGCTTCGAAAGATTCAGGCGGCTGTCGTACATGGTGAGCAGCGCGCCCTCGATCGCCAGGTTCGGATTGGTGCTCTGCTGCACCAAACGGATGGTGTTGAGCAGTTCGGCCAAACCCTGCAGCGCGTAGTATTCGCACTGGATGGGAATCAGCACAGAATCGGCCGCCGTCAGCACGTTCAGCGTCAGAATGTTCAGGCTCGGCGGCGAGTCGATCAAAATGAAATCGTAATCGGCGCGCACGCTTTCCAGCACGCGCGACAGGCGCCGCTCGCGCTTCTCCTCGCTCAGCAGTTTGACCTCGAGGCCCGCGAGCGAACGCGAGCAGGGCATCAGATCCAAGAACCCCATCGAGGTCTTCTGGATGAACCCGTGGATGCGTTCTTTGGTGACCTCCGCCTCGGGCAAAAGCATCGCATCGTAGATGTCGTTGTCGAATCCTTCGTCAAAGCCGAGGCCTTGCGTCGAGTTCGCTTGCGGATCCATGTCCACCAACAGCACGCGCTTTTCCATCGCAGCCAATGCGGCCGCGAGGTTCACGCAGGTGGTGGTCTTCCCCACCCCGCCCTTTTGGTTGCATGCCGCAATGATTCTTGTCACGCTTCGCCTGCTTTACTGGCGACGATCACATAATATTTGCGGGGAATGCCCGGCAGCGAATACGGATGCGACTCGATGCGTTCGTATCCCGTAGGCGCCTCGGTATAGGCCTCCGTCTTGAAGGTCATGAACTGGCCCTGCGGCTTCAGCATCTTATAAGCGAGTTTCGCATCGCGCGTGAACTCACCAAAAGCGCGGCAACAAACCACATCCATATGCGACAGGTACACGCGCTCCACACGCTCGGTGAGAATGTGGAAGTTCGGGATGCGCACTTCGCGGATGATTTCCTGCATCAGCGCGCATTTTTTCTGGTTCGGTTCGATCGCAAAAAAGTCGATATCCGGACAGGCGATCGCCAGCGGCAAAGACGGAAGTCCCGGTCCTGCGCCCATATCCGCCAGTTTGTTCACTTCATTAAAAAACGGAATCAGCTGCAGGGAATCGACGATGTGCCGCTCCCAAATCAGGGCCTCGTCCTGCTGACTGACGAGGTTCAGGTTTTTATTCCAGCGACGGTAAATCGACTCCAGGACCCGCAGTTTGCCTTGGATTTTTTCGTCAAACGTCTCGGGCGAAATCAAAAGACCATTCATAGTGGAGTAAATTTACCACAGGATTTTGCGCTTTCAAGAAGAATATGCGTGAATGACCTTTTCACGCAAATCCGTCCCCTTTTTCATTCAAAGAAAAATTAGTCTGTCGGGAACTTCCCGGGCTATCCGGGTTTTCGGGTCTCTGCGCGGTCGAATCGGTTTCCGGCCCTTCGGGCCTTGGGGGATCGGACCTCTGGGGTTTGGGGGCAGCCGCCTCCCTTATGTTGGCTCGGCGCGAGCGCCTCGTGGTTCTTCCGGGTCCCCTCTATATTGATTCGGCGCAAGCGCCTCATTTTAGAGATCCTAGCACCTCATTGTTTCACGTGGAACATTTGCGGGCCAGCCCAAAATTTCTGCCATCTGACCCTGAGGCTGGACCCCTTCGAGGTTGTCGAGGGGTTGAAGGGACGACGGCAATTCCATCTCTATGTTGATTCGGCGCAAGCGCCTCGTGGTGCTCCCGAGTCCCCTCTATGTTTCACGTGGAACATCAAACAAAAAGGGCAGGTCAAAGACCTGCCCCCTGAACCCGATTCTGAATCGGACCTAATCCTTGTCCATCGACAAAACCGCCAAAAACGCCTCTTGCGGCAATTCGACGGTTCCGACGGCCTTCATGCGCTTTTTGCCCTCTTTTTGCTTTTCGAGCAGCTTGCGCTTGCGGGAAATATCGCCGCCGTAGCACTTGGCGGTCACGTTCTTGCGAAGGGCTTTAACCGTTGTCCTGGAGATGACCCGGCCCCCCACGGCGGCCTGAATGGCCACTTCGAACATCTGTTGTGGAATCAGCTCCTTCAGCTTGGTGCACAGCGCATTGCCCCAGTTATAGGCCTTGTCCCGGTGAATAATCACCGAAAAGGCATCTACCGGCTCGCCATTAAGCAAAACGTCGAGCCGAACCAACTGCCCTTTGCGATAGCCCATGGGCTCGTAATCGAAGGAGGCGTAGCCCTTGCTGACCGACTTCATTTTGTCGAAAAAGTCGAACATGATCTCGCCCAAGGGGAACTCATAATGAAGGCTGACCTTATCCGGGGTCAGGTATTCCATGTGGACGTAGGTCCCACGCTTTTCCTCGGCCAGCTTCATGATGCCCCCAACGTAGTCTTTGGGCACGATGATCTGGGACTTCACAAAAGGCTCGTCGATCGAGTCGTACTTGCCGGCATCGGGAAGTCGGCTCGGATTTTCGATCATGATCATCGAGCCGTCCGGAAGATGAACATGATATTCCACGTTGGGGACGGTGGAAATCACGTTCATGTTGAACTCGCGCTCGAGCCGCTCGCGCACCACTTCCATATGCAACAGGCCGAGGAAGCCCACGCGGTACCCGAAGCCCAGCGCCTGCGAAGTCTCGGGCGCCCAGGACAGGGCGGAGTCATTCAAGGCCAGTTTTTCGAGCGAAAGGCGCAAATCTTCGAAATCGTCGGTGTCCACGGGGTAAATACCCGCGAAGACCATGGGCACGATATCCTTGTACCCCTTCAGAGCCACGGTCGCCGGGTTGCGCCGATCGATGATCGTATCGCCGATCTTGGTATCCTGAACGTTCTTGATATTGGCGACCACGTACCCGACTTCCCCGGCGGCCAAGGATTCGGTGGGATTGCGGTCCAGGGTTAGAAATCCGAGTTCGGTGATTTCATAATCCCGATCGGTATACATCAGGTGGATGGGCGCCTTATGCTCGAGGATCCCGTCGAACACCCGCACGAAGGCGATGGCCCCGCGGTACGAATCGAACTTGGAGTCAAAGATCAACGCGCGCGGCGGGGCGGATCGGTCGGCCGTGGGCGCTGGAATGACCTCGATCACCCGGTCAATCAGCTCCTTGATACCAATGCCTTCTTTAGCAGAAACGCGAGGGATCATGTCGGGGTCGATGCCGATCAATTCGCCGATGCTCTCCGCGATATCATCGGGATGCGCCGAAGGAAGGTCAATTTTATTGAGAATAGGCAGAATGGTTAAATTATTCTCAAGTGCCAAATACAAATTGCTGAGGGTTTGAGCCTCGATGCCTTGGGTCGCGTCCACCACGAGAATCGCGCCTTCGCAGGCCGCGAGGCTGCGGGAAACTTCATAGGTAAAGTCGACGTGCCCCGGAGTGTCGATGAGGTTGAGGAAGTATTCCTCTTCCTTATAGATGTACCGCATGCGGATCGCATGCGACTTGATGGTGATCCCCCGCTCCCGCTCCAAGTCCATATCGTCGAGCACCTGGGCCTGCATCGCCTTGCGCGAGACCGTGGCGGTCACTTCGAGCATGCGATCGGCCAAGGTGGACTTGCCGTGATCGATGTGCGCGATGATGCAGAAGTTGCGGATTTTATCGACAGCGGGACGCATGCGGTTCCTGGGAAGAGGCCCCGGCATCGAGCCGGGTAAAGACGGATTAGGGCGGATTCAGACCGATTACAATATTAGCCCTGTAAAATTAGGTATCCGGAGAGGATGCGTCATTGAGGCCCTCCGCTCTTCCCGCGCGACCGGTTGCGTGGCGCCCTGCGTGCAGCGCAGCGGGCCCCGCGACAAACACGGGCGCTCACCCCTTGTTTTTGTATAATTCGGCACCGCATTTTTTTCGGGCATCGTTCCCGCGTTCACGAGGAA
Source organism: Fibrobacterota bacterium (assembly GCA_947466585.1). Lineage (GTDB taxonomy): Bacteria > Fibrobacterota > Fibrobacteria > UBA11236 > UBA11236 > UBA11236. Next base: position 99,440 of record CANIEU010000008.1, read on the forward strand.
AAACATGACGAAATCCCTTTTGAAATCCGTACTGATGGCAACCGCGCTGATCCTGCCGACGGCCGCTCTCGCACAGGAAGATCACGGTCCGTCTCTCCCGCAACGCACGTTCAAGCACGACTATTCCAAGACCCAAAAGGTGGTGGCGGAAATCAAGGTCGACGAAGGCGTGATGAAATTCGAACTCTACTTCAAGGAAGCGCCGAACACGGTGGCGAACTTCATGCGCCTCGCCGACTCCGGCTTCTACAAGGGTTTGACCTTTCACCGCGTGATCCAGGGTTTCATGGCCCAGGGCGGCGACCCAAAGGGTGACGGCACCGGCGGCCCCGGCTACACCATCGTCGACGAGATCAACCCGAACCTCAAGCACATCACCGGCACCATGTCCATGGCAAACGCCGGGGCGAACACCGGCGGTTCGCAGTTCTTCATTTGCCACACGCCGCAACCGCACCTCGACGGACGCCACGCCGTGTTTGGAAAAATGACCGCAGGCTTCGACGTGCTGACGCGCATCGAAAAGGGCGACCCCATTCTCGGCCTCAAGGTCACTGAAATCAAGAAGCCCTAAATCCGGGCGAACAGCTCAAACAAGAAAGGCGTCGCCGCAAAAGGCGGAGGCGCGAACCCACCGGTGAAAAAGCCCAAGGCATCCGCCAAAAACCGCAAGCATGAGGCCGCCAGGCCGAATCAACCCGCTTCCAAGCCCAAGCCCAAACAAAAGCTTGCGAAGCCTGTGAAGCCTCATAAGAAGGCCGCTGCGAAGCCTGCCGCCAAGCCCGTGAAAAAAACCGCAGTGAAGCCTTCGGCCGCTGCGAAAAAAGCTCCGGTTAAAACCCCGGTCCCCGCGAAGGCGGGGAAACCGGCGGCAAAGGTCGCCGCCAAGCCCGCTACCAAGGCGCCTGCAAAGTCGAAGGCGAAGCCGGTTGCCAAGCCATCGGTAAAAGCGCCCGCAAAGCCGGTTGTAAAACCTGCGGTCAAGCCTGTTGCAAAGGCAGCGGTCAAGCCCGTTGCAAA
>CANIEU010000009.1 GCA_947466585.1 Fibrobacterota bacterium
ATGCCCTTGAGCAGCTCCTTCGGCGGCGTGCCGGGGAGAGAGGCGTGGAGGTCGGTGATTTGCAGGAGGGGAGTGGTCATATGGTTTTTGTCTACATGGGACGGTAGACGGTAGTAGGTAGACGGTAGAGAAGAAGAAATTGCAAGAAAGTGCTGTCTTTTCTTGTGTTTCTACCGTCTACCTACGACCGTCTACCATCTATTCTACCCCACAGAATTCTCCAATTTCAGGGTCAAAAGTTTCTGGGCTTCCACGGCGAATTCCATGGGCAATTGCTGGAACACCTCGCGGCAGAAGCCGTTGAGGATCATGCTGATCGCCTCTTCACGGGCGATGCCGCGCGACTCGAGGTAGAAGAGTTGGTCTTCGCTGATCTTTGAGGTGGAGGCCTCATGTTCGAGCACGGCCTGGTCGTTTGCGGCCTCGAGGTAGGGGAACGTGTGCGCGCTGCTTTCTTGCCCGACCAACATGCTATCGCACTGCGAGAAGTTGCGCGCCCCGGAGGCGTTCTTGCCGATGCGCACCAGACCCCGGTAGGCGTTGCTGCTCTTGTCGGCCGAAATGCCCTTGGAGATGATGCGTGAGCGCGTGTTGCGCCCGAGGTGGATCATCTTGGTGCCGGTGTCGGCTTGCATCAGGCCGTTGGTCAGCGCCACCGAGTAAAACTCGCCGATGCTGCCATCACCCTGCAGAATGCAGCTCGGGTACTTCCAGGTGATCGCGGAGCCTGTTTCCACCTGGGTCCACGAGATCTTGGAGTTCTTGCCCTTGCACAAGCCGCGCTTGGTCACGAAGTTGAAAATGCCGCCCTTGCCGGTCTCCGCATCGCCCGAATACCAGTTTTGCACTGTGCTGTACTTGATCTCCGCGTTTTCGAGCGTCACCAGTTCCACCACCGCCGCGTGCAGCTGGTTGGTGTCGAACTTGGGCGCTGTGCAACCTTCGAGGTACGACACGTAGCTGTCTTCGGAGGCCACGATCAGGGTGCGCTCGAACTGACCGCTCTCCTCGGTGTTGATGCGGAAGTAGGTCGACAGTTCCATGGGGCAACGCGTGCCCGGGGGAATGAATACGAAGGAACCATCCGTGAACACGGCCGAGTTCAGCGCAGCGTAGAAGTTGTCACCGATGGGAACGACCGACCCGAGATATTCCTCGATCAATTCGGGATACTCGCGCACCGCTTCGGAGATGGAGCAGAAAATCACCCCGTGCTCGAGCAGCTTCTTCTTGTGCGTGGTCGCCACGCTCACTGAGTCGAACACCGCGTCCACAGCCACGTTCGCCAGCTTCTTCTGCTCGTCGAGCGGAATGCCGAGGCGTTCAAAGGTCTTCAGAATTTCGGGATCGACTTCGTCCAAGCCGGCCAGTTGCGGCTTTTGCTTGGGCTTCACGAAATAGGCGATGTTCTGATAATCGATGGGCGGGTAATGGACATGCGCCCACTCCGGTTCCTTCATGGTCAGCCATTTGCGATAGGCTTTGAGTCGGAACTCCAGCAGAAACGCGGGTTCTTCCTTCTTCGCCGACAGGTCGCGGATGGTCTGCTCGCTGAGCCCGCGCGTGAAGGCTTCCATCTCCACGGGAGTGGTAAAGCCGTACTTGTAATCGCCCGCGCTGAATTCGCTGGTTTCAGCAGAACTCGGTTCGACTACGGTATTTCCGTTGGGTTCGTTGGCCTTGGTCATGTTCTTACCACCCGCCCTGGTTCACCGGCTGACCGCCCTGCAAAGGCGCGTTGGCGGGGTCTTCGGGGGTGTTGAACGGGATCACCTGCATGCCGCCGAAAAGTTGGCGACGCATGGTGTCTTCGATAAAGGCCAGGGTGGCGCCCACCGAGGAACCGCAACTGCCGCAGGCGCCTTCGTAGCGCACCTTCAGGGTCTTGCCTTCTTCGAGATCGAGCACCTGCAAATCGCCGCCGTCCATATTCAGGCCGGGGCGGATATCGCTATTGAGAATCAGTTCGACATCTTCCAGCTGCTTTTCCTTTGGCTTCGCCAGCCAAGCGTTGTCGGCCTCGGTGAGCGTCTCATAGGCGCTGCGCTTGGGGGCTCCGGGGTTGGCCGCTGCCTGCTGACGCAAGTGCAACGAGGCCAGAGCCAGCGCCTTGGAGGCGGGGTACGACTCACGCGCGGTGTCGAGCAGCATGGGCAGGTTCGCGAAAGCCGCCTCGATGGGCTGGGCCGTGGAGAATACGCCGGTTTCGTCGCGCAGCAGCACGTCGATTTCTTCGATGGACGTGTCGCATGCGGTATCGAACTTCATGCCGCGCACCAGCGAGCAAAGGATCTCGCCCATGGCCATGGAGATGGGGCCGCCGTACGAGAAAAACTTCGCGTCGTAGATCAGATCGGTCTGGGGATCGACCAGCCAGTACACCTTGATGTCCTTGTACTTGGCCGTCACGAGAGCCAAATCCTTGGCGGTGGCATCTTCGGTAAAGAAGGCGCCGCGATGGCGGGGGTTGGCCGCAAGGCTTTCTATTTTCTGCGAAAACTTCCGGACTTCCTCACTTGCAGGAGTGATCGGAGTGGTTTCAATGGAATCTGACATGGTGGCTAACCCCCTGTTCTTTCCATAATTTACGAAATAACTACTGATTTGGTAAGGATTTCGGAAAGCGACGCCCGACATGACACAACGCCTGAATCGTCTCAAAATAGCCACTTTGCTGGCCAATCCCCCGCTCCATCAGCCCACCGTGGTGCTGGGCTGGGTCCGCACCCGGCGCGAGTCCAAGGCCGGGGTGGCGTTTGTGGAAGTCAACGACGGCTCGACCTTCGACAACTTGCAGGTGGTGATTCCGGCCTCCTGGTCGGGTTATGCCGAAATCGTACCCCTTCTCCATACCGGCACGGCCGTGCGCGTGGAGGGGGTGCTCGTCCCTTCCGAGGGTGGTCGACAGGCGGTGGAGTTGCAGGCCGGTTCGGTCACCGTGCTGGGCGAAAGTGACCCCCTTCAGTATCCCATCGGCAAGCAAAAGATCAGCTATGAGACCTTGCGCGAGTATACCCACTTGCGTCCGCGCACCAACACCTTCGGGGCCATCGCCCGGCTGCGCGACGTGCTCGCCGCCGAGGTGCACGGGTTCTTCCGCGCGCGCGGCTTCCGTTGGGTGCATACGCCGGTGATCACCGGCAACGATGCGGAAGGCGCGGGCAAGGCCTTCCAGGTGACCACCCTCGATCTCGAAGGCATCGCGGCCTCAGGACGCGATTCTGAAACGGGAAGGTCGGGGAAAGCGCCCGATCATAAGGATTTTTTCGCCAAGGACTTCTTTGGCAAAGCGGTGAGCCTCACGGTTTCGGGTCAACTCGAAGCGGAGGCTTACGCGCTCAGTCTCGGCGACGTGTACACCTTCGGGCCCACGTTCCGCGCCGAAAATTCCCACACGTCACGACACCTCGCTGAATTCTGGATGGTGGAGCCCGAGATGGCCTTCGCCGATCTCGAGGACGACATGGAGCTGGCCGAGGCCTTTCTCAAGCACCTGTGCCGCGCCGCGTTGGAGCAGTGCCCGCGCGAGATGGCGTTCTTCAAGGAACGGGTGGAACCCACGGTGATCGAGCGGCTCGAGGCAATTCTCGCCGCGCCCTTCGTGCGCATGACCTACACCGAGGCGGTGGAGCACCTCAAGGCCAGCAAGGAGACCTTCGAGTATCCGGTGGAGTGGGGGACCGATCTGCAATCGGAGCACGAGCGGTGGCTGACGGAGAAATACTGCAAGGCTCCAGTCATCCTCATCGACTACCCGAAGGACATCAAGGCCTTTTACATGAAGGTCAATGACGACGGGCGCACGGTGCGCGCCATGGACGTGCTCGTGCCGCACATCGGTGAGATTATCGGCGGCTCGCAGCGTGAAGAGCGCGTTGATGTACTCCAAGCCCGGATGAAGGAAATGGGGCTCGACGACCATGCGATCGCCTCGCTCGACTGGTACCTCGACCTGCGTCGCTTCGGGGGCGCACCGCACGCGGGCTTTGGTCTCGGCTTCGAACGACTCGTCCAGTTCGTTTCCGGAATGGCCAACATTCGCGACGTGATTCCGTTTCCGAGAACTCCCGGGAGAATTTAAGACTAGGATGTTCGCCGGGCTGCGACCGGCGCGATGCGGCGTCTTCGTTTCGGTTTTGGAAGAGTTGGCTTAGAACTCCTCCACCAGCGCTTCCATCTTTTTGCCTTCGAGGGTGTACAGGTGCTTTCCGTTAGGCACCGTTTTCTCAAGATAGAGCCCGCCGTTGCGGAACACCATTTTGATCCCATCAGGTGTTGCCCGACGGGAAGCCCTCGCGGATGCGGCAGGATTCACCGATACCGTGACGCCGTTGATCTTTTGCTTGGAGAACAACCAATCGGTGAGCATGGGGTGACGCCACGACGCGAACCAACCGGCCTGATGCAAGGTGTTTCCCGATCCCGGGACGTTGCGCACCTCGGAATACAGGAAGTTCGCGTTGTCCACGTAAACAGCCTTGCGCAACGAGTCCAACGAAACTCCGGTGGGGTTTTTCATACCGGTGTCGCTCACCCAGCGCACGAAGGGCTTTCCGAGGTTGGCTTCCATTTTGGCCACGAGAGTGCGCGAGCCGCGGTCTACGTTCACCGTGGGGTCGGTGGCGCTGTGGAAGAACCAAACAGGGGTTTTGACGAACTGCGGAATGGTGGCCGCCGCCGTGTCGCCTCCGCCAGCTGCGGGCACCGCGGCTGCGAACAGATTCGGATTCCACCGCATCAATTCAATCGCTCCAAATCCTCCCATAGAGAGACCTACGACATAGAAGCGTGTGGTGTCCAATTTGAATTCCCGCTTGAGCGAGTCCAGAATCTCGACGATGCCGCTGTTCGGTTTACTGCGCGTGCCATCCCAGGTGTTGGACGCCCACCAGAAGGGGCTCGTCGGGCATTGCGGGACCATGACGAAGTGGGGATGCTTGGCCTGCACGCTGTCGCGTACCCAGGGTTGCGCCAGTTCTTCGAGGGTTAATTGATTGATGTTGTTGTAGCCGCGTTCGCCGATGCCATGAAGGGCTACCACGATGGGGTATCGTTTAGTGGTGTCGTAGTTTGCAGGCTTGAACAAGCGGTACTTGATCGAATCGGCTCGCAAGGTCGGATAGTGCGTGCGCGCCTGAAAGTTGGTGGTCAGCCACGATGAGGTTTTATTTTGGGCGTTTACGGCGACCGGCATTCCAAGCGCTGCAAGCCCGACGAGCAGGTAAAAGGCGGTATGTGCAAACGGTTTCATAGGGTGCTCCAAGACCGGTTGCCGTGAATCGGCAAACGTGCGGAATGCGTGGTTGAGGACAACATGTCCCTGAATATACCGCGCTCACTGAAAGGGTGGGGCGGTTTTTTAAGCGCGGTGTGAATTCACTATTCGATTTCGATGGCGGAGGTGCTTCCGAAAAAAGAGGAAATCCTCTGAATTTTTCCCATAAAAAAGGCCCCCGTTTCCGGGAGCCTTTTTTCAAATCGCACGAACTCCCGATTAGGGGAGAAGGAGCTTCGACTCGGCAGCGATGCCGCCGGAGGTCAGCACGGTGCGGGCGACGAACAGACCCGAGGTCTTGACGCCGTTCCAGGATACTTCACGCGCGTCGGCGGAGACATTGCGGCTCCACACTTCGCGGCCCGAGAGATCCATCACCGACACCGTCGCGCCCTGCACGCCGGCGGGGAGCTTGAAGGTCACCTTGGACCCGGTGCGGTGGATGCCGAAGCCGGCCTGCGCGCGCATACCCGGCAGCAAAGCCGTGGGCGGGGTGCTCAGGGCTGCGACAGTGATCGCGGTCGGGGAGGCCTTCTGCGTTTCGTAGGTCAACTTGATGAAGTCCTGCGAACGCGCGACATTCGACACGGTGAGTTCGTCGATGGTTCCGTTCATGTAACGGTCGAACGAGGAGATGTTGCCGATCAGGAACGGTGCGCTCGTGCCGATGCTCGAGCCGGTCGCCTGGTTGGCAGTCGATCCCGTGACCGGAGTACCACCATCAACCGCCAGGCTCACAAAGGCGGCGCCGGTGGCGTCGGCAGTCGGGGCGACACTGTTGGTGTTGTACTGGCCGGCAAGGAAGGTCCACGTATTGTCTACGCAGGCACCAGCGGCATCCGCAACAAACTCGTTCGCCGAGGTCAGGCTCGAGAAGCTGGTGGGGTTGTTGGTCATACGGTAGTTGGTCGAGGTCGGGCCCGTCTGGAGCGCGAACTGACGCGTGCCGGCGCTGTTGTCATTCGCGTACTTCGACGCGATCGTGATGCGCGCGCTGCAAGAGGTCGGGAGCGACCACGCCGTAATGGTGTACGGGCCCGTCTCGGTGTTCAGGCTGAGCGTCGTGCCGGTGCCGACCGTATAATAGGCCGAGCCGTCGAAGTTTTTGCCGTTGCCGAGCATCGAGGTGGTGTTGTCAGTCGGTGTACCCGTGGCAACGCCTGCATAAGCATTGACCGTCGCGTCTACGACGTTTCCAGCGCCGGCCTTGAAGTGCCAAACGGCGAGGTAACCATTGGCCGTGTCGAACACCGCGGCCGAATTCGACGTGGTCGAAACGGCGGCCTTGTTCCAGTACACGCGCAAGCCATAAGCGGAAGCCGAGTTTGCCGCAACGGAGTCAAGGAGCACCCAAACAACGCCGGAGCCTGATGCACCTGTGGTCCAGGATTCGATTTCATAAGGCACGTCGGTGGTGCCGTCCGCCTTGGTGACGCGGATATCCGCGCCGCTGGCCAGCGCTGCCGTCGAACCGGTGAACATGTCGAACTGGGCTGCTGCGGTGAAACGCAGGGCAACCGGAATCTTTTTCACAGCTGCGGACGTAATGCCCGTGGTATTCAAGGTGACGGTGCGATATTTCGCCCAAGTGGAATAGTCGGTGGCCTGGGCGAAGGACGCCAGTGCCGCCATCGCGAGTATCGTGAATTGAGTGTTTTTACGCATTTTAATCTCCTGTCTGTTGGCTCTCTGTTTTGCAATCGACTCCGAACACATGCGTGTACAAGGATCCAATTGCCTCCCGTGGCAATATAAGGGGGTGATTTGGGTTTCGCTTTGATAATCTCGAAACATTTAATATTCATTGAATAACTAGTACAAAATGGCTATTAAAACATTTATAGGTATAATTAACTGCTCAATTAAGCCTCAAACGGCGGTTAAATGTGGTTCAATTGTATGGGTTTTTGTTGTTGGGTCCGTTACGAAATGGCACAAATCTCCACGGATCTTTGGAGACGGCATTCCGCAAAAACCACGGTTTTCCCTGTCGAGGTGTCGCCTGTCGGACCCGACGTCGACAGGCTGAAATTTTGTTTTATGTGCTCGAATGGTAGGAAAGAGCAACTTTTCGTGGCGCGCTGACGTATCCCGGCATAGATTCCCTGCAGCGGTCCCAGAGTCCGTAAAACCTGTTCCGGATCCACTTTTCCATTTAAGGGGAAATCGTGAAGTATTGCTCTCGCCCTGTCTCTGCTGCCCGCGTTTTCGGTAGCCTTTTTTCCTTTGGTCTTCTTGCGAGCCTCTTTATGGCAACATCCGCACAGGCAGGCAACTATCCTGCAAATTTTACGGAGTCCGTTGTGGCCACCGGTTTGCAAAGCCCCTCTGGCATGGTGGTTGCCGCTGACGGCCGGGTCTTCATCGGCGACCAAAAAGGGCGCGTGTGGGTGGTCGTGAACGACTCCATGCGTTCGACACCGGTGCTGAACATTCAGGCGAAAGTGGATTACAATGTGGAACGCGGCATGCAGGGGATCGTTCTCGATCCCGATTTCGCCGTCAACGGTTTCATTTATGCGTTTTACACAGCGCTGAAGCCTTCGACGCACAACCGTCTCAGCCGTTTCACCGTAGTGAACAACTTGGCAGACACCGCCGAAACCATTCTGCTCGATTTGCCCGGGCTCCCGACGCGGGGTTCGTTCGCCTGTCAGAACGTGTCCTATTGCACCAACACCACCAATGCGGTGTGGCATATGGGCGGCGGCCTGATTTTCGGCAATGACGGAAAGCTTTATCTCGGCGTCGGCGAACATGAAGTCACCTCCATGTCGCAAAGCATGACCTCGATGTTCGGAAAGGTGCTCCGCCTCAACAAAGACGGCAGCATTCCCTCCGACAACCCGTTCTACAATACGGCCACCGGCGACTATCGCGCCATTTACGCTACCGGTTTGCGGAACCCGTACACATTCGGCATTCAGCGCAGCACCGGTCGCATCTATATCAATGACGTGGGTGATGTGACCTGGGAAGAAGTGGACACCCTCACAGCCGGCGGCAATTACGGATGGGGAACGTGTGAAGGCAATTACGCCACCGCCAGTACCAGCGCGGCCTGTTCCATCACAGGGCAGGTGAAACCGCTGTTCGCGTATCAACACGGCATCACCTTGACCAGCCGCGGTAATTGCGCGGTCGGCGGAGACTTCACCTCGAATTTCCGCGCTCAGGACAACGGCAAATACTTCTTCGCTGATTTCAACAATACCGCCAGTACCACTGCTCAAAACGGATGGATCAAGAGCGTCAATCCCAACACGGGCGGCGACACCACCGTGTTTGCCACCGGGTATTCCAACATCACTAACCTCCGTTTCAATCCGAGCGGGAGCGCGATGTACGTTCTCACGAGAGGCTATAACACCGGTACGATCGACACGGTGGGCACTTCGAACAAGATCGGCCGGGTGTACAAACTGACCTACAATCTCGCGACTTCGATTCAGAATTCCGCAGCCTACCATCCCGTGCAGACGATCGGATCCCTGCTCGTCCTCGACGCCCGCAGCGCGCTGAAGGTTCCGCAATTCGCAACCTCGGTGCGCTTGGTTACGCTTTCGGGTCGCGTTCTCTGGGAAACCCGCGGGCTCGTTCCGGGATCGCAATTCGCGCTTCCGTCTCATCTTACGGGCGGCGTGGCCCGGGCGGTCTGGCAATAATCGACCAAGGCGCGTCGGTCCGGTTGACAGGCGCGCCTCTCACAATCCATATTGGATCCATCATGCGTCAGAAGAACGTCCTCTCTCTTTCCCTCGTCCCCGCGGCCAAAGCTTGGCATGCGGTGTGGGCGATTATTCCCCACGGGAGCAAGGGAGCGGCGTAGTTTGATCTGACGCACAGGCTTTAAAAGGCCCGCTCCCGATTCGGGGGCGGGCCTTTTTGTTTTCGGTTTTTTAACAAAGAGTGTTTTCAATCAAAGGGAGGGAGGAACAATGGGATTGTGTGATCGAGTTTCTGCGACGACCAGCTCGCTGTTTGGGTCGGGGGGGAGTCATGTCGGTGGAACCTGAATCTGCTTCGGGCCGGTTTAGCGGGGGCAAGGGTAGGGAGGTCGCTTATGCAGCGGCCTTTCTTTCGGCCAAGGGCATTTTCGCCAAGAAGGCGTATGAGGCGGGTGCCGGACCGGAATCGTTGCTGGCGCTGCGCTTCGGATTCGCATTGCCGGTATTCGCCTATATCGCCTTCGCTTCGGCGGGCGGGTACGCAAATGCGCGATCTCTCCCGCCGCGATTGGGTTTCCATCATCGGTTTGACTGGTATCGGGTTCTTCTTCTCCAGCCTCCTCGACTTTCATGGATTGCAATACATCTCCGTGGGGTTAGAGCGGATGGTGTTGTACTCCTATCCGGCCATGGTCGTGTTGCTGACCTCCTGGATCCGTCGCCGCCGCCCCGGCAAGGTCGCGCTCGCCGCGTTGGCACTTTCTTACGCCGGGTTGGCCATCGCGTTTGCGGGCGAAGCGAAGCTCACCGACACCCATTCCCTGCTGCCTGGCGGTGGCATGGTGCTCGGCGCGGCGATGCTCTATGCTTGTTTCATGGTGGGTGCGGAACGCATCTCGGGACGTATCGGTTCCCAGCGCGTCTCCGCCATCGGAATGCTCGTTTGCGCCGCGCTGTATCTGCCGTTGTCGCTTGCGCGCACAGGAGGTGCGTTATTCGAACTGCCCGCACGGGCTTATGGCTGGGCGGCGCTCATGGCGGTACTCGGTACCATTGCGCCCGTGTGGTTGTTTTCCTTTGCGCTGAAACGCATCGGCGCCGCCCGGCTGTCGGTGATCGGCACTGCGGGTGCGGTGGCGGTTTTGCCGCTCGCGGCGCTGTTGTTGGGCGAAGTCGCCGGTCCCGCGCAGTGGGGTGGGTTTGCCTTGACGATCGTGGGGGGGATGGCGTTGGCCAGAAGAGGTTGAGAAGAGTGGTTAGTGCCTAGTGACTAGTGGATAGTGAAAACCGGGCTAACCTGTACTTCGGACTTGGTGCTGTGCACTGCGTTACTAGCCACTAACCACTATCCACTAACCACTCCTCACGGTTCCACCCGCAATATTTTTCCGCGTGCGTCGAGGACTTCGATTTTCCCATCGCGCCGTGTGACCCGCACGGTGACCGAACCGCCGCTGGGCCCGCGCAGCATCTCGACATGATTTTCCGGTCGTAACGCATTTGAACGGTACTCTCTGGATGCGAGAGAGACGAAATGGTTGCGCAGGTAGTCGCCCGTGCCCAGGGCGATCGCGCGTCCGGTGCTGTAAAAGTCGCCCGCGCCGGGGCAATTGGTGTCTTCGTAGGTGAGCGCCATCACTTCGGCGCCACGCGTGAGCCACCAGAAGCTTTCGGGATATTGCGAAGCGAATCCGCCGGTCCACGAGACGACGTAATTACAAGGCTGAATGCCTTCGACGAAGTACGACCGTACGCCCGTGATGAAGGTTTTCTCTAACTCGGCGTAGCTGCTGGAGGTTCCGGCGGCATCGTGGTAAAAGAAGAAACGGGTGCAGTTGACCTGGTCGGAATGCAGGTTCAGGGCCGCGCGAATGGTGCCGTTGGCCGGTCCGGTCGAGAGCGATTGGAAAGTGGCCTTGAGCGCCGCGACTTCGGGTTCGAGGGTGGTTTTGTTCCAGTTGCTTTCAATGTCGACCCCGTTCGCGTTGAGACGGGCTTTGCCGAGCACCACGCCGTCGGGGTTGTACATCGGGATGAAATGAAACGTGAAGTCGCGGCGCAGCGCGGCGGCTGCGGTGTTGCTGCTTGCTGTGTCGGTCACGAACCCCAGCATTTCGCGCATGACGTAAAATGCTTGGACTTCCGCCGGATGGGTGCGCGCGTGCACGAAGATGCGCGGTTTGACCACTCCGGCCTGTTCGCCGACGTTGATGCGCCAGATCGGGCGCCCCTGAACGGAGAGGCCGATGCTGTCGACGCGCATCAGCGAGTTTTGTCGCCAGCGCGCAAGGTCGAGCTCCAGTGAGTCGTAGCCGTATCCCCAGCCGTTGGTGGAGTCGGGCTGGGCGTGGGCGGTGCCGGTGGTGAGGATTCCGGTCACGAAAATCAGAAGCGCGAAGAGCAGCCGGAAAAAGAGGACCTACCGATTCCTGTGTAGGTTAGGGGCGGGAATCGTTGCGGGCTTCAAGGTGTTCGGTTCTCTTCGGGGAGGGCTGGAGGATTAACCTACAAGGTGGGCCCGAAGTTGCATCAAGCCCTCACCCCTCCAGATAAACCTCTGACCCCTTCTCCTTGAACTCCTTCGACATCTCCGCCATGCCCGCCTCGAGGGCGGCCGTTTCTTCGACGCCCTGCTGCGCCGCATAAGCGCGTACGTCCTCAGTGATCTTCATCGAGCAGAAGTGCGGTCCGCACATCGAGCAGAAGTGCGCCAGCTTCGCGCCCTCGGCGGGCAAGGTCTCGTCGTGGAACTCCTTCGCCTTCATCGGATCGAGGCTCAGGTTGAACTGATCCTGCCAACGGAACTCGAAGCGCGCCTTCGACAGCGCGTTGTCGCGGTACTGCGCCGCCGGGTGGCCCTTCGCCAAATCCGCGGCGTGCGCGGCCAGCTTGTAGGTGACCACGCCCACGCGCACGTCTTCCTTATCCGGCAGGCCGAGATGTTCCTTCGGGGTCACGTAACACAGCATGGCACACCCGTACCAACCGATCATGGCGGCACCGATGCCCGACGTGATGTGGTCGTAGCCCGGCGCGATGTCGGTCGTGAGGGGCCCGAGCGTGTAGAACGGCGCCTCGTGGCACCATTCCAGCTGCTTCTGCATGTTCTCTTCGATCATGTGCATGGGAACGTGGCCGGGGCCTTCGTTCATCACCTGCACGCCCATTTCCCACGCGATTTCAGTCAGCTCGCCCTGCGTCTTCAGCTCGGCGAATTGCGCTTCGTCGTTGGCATCGTAGATCGATCCCGGGCGCAGTCCATCGCCGATGGAGAACGACACGTCGTAGGCGCGCATGATTTCGCAGATATCGCGCCAGTGCGTGTAGAGGAAGTTTTCCTTGTGGTGTGCGAGGCACCATTTCGCCATGATGGATCCGCCGCGCGAGACAATGCCCGTCATGCGCTTGGCCGTCATGGGCACGTACCGGAGCAGCACACCGGCGTGCACGGTGAAGTAGTCCACACCCTGTTCGGCCTGTTCGATCAGCGTGTCGCGATAGATTTCCCAAGTAAGATCTTCGGCCTTGCCGTTGACCTTCTCGAGCGCCTGATAGATCGGCACCGTGCCGATGGGCACGGGGGAATTGCGCAGGATCCACTCGCGGGTTTCGTGGATGTTCTTGCCGGTGGAGAGATCCATCACAGTGTCTCCACCCCAACGGGTGGACCAGACCATCTTCTCGACTTCTTCTTCGATCGACGAGGCGATGGCCGAGTTGCCGATGTTGGCGTTGATCTTCACCAAGAAGTTGCGCCCGATGATCATCGGTTCGAGTTCGGGGTGGTTGATGTTGGCGGGAATGATCGCGCGGCCCAGGGCCACTTCGCTGCGGACGAACTCCGGCGTGATGATGCGCTGAATCTTCGCACCGCGCGGGTCTCCGGGATGCTGGCGCTTGAGATCTTCTTCCACCATCTCCGCCGACATGTTCTCGCGAATGGCGATGTATTCCATCTCGGGCGTGATGATGCCGCGGCGGGCGTATTCGAGCTGGGTTACCGCCGCGCCGTTTTTGGCACGGAGCGGACGATGGAGATTGGGGAAACGCACCGCGTCGAGGCGACCGTCGGCAAGGCGGTCGAGGCCGTAGGCCGAGGAGGGGCCGTCCATCTCTTCGACGTCGCCGCGGTCAAGGATCCATTGCCGGCGCAGTTGCGGGAGGCCTTTGCGCACATCGATCTCCACGGCCGGGTCGGTAAAGGGGCCCGAGGTGTCGTACACCACGACCGGAGCATTGGGAGTCGCCACGGCATCTCGATCATGTCCGCGCGTGGGGGAGAGCTCGATCTCACGCATGGCCACCTGAACGGAAGGGTGCAGTGTCCCTTGGCGATACACCTTCTTCGACGACGGGAACGGTTCCCGTGTGACGGTGGTGGGGACGGTGGATGCGGTATTTTTGGAAAGCGTCGACTTGATCATAAAATCCTCCCTGCGGCAAATTCGTGGGGAGGACGGGACCCGGAGTCGATCCGGAGGCCAACCTCCCTACGCCGGAATGACCCGGATCAGGTTCAAGGGTTCTCCTAAAGTGGAGATCTCAGTCCGACTCCCGATCGAAGCTATCGATGCGGCGGACGCCCCTGGTTGATGGGGGAAAAGTAGTAGGTAGACGGTAGTAGGTAGACGGTAGAATGGAAAAAGGACCGGAGTAGGCTTCGATTCCTTCATGATGATTCCAGAGGGTCCAATTTTCCCGAAAACCGGGGTCGTCTGGGTTTCTTTTCCCTACCGTCTACCGTCTATCCTCCCGCTTCGTCCCTTGTAAATCCGGGCGGGAATTGTTTCCTTTACGCTCCCATTTTGGGGCTTTAGCTCAGTTGGTAGAGCGCTTCGTTCGCAATGAAGAGGTCAGCGGTTCGACTCCGCTAAGCTCCACCATTTATGAAGCTGACAGCGGACAGCTGACAGCGAACAGAGAACAGAGAACAGAGAAGGACGATCCTACCGGATCGTCCTTTTTTTTAATTCGTCTACGAAAGGGCGTTGCCACCCTCTCCCTCTGGGAGAGGGGCTGGGGGTGAGGGCTGTGACCGCGGCAGAAGCGCCGTTAGCCGATACGGGACGCGTGGCCACAGGCGCCCATTTCCCGCTCATTTTCTTGTCGTTCTCTACCTCCTACCGACTACCTACTACCGTCTATCTTTTCCCTTATGGAAACTTCTCCCTGCCCCCTCGTCACGCCACTGGTCGAATTTCAGCTCGCCCTGCTCGAAAAGACCCGTCGCCGCGCCCTCGAAATCGCCGACGCCCTGACTCCCGAGCAATTACTCACCATTCCCAAGGGCTTCCACAACAACATCTTGTGGAATCTCGGTCACCTCGTGGTCTCGCAGCAGGTGCTCTGCTACACCAAAAGCGGTCTCGCGCCGCGCGCCCCGGGATATCTCATGCCCCTGTTCGGCAAGGGCAGCAGCCCCGCCGCCTGGGCGGGCCAGATTGATGCCACCGAGGTCAAATCGTGGCTCCTCGAGAGCATGACCTTGCTCCGCAACGATTTCGAACAGCACGTGTTCAAACAATACGAGGCCTACGAAACCTCCTCGGGCATGGTGCTGACGAACATCGGCGAAGCTCTCACGTACGTGTTGTGGCACGAGTCGCAGCACCTCGGGGTGATTCTCTCCTTGCGGAAACTCGTTTGAAGATCCGTCTTTATAGCGAAACGGATCATCCCGCGACTCCCAAAATGAATTGCCCGTGAGACCCGCGTGAATAAATCCCTCCAGCTGTTCGTCCTTACGGCGCTGCATCTGGCCTTGCTGTGGCTGTGGGTCGCGGCGCTGGATTCCCGTCACGGCACGCTCCCGCCGCTGGGCAAATTCCTCAGTCCCTTCGAAGGCTTCTGGCGCAATGCCGAACCCGACGGTCCCGAGCGCGGTAAGGGAGAGGAAGTCGAGCTTCCCGGGTTGAACAGCACGGTCGTTGCCGAGTACGATCACCGCGGCGTGCCGCACTTGTTTGCGCCCGACTTGCACAGCCTCTTCTTCGCACAAGGCTACGTCACCGCCCGCGACCGCCTTTGGCAGATGGACATTCAAAGCCGGGCCGGCATGGGTCGCCTCTCTGAAATCATGGGTCCTTCGTTGGTCCGTTTCGACCAAGAACGCCGACGCATGGGAATGCCCGAAGCGGCGGCTGCCTCGCTCGAACGTATGCTCGCCGACTCCTTGACCCGGGTGGCTCTCGAAGCCTATACCGAAGGTGTGAATGCGTGGATAACCAACCTAAAACCTGCGACTTACCCGCTTGAGTTCAAGTTGCTCGATTACGCCCCCGAGCTTTGGACACCGCTTAAAAGTGCCGTGCTCATCAAGAACCTGCAGTGGACCCTGTCCCAAAGTGTCGACGACACGCGGCTCTCCCACGTACTTGATTCCCTCGGGTCGGGATTCTTCTCGCGCTACTATCCCGCGCGGCATCCCGGTGCGGAACCGGTGTTCCCCCAAGAGGTTTATCCCGGCGTCGATTCGACGCATGTTGGGAGTCGAGAAGCAGATCGAGGCGCAGGTCGAGAGGCGGGTCGAGGGATTGCGCAGGCCAACGCGTTGTCCGAGACTCCGGGCATCCTTCCTTCGGGTCCGGTGGCAGGCGCGGCCCTTCAATCTCCCTCGATCACTTCTACCGGTCTTAAAGCCTGGTCCGACTCCCTGTGGCCGCGCCCGAATCGCGCCTCAGGCTCGAACAACTTCGTCCTTGCCGGAACGCGCACCCGCACGGGTTACCCGATCCTCGCGAACGACCCGCATCTCGATCTGACCTTGCCTTCGTTGTGGTACGAGACACAGCTCAAGTCGGGTCCGGTGAACGCCTACGGCGTGAGCCTTCCGGGTTTGCCCGGTATCGTGATCGGGTTCACGGAGTCGACGGCGTGGGGCCTCACCAACGGCATGGACGACGTGTACGATTGGGTGGCGCCCCAGTTCCGCAACGACTCGCTCAACCAATATTTGTGGCGCGGTCGGTGGCGCACTGTACGTCGCGTGATCGATACGATCTTGGTACGCGGTAGCGAACCCGTGGTGGATACCCAGTTGTGGACGCACCTCGGGCCGGTGCCCGTGTTGCGCGGCGAAGCGCCCTTCGGTCCGAACACGCCGCCGCTCCACGCCCTGCAATGGACGGCGCTGCATCCCTCCAATGAGCCCGCGGCCTTTTTGCGGATGATGTCCGTCAAAAGTGTTTCCGACCTGGCGCGCATGTCGCGGTTTCTGGAAACACCCACGCAGAACGTGGCCTTCGTTACGCGCCGCGATATCGCCCTGTTCCACCAGGGGCGCATTCCCGAGAAGAGGGCGGGGCAGGGGAGACTGCTGGCCCGCGGCACAAGCGCCTCGACCTACAACAGTTCTTACAGCAGTGAGTGGCGCGCCTACATTCCGGCCTCCGAGTTGCCGTTCGCGATCAACCCCGCACGGGGCTGGCTCGGCTCCGCCAATCAGGAGGCCACAAATGAAAAGTACCCTTGGTATCTCGGTTCCGATTTTTATCCTCCCGAACGCTCGCAGCGTTTGAACCGCCTGCTCGTCAACGAACAGGACGCAACCCTCTCTTCGGCCTGGAACATTTTGCTCGACGATTACAGTCGACTCGCCGCCCGCGCCCTTCCGTTGCTGCTCCGGCACCTACCGGCACACGATTCGACCGCAACCGATACCGCACGTGCCGCCACCAACCAGCACTCTGCCGATTTACTCAGGGCCTGGGATTATCGCTACGCCGCCGGAGCGCAGGCGCCGGTGCTGTTCGATTTGTGGTGGGCGGAATTTTATCGCATGGTGTGGATCGACGACTTGCGCGGAGACTTCGATGCCTACGTGCGCCCGTCGCGTGCGGTGACCTTGGCCTTGCTCGCCGGCGATACGCTCGATGAGGCCTTCGACGACATCCGCACGCAAACGGTGGAATCTGCAGGGGATTTGGCGCGCACCGCCTTCGCACATGCCTTACAAAAGGCGCGCCGCGCCGGGGCCGGCAAACCCAATCCCTTCAGTTGGGGGAATGCGGAGGTGGGGGAGATCCCTGTTTGGGGACGCTACCGTCCCTTGTCGATCCCGCACGTTCTGGGCCTCGCGCCGCTCGGTGTTTCGGGTCTGTCCGCCGATGGTTGCGGCGAGTGCTTGAACGCGCAACGCGGGAGCCACGGCCCTTCTTGGCGCATGGTGGTACAAACCGGCAAACGGCCCGAGGCGTGGGGCATCTACCCCGGAGGCCAAACGGGAAACCCTGGTTCGTCGCGCTACGATGCCTTCGTCAAGGATTGGGCGGCGGGGCGCGCCTATCGTCTGCTCTTCCTCAATTGGCCGCTCGAAGTTCCCGATTCGACCGGGTACATTCTGGCGCTGAAAGGCAAACGATGAGCGGAATTCTGAAACGAGGTCGGCCGTGATTCGCGCGCCGCTGATGTTTCTCATGTGCCTGCTCGGCGGAATGGTTTTTCCGTGGTGGTGGCCCGCCGTACCCGGACTGATCGCCGGGTTCTGGAAACCGGCCCGATTGGTGCGCGGCTTTCTGGCATCCGCTCTCGGGGCCTCTCTGGCCTGGGTGGTGGTGGCGATCTGGTACGATGCCCGTAATCAAGGTTTGCTCTCGGGGCGCATCGCACCACTGTTCCATCTTCCCGGTCCCGGAGGATTGATTTTCGCCGCAGGCGTAGTGGGCGGTGTTTCCGGAGGCCTCGGGTCACTGTTCGGCGCGTGGTTTCGGCGCTTTTGGGCCAGCCTGCATGACGCCTTGGTCGAGGTCGCGGCACCCGTTCCGGACGAAGAGGATGAGTAGAGGGTAGTAGGTAGACGGTAGATGGTAGTCGATAAAGAAAGAAGGACAAGAACAAGAACAACCCCTTTCCGGTCCGCTGCCTAAATTCTAATCCTCGGGATATCGTTTTTTCTGGAATCTCATCAGTCTACCTACTACCGTCTACCGTCTACCTACTATCTTACCCCCCATGCAAAATCTGACCGATTCCATTCAGCGTTCCCTGGACTCGTCCCGCGATGTTTTGGCCGCGTTCGTCGCCGATCGTGAAAACGCCGCCACCATACGGCGCATGGCCGAAGCCGTGGCCGCGTGCTTTCAGGCCGGCAACAAGGTGCTCTCCTGCGGAAACGGCGGCTCCGCCTGCGACGCGCTGCACTTCGCCGAAGAATTCACCGGGCGCTTCAAGGGTGACCGCAAGGCCCTGCCGGTCATTCCGCTGCTCGACGGCGCGAACCTCACCTGCATCGCCAACGACTACGGCTTCGAGCACATCTTCTCGCGCGGTGTCGAAGCTTACGGTAAGCCGGGCGACATGCTGCTCGCCATTTCTACCAGCGGCAATTCGGTCAATGTGATTCGGGGCATTGAGGCCGCGCGCGCGGGTGGTCTCAAGGTATTGCTCTTCACGGGCAAGGATGGCGGAAAATTGCACGGAACCTGTGACGAAGAAGTTCTCGTGAAGTCCGTCGACACCGAACGCATTCAGGAAGCGCACATGGTCGCGCTGCACATCCTCATCGAGTCGGTGGAGCGGATTTTGTTCCCGGAGAATTACAAGGACTAATCAGCCCTGCCCGTAGCTCGCATTCGGGCCGTGCTTGCGGTTGTAATGCTCGCTCAGAATGTGCCCGGGAATCGCGCCGATACCCGGGTTGAGCGCATACGTGCGCTGGGCCATTTCGGCCACGTGTTCCAGAGCCACCGCATTCTTGAGCGCCTGTGAGGCGCTCTTTCCCCACACGAACGGCGCATGATGCGCCACCAAAACCGCAGGCATGTCGAGCGGATTGATGTGTTCGAAGCGCTCGATGATGACCTTGCCGGTGTTGCCTTCATAGTCCGCGGCGATTTCCTCGGGCGTGAGATTACGGGTGACCGGGATGGTGCCCAGAAAATGGTCGGCGTGCGTGGTGCCGAGGCAGGGGATTTCGCGCAAGGCTTGGGCGAAGGCGACCGCATAAGTGCTATGCGTATGCACGATGCCGCCCACACCGGGGAACGCGCGATAAAGCATCACGTGGGTGATGGTATCCACCGAAGACCGGAGGGAACCTTCGACTTTCTTGTTTTCGAGGTCGACCACCACCATGTCTTCGGGCTTGAGTTTGGAATAGGCCACGCCGCTCGGCTTGATCACGACCAGACCCGTGTCACGGTCGATGCCGCTGACGTTTCCCCAGGTCAAGCCGGCGAGCGCGAGGCGTTCGATGTCTTTGTTGGCTTCGAGAACTTCGATTTTCAGGGCTTCCAGCATGGTCTTTTCCTTTGTTTGCCTGTGTTCAGGCGAATCTGGCAAGTTCTTGTTTTAATAGGGCTTGCGCGAATTGTGTTCTAGTTTCCCGCCTCGGCGCGGATCTGCAATAATTCCTTCATGACGTGGAACAATTCGGTTCCGTTTGTTTTGGTTGTACCAAAGGCGTCATGGAGATCGACGTAGAGGGCGTAGAGTTTTCGGTACGTTGCATGGGCTGCCGGGTCCGGCTGGTAAACCGTGTCCCGGAGTCCGCACAAGGCGGCCTGCGCCGCCGCCGTGTCGGCGAAACCACCTGCGGAGACCCCTGCCGCCACTGCACCGAAGGCAGCCGCGCCGAGTGCGCAGGTTTGAGCGCTGCGAGCGACCTTCATGGGGCGGCCGGTGATGTCGGCGTAGGTTTGTATGAGCAAGGCGTTTTTGTCGGCGAGGCCGCCGCAGTTGATAACTTCGCGCACCGGTACGCCGTATTCTTCGATGCGCTCGATGATGCGCAAGGCTCCGTAAGCGGTGGCTTCGATCAGTGCGCGATAGATCTCGTGGGCCTTTGTATGCAGGGTCTGACCCAGCAGCAGGCCGGTGAGTCGTTGGTCGACAAGGATGGTACGGTTCCCGTTGTTCCAGTCGAGCGCGAGCAGGCCGCTGGCTCCCGGGGCGAGTTTCGCCGCTTCGCGTTCGAGCGCGGCGAATTTTTCGCCCGGCGTGGCACCGTACGACTCGGGCACATGGTTGTGCACGTACCAGAGGAAGATGTCGCCTACGGCGCTCTGTCCGGCTTCGATGCCGAAATACCCACCGAGTACGGATCCGTTCACGATGCCGCATACGCCGGGAATGTCTTCGAGCGGTCGGTCGGCGGGTGAGACCATGATATCGCAGGTGCTGGTGCCGAGGATTTTGACGAGGCTGCCTTCGCCGACTCCCGCACCCACGGCCCCCATATGTGCGTCGAAAGCGCCCACGGCTACGGCGGTGCCGGCACGCAATCCGGTTTTATGGGCCCACTCTTCCGAAAGCCCGCCGGCACGCACGTCGGAGGCGTGCGCCATATCATAGAGGCGGGCGCGCAAATCAGCCAGGGCCGGGTCGAGCGAGGCGAGGAAGGCGGTGTCTGGCAGTCCGCCCCAGGCGGGATTGAACATCGCTTTGTGTCCGGCGGCGCAGACGCTGCGCAGAAGTTTATCGGGCCGCGTTTCACCGGTGAGTACGGCGGGCAGAAAGTCGCACAGTTCGACCCAGGAATGAGCGGCGGCGAATACGGCAGGTGCGGTGTTTTTGCAATGCCAGATTTTGGCCCAGAACCATTCCGACGAATAGGTGCCGCCGCATTTGGCGAGGTACTGGGGCCGCTGCGCTTGCGCGGCGGCCGTGAGCGCCGCCGCTTCGGCATGCGAGGTGTGATCCTTCCAGAGCCAGCATTCTGCCGCGAGCAGGCCGCGGTATTCCGGGAGCAAGGCGAGCGGGGTGCCGTTGTGGTCGACAGGGAGAACCGTACTCCCGGTGGTGTCGACACCGATGCCGATCACTTCCGAGGGATCAAATGCCGGTTCCGCTTTGCGTGCTTCCGCAAGCACGCCGATCAGCAGCGCCTCAAGGCCGAGCAGATAATCACCGGGGTGTTGCCGTGCGATGTGCGGATCGGATGGGTCCGTCAGCACGCCGAGGTGACCGGAGGGATAGTCGAATACGGTGGTGGCGAGTTCGCGTCCGTTTGCGAGGTCGATGAGCAGGGCACGGCAGGAGTTGGTGCCGTAGTCGAGTCCGATGGCGTAACGAGACAAACAATTCCTCGCAGTTCGGTGAGAGCTGAAGAAGCGGAAAATGAAATTTTAACTGAATATAGGCCGTCGCACGCGACTCGATGCCGGATTTATGAGGGAAGATCGAAGCAAGAGTTTTCGATTCTCTCGTCCGTTCAATACGTCACAAATTAATGGGTCCAGTCAAAGAGCGGGCTGGGCGCGACGGCGACGATCCCAGCGGCGAGCCGCCCAAAAACCCAATAAAATTCCGGCGATGTCGACCGCCAGATCCTTGAGATCGAACGTCCGGTTGGGCGTGAACAGCTGATGAATTTCGTCTAGCAGGCCGTAGAGCACGCCCACAGCCGGGGCGATCCATCCGCCCTTGGTCCAATGCAAAACCTCGTTGCCCAGCAACCGGGCCGTGAGGCCGGAACGAAAGGCGATCAGCACGCCGAGTCCGAAATAGGTGATGCCGTGCGCGACCTTGTCGGCGAAGGGAAAGTGCGGCAAGGGAAGATCCTGTCCGGGAATGCTGGACAAATAGAAGATGCCGCCCATGTAGAGCAGCGCGGCGAACCAGCCGAGGCGCGCGAAGATTCGGCGACCGGTATGCTTGCGGGGCATGCCGGTGCCGGGAACTTCGTGAATCAGGCTTCAGGCTCCCCGTCGGTGGCATCCTGGGCTTCGTCAGCCACGGTATCCTCCGCTTCGGTTTCACCGTCGGTCTCCACGACAGGACCGGCTTCCGCCGCCTGCTGTGCGCGGGCCTGTTCGGCCGACTCAAGCTTCTCGGGATCGACGTCGTCCTTCTCGACGATGGTCACGCCGGTGACGGCGTCGCCTTCTTCGAGTCGGATCACGCGCACGCCCTGCGTGTCGCGACCGATCACGTTGATACCCCCGACTTCCTGCCGGATGATGTTACCCGTGCGGGTGATGATCAGGATTTCCTGATCTTCGCGCACCGACGCCATGCAAACGGCCGGCCCGGTCTTTTCGGTGATGCGGAAGTTGCGCACGCCCTTGCCGCCGCGGCCTGTGACGCGATATTCACCGGGTTCGGTGCGTTTGCCAGAGCCGTTTTCGGTAATGGTCAGTACGGTGATACCGTCTTCGACCACGTTCATCCCGATCACGACATCGCCTTCTTCGAGGTTGATGCCGCGTACGCCGCGGGTACCGCGTCCCATGGAACGGAACTTGCCCATGCCGAAGCGGTTGGCTTGTCCGAGGCGCGTGCCGATCATCACATCGTTAGCCGGGGAGGCCAACGCCACGCTGACGAGGCGATCGCCTTCGTTGAGTTCGATGGCGTTGATACCCGCCTGACGCGGACGTGAGTAAGCCTCCAGCGACATTTTGTTGATGACGCCGCGTTCGGTCGCGAACACGAGGAAGCGCGGATCTTCAAAGCCGCGCACCGGTACGAATGCGCTGACCTTCTCATCAGGTTGCAACTGGATCAGGTTGATCACCGCCTTGCCCTTGGCCGTGCGGGCCGCCTCGGGAATGAGGTGAACGCGCAACCAGTGGCAGCGGCCGAGGTTGGTAAACACCAACACGAAGCCGTGGGTCCAACCCACGAACAGGTGCTCGACGAAATCTTCGTCTTTGAGGCCGGCTGCGGAGATGCCGCGTCCGCCACGACCCTGCAACTTGTAGGCGTCGGTACCGATGCGTTTGATGTAGCCGCCGTGCGAGACGGTGATGACCATCGGTTCGTTGGGGATGAGGTCGAGCGCGTCGATGTCGTCGGCGTGATCCATGATCGCCGTGCGGCGTTCATCGCCGTGCTTTTCGACGATGGCGATGAGTTCGCCCTCGATGATGGCCATGCGGCGGTCGCGGCTGCCGAGGATGTCTTGGAGATCGGCGATGGTTTTGAGGAGTTCCTGATACTCGTGCTCGATCTTGTCGCGCTCGAGACCGGTCAGGCGTTGCAGACGCATTTCGAGGATGGCGTCGGCCTGGCGTTCGGAGAGTTCGAACTGCTCCATCAAGCCTGCGCGCGCGGCGGAAGTGTCGTTGCTGGCGCGAATCAGCGCCACGATGGAATCGATATGGTCGAGCGCGATGCGCAGACCTTCGAGGATGTGCGCGCGGTCTTGTGCCTTGCGCAGGTCGAAGGCGGTGCGGCGTTCCACCACGTTGTGGCGGTGCTTGAGGAAGTAGAACACCAGATCGCGCAGGCCGAGGGTGCGCGGACGGCCTTCCACCAGAGCCAGATTGTTGATGCCGAAGGTTTCCTGCAATTGCGTGTGCTTGTACAGGGTGTTCAGCACCACTTCGGCAAAGGCGTCCTTTTTGAGCTCGATGATGATGCTCATGCCGTTGCGATCGCTCTCGTCGCGCAGGTCGGAGATGCCTTCGACTTCTTTGTCACGCACGAGCGCTGCCATTTTTTCGAGCAAGGTGGTCTTGTTGACCTGGTAGGGGATTTCCGATACCACGATGCGGTTGCGGCCGTTGGCCATTTCCTCGATCTCGCAACGTCCGCGCACGACCACGCGCCCACGGCCCGTGAGATAGGCGTCGCGGATGCCGCTGCGGCCGTGGATGATGCCGCCGGTGGGGAAGTCGGGGCCGCTGACGAAAGGGAGCAAATCTTCCGCGCTGATGTCGGGGTTGTGGATCATCGCGATACAGGCGTTCACGATCTCACGCAGGTTGTGGGGGGCCATGTTGGTGGCCATACCTACCGCGATGCCCGTGCTGCCATTGACGAGCAGGTTGGGGAAGGCGGACGGAAGAACGGTCGGTTCCTTCAGGGACTCGTCGTAGTTCGGGACGAAGTCGACCGTATCCTTGTCGAGATCCTGCAACACGAGCTCGGCGATTTTGTCCATGCGGGCTTCGGTGTAACGCATGGCCGCAGCGCGGTCGCCGTCGATGGACCCGAAGTTGCCCTGACCATCGACTAGCGGATACCGCATCGAGAAGCCTTGGGCGAGACGCACCAGCGTATCATAGATCGATGAGTCGCCGTGCGGATGGTACTTGCCCATCACCTCACCGACGATATTGGCGGACTTCTTGTAGGGCTTGTCGTTGGAAAGCGAAAGCGTGTCCATACCGAACAACACGCGCCGATGCACGGGCTTCAGTCCGTCGCGGACGTCGGGAAGGGCGCGCGACACGATCACGGACATCGAGTACCGGAGGTACGACATCTTCATCTCGTCTTCGATGAAGGCGTCGACCACCTTTCCGCTGTTCGTGCCCCCGGCTGCGGGGATGGCGCTGATTTCGTTGCTCATGACGGTACTCCTGGACTTTTAACGAGAGAATTCAAGAAAATGCGGATCGGATCGAACGGTTTGAAAAACGGGTGCGGTTACCGCGCGGCTTGAATGGTTGCTTGAGTCGCAGCGGGGCTGGGCGAGAGACTGTTCAGCCAGGCGGCGCGGAGCTGAAGGTCGGCCAGGGCGGATTCGTCCGACTGGGAGACGCGCAGCGGCGTCACCGCGATGTAGTTCTCCCGCAGCACGGCGTCGTCGGTTCCCACCTCGAACAATTCGGCCGGTTTGTGACCGAGCAGGCGGTGGGCGGAAATTCCGTGCGAGGTGGTTTCGTCAACGTAGTGGTCTCGGAACATCACGGTGCTCATCCGCGTAAAACGGGAGCCGGCCACATCTGAGGGCGCACAGGCCGGGAAGTTGATGTTCCAGAAGGTTCCGGGCTTGGGCAGCGATTCCGGGGCCCGGAGCAGGTTCAGGAGCCATTCCAAGGCATATTCGAGATGCACCGGGGTGCTTTCGGAGAGGCTGACCGCCAGTGCGGGGATGTTCCACAGCGCGGCTTCGCGGGCGGCGGCCACGGTTCCGGAGTACACGGCGCTGATGCCTGCGTTTTCGCCGAGGTTCGGGCCCGAGATTACCACATCGGGAAGCTGGTCGCGCAACAAATGCGACACGGCAAACTTGACGCAATCGCTGGGCGTTCCGTCGACCCGGTACAGCGGCCAAGGCGTGGTCATCTCTTGCTCGTAGGTGAGGAACTTGCCGGTACCATGCGTGAAGGCGTGCGACTTGCCGCTTTGATCGTTTGCGGGGGCGGCCACCACGACATCGTGCTCGCCCGCCAGTGCGTCCGCGGAGCGGTACAGCACGGGGCTCAGAACGCCGTCGTCGTTGGTCAGGAGAATGCGCATGAAACCTTTTTCAATAGGGTTTTCAATAAGGTTTTCAGGTGTGCGTTCGGAGCCGTTTTTAGAGCGGTTTTCCGAACAGTTATTCGAACAGTTTTCCGTACAGAATTCCTGCGCATTTTGAGCAGGAATTTTAGGGACTTTGAACCTTATCAAAGGTAGCTTCGGGGGCGTTTTTTCGCAACAAAAACCCGCTTTATTCCCAAGGTTTCTGAGGTGTTTTCCGGGCCAGTTTTCAAGGCGTTTTCTAGATTCCGCGCTTCGTGTTTTCCGGCCCGAATTCCGGTTCCGGTTTCACAGTTTTTCCATGGTTTTCCCAAGGTTTTTTTTCATGGCCGCAGAGCACATTCAAACTCCCAAGGGAACGCGCGATTTCTTCCCCGCCGACATGCGTTTACAAAACCATGTTTTCGATGGTTGGCGAAGTGTTTGTCGTTCCTTCGGTTACGAAGAATACGAGGGCCCGACCTTCGAGCATCTCGAGTTGTACGTCGGTAAATCCGGTCCCGAGATCGTGGAGCAGCTCTATCACTTCAAGGACAAGGGCGATCGCGATCTTGCCTTGCGGCCCGAGCTGACGCCGACCTTGGCCCGCATGGTCAACGCCAAGGGTCCCGCGCTGCGCAAGCCTCTCAAATGGTTCTCCATCCCGCGCCTGTACCGTTACGAACGCGCTCAGCGCGGCCGTTTACGCGAGTTCTTCCAGCTCAACATGGACATCGTTGGGTGCGACACCGTGGCGGCCGAAGCCGATTTGATTGCGGCAGTGATCGAGATGCTGCGCGGGTTCGGCCTGGGCTCGAGTGACTTCGCGGTCCGCATTGCCAGCCGGGCCCTGCTGTCGGAATTCCTCGACCGCCTCGGCGTCGCCGCCGACTGCAAAGCCGGGGTCTATGCCGCGCTCGACAAACGCGCCAAAATTGGCGAAGCAGAATTCCGCCGCCTGCTCGATGAACTCGGCGCCGGGAACGTTACCCCCGATCTGGAGCGTTTCTTTCAGTGCCGTTCGTTGCAAGACCTGACGCAGGTGTTTCCGGATCCATCGGCCGGGGAACATGCCGCGCTGCAAGATTTGCAAAACCTTTTCACCCTGCTTGCAGGGCTTGGTTTGGAAGATTCCCTCACCATCGACACCTCGGTGGTGCGCGGACTGGCCTACTACACCGGCATCGTGTTCGAAGTATTCGATAAGGGCATCGGCCTGCGCGCCTTAGCCGGCGGCGGACGCTACGACAGCCTGATGGCCAGCCTCGGCGGCGCGCCCGTTTCGGCGGTGGGCTTCGGCATGGGCGACGTCGTGCTTGCGGAACTTCTGAAGGAAAAGGATCTCTTGCCGCAGGGCCGTTCCGGGGTGGACTACTACCTCGCCGATCTCGCTTCCGGAGAATTGCCGCGCGCCGAAATGCTTGCGCTGGCACAACGCCTGCGCGGCGCGGGGCGTTCGGTGGCCTATTCCCTCAAGGGCGGCAAGTTCAAAAAACAGATGGAAGAAGCCAATGACGCGGGCGCGAAACGCGTCCTCTTTTTCGGCTCCGATCGTGCGCCTGCGGGCAGCTTCGAAGTGAAGGATCTCGCCAGCGGCGAACAACAAGTTTTAGAGGAAGCGTTACTATGAAAAAATCCGCCAAAAAATCGATTAAGAAATCCGTCGCAGTGGCCCATGTCGCGGGCGCAGGTTCCTCCGAGACCTACGAGGGGCGCCAGTCCCATATCCCCGGGATGAAGATGCCCGAGATCGAGACCTGGGAGTTTCTGTACCCCGGAAGCGCGACCACGCTGGAAGTGAGCGTTCCCGAGTTCACCTGCATCTGTCCCAAAACCGGTTTGCCCGATTTCGCAACCTTGGTCATAGCTTACGTGCCGAATAAACTTTGCCTCGAGCTCAAGAGTTTCAAGGAATACATCAATTCCTTCCGCGAGATGGGCATCTTCCACGAGCACGTGGTGAACCGCGTGCTGGCCGACTGCGTGAAGGCCTGCAAGCCGCGTGAAATGGAAGTCCGCGGCGTATTCAACGCTCGCGGCGGCATTCAGACGACTGCGTCAGCCGCCTTCCGTTCCCGTTAATCGTTCCCACCATGGAGCGCTTCTTTCGCTGGCGGGAGTGGTAGGGTTCCACACCCGCCCTGCCTAATCCCTACCATCGATAAGGATCAAGGTCTTATTGACACGGGATCTCGAGCGGAGAATCGCCTCCGAAGGCGCATCGATCACTCCCCGTTTTTTACATTTGCGGCTCTAAAATCGGCCCAAACCTCTCCAAACCTGGAAAAGGAATCCCATGAAAAAGGTCTACAACTTCAGCGCCGGCCCTGCCATCCTCCCGCGTGAGGCGATGGAAGCCGGTTCGCGTGCGTGCCTCGAATTTCAGGGCATGGGCATGTCCCTGCTCGAGATTTCGCATCGCTCGAAGGAGTTCGAGCAGGTTGTGGCCGATGCCGTCGCCATCGTGAAGGAATTGCTGGGTGTTCCCGATGGATACAAGGTGCTGTTTCTTCAGGGCGGCGCGAGCCTTCAATTCGCCATGGTTCCGATGAACCTGCTGGGAGACAACGAAACCGCCGCTTACACGAACACGGGCGTCTGGGCCGACAAGGCGATCAAGGAAGCCAAACTGTTCGGCAACGTGAACGTGGTCGCTTCGAGCAAGGAAGCGAATTACACCTTCATCCCGAAGGACTATACCGTACCTGCCGACGCGCAGTACTTTCATGTCACCTCGAACAACACCATTTACGGCACGCAATTGCAGAGCTTTCCCGAGTCGCCGGTACCGCTGGTAGCGGACATGAGCAGCGATATCTTCAGCCGTCCGGTGGACGTGTCGAAGTTCGGCTTGATCTACGCCGGCTCGCAGAAGAACATGGGCATCGCGGGTACGACCTTGGTGATCATCCGTGAAGACTGGATGGGCAAGGGCAAACGCAAGCTGCCGTCGATGCTCGACTACAAGGTGCACGCCGACAACGATTCGATGTACAACACGCCTCCGGCGTTCGCCATCTACATGGCGCTTGAGACACTGAAGTGGGTGAAGGCGCAGGGCGGCGTGTCGGCCATGCAGACGCGCAACGAGGAAAAGGCCGCGACGCTGTACGCCGAGATCGACAACAACCCGCTGTTCAAGGGCACCTGTGCGGTGGAAGACCGTTCGCGCATGAACATCACCTTCGTGATGGAGAAGCCCGAACTGGAGAAGGAGTTCTTGAAGGAAGCCGAAGCCGCAGGGTTGTCGGGCCTCAAGGGACACCGTTCGGTGGGCGGCTTCCGTGCGAGCATCTACAACGCCATGGGCCTCGACGGCGTGCAGGCGTTGACTTCACTCATGCAGGACTTCGCCAAGCGTCACGCCTGATCCAAGCGGCGCTGTCCGAGAACGAGCCCGACCGGTTTTCCGGCCGGGCTTTTTTTTGTGCTGCCGCATCAAAATTCGTCGAAAACCCCAAAATGACGTAAATACCGAAAAAGTACCTGTTAGAAGGCTGATTCGGTACGAGAGGAGGACCGCCATCCCCGTCTCATAGGGGATAATTGCGCCGAAAAGGCCATTTGTTGCAATGTATGGATAATGAAGGCACCGCGTGATAGTACCAAAATATGCCGATTTAATGCAAATACGTGCGTTCAATTGGTGTTTAATTCATACCATGCCCGTTACCAGAGCCCAGGAATTCCAGCAATGGATTCTTGCCGAGATCGCAAAATTACCTGCGGACACCTGTCTGCCTCCCGATCGGGAATTAAGCGCGCAATGGGGACTTTCGACCATCACGGTGCAGCGTGTGCTAGCCAAGCTGCGCGACGAGGGCACGGTGATCCGAATTCCCGGCAAGGGTACGTTCACGCCCAACGGCAACAAGATGGGCCTGACCACCTTGCAGATCAAGGCCGGCACCCTGCGTGAATCCTCGGTGGAACATTTGGTCAGCAGTTTGGTGCGATTGATCTCCGAGGGCGTGTATCGCAAAGGCAAGGCGCTGCCCCCGGTCAAGTTCGTGCGCAATCAGTTCAAGGTGTCTTCCGAGACGGTGACCACGGCCTACCAGCGGCTCGAGCAACTCGGGTATGTCGAAAAAATCGGGAAGAGCTATTGGGTGGGCCGGCTCGATCAGCTGATGACGCAGCATGCCGTTCAGGAAGTGTTCTTTTTGCGTTTCGGGACCGACGATTTCCAGGAGATCTTCAATTCCGAACCGATCGCCTTGGCCTTCCAGAAAATGGAGCGCGAGCTTTACAACGGCGGATACTTTCTTCATCCCGAAAAGGCCGAGAACCTTCCCGAGCTTGCCCGGGAGTGGGAAGCCAAATGGCGCTACCCCGCGGGCATCGTCTTTTACGCGGTGGACCCGTCGCACCTGCCCTTTCTGCGCGACTTCTTCGACAAGCACGGCGCGCAACTTAAAAACCGCGTGCGCGTGCTGGTGCACGGAGCCAACGGCAATCTCACCGAGCTGGTGCCGCACGCCCAGGTGTTTCTGCGTGGGAACGTCGATACCGAGAAGGCACGCGTACTCGCGTACTATCTGCTCAACGCAGGATACCGGGAGGCGAATTTCTGTATCGATGAAACCGATCTCTCGGAGTTCGTGGATGTGCGCTTCTTTTTGAAGATCGCGCTTTCGGTAAAGAACATCATTCCCGACTTCGTGTTCCGCTTCATCATCCGGCCCAAGCCCGGGTCAACGGTGCGCCTGGCGTTTTCAGACCATCTCGACGAGGGGTATCGCACCTACCTCAAAAGCAAGTATCCCAACGCCAATCTCGAAAACCTCGAGAGTCACGTGCAGTTCAGCACCGAGCCCTTTGCCGCCTGCGCGGAGCACCCTGCCACTCGCATCTGGATTTTCTTCCGGGATCAAATGGCCGCCGAGGCGATGGATTGGCTCCGCGCACGGGGAAAGAGCGTTCCGCAAGACGTGGCGATCGCCGGGTTTCAGAACGACCCGCGCTACTACCACCTCGGCATCAGTACCTGCGGGCCCGATTGGGACAACATGGGTTATGTGATGGCCCACGCCATCATCGGCGACATCAAGCTGTCGAAATCCCGCAAGGGCTTTGTGAAGGTCCGCTGCCACATGGTGGACAAGCTGACGACGCCGCGGTAGGAGACGAAGAGTGGCTGGGCATGAGTGGTTGGGAATGAGTGACTAGTGGCTAGCAACACGTCAGGAAACGAGAGATCCTGGATTTCCTTGTTCTCTCTTTACAAGCCACTAACCACTTGTCACTACCCACTACCCACTAGTCACCAACCACTCAAGTGTCGAGGAATTGAATTCCTCCACCGCTTCCCAGTGATGCACGTGGCCCCAGCGCCCGAACACCTTGAGTTTGCTGCCCGCGATGCGGCTGTGCAAATACTCGCTGTAGCTCATAGGCGTGAAGATATCCGCTGAACCGATGGTGATCAGGCAGGGTACCTTGATCTCGTGCACGTTTGCGGTGGTGTCGTGGGTGATGCAGGCGGAAGCCTGCGCGGCGAAGGCGTGCTGCGGCATCCAATCACCCCTTGCTGCGGTATCGGGGCCGGAGCTCTGAATCGCGGCCTTCAGTTCCGCGCTGTGCGCATTGGTCCACTCCGGTGTCCAAATCCAGAGGAAGAGCAGTTCCTGGAAATCTTCGGGCTTCACCACCGCGCGCACCTTGGAGAGGTTTTCGAATACCGTGGCGGCGTAGGGGCTGAACTTCGCCCAAGTGCATACCAGCACCATGGAGCGGACGAGATCAGGATGACGCAACGCGATTTGCTGGGCGATGGCTCCGCCCATGGAAATGCCCGCAAGCCGCACCTTGCCCAAACCCAGGCCGCGGATCAGACCCGCGTAGTCATCCGCCATTTGTGCGGTGGTGTACGGGCCTTCGGGTTTGTCCGATTCGCCGGTGCCGCGGTTGTCGACGAGAAAGCACCGGAAAATGTTGGCGTAGGCTTGGGCATGAGCTTCCCACACCTGTCCGTCGGCTCCGAGGCCCATGATCAGCACTAAAGGTTCTCCGGTGCCGCGTTCTTCGTAAGCAATGCGTATGCCGTTGGTCTCAATGAATTTCTTGATCACGGGGCTCCTTGACCGGTTGCGGGACTCTCACATTCTAACCTCTAGGAGACCGGTGCGCCCGGGAAATTCAACCTTCCCCGTACCGGTAATGCATCGAAACCGCACCGCCCCGCAAGGGCGTTCCGTGCGGGCTCAGCGGATTTTGGTCGGTTCCGCTTTAGTTTCCACCTTGGGTTCCAATTTCGGTTCCAGCTTGGGTTCCACCGCATCCCGCGGTTTGGTCTCGCGGATTTTGGGGTCCTTGTTCACCATTTGATTCTCCTGCACGATCGGCGCTTCGGTGCCCGTATTGTCCGAGACCATGCCTTCTGCGGCAGCAGCTTCCGCCGCCGATGCCGCAGAGTCGGCGCGCAGCGCCAGCATGGCCCGGTAGCGCGCCCGGTTGCCCGCAGCGATGATGATGAAGCCGTTGTGCTCGGCGTAGGTTTCACTGAAATAATGAGCGTGCGACCCGTCGTCCTTGGCCACAAAGAACATCATTCGGGTACCCTCCGGATGGAGCGCGGCGCGCAACGCCGATTCCCCCGGGCTGCAAATAGGTCCCGGAGGCAGTCCGGTAAAGCGGCGCGTGTTGTACAGGGAGTGCGACTGCAGATCTTCTTTGCGCAGGGGAGAGGTCATCTTGCGCACGGCGAAACGCACCGTGGGATCGGCGCCCAGCGACCAGCCTTTGCGCAGGCGGTTGTGAAACACGCCGGAGATGGTTTTCTGCTCGCGCTTCACCGCTGCTTCCTTCTCCACGATCGAGGCCATGGTGACCAGCCCGTTCACCCCGTACTGTTTTACGAACTCCGACTCTTCGATCGGCAGCGTGGCGAGCACCTCCTGAAAGCGCGACACCAGCAGGCGGAGCACATCCTGTTCCTTCAGTTTCCACGGCACGATATAGGTGTCGGGATAGAGGTAGCCCTCCAGGTCGGAAGCCTGCAGTCCTAAGGAGTGTGCGAATTCTTCCGAGTGCACCAGCGACTCGAATTGCAGCGAGTCGAGAGGAAAATATTTTTTCAGAATGCCGTAAATTTCCCAACTGGCCCTGCCTTCGGGAATGGTCATGGAGCGCGTGGCCATTTCGCCGAAGGTCAGCTTGGTGGCGATTTCCATAATCGAATTGCGCGGGGGCAGGTAATAGAACCCCGAACGGATGCGACGCTCCCAACCGGTGATACGCAGCACCACCTTGAGCACGCGGGGGAAGGCGATCAACCCTTTTTCATGCAGGTCGGTCACCAAGGCATTGGCCGTAATGTTTTCGGGAACTTCGTAGAGAACGCGTGGCGGGAGGTCGGCGGCGGCGCTTTCGAACAGCGGCCATTTGCCCCACAACAGAAATCCCGTGATGGCGACCAACAAAGCGGCCAGCACGATCGCGCGCGTCACAAATGTTCGGGTTTTTTTGATCCAGGCCGCGGTCATGGTCAGAGCTCCTCCGGCGTGTTCACCTATTTCACCTAATGTAGGCGTTCCCGAGGCGGTTCATGGGGCACTTCGGAAGAAAGTACAAGAACGGGGCGCGCGTTCGTACGGATCGATTGCGAACCGCGTGCCCGTCGTTGGTTAGTTCCAGCCGTCGCTGGCGGGTTTCCCTGCGCGCGAAAGGCCGTAAGCCTCGAGCTTGAACTCCGCCAAGCCAAGGCGGCTTGCAGAAGAGGTCAGTAGTACCGGGCACTTTTCTTTTTTGAAACGTTTGTCGATGGGGAATTCCCCGAGGTCGCATTTGCTCAGCACGATGAGCTTCGGCTTTTCGAGCAGCAAGGGATGGAACTTTTCCAGTTCCTTGCGCAGGATTTTGTACTGGCCATACGGATCTTCACCCGAAGCGTCGATGGTGAACGCAAGGCAACGCGTGCGTTCGATGTGACGTAAAAAGCGATGACCCAAACCCTTGCCTTCGGCGGCACCTTCGATGATGCCGGGAATGTCGACCAGAACGAAGCTGGCGCCGGGAGCGATGCTCACCACGCCGAGCGCGGGCTTGAGGGTGGTGAAGGGGTAGTCGGCAACCTTCGGGGTGGCCGAAGAGACCGCGCGCACCAGCGAGCTTTTGCCCGCATTCGGAAAGCCGACCAAACCGCAATCGGCCAGCAGTTTCAATTCGAGCGCCAAGCGGCGGCGTCCGCCGGGAGCGCCGGGGGTGAATTGACGGGGAGCCTGGTTGCGCGAGCTTTTAAAGGCCGTGTTGCCGGCGCCGCCGCGACCGCCTTCGGCGATGATGACGCGCTGACCGTCTTTTTTAAGGTCGGCGAGAACTTCGCCGGTGTCGGCGTCTTTGACCAAGGTGCCGGCAGGGAGCAGCAGGATCTGATCCACGCCGCTGCGGCCGGTACAATCGCCGGTGCCGCCCTTTTCGCCGTTTTCCGCCTTGAAAATGCGGCTTTGGCCGATGTCGTAGAGGGTGTGGCGATCCTTGCTGGCCACCAGAATCACGTGGCCGCCGCGGCCTCCGTTGCCACCGGCGGGACCGCCCATGGGCACGTATTTCTCGTGCCGGAAAGCGACCATTCCGTCGCCCCCTTTGCCCGCAAGGACCTCGATCTTCGTTTCATCCAAAAACATGAGATCGGTAAAGGTAGAATCAATGCCGGTCGAGCGTTGCCTTCCCTTTACAGTCCTTTCGACTGCCCTGCAGTCGTATTGTCTTCCCTGCATGGGGGAACTAACTTGCCCGTTCCATGTATTCCAAAGGTCCCACCCGCTTCGGCACCCCCGAAGGCTATATCGAATCCCTGCTGCAACGTTTGCGCGAGGACGATGCCAGCGTGTTGGCCGATTTTCTGGACTGGCAAAGCAAGCCGCTCGAGTTTTTTGAAAAGGTCGAGGGTGCCCACGAATTTCTCGACCAACTGACGTTCAAGATC
The DNA here is from genome assembly GCA_947466585.1 of Fibrobacterota bacterium. GTDB lineage: Bacteria > Fibrobacterota > Fibrobacteria > UBA11236 > UBA11236 > UBA11236. The sequence goes on from CANIEU010000009.1 coordinate 33,980, forward strand.
AAGGAAAGCAAATCGCGGATGAGCAAGGACATGCTCACCCAGTTTTCCCTCGATTTTCTGCGCAATACGTTGGTCTCGTACGGCTACAATCCGAAGTTCGTGGCGGTGCAGTGTAAGGCGCTGATCACCTATTACCAGAATCAGAAAAATCTGGCCAAGGCGATCGAGGTTTGCGAGTTTCTGATTGAGAATGGAATCACCGACGACGACGCCCGGGGATTTCACGTGCGTCTCGACGAATTCCACCGCCTCAAGAAAAAGGTCGACGAACGCGGGGGAGACCTCAGCGGCATCACCTTCGTCCCGATCGAAGACGATGAGGACGAAGAGTAGGGAAGGGTAGGTAGTCGGTAGTAGGTAGACGGTAGCGAAAACGTCTCGACCACGCGCCGCGTAGTTTCCCGAAAAGATCTTCCGTGTTCTCTACCGTCTACCTACTACCGACTACCGTCTATTTCACAATTCCCTGTAGCTCTTTGAACTCCGCCGTACCGGCTTTGCGGAGCCATTCGAACATGACCATTTCAACCGTCACGATTTGCGCACCATGGGTTTCCATGCGGCGCAGCGCCGCGCGCTTGTCCGACTCCTTGCGCGACGAAACCGCATCCTCCACTACAGAGACGGCCACATCGGGGTTTCGGGCCAAATCCAGCGCGGTTTGCAAAATGCACACGTGCGTTTCGACGCCGCAGAGCAAAAGCTGATCGCGTCCCGAGTCCGAAAGCTTTTTCAGGGCCGCTACCCATTCCGGAACGTCGCAGGCGCTGAAGGCGAGTTTTTCGAGGATCGGGGTCCCTGTCTGCAGCTCTGCCGCGATGGTTCCCAATGTGGGCCCGAGTGCCTTGGGGTACTGTTCGGTGACCAGCGCAGGAACGCCGAGGCGTGCGGCGGCCTTCGCCAAAATCGCGATGCGATTTCCCACGGCGTCCATGTTCTCGACGGCGCCGTAAAACTTTTCCTGCGCGTCGATGATGAGTAACACGGAACGCGACGCGTCTAGTAGGGAAGGGCTGCGGTTGGCCGGGGATTTCTCGGGGAAGAGCATGGGCGTAAGATAACCAGACAAATCTCACGCTGTGCCGGGCTGCGACCGTCGTCCCGTGAAGGCGGGCAAGGCATCCAGTCAGCGTAGGGCCTTCCGAAAATACTCGCTCTCTGTTGGCGTTTCTTTGCAGTCTGGACCCCGGCCTTCGCCGGGGTGACGGATTAGCAGGAAAGGTGGCGAAGAAAAACAGGGAACGACAGGGACGCCGGTGCGAGACCGAGGCCCGCTAGGCGGCCCGACGCAGACATACCGTTAGTATGGCGAGGAGGGCCAACGCCGCGGGACAAAGGTCGCAGCCCGGTGCCGGAGGGCAAAAGAAAATCCTCCAGCTTTGGGCTGGAGGATTTTCGAGAATCACGAGACGAGGATTAAACCTCTTTCGAATCGATCCACTTCATGTTCTTGCGAAGCTTGCGACCCACGACTTCGAGCGGGTGCTTCTTTTCCTTGGCTTCCCATGCGCGGAACTTCTTGCCACCGCTCTGGAGTTCCTTGAGGAAGTTCTTCGCGAAGGTGCCGTTCTGGATCTCCTTGAGGACCTTCTTCATCTCGGCCTTGGTCTTGGCGTTGACGATGCGCGGGCCGGTGACCATGTCGCCGTATTCGGCGGTGTTGGAAACGGAGTAGCGCATGTACGAGAGGCCACCCTGGTAGAACAGGTCGACGATGAGCTTGAGCTCATGCAAGCACTCGAAGTAGGCCAGCTCTTCCGGGTAGCCGCCTTCGGTGAGGGTCTCGAAGCCGGCCTTGACCAGTTCCGACACGCCGCCGCAGAGAACGGCCTGTTCGCCGAACAAGTCGGTTTCGGTCTCGTTCTTGAAGCTGGTTTCGATGGCACCGGCGCGGAGGCCGCCCACACCGCGGGCGTGGGAGAGGGCAATGTCACGGGCTTTGCCGGAGGCGTTCTGCTGGATCGCGATCAAGCAAGGCACGCCGCCGCCCTTGAGGAATTCGCTGCGGACGAGGTGACCGGGTCCCTTGGGCGCGACCATAATGACGTCGACATCCTTCGGGGGCTTGATGTTCTTAAAGTGGATATTGAATCCGTGCGAGAACACGAGCACCTTGCCCTTGGTGAGGTGGGGAAGGATGTCGGTCTCATAGACCGCCTTCTGCACTTCGTCGGGGAGGAGAATTTGGATCACGTCGGCCTTGGCAGCCGCTTCGGTGGCCGACACGAGCGTGGTACCGGCCTTGAAGCCGTGCTTGAGGGCGAGCTTGTAGTTGGCCGAACCCTTGCGCTGGCCGATGATGACCTTGACGCCGCTGTCGCGGAGGTTCTGCGCCTGGGCGTGGCCCTGGCTTCCGTAACCGATGACGGCTACCGTCTTGCCCTTGAGTGCTGCGCCCGTGCTGTCTTTGCTCGTGTAAACCTTCAATGCCATGGTCGAAACCTTTCGCGGAGTTAGGGGCGGAATAGTAGTAAAACGGGGGGAGCGGGGCATCCTGTTCAGGGGGCTGAAAACAGGCGCCTTCCGAGGCCGTTTCCGAGGTAACTTTTCCCCCCATGTTCGAACAGCTAACCGACAAACTGGACAACGTGTTCCGCCGCCTACGCGGGCAACACCAAATTACCGAAGAAAACGTCTCCGAATCGCTCCGCGAAGTACGGGTGGCCTTGCTGGCCGCCGACGTGCACTTTCAGACGGTCAAGGAGTTCATCGCCGCAGTGAAGGCCAAGGCGCTAGGTGCCGAGGTGTTGGCCTCTGTGAGTCCGGGGCAGATGATCGTCAAGATCCTGCATGACGAAATGGTGACCTTGCTCGGTGGCCAATCCGAGGAGCCCCGTTTTGCGGGCAGCCCCCCGGTCGGCATTTTGATGATGGGTTTGCAGGGCTCGGGTAAAACCACCGCTTCGGGCAAACTGGCTATGTTGTTGCGCGACAAGTGGCATCGCAAGCCCCTATTAGTGGCGTGCGACGTGTACCGCCCCGCAGCCATCGAACAGCTCAAGGTGCTGGGGGCACAGCTTGGGGTGCCGGTGTACGACGAAGGCCTCGGTGATCCGGTGCGCATCGCGAAGAACGGATTGCAGGCCGCCCGCGAGCAGGGCTGCGACACGGTGATCTTCGACACCGCGGGCCGCTTGCAGATCGACGACGACCTCATGATCGAGCTGGAGAAAATCCAGGCGGCCGTGAAGCCTTCGGAGCGGTTCTTCGTCGCCGATGCGATGACCGGTCAAGAGGCGGTGAACGTCGCCAAAACCTTTAACGACCGTCTCGACTTCACCGGTGTGATTTTAACCAAGATGGACGGCGATGCGCGCGGTGGTGCGGCCCTGTCGGTGAAATCGGTTACCGGCAAGCCGGTGCGCTACGTGGGTACAGGCGAAAAACTCGACGCGCTCGAACTTTTTCATCCCGACCGTATGGCTTCGCGCATCCTCGGCATGGGCGACGTGCTCACGCTCGTTGAAAAGGCGCAGGAAGTTTACGACGAGAAGGAAGCCAAACAGCTTCAAAAGAAGATGATGGGGAACAAGTTCGACCTGAACGACTTCCTCATGCAGTTGCGCCAAATGAAAAAGATGGGATCGATGGCCGACATGATGGCGATGATCCCCGGCATGGGCAAGCTCGCGAACGCCAAAGTGGACGAGAGCAAACTCAAATACACCGAGGCCATTCTCAGTTCGATGACGGCGAAGGAACGCATCAGCCCGAAGATCATCGACGGGCGTCGCCGCTTCCGCATCGCCGCCGGCAGCGGCACCACCTTGCAGGAAGTGAATCAGGTGCTCAAGCAGTTCGAGCAGATGCAGAAGATGATGAAGCAAGTTTCAGGCATGGCCGGCAAGGTGGGCGGCATGAAGCAGCTTCAAAAAATGATGCACAGTAAGGGCGGCGGCGGCGGTTTCCCCGGGCGATTCCCCGGAATGTAAGGGTGGCGGCCGTCCGCACTGCTTAGAAGGATTCCTTTGGCTTTTTGCGTGGAGCCGAGGTTGCAGTCTTCGGCGTCTTTGTTTCCGTCGATGCCGGCCAAATTGCAGACTCCGGGTTTGCGGAAAGAGGTCTCGGCTGGGGCCGAGAATAATTGGCTACCGAAAGCGGAAAACGGGCGAACGGAAAAAAACCGGGTTGATCGAGCCCGACCGGCAACAAAATGTCATCGCCGGCTTCCAGCTGTTTGTCTGATTTTTGATGCGCCATGGTTTGTTCGCTCCTCATTCGAATGTTCCCGGAATTCTTCGGATACCGGGTTGCCCCGGCAGGTTCTCGAACCCCGCTGCGTCGGCTATGCGGTCGATCTAGCCGTACTTCTTGTTGAAATCGTCCACGGCCGTTTTGCATTGCTGCGTGGCGGGCCAGGCATTGGGCCAAAAGCACAGGTCTATGGTCCACCAGTCGTGCTTCACGCCGCCGTGCTGGGTTAGCTCCTGTAGCACCGGTCCGAAGTCGACATTGCCGTTGCCGATGGGCGTGTGCGTGCTGGTGCCGTGTTCATTGAGCGAACCATCGCAGTCGATCAATTGGATGGCGTTGATCTTGCCGCGCAGTTTTTTGGCCAGATCTAATACGCCGCCTTCGGAGACTTCTCTCTCACCGCCGGTCTGACGTAGGCCCACCACGGCGCAGGTATAGGCGTGGCAGGTGTCGAACATGGCGCCAAAGTTGGGTTCCTGCACCGCATCCACGATTTCGATGATGTCGCTGGGGCGGTTGAAGATGAAGCCGGGTTCGAACTCCCAGGTCACGTCGATGCCCATGTCGGCGGCCATGCGGCACACCTGTTTCCAGGTCTTCACGATGCGGTCGCGCGCCACGTCCTTGCCAATGGTGTCCATCAGTTCGGGCGGTTGCACGGTGTCGACGCGGAACAGTGTGATGCCGAGATCCTTGGCGAACTCCAGATTCTTGCGCACCGTGGCGAGGTAGGCCTTGCCGCCGTCTTCGGCGTCCACCAGATGCTCGCTCCACATGTCACCGGCGATGCCCGAGAACTGCAGGCCATTCGACTCGACGAGATCCTTGAGGGTTTGACGCGATTCCTTGGTGGGATGATTGTCGGGTTTGGGATGCGATCCGAACGCGCCGAGTTCGAGGCCGTCGAACTTCATGTCGCTGAGTCCTTCGACAACGGTGCGGAAGGGAATGGGTTTCTCGGCGTAGGGGCCCACGGAATAGGCCCATGTTCCGATCGATACCTTGTGCATCTGCTCTGTCTCCTGAATCAAAAGTGGTGACGTCTAGTGATTGTACCGGAAATCAGCGCGCGATGTGGTAGTAATTGCGGAACTATGGGTATTATTTCGGCGTCGAAACAAACCGACTTCCGTCGCCATCCGTTGCGAGGGAGGCCAAAAGTTGTATCATAAGGGTATTTTTCGGGCACTATGAAACCAGACGTTTTCAAACGGGAGTTCCTCGATTCGCTTGACAGTCTCGGCGGACTGGAGGAGTTGTTCGAGAACCTTCCCAACCTTTGGTTCTTCGTGAAGGATACCGAAGGGCGTTTTATTACGGCCAATCAGAACGTGGTCAAGATGTGCGGGCAGCGCACAGTGGCCGACTTGGTGGGGCGCACCGACTTCGAGTTCTTTCCCAAGCACAATGCGGAAGCCTTTCAGCGCGATGATCTGTCGGTGGTCAAGTCCGGGGTGAAGATCGTGGACCGAGTCGAACCGATCTCGAACGAAGACGGCAGCATCCGGTGGTACACGACCAACAAGATTCCGCTGTTCGGCCGCGACGGTTCCGTGATCGGCGTGGCGGGCACAACCCGGGAACTCGATGCAGACCACAACCCCGACCCGGTGTACGCCGAGTTTTCGGGGGTGATCGACCATATCAACAGGAACTTTTCACAATCCATTGAAATTGAAAGCCTTGCAAAAATGATGTCGCTCTCGGTCAGCCAGTTCGAGCGGCGGTTCAAGGCGGTTTTCCAGGAAGCTCCGGTACGGTTCATTTTGAAAATCCGAGTGAGCGAGGCCTGTAAACAGCTGGTCAACTCGCGCAAGCCGGTGTCGTGGATCGCCCGGGCAACGGGGTTTTTCGACCAGAGCTATTTCTCAAAGCAGTTCTCCCGTCGCATGGGGGTGACGCCGCGCCAGTATCGGGAGAAGTATTACCAAGGGTCTTGACTTGCTTCTGCGGGGGTGGTGTCAAATTCCGGTCCGTTCATTTGATTCATTACAGGAATCGTCCGGCGCATAAATTTCGCCGAAAAGTCGAATTCGGTCCCGATTCAAGCGGCAAAAAAAGCGCCTCCGGCATAGATTCAGCAATACGTGAGGGGGTCCATCGATCCCCTTGTTCCGATCCGTACCATCCGGATCTTCAGGATCGTATGCGGGGGTTTTCCCCGGGAGAGTTTCAAATGCATCACAATCATTTTTTTACCACCGCATTTACTGCGACTGCATTTGCCACCGTGCTCGGACTTTCGATTCCGGCGAGCGCCCAGTTTACTTACAACGGTTGTTCCGCGCTCTCTTCCTCCGAATTTTCGAGTCAGGAACTCTTCAACCGGCGCGGCGGAGCGGGTTTGCTCACGCCCTTCGCCCGTGACTCGGTCGCCGAACCCACCTACATGGCGGTGCAGGGAATCTATAGCGGCGACAGCGTGATCGGCACGAACGTGTACTTCGTCGAACGCAAGGGCAAGGTCAAGTTTTACGACGGCGTTGCCAAGCGCGTCGACAGTGTCGGCTACATCCCCAACTGGGCGGGCCAATCGGGTGCAGGCAACAATAACGACAACGGCCTGATGGGTATCGCTCTAGATCCCGCCTTCGCGACCAACAAGCGCATCTATTTCTGGTACTCGCCTACACTCAGCAACACAAGCGCGAACCGGCGCCTGCGTCTCTCGCGCATCACTCTGAACGACCAGAACAAGCTAAACATGGCCTCCGAACAGATTCTGATCGACATCAAGGCCAGCAAAACCGACCAATGGCACAGCGGCGGCCCGATGACGTTCGACGCTTACGGTGACCTGTGGCTCACCATTGGCAACAACACCGTGGACGTCACCACCGGCGGGGGACAGTACTCCACCACCGACAGCAGTGCCAGCGCCGAATGGGGCTCTTCGAATACCGCCAACCTCCGCGGCGGCGTGCTTCGCATCCACCCAGACGAATCCGTCCGCGGCTACACGATTCCCGCAGGTAACTTCGGCGAATACTGGGCCAACTATTTCGAGGGCAAGGGCAATACCACGCTCGCCGCGCAGTACCGCGACACCGCCCTTGTGAAGCCCGAGATCTACGTGAAGGGTACGCGCAGCAACTATTCCATCGCCGTGCATCCCACGCGCCGTTGGCTCGCCTGGGGCGAGGTGAATTACAACGCCGCCGACGACGAGTTCAATCTGCTCTCGGCCCCCGCCTTCACAGGCTTCCCTTACTGGCATGGCAACAACGTGGTACTTCCGCGACCAGGCACCGTGGCCGCCAAAGACACCGCCGCGCCCACCAACCTCTCGCCTTTCAACTCGGGAGTCACAACCCTGCCGCCGGTCAAACGCCCGGTGATGTGGTACGGTACCTCCATCACCGCAACCACGCTGAGCAACAGCAACGTGGCCATCGGCGGCCCCATCTACGTCTATGACGCTTCGCTCAAGGCCGCGGGCAAATTCCCGCCGCACCTGCATCATCACTGGGTGACCATGAGCGAGCTCAGCAGCCAGATGTGGATCACCGGACAGATCGATTCCTCCACGGTGACGCTCACGGGTACACCCACACGCGTCGACAACGGCATCTTCAACAAAACCTTGCGCCAGCCCATTCAGGCGCAGTTCGGCCCCGATGGCGCACTGTACGTGTTGTTCTATGGCAGCGGGTCCAACTACGCCATCGGCAACTCGGGCGTGGTGCGCATCGCCTACACCGGAACCTGCTTGCCCGTTGGCACCGCCATCCGCAACGACCGCCTCGCCGGCGGTGTCGAGGGTTCGCGCATCGCCGTCTCGTTTGAAGGCAATGCGCTTCGCATCCAGGAACCAGGCAACCACGTGTTCACGCTGCAAGACGTTTCGGGCCGCGAATTGTTCCGCCGCAACGGAGCGATGGGTGCGGAGTACCGTCTCGACGCACTGCGCGGCAACCTGAACCTGGGCACCGGCGTTTACACCCTGCGGGTGCGCACCAACCGCGGCACTTTCGTCCGCAACGTCTCGTTCTTTTAAGCGCGCGGTAGAGTGACATGGCCAACATCCGTTTTACCTGCGAAACCTACGCCTGGATCATGTGCGGCGACACCTTTATCGGTAAGATCGATCACATGGCCGACACGGCTTCGCAAGCCGGTTTTCAGGGTCTAGAGCCCATGAACCTGCAACTCGGGCCCTTCTGGGATCACGCCAAGTTGAAGGACGCGCTTGATGCCCGCAACATCCGGTTGTCCTCCGTGGCGCTGGTGTGCGACTGGTTGGGTGATGGCGAGTCCTCCGCCGAGCGCGCCGAAGCCGACAAGATGATGGATCTCATTCAGAGCTTTCCGTACGATGTGCTGCTCATGCCCGTGCAGATGCCGCAGAAGAACCGGGACAACCTCGACCTGCGCCAAAAGAACTTCATCACCTGCGTCAACGGGCTCGCCCGCCGCGCGGCAAACCGTGGCATCGTCAGTTCGTACCACCCCAACTCGCCCGACGGCTCGATCTTCCGCACGCGCGAAGATTACGACAAGCTGTTGCCGCGCCTCGACCGCGATGCGCTGGGTTGGACTCCCGACGTCGGCCACATCGCCAAGGGCGGCATGGATCCGGTCGTGCTCATCCGCGAATACCGCAGCCTGGTGAACCATATCCACTTCAAGGATATGTTCGCTGACGGCACCTGGGCTCAAACGGGTGAGGGCGACATCGACTTCAAAAGCGTCATCGATGATCTGGTCAAAACCGACTTCGCCGGCTGGGTTGTGTTCGAGGACGAATGCGATGACGCCATCGGCGACCCGGACGGGGTCACGCTCAAGGACGGCATCTACATCCGCGACACCGTAAAATCGTGGATTCCGGCGGAAGCCCTCGCATCATTCAGCTGAATTCGACAGTTTTCGGCCCGATCCAGCCGTTTTAGAGGGGATTCGCGGGTTCAAAAGGGGAGAGGGTCGAATACCTTTCCGGGCGCAGCCGGGAACCGGTACCCCCTGGAGACTCGAAAACCCCGTAATTACGCAAAGAATACCGATCCTATCCTTGCAAATTCGTCCCCTTTTTCTACACTTTGCCCTCCAATTCCGAATTCGGGAGTAATACTTTGGCCGTTGTCATTCGCCTCGCCCGCATGGGCAAAACGCACAAGCCGTTCTATCGCATCACCGTCGCGGACTCGCGTGCGGCCGCCACCGGCAAGTTCCTCGAGCAAATCGGACACTACGATCCGAACCTGAACCCGCCGGCCATCAAGGTCGACGAGGCCAGCGCGCTCAAATGGCTCAAGAACGGCGCCCAGCCGAGCGACACCGTGCGCTCGCTGTTCTACCGTCAGGGTTTGATGGAGAAGTCGACGCTGACCCGCAAGGGCAAGGCTTCGGCCGATTCCGCGCTCAAGACCCGCGAATCCTTCCAGGCCAAGAAGCCCAAGGTGCACAAGAAGGCCAAGGAGAAGGCAGAAGCCAACGCCAAGGCCGCTGAAGCCGCCGCTGCTGCTGAAGCCAAGGCTGCTGCTGAAGCCAAAGCCGCCGCCGAAGCTGCTGCTGCCGCAGAAGCCGCAGCCGCTACCGCTGCTGCTGAAGAAGCCAAGGCTGCTGCCGAAGCACCGGCCGCCGAAGCTCCCGCTGCTGCTGCTGAAGAAGCCGCTCCGGCCGCCGAGTAACGCATTCTCCGGTTCGCCGGAAATCTTTAAAGCCGTCGGAGCGATCCGGCGGCTTTTTTGTTGCCCCCGGATTCCAAAAGCCGAATTCTTAACTTCCAGCACGTCATGAAATCCTATCACATCACCTTGGGCATCCTCGCGCTGTTCCTGCTGGTATCCTTCCCGGGTGCGCACGATCGCGTGACCTGGTGGCTTGAAGTCTTTCCGATCTTCCTGGCTGCGCCCGTGGTGTGGCATTTCGGACGCAGCGGGCGACTCAGCCCGTTTCTGCAGGGTGTGATCGTCTTCCACGCGCTCATCCTCTGTATCGGCGGTCATTACACCTACGCGCTCGCGCCGCCGGGGGAGTGGGTCCGCGATCTAGGCATCGGAATGCGCAACAACTACGACAAGCTCGGGCATTTCATGCAGGGCGTCACCCCGGTGATCGCGATCCGCGAAATCCTGATGAGGCAGAATCGCTGGGAGCCGAATACAGGCTTCATGGCCACGCTGGCTGTGCTCGCCGCAGGCGGCATCAGTGCCGTATACAAGGTTGTGGAAATGATCGCCGCCTTGGTTATGGGCGGCGGGGCCGATGCCTTTTTGGGGACGCAAGGTTTTGTTTGGGACACCCAAACCGACATGGCCACCGCCTTGGTCGGCGCCCTATTCGCGGTGTTGTTGTTCTCCAAAACGCACCTGCGCTCTATGACTGCTTCCGAATAGCGAATTCCGATCCGCCGAAGGTGGATCGATCTTCGGCGGACTTCGGGGCTTCGCCCCTCAGCTTCCAACAACCTACTACCTACTACCTCCTACCTACTACTTTTTACCTATGCCTGTTCTTCCTAACGATTACACGCTTGTCGGCGTCTTGCAAAAACCCTACGGCCTGCTCGGCGACATGAAGGTGCGCCCTGAGACCTTCGACTTCGCTCGTCACGAAACCCTCAAGCGGGTCTTCGCCCGCAACCACGCCGGTGACATCACCGAGCTCGAGGTGCGCGCCACGCGCGGCGACAGTCAGTTCTGGTATCTCAAGTTCGAAGGTCGCCGCACCCCCGAATCGCTAATCGAATTGTGCGGTCAGGAGCTGTTGATCGACTCTGCGGAGCGTTTGCCGCTTCCCGAGGGCATGGTGTACTTCTCCGAGCTGCCGGGCATGCGCGTGCACGACGAGCGCGGCGAAGACATCGGCGAAATTCTCGAAGTGCGTGAAACCGGACCGGTGGAATATCTCGCGGTGCGTTCGGTCAAAGGCGAACTCCTGGTTCCCTGGACCGACCACTTCGTCAAGAAAATCGACAAGCAAACCCGTATCGTGCACATGGATTTGGCCGAGTTGCGCGGCGTGATCCTCTAGCCCATGCGCATAGACGTCATCACGCTTTTCCCTGAAATGTTCGAGGCACTCAGCGCCAGCATTCCGGGGCGCGCCATGACGGCGGGGGCGCTGGAATTACACACGCATCAACTGCGGAACCACGCCATTAACAAGCACAACCAGGTCGACGACGCCCCCTACGGTGGCGAAGCGGGCATGGTGCTGCGGCCCGAACCGTTGCGCGACGCGCTGCAAGCCCTGCTGGCAAACGTTTCCGAACCCGATACGCTCCCGGGCGCTGCCCGGGAAAAGCCCCGCGTGATTCTGATGAGCGCGCAGGGGAGACTGCTCGATCAACAACGCGCCGCCGAAATCGCTGCGATGGAGCGCGTGGTTCTCGTCTGCGGACATTACAAGGGTGTGGATCAGCGCTTCGTCGACACCTACGTCGACGAGCAAATCTGCGTCGGTGAATACGTGCTCTCGGGCGGAGAATTGCCCGCCATGGTGTTGATCGATGCCGTGGCGCGCCTGTTGCCCGGCGTGATCGGCGATATCGAATCCGCCGACACCGATTCGTTTGCGCGCCCGGGTCGACTGGGTTGGCCGGTGTATACGCGCCCCGCCCACTTCGAAGGAAAAAGCGCTCCCGAAGTTTTGCTTTCGGGGCATCACGCCCTGATCGAAACCTGGCGGACGCTCGAAAGTTTGCGGCTTACCCGCGAGAACCGACCCGACTTGTTGGAGCGTTTTCCGGTAACCCAAGCCGAGCAAAACCTGATGGATCCGCCCCGGAAGAAGCGTAAATCCCGCCGTCCGGCCACTGGAGAATAACGCTTTTTTAGTTAATTAGTCGATTTTAGCTAGAAGTGCCGAGATCTAGTCCCAATCTCCTGAGCAAGGTAAAATCGATTATTTGATTCGTTAAATCGGTAAATAAGCTTTAAAAAAGCCATATCCCCATAATATTTCGATACTATAGGGATAATGATTGAAACCGAAACGGACTTCCTTACCACCTCGCAGGCCGCTCTTTTACTCCAAGTTCACGAATCCTCTGTGAAGCGGTGGAGCAACTCGGGCGAACTGAAACTCGAAAAAACCTCCGGCGGTCACCGCCGTATTCGTTTCGAGGCGCTTCTCGATTTCGCCCGGGCCAAGGATCCGGGAGGAGATCTCTTGTTCTTCGCCCCGCACGAAGAGGAAGTCGCACGCGCGGCGCTCGATGCCCGCGACCGCAATCAGTTCGACGGGGTGGGCGAACTGATCCTGCGCTTTTGCGACACGGAACCTCCGCGTTGGCTCGCTCATCTGATCCGCTACCTGGAGGGACCGTGCGGCATTCCCCTCACGCGCATCTTCGACGCCGGCATCGGCGGGGCGCTGGCCGATGTCGGCACCCAATGGCAAAACGGGTCGCGCACGATCGCGCTCGAACACCGCTTCACTCAAAAGATCCTCGACGCCCTGCATGCCATTCTCACCCATCTCGAAGATGTGGACGACGCCGAAGAATCGGCGGAGCAAGCCTTGCGTGCGGTGCATGCCCTGGATCCCAAAAACGCAGTAGCATCGGATCGAGGAACCGTGGAAGGGCGCAAGCGCCCCCATGCGGTGGTGGGTTGCTCCGAGGGCTGCCACCATGAGATCGGCGCCTTGATGGCGCGCATCCTGTTGCAACGCGCCGGCTGGAGCGTAACCTATCTCGGTGCCAACGTGCCGTTCGAAGAGATGGCCGGTATTCAGGAGCTGGAACGCGCGCAAGTGATGTGCGTTTCTTTCGTGTCGCCGCTGGGTGCTGGGGATGTGCGCCGCTGCCTCAAAGTGCTGAACGCCTTGCAACAGCCCAATGCGCCCTATCGGCTCGTCACCGGAGGCCTGTCGTACCTTGCGGGCACCGAAGACCAGTATGAAACGCGCATCCCCATCAAGTTCGTGGAATCCATGGAAGGCTTTGAGCGGTGGTTCCGCACACAATTTGCCAAGGAGTTGGCGCGAGCCGCCAATTTCCGCAATGCAGTGGCCGGGGTCGCTGGGGTACCCCGATGAAGGCCGCGATGAATGATGAGATGAATCGTAACAGGAAATGTGACATGCCTTCCAAGATGTCCATTGAGGACAATCAATCGAGCCTGCCCGCATGGTTGCGCGCGCAATCCGATACCTTGTCCACCGAAACCTCGATGGAATATCTAGCGCGGCACAGTCACTCCTTCCGCTATGCCGCGCGCTTTTTACCCCCGCCGTTCGACACGCATGTCGCCGATGTGTACGCCTTTTGCCGATTCACCGACGATCTGGTCGACGGGTCCACGCTGCCTGTTCCCGAGTTGCGCGCGCGCCTCTCCGACTGGCGGCGCTTGGCGCAACAAGCGCATAGAGGAGTGCCCACGGGCTTCGCTCTGCTCGACCGCCCCCTGATCGACATGGGGCGGCGCGGCATCCCCTTTGATTACGCCAGCGAGTTGATCGCTGGTGTGGCCATGGATTTGGAGCCGCGCCGCTACGCCACACTCGCAGAACTCGATCTTTACAGTTACCGCGTGGCCTCAGTGGTAGGCCTGTGGCTCACCCGGCTCGTCGGAGTGAACGATCCGCAGGTACTGAAGCGTGCCGCCGATCTGGGTCACGCCATGCAGGTGACCAATATCCTCCGGGATGTGGGGGAGGACTGGGCCGTGGGTCGTTTGTATCTGCCGCTCGATGTGCTGGCCCGTCATGGAGTTCGCGAGGAAGACTTGGCAGAGTCCATGGCTTCCGCATCCGTCGATTCCCTTCCTCTGGGCTGGCAGGGTGCGATGGAAGAACTGATGTCCCTCGCCGATGCCCGCTACTGGAGTGCCTTCGGTGCGATTCCCGCCTTGCCCCGGTTTTTCCGCGTTCCCGTCGCGGTGTCGGGTCTTGTGTATCGCGACATCCACACCGCCATCCGCCGCAACCGGTATGACAACCTGCGCTGCCGGGCACACACCTCGCGCACTCGTAAACTGTGGCTGGGCCTGAAGGCCCGCATGCAAGTGGGCCTTTCAGGTATCGGCATCGGAGTCGAACGAGAGCAGGTGACTTCGCATTCCCTCAAGGACGCGCCGGAAAGTGCGGCAGCGCGGGGGTTCAGCCTGCGGAAGGCCGGCCTGCGCATCGTGCTACCGCTGTTCCTGTTGTTGTTGCTGTTTCTCGCGGGTGCCGCCGCAGGTTCGGCGCAGCCTCAAACTCCGCCCGCGCTCGAGTCGAGCGCAGAAGCGCGGGCGCGCCGGGAGTTGACTCGCATCGAGACCGAAATGCGGGGGCAACCGGAGAACCTCGATCTGCAGCTGCAACGCCTGCGTATTTTGCATCCCCTCAGCGTTCAGGATGCGGCGCTGCTGCCCGTGTCGCGGTCGGCGCGCGATCAGGCCGAACGCACGGTACGTGAAAATCCGGGAACGGCGCTGCAATCCAAGCAGCGTGGGGCAGAGCCGCTCAACCTGCTGCTGGCCTACGCAGGCGCGCTCGACGTGGTGGAAGCGCGCCATGCCTTTTGGCCGCGGGCCCGCCTCGAACCCTTGGAGCGCGGATTGCCGCGACTCGATTCGGCGGTGCAGCGCGATCCCGACAACGCCGAGATCCGTTATTTAAGACTCACCAGCAGCTATTACCTGCCGTTTTTTCTGGGGCGCAAATGGAGCGTGCGCGAAGATTTTAAGGCGTTGGCGGAATTGTTGCCGCGCGCGCGCGACGCCTACCCGGCGGAGTGGTATGCCGCCATCACCGATTTCGTACTGGAGAAGGGCGATCTCGGCGAGCGCGAGAGAAGCCGGTTGCAACGCGCGCGGCGCGAAGCGTTCGCGCGGAACCCGTGATGCGTATCGATATGTCTCAATCCCTCCCTGTTTTTTCGAACCTGCTTGCGCGCGGCTTCGAAATCGTATTTGACCTTGTGAAGAGTGTCGGCCTCGCCGGGGTGCATTGGAGCATCCCCGCTGGCCTGGCGCAGCGCCTGCCGGCCGATCGACCCGTGGTGCTGTTCGGAAACCACTCCAGCAATTGGGATGGTTTTCTGTACCGTGACCTGCAAAAGAAACTGCGCCCCGGCATGCCGATCTACAGCCTGATGCTCGAGCGTGAATTGCGGCGTCTGCCGCTCTTTCGTGCCCTGGGCGGCATCGGTATTGATTCGACCTCTCCCGGCTCCGTGGCTCGTGCCTTGCGGTCTGCAAGAGCGCTGCGAGGGCCCTCTTTTACTTCCGCCGGCTTTTTCTTCAGCGTGTTTCCGCAAGGCTCCACCTATCCCGCCGGCAAACGCCCGCTGGGATTTCAGGAAGGCCTCCGGCACTTTGCAAAAGCGCTGGGCCCGGTGACCTTGTTGCCGGTGGCGTTGCAATTCGAACTGCTGGGCAGCGTGCGTCCGCATGCCTTTGTTTCCGTAGGCGAGCCGATCGCGGTTCCAGAATCCGCGGGGAAGGTCATTGACCTCGGCTCCATTCCCTCGCTCGATGTGCTCGAAGCACAGGTGACGGCTCTGTTGGATGGGCTGAACGCCGATCTCTCGGCACGCGGCGAAGCCGCGGTTTCAATACCTGGCGAAGCCACGGTTTCAATGCCGGGCGAAGCGGCGGTATCCAACGTAGTAGGGGAGAGTCCCGTATGATCGCTGCCCTGTTGCATGCCGGCTTCTTCGCCGCAAACCTCGAGTCGGTAGCGGCCACCGCTTCGTTGTGCATCCTTGCGGGCATGGTTTGCATGGTCGTATTCAACACCCTGACTGCGCCACGCGCAGGGGGCCAAAAGTCGCCAACGGTGTTCCCGAAGGTGAGTTTGCTGGTGCCCGCGCGCAACGAGGCGCACAACGTGCCCATTCTCGCCGCGCATTTCGAAAAGCTGGAGTATCCGAATTTGGAGATCATTCTCCTCGACGATGCTTCCGACGATGGCACGGGGGCGGCGCTCGGAGATCTGGTAAACCTCCCGGCATTGCGCGGGCGCGCCCGCTCGTTGCGGGGCGCAGAATTGCCCACCGGTTGGCTCGGGAAAAACTGGGCCTGTCATCAACTCGCTCAAACTTCCTCGGGAGATGTGCTGATCTTTTGCGATGCCGATGCGCGCCCCGGGCCGCAAGCGGTGACCCGCACCGTGGCGTTGTTGGAACACTATGGCGTCGGCTGCGCCACCTTGATGCCGCGCCAGGTGCTCGGGTCGTGGGCCGAGCGCGCGGTGATTCCGGTACTGCTGCACATCTCGCTGTTCTGCTTCCTTCCCATCGCCCTCGTGCCGCGCCTGCGCTGGAAGCGCCTCGGGGTGGGGAACGGGCAATGGCTTTCGTTCCGTCGCTCCGCATACGCCGCGGTGGGCGGCCATGCGGGCGTGCGCGACAAGGTGGTGGAAGATATCGCCCTTGCGCAGCGTGCCCAGACCCATGGAAACGGTCTGGTCGTGGGGTTGGCGACCGATACGCTTGCCGTGCGCATGTACCGAAACTTCCGCGAAGTGTGGGATGGTTTCGGCAAAAACGTGTTCGTGCTCACAGGCGGTACGCTGTGGCAGACGCCGTTCTTCGGCTTGTTTTTTGCGCTGATCCACATTCTTCCCTGGCTGCTCTTCCTCCTGCATCCGCAGTTGTGGGGGCTGCCGCTCGCTTTGCTTTTGGTTTGTCGCGTGCTCACCGCCCGTGCCTTGGGCGAACCGCTGGGGGCCATTGCCGGACAAGTCGCCGGGTCCATCCTGGTTCCCCTCATCGTCGCGCGCTCGCTGTTCGATTTCCGTTTTCATCGCCTGCAGTGGAAGGGCCGCATTCTGAATGCCGGTCCGCCTCCGGTGCAAAGTTTGGCCCAGAATCGGGCCTCCAAGGAGTCTTTGTGAATTCCGTGACCGAACAAAAAAAAGGGGCAGTGCCCCGAACCGCCATCGTGATCGGCTCCGGCTTCGGCGGGCTGTCCGCCGCTATTCGCCTGCAAAGCCGGGGTATTCAGGTCACACTGGTGGAGCAACGGGAAAAGGTCGGCGGCCGCGCCTACCAAATGAAAGAAGGCGGGTACACCTTCGACATGGGCCCGTCCCTCATCACCGCGCCGCAGATCCTCGACAAGGTGTTTGCCTGTGCGGGCACATCGTTGTCGGCAGCCTTGCCGCTGTTGCCGCTCGATCCGTTTTACCGCGTGTTCTTTCACGATCACAGCCGCTTCGAGTACAACGGATCCCCGGAAGGCATGAAGGCGCAGATGCGCCAGTACAATGCCGCCGATGCGGACCGCTACGACGATTTCATGAAGGCCGTGGCGCCCATTTATGCGGAAGTGATCGAGAAGGGATTGGGCAGTCGTTCCTTCGGGAATCCCTGGACGATGATTCGTTTTATCCCCACGGTGATTCGCCTCGGGGCGTGGCGTACTGCGACGCAATTCGCCAACAAGTACTTCAAGGACTGGCGTCACCGCTTCGTGTTCAGCTTCCATTCGCTGTACATCGGCGGCAACCCGTTTCACTGCCCGGCGATTTACCAGATGATTCCGTTTTTGGAGCGGGCACAGGGTGTCTGGTACACGCCGGGCGGCATGTATTCGTTGACGCGGGCACTGGAAAAGGCCTTTATCGGACTCGGTGGTGTGGTGCGCACGTCCACCCCGGTAACGCGCATCCGGGTTGAAGGAGGCAGAGCGACCGGTGTAGAAATTCCGGAGGGATTCCTTCCCGCCGATCTGGTGGTGAGCAACGCCGACGTGGGATTCACCTACGCGAAACTGATCGCACCGGAGCATCGCCGCAAGTGGACTGACGCGAAGGTGAACCGTCAGGAATTCACGATGAGTTGCTTCCTGATCTTCTTGGGCGTGAAGAAGCGCTATCCGGAATTGGCCCATCATACCCTGATTCTGGCGGAGCGCTATAAGGATCTGTTGAAAGACATTTTCAAGAACAAGATTCTGCCTGGTGATTTCAGCATGTACGTGCACGCGCCCACGCGCACCGACGACACCATGGCGCCGCCAGGGTGCGAGAGTCTGATGGTGCTGGTTCCGGTGGCGAATCAGGCGTCGGGTATCGACTGGAAGACTCAGGCGCAGCCCTATGCGGACAAGATCCTGGACTTTTTGGAACAGTGGGGTTTGACTGATTTACGGGAGAACCTGGAAGTCTTTAAGCTGTTCACGCCCGATGATTTCGAATCGGAGCTTTCGGCGTGGCGGGGCAATGCCTTCGGCATCGAGCCGCGTTTGTCGCAGACGGGTTACTTCCGCCCGCACAACCGGAGCGAGGATCTGGCGGGGTTGTACTTTACCGGGGCGGGCACGCATCCCGGCGCGGGTGTTCCCGGCGTGATGCTTTCTGCCGAGGCCGCAGAGCGGTGTATCGTCGAGGATTGGCCCGCGTTAACGAAGAAAGGTTTATGAGGGTTGTCGTGGAAGGAGATCGGACAACCAGTTCGTGCTCGGAGCGGCTCCGCTCCGGACGCTATAAACAGGCCCTGCGGGCCAGTTTGTCGCTAGGCTATCCGGTGCTCGCCGCTCTTCCGCGCGAACCGGTGCGCCCGCTCTCCACGATGACAGTTTGCAAGCTTTCCCAGATCAAAACACCTTGGCACGACCGCCGGGCGGAGGCGGAAAAACTTCTCGAAGCGGAGCGAGACGCGGGGTCCCCTCTGGGGACGTCGAGCGAGCATCGAAAGTTTTTCCGTCGACCATCCCGGCGCATGCACGAGCCCTCGTTTGGAAATGGTCGATGAGTTTCTGGAATTCTCACCTCACATACCTCACGATCGACCTGCTCACGATCGCGTTTCCGCTCGCGTACAGCTTTACCGCACGGTCGGGCTTCAGCAAGCACCTGGGTCGCGTATGCGCGGCCATCGCATTGGTCGCCGTCCCCATGCTCGTCTGGGACGCCGTGTTTACGGCCCACGGAGTCTGGGGATTCAATCGAGATTACATCCTCGGCTTCTCTCCATTCGGGTTACCGGTGGAGGAAATCCTCTTCTTCCTCTGCATTCCCTTCGCCTGCCTGTTCATCTACGACACCGTTAAAAATTTCCCCCGCCTCGCACTGCCCGAACGCCCCGTCCGCATTCTTGCCGGCCTGCTCGCCGTCGTGTTGATCGCGTTCGCTACGGCGAACACACACCGCGCCTACACGCTGCTCGCCTGCCTCGGCGCCGCGCCTTTCCTGGTCGCCCTCGCCGCTGGTCACCTCCGCTTTCGCCTCGGCCACATCGCCAGTGCCTACATGTTCCACCTGATTCCGTTCTTCCTCGTCAACGGAATCTTGACCGGCATGTTTACCGCGCAACCCGTGGTGTGGTACAACAACGCCGAAAACCTCGGCATCCGTTTGGGCAGCATTCCCATTGAAGATGCCGCATACTCCATGATCCTACTGTTCGGTGCGATCTTTCTACTGGAACGACCGACCTCGCAGAAAACCGAAAAACCCGGAAGCCCACTGTGATTCTCGACCTGCTGATTTTCTTCTCCGTCTTTTTTCTGATGGAAGCTGTCGCCTGGGCCGCGCACAAATACGTGATGCACGGGTTTTTGTGGTCGCTGCATGAATCGCACCATCTGCCGCGCACGGGGGCGTTCGAGAAGAACGACTGGTTCGGCGCGTTCTTCAGCTTGGTGGCCATGGCGCTGTTCGCGGCGGGGTATTTCATCGACGTCCGCTTTACCGCGGCGGGGTTGGGCATGACGGCGTACGGCTTCGCCTACCTGTTTCTGCACGACATTCTCAATCACAAACGTTTCGGAATTCACATCAAGCCGAACAATCGTTATCTGCGGTCCGTGCTGCAGTCCCATCGCATCCACCATGCGACCCAGGGCAAGGACGGCTGCGTGTCGTTCGGGTTTCTGGTACCGATGCGAGCCAAAAGGCGCATTTTTTAAAAAAACCGCTCCGGATTCGTCGGAACAGGCGCTTTTTTGCCGGCCCGAATTGGCAATTTCGGCCACAATTCCTATCATTTCGCCCCAATCTTACCGGATGCGCGTGTTACGGGTTCCAAGGAACCGACCGCTGTCCAGACGGCTTTTGAGAAATTTTCGAGAAGGAAACGTGCCATGCATCCCAAAATCGCCCTCGTCCACGCCAGCGTTCACCGCACCGATCTGCCGGAATTCCGTTCCGGCGACACCGTCAGCGTCGACTTCAAGGTTATCGAAGGCAACAAGGAGCGCGTCCAGACCTTCACGGGCGTTGTGATCCAACGCCGCGGTTCCGGCGTGTCGGCCACCTTCACGGTGCGCAAGATCTCGAACGGCATCTCGGTGGAGCGTATTTTCCCGCTCGAGTCGCCCCGCCTCACCGGCATCAAGGTCAGCCGCCTCGGCAAGGTCCGTCGCGCCCGTATCTTCTACATGCGCGGACTGTCTGGCAAGAGTGCCCGCATCAAGGAGCGCAAGGTTCCTTACGCTGGCAAGAAGGCGTAAGAAGCTCTTTCCGAGCAAACACAATGACCCGCTTTCGGCTCGCGCCGGAGCGGGTTTTTTGTTGCCTAGAAGTGGAGTGGTTAGTGGATAGTGAATAGGGTGCTGTGGCTGGAGAGGTGACTCGTGTTTCGAGAAAACTACCCGCAGCATCCTTATTTGCATGTCTAACCACTATCCACTACCCACTATCCACTAACCACTCTTATCTACCTTCCCTCCGTGGCCACCTCCGAACTCATCCGTCTTACCGGCGTGGGGCCCAAGCGCCTCGCGGCGCTGCAAGCGGCGGGGATCCAGACCTTTCGCGACTTGGTGTACCGGGTGCCGCGCCGCTACGTCGACCGCACGCGGCTGACGCCGATCGCCACGCTGAACGAGGGTGACGACGCCTTCTTCGTGGCCCGTATCGACTCGGTCAAAACCCCGCCGGGCCGTCTCAACGTCACCGTTTCGGATGAGACGGGCAGCTTCGAACTCGCCTTCTTCAACGCCGCGCAATTCCTGCGTCAAACGCTGCTCCCCGGCCGCCGCATCTCGGTGGCGGGCGTGGTCAAACGCTTCCGCACCTTGCAGATCGCGCACCCCGAGTGGGAGATTTTGCGGGAGGATCAAGACCCGCGCGGCGGCTTGCTGCCGTTGTACCCGCTCACCGAGGATTTGGCAGAGACCCGCGCCGAGCACAAGTTGCTGCAAAAGCTCGCCCTCGAAGCCCTCGACACTTACGCATTCTCAGATCCGATTCCGTTGCCTGAGCGCACCTTCCTGGGCCTGCGTCCCGAGAAGGACGTCCTCAAAATCCTCCACGCGCCCGAGACCCTTGCCGATGTGGCCGCCGCGCTCGCCGAGTTGAAGACCCGCGAGCTGTGGCCGCTGTGCAGGGCCCGTGCCGAGGCCCGCCGCCTGCGTCGCACGCGCGGCAGGGCCTTTCCTTCTACTCCCACCGTTGAAGCGGCAGAGAAGGCCGTACGCGCGGCCTTGCCCTTCACGCTCACCGGCGGGCAGGAAGAGGTGCTTGCCCAGATTCACGCTGCAATGGGCGGAGGGGAGCAGGGACGAGGCCAGTTCTTCGGATTGCTGCACGGCGATGTGGGTTCGGGTAAAACGGCTGTGGCCTTGCTCTCTGCCGTGCGCGTGGTTGCGTCGGGATCACAAGTGGCCTTGCTCGCCCCAACCGAAATACTGGCGGTGCAGCATTACCGCAATCTGGAACCGTGGCTCCGCGCCGCCGGCATCGAGATCGCACTCCTCACGGGAGATACTGCGCCCGCGGACCGTCGCCACATCGAAGCGAAGCTGGCGGACGGAACCTTGCCGATCATCGTGGGGACGCACGCCTTGCTCTCCAGCGGCACGGTGTTCAAAGATCTGCGTTATGTGCTGGTGGACGAGCAGCATCGCTTCGGCGTGGAGCAGCGCGCCCTGCTGACGCAGAAGGGCGTGGAGCCGCACGTGCTCTACCTCTCCGCCACGCCGATCCCGCGTACGTTGGCGCAGTCGCTGTACGGCGATCTCGAGGTATTGACCCTGGCCGAAAAACCTGCGGGCCGCCTGCCGGTGAAAACGCGCATCGTGCCCGCCGCCAAGCAGGCGGAGCTGTTGCAGTTCCTCCGGGGCGAGACGCTAACGAACAATAATCAGGTTTACTGGGTGGTGCCGCGCATCAGTTCGAGCGGCGAAGAAGAAGATGGTGTTGCCGGAATCGAGAGTGCAGTCAAACGCTTGAAAGCCGCCGCACCTAAAAACGAATGGAAGGTGGAGTCGGTTCACGGCCGGGTTCCCTCTGCCGATCGGGACCGCATCCTGTCCGCTTTTCGGCGGGGCGAAATCCACGCCCTGGTGGCGACCACGGTGATCGAGGTGGGCGTGGACGTGCCGGGCGCGAACCTGATGGTGGTGGACGGCGCGGATCGCTTCGGCATGGCGCAGTTGCATCAGCTGCGCGGTCGCACGGGGCGCGGCGCGGCGCAGGCGTGGTGCTTTTTACTGGAGCCCTCGCCGCTGGGTTGGAACGAAGACACTGAGGCCCGTCTGCGCGATTTCGCCGGTACCGAAGACGGGTTCGCGATTGCGGAGATGGACCTGAAGCGACGCGGTGCGGGCAGCCTCGACGGCAAGCAGCAAAGCGGGTTCGGCCTGTTGCGCTTTGCGGATATTCTGGAGGATGCGGATTTGATCCGCGAACTCGGCGCGCGCGCGGAGGCGTTCGCCGAGAGGGGCGTTGCCGGAACTTAAACCTTGGCGTCGACCTTGGGCGTAAGCTGGATGACGCCGGTGGGCGTTCCGTAGAGTTCCAAGAGGGTCGGGGGGGCTTCGACGACGACTTCGGGTTCGGGGGTCTGGAGCGCTTTGGCGGCGGCTTCGTTGCTTTTGATGTTGTCTTTGTGGGCCATGGTACGTCTTTGGTGACGGGAGCAAGATTGCACCCGCGAGGGACTCGCGAAGGATGCAAAATGCGCGGGTCCATAACGGTTTGCTGCGAAAATACCGGCTTTAAATGACGGGATTGTTCAAAAGGCGCCTTATCCTTTTGGTTGAGGTTGCTTGAGGTGCTGGAGTTCGCGCTTTAGTTCCCGCATAAGTTCCCGTTTCAATTCGGCTTCGGTAGGGAGGTGGAGCTTGTATCGACTGGCAAATATTTTTTGGGCCTTTTCATTTCCGAGCGTATACCGGACGACAGCGTCATTCTTATCGGTACAGAGTAAGAGCCCTAAGGTGGGCTGGTCTGTACCACATCGGCGCTTTTGGTCGAAGTAGTTGACATAAAGCTGCATCTGTCCCAAATCTTGGTGCGTGAGCTTTCCCGTTTTGAGATCGATGATCACGAAGCACTTGAGCACGGTGTGGTAGAAGACGAGATCGATGTAAAAATGGTCGCCGTCCAACGTGATGCGCTCCTGCCTAGAGATGAATGCGAACCCACGTCCCAATTCAAATAGAAACGACTGAAGGTTGCTGATAAGGCCCGATTCCAGTCCTGATTCTACGAGCCTTGGGGATTCGGGTAAGCCGAGGAATTCGATTACGATCGGGTCTTTGAATACATCACCAGCAGACTTGTTTCCTGACCTTTTTGGGCGAGTCTCAAGAGACCTTTTTTGTCTTTGCTGAGCGCGAGTCGTTCATAGAGTAATCTGTTGATTTGACGTTCGAGTTCGCGTGCGGACCAGTTGTTTCGAGTCGCTTCGATTTCGTAGAAGGAACGTCCCTGTGGGTTGTCCACCCTTAAGAGGTTTCGATAGTGGGTCCAGGAGAGGCCTAGGTTAATCTCACCGTGTTGAAAAGAATTTCCACTCACTGCGTGGAAATTCTCTCCCTCTTTGATCAGCCTTGGATAGGTTTGATAAAATTGTTTCATGTAGGCGAGATTCTGTGGCGAGTACCCAGGGCCCAGATCTTTCGTCATTCTTTTTGAAAGTTGTCGGATAAGGCCTCTTCCATATTCGGCCCGTCCGTTGCCTTTTTGTTCTTCTTCTACGATTTCGCGACCTACAAGCCAAAAGGCAATGACCTGCGCACTGTTCACAGAACGGGCAGCAGTGTCCCTTGCTTTTTCGAGTATTCCCAGAATCCTTTTGTAAAAGCCGGGTTTTCCGCGATTCGTTTTAGGCCCGACAATAGTGTGGGATTTGGTCAGCATAGGCTTCCTTTGTCAGAAGAAGCCTGAGAAGTTGATTTTTGGCGGTCTTAAATGCGAGTGACGATGGGTGCAATTTGAAGGGGAAT
Organism: Fibrobacterota bacterium; assembly: GCA_947466585.1. Lineage (GTDB taxonomy): Bacteria > Fibrobacterota > Fibrobacteria > UBA11236 > UBA11236 > UBA11236. The sequence continues at coordinate 58,228 of CANIEU010000009.1, forward strand.
AATGGGAACCTAAAAGAGGTCTGAAAATCGAGACGAAATGATTTGTCGCCGTTATCGAATTTCGGGTTTTGCCTTTCGAGGCGGTTTACAGGGAATGTTCTGTGCCTAAGTTCGAGATGGTCAGGATGATCGATCTGATTTGTAATCCGGTTTCACCCAACGGTTCCATGGACTCGAACAAAGGAGACTCCAATGCCCAAGCGTCGCACCCACCGGTATTTGATGATTACCTGCATGATCGCTCTCGCGTTGATTACGGCGGAGACGGCTCATCTTGAGGGTGCACAGGACCGGGCTCCGGCTTCGGCGCCGGTGGTGTTTGAGCATGCCCTGATGGCCAGTAACAGCTAGTTGCGGGCCTTTGGAATGTTATCGGAATTGGGATTTGGATTCGATCTGGCGGCTACGGTTTTTTCAGCACGAACCGCCCGGTCTTTTTGCCACCGACACGTTCTATCCAAAGGATCTGAACACAGCCGTGGGCTATTTCATAAGTAAAGCATATGGAAATTCATAAGTAAAGCGCAAGAGATGGTCGAGCCGATGTGGGTCGGCTCAAGGTCCGGCGTGCGGTGGGGTTAAGTCTGTGTGCCTGCGGCACGGATGGCCCTACTCCTCAGGTACTTTGGTTTTTTATTGAAAGTCTGGACTTGAAATAATCCCTTGTTTCGGAATCTGTGAAGTACACATAGCAGCCCTTTTGCCCACGCGTCATAAGCGTGCGGTAGGTATTCTTGATGATCAGGTCGGTCTGAATGGCCGTTGCAATTGGGTTTTCCCTCGACCGTTTCTTCCAACCGAACACCGACTTGTCGCCCCGTGCTCGTTTTGATGGATCAGTAACAACCTTGCCGTCACGGACAATTAGGTCGGGTCCTACGATGACTCCGACATAGTCGATTTCGAGGCCTTGGCAGGTGTGTATGCAGCCCACTTCGCTGACGGAATTTTTTTGAATGATCCAAGCCTGCCCGTGTTCATTAAGATTCCAAGTGGCGGCATATTCGCCGATATGGATATCCTTTTTTTCTGGATTATTCTTGCTGACCCATTCCCAGCAATACCCTGCAACAATGCGGGCTTTATTCTTCTCTTCGTTTTTGTATTTAATGAAATCGTGAAGAGCCTCTGGGTCATCAAACACCTTGAAGTCGTATTCGAGATCGGTAAGATCCGTGTTCGCGGTTTCTCGCACCTGGAGCATGTTGTCGAGCCACGCGAGGTAACCATCGGAACCATTGCAGCGGAATTGGGATTCAAGCTGAAGCTCCGTAACTTCGGCTCCGGCTGCATTGGCAAACGTCCGAATTTGATTCATATCCCCGATATCTTCGAGGGTGACTCGTTGGTCTTCATCGAGAAAGAAAATGGCACAATTCGAGGCGTTGATGATTTCCATTACCTGATTTTCGCCCAGGTGTTTAAACATTCCGGATTTGAGATTCAACCTATGGGCTTCATCGACGATTAATGTGTCGTATGCGGACCGTTCAAGCGCGTGAAAACTTCCAGATCCACTGAAAAGTCCGGCAATGCGGTTCTTGCGCATTGTACCCGCGAGTTTGGCTTCATATACCAATCGGGGGGCAGAGTTTCGGGTGACGTAGAGCGCGTTGTGTTCGCGTTTACTCGTGAGCTCAACGAGTAGGTTGATTGCGAGAACCGATTTACCCGTTCCGGGGCCACCCTGAATAATGAGAACTTTTTTGTGGGAGGGGGTGGCCAGCATGGCAAGGCGCAGGGCATGCTGGTAGGCGACTTTCTGGTCGTCGATCATGACGAACTCAGCGTTGCCTGAAAGCATGCCGGCGATGTGGTCGGCAAGGCCTTTGGAGGGCCGGATTCTGCCGTGTTCAATGCGGGTCATGATCCGGCTATCGTCGCCATGTTTGATGCGTTCGCCGATATAACCGCGGAGCTTTAAAGCGTCGGGCTTTAAGAATAAGGGGGCGCGCTCGATGTGTTCGGCGTAGCGATCATTCCGAATGACCTCATCTGGTGCGTAGTTGTGCAAATATGCGCAGGGATGAAGCTGGATGGCGTCTTCTTCGACGGTGGCATTGTAATCCTCTAAGAGCCGTTTATACGACCAAGCCTGATAAGAGGGGTGGGTGAGTTCCCGTTCTCCTTTGCCTACAAAGGTGGTGACGACGGCATCAAGTTCGGTGATCCCTGCTGTTTGCCACTGTTTGAGTTCAATGAGTACCACGCTTTCTTGGCATTCGCCGTCGCGCCCGGTGATGATGAAGTCGATGCGCTTGGAAGACCGGGGAATGTGGTATTCAATGGCGACACCGGAGTCTTTGGCGATTTCGTCGGTGGCGAGGACTCGCTCCATGTGTTGGAGCGAGTTGGCCCAGGAGCGGATTTCTGCGGCTCCGACTTTGTGGCCGCCGGTGGCCTTTTTGAAGGCGTCCAGAATGATGTTTTCGATGTCGTTACTCAAGACATCGATTTGGAATTGTTCCTTGGTCGCGGAGTAGACGATCATAGCTCGGTGTATTTGGCGGAACTGCCCTTGGCTTTGTCAATCGGGTACTTGGCCTCGTTTTCAACCATCTTTTGCTCAAGGGCGGCCATGAGGTCGATGCCATGCTTGTCGGCGAGCATGAGGGTCCAGTAGAAGACATCGGCAAGCTCGGCGGCGAGTTTGTCCTCGGACCCGGGTTTGATCTGGTTGTCTTGAGTCCACTGGAAGAGCTCTAGGACCTCGGAGGCTTCGAGCTGGAGGCTGATGGCCAGATTTTTTGAATCGTGAAATTGTGACCAGTCCCGGGCTTCACAAAACTTCCGGATTTTGCCGATGATCACACTTAATTGCGCAGAAGTTCCCATGGGGTGAAGTTTAGCATCACAGTGGAATAAAAGTGTGACACCAGAAAAGGACTCCCCCTTCGATCGAATCACACGCCTACAACTTACTGACCCACCCCACATCCACCTCACCGCCGCATCCCCAACGAAACCCGAAACCCGCGTTCCCACACCGAACCCGACTCAAACAAAAATCAAACGCCTACCCATAACCCTCCCTGATGAAACCTTTGCAAACCTATGACACAGCTGTGATACTCCACCTCTCCGCACCCCGTATATTCCCCATGTCGACAACACGTCGCAACCCGGACGGCCGGATCAGTAGGGGGGACCCTCCCAACGATTCAGGACGAGAAACAGAGGTCCCTGCGGCGGGGGTAAAGCAAGAGCGGTTCGCAATACAGCGGACCGCCCTTTTCTATTGACCAAATCCTATCGGCCACAAAAAAAACGAGCCCCCGAGGGAGGACTCGTTTTGCAATCAGGGCCACGGGTTAATCACCACCCGAGACCCTCACTACGCCCTACAAAAACAGCTTACTTCAAGACTCCGCCTACGGCGGACTTCGGGCCTTCGGCCCTCAGCATCACTTATTTGAGGACCATTACGGCCAGCGGCGAACCGGTGTGTTGGCGGTTGTGCAGATAATAGCCCCGGTTGTAATCCAGGTACACATCATCCGACGAATGCCACTTCGTGTTCCAGTTTTCCGGATACGGATCCACGATCACGAACTCATCGCCCTCATGCTTGAAATGCGCATAGCCGTCGATCATCGTCGGCTCGTCGCCGATGCGGAAATCATGCGCCACGGTGTAGTACTTCTCATAGGCCGGCTGCGTAATGAAAGCGCCGCCGTAACCGCCGCGTGGGTCCAGGTCGAACGATCCCGCTTCCAGTTCTTGGAGCGCGCATTGTTCCAATCCTTACCACCCTGCCAGGTACCGGTCTGGCGCCACATGCGTTCGTCTTGCCACTTCTTCGCATCCTCATCCGAACGAACGGGATGATCCTCGTGATGCGTATGCCCCTTCATGGTGGCGTTCACGTGGGTCATCTTGTTCTTGGAGCCCGGGCCCTTGGTGCCGGCGGCAGCTTCCATTCGGTGCTCATGACGCCAGCGCATTTCGGCATCGCGACGCTCCTGCGCTTCTGCGGAGTCCTTCGGCGGGTGCGCGTATTCGAACTTGTGACCGGGTTCGTACTTGTCATCCTCCATGCGCTCGGAAGCACTCGTTTTCGGCTTGGCAAAGCTCGGCTGTGTGGTCACCAAGCCAAGGCCCGCCAACACCAGCAGCGTCATCGTGCCGAGCAAAATCTGCGGCATGGGTGAACGCGTCAGAATATTGGCGGATGAAGGGGAAGGAGGTTTGTTAAAAGGGGTCGGAATTTTTTGGGTCATCTGAATCTCCGGGTTATGGGGGTCCATCAATGAACTTGGAACGCCTCCGCGGGCGTAGGGGGTCTTGACCCCAAGTCCTTCGAAACGACGATGAAGACCGGACGTTGAAAACACAACCTTTGAAACCTACGGCATCGTCTCCATCGATAATCCCGCATCAGAGTGGGGATGGCTCCGAATAGAATCCTCCACCACGATCGCGAGTACCGCTGAAGCCGTGAGCAACGACAGCAGTACCGCGCCGATGGTCAGCATCGAACGACGCACCCTCAGGCTATGGAAGGAATGGGCATCTTGGGAAGGCGGTTTCAGGTACAACGGCATGGCGGAACTCCGGGGCAGGGGCGGGCGGAGCTACAAGAGACACCCCGAAAGACAGCAAATGAAGGAGGTTTAACCCGGTGTTTTCGAAATTTCCCAAAAAGCGGGAAATTTCGATTACGGCGGGTGAAACCTAGGGAATGTGTGGCCCCAACTTTGGCGCAACTATGACACAAATGCGACACTTCGTTACTGGGGGCGCGGTAGATTACAAGAAGTCAACCTGCTCTGTACCCCGGACGGATGAACCAAGGCTCTCTCTCCCCTGAGGTTCAAACGAGAAACAAGGGTCACTGCGGCGCATGATGACAAGGAAGGGGCGGCTCTAGCGGGCTGCCCTTTCTTTTTGGCCTCCAATCCCGCTGCGCGCCTATTTCCCGTATTGACAAGCACTTACGCGAAGCCCGTCCCCCCGGCAGAACCTCGAACCCGCGCGCGCTCGGGCAGGCAATCGATCTGAAGCCGGTTCCGAACAACCCGATGCCTTGTTAATGACGAAAAGAGGGGTAGGGAAGGGCCCTGTAAAGAACTAACTTTCCCCCGGTTTTGCGATTTTTCGCCCTTTTTTAAGTCTTCCGAAGTCGCTGCTGCAGTCAAATACAAGCTTTAACCGAGAACGGGACCGGTTCATGCCCAAGCGCCAAGATCTCCACACCATCATGCTCATCGGCAGCGGCCCCATCGTCATCGGCCAAGCCTGCGAGTTCGACTACTCCGGAACCCAGGCCTGCAAGGCCCTGCGTGAAGAGGGATATCGTGTGGTGTTGGTGAATTCGAACCCGGCCACGATCATGACCGATCCGGGTACGGCCGACGCAACCTACGTGGAACCGTTGACTTGGGAGATTTGCGAAAAGATCATCGCCAAGGAACGCCCCGATGCGCTGCTGCCCACCTTGGGCGGACAGACCGGCCTCAACCTCGCGGTGGAATTGGCCGAGCGCGGCATTCTGGAGAAGTACGGCGTCGAAATGATCGGTGCCGACTTGAAGGCCATCAAAAAGGCCGAGTCGCGCAGTCAGTTCAAGGTCGCCATGGAAAGCATCGGCATCGAATCGGCGCTCTCCGCCGTGGTGCGCACCATGGCCGAAGCCCGCGCGGCCAAGGAAAAGATGGGCCTGCCCCTCGTGATCCGCCCGGCGTTTACGCTCGGCGGTGCCGGCGGCGGATTCGCATACACCGACGAAGAGTTCGAGCGCATCGCCGCTTCGGGCCTCGACCTCAGCCCCATCTCCGAAATTCTGGTCGAGGAATCCCTCGTCGGCTGGAAAGAGTTCGAGATGGAAGTGATGCGCGACAAAAAAGACAACGTCGTGATCATTTGCAGCATAGAGAACCTCGACGCCATGGGCATCCACACCGGCGACTCGATCACCGTGGCGCCCGCGCAAACATTGACCGACAAAGAGTACCAGCGCATGCGCGACGCCAGCATCGCCTGCATCCGCGAGATCGGCGTGGAGACCGGCGGTTCGAACGTGCAGTTCGCCGTGAACCCCAAAGACGGGCGCATGATCATCATCGAGATGAACCCGCGCGTGTCGCGCAGCTCGGCGCTCGCCTCCAAGGCCACCGGGTTCCCCATCGCCAAGATCGCCGCCAAGCTGGCCGTGGGCTATACGCTCGACGAACTCAAGAACGACATCACCCGTGTTACGCCCGCCTGCTTCGAGCCGAGCATCGACTACGTGGTCACCAAGGTGCCGCGCTTCACCTTCGAGAAGTTCCCGCAGGCCGAACCCGTACTCGGCACGCAGATGAAGTCGGTGGGTGAGGCCATGGCCATGGGCCGCACCTTCAAGGAATCGCTGCAGAAAGCGCTGCGCTCGCTCGAGATCGACCGGTACGGCCTCGGTGCCGACGGCAAAAAGGGCGAAGTGCCAGACGCCGACCTCGCCAAGAACCTCGACTTCAAGCGCCCGGGCATCAACCGCGTGTTCGCCGTGAAGCGCTGCTTCGAGCTCGGATGGACGCTCGATCAGGTCTTTGAGGCCAGCCGCATCGATCCGTGGTTCCTCAACCACATGAAGGACCTGGCCGATTTCGAAAAGAGCGATTTGATCGGCAAGTCGTTGCAGACGCTCTCCCCGGCGGTACTCAAGAAGGCCAAGGTGTGGGGTTACTCCGACGTCCAACTCGCCTACCTGCTCAACACCCAAGAGAACGAAGTGCGCATGCATCGCACGGGGCTCGGCATCACGCCGGTGTTCAAGACCGTGGATACCTGCGCGGCCGAGTTCAAGGCGTTTACGCCGTACCACTACTCCGCGTACGACGAAGAGAACGAATCGATCCCCAGCGATCGCAAAAAGGTGATCATCGTCGGCGGCGGTCCCAACCGTATCGGTCAGGGCATCGAGTTCGACTACGCCTGCTGCCAAGCCTCGTTCGCCCTGCAGGAAGCGGGTTACGAAGCCATCATGGTCAACTCGAACCCCGAAACGGTTTCGACCGACTACGACACCTCGGACAAACTCTACTTCGAGCCGCTCACGCGTGAGGACATCCTCAACATCGTCGAGCTCGAAAAGCCCTTCGGCGTGATCTTGCAGTTCGGCGGGCAGACGCCGCTCAAGCTGGCCAAGGCTTTAGAGGCCGCCGGCGTGCCCATCCTCGGCACCTCGCCGACCTCCATCGATCTGGCTGAAGACCGCAAGCTCTTTGCCCAATTGGCCGACAAGCTCGGCCTCAAGCAGCCGCCCAACGGCATGGCCACCAACACCGAAGAGGCCGTGACGGTTGCTTCGCGCATCGGCTATCCCGTGCTGCTGCGTCCTTCGTTCGTGCTCGGCGGCCGTGCCATGGCCATCGTCTACGCCGAAGAAGAACTGCGCCACTACATGGCCACCGCCGTGGAGGCCTCGCCCGAGCGCCCCGTGCTGGTCGACAAGTTCCTCGGCAATGCCATGGAAGTCGATGTGGACGCCGTCTCGGACGGAACCACCGTCGTGGTCGCCGGCATCATGCAGCATATCGAAGAGGCCGGCATCCACTCCGGCGACTCGGCCTGCTTTTTGCCGCCGCAAGACATCTCAGACGCCGTGCTCGACGTGCTGCGCAAGCAGACCGTGGCGCTCGCGCTGGAGCTCAAGGTCATCGGCCTAATGAACATCCAGTTCGCCATCAAGGACGAAGAGGTGTATATCCTCGAAGTGAACCCGCGCGGCAGCCGCACGGTGCCCTTCGTCAGCAAGGTGCTGGGCGCGGCGCTCACCAAGATCGCCACCAAGGCCATGCTCGGTCAAACCCTGCAAGAGCAGAACTTCACCAAGGCTTCCGAAGTACCCTACGTCGCGGTCAAAGAAAGCGTGTTCCCCTTCGCCAAGTTCCATGGCGTGGATACGCTTCTCAGCCCCGAAATGAAGTCTACCGGCGAGGTGATGGGCATCGACGACACCGCCGCCAAGGCCTTCGCCAAGGCCCAGATCGCCGCGGGCAACACGTTGCCGCAAGCCGGCAGCGGGGGACAGGTGTTCCTTTCACTCAACGATCGCGACAAGGACGGCATGGTGCCGATCGCGCGCGAGCTCGAACGCCTCGGCTTCGACCTGCTCGCCACCGAAGGCACGACCCGGCGTCTGCGCGCGGAGGGCATCGCCTGCCGCGAGCTGAACAAGGTATCGCAGGGCTCCCCACACATCGTCGACCTGATTCAGGCCAAGCAATGCGCCATGCTGATCAACACCCCGCAAAACCGCGCCTCGGTGGCGGACGACGGGCAGATCCGCAAGGCCGCGCTGTTGGCGCAGATCCCGTACACAACCACCCTGTCGGGCGCGCGTGCGGCCGTGGCGGCCATCGCCGGGTTCGTGAACGGCGAAATGGATGTGAAATCACTGCAGGAATATCACGCGGGGTTGTAACCGGTGGAATCGATTGTAGGGGCGAATGATCCTTCGCCCCTACACCCCGCGTGGGAACCCGCCCTCATTTTCGTACAATATCCCCTTATGTCCCGCCTCCGGAATATTTGCCGCCGCGCCCTGATCCTGGGAGGGGCGATCGCCCTGTCCACGGGATTTTCGGCCTGTTCCGGGATTTACTTCAACACCACCTTCAACGCCGAAAAAGCCTATCGCCAGGCGATCGACATGCGCGCCAAGCGCTTGCGGTTGAACCCCGACGATACGGTGTCGGTCACCGCCGACGAAAAAGCCAAACTCACCCGCGCCGTGACCAAATCGTCGAAGGTGCTCGAGCTCTGGCCCAATGATCCGAAGTACACACCGCGCGCGGTGTTCCGCATTGCCGAGTGTCAATTGCTGATGGGCGATTACGGGAATGCGGCTTTCAAGTATGGCGAGTATATCCGGTATTTTCCCAAAGCCGACAACATCCCGTTGGCCCGCGTGCGCATGGCGAAGGCGTTGTACCTCGACGGCAAGCGGCTGTCCGCGCGCGACGCCCTCGCCGAAGTGCAGGCCACCCATCCGCAAGGCGAGGTTAAGCGGGAAGCGTTGTTGCTCGCCGCGCGCATGCGCATCGACGATCAATCCGGGGCCGAAGGGCTGGAGCTGTACGAAGAACTGTTGAAGGACAATGCCTTGCTGGCCAGCGAGTCGCGCTCTGAACTGCATTGGCGCGCCGCGCAACTGGCCTACGATTTGGGGCAATGGCAAAAGGCCCGCGATCACGCTATCGCCGCCGACAATTCCGCCTTGCCCGCACGGGTGCGCTTCCGGAACCAGCGCCTCGCCGTGTTGGCGCTATACGGGCTGGGGCGTCAAAAGGAAGGCCTTGCCGAGGTGGAGGACATGTGGGGCAAGCGCGAGTTCCGTGTTTTCCGACCCGACATTAAATTGCTGGAAGCGCGTGGAGTAGAAAGCCAGGGTTTGGCAAATTGGCCTGCGGCCTCAAAACTGTATCGCGAGACCGTGCGTCTGGGTAACCGGCGTCCCTCCGCCGCCGAAGCGTGGTATCGCATCGGTGCCCACGTACTTGATGTACAGAACCGCGAAGACAGCGCCAAGGTTTATTTCGACTCCGCTTCGGCGGCGGGGAGCAGCTTCGAGTTTGGCACCTTGGGCGCGGACTACTCCAGTGCCCTAGGCCGTTTGGCGGATTTAAGAACGGTCGATTCCGTAACCTTGGCCGCCCAAGCTGAGACGCGTTGGTTGCTTCTGCATCCGGTGGACAGTCTTGCATTGCGCGATAGTTTGCTGGCCCGTGATTCGATTCTGCATGCCGACAGCCTGAACGCGCTTGCCAAAAAAGACGCAATCTTGAAGAAAGGGTCGAAGAAAAAAAGCGATAAGACCGCTGCAGCCGACTCGGTTAAAGCGGCCAAAGAAGCTGCGGCCAAGGTCGCCAAGGTTCAGAAAGCACCCAGCCCGCAATACGCGCCCTTCCTGATCGCCGAGCTGTTTCACTTCCGATTGCCCAAACCCGACAGCGCGCACGTATTCCTCAACCGCATCGTTTCCGATACGTTGGAAGACACTCTCTACACGCGCAGGGCGATCTATGCGCTGGCCTGGCTGGAAGAAAACCAATACCACAACAAGAATCGCGCGGATTCGCTCTACCGCGTTTTGCTGACGCGCTATCCTGAAACCGAATGGGCCAAGCAAGCCGAGAAGAACCTTGAGTTGCCGCCCACCGTGCAAACGCCCGACGACAAGGCGCATACGTTGTTTCTGGCAGCTGAAAACCGCCGCTTTGCGGGGGAAGACTTGAAAACCCGCGTGTGGCCTGCCTACCGGATCGTAGCTGACAGCTTCCCGCAAAGCCGCGATGCGGCCAAGGCCCTGTTTACCGTCGCCTTTACCGAAGAGCAGGCGGCCATCGCAAAGGCGGATACGGCGAAGGTGGATACGGTGCGCGCTGCGTACGCCATGGTGCGCGACAAGTTCCCCGGTACCCCGCAGGCAGTGGCGGCGGAATCGTGGATCAGTGCGGTGGAAGCGGCACCTGCCAGCAGTGGTTCGTCTACCGAAACCCCGAAATCCAATAGGGAGGAAGAAGCCGATACCCAATCGGAAGAGGACACGAATGGGCCGCCCAAGGTGGAACTCCTCGACCCGGCTGCGGAGCAGGATTTGTATTAATCCCTTCTACTTCGCGGCCTTCCTCCCCAGCTTCTGACCTTTCCAGGTGAAGCTACCGAAGGAACCGGCGACGGTGGCGGAGAGCACCAGCGGAATGTGCAGCGCCGCGGTGAAGGGGAAAAAGCGCAACAGCGGCATCAGTCCGAAAAGGCGAAACCCCGAGCGCATCACCCACAGATCGGCAAGGGTCTTCACCAAAAAGCCGATCACGCCGAGCAGACCCAAACTGCCATCGCCAACGTGGAACAGACCGAGGGTCAAGAGCACCGCAATGGCGGCGTAAAAGGCAAATACCGCCAGCAGAAACGCCAGCTGTGCCGGACGATAGTGGACGCACTTGCCTGCCCAGCGTTTGCGCTGCTCCCAAAAGTGACCCCAGGTTTCCGGAGGCGTGGTCTCCACGCGCGCTTCGGGAGCGGCGCAATAGCGGATGGCCCAGTTACCCGTGGCGTGAATTTCTTGCAACGTGAAGTCGTCGTCGCCGCTGACTACCGTGCCGTGGCGCGCAAAGGCCCCCGCTTCATCGAACGCCCGGCGGCGGTAGGCCAGGTTGTTGGCGTTGGCGATCACGGGAAACCCGAGACCCACCAGCGCCGCCGCACTGATCCCGTACGAGATAAACTCCAAGGCGCGCGTGCCGCCGGAAGGTGAATAGCCGGAGTCGGGTTCTAGGTAGGCCGTGAGCCCGATCACCATGCCGGTGTCGTCGTAGAACTCGGTACCGAGTGCGGTGAGCCAGCGTTTGCCCATGGTGCAGTCGGCATCGGTCACGGCGATCCACTCGCCGCGCGCTTGTTCCAGTCCGCGTAAAAGGGCGTGTTTCTTGGGGCTCATACCAGGCGGCAAGGCCTCGATGCGCAATGAATCCACCCGTCCGGGATAGCGTGCCGCATAATCGCTTAAAACCGCCGGAGTACCGTCCACGGAGCGGTCGTCCACCACCACGATTTGAAGACGATCTGCCGGCCATTCCTGTTGCAGCAAAGCGTCCAGGGTGCTGGGGAGGTTGGACTCTTCGTCGCGCGCGGCGATCAATACGGTGACCATAGGGCGCTGTTCCGCTAGATGCGGAGGGGTCTGATCAGGCCCATTTTGACCTTCTGGCCGGTTTTGATCATCCGTTCGCTTCCCATCCCGCAGATTCTCGAGCCTTTTCAGGCCGCGCACCAGCCAAAAATCGAGAATTGCGTACATCACGCAGGCCGTCAGAAAGATCGGAGTGAACATGAAGGGGGAAGGTAGTTTACAGCACCTGAATGTTGCCTCCGGGGTCAAAACGCCCCCATTTTATAGGAACAAACCGGAGAAAATCGACGAAGCTTCGGGCGCACCCGTCTACGTTGGGCGGTATCACATCCACGGGTCTCGTGTGTAAACGCATTCCGGATTCCGTGTCTCCTTCCTGAACAAAGGACAAAGCAATCCACATGCGTCTAAATTCCCTTTTGAACAAATCGGCTAGGATGATACCCCTCGGGGCTCTCTTCTTGGGCGTGTCTGTGGTGTCTGTGCAAGCCGCGCCGATCACGATGCTGGCCTATAAAGACTCCACCAAACTTGCCGACACCCTTGCGCTGCGTCGTGAGGTGGCCGTCACACTTACGCCTGTCGTCGTCGGCGGACCCGTGGACAGTTTCGCCATCGTCGGGTTTACCACCACGCTTCCCACCGGGATCACTTTCGATAAGGTGACCGGTGTATTGTCCGGAACCCCGACGGCCGTCTTCACCGCGGCGAATCGCACCATCCGTGCGTATGCAACCGGCGGCGTCGACAGCATCACCCGCACCGTGCGCATCTCCTGCGCGCTGGTGACGAGCCTCGCTTGGCGCGATTCCACCAAACCGGCGGATACCCTGCTTTTGCGTCGCAATGTCGCGGTCACGTTCACGCCGACCTACTTCGGCGGCACGCTCGACAGCTTCAAGGTGGTCACCACCTTCGGCGGCGGCGGCGGCGGGATTGCCGCAACCACTCTGCCGGACGGCATCACGCTAAACCCACTTACGGGTGTGATTTCCGGAACACCCACGAGCACGTTCCCCGTTGCGAATCGCACCATCCGCGGGTACGGATCCGCAGGCACCGATAGCGTCACGCGTACCATTCGTATCTCTTCATTTTTGGTGACGAGCCTGTCTTGGAAGGATTCAACCAAACCCGCGGATACCTTGAGTTTCACCACCGGAATTGCGGTCAACCTCACGCCGACCTATTTGGGCGGAACCCTCGATAGCTTCAAGGTTGTGGCGACCGGCGGTGGCGGCGGGGGTGGCGGCGGTGCCGTCACTCTTCCTGCGGGCATCACCCTCAACGCCCTCACCGGCGTACTTTCGGGCACGCCTACCGCGGCTTTTACCGCCGCCAATCGTTCGATCCGCGGCTATGGCTCCGCCGGTACGGACAGCATTACCCGGACCCTGCGGATCACGGCCGTACTCGGCAGCACGCAAAACCTCGGATACACGCGCGATACGGTGACCGTTGCCGTTGGGGTGACGTCCGTCAATTCTCCCGTGTTTACGGGGCGCGTCCCCACGGGCTGGTCGGTGACGCCGTCCTTGCCCGCGGGTCTTGCCTTGAACGCGACCACGGGTGTGATTTCGGGGAGGGCTGCTGCGACCTCCGCTGCAACATACTATACGGTGAAGGCCCTCGATCTCACCGACACGCTTACGAAGGTGTTGCGCATCACGGTGGCGGCCTCGGAGGATTACACGACCTGGGGTCAATATGCTTCCCTCTGGCTGAACACTTCCCCGTCGACAGGCGGCGTCGTGCTCACGGGTAACGTCACGAAATTCCCCGTGCTCGTGCGGTTGGATGCCACCAACTTCGCCGCCGGATTTTCGCAAACGGCCCCGCAACAAAGCGACCTGCGATTCACCAAGTCGGATGGCACGACCTTCCTTCCGCATGAGGTGGAGCGTTGGGATTCCGTGGGGCAGGCCGCCGACGTGTGGGTTTTGGCCGATACGGTTTACGCCGGCAACGCCACGCAAAACATTCGTTTGCATTGGGGCAAGAGTGGGGTATTGAATGCCTCTTCCGGCGCCACGGTTTTCGACACGGCCTTCGGCGACCGCGCGGTGTACCACTTTACCGGCACGGTCAACACCGTGAATGAAACCGACGTGACGCCAAACGCCTTCGTTGCGACCAACCTCAGCACCGTGGATATCCAGAACCCGGCCGTGATCGGTCGCGGACGCGACTTCAACGGCACCAACGAACATTTCCGCGTGCAGGCGAACCCCGCCGGTGTGCTCGATTTTGCGGCCAACGCGAATTACACGGTATCGGCTTGGGCCAGCGCCAATATCGCGCAAGACGACCGCATCATTCTTTCAAAGGGTGGGCTGGCCTACACGCTCAAGGTCAACGCCACCGGCAACTGGGAGTTCTCCGAATACAATCGCAACGCCGGCAGCGCGCCGGGCGGCGACACCGCCGTCCCTTGGGCTCTGCAGGCCGTGGTGGATTCGCAATTGGCCTCCGCAACGGATTGGCAGTATGTGGTTGGCGTCAGCAACGGCGCCACCAAGCGTCTCTATGTGAACGGCGTCTTGCTCGCCACCAACACGGGTGCCGCACTTTCCAACTTCGGCACGCCCAGCGCCACCGCGCGGGTCAGCACCGACACTTTGACCTTGGGACGCCAGGCCGAAGCCTCTGCCGGTTTCTGGGCCGGTGATCTGGACGAAGTGCGCCTCTCCACAGTCGCTCGCAGCGCCGATTACATCAAGTTGAGCTATGCGAACCAACTCACGACGCAAAATCTGGTTTCGTTCACGCTCCCTGTTTCGGTACGTGCTTCCAACCGCGCAGCGCTCCAGCGGTCACCCACGTTGGCGTTCAAGTCTTCGGGTTCCGGAATTCTGTTCCGCATTCAGACGACGGAATTCGCCAGCGCGCAGCTCTCGCTCACCGACATGCAAGGCCGCACCGTCTGGAGTCGCAGCGTTTCTGCAGGCACGGAACAGATTCAATGGGACGGGAATAACCGTGCCGGGGCGCTCGCACCTTCGGGAATCTACGTGGCTCGCATCGTCCTTCTGGATGGAAACGCGCGCACCTTGAACGTGCTTGAGACACGGGTGCCCTTGATGCGGTAAAATGTGGCCCTATGCGGTAACTCCCGCATTCAGAACTCGGTCCATCAAAAAAGCCTCCGCTCGAATCGAGCGGAGGCTTTTTGTTTCCAAGGGAGAATCACCGAATCGGTATCTTAGAGCGACACTTAGAGCCACACCGCAGAGGTCATCGCTCTCCGGCCCTGATGAGTGATCGCTTCGAGTCGGAGATAGCCGGAACCGGTGCCCACATTCTTGCTTTCCAGCGAAGCCGCACGCAGGCCCGCCAGCACATCGGCTCCCACCGTTTCATCAACCCGTAAGAGACCCGAGGATTTGTCTTCGCTGCCCCCGAAGGTCCAATCCGCCAACACGCGTTCGCGCGTTTCTCCGCGCGCCGCCCCGTACACGGTGACCGAAACGAGCGGCCCGTAGTCGGAGGTCGAGACGGCGATGACTTGAAAATGATTGCCCGCGGCGCGCAGCTCTGCGTAGGGCCCATCGGTGATCAGGCAACGCGGGTAAGCCAAGCTACCGCGGAAGGTTGCGCGCAACGACTCTGCATCGCGCCCCGCCGCCGGCACCAACGTGCGCACGCGTCCGAATAAGTGGCTGCGGCCCTGTTTCAGCGACACCAGCGGCAGCTTCACGCCCGTATTGCGGTTGAAATCGCCGTGGGCATCGTTTGCGCCGATAGGGAGGAGGCGATGGCCCTGCAGAAGTTGTTCGATCCAGAACGCCTTGCCCGCCAGGTAGTCGGGCCCGAGATTGCCATTCCAGAACTGCAGGCCGCGCACGCCACGCATACCGCGATCCCATTGCAAATCCTCGGCACGCCACTCGCCGCGCCGAAAGATCTGGCGTTCGAGCCAGCCGATGCGGGCCTTGGGGTGCGCCGCGAACGAGGGCGTTTCGCCCAGTAAATCCAAGGTCTCCGCGATGGTGAGGTCGGGACGGTTGCGCAGTCCGCGCCGCCCGCCATCGCCCAGACCGGGTAAAAATTCAGGATGCCCAAAGGTGAGCAAATGCACGTTTTCGCCGCGACTGTTCCCGCACGAAACCTCCTCGCCGGGCACCAAGGTCGGACGCTCCGGGTGTTCGCGGTTCAGTGCCTCGGCCTGCGCGCGATACTCCGCAAAATTGGCCTTGGGAACGCATGTCTCTAGGAACCGTTCGCGCTTGTAATAAAAGTCGTACGAATGATCGGTGCAGAGCACGAAATCGAGCCCCACCGCATCGGCGGTTTGCTGCATCAAATCGAGCGGCGCTCCGAACTCCACCGGGTCGGACGAATACTCGCTGTGGCAATGCATCTCACCGGCAAACCATCCCGGAGGGTAGGGCAGGGGAGATTCCAGTCGCAACACTTCCAGGGGTGTAGGGAGCAGGCCGGGGAGGTTGTGGTTCTCAAAGGTTCGAGTCTCTGCGCGGGAGGTCGTGCCCAATTTGCCCAATGTGCCCAATGGGCCGCTCTTCTGCTCGATGGTGATCTTACCGGAGATACGCACCAACCCGCGCAAGGCACCGGATTGCAGCTCGGGTAGGGGAAAAGCGAGGTGTTGTAGGTTTCCCTGGCATACCTGATCGGGCTCAAAACTGCGAACGGCCGTGCCGCCGAAATCGTCCCACAGATGAAAACGGACACTGCAAATACGAATGGGGTAGAGGTCCGCATCCTTGACCAAGAGCCAAACCGTCAGCGGTTTGCCGGGCAACAGCTGATGCGGCGCATCCAGAAACACCTCGGGCCAACGCTTGTGCAGCGGCGACCACGGCAGGTTGAACTTGTAATGCGTTTCGGCGTAGGAATGAATGGGGAACCTCGGTGAAGGAAATTAGGTAATGGGGAAAGGAACCTAGGGTTTTACCGGGGTTGTCGCCACAGTGGTCCAATACGCACTTGTGTATTCCCGGCAGGCCTTGCGCACCAGATCGGCAACGGAGATGTCTTTGCCGGTGCGCTTACGCTCGTGCACCACGATGGCCTCAAGGTCGAGGTATTCCTGACCCATGTAGATGTTGCGGCGGGTCTTGACTGGCTTGGAGAATCCTGTGTTCGAATTCATGGCAACCTCCAAAAAGGGGTAAAATCTGCCATAAATATACACAACATACACCATATACACAAGTAATATTGGCGGATAGGGGAGTCTGCCCTACTGAATTATGGGAGTAAAAGTCTTGCCTGTAAAGTCCACAATCCCAATTAATTAAAGGTTATACAGTATTCTTGTAAGGTAAAGGATGAATATAAGCGGCGAAATTTGCCAAAAAACCGACATACCGTTCTCTTGGGAGTCTTAGGCTGGTTTCACCGAACACCAAGGCTAAGGCGCTTCGGACAGCTTCAAAGGCCGAAATATTGGAATCAGGGCCCCACGGTTCAATAATATCAGGGTCCTGGTGAGCATACGGAATTGGCTGAAGTCCTAATCGACCTGTGGTCCTGGTGGATTTCCTCTAGCTCTCTGAGGCGATCTGGATTTCGCCGCGGACCAAGCCTGCATCGGACACGGAACCAGATTCCACATCGCATCGCTTGAAGTCGACACCACAACAGCTGACGCATAGAAATCCTTGTCCACACGGACTCGAAGTCCAGCCTGATCAAGCGCACACTGCTTTGAGCCCACGCAGCTTGGATATTATGTAAACTATTTGGTTTTTCGCCAAAAATCCTAGTCTACCAAACCAAATAGTTTACATAATATAACTTATGCGAACCAAATTATCTCAAAATGAAGGTCAAAAAGCAGGTCAAAAACGGGATCTTCCCGAGGCTGTTTTGGGGTCAGGATTTCTCATGGCCCGACGCGATTAGGATCGATACAACCCGCCGCGCGTTATCGGTATTCCGTGTTTCCACGGATTCCCGAACCGTGTGCAATGCCAGAGCAACTCGATCCACCCTGTTTTGTGGTTGTCCTGGTTGTGCTTGATCAGACTTCCAGAGTGGACGGATTACGGGCAGGGAGCCGCACAAAAGGGAGACTGAACGGAGGGAGGATTGTCAGGGTTAACCGAGGCGGGGTGCAACAACGGTGCCACCCCTACCCTGTTTTAATGGCCCGGCTGGACCGGGCACGGCAAAGTTGCCGAAGGAAAATGGTGGTTGGGGTGCAAGGATTCGAACCTCAATAAGCAGAACCAGAAACTGCTGTCCTACCATTGGACGACACCCCAACGAGCGGTGAAAAATTACTTGCATGCCGGCTCTTCGTCAAAGGGTTCGTGCAAGTGTGGGGGCCGTTATTGGATTCGGCTGATTGCCGGTTTGGGCAATCCATTCGCCCCCGGTTCCGTGTAGATTCGGTTCAGGGAATGACAGGGGAATTTTGCAAAGGGGGGAAACATGCATGATTCACTTTTTCCGCGGACGCTTGCCTTGGACTGGAGTATCCCGTTTCTGTCGGGCCGGCTGGAACGCAACAGCTGCATCGACAACGACGACGTGTTCAATTTGCGGATCGCGCTCGGGCTGCATCACGATGTGGTCGAGGTCTGCGCTGACCCGCATTTGTTCGGGAACGTGGCCGACAACCCGCATCCGATGACCAAGGGTTCTGTTTTGACACGGTAATCGCGAGGTTCGGGACGTTACCGGGCTGTCGCACCGGGGTATAGTCAGGAAAGACCCGCATTTCCTTTCCAGTACCCCGGACATTTACGAGATTTGAGTCCTGCCTGTTTTTTTAGCGCGGGAATCTCTTTGTCTACTAACTCATCTTCCGCCGCTGCGACCAAATCCGTGCCGGCCGCCAAATTCAAATTGTCGGACCGCTGGGCCCTGCTGAAGCCGTATCTCGCGGAGCACAAGGTTCCCATTCTGTGGGGCTGGACCTTCGTGGTGGTTTCCACCGCGCTCGATCAGGTCAACCCGTGGATGATCAAGATCATTCTCGACAGCCTGGGTGCGGGCGCGGGAAAGGCCCCTGTGTTCGGGGCGCTCGGCGGCATTCTTGCCGCCACGGCGGTATCGGCTGGGTTGCTCTTCTATCAGCGGTTGTGGGTGATCCGCGCGTCGCGTGATATCGAGTATGCGCTGCGCCGCGATTTGTTTTCGGCCCTGATGGCGCAGCCGCGCGCGTTCTTCGACCGCCAAAACACGGGCGATCTGATGTCGCGCGCCACCAACGATCTGGACCGTATCCGCGATATGGTAGGCCCGGTGGTGTTGCATTTGGCGCGCATGGGTTTTCTGCTCATCTTCACCACGATCTGCGTGGCGATGCTGAATCCCAAACTGTTGCTCACGGGATTGTTGCCGGCGTTGATCATGCCGGTGCTGGCGAACTTCTTTCTGATCCGCATGTACACGCATTTCGGGCGCATTCAGAAGAACCTCTCGTCCCTTAACGGGTTTGTGCAGGATACGCTAACCGGCATTCAAGTGGTGAAGGGCTTTGGGCGCGCTGATCCGTTCGAGCGCAAGTTCGCGGCGGCCTCGGCCGATTTGCGCGACTCCTCCCTGAAGATCGCGCGCTTCAATGCCGCCATCTGGCCCGCCATTGGCGTGCTCGGTGTGATCGGCATCGTGCTTTCGGCCTGGCTTGGCGGCCGCATGGTGATTCAGGGCGAGATCAGCTTGGGCACGTTGTCCGCCGCGATCCTGTACCTGCTGCGCCTCCAATTTCCTCTCGTGGGTCTCGGCTGGGTGGCCAGCATGATCCAGCGCGGCAACGTGTCGGTCGATCGACTGCTGCAATTGCAGTCGGAGTTCGTGGTACCCGTGGGCCTCTCCCCTTCCCTGTCGACCTCCTCACCGACTTCATCACCAACCTCATCACCAACCTTTTCCACCCTCGAAGCGCACGGTCTGGCATTCACCTACAACGACTTTGACAAGGTGTTGTCGGACGTCTCCTTCACCTTAAAACCTGGCACCTCGCTGGGAATCGTCGGCCCCACGGGTTCGGGCAAGACGACTCTGTTGCACCTGCTGTGCGGTCTCTATCCGCCCACCGCGCCCGACATGCTGCGCCTCAACGGCGTGTCGCGCGAATCGGTTTCGGACGAAGCGTGGCGTTCGCGTTTTAGCTACGCCCCGCAGGACGGATTTTTGTTCTCGACCACGATTCGGGAAAACATCGAGTTCGGTGCGGCGAACACTCTTACTCAGACTGCTGGACTGACGTTGGAGAAAGCCGCGGAGTGGTCGGGTCTGTCGCGCGATTTGCCGCAGTTCCCCAACGGGTACGAGACCTTGCTGGGCGAGAAGGGCATCAACCTGAGCGGCGGCCAACGCCAACGAGTGGGCCTGGCGCGGGCGCTACTTTCACCGGCGCCCATTCTGTGCCTCGACGATACGCTCTCGGCGCTCGATGCCGAGACCGAAGAGATCGTGCTGACGCATTTGCGCGGATTATTCCGCGAGCGCTGCCTCGTGGTGGTGGCGCACCGTTATTCGGCGGTGAAGCATTGCGACGAAATCATCTATCTGCAAGACGGGCGCGTCACGGAACGCGGCTCCCACGAAGAATTAATCCGCCTCGGCGGGGCCTATGCGGCGATCTGGGAAAAGCAACGGATCTCCGAAAGTCTGGAGCAAGCATAATGGTCGCCGAACCCTACCTCCATTCCGATAAAACCACGTCGTTCCTCGACCGCAAGTTGTGGATGCGCATCCTTGGTTTGGCCCGGGAACAAAAGTGGCTGGCGATCGGAGCCTTGTCTCTCTTGGTGGTCGCCGAAATTCTGCCCCTGTTTCAACCGCGCATCTTGCGGAGCATGATCGACGGCCCCATCCACGACAAGAATCTGGACGGGATCTTGCATTACCTGCTGGCGTTCGGGGCGGTGGCCTTGGTCGGCGGTGCCTTGGAATATGTACGGTCGATGCTGACGCAGCGTCTGGGCCTCGAGGTGATCCACAATCTGAGGCTCAAGCTCTTCGGGAAGCTCAAGGGCTTTCACATGGACTTCTTCAACCGCACGCCGGTGGGGCGTTTGATGACGCGCCTCGGCAACGATGTTGACAGCCTGAACAGCATGTTCACCGAGGGTCTGGTGGAGCTTTCGGGCGCGCTGCTGGTGATCGCCTATGCGGTGATTTTCATGTTCGTGCTCGACTGGAAGCTGGCGCTGTCGTCCCTGATCGTGCTGCCCGGCATGTTGTATGCCACCTCCGTTTTCCGCCGCAAGGTACGCGCCAGCAATGTGCGTATCCGCGGGTTGATGGCGGAGATGAACGCGCGCATGCAGGAGAGCCTTGCGGGAGTGAATATCGTGCGTATTTTCGGCCGCGCGCCCGATATCGAGAAGCGCCTCGACGGGGCCAATCGCGAAACGCGCGACGCCTGGTTCGAGAACGTACGTTTTTACGCCTACTACTTCCCCACCCTAAACAGCCTCACCGAAATTTCGCTGGTGCTCCTGTACTTCACGGGCGCTTATTTGTTTTACGGGCATCACACTTCGCTCGGAACCTTGGTCGCCTTCTCGTGGTACACGGGCATGTTTTTCCGCCCACTGCGCGAGATCTCGGACAAGGTGACGGCGCTGCAATCCGCATTGGCTGCCGGCGAGCGCGTGTTTACGCTCTACGATACCGAGGCTTCGTTGCCTGAGGGCCCGCGCACCCAAATCCCGTCGCCCTTTGAGATGCGTTTCGACAACGTGTCCTTTGCCTATCCTGGCGGCCCCGAAGTATTGCACAAGGTGTCGTTCTCGATCCGCGAAGGCGAGTCGGTGGCCGTAGTGGGTGCAACCGGCAGTGGCAAAAGTACGCTGATCGCGCTGAGCTGCAAGTTCTATCTGCCCACCTCGGGCACGGTGTTCGTGGGCGGGCACCCGGTGGAGGAATACTCCGAGGCGGCCTTACGCGGAGGCATGGCGCTGATTCCGCAAGACGTGCATTTGTTCTCGGAGTCGGTGGCGTTCAACGTGGCGTTGACCCCCGATTTCGATCTGCATCGGGTGGAGGAGGTGTGCCGCCATGTGCGCGCGCACGACTTCATTTCGAAAATGCCGAAGGGCTACCTCTCGCCCCTGCGTCAGCGCGGGGAGAACCTGTCGACGGGCCAGCGGCAACTGCTGGCCTTGGCCCGAGCGCTGTACCAGCGCCCCCGGTTACTGCTGCTCGATGAAGCGACGGCGTCGGTGGATACGGATACCGAGGGCTTGATCCAGTCGGCGCTGGGCAAGGTGCTGAAAGAGGTGACCACGATCGTGGTGGCCCATCGCTTGTCCACCATCCAGAATGCGGACCGCATCCTAGTGATGCACAAGGGCGAGATCCGCGAGGAAGGGACCCATCACAGCCTTTTGGCCCAAGGCGGCATTTACGCGAAACTGTATCAGTTGCAGAATTTCGACGGGAAGGCCTAAAACCGAGCTGGGTTGTGGCTGCGAGGGTTCCCTCGCGGAAATTGGCGATTCCAAGGGTTCCCGAACGGGTGCGGCCCGGGAAGTGGTCGACCCGACCCTACCAGAAACCCCTCGTTTTGCCTATATTTGCCCCTCCACTGGCGTTCAAATAGAGGGGTGTCCGAGTGGTTTAAGGTACATGCTTGGAAAGCATGTTGGCGTTAACGCGCCACGGGGGTTCGAATCCCCCCCTCTCTGCCAGATTTTTTTGGGTTTTTTAGCCTTAGTTTTTGCGTTAAAACGGTTGAATAAGTCATTCGGAAACGGATGACGGAATGAAGGAGCCGGATATGTCGAAGAACCAGCACTTGTCGGTCGAAGACTGCTACGCCCGCGGATCGTCCCCGTTCCGCACGGTGATCATGGCCGCCCAGGAAGCGCGCTTCATCAACGAACAGGCGAACCTCGGCTACATCAAGCTTTCCGAGAAGCCGACGACGATCGCGATCCACAAGTTCAAGAACAATCGTCTCGCGGTGGAAGAGCCTGAAGTTGTAGTCGAGGACTCCCTCGACAATTCGACGGCCGAGTAATTCACCTGGCGGCCCTGCCGCCCGGGTTTGTTCTTCGCGACGACAACGCGTGATATGGAAAAGCCTCCCCTGCGGAGGCTTTTTCGTTTTCCGGAGGCTTTTTCTTTTGTTCAAGGTCGCGGGAATTGTTGAACCATTGCGCGTTGAGCGGAGGAGTATCATCCTACCGCCCCAACGACCTTGGCTCGGACCGGTTTTAAAAGGAAGTATCCGAGCCGGGCGAAGCCGAAAAAACTTCCCGGAACGGAGTGTGCCGCGGGGTCCCCTCTGGGGACGGCACACGAGTACCGGAAGGTTTTTCGGTGACTATCCCGGCGAGCCGCTTTTTCCCTACCTGTTAACAATTGATTTTAAAGGAGTTAGGCAATTCAATTCACCGGCATTGCACACTTTTGCGGCCTTGAAAAAGACCTATTTTAAGGACACTCCATGTCTCTCAAGAACCGTAAAATTCTGCTCGGCGTGACCGGCAGCATCGCCGCCTACAAGGCCTGCGACCTCGTGCAGCGCCTCAAGGAAAAAGGTGCCGCCGTGCGCGTGGTGATGACGCACAGCGCGACGCGCGTGGTGCACCCGAATACCTTCGCGGCCCTTACCGGTGCGCCGGTGTTGATCGATACGTGGGACGGCGTGGCGCAGGGCGCCATGCCGCATATCGAAGCCGCACGCTGGGCCGATCTGTTTTTGATCGCACCATGCACCGCGCATACCTTGGCCGAACTGTCGTACGGACTGACGGGTTCCGCGGTGTCGATGACGGCCCTCGCCTATCGCGGCCCGCTCGCCGTGGCGCCGGCGATGAACTCCGTCATGCTGGATGCCGCGCCGGTGCGCGAGCATCTCGATCGGCTCACCACACGCGGAGTGCATGTGCTGCCCACCTTGAACGGGAATCTTGCCTGCGGCGAGGTCGGTGAAGGAAAGCTGACAACCCCTGAAGAACTGGCAGCTTACGCTGAAATGATTTTGGCCTTTGACGATGCGCTGCCCGACCTGACTGGCAAGCAGGTTTTGATCTCGGGAGGGCATACCGAAGAACCGCTCGACGGCGTGCGCTTTTTATCGAACCGCAGCAGCGGAAAAACCGCCATTGCCATCGCACGCGCCTTTCGCCTCGCCGGTGCCGACGTGCACCTGGTTTTGGGAAGCGCAGAAGAAGCGGAACCGAACGGCATGATGCTGACCTCGGTACGCACCAGCGCGGAGTTTCGCGCAGCCCTGCTGGCGGCGCAGCGCACGGCGGACGGGATCGTGATGGCCGCGGCCATCGCCGACTTCGTTCCCGAAGCACCGAGTGCGCTTGAAAAGTGGAAAGCGTCACGGGAGATGAAAAGTCTCGCGCTCACCCCCACCCCGAACATTCTCGAGGAACTGGGCAAGGGCAAGCCGAAGGGCCAGGTTTTGGTCGGCTTCGCTCTCGAAAGCATTGATGCACGCGCACGAGCGTTGGAGAAAATGACCACCCGTCACTGCGATCTGATGGTCGTAAATAAGCCCCTGGGCCGCGCGGGCACGGGCTTCGGGCAGGATACCGTTCAGGCCGCTATTCTGTCGCCGCACGACGGTTCCGATGATGCGGACCTGCGCCTTTTGGGCAAGGACGAACTGGCGGTGAATCTGGTACGGCGCGTGTCGGCACTTTGGTCTTCCACGACTACCAAATCGGCGTGGTCCGCAGCATGAGCGCGGCTCAAGCGGACTGGAAAGCCTACCTTGAGTGGCAGGCGGAGCTCGGCGGCGAAGAGGTGGTTTTGGCGGCGCCCATGGTTCGATCTACGGTTCGATCCGCGCTGCAAACATCGGTGCGATCAACGGTGTCTGTGACCGCAACGAATCCCGAAACACGGGACAGCCGACAGAGCGACTCGACCTTACATCCCTATTCCATCGAGGATGCCCCTTACGGCACCTTGGCCGCTTCGCCAGGTACGGGAAGCAAACCCTATTCGGCACCTGTTGCCATCGGCCCGGAATTTTTCAGCGCGATCGCCGAGAAGCTCGCCAAGACCACTGTGCGTGGCAAGGCTGCTACGGCTGCCTCTGCGGCTTCGGCCACCTCCGCTGCTTCGGCCCCAGCACCCGTCGCCACTTCGGGAACGGCGGCGGTGCCGGCCTTTGATGATTTGGAAGCGTATTGGAAATGGTTGAACGTCGAGTATCTGAAATGGTTTCCGTCGGCGACGTTGCCGCTCACGCGTGCCGTAGGGCATCCGTCTCCGCGACTCGCGGTGGTAGAGCTTTCGCCCGCGGCGGGTGGTTTGTTCGCCGGAGATGCGGGTGTGATGCTCGACAAGATGATGAGCGCGATCGGTCTGCGTCGAGAGGATCTGTACCTGACCTCGGTGATGAAGACGCCTTCTACCGGAAAAGCCTGGGCGCGCAAAGATATCGCCCGCATGCTGCCGGCGCTGTTCCGCGAGTTGAAGCTCGCGCAGTGCGGGCTGGTATTGGTTTTGGGCGAACCCTGTGCACAGGCCGTGTTGCGCACCGGGCGCGGCATTGCGGCACTAACGGGGTCGGCGACCGAGACGGAAGGGTTGTCGCTCTCGGCCACATGGCACCCGGATGAAATCCGCGCGGGCGAATCTGCAGGTTCCGCCGCAGGTTCCGCTGCGGGTTCCGTAAAGCCCGAGGGATCGAACGAACGCCCCTTGTCGCGCGAGGCCTGGACGCATTTGCAATGGTTGCGCGGGCGCTTGCCTGCGCGGGGATCTTGAGGAATATCGCATGAACGCGCCGAATCCATCCACCGGTTTCTCTTCCGGTTCCGCTTCTCAATCTAATGCCGGCCTGCCCTCCCTATCTGGTTCATCGAGTGCTTCCGGTTCATTGGGCGCGCTGCGTGTACCGCCGCAAGCGGTGGAGGTGGAGAAGCACGTGCTGGGCGCGATGCTGCTCGACCCCGAAGCGGTGAGCGTGGCGCTCGAGAACCTCGTCGCCGACGACTTTTATCTCGAGAAACACCGGGTGATTTTTGAAGCCGTGGCCTCGCTGTTCGAGAAGAATGCGCCCACCGACGTGTTGACCTTGGCCGAGGTGCTGCGTAAAGCGAAAAACTTCGAGCGCGCGGGCGGCGAAGCGTCGCTTCTGGAAATTTCCGCCGAAGTGGTTTCGTCGGCTAGCATCACCGAGCATTGCGTCATCGTGAAAGAGAAATCGATGCTGCGCCGTCTCATCGGCAGCGCGACCAAGATGCTGGAACAGGCCTACGATACCTCGCAAGACCCAGCCAACATTATGGATCAGGCCGAGGGCGATATTTTCGCCATCAACGCCTCCAACGTTAAAGAAGGCTTTCTTCCGATCAAACGTATTCTGAGCGATACCTTCAAGCTCATCGAGAGCTATCAGAAGGGCGAGATCATCGGCGTGCCTACGGGCCTCAAGGACCTCGACGCGCTGACTTCGGGATTCCAAAAGTCCGACTTGATCATTCTGGCGGGCCGTCCCGGTATGGGTAAGACCGCCGTTGCTCTGACCATGCTGGCCAACGCAGCCATCGACCATCAGCGTACCGTGGCCTTCTTCTCGCTCGAAATGGGTCGCGAGCAATTGGTGCAGCGTATCCTGTGTTCGCAGGCCAAGGTGAACATGCACCTGCTGCGCACGGGCCGCCTGTCGCCGCGCGACTATCCCAAGCTTTCCCTCGCGGTGGGGCCCATCAGCGAAGCGCGCATCTTCATCGACGATCACCCGTCGCTCAACATTCTCGAACTGCGCGCCAAGTGCCGCCGTCTCAAGGCCCAAATGGGTCTTGATTTGGTGATGGTCGACTACTTGCAGCTGATGCAGGGCGTGGGCCGCACCGAAAACCGCCAGCAGGAAATCTCGCAGATCTCGCGCGGCCTCAAGGCGCTGGCGAAGGAACTCGACATTCCCGTGGTGGCGCTCTCGCAGCTGAGCCGTGCGGTGGAAACCCGCGGCGGCGAAGGCGAACCCAAACTTTCCGATCTTCGCGAGTCGGGCGCCATCGAGCAGGACGCCGACA
Source organism: Fibrobacterota bacterium (assembly GCA_947466585.1). Taxonomy (GTDB): domain Bacteria; phylum Fibrobacterota; class Fibrobacteria; order UBA11236; family UBA11236; genus UBA11236. The sequence continues at coordinate 84,775 of CANIEU010000009.1, forward strand.
TCGTGATGTTCATTTACCGCGACGAGATGTACAACAAGGAAGCCGAAAAGGGCAAGGCGAAGATGATTCTCGCCAAGCAGCGAAACGGGCCCACCGGGGACGTGCCGCTGACCTTCGTCTCCGATTATGCGGCCTTCGAAAACTATTCTCCGCGCGACGCGGGGATGTCCGGGTTCTGATGGCGCGCGCTGCGTTTCTGGAAAACTCCGGGCGCGCTGCGCGACTTTGGTTGGCGATTTTGCGTCGCCTTCCGTACGCCCCGCGCGATGCGCGGCTCGTTGTCGAACAGGTAATGCGCATGGGCGTTACCTCCTTGCCGCTGGTGATCGTGATCTCGCTGTTCATCGGCGCGGTGACGGCGGTGCAGGTGCATTACCAGTTCCACGGACTGATTCCCGACAATTATCTGGGCACTGCAGTGTCCAAGTTCGTGATCATTGAGTCGGGTCCCGTGCTCACCGCTCTGGTGTTGGCGGGTCGCGTGGGCGCTGCCATTGCCGCTGAAATCGCCGCCATGAAGGAGAAGGAAGAGCTCGATGCGCTGAGCGTGCTCGACCTCGATCCGCTACGCTATCTCGCCTTGCCGCGCGTGTTGGCGGGGTTCATCGCCCTGCCCCTACTGGTGATTCTGTCGTGCGTGTTCGCCTTGGTGGGCGGCTGGCTGCTGGCGCGCTCCAGCTTCGGCCTGACCACGGAAACCTACGTGCAAGGCATGCGTTTTCTGTTCAGCGGGTTCGACGTGATCGTGTGCCTGATCAAGTCGTTCGTCTTCGGCGGCGTGGTGACCTTTGCGGGTTTTCATGCAGGGCTGAAGGCCGGGCCAGGCGCGCGCGGAACCGGTCAGGCCGCCATGAACGCGGTGGTCTCAGCCAGCGTGTGGATTTTGGTGCTGGACTTTGTGATCATTTTCTTGATGTACTGAAATCAGTAGGTAGACGGTAGTAGGTAGACGGTAGAGAACATATCGCTTTTTTCCTCCCCTTCTCTTTCTACCTACTAACTACCACCGTCTACCGTCTAAACCTCTTCGCCAACCCAATGCCCCCCTCCGCTCCCCTTATCGAACTCCGTGGACTGGTCAAGTCTTTCGGCAAGCAAGCAGTACTGCGCGGGGTCGACCTCGATGTACTGCGCGGCGAAACCGTGGTGATTCTCGGAGCTTCGGGCGGCGGTAAGTCGGTGATCCTGAAGCATTGCATCGGTCTGCTGCAACCCGATGCCGGCGAGGTGCGGATCGACGGGTACGTGATCGCCTCCCCGACCGTTACCGACTACGCCATGATCCGTCGCCGCATGGGCATGCTTTTCCAGGGCGCGGCGTTGTTCGATTCCATGAGCGCCGGGGAGAACATCAAGTTCGCGGTGCGTGAGCACGACCGGCATTTGTCTGAAGCCCAACTTGACAACATGATGCGCGAAAAACTGGCGCTGGTGAATCTCAGGCCCGATGTGGCCACCAAGATGCCTTCGGAACTTTCGGGCGGCATGAAGAAGCGCCTGGGTCTAGCGCGGGCCCTGGCCTTAGGCCCGCAGGTTTTGCTCTACGATGAACCCACCACGGGTTTGGACCCAGTCACAGCCTCGGTCATCAACAAATTGATTTTGGAAATGCAGCAAAAGCTGGGCATGACCGGCATCGTGGTCACCCACGATCTCGACTCGGCGTTCCAGATCGCCAACCGGATCGCATTTCTCTACGAAGGACGCATCATCTTCTTTGGGAGCCCTGAAGAGATTCGAACGGTACAAGACCCTCGTGTTCGGGAGTTTGTCGGGGGTTAAAAATACCTGCTCCTTTGTGCATTACTTTTGGCTTCCCGGTGTTATATTCCCGGTATGGCCAAATCCGATACGAAAAACCCCTCGAAATCCTCAAAAAACCCAGTTTTTGCGTGTAAAGAGTGCGGGGATACCTTTTCCAAATGGGCTGGCAAGTGCCCTTCGTGCAATTCTTGGGACACCCTGATCGAGTTCAAGGATGCGCCCTCGGAGGCCGCCGTCAGCGCCCGTGGCCTTGGTGCGGGCGGACTGGGCATCGGGTCGACCAGGCCCGGGTTCGGGGGGCTGGGGGCAGCTGGTGCGGTCATGGCCCTCAAGGACGTGCCCTCGCAAGATGAAAACCGGGTGAGCACGGGCATCGCCGAGTTCGACCGGGTGCTCGGCGGCGGCGTGGTCGAAGGTTCGCTGATCCTCATCGGTGGTGATCCGGGTATCGGCAAGTCCACCCTGCTTCTGCAAACCGCCGCGCTGCTCTCCGCGGGCCGCGTGAAGACCCTCTACATCTCGGGTGAAGAATCCCTCGGCCAACTCAAGCTGCGAGCCGCACGGCTCGAAAGCCCCGGCTCCGACTTGCTCGTGGCTGCGGAGACCGACCTCAACGAGATCTTCAAGCGCTGCGCCGAAACCGGGCCCAAGGTGCTGATCATCGACTCCATCCAGACGGTGCACAAGCCCGACGTGAACTCCTCGCCCGGCTCGGTGACGCAGTTGCGCGAAGCCACCTTGGCGCTGATGGTGCATGCCAAAACCACTGGCTGCGCCGTATTTCTCGTGGGCCATGTCACCAAGGAAGGCCAGCTCGCCGGGCCACGCATCTTGGAGCACATGGTCGATACCGTGATCTACTTCGAGGGCGAGCGGCATCACGCCTATCGCATCCTCCGCGCGGTGAAAAACCGTTTCGGCGCCACGCACGAAATCGGCGTTTTCGAAATGATCTCCACCGGTTTGCGCCAGGTCACCAATCCGTCCGAAGCCTTTCTACAGACGCGCGACGACCGCGCGCCCGGGTCCGTCGTCACTTGCTGTCTCGAAGGCAGCCGTCCGCTGTTGCTCGAAGTGCAGGCGCTCGTGGGCCGCACCAACTACGCCATGCCGCAACGCGTGAGCATGGGCTTCGATCAGAAGCGCCTCACCTTGCTACTGGCCATTCTGGAAAAGTTCGCGGGCCTCGAGATCGGACCGCAAGATGTTTTTGTGAATTTGGCCGGTGGGTTCCGTGTCGACGAGCCCGCCATCGACCTGGCGGTGGCCGCTGCAGTGGCGGGGAACCATTTGGGCAAACGCTCCCTGCCCGGTACCCTGGCGCTCGGCGAACTCGGGTTGAACGGGGAGCTTCGCCCCGTTCCCCAGATGGAGGCGCGTCTGCGCGAGGCGCAGCGGCTGGGCTTCAAGATCGCGGTGATACCAGAAACGCTGCAGGGCGGGCAGAAGTCCCTGCCGCGTGTCGC
>CANIEU010000010.1 GCA_947466585.1 Fibrobacterota bacterium
ATCCATTCCCCCGGAATGGTCCGCGCGCGAAATCTTCCTGACCGATGGTTTCCTGATTTCGAATCTCCGCCTGCCGACGGCGCAGACCGGCGTTGCGGGAAGCCGGCGAAATCGTTCCTTCGATGTGACGCGCTATTCGTACGACAAGGACAAGAACATCTACGACAACCAGCTTCTCGAAGACATCCGCAATCCCGCCTCCCTCAAGGTTAAGATCCAGAACCAAATATTCAACGCCGACTTCTACACCTCTCCGAAGAGCTACGACGAGTATACGGCCAATGAAGGCGTTTATGCAGGGTATTTCACGATGAACTCCGGGTTTTCATTGTTGAGGTTGCCGGTGGATCTGAACGGAGGAGCGCGTATGGAGCGCTATATCCTCAATTTCCAGGCACCCTTCACCGGTGATCAATATGGCGACGATATCGAACAGATCAAGGCACATGCGATCGTCATCAAGAAAGACCGGGCTGACTGGCTCCCATCCGTTGGTGTCACCACCCATCCTTACGCGGATGGCAAGCTGAATTTCCAGTACGCCAAAACACTGACGCGTCCGGAAATTCGGGAAATCGCCCCCTTTTCGTATTACGACTACGAGTACAGCCGAAACATTTATGGAAATCCTGCGCTGAGGCAAACCTCCGTCGACCATTTCGATTTGCGCTGGGAATCCTACTTCCCCGCCCAGCAATTCGTTTCCGCTTCCCTCTTCGACAAGCGTTTCAAGGATCCCATCGAATCCGTGATCGACGACGAAAACAACGTCGTCTACCAGAATTCAAAGTCGGCCCGAGTCTACGGCGTAGAATTCGAAGGCAGCCTTGACATCGCCAGCATCGTGGGGTTGACCGGATGGGAACCCGAGGCCTTACGGGGATTTTCTCTTTACGGAAACGTGGCCTTCATGCGCTCCAACGTCAAGCTCGACACCGTGGACGAAGCCGGCCAGGCGCTTGCCGTCACCTCGAAATCCCGTCCCATGGTGGGCCAGTCGCCCTATCTCTGGAACCTTAAGTTCGCCCACGAAATCGAATGGCGTCGACTCGACCTCCTGAACGCGATCCTTTACAACGCAACGGGAAAACGGGTCAAGGATGCCGGCATCAACGGCGCTCCCGATGTTTACGAAGAGCCCGTTCCCGCGCTTGAATATCTGGGTAAGGCAACGCTCAACAAGCGTCTGGAGTTGGCTTGGTCGGTCAAGAACCTTTTGAATGCCATTACCCGCAAGCGCGGCTACGAAAACAACCAAGGGAAAACCTACAACACCCTGACGGCCCAAGAAACGGCGGCTTTGTACGCCACCGTTCCCAAGCACTACGACACGGAAGTCGTCCGCCAAGGACTCTTCTATGAATTCAAACTGACTTATTCGCTGTAAACCGTGTTCAACCTGTTCAAAACGTTCAACCCATTCAATCCGTTCAAACTTCAAAACCAAAGGATGCTCTCATGTCAACCGTAAACCATCTCAAAAAGAACGCCGTGCGCGCGGTCGTTCTGGCCGCCGCGATGGCGTTCGGGCTCTGCCCGACCGAATCGAAGGCCCAGACCGATACGCTGCAAGGTCTGATTAGCCAGAACATCACCTTGTATCCGACCCATAACTGGATCCTCAAGGGCTACGTGAAGATCGACTCGGGTTACACCCTGACGATCCAGCCGGGCACCGTGGTCAAGGGACAGAAGTCCTCCAAGGGCACGCTGGCCATCGCCAAGGGCGCCAAGATCAACGCCCTCGGTACCGTCGCCAATCCCATCACCTTCACCTCCGACGAACCCGACGGCGCCAAAACCCGCGGATCGTGGGGCGGTATCGTGATCCTCGGCAAGGCCGTGACCAACCTCGGCTCGGCTTCCTTTGAAGCCATCACCGACTGGACCTACGGCGGCACCAACGACGCCGACAGTTCCGGTGTGATGCAGTACGTCCGCATCGACCACCCGGGCTTCCCCGTGGCACCCGACAAAGAGCTCAACGGTCTCACCCTGTGTGCGGTCGGCAACAAGACCAAGCTGTCCTACATCCAGGTCCACAACGGCGATGATGACGGTTTCGAGTTCTTCGGCGGCGCTGTCAACCCCGATCACCTCGTGGTCACTAACGAAGTCGACGACGGATTCGACTCCGACAACGGCTTCCGCGGCACACTTTCTTACGGACTTGTGATCCAGGGCACGGACGCGAATCGCGACCGCACCTACACGATCCGCAACCAGGCTAACACCGCCGACTCCATCGTAACGTTCCCGGCCGAAGTCGTCGGTGACAAACTCTTCGAGTCCTCCAGCACCAAGCTGGCCGGCGGCGCCACCGTGCTTCCGCAGACCAACCCGACCTGGAGCCACATCACGGCGATCGACAATGGTAAGTCCGGTGGCGGAGCCAACCTTAATGAGCATGCCGTGGGTTCTTTCGACCACTTGCTCATGATCGGCGATTCGTCCGCTTATGCCGTGAACCTGCAGTCCTCTGGCACCAACGCCGGCTTGCTCGCGGGCACGCCTACCGTCAAGTTCTCCAAGAGCTGGCTCGGTGGCGTGTGGAAGAGCACCAAGTTCCTGACCAACGACACAGCCAACACCGTGGTCATCAACGCCGTGCTCGGCGCTTCGTTCAAGAACACCGGCATGCCGATCTACAAGGATCTCGGCCTAGTCAACGACTCGCTCAAGGCCGATACCGTGGGCGCCATCTTCGGCGACGACCCGAGCCAGTACTGGTACCAGGGCTGGACGCTGGCCAACACCGTGAGCTACCCCAAGGGTCTCGACCGCCAGACTGACACCCTGCAGGGCCTCGTCTCGCAGAATCTGACCCTTGTGCCGAATCACAACTATATCCTCAAGGGCTACGTGAAGATCGACTCGGGCTACACCCTGACGATTCAGCCAGGCACCATGGTCAAGGGACAGAAGTCCTCCAAGGGCACGCTGGCTATCGGCAAGGGCGCCAAGATCAACGCCCTTGGCACCGCCGCCAATCCCATCACCTTCACCTCCGACGAACCCGATGGCGCCAAAACTCGCGGCTCGTGGGGCGGCATCGTGATCCTCGGCAAGGCCGTCACCAACCTCGGTTCGGCCTCCTTCGAAGCCGTCACCGACTGGACCTACGGCGGCACCAACGACGCCGACAGCTCCGGCGTAATGCAGTACGTCCGCATCGACCACCCGGGCTTCCCCGTGGCACCCGACAAGGAGCTCAACGGACTCACCCTGTGCGCGGTCGGCAACAAGACCAAGCTGTCCTACATCCAGGTCCACAACGGCGATGATGACGGTTTCGAGTTCTTCGGCGGCGCCGTCAACCCCGATCACCTCGTGGTCACCAACGAAGTCGACGACGGATTCGATTCCGACAACGGCTTCCGCGGCACGCTGAACTACGGCATCATCATCCAGGGCACGGACGTGAACCGCGACCGCACCTACACGATCCGTAACCAGGCCAACACCGCCGACTCCATCGTGACGTTCCCGGCCGAAGTCGTCGGCGACAAACTCTTCGAGTCCTCCAGCACCAAGCTGGCCGGCGGCGCCACCGTGCTCCCGCAGACCAACCCCACCTGGAGCCACATCACGGCGATCGACAATGGTAAGTCCGGTGGCGGAGCCAACCTCAATGAGCATGCCGTGGGTACTTTCGACCACCTGCTCATGATCGGCGATTCGTCTGCTTATGCCGTGAACCTGCAGTCCTCCGGCACCAACGCCGGTCTGCTGGCGGGCACGCCCACCGTCAAGTTCTCCAAGAGCTGGCTCGGCGGCGTGTGGAAGAGCACCAAGTTCCTCACCAACGACACGGCCAACACCTTGGTCATCAACGCCGTGCTCGGCGCTTCGTTCAAGAACACCGGCATGCCGATCTACAAGGATCTCGGTCTGGTCAACGACTCGCTCAAGGCCGATACCGTGGGCGCCATCTTCGGCGACAATCCGAATGCCTACTGGTACAAGGGTTGGACGCTGGGTAACACCGTGAGCTACGCCAAGGGACTGGACCGCTTGACAGTCGGCATTCGCAAGCCCGTTGCGGGTTCGCAGGCCAACGGCGCGCTGTTCTCGGCCAACGTGAACGGCGGCGTGCTCTCGATTCATAGCGGTGTGAGCGCCTACGCCTCGATGGAAATCCTCGACATCAACGGTCGTGTGGTATTCACGCACAATCAGGCGTTGACCCAGGGCGAGAACCGCATTCTGAATGCACCCCTCGCGCGCGGGTTCTATTTCCTCACCGTTCGTTCCGGAACCTACTCGGTGCACCAGCGCCTGAACGTTCTCCGGTAAAAACCTCCAGTCCCCCGTAAGGTCTCACGACTTTACGGGGGAGTCAGGCTCTTCAATCATGCTCGGAACTTTAATCACCTCGCTTTTACTCAGCGCCACTCCGGTTCCTCCCGGGAAGGCGCTTTCCCGTTCCGTCCCTAGCCCGGATTCACTGGTTGCCGCCATCATCGTGGCCCTCAACAAGGAAGATCTGCGCGGGATGGATACGTTGTCCTTCAACAAGGTCGAGTTTCAGGAAGTCTACCCGTTTTTCGAGAGCGACACCGCCGCAGAGCGACGTTCGTTTGCGACCGGATATTATTTGCGGGACAACCAAAAAATTCTGGAACGTCGCATGGCGGAAGAAGGCGGCCGCAAGGTTGTCTTATCCCGTTACGAGATCGAAGGCCCCTTGGTTCCCTACGGCCCCATGATCCTCTACAAGGGTTTCCGGATCTGGGTGCAGGAGAAGGGAGTGGAACGCGAAGTGAAGCTGGTCAAATCCGCCGCGAAATTTCACGACGGATGGAAAATCTGGAGCTTTCGCGACGATTGACCACTGATGGAACGGAAGGTTCCACGGTGATTTCAAAAGCGATTTCAAAAAAGCCCGGCCCGCAAATGCGGTGCCGGGCTTTTTTATTGGACTCCAAACCCCTTTAGCTACTTTCCAGCGTTATGTTCTGGCTTTCAAACCGGCAAACCCCGGCACTGCTAGCGTTCGCATTCACCTGCATCGCCGCACACTCTGCCACCGAACGGCTTCCCGGAGATACCCTTTCAACGGTCAAACCACCGCGAAAAATCGATTCTGTTGCCGCCCATCGTGAACCGGTTCCGGATTCCACCTGGCGTTGGCCCAGTGATCCCCGTACCCGCACCTGCTCCGGACCGCTCGAAACGCCCTCTGGATGCTGGCGGCTTGCGCCCGATATCGTCTTTCAAGAGACCGGGTTCCCCGGTTTGCGTTCCACGGTCCTGAATCTCCGCGATCTCGAACCCTCCCGCGTAGGCTCATTTTTTCAACCCGGACTCGTGCAATCGCCTTATGGAAGCGGCGGGCACATCCCCTTCACACGCTTCGAAACCGGATCAGCGGGTGGCACGCGCGACGAAGTGTGGGCCCCCGTGCAACCGCTCGACACGCCTTTGACCGATTTGCACTGGATGCGCGGCGCGCTCCTGATGAACCAGTTCGGCATGACCCTGCACCGCATGGTCGGCAATCGCGCCTACCTCGGGTTCGATTACCTCCTAAACGGCGGCGCATCTCAATACTACGACTATGCCTTCAACGTGCATCAGCCCTACCTCGGATTCGGGCGCGACAGCCTATCTCTGGTGATCCAGGACACATCGTCCTCCATCTCGGCCCGGCAAATGCGTGCGCGTCTCGGATACTGGCTCGACGCCCATACCGTCGTCGAGGTCTACGGGGACTGGTTCGAGAATTCTTCCTCGCTCGCCCATCCCACCAATGCTCCGCGTAACGATTCGACGCAACGTCTCTTTCCTGCGTCGTTCAACACGACCACATACGGTGCCGTGCTCGCACGCAGCGGCGATGCTCACGCCATCCGTCTGACCGCACAACATGCGGTCTGGCAACGCGATCTCACCCCGCGCGACAACACCCAGTATGTCGAAAGTGCATCGGGAACCCTCGACGCCTTCGAAGCCGCCTGGACGCTGCGCAATCTTCCGGGAGCTCCCCGCCTCACGGCCCGGGACGAAAACAGCGTGCAGGACGGTTCGCTTTGGTTGGAGGGGGCGACGGATTCCTCCGCGGCCGGCACCGGGGCGCGCGGCGACCGTGAAATCCTCTCTATCGACGCGCGCCCCGCAGCGGGACCCTTCGCAATCAATCTGCGTGGCGATGCCGAGCGGCGCGCCCTGCAAAACAATGTGGTGGAAACCTTGGGCGGCAGCGACGCCGATGCCGTCCTCCAATTGCCGTGGGGATTTCAACTGAACGGCGGCGCCGGGTGGAACCGCGAAGGCGCGCCGGAGGAGTATCTGTTCCGCTGGCAAACCGCACAAGGCTATTATCCGAATCCCTCTCTCACGCCCCGCACCCACTCCCGTTACGGAGCCGGCGCGGGTTGGGAAAGCAAGCACCTCGGGCTCGGCGCGGAGTGGGAGCGCCATCGCTTCGAAAACACATGGCTCCCACGCATTCTCCCGGATCAAAACGTCTGCGCGCTGCTCGGCGATTCCTCGGGATATCCGGGCGAAACGGCTTTCTGCTCCGGCATCGTCGTGGCAGCGGCATCGGGGCCTGCCGGGTTGCCCGATTCTCTGGCGCTGGCGCGCGTGAACTATGCCGAAGAAACCCGCGAGCTCCTACATGTCTCGGGCTACCTCGCGGTCGGCAACTGGCGCCTGACTTTGCGCAACACCTACCTTCTCGGCAGCGCCATCCAAGACCCTCGCCTCGCATTCACCAGTGTGAACTGGACCGTGCCGCAAGACGTGCTTCAGGGTCAACTCCTTTGGAAGCGACGCGTACTTGACGGCAAGCTCGGGTTGCAAACGCGCTGGGATTGGGAATGGTACTCGCCCCGTCAAGTCTTCGCCTCCGATCTCGACGGCACTTCGCGTCTCCTGACGCTCGACGAATACCTTGCACTTGATTTCAATGCGCAAATGGAAATCAAGGCCTTCATCCTCTATTTCCGCGCGATGAATCTGTATCATGACCGCTACGCCACCGAAGCCGGTGTCCATCCTCCGGGCGTCAACTTCCGCTTCGGCGTGGATTGGCGACTGAGGAATTAAACCATGAAAAACATCGCTGCCGACGACCTGATCGCCTTTCTCAACACCTCGCCGACTCCCTGGCACGCCACCGCCGAGGCCGCGCAGAGGCTGGAGGCCCGCGGAGTGAACCGCCTGCGGGAAGACGAGCCGTGGACGCTGCGCCCGGGTCACTCCGCCTTCATCGTCCGCGGCGGCGGCACCCTCGCCGCCCTACGTATTCCTTCCGGATTCTCGGTCCGCAAACCCCTGCCTTTTCACATCATCGCGGCGCATACCGACAGCCCCGGTCTTCGCCTCAAACCCCGCCCGCCCCGGCCCGTGCAAGACTATCGGCAGTGGGGAGTGGAAGTGTATGGGGGCCCGCTCTACAACTCCTGGCTCGACCGGGATCTCGGCATCGCGGGACGCGTGTTCCGGCCCGGAGAGCGCGAGGGCAAACTCGTGCGCTTCGAAGCGAACCCCGTGCGCATTCCGCAGCTGGCCATCCATCTCGATCGCACCGTCAACGAGCAAGGGTTGGTGCTGAACGCCGAAAGGCACCTCGTCCCCGTAACGGGACAAGGAGGCGGATCGAATTCGCTGGAAGCCTTACTCGAACGGGAAACCGGCGCTCCCTTTTCGGACCTAACGTTCGAACTGTGTCTGTACGATACGCAGCCGGCCGCTTACGGCGGTCTCGACGACGCCTTCGTGTATTCCGGTCGCCTCGACAATCTCGCCATGTGCCACACGGCCCTGGAAGCGTTCCTAGCCGCAGGCACCGCCGAAACTGCCGAATCCGCACAAGCGGTGCAGGTCGTCGTGTTATTCGACCACGAAGAAATCGGATCGGTATCGGGGCATGGCGCCAAGTCCAACTTCCTCGCCGCGGTGCTGGAGAGGGCCGCGCTTTCTCTCGGGCTCGACCGCGAGGCTTGGCTGCGCCTGCTGCCGCAGTCCTTCCTCTTCTCCGCAGACATGGCGCACGCGTTGCACCCCAATTACGTGGAAAAACACGACGCGCAGCATTTTCCGATTCCGAACCGCGGGCCGGTGCTCAAGGCCAATGCCAACCTGCGCTACGCCACCGACGCCGCAGCAGCCGCACGCTTTCACGACTGGGCGCGTCGCGCGGGCGTTCCCGTGCAGAACTTCATAAACCGCGCCGACCTTGCCTGCGGCTCCACCGTAGGCCCAGGCCTCAGCGCAGACCTCGGGATTCCGGCGATCGACGCAGGCAATGCGATGCTGTCGATGCACAGCGCCCGCGAAATGTGCGGCGCCGACGACCCGGCGCAAATGACCGCCTTGATGCGGGAGTTTTTGAAAGGTTGACGAAGAGTAAGCAGTTAACGGTTAAGAGTTCAGAGTAAACATCCAACAACAACGACGTTGCACTACTGTAAACCGTAAACTGTAAACTGTCGACTACTCTCCCGTATACTCGCAGCGCGCCGTGCAGGTCTCGTGGATCACCACGGCGGTCAGCAGCGGCAACTGCGGCTTGAGCCGGTCCCAGATCCATTTGCAGATCACCTCGGACGAGGGATTCTCGAGACCCGGCACATCATGGTTCAGAAAGCGGTGGTCCAATTGGTCGCGCAGCGGTTTGAACGCCGCTTTGATGTCGGCGAAGTCCATCACGAACCCCGTGACCGGGTCGATCTCACCCGTGATCTTCACTTCGCACTGAAAGCTATGGCCGTGGATGCGCTTACACTTGTGCCCTTCCGGAAGGTTGGGCAGAAAATGGGCGGACTCGAAGGTGAAGGATTTGACGAGGGTTGCGGGCATGGGGGGGAAAGATAGCGAACCTGCGTCGCTGGAAATTCGCGGTTATTTCGAGAAAGTCGAGGCGGGAGCGTAAACCGTGCACCCAACCCTATCCGAGCTTCTAGATTACGCCTCACCCCGGATCGGAGTGAGTACCTATGCCGAACCACCGCGTCCCAAGAACCCACGCGCCCGCGCTGCTCCCTATCCTTCTCGCTGTCCTGTTCTTTTTAGCCGCCACCTCCGCCGTCGCCCAGGCCCCCATCAAGATCCTGTTCTGGGGCGGAACCGCGACGTCCACACACAATGCGCACGCTCTGCGCGACACCCTCGCGCCCGTGTTCGCCGCCAACAACATGACGCCTTACTACCGCGAGACCGCTTCGCACAGCTGGCTGAATGCCGACAGCCTCGCGCAATTCGACGTTGCCCTGCTCTACACCACCGACCAAACCGGCACCGATCTTTCCGCGCAGCAACTCACGGCCTTCACCAACTGGATCGCCGCGGGACACGTGGTCGTCGCGTTGCACGGCTCTACCAACACCTACCTCAATAACGGCGCGGTCTCCACGAGTTGGCGGCAATTGCTCGGGGCGCAGTTTCTCGATCACGACACGCCCAACAATTGCGGCACCATCTCCTTCACCCAGCCCGGCCACGCCGCGCTCACCGGCACCACCACGCTACCTCCCTCGGGCGCAGCAACGGGATCGCCCCCCTTTTGGGACGAAGGCCGCCGTCACACCAGCTTCGTTTCCGACACCGTCGTGATCGCCCGCGCGCAGCTCGGCACCACCAATGCCCCGTGGATCTGGGTGCGCCCGCAAGGCAGCGGCTGGGTGTACTACAACGCCAGCGGCCACAACGGCGAAGTGTGGACCCGCCCCGAATGGAAGGGTCAGGTGATCCGCGCCCTCCAATGGGGAAACACCATCAAAACCACTGGCATCCGGGGCCCCTCCGCCTTAGGCGCTCTCCGCTCCATCCTGAGTTTCCAAGGAAATACCTTGGCCATCCCCTTCCACACCCCCTATCGGCTGGAAATCAGCGATTTACAGGGCAGGTCGATCCTCTCGCGTGGGCACGCCACCGCTCCGAGTCAAGATCTGGGCTTTCTCTCCGCAGGTTCTTACGAGGTCCGCTTGTTCCCGGAAGGCAGCGAACCCCAGCAAGGGCGGATCGTCAAAGCCCGCTGACAGTCCTGCTGACCGAATGCAGGCGCTAAGATCCCCAAAACATCCTGAAAACCGGGTCGCCGTCCCAAACACCGGGCCGACCGGAGCGGTCTTCGACCATCAAAATCCCTATATTGTGGCCCTATGAAATCATTTTCCGCTTTCCGCATCGCCCCCCTACTGACCGCAGCGCTGGTGACCCTATCCGGTCTCACGGCCCTCCCGGCACTCGCCGCCAAACCCGTGCAGGTTTGGGTCTACAACCAAAGCGACGTGCAGTATTACTCTGACATGGTGGCCCTGTACAACAAGAAGACCGGTGCCAAGTTCGACGCCGAGTTCAAGGCGTACGGCTACTCCGAAATGCCCGACAAGTTGTCGCTTGCGGTGAAAAGCGGCATCAACGTGCCCGACATCGTGCAGTTCGACGAGATCTTTTTCAGCCTGTATCTCAAGGGCGAAATCCCCTTCCTCGATTTGACCAGCCGCATCGCCAAGAGCCCGCTCAAGTCGGGCATCCTGCCGCAGCGCTCGGGTCTGTTTACCTGGAAAGGCCGCGTGTACGGCGTGCCGCAGAGTGTGGCCAGCGTGGTCCTGTGGTATCGCGAAGACCTTTTCCGTGAAGCCGGCATTACTCCCAACGATTTGCGTACCTGGGAAGGCTTCGAAAAAGCCGCTCTCAAAATCCGTACGGACAGCCGCCACATGCTCGCGATGGACTGGTCGTACCTGCCCATCCTGTTGCGTCAGCGCGGTTACAACTTCTACGACAAGAACGGCGTCGCACTGGGTGACTCGGCCGCCATCGTAGAAACCTGGGAACGCCTCGTGCGCTGGAACAAGGACGGCATCAGTTTCATCCCCGGGCAAGGCGGCATCTTCAGCCCGCAGTTCTTCAGCACCTCGGTGGGCGACAACGGCGTGATGGCCATTCTCGGCGCCGACTGGTACGGTCTCGACGTGCTGCAGAACATGGATCAGGCGCACAAGGGCAAGTGGCGCGCCATGCCGCTTCCGGTGTGGACCGATTCCCGCAGCAAGGGTCGCCGCAACACGTCCTCGTTCTCGGGTCAGGGCCTGGTCATTTTCAAAAAGAGCCCGAACACCGAGGCCGCCTGGAAGTTCATCGAATGGGTGATGTCGGACGTGGACGCGAACGTAGAACGCTACTTGCAGGGCAACTGCTTCACGCCCTACCAGCCCGCATGGACCGACGGGCGTTTGGCCCGGCCCGAGCCGTTCTACGGCAACCAGATCCTGACGGAACTGTTCATCCGCCTCGCGCCCGGTCTGCCGCCGGCAGCGCAATCCCCAGCGCACGCGCTGATCGTGAACTTCTTGCGCGAGCAGTATTTCTCATCCACCATGAACAGCTCCGACTACACTCCCGCTCAAGCGTACTCAGACCTGAAGGCGCAACTGCGCACCATGGGGTACGTGAAGTAGTCCGGTTCACTCGGTGAAAATGAGAGATGGTGAATGAGAAATGATGAGGAACCGGAGATTTTCTAGCCCTTTCCCAGACCGCATTCTCATCAAGAGGAGTTGGCTGCAAAGGATTCGAAATTCCTCAGGATCCATCTCCTAAATCTGCGTTCTATTCATCATTTCTCATTCATTGTTTCTCCCATGCCTCGTCCCTCCCGCCCGCCGTTCCTGTTGCTTGCCCCGTTCTTCGCGGTGCTGGCATTGTTCTGGCTGGTGCCGCTCGCACGCGGTCTGTGGATCAGCATGCAGGGCAATACGTTGTTCGGCACGCCGGCTTTCGTGGGTTTGGAAAATTATCGCGGGCTGCTGACGGATGCGCGCTACGCCCATGCGCTGCGCAACACCGTGGTTTATTGCGGAATGGTGTTGCTCGCCGTGCTTCCGTTCTCTCTCTTTCTGGCCCACTTGCTGCGCCACGTGCACAAAACCCTGCGCGGGTTCCTGCACTTTTGCCTGCTGCTACCCGGCCTCACCCCACCGCTCGTGCTGGCATTGCTGTATTTGCTGGTGTTCCACGGGCCAGCGGGCCTGCTCAATAGCGTGATCGTGCGGCCGCTGGGGCTCCCGGGAGTGGATTGGATCGCCGATCCACGCTTCATCAAATTCAGTCTCGTGCTCCTCATGCTGTGGCGATGGACAGGGTTCATGACCTTGATCTTTCTCTCGGGCATCGAGGGGATTCCGGGCGCCTATCACGATGCGGCCCGCAGCGAGGGCGCCTCCGCATGGCAGCGCTTCCGGCATGTCACCCTCCCCCTGCTGCGGCCGGTCACCGCCTTTGCCGCCGCCTTTCTTTTGCTCGACACCTTCGTGCTCTTCGAAGGCGGCTACGTGTTGTTGGGCGGCTCCGGCGGAACGCTCGACGCCGGCCTATTGCTGGTTTCGTATGCCTATGTGACGGCCTTCACGCTCGGGAATTTCGGCACGGCCGCCGCCGTTTCGTTTTCGTCCCTGCCCGTTCTGCTCATCGCCCTGTTCGCCATTCTTGCCTGGGGTCGCTCCCGCGCCAAACCGGGGCGCGCGGCATGAACCGAAACCTTTTTTCCACGATGCGCGTGCGTGCGGGAATCACCTCGGTGGCAGCCACGCTCGTGCTCGCCGCTTTGGCGGTGGCCTTTGCCTTCCCGTTCGTATGGATGCTCACAGCGGGGTTCAAACCCGACAGCGCCATCTTCAACCCATTCCCCTTGCTGCCCCGGGGTCTCGACGGACGCCACTATCGCTCCCTGTTGTCGGGAGAATGGATTCCGTACCAGCGCCAGTTCCTGAACTCACTGTTCATCGCTTCGGCGCAAACCGCCTTGGCCACCGGATTCTCCTGCGCGGCCGGTTACGTATTCGCCAAATTCGATTTCCGTTTCAAGCGCACGTTGTTCGTGATGGCGGTGTTCACGGTGCTCATCCCGCGTCAGGTAATGGTACTGCCCTTGTTCACCTGGATGAACGACCTGAAACTGCTCGATACGCCGTGGGCGGTCATTCTGCCCGGCGCGGCCACGGGCATCGGCCTCCTCTGGTTCACGGCGGTGTATCACCGCCTCCCCGACGCCATCCCCGACATGGCACGCAGCGAGGGCGCGGAGGAATACCGGGTTTTCTGGATCACGCTGCCGCTCATCAAACCCGCGATCGTGGCCTTCGCGCTCATCCAGTTCACCCTGGCCTGGCAGGAGCACTTGATCCCGCTGGTGATGCTCTTCAGCCCTGAGCGCATGACCATCAACATCGGACTCGCCAGCCTGAACGCGGGCAGCGTGCGCGTTCCCTACGGCCTGCTTATGGCGGGTTGTACGCTCACCCTGATTCCGACGACGTTATTCTTTGTGCTGGCCTACCGCCACTTCCGCGCGGCGCTGGGCAAACTCACCGAAGCTTGAACGACCCATCGAACGACCGATCGAACGACTGGCAACGCAAAGGACACGGCATGGCCGCATTCAGCATCCGCAATCTTGAGAAGCGATATCCCGGCGCCCCTGTTCCGGCGTTGCGCGATTTTTCGCTCGAGGTCGGAAGCGGAGAACTCGTCGCCATCGTCGGTCCATCCGGTTGCGGTAAATCGACCTTGCTGCGGATGCTCGCCGGGCTCGAAGCCGAGACCGCGGGAGAAATCCGGTTGGGGGAGCGCGTGCTCACCGGGCTTCCGCCCAAGGACCGGGATCTCGCTCTCATGTTCCAGAGCTACACATTGCTCCCGCATCTCTCTGTCGAGGAGAACCTCGCCTTCGGCCTCAAACTGCGCGGCGAGCCGCGACCGAGCCGCCTAGAAAAAGCGCGCGCGATCGCCAAGACCTTGGGCATCGAATCGCTTTTGCGCCGCCTGCCCTCGGAAATCAGTGGCGGCGAACGCCAACGTGCGGCGCTGGGGCGTGCGATTCTGCGCAGCCCGGCGGCATTCCTGTTCGATGAACCGCTTTCGAGCCTCGATGCGCAAATGCGATTGCAATTGCGTGTGGAGATCCAACGACTGCATCAGCGCGTGCGCGTTCCCATGTTGTTCGTCACCCACGATCAAGGAGAAGCCCTCACGCTCGGCGACCGCGTGGTGGTGCTCGATCGCGGCGTGATGCAACAAGTGGCCAGCCCCGAAGAACTCTATCGTCGCCCTGCCAACGCCTTCGTAGCCTCCTTCATCGGAGCTCCCGGTATGAACCTGTTCAAGGGACGAATCGAAACCAACGAGAACGGGTCGGCCCGGTTCGTCTCCCCCGCCTTGTCGTACGACCTGACGCCGGCGCAGACCGCCGCGATCAAACCGCACACAGCGATCACCGTCGGCTTGCGTCCCGAACATCTCCGACGCGCCGATGCGTCGGAGGCCCTGTTGCGCGGCGAAGTCACCGCCGTGGAACGGCAAGCCGGGCAGGCCACATTGTATGTGCAAAGCGGCGACGTTTCCTTCGCCGCGCGCGTAGGCGAAGATTTTTCGGCGCGGCCGGGCGATTTCTCCGGATGGACGTTCGATCCCGCCGCGGTATCGCTGTTCGCCGGACCCGGAGAAACACGCATCGATTTGTAACGGTTCGTACCAGTTTCACCCGTTTTTTCAGGTTTGAACGGAATTCAAACGAAAACTGTTACGGGCCATGGAAAGGCACAACGCCGCACCATAATCGCGTTTGCTACGCTCGGTTTGCTGCGGTCAGGGCAAAAACCGCGCGCGCTCCGATGCAGAAGGCACCCGGCAGTCTGCCTTTCGACCGAACCAGCGAGTGCGATTGCGTGCGACGAGATCATACAGGGTGTCGCGCAGAATGCGCGGAACCAGCCGGAATATCTGAACACCCTTCCAGACCCCACCGATATGGACGAGCGCGCGCAACACCGCATCCGACCGGACGAAAATCTTTCCGTTTTCCAAAAGCACCACACTGCCCGATGTTGCAGGGGAATTTTTGGCGGAGAACGAGGTCTTCAGTGTATCGGGAATCAGGTCGCGAGAAAGTCGTGCGGCGGCGGTGCTGCCCTGAAGGGGCGCGAAGAAAAAACGATGCCCGTTGTCGTGCGCGATGAGAAAGTCCACAGCGCGATTGCACAGCCCGCAGTGGCCGTCGAAGAACAAAACGGTCTCGTTCAGAGGCGTAGCATCTTCCCGCACAATGCTTCCATCCAGAGATTGTTGGCGGCCACATGCACCGCATCCGCCTTCATGGCCTCGAGCGTTTGGACATACGTGCCCGGCTTGAGGTCACCGCCGCCTTCGGCGACGGACTCGGCGATCCATTGTTCGATGGCCGCGGGCGTGATCTCGGGGTGGAATTGCAAACCCACGGCGCGCTCGCCCCAAGCGAAACCTTGATGCGCACAGCCCTCCGAACGGAACAGCGCGGTGGCGTTGGGCGGAATCGAAAAGGTATCGCCATGCCAATGGAAGGTGGTGAAAAGTTCCGGAAACGCCTCGGCGGCCCAGTGTTCGGTGGCTTCGGAAGGCCCTGAGATTTTTTCCACCGGCCACCAACCGATTTCGCGGTGCGCATTGCGTGTGACGGTGCCGCCGAGAGCGACCGACAACAGCTGCGCGCCGAGGCAGAGGCCGAGCACCGGCTTGCCGGAATCGAGAGCGGCCCGAATCGCGGCCGTCTCCGGGGTCAGCCAGGGATAGAGGTCGACCTCATAGACATTCATCGGCCCACCCAAAACGATCAGAAAATCGTAGGCGGTGGGCCCGGGCGGGAGTTCCCTGGCAAAAAAACGGGTATAAGCGATGGATGCGACCCGCGCGGCAAATAAGGGCTCCAGCGAGCCGAGGCCTTCGTGGGCGACATGCTGGAAGACATGGAGGCGGAGCGGAGCGTTGGACGCGGTGGTCATTGTGGAAATAATAGCGCATCAGAAATGAATCGGAAGCACCTCGACCCACCTGGGCATCTAGGGACCTCGACCTCACCTTCTCTCATACTTTTTCACCCCCTTTCCCTGGAACCAGTCCCGCCCTGTCAAAACGTCCACTAATTGAGGATGGAATGCCCCTGAAATGTGATCATCCGTTACTCCGCGCATGCCTTCCGGGACTTAAATTTTTTATTCCTGACCCCGCCCTTTTCTTGATGCGTCAAGGACTTGCGGGCCAACGACAAGAGGGTGATTTGCGCTGGACAGCGACAGTCCTATCGGTTATTGCGCTCTGTGCCGGTGCCGGTGCCGGGGGCGCGGCAGGAGCAGCGCATGCTCTCGTGCTGAACGGCAGACTGAGCGACGCCGATTTTCCCGCACCCGCCGCGTACCGGCTGGAATTGTTGGAAACAGGAGACACGCTCGCCGTGCGCGCCGGAGAATCGTTCGCGCTTCGGCTTCCGCGGGACACCGTGTGGACCTTGTGTTTCCGCAAGGGAACCCCGCCCAAAGCCTTCGAAAAATGTTTCGAGCTGCACTATGCCGGCAAAGATTCCGTGTTTTCGGCCCGGGTGGGTGGCTCGGCAGGGCATGAGGACGGGGGCATCATTGTCGCCGAGCCTGCGACTGGCGCTGCTGCCGGCCCTGATTCGTCGACGGCCGGCAATACGGCCGAGCTCGCGGAGATCCCCGCGGCGGCGCAGGAAGACGCAGTGCGTCTGCAAAAAGTGGTGTTGCGCGCGCAGCGCATCCCCAAGCGCGCCATGGGGCGTGAAACCGTGTCGGCCAAGCTGATCAAGCGCATGCCCGGTCTCGCCGAGGCCGACGTGATCCGATCGATCCAAGGTCTCCCCGGCGTAGTGGCCAGCTCCGACTTCTCCACCAAGATCTATGTGCGCGGCGGTGGCAGCGATCAAAACCTAATCCTGTTCGACAACGCTCCCGTGTTTTCGCCCACACACTTCTTCGGTTTGTTCTCCACCTTTCTGGTGGAAGGCGTGGATGATGTGACCTTTTACAAAAGCGGATTTCCCTCCGAATACGGAAACCGACTTTCCTCGGTACTCGACGTGAAATCGCGCAAGGGCGGCAAAGACACTGCGGACTCCTGGTTCCAGGGATCCTCGCTCAAGATCAGCACCTTCGCCACCCAGGCGCATACCGAGGGTAGGCAGGGCAATTTGAGCTGGCTGTTCGCGGGACGCACCACGTATATCAAACAGGTGATCGACTACCTGCGGGAAAAGGGTGTCACCGACCTCGTGCTCGACTATTACTTCTATGACATGCAGGGCAAGGTCGCCTATAATCTGGGCGATGGCCGCGAAGTCAGCATGTCGCTCTACCAAGGGCGCGACCGCCTGAACTTCGATCCCTTCTTGGTCGACTGGGGCAACACGGTGGTACCGCTCAACCTGAAATGGCGTTACTCCAACGTGCTTGATTCGAGGACGACGTTGTCGTATAGTTTGATGAGCCAATCATTCGGACTGGAAAGTATTTTCGAGTTCTACAATCATATCGTCACGATGCAGACCCGGCATCTGTTCGAGTATTCGGGAATCAACGATCACCGATTGACTCTCGGCGGCGCGGTCGATCACACCAATATCGTTTTCCGCAACACCCAGAATGTGGCGGGAATCACCCAGCGCGACGAAACGCCATTCCTATTGACCAGTCTGTTCGCCCAGGACAAATGGACGCCCGGGGATGGACACACTTGGGAGTTCTCACCCGGTCTGCGTCTCAATTACATGAGCACGCTGAACAAGGCTTCGTTCGAACCCCGGCTCACCATCAAGCGCCAATTGCCTGCGAACCAATCCTTGGATTTCCACGTTGGACGTTATGTGCAGTACATCAATTCGATCTTGTTCACCGACCAGGAGAGCTTGAACGAGTTTTACTATGCGGCCCAGCCTGCGAAATATCGCACGGCGGAACCCGCAACCTCCTGGCTCTTCGCGTTGGGTTACTCCAAAGAACAGATCTTCAACACCTTCAACTTTTCTCTTGAAGCCTACTACAAATCGCTTAAGCACCTGCTGATCTCTTCCTCTTCCTCCGACGTGCCCGATTCGATCTCCAACGACCCAAACGCTGAGTTTGGCGACTTCTTCAAAGAAGCGGAGGGGTATTCGTTCGGTTACGAGACATCACTCCGCAAGCCGAACGGAATCGTGCAAGGCGGGGTGAGTTATTCCAGCGGCACCTCGGTGATCCGCGAGCAGTATTTCGATCAGGCGTATTACCCGAAATGGCATCAGCCCCACAGCCTGAAAATCGACCTCGCGATGAACTGGACCGGAGCCGACGGCTTGTGGTTTTCGTCGCGAAAAAACAAGCGCTACTTCCGCTCTTCATCCCAGATCAAATATGCTACCGGGCTACCCTACACCGAAACGGTGGGGTACGAGCCTTCGCATCTGATCGACCAAAATCTGGGAGAGAACGCCGGCGGCCCCACTCCGGTTTTCGAAGACAACGTGCAGACGCTTTACGGAAACTACAACACCGCCTTCGTTCCCTCGTATTTCCGCTGGGACATCAAGCCCGTCGATTGGGGTCGTGAAGGCAAATGGAATTTTTCATGGACGATCCTGAACATCACCGACCACGAAAACGTGTTCTTCTATAGTTACGATCGACAGAAAAACCCGCCGCAGCGGATCACCGTTGCACAGTTCCCCTTCTTCCCGGTACTTTTCAGTGGTGAATTTTACTTCTGACATCCGTATGCCGGCGAAAGTCGGAATGAAAACCGTCACCCTGCGGTGGGGTGCGTTTTTCGGCGCCTCGCTTTTCTGCGTCGCACTGTTCGGCGCCTGTCTGCCCGGACCGTGGAGCTATTACCCGAGCAGTGACCCTGCGTTCCGGGGGATCTCGGTCTCGGGCTATGCCGTGGCCGATCGGCCCGTGGAGCATCTCTGTTTCGAGAAAGTGCTGACGCTGGAGGAGGCGTCCTCCGAGGGGTTCCCGTTTTACGACAGCGCCTCGGTGGGCATCACGGGGGTGTTTTCCAACGGAGGGCAAACGTTGTCGCTGACGCGCGATGCGAATACGCCCAACTGCTTTGTGGGATCGGCTGCCGCCCGTTTCGTGCGCGGCGAAAGCTATGCGCTCAACGCACGTTTCGTTTGGGACAGCGCGGGGATCCCCAGCGTTACCGTACTGACTTCGACAGCGCAGATTCCGACCTACTTCCACATCGCCGACACAGCCCACGCCCCCGGACTTACCTCTACCGGCGTGGCGATGGACAATATCACCGATCCCGACGTGTTCAACAAACTGCCGCCGGCGGCCCGGGCCTTCTTCGTCGCACGATATGGTGACACGCTCACCGCGCTCGATGGCGACAGCGTAGGCCTTGCCGCCTGGAAAGCCGCAAACGAGATCAGCATGAAGCAGAATCTCATGCTGTTCCTGATCTCGAACGACCGCACCGAGCGCCGCGGTGACACGGTCTATTACCTCAACGCAACCAACAACTTCAGCAACCTGTCACATTATTTCAAAGTCCGCCGCGACAACCTGGTGAAAGGCGTCCTCATCTCCCACCGCTACGATACGACCGAAAGTCGGCCGGCGACCTCTTTCGACAGTATTCTGGGACTTGCCCCGGATTCCGCCTCGTTCTACGCACCAGGCAACTATCGCCGACTCGTTTTCTTCAGCGAGTTTCGCAATCCCGACGGACGGGATGGGTTCGATTCCCTGGGTGTGGTCAACGCATGGTTTTGGAGCGGACGAAACCGGTTGTATTTCTACGGAACGGAAAAGATTTATTCGGACTTTCAGGTGGCCCGCGAAGAAGGAGACGGGAATCCGAAAATCAACCTTCCCACCAACGTCACCGGCGGTCGCGGATTTTTCGCCGGCATGATTGTGGATTCCTTCGACCTTCACCTGAGACTCGATTCGGAAACGCAAACCTTCCCGTACGCTTTAACACGGGCGGCTGCGTGCCGCGACAACGGCTGGCACAAATCGCGCGATTGCATCAGCTACTATCCAGAATACTGTCAGATCAATAATTGGAAGCCGGACGACTGCAAGCTGGACGCCATCTACCGCGGCATGGATCCCGTAGACAGTCTGACCTTGACCCCCGCACTGCGCGACTCGGCACGCGCATGGACCGGTTTGGACGCCGCCCTGAATCTGGAGGCGGCACGACGTTATTGTACCGACAAGAATTACCCCGTGGGAGTCACCGCGTGCACTGCCGTTAAGAATCAATGCGAAAACTCACAGTCCGGTAACGGTTGCCAGATTTTGTTGTGGAAACGTTGCGCGCTCGACTACTGGAGACTACCCGCGTGCGCCGAGGGAGCAAAATCCTTTTGTCGCGCCAATCGGGATGTGAATTTGGTGATGTGCCGTAATGTTGAAGGCCCGTAGGTCGTTACCGGAAATTTTAGTGGAGGAGAAAAACATGAAACGATGGACCTGGCAAAAATGCGCTCTTCCGGTGCTGCTGATGGCGCTGGCCATCGGCGTGCCGAAGGCGCAGGAACCGAATGCCGCAGGCGGCTCCGGTGCGAACGGAGAGGTCGAACGGTTGCGAGCCGAAATCGTGCGCCTCAAGCGCGACATCGCGCGGGCGGAATCCGAGATTCGGCGCAACGATTCGCTCGGACGCGAAGAGCAGGCCGCCGACGCCCAAAACCGAGAGCGCCTGTCGCGCGATCGCGAACGGCGCGAGAAGGAAAACGCCGCACTTGAAGCCCGCGTGCGGGATACCCGGGCGCGCATATCCTCTGAGAAGGCGCGCGAAGGTTCCTACAAGACGGAGGCTGACGAAATCGTCGCTCGTCAAAAGACCGTGCTGGCCTTCTTGGCTGTGGTCGCGGACTCGCTGGCCTCACGTGTGGATGCGGGCATCCCTTGGGACGTTTCCGCACGGAAGGATCGCGTCCTCTCTCTGCAGCGCGACATCACCGCCGGCTCCACCACTCCCGAAGAGGCCTTCGCCCGCCTCGGCGCCTTGTTGCGCGAGGAGATCAAAAACGGCGATGAGGTGACGCTTTCAACACGCCCGCTCACCCGCCAAAACGGGGAAGTGGTCAATGCCCAAATCCTGAAAATCGGAAATCAGGCGATCCTTTACGTTGATGACGAAGGCAAGAAATTCGGGATACTCGAGCCCCACACCCAAGGTGGCCTCACCTCTTGGGTTTGGCGTGAGCGCCTGGACCTGTCCGAACGCAGCGCCATCAAGCGCGCCGTCGGCGTGAAGGCCGGTCGCGAAGCCCCGCAGTTGGTACCGCTGATGGTACCGCTTGTCGGGTTGATCGGCTATTCCGAAAATACCACTGCCACCGGAAGCGCTCCGGCTACCGCGCCGCAAACCGACACCAGTACCGCCGTGGAAGGAGGTCGGTGATGCTGGGCCGCAACTTAGGATTCGTCTCCCTTCTGGCACTCCTAGTCGCGACGGGCGCGATCGCAAAGGACGAGGCGTCCCCCGCCGAAGCCCTTCGGCGAGAAGTAATCTCACTCGAATCGTTGCGAGCCGAAAAGCTCGACGCGCTTGAGCGTCGAGAAGCCACGCGTTGGGACGCCCGATACAAATCCGTAGCGCAAACCCGTGAATCCGAAGATCGCATCCGCGAGCTCGAAGAGGCCTTCGGCCGTCTCTCGGGAGATGCCGCGCGGCTTGAGGAAGAATGGGTCAAGGCCCGCAACACGGCCGATGAAAGCAAGGAGGCCCTGGAAACGGCCCGCGAAGGATACGACGGCTTCGTCGCCCAATTCCGCGGCAAGGTCGATGAAGCGGCGGGTGCCGTTTCTTCCGACTTCCCGATCGGCCTCGAAGCGCGCACGCTCGCCTATTCCAAGGTCTCGCAATCCCTCACGGGTGACAAACCCGAAGTATTCGCGGCACTGAAGCTCTACTGGAGCGCCAGGCTTACGCGGCTGGATCTGACCCGCAGCCGGTCGCTGGAATCACGCCCCGCTTTGCTTGAAGACGGTCGCAACGTTCCGGCATGGCGCCTGCGCTTGGGAACCGTGTTCGTCGCCGAACTCGAAAAGGAAGGCCAAGGCGCTTCCCAGATTCTCCTCCGCACCGGCAGCCTGCAGGGACGCACCTTCGCCTGGCGTCAGAACCTCGCGGGAGGCAACAACACGCTGCTCCGCAAGGCCGTTCAGGCCGCCGTTCAGGGCAAGGAAACCGCCCTCATTCCCTTCGACGTATTGCAATTCCGCAGCACTGGATCGGGGTTTACGCAGGGCGAAAGCGAAACCATTTTGGCCCGCTTTCAGGCCTGGTTCAAGGCGGGTGGCGTCACCTTGTATCCGCTCTTCGCCGTCGGATTCCTCGCGTTGTTCCTGGTCGTCGAGCGTCTGGTCTACTACGGCCGCCGCTCCACCGACACTGAAAAGTTCATGGCCGGGTATCGCGTCTTCGCCGATCACGGCGATTGGGAAGCGGCGGCCGTCTATGCCGCGCGTTCGGAGAGCAGCCTCAGCCGCACCATGCGGGCGGTGGCGGAACATGCGGGAGGCACGCGCGATGCGGCCGAACGCGCCGTCCAGGAAGTGCTGCTTCAGGAAATCCCGGGTCACGAAAAACGCCTTTCCCTGTTGGCCGCCACCGGAACCGCCTCGCCGCTGCTGGGTCTGCTCGGAACCGTGTCGGGTCTCGTGACTCTGTTCAAAACAATGAACCAGCTGGGCGCCAGCGACCCCAAGTTGCTTTCGGGCGGCATCTCCGAAGCCCTCATCAATGCCGAAACCGGTTTGGCCATCGCCATTCCGGTGCTGCTCATCCACGGCTGGCTACAGGAGCGTTCGGACGCCATGAACGCGACGCTCTCCTCATGCAGCCTCGAAATGCTGAACAAGATCTGGCCGGAGGGATAACAAGTGTGGGACGTCATTCTCGAAACTTGGGGCGAGGGCGGCATCGTATTGGTGCCGATCTTCCTTGCCGCGTTTTGGGGTTTTGTCCTCGTGTTGCGTACGTGGATCCGCATGGGACGTGGACGGGGCGAAAAAGACGTCATGCGCGTGTTCGACGAAATCGCCCGCCGCCTCGAAGCCGGTGACGAAGTCGGAGCGCGCGTCGCCGCCGGTCGTTTGCCGCGCGTCGCCGGTTTCGGCGCCACGCTTTTGCTCGACAACACCGCCCTACCCGAAGACGCCCAGCGCGCGCTACTTGAAGAAAAACTGGCCAGCCGACTGTTCCAGATGGAGCGCCACATTCCCTTGATCCAGTCGCTCGCCGCCGCCGCTCCGCTTCTCGGCCTGCTGGGTACGGTTAGCGGCCTCATCCACACCTTCCAGGCCATGAAAGAGTTCGGCAGCGGCAATTCCCAACTGCTCTCGCGCGGCATCTCCGAGGCCCTCATCGCCGCGCAGACCGGCCTGCTGGTCGCCATCATCCTGATCTTGATGGGCCACAGCCTCGAGGGCCGCATCCGCTGGCTGAAGGATCAAACCGAATACGGCATCACCTTGCTGCTCAATCTCGCCGCGCGCCGTCATCCCGACACGGCGGGCGCGTCGAAACCGAAAGGGCTCCGCACATGAAAACCTTCCTGATCCCCTCGCGCCGCAAAACCGGTTTCCACATCGACGTGGTGCCGCTCATCGACGTGGTGTTCGTGATCCTGATCTTCAACATCATGAGCTCCACGCTCACGCAGCAAACCGGGGTCGACGTCGACAAGCCCAAGGCGCAATCGGCAGGCGAACTCAACCGCCAGAGCATTCTGGTGGCGATCACGCGTGACGGCAGCATCCACGTCAACGAACGCCAGATCGAAGCGGGCGGATTGCAGGATGTACTGCAGCGCCTGCTTGCCAGCAGCGCGACCGGTGAGGTCGTCATCGTGGCCGATCGCGAATCCAACACCGGCTTGCTGGTCGGCGTCATGGACGCCTGCAACCTCGCTGGCGCGAAAAAAATCTCGGTGGCGGCACTCTCCCAGTGAACAATGCGCAATGAAAAAGTTTCTGCGTAATCTTTTCATCGGACTCGTGGCCGCGCTGGCGGCGGGTCTCGCGACCGTAGTGTTGCCGCTGGTCAACCACTTGCTGCACGACAACGGCCGCAAAAAAGACGTGCCCCGCGTCGTCGCCGAAGTCAACGTGGTGCGCGCCCTCGAACCTCCCAAACCACAAATGCGTCCGCAGCGCGCCGTACAGCAACCGCAACGCGCCAAGCCCATGCCCTCCAGCCTCCGTTCCGGTCCGCGTTTCGCTATGGATCTCGGCGTCATGGGTTCCGGGGCCATCGCCCCGCCCGAGCTGGTCAACCGCAAAAGTGGCAACGGCGGAACCGGAGAAACCGGTGTCGACGAAAAACCCATACCCTCGTCTCCCCCGCCCTTCCGCATGCCGGACGAAGTCAAACGCCGCGAACAGGACGCATACCTTCTGCTCTCCTTCTGCGTCGACGCCAACGGCCGTCCCTACGACATCCGCGTCGCTCAGGAAAAGCCCGCCGGTCTCGGCCTCGCCGCTGCGGGACGCGACGCCTTGCAACAAACCCGTTTCACCCCGGCGCGCAAAGGCACCACTTCCGTGCCGTTCTGCGGACTCGAACAACCCTTTGAAATCCGCTTCTCGAACTAGCCTGCCTGCCTGAATCCAGAACCCACAGGAATCCCCAGGAACCCGCCATGCCCCGCATCCATTGCATCCACCCATCCGGCCAGACGACATGGACGAACCGTTTGATCGGATCGATGCTGTTCCCGATCCTGCTCTGCGGTGGTTCCCTCACGGGGGCTCTTGCGCAGGATCGCGTCGCGGTTCCATCGGCGGTCCCGTCGGCGGTTCCCGCCGACGATCTGCTGGCGCGCGGCAACACCCTCTATGCCAAAGGCGAATACGCCAAGGCCTTGCTCCTCTATCGCCGTGCCGAAGGGCGCGGTGCAGATCGCGCCGCGGCGGCCTTCAACGAAGGCAACTGCCTCTTCCAAATGAACCGGTTTCCCGATGCCGCCGCAGCCTATAAAAAGGCGGTGCGGTACTCCAAGGGAACCATGGCGCCCGCGCAGATCAACCTCGCCGCGGTGTTGTTCCGCATGGAGCAATACGGCGAAGCCATCGCCGCCTACCGCCGCGTGGTGCGCGACGATCCGGAAAACATGAGCGCATGGCTGTATCTTGCAGACGCATCCACACGGGTCAAGGACTATGCCGGCGCGCTGCGCGCCATTGAGAAGGCGCGCGCGCTCGACCCCGACGAAGCCACCCTCGTCTACCAAACCGCCGAGATCCACGCGGCAATGAAAGAGTACGACAACGCCGTCACCCTGGTGCGGCAGGCTTTCGCGCTCAAACCTACCGAGGTGGACTTCCTTTTTTACATCGGCGACCTGCGGCGCGCGCAAGGAAAATTCGGCGAAGCCGCCTCCGCATACCGCGAAGGGCTGGCGCTCCGGCCCAATGACCCGGACGCCCTCTACAAGCTGGCCGACGCCCTCGTGCGCGACGGCAAACCCTTTGTGGCCATGGATCCGCTCCAGCAAGCACTCGCCATCAAGCCCGACTACAGCGACGCTGCCGTGTTCCTCGGCAATCTCGCCTTCGACGCGCAGTGGTGGGAGCGCAGTGAGGCGGCCTACCGACAGGCTCTCGAAAACAAAAACCGCGAAGGGCTCGAAGGCCTCCGCAACCTAGCGTTCGAGCTGCATCGCCAGGGGCGCGACGATGCCGCCGCCGATCTCTTGACGCGCACCGCGAAGCTCGTACCCGGCGATAAGGAATTGGCCGCCGAGATCGCGCAATACCGCGAGCTGGCCAACGCGGCGAGCAGTGGGAATTCCGATAAAATGGATAAGATGGATAAATCGGGCGCGGCGCAATAAAAAAAGGCCGCCCGCCCATCCCTCGACGGGAAAAGCGAACGGCTTTTCAACCAATCAAAGTTTCGGTTACAACGTGAAGTAAACCGATCCCCAAATGCCCACGGTCGCCGACTGATTCTTGCCCATCAGCGTTACCGGCAGGTTCACTTCGTAGGAGATCTTGTCGTCCTGTTTGAAGTTGAGACCCGGAAGCACCGTGAACAAGTACCCGTCGTCACCCTTGGCGACACCATTGGACTTGCCTTCGGTGAACGCGTTGACCTTCAGGCCCAGGTAGGTGCCGGTCTGCGCGTTCCACACATATTCCGGCTTGGCGAACAAGGTGAACACATCGCTGTTCTTGTTGTCGCCAGAGGGCAGGCTGTATTGATACGACGCCTGACCCACCAAACGGAACTCGGGTGAGAATTGATCGGCATACACGCCGCCCAGACCCACGGCCGTTCCCGGCGCCGGATTCGAAGAGTAGTCGGACAGGCCCACGGGAAGTACCACGTTCAGGTAGGCCCCGAAGGTTTTCCAATCCGCGTTCGAGTACTTCAACGCCAGCTCGGGACGATCCACGCCCGCTTTGCCGCCCGCGTCGGTGTTGTTGGAGACCACGGGCACGTACAGTTCCAGATCCATACCTGCCATCACGCCATATTTGACCTGCAGCGGCACGGCGTTGGTCATCGGAGATCCGACGACGTCCTGCTTGTCGCCATTGGCGTCATAGCCGCCGGTGCCCTTGGTGCCGGCATATCCGACATCGATTTCCCAAGCACCTTGCCCGATCGGGAGGTATTCGTCCACGGCGAAGCTCGCAGAGGCGAGACCCAAACAGGCGATGGCGATTTTGGTTTTCAAACGATTCATTCAAGTCTCCTTGTTCCGTTTAAGTTCCTCATGGAACCGTGAGGGGAACGTACGCGGAACCACAAAAAAACGCAATAAGTTTGTGGCGAATTTCGTGTTTTATACGGAACTCAAAAACGGTCGAATTGCCGCAAAATCATTGTTTTTTGTGGTATTTCGATGTTTTTTCTCAAACCGCAAAAAATTGCCGTGCCGTCAAAACAACGAGTGGTCCAAAAGATTGCGCGCCAGCGCACGGGAAATCTCTCCCAGCTGCCCGGAAGGAACAGCGCGGGAAGGTGGTCGATCCTCTTCGAAAGGATCGCGTTTTCGAGGCCCTTCGCCGGCAGACGGCCTTTACACGTTGGCTACTATTCCCGACCATGAAGACTTCTTCCGTCGCGCGACGCGCCACCTTGGTGACGACCAGCGTTTCCTTTTCCCTGGTGATTCTCAAGTTGGCGGTCGGCCTGGTTTCAGGCTCTGTAGCCGTGCTGGCCTCGGCCGTGGATTCCCTGCTCGATTTCATTGTTTCCCTGTTCAACGCCTTCGCCGTCCGGGGTTCCGAAAAACCCAGTGACGAAAATCACAACTACGGTCATGGTAAAATCGAAGGTATCGCCGCGATGGTGGAAGGCTTGTTCATTCTCGCCTCCGCCGGGTTTGTGCTGTGGCGAGCCATCCTGCGTCTGATCCATCCGACTCCGCTCAACGCGAAAGGGGTTGATTTGGCGGTGGCGGCCATGGTGGTTTCAATGCTGGCCTCCTGGGTCCTGGTCGCCTATCTGAACCGCGCGGGCAAAAAATCGCGCAGCCTCGTGCTCGAAGCCGATGCGCTGCATTATCGCACCGACGTCTGGTCGAACGGAGCCGTACTGCTTGGCATGGCGGTGATCCGGTTCACCGACTGGCTCGCCGCCGACGCCTTGATCGCCATCGGCATCGGCCTGTATATCGCGTGGGCCGCGCTTCCCTTGATCCGCAAGGGCCTCGACATGCTGCTCGATCACGCCCTGCCCGAGGAGCTCTCCGCGCAGATCCTGGAAACAGCCATCGGCCATTCTTCGCTCGTGAACGGAATGCACGAGCTGCGTACCCGCCGCTCGGGCGAGATCAATTTCGTGGAGTTCCATCTCGTGTTCAACGAGGATATCGCCTTGGGCGTGGCCCATCGGGTGGCCGACGAAATCGAGGCCCGCATCAGGGCCCTGGAAAAAAGCCAGTGGATCATCAACATCCATCTGGATCCCGTGGACGACTCGAACCACGACCGTCGCTTGGAAGAAGTCGCGTGAAGGCGCTTCTCACGCTCGGGCTTCTCTGCACGCTCTGCACGGTATCGATTCCGGATGCCCGGGTACCACACGCCGCTCCCACACCCAAGCCCGGCCCCATCACCTGGAGCGCACCCGAAATCTTATTCGTCGGTCCCGACCGCAATGCCTGCGGACTGATCCGCCCGGAGCCTGCACGGCCGCGTCCGCTGGTTCTCTGGCTGCACGGCGGCATGGGATCGCCGCGGCGCGACAAGGGGCTCACCGCCATGCAGGCGCTGAAGCCTTTTCTGAAGGAAGGCTCCTACTACCTCGCCAGTCCTTCAGCCTACGAGGGTGAAGAATGGACGACGCCGGCGGGCCTGCGTCATATCGAAGCATTGCTCGATTCCCTGCAAAAAATCTTTCCGGTAAAAATGGACAGCCTCATCATTGTAGGCGTCTCGGACGGCAGCCTCGGCGCGTTTTATTACGCCGCCGGCGGAAAACACCGGCCCTTGCGCTTTCTTCTTTTCTCCGTCTACCCTCAACTTTTATTGACCGAGGAGGACCTCGTTGAGGTGCCCGCGTTCCAGACCACGCGCTGGGACGTGTTTCAGGGCGGACGCGACGCGCTCTTTCCAGCCGACGAGGTATTTCCCTTCCTGAATAATTGGCGCGGCACCAACCCGCGGGTACGGCTACACCTGTTTCCCGAGGGCGAACACGATTTCAATTGGTATGGCGCCCACGCGCCGCATCAGATCAAGGCGCTCTTCGGTTCGGCCGC
This sequence comes from Fibrobacterota bacterium, assembly GCA_947466585.1. Taxonomy (GTDB): domain Bacteria; phylum Fibrobacterota; class Fibrobacteria; order UBA11236; family UBA11236; genus UBA11236. The sequence continues at coordinate 28,496 of CANIEU010000010.1, forward strand.
AAAGAAATAACTGCGGAAGAAATCATGCGCCGTGCGCCGCGCTGTTCGGCGAAGCCGGACGCAAATAAACAATTGCACGGTTCTTTAGGAGGGAGCGAGAGAGCGCGATGCAAGGCGCCCGAGGAGCGTCGAATAGAGATCTCAGGGAATTGATAGCGTGAGCGCCAATCGCGCGAACCACACGTACTTCCAGTACGTCGAAGCAGGGCGGCGTCGAATGGTTATGCAAAGAAATGAAAGCATGAAGGCCGAAGGCCTGAATCACCCACAGCGCAAAGCTCGGAGCCCCTCCTAAAGGGCGGTAAAGAAGGTTTCGCCGTCGCGACTCACCACCAGCAAAATCTTCCCGTCTTTTCCCGCTTTTTGCGCCGCGGCGCGCACATCATTCGGCGCGCGCACCTTGGCCCGATTAGCTTCCACGATCACATCGCCTTCCTGAAGCCCCGCGTTTTCAGCACGGCTTCCGGCTTCCACACCCGTGACGATGGCACCGGCAATGCTGGCATCGACACTGTAGTCGCGCCGCAACTCGCGCGTCAAGGATTCAAGCACCAAACCGAGTGCAGCCAGCCGGGGATCCTCGCCCCCTTCGCCTTTGCGGACCTTGGCCTCGCCGCCTTCGTCGCGTTTGACGATGCGTGCTTTCAGCACAAGCGCGCGTCCGGAACGGTTGAAACCGACTTCCACCCAGGTGCCCGGAGCCAGCAGGGCGACGTAATTCAGCAAGGTATTCGGGTCCAGTATCGGTTGGTGATCGATCCGCGTGATCACGTCGCCGCGGCGGAGGCCGGCCTTTTCAGCGGGACTTCCCGCGATGACGCCACCTACGAGGGCACCTTGTCGGTCGGGAATGCCGAGCACTTCCGCGAGGTCGGGATCGAGGGGCTGGATCGAAACGCCGAGCCAGCCGCGAGTGACTTCGCCGTCGCGGATGAGCGCGGCCGAAATCTTGCGGGCCATCGCGATGGGAATCGCGAAACCGATGCCTTGATAGCCGCCGCTGCGCGAAAAGATGGCGGTGTTGATGCCTACCAACTCGCCGCGCAGATTCAAGAGCGCGCCGCCGGAATTTCCCGGATTGATGGCCGCATCGGTTTGTAAAAAATTCTCGTAGTTGTTGAAGCCGGTGTTGTGGCGGCCTTTGGCGGAGATGATACCGGTCGTCACAGTTTGCGACAGCCCGTACGGGCTCCCCACCGCGATCACCCATTCGCCCACGCGCAAGCGGTCCGAGTCGCCGAACGGCAAAGCCGAAAGAGGGCCTATCGACTCCTTGCCACCCAGCTTGCCCGCCAGACTTTTCCGTATTGCCGGTTTGAGCCGGATCACCGCGAGGTCGGTGGGCGGATCTGCTCCCACCAGTTCGGCATCGAACTCGCGACCGTCGTACAGCCCCACCCGGATGCGGGTCGCGCCTTCGATCACATGGTTGTTGGTGAGAATGGTGCCGTCGGCATTCATGATCACACCAGAACCCAGACCGCTCTCGCGGCGCGGCGTGGCTTCGGGGGAGGACCCGAAAAACGGTTCCTGCTCGTCCCCGTAGTCTTCGCCCGAAACATCGGTTTCGGTGTAGACGCTCACCACGCCGGGAAGCGCATCTTCGGCGACGTCGGCGAAGACTTGCGTGAACTGCTCGTATTTACCCGGCCCGGCTAGGTCTCTGCCGCTGTCCGCACCCTGCGTGCGCCACGTGGCGGAATCTTGAAAACCGGTTTCCCCACGCGAATCGCGCAGGCAACCCGTCACCACAAACAACGCCATCAACGGTAAAATCACGGGCCCGAATCGCAGAATGCGGGCGCCAATGTGTGAACACGCAGAAGAGACTGTTTTCATGAAGATGTTTTCTTCTGGTCCATGGGCGTTTTAACTCGCGCGCCGCCGCCGGAGACGCCCCCCGAAATGATGAAGGTCATCCACTTGGAACTGTCCTTGGGCGGGAGAAACGTGACGCGGCTTCGCGGAACGATGACGAGGTTTCCCGCGAAGTTGTAAGACTGTTGCAGATAGACCGCAACATGATTCTCGACTCCAGGGAGTTCCGGTGTTTCGGCCGTCACGAAACCAAGCACCCGCACCGAATCATCGGGGCCGAGAGACACCAGCACAGGGCGGTTGAAACCCTTTTTGTCGCCCACGAAGGCTCCGACAAAATCCTTGAGGGAGAAATACACCAGCTTGGCGACGGGCACCCGACTGAGGGCGTTCTCCAGCCAGGCGATCATTCGATCGGCCAAAAAATTGGAGCCGATCGCTCCGGCGACAATGATGATCGTTAGAGTGGCGAGAAAGCCCAATCCCGGTACTTCGAGGCCGAGTAATCCATCGATTTTGGAAAACACGAACCAGAACACCCAGACGGTGACAGTGAGCGGCACTACCAGCAACAGACCTTTTAGAAAGCTTTTCAGCAACCACTGAATGGGATTGAAGTGTACCCGTGTCATGCGCGATCGTCTTCGTGCTGGGTTGCGGGGTGCGGGGTGCGCGATTAGCCGATGATTTCGACGCGGTCCGCATGGCCAACCGCAACCGTAACGCGATCGGCATAGCGGGTGAACAGACCGTGCCCGACCACGCCCGGGATCGCGTTGATCGCATCATCGAGTCCGGCCACATCTCCGGCTGCGTCGAAGCGGGCGTCGATCACGAAGTTGCCCTGGTCACTGACCACCGGGCCGTCCTTGCTCGTGCCGGCGGGGCGCACGATCGCTTCCCGCGCCCCGAGTTTGACCAGTTCGGCGCGAACGAGGCCCGTGCTGAAAGGCAAGCATTCCACGGGAACGGGGAAATGGGTCCCGAGGCGCTCCACGCGTTTGCTGGGATCGACGAGCACCAGAAAGCGGGAGGACAAATGCACGAGGTGCTTCTCCCGCACCATGGCCGCGCCGCGGCCCTTGATCAAACGCTTCTGCGGATCGAATTCGTCGGCCCCGTCGGCGTAGAGATCGAGCGCATCCACCTGTTCGAGGGTGGCAAGCGGCAGGCCGAGTTCGGTGGCAAGCAAAATGGTCGAATAGGAGCTGGAGGCCAAGAGGCGGAGCTTTAGCCCTTCCTCGCGGACACGCCGGGCGACGCCGCGGATGAAGAAGGCCGCGGTCGACCCGGTTCCAAGGCCCACCGCCATGCCGTCCCGCACCTGCGAAGCGGCCCATTCTCCCGCGCGTTCCTTTGCGTCCACCTGAGATCCTCCTGTAATAGAAACAATTTAACCACCGAAGCCGCAGCGCAGAGCCTTTGTCTCCGAAGGGCGTTGCCACCCCGCCTCCGGCGGACGTCAGGCTGTTCCAGCCTTCCGCCTCAAAAGAAGTTGGGGGCTGGGGAGCCTGCCCCGGCGTAGGCCGGGGTGAGGACTGCGCCCAAGGCAGCAGCGCGGGAGGCTTGTACGGTACGTGGGGCCCCACGCGCCCAATTCCCCGGAAATCGTCTCAAACCGAAACAGTCGGAAAACATTGGCCGGCGGGGTTTATCCGGCTAAATTTCCGTTCCTCAAAACCGCATTTTCCGCCCCGGGAATCCAAACGACGGACCCGGGACGACACCCCATCAGGAGATCCGCCATGACAACGCAAGCACCCGAAAAAATGGAGTTCCAGACCGAGGTCCGCCAACTGCTGCACCTCATGATCCACGCGCTGTACTCAAACCGCGAAATCTTTCTGCGCGAACTGGTGTCGAACGCCTCTGACGCCCTCGACAAGGCCCGCTTCGAATCACTGACAAACGCCGACCTTCTCGGAAGCGATACCGCACTGAAGATCCGCGTCGAAGCCGACAAGGAGAACGGCATTCTCCGCATTTCCGACAACGGCGTCGGCATGAACCGCGAGGAGATCATCCACAACATCGGCACCATCGCCAGTTCGGGCACCAAGAAGTTTTTGGAGTCCTTGACCGGGGACCAAAAGAAGGACGCGAATCTGATCGGTCAATTTGGGGTCGGTTTCTATTCGGCCTTCATGGTGGCCGATAACGTGGTCCTGACCACCAAACGCCTCGGCGAAGACGGCTCCGCGTGGCGTTGGGAATCGACGGGCGACGGCAGCTTCACACTAGGCGAGGCTGAAAAGGAAACGCGCGGCACCGTGATCGAGCTGCATCTCAAAGAAGATGCGAAGGAGTTTCTCGACGAGTGGCGCATTCGGAATCTGGTAACGAAGTACAGCGGCTATCTCGCACACCCGGTGGCGTTGGTGGCCTCCGAGGGTGAGCAAAAGGGCGAAGAGGAAATCCTCAACGACCAAAAACCCTTGTGGCGCCGCCCCAAGAACGAGGTCACGGCAGAACAGCACAAGGAGTTCTACCAGCACCTGACCCACGGTCAGGACGAGCCGATGGCGTGGTCGCACAACCGCGTCGAAGGCACGCTCGAGTTCACCACCTTGCTGTACGTGCCCGGCAAGGCGCCCTACGATCTGTTCAACCCCGAGCGCCCGCACGGTTTGGCGCTTTACGTGAAGCGCGTCTTCATCATGAACGACTGCAAGGAACTCTTGCCGCCGTGGCTGCGCTTCATGCGCGGCGTGGTGGATTCCGAAGACCTGCCGCTGAACGTGTCGCGCGAACTCCTGCAGAAGAACACCGTCATCCGCAAGATCCACGATGCCGCCGTCAGTAAATCCTTGAATCTTCTCGAGACGCTTTCGAAGGAAGATCCCGCCAAGTATGCCGCCTTCTGGAAGGAGTTCGGTGCGGTGCTGAAAGAGGGTTTCCACATGAACTGGGACCATCTCGACGAACTCAAACGCTTGATCCGTTTCGAATCCAGCCGACTCGTTGCAGGCGAATACACCGGCCTCCAGGATTACGTCCTGAACATGAAGGACGGCCAAAAGGACATCTTTTACCTGACGGCTGAAAATCGCCGCGCCGCCGAAGGCAGCCCACACTTGGAAGTCTTCCGCAAGAAGGGGGTCGAGGTCCTTTACCTGGTGGATCCGATCGACGAGTGGGTAGTGCAGACCCTCACCGAATTCGATGGCAAGAAGCTGGTGAACGCGGCCAAGGGTGCGCTCGACCTCGGCGAACTCTCCGCCGAAGAAAAGGCGCGCGAAGAGTCGGCCACCGGCACCTACGGAAAGTTCATGGCAGACTTCGCCGCCAAAATGCCCGACATGCTCAAGGAAGTGCGCGTAACCGCGCGCCTCGCCGAGAGCCCCTGCTGTCTGGTCTCGGGCGAAGAAGATCTCGGCGCCAACCTGGAACGCATCCTCAAGATGTCGAATCAGACCGTGCCCGAAAGCAAGCGGACGCTCGAAATCAATCCCGACCATCCCATCATCCAGCGCCTCAACGCGCGCTTTGAGGCGAATCCGAACGATCCCAGACTGCCCGACTGGTACGGCGTGCTCGTCGACCAAGCTTTGCTTGCCGAAGGCTCCGACCTCAAGGATCCGGCGGGATATGTGACGAAGGTGAACGGGCTGTTGAAGGACCTATTGGAGGCGTAGGAGAGAGGAAGGAACAACACAGCATCACAACATCACAGCAGCAAAACAACAAAACAGCAAAAAAGCAAAACAAAAATGTCTTCTGCGTTCTATTGTCGTGTTGCTGTAATGCTGTGTTGTTGTAATTCTTAACTCCCTGTGACCCACTCCTCCCTCGGCCTCGTCCTCGCCCTCGGCGCGCTGTTTTTCTGGTCGCTGACGCCGTTCTTCTTCGCCGCCACGGGGCGGTTGATCGGACCGTTCGCGACCAACCTGCTGCGTCTGTCGGTGGCGGCGCCGGTGATGATCGCGGCCAGCGTTCTGGGTCTGCTCATCACCGGCGCAGCACACGCGGGCCTACCCGACCTACACGCCATCCTCATCCTCGCTCTCTCGGGCGTGCTCGGCCTCGGACTCGGCGACCTGCTGCTCTACCGCTCGCTCTTCCGCGTCGGTCCCGAACGCAGTTCGCTGCTGATGACACTGGCACCCGCCGCCGCCGCCGCGCTGGCATGGTGGAGCCTGAAAGAATCTCTCAACGGTTCGCAGCTCGGGGGCATGATCCTCGTGCTCGGCGGCGTGCTCATCGCGGTGTGGAAGCCGGTCGCAGCTGCGTCACAGGGAAACACGACCGGAAAGAATCCGGGACACGGGCACGGATTCTGGCACGGCGCTTCGGCGGGCATCGCCGCCGCGGTCTGTCAGGCCGCAAGCTCGGTGATGGTCCGGCAAACCTTTCTCGCCGAACCGGGGCTTTCGCCGTTGCACGCCACCACCGTGCGCATCGCCGCGGCGGCCCTCGCGATCCTGGTGGTCGCGTGCTTCCGCAACCGCCTCACTCCAGGCTTCCGGAGCCTGCGCGCTCCCCGTGTTTTGCCGCGCCTGTTGGCCGGCACCTTCTCGGGACCCATCGTCGGCATGACCTGCTACATCGGGGCCATGAAGTATCAACCAGCCGGCGTGGTGGTGACCATCACCTTCATGACGCCGCTGCTGGTGATGCCGCTGGGTGCCTGGTATTATGGCACGCGCATCAGCCTCCGCATGGTGACCGGTGCCGTGGCGGCCTTGGCCGGAATCGCGCTCCTAGGGTGGAACCCGGGCTGAATTTAGGGGTGGAACCCGGGCCCGAAACCGTCCTTAGGTGTCCTTAGGCGCCTTTATGAGTAGCCAGGGAAGAAAACCGGAGGAATCCGGCGGCCTGCAAGGGTTTCCCGACCCTCCTTTTCAATGCATTTTTAACCCTGCATGAAAAACGAAAAACCGGCTGAAAAACCCAAGCTCGGCATCACCACCGCGCTCTTGCACTCCGATCGCTTTGGCAAGCCCGAACACGGCTCGCTCCACAAGCCGATCCATACCTCCATTGCCTACGGTTACGAAAAGGCCGAAGATCTGGCCGCGGTTTTCCAGAACCGCAAAAAAGGCTACGCCTACGCGCGTCAGGCCAACCCCACCGTCACCGCCGTCGAAGCCCAGGTCACCACGCTCGAACAAGGCGTCGGTACGATTTGCTTCAGCACGGGCATGGCCGCCATCGGCGCCCTCTTCTTCGCCTTCCTCCGCAAGGGCGATCACATCGTCGCCAGCCGCTACTTGTTCGGCAACACCGCAAGCCTCTTGTCGACGCTGGACGTGATGGGGATCGAGGTCTCTTTCGCCGACGCAACCGAGGCGGGACTCGTGGAGGCCGCCCTGCGCCCTGAGACCAAAATGGTTATGGTCGAGACCATCGCCAATCCGGTCACTCAAATCGCCGACCTGGCGGGCATCGGGGAACTGTGCCGCAAGCACGATTTGATTTACATCGTCGACAATACGCTGACCTCGGGTTGCCTCTTCCTCCCGAAGGACGTGCACGCCACGTTCTCGGTGAACTCCCTGTCGAAGCACTTCGGCGGTCACGGAGATGCCCTCGGAGGCAGCGTGACCGATCTAGGCAACTTCGACTGGACGCGTTACCCGAACCTCTACGACCTCTACAAAACCGGCGACGCGAAACAGTGGGCCCTGTTGCAATTGCGCAAGAAGGGCCTGCGCGACTTCGGCGGAACGCTTTCTCCGGAGGCGGCGCACTCCCTGTCGATCGGTTCCGAGACGCTGGCCCTGCGCATCGAACGTGCTTGTGACAACGCGCAAAAGCTGGCGGAAGCGCTCGCCGGCCACCCCAAGGTGCGCGCCGTGCATTACCCCGGTCTGCCTGGGCATCCGCAGTACGAGCGGACGAAAAATCTGTTTTGCCGCCCGGGTACCCTGGTCAGCTTCGAGTTGCACGATGCAGCGGATACCTTCGCCGTGCTCGACCGGCTGCAGATCGCCATCCTCTCTAGCAATCTTGGCGACGCGCGCACCTTGGTGATTCCCGTGGCGCAGACGATTTACTGGGAGCTCGGAGAAGCGAAGCGCCGCGACATGGGCATCGCCGAATCGCTAGTGCGCGTCTCGGTGGGCATCGAAGACACGGCGGATCTGGTCGGCGACTTCCTGCAGGCGTTGAACGGCTAACTCACCTCGCGGCCTTCGGGCTTTCGAGCTTTGGAGCTTTTGGGCTTTCGATCGGGCCAGTCCAAAATTCCTCAAATATCTGTTGCGTAGAGAAATCGTCTGTCGGTAGATTAAACCGAAGATCTGCCCGCAACACCCCCTCCGCCCCCGAGGAGTTTATGGAACGCACCGCCAACAACAACGGCACAAAAGCCCTGCGCTTTGTTTTATGGATCACGCAACTGTTGCTTGTCCTGATGTTCGGCATGTCCGGATGGATGAAAAGCTTTTATTCCCCGGAACAACTGGTGATGTACGTCCCTTGGTCGGCTGACGTGCCGCACTTGCTGGTGCGCTTCATCGGCGCCGGTGAATTGCTCGGTGCGGCGGGGTTGGTACTGCCGTCACTCACGCGCATCAAACCGGGGCTCACCGCGCTCGCGGCGCTCTTTTTGGCGTTGACCATGGTCTTCGCGATCGGCTTCCATCTCGCACGCGGCGAAACCGCCGCCGTGACCATGCCACTGTTGCTGGGGCTGCTCGCCGCATTCGTCGCTTGGGCGCGTCATTACCGCGCGCCGATCAACCCGCGTTCCTAGTCCCGATCCAGATCGGGCGCATCGGTATCCGCCAATCCCTGCACTAGGGCTTCGCGGGCCCTTTGCGCCAGCCGTCCGTAACCCGAGCGAATCCGCCGCAACTCGTCCTCTTCGAGCTCTTCCAGATCGAGGAGGGCGTTGTGCGCGCCCGCGGTCACACGGATTAATTCATCCAGTTTGACCTGCAACGCCTCGGTGTCGCGGTTCTGCGTATTCTGGATCAGGAACACCATGAGAAAGGTGATGATCGTCGTACCGGTGTTGATCACTAGTTGCCAGGTATCGCTGAAGTGAAAAATCGGTCCGGTAAAGATCCAGATAGCGATCACCATCGCCGCGATACCGAATGAAGAAGGACGACCGGTGGCGTGCGCGGTCCATTTCGCAAAGCGGGAAAACAGGGAATTGGATTTGATGGCTCTCATGTGAGACTCCGGGGAGAAAGGACAGATATCAATTTAGGCGTTGGCCGGCAGAACGCTCACGGCTTGAAGCGCGTACCGCGAAATCGCATCTCAAGTCCGCTGCGGATTTCGGGTTCCAGGCTTTCGCTCCATGCCCGACCGATCTCAAGGCTCTCGTTGACCACGCGCGGTACGCGCTCGCGATAGCGTTTGCCCTGATCCGATCCGTTGAAGTTCACCGCAAACCGAAGATCGTCTTCGGAAAAATTGCGGTCGAGCAAGGCATAAACGCGCGGCATCAACCCTCCGGCGCGATCGCTATGATCCGCATACACTTCTGCGATGAACGCGCGCACGGTCTGATACACCGAATCCGGCAAGGCGGGATTCTCGCCCCGCACGCGCCGGGCCCGCATTTCCACACGCTGATCCACCAGGGAGCGGATCTTCTGATCGATTTTCATGGAGGCCATCGCCTGCCGGATCAACTCGAGTTTAGGCGCAGAAATAGTGGAGGCTGCCGCATATCCTTGCGCGAAGGAGCCGGCCGGAAGGGCCAGGCCGCAGAGCAGCCACACAACGCGGAGGGCGTACCGGAACGACTTCCCGGTATTACGCGCCATGGTTTCCGTTGTCGCCGCTACCGTTCGTAATGCCATTGCCATTACCATCGCCTTTGCCGTTCCCCGCATTTTTATGCGGCGGAATGGAAAAGTGCAGCTTGTGTTCCCACCGCTCCAGCAGCAGGATCAGGAAGATCATCACGGTGGCGATGCCCACTTCGACCCAGCGACCCGCGCCGGATGCAAGACCCAATACCGCGGCGATCCAGATCATGGCGGCAGTGGTGAGTCCCGTAACCTTTCCTGAAACGTCCCTCAAGATCACCCCGGCGCCCAGAAACCCGATGCCGGTGATCACACCCTGCATCACGCGGCTGAAGCCGTCTCCCGGATTGTAGCCCTGTACCCCGATCACCGTCACCGCCATCAGCGCCGAGCCAAGGGAAACCAGTGCATGGGTGCGGAGTCCGGCGGGTTTACCGAGGATCTCGCGGTTGAGGCCGAGCAAACAGCCGACCATGGTTGCCACGAACAGGCGTAGGAAGATTTCCCAATTGGAAAGATGAATGAAACCCATAAGGAACAGTATAGATTCCACGGGGTCCCGTAACGAGAAGGCCTCCCGGAGGGTCCCGAAATCCCCCGATTTCTACGTTATCTGGGATGGAAACCGTAGAGAATTTGCCCCATGTGCCCAGCCTGCCTCACCCGTTTCAGGTGCGGCCTCCGGGTTCCAAAAGCATCGCAAACCGCGTGCTGCCAATAGCCGCATTGGCAAGAGGTGCCACCATACTGGAAAATCTTCCAGATGGTGAAGATGTGACCTTGATGTATCGAGCGCTTCAGGCACTGAAGATTCAAATGTTTCCTCCGGCGCAGGAGACCTTGCCCCCGGTCACAACTTTTACCGGGCAATCCCATTTCAGGGCTCCGGAAGAAGGGACGGAACTCTTTCTTGGAAACTCCGGGACCGCCACGCGGATACTGACGGCACTATTATCCGGCGGTGAAGGGACTTTTCGTGTCACCGGAATTTCACGCATGTACGAAAGGCCCATCGGCGATTTGGTAGAGGCATTGCGTCCATTGTGTGGAAAAACCAAAATCATCTATGATAACAAGGAGGGGTTTCCACCGCTGACGATCAAGGCTCGGGGACTCGCTGGCGGCAAGACATCAATCCGAGGGAATCTGTCCAGCCAATTCGTAACGGGATTACTCATGGCCATGCCGTTGTGCAAAGGCAGAGTTGAGGTTGAAATCCAAGGGACTCTTGTATCCGCACCTTATGTGGACCTCACTCTACGGATCATGGAAGACTTCGGCGCAAGAGTAGGCCGCGATGGTTACAAGAAATTCTGGATGGAAAATCCTTCAGGATATTATGGAGGAGGTTCTCGTTACATCGTTGAACCGGACGCTTCATCTGCGTCTTATTTTCTTGCCGCGGGAGTGATTGCAAAGAACTTCGTTACTGTAGAAGGCATCCGTAAGAAGTCCTCCCAAGGTGAGGCTAAATTCGCGGAAGTTCTCTATAAAATGGGCGCCAGAATCGACTATAAAGGTCATCAACCGAAAATAGGCTTGTTTGATGGGGAAGGTGCCCCAGTTTACACATCGGAAGACATCATCGCCTATAACAATGGGACTCTTCGCGGCATCGACATCGACATGGATCTCATGTCCGACACGGGTATGACACTCGCCATAGTTGCCCTTTTCGCCGAAGGCAAAACCACCATCCGCAACGTGGGCAACTGGCGCCTCAAGGAAACCGATCGTCTGCACGCCATGGCGACGGAACTCCGTAAACTCGGCGCAACTATTGAGGAAGGCCCGGACTGGATCTCCATCGACCCGCCGGATCAGCTCATCCCGAACGTGGAAATCGTCACGTACGACGACCATCGCATGGCCATGTGCTTCTCGCTCGTCAGCCTCGGGCCCAAGGGTGTTCCTGTGATCATCCGGGACCCGGGTTGCGTGCGCAAAACCTATCCAGGTTACTGGGATGAATTCAAGCGGATGACGGGACAAGCCTGATGTTCCCCCTTCTGATTGAACGCCGGACGACAAAGAGCCTAACGCCCGTTGCCATTCTTTTCTCACTTCTCATTTCTCATTTCTCATTTCTACAATCCACCGCTTTTTCGGCCCCCGTCCCCAACGGCAACCCCTCTCCCCTGCTGCTCCGCGATCTGATCGAATACCGCGACGCAGCGGGCGTGGGCGGAACGCTCGGTCTCGCGGTGTACTCGGTAAAGCATCAACGTTTCGAAGCCGAGTCCGACGATAGCCTGCCCCTGATTCCCGCTTCCACGCTCAAGCTCATCGTCACGGCCTCCGCGCTCGATGCGATCCCCGACGATGCCGCGCCCCACACCACCCTCGAAGTCGCCGGCACGCTGCGCGGGAAAACCTTGCACGGAGAACTGCGCATCCTCGGCGGCGGCGACCCCAATATCTCCGACCGGTTTTACACCAGCGCCTTGGAGCCGCTCCTGGAGTGGGCCGACAGCCTCAAGGCCCGCGGCATCGATACGGTGCGCGGGCGCGTGACCGCGTCCGATGCTTATTTCACGGGCCCGCATAAGCCCGTCGCGTGGGCTCCGCGCCATTTCAACACCTGGTACGGCGCCGAAGTGTCGGCACTGTCGTTCAACGACAACACCTTCGATCTCGCGGTGCGCCCGGGCGAACGCGCCGGAGACCCACCCGTAGCGTTCGTGTCACCCGATGTCGGCTACGTGAGCATCATCAACAATGCCAAGACCTTTAAAAAAGGCGGTAACCGTATTTCGGCGACGCTTCGGGCGAATGAAACCACGGTGATCCTCACGGGTAAAACGGGTGCCGGTGCGGGAGCCAAGACCTGGCTGCTACCCATCCGCAATCCGCCTGAATACTTCCGGGCCGGTTTTCTCACGGCCCTGCGCCAGCGCGGCATTACGTTGGTTGAGGAAAGCGTCCCGGCCAAACCGGCGCGGCTTTACACCTTACGGTTCACCGCCGCGCCGCTCGCCTCGATGGTCGACGAAATCAACCAGCGCAGCCAGAACCTGCACGCGGAAATGCTGTTGCGCCACCTCGGCAAACGCGTGCGCGGCGAAGGCAGCGACCGCGCGGGTATCGCCGCCGAAAAAATATTTCTCGCCCGCCTCGGCATCGACAGCGGAACCTTCGACCTGCACGATGCGTGCGGACTCTCCCACCTGAACCATGTGCAGGCGCGGGGCATGGCCCTATTGCTCGCGCGCATGGCGCGTCACCCCGACGGTCCCGACTACATTGCCTCGCTCGCCCAGCCCGGGCTTGACGGGGCCACCGGCAAGCGCCTGCGCGACTACACCGGCAGCGGACTGGTGCGTTACAAGACCGGCACGCTCGGCGGCGTGGCCGCGCTGGCGGGCTACGCCTTCGCTGCCGACGGGGATACGCTCGCGGTGGTGGTGTTGCACAACGGCGGGTCGGGAGCGGCGGCGGCCATGCTCGACAGCCTGCTCATGCGCACCGCCCTCTGGTTCAACAAGGAGCGCCCCGCCGTCGCCGAAGCGTACCGAATCCTCGAGCGACCCGACGCGCCCTCGACCTCCACCACCCCGGCGCAGTACACCGAACGCCTCCGTTACTTCTCGCGCGCGTTGCTCGGTCAACCCTATTTCCTCGGCCCCACCGGCGAAGGACGGTACGGCGACGTGGAGGCGCTGCCCTTGGTTGACCTCACGCGCATGGATTGCGTCACCTACATCGAAAACGTGGTGGGACTGGCCCGTTCGCGTCGCGCCACCGACCTCGTGCCCGCCGTTCTGCCGTTCCGTTACCACGGCGACAGCGTCCGCTACGAAAGCCGCAACCACTACTTCACCGGCGAATGGCTCGCGAACAACCCCCGCGACTTCCGCGTCCTCAAAATCCCGGGCGACACCGTATTCCGCAAATCCCTGTATCGCGGCAAACTGCTCGCGGGCAAAGGTATCGCGGGCGGCGACCTCAATGCCGAGTTGCGCTATGTGCCCTTCGAAAAGGCCGTGCAACTTGCCCGCAATTGGACCTTAGGAAACGGGTTGTTCGGGGTGGCGTTCATGACGGGGATCGAGGGCCTCGACGGTACGCACACGGGTTTCGTGGATGTCCGAGACGGGGTCAACGACGGCAAGCCGGTATTGCGCCACGCAAGCCAATTGCGCGGACAGGTCGCCGAGCAGGATTTCGCCGAATATCTCGAATTGCGTCGGGGCAAATGCGCGGGCGTACTTTTCTTCGAGTTTCTGCCCCCCGCCGGCGGGGGATGATGGTAACTTTTTCCCGTGCAAAACACAAACAAAGACCTACTCGCGATCGCCCAAACCCGCTATGCGGAGTTTCTGAAGCGCAACAAGATGTTCCTCACCAAGGAGCGCACCGCGCTGCTTGATTTCATCTTCGCGCAAAAGGGTCACTTCAGCGCCGATGAACTGCTGTACGAGATGCAGCGCACCGGGCTCAAGGCCTCGCGCGCGACGCTCTATCGCACTCTCAGCCAACTCGTTGAAGCGAGCGTGCTCTCCGAATCCGACTTCGGCCACGGGCACACGCATTACGAAATCGACATGGGCGACAAGCCCCACGCGCACCTCGTTTCTCTCGACAGCGACGACGTGAAGGAAGTCACCAGCGCCAAACTCGAAGCCGCCTTCTCCGAAATCCTCCGCAAGGAGGGCTTCTCACCCAAGCGTTACAACATCCAGATTTTCGGATCGTTCCTGGGGAAGAAGAAGGCTTAAAGCAAGCGGAAAAGTGATCGGTCGAGATCTTCGCCGACCCCACATGGTTCGGATTTCTTTGAAGGCGCATTTTCAAGAGCGCTGCCGCCCATAGGGCGAGTCCCCAAAAACAAAAAACCCCGGTACCGCTTTCGCGGTCCCGGGGTTTTCTTGATCCCGAAGGAATCAGGATTAACGCGAGTAGTATTCGACGATGTGCTGCTCTTGCAGCTTCACCGGGATCTGGTCACGGAGCGGCTTCGCGATGAGCTTGCCTTCCATCTTGACCTTGTTCACTTCGTAGTACTCGGGAACGACCACGCTGCCGGAGTGCGTCAGCGCGTCGATGATCTGAGGATGCGACTTCGACTTTTCCACGACCGCGATCACGTCACCGACCTTGATCGGATGGCTGGCGGTGTAGATGCGACGGCCGTTGATGCTGAAGTGACCGTGCGCCACGTACTGGCGGGCGGCGTAGATCGTACGGGAAAAGCCCATGCGATAGAGAGCGGCGTCGGCGCGGCACTCGAGGAACGCCAGCAAGGCGGTACCCGTGGACTCGTGCGACTGCGTGGCGCGCTCGTAGTAGGCGCGGAGCTGAACCTCGGGCACATCGTACATGGCCTTGAGGCGCTGCTTCTCGAGGAGCTGCATCTTGTAGGTGGAGGGGCTCTTCTTGCGCGCCAGACCATGCTGTCCGGGCGGGAAAGAACGACGCTCCATCACGCGAGCTGCCTTGGGCGTCAGGGCAATGCCCAGAGCGCGGGAAATTTTGACTTTGGGTCCTGCTGCCATGTAATCCTCGGTAATTCGGCGAGATTCCTCGAAACGCATCGACCTTTGTTCGATGTGAGTCGCTCCCGGGACTTTCCCGGGAACCCCAATTTTGGGGGGGCGTAAAACCTAATTCCCCGCCCCCCGGATTTCAACGCATTACCACGTACGGATTTAGGAGGAGCTTGCGTCCGGGGCCCGTTCAAATCCCCTCTCCCTGCTTATATTTGCCGGTTCAGGCTGCAGCCAACGACCCGCGCCCGGAGGAAACCCATGGTCAACGACGAAATCTCCGTCCTCGAATTGAGCGAAATTCTCGAAAAAGAGCCCAAAACGGCCTTGGTCGACGTACGCGAGCAGGAGGAATTCGACGAGGTCAACCTCGGTGGCCAGCTGGTGCCCCTCAGCGAATTCGAACAACGCTGGTCCGAAGTTCCCAAGGACGCACCGGTGTACATCTATTGCCGCTCCGGCCGCCGCTCCCGCACCGCCCTCGAATTCCTCAAGAAGCAGGGCTACACCAACGGATTCAACGTCACCGGCGGCATTCTCGCCTGGCTCAACGAGATCAATCCGAACGGGAGATAAGCAAGCTTACAGCGTACAGCTGACAGCGAACAGCGGGCTTCGAGGTCGATCCTACCGTTTTTTTGTGTTTGCTGTTCGCTGTATGCTGTAAGCTGTCCGCTCCTGTTATTTTCCCCCCATGCATCTAATCCTCATGCTTCTGGCGGCCTTCGCGGGTGGCCTCATCTTGAACCTGATGCCCTGCGTGCTTCCGGTTCTCTCCCTCAAGATCTTCGACTTCGTGCAACGCGCCGCCGGTCGCAAGGGCGGCGTGCTCGCGCACGGCCTCTCCTTCACGGCGGGCACGGTGATGTCGTTCTGGGCTCTCGCCGGATTGCTCATCGTGTTGCGCCGCATGGGCCAAGGCCTCGGCTGGGGCTACCAGTTACAGTCCCCAACCTTCGTCGTCATCCTCTGCGCGCTTTTCATGTTTTTCGCCTTGCACCTTTTCGGCGTCTTCGAGGTCGGCTATTTGTTCACCCGCATTTCACGCGGGCATGAAAAGGAAGGATTGGGCGGGTCTTTCCTCGCGGGTGTAACGGCCACTCTCGTCGCCACTCCCTGTACGGGTCCCTTCATGGGCACCGCGATGGCCTACGCGTTCACCCAAAACGACTTCGTCGCCTTCGCGGTCTTCACTGCGCTCGGGCTCGGCATGGCCTCGCCCTATCTGCTGCTCTCCGCCGCGCCGGGCCTCGCGCGCTTTCTTCCCAAGCCCGGCGCGTGGATGGAGCACCTCAAGCAGTTCATGGGCTTTCCCCTGCTGGCCACCGTCGTTTGGCTCGCCTGGGTGTTCGGCCGTCAAACCGGAATCGACGCTATGGCGATGCTGCTGGCATTGCTCGTCGCTGCAGGGCTCGCGGCTTGGGTGCTTGGAAAGTGGATGGCCCTACATCATCCCGGGCACGTGCGCCTCACGGCCGCGCTCGTCGCGCTGGCGATCTTCGTCCCCACGCTCGCCTGGGTCATCATGGGCGTGCAGCATCGCGCCCCGGCGGCCTCGACGGACGCAACCTTGTCCGACGTTGTGCCCGGCCCCGGAACCATCACATGGCATCGGTACACCCCAGAAACGCTCGTAGCCTTACGCGCCGAGGGCAAGGCGGTGTTCCTCGACTTTACGGCGGATTGGTGCATCACGTGTAAGGTGAACGAGCGCGTGGCGCTCTCGAAGCCCGAAGTTGCCGCCGCCTTTGCGGAGAAGAACATCGTCGCGCTTCAAGCCGACTGGACAAATTCGGATGAAGCCGTGACGAAGGCGCTGGAAGGCTACGGGCGCAACAGCATTCCGCTCTACGTGTATTATCCGGCCGGCGGCGGCACCTACAAGATTCTACCGCAGGTGCTCACGTCGGGAATCGTTGTCAGCGCGCTTTGACCCGCACCGGAATCCACTTCGACAGCGGCGTTTGGCTCCTGGCGGTAAACGCATTCAGCGGTACCAACACATTGGTCTCGGGGAAATAAGACGCCGAGCAGCCGCGGGGGATGTCATACTCGATCACCTTAAAGTCCTTGGCCTCGCGCCTAGCGCCGTCTTCCCAAACGCTCGTGAGGTCGACGCGCGAGCCCGATTCAAGGCCGCGTTCGGCGATGTCGAGCGGGTGCATGAAGATCACGCGGCGCTCGTTGTAGACTCCACGATAGCGGTCATCTAAACCATAAATCGTGGTGTTGTATTGATCGTGCGAACGTAAGGTCATCAACCGGAGCGCGCCCTCGGGCACGCTGAGCATCGGCAAGGGCGCGTCCGTGAAGCGGGCCTTACCACCGACCACCGACCACTTGCGCTCGGCAGCGGTGTTACCCAAATAGAACCCGCCGGGTGTTTTAATCCGTTCATTGAAGTCTTTAAACGCCGGCATCATCTCCGCGATGCGATCGCGGAGCTGCGAATAGTCATCAGCCCAAGCTTCCCAGGGCAGTTTCGAATCGGGTAATGCCGCGCGCGCTACGGCGCACACGATGGCCGGCTCGCTCATCAGCTCCGGAGAGGCCGGGGTTTTACGTCCCTCAGACGCGTGTACCATCGACATGGAATCTTCCACAGTGACTTTCTGAGGCGTACCGCCGCGGATGTCTCGTTCGCTACGACCCAAACACGGGAGGATATAAGCTTCTTCGCCCGTGACGAGATGGCTGCGATTGAGCTTCGTGGTCACGTGCGCGGTCACGGTGCATCGGCGTAGCGCTTCTTCAGTCACGTCCGAATCAGGCGTGGCGGCCGCGAAATTACCGCCCATGGCGATGAACACCTTCGCGCGGCGCTTGTGCATGGCTTCGATGGCCTCTACAACGTCGTACCCGTTCTTACGCGGCGCCACAAATCCTTCAGCGCCGAATACGCGATCGAGGCCATCGAGGAAGGCCGGCGCGGGCTTCTCGTAAATGCCCATGGTGCGATCGCCCTGTACGTTGCTGTGCCCGCGCACCGGGCACAAACCCGCGCCAGGGCGGCCCACATTGCCGCGCAACAACATCAGGTTCACGAGCTGCTGGATGGTGGCCACGGCATGTTTGGTCTGGGTAATGCCCATCGCCCAACACGCGATCACGCCCTTAGACTTGAGGTAAACATCCGCCGCCATCTCGATCTGCGCGCGGGTGAGCCCTGATTGGTCCAGTATGTCGGCCCACGAGGTCGCACGCACTTGCGCCATGGCTTCGTCAAACCCAACCGTATGATCGGCTATGAATTTCGAGTCAATGAGGGATGAGTCTATTTCGGCTCGCGCGAGAACGATCTTCATCATGCCTGTGAACACGGCGAAGTCACCACCCACCTTGGGCTGCAAATACAAGGTCGACATGGAGGTAGCCCGGCCGGTGACCATGGCCAGAGCGTCCTGCGGGTGCAGGAATTCGAGCAACCCCTTTTCGCGCAAGGGATTGATCACCACGATCTGGCAGCCCCGCTTTGCGGCCCGTTGCAACTCACCGAGCATGCGCGGATGGTTGGTGCCGGGATTCTGTCCGACTACGAAGATCGCGTCGGCTTTTTCGAAATCTTCGAGCGTGACGGTCCCCTTGCCCACGCCTACAGTCTCGTTCAGCGCAACGCCCGAGGACTCATGACACATGTTGGAGCAGTCGGGAAAATTGTTGGTACCGAAGGTGCGCCCGAACAACTGATACAGGAACGCGGCTTCGTTGCTGGTACGACCCGAGGTGTAAAACACCGCTTCATCGGGATGCGAAAGAGCGCGCAGCGACGCGCCGAGACGTTTGAATAGCTCATCCCAAGAGATGGGCACGTATTTGTCGGTCGCGCGGTCGTAGCGCATGGGCTCGACGAGGCGACCCTGCTGCTCGAGCCAATAGCCTTCCTTCGTGAGCAGTTCCGAGACAGTGTGCTGTGCGAAGAACTCGCGCGTCACGCGCTTGGTGGTGGTTTCCGCCGCGATGGCTTTGACGCCGTTCTCGCAGAACTCGAAATGGGATACGTGGCCGGCCCCCGGTTCGGGCCATGCGCAGCCGGGGCAATCGAAGCCGTCGGGCTGGTTCATGTGGCGGAGCGCCTGCGCGCCGGTGATCAACGCCTTTTCATGCAGCAGCGTTTTCGCGCTGTAGAGAAGCGCGCCGCGGCCCGCCGCGGGAGCCTCGTACGGATTCACGAAAACTGTTTCTTCCGACTTCTCGATGCCCTTTTTCAAACCGCCTCCACAATGATATTCTGCAAGTTCAAGTTGGCTCCCCCCGCCATGCGGTGGGGATGCGCGTACACCGTGGCGCGCGGGCCCCGGCAAAATCCGATCAAGGTGATTCCGTGTTCACGGCAGAACTCCACCGCCATGGACGAAGGCGCCGACACGGCCGCCAGCACGGCATACCCCGCGCGCAATGCCTTCGACGCGATTTCGTAGGAGACGCGGCCGCTGACGCAGAGTAGCGAGGCTTCGGCCAGCCGGCCTTTCTCCCAAAGAAATCCCGTGGCCTTGTCGACCGCGTTGTGCCGGCCCGCGTCTTCGCCGAAGGCGAGCAAGCGCCCGTCGGCGGAGAAAACCGCCGCAGCGTGCGACCCACCCGTTTGAGCGAACAAATCCTGCCGCTCGCGCATCGCGCCGAAACAACTTTCCAAAAATTTCGTGGTGATTTTGAGGGCGAGTTCTTCCTGAGACTCGTGGTCCGGGTTCCCAGGCGTCACACAGGTTGCATTCGGGCCTTCCCATTCCGTCTTGCCGCAAAATCCGCAGGAGGAGGTCGAGGCGAGGGAACGGTTGGAGAGTTTCGAGGCGATGGCATCCCGGCGCGGTACGGAAGCTTCCCAAGATGCAGCCCCTGCTTCCTGGGTCTTGTCGGTGGTTTCCCAGAGTGCGAGCAGATCGGTGGGAGTCTCCACCAAGCCTTCGGAAAACAGGAGGCCGAGCACCAAGGCGCGATCATCACCCGGCGTGCGCAATGTCACGGTAAAGGGTTTGCCGTTGACCCGGACGGAAAGCGGGCCTTCTTCGACCACGTGTTCAAGGGTTTCGGAAACGGCCTCTCCATCGAGACGCCACGCCGAAAAATCTTTGGAAGACATGGGGGTAAAGGTAGTAGACAGGAGACGGTCCATCCTTTGGAGGAACCCGTCAAAAAACCATAATAAAAGCACCGAATTCGCGAACAAACCCGGTGCCCTATTTTATTTGCTGCAGCTCACTGTAAACCGTAAACCGTGAAATCTTAACTCCCTCAGGAACACCCGCTCGTCGTGCCGCAATCCTCACAGACCACGCAGGTACCGTTGCGGCGCACGCGCATGGAACTGCATGCCGTGCAGCCGTCACCCGTGTACCCGGCGCGGCGCGACATGTCCGAGGCTTCGGCGCGCGTCATGGCACCCGGTGCTCCCGTGGATTTAGACGAGATCACGGGTGCCGCAGACCGCACCGGATCATCCGCAGTCACCGGCGCCGCGTAACCCAGGGGGCGCGCTCCGGGAATGTCCGCCGGTTTAATATGGGCGAGATCCGTCAGGCCGAGGTACGAAATACCCAGCGTGCGGAAAATGAGATCCAGCAACGACGTGCAGTTCTTGATGTTCTCGTGACCTTCCACCGGACCCGCGGGTTCGAAGCGCGTGAAGGTGAATGTGTCCACCAATTCCTCAAGCGGCACGCCGTATTGCAGGGCCTTGGAGGTCAGCACTGCGAAGCAGTTCAGGATGGCGCGATAGCTCGCCCCTTCCTTGTACATGTCGATGAAGATTTCGCCGAGCGATCCGTCCGGGTATTCGCCGGTGCGGAGGAAGAGCTTGTGCTCGCCCACCGACACCTCCTGCACGAAACCGCCGCGACGCGCCGGCAAACGGCGACGCTGGGGACGTCCGCCCGGAGCTGCAGGACGACCGGAGTAGGTCGGGGCGACCACCGCGCGAACGGCTGGCGCTTCGACCTTCTTGCGATCCTTCTTGGCGTTGAGCGGCTGCGAGAGTTTGCATCCGTCACGGTAGATGGAGATGGCCTTCAGCAGGCCGCGATGGCCCTCACGGTAAACGCCGAGAATGTCGGCGATGGTGGCCTCGTTGGGGAGGTTTACCGTCTTCGAAATCGCACCCGAGATATAGGGTTGTGCAGTCGACATGATACGCACGTGACCCATGGGGGCGATCATGCGCATGCCTTTACCGCAGGGGCTCGCGCAATCGAACACCGGATAATGCTCGGGCTTGAGCGAAGGTGCGCCTTCCACGGTTTGCGCTCCGCAGATGTGCAGGTCGGCCGCTTCGATCTGTTCGAAGGAGAAGCCCAGCGACTCCAGCACTTCGAAGCCGTCACCGTCGAGAGCAGCAGGGCTCACGCCCAGACCCGCGAGCAGTTCGCGACCCAGCAGGCGCGGGTGGAACGCGTCTTCGAGCGACAGAGACAAGGGCAGTGCCTTCTCCAGCTTGTGCAGAGTCTCGGCGGAGAAACCGCGCTCCGAGAGCGTGGCCTTGTTGATGTGCGGCGCGCCGTCAAGCGAACCGCTGCCGATCACATATTTCTCGATGGCTTCGCAATCCACCGGCGAGTAGCCGAGATGGCGCAGCGCCACGGGCAGCGACTGGTTGGTGATCTTGAAGTACCCGCCGCCGGCGAGCTTCTTGAACTTCACCATCGCAAAATCGGGCTCGATGCCGGTGGTATCGCAATCCATCAGCAGACCGATGGTGCCCGTGGGCGCCAGCACCGTCACCTGTGCGTTGCGGAAGCCATGCTTGGCGCCGAGGATCAGCGCACTTTCCCATGCCGCGCGTGCGGCCTTCACCATCGGCTCGGGGCATAACTCGCCGGTCAGACCGCGCGGAATCACCGACAGCCCTTCATATTCGGTCGCCGCCGCGCTGCGTGCGGCCCGTTCGTGGTTGCGGATCACGCGCAGCATCGAATCGCGGTTCGGCTCGAAGCGCGGGAAGGCGCCCAAGGCACCTGCCATCTCGGCGGAAGCCGCGTAGGAAGTACCACCCAACAAGGCGGTGATCGCCGCGGTCACATCGGCCGCTGCGGGGGAATCGTACGGGATACCCGCGCGCATCAGGAACGCGCCCAGGTTGGCGTAACCGAGGCCGAGCGTGCGATAGTCGTAGGACTTACGCGCGATCTGAACGGAGGGGAACTGCGCCATGCCCACGGAGATATCGAGCACAACCGTCCAGATGCGCGCCGCATGCGAATAGCGCTCCACGTCGAGCGACCCGTCTTCGTTCTGGAAGGTCACCAGGTTGAGTGACGCAAGGTTGCACGCCGTATCATCGAGGAACATGTATTCCGAGCAGGGGTTCGACGCGCGAATGCGGCCGTCGGCCGGGCAGGTATGCCACTCGTTGATAAGATCGTCGTACTGCACCCCGGGATCGGCACAATCCCACGCCGCGCGACCCACGCTCTCCCAGAGCTTGCGGGCCTTCACGGTTTTCAGCACCGACTTGTCGAGGCGGCCGAGCAGTTGCCAGTCGCTGTCGGCATCCACGGCATCGAGAAAACCGTTCGGCACGCGCACCGAATTGTTGGAATTCTGTCCGCTTACCGTTACGTAGGCTTCGCCTTCGAAATGCGCGTCGTAGGTTTCGCGCTCGCCTAGGGCCATGCCCTGCGCCAGCAGCGCGCGGCTCCGGTTCCACAGGGCTTCGGGTACGTTCTCGGCGCCAGGCACTGCGGGGTTCGGCGCATCCTTGCCGCCGCGTTCCAAAATCTTTTCGCCGTTCTTGAGCAGCACGGAGCCGGCCATCATGGCCGCGACCTTGCCTTCTTCACGGCTTTTCCAGGTGATGAACTCTTCGATTTCGGGGTGATCGAGATCGAGGCACACCATCTTCGCCGCGCGGCGCGTGGTGCCGCCCGACTTGATCGCACCGGCGGCGCGATCGAACACCTTGAGGAACGACATCAGGCCCGACGAAACGCCGCCGCCGCCGAGCGACTCGCCCGCCGCGCGGATCGCGCTAAAGTTTGTGCCCGTGCCGGAACCATATTTGAAAATGCGGCCTTCGCGCTGCAACAGCGAGAACACACCGTTCTCCCCCAGCAAATCGTCATCGATGGACTGAATGAAGCACGCGTGTGGCTGGGGACGCGTGTACGCGTCGCCCGAGGCCTTCACCTGATCGTCGGCGGGATCCACATAGAAGTGTCCCTGCGCCGAACCCGTGATGCCGTACTTCCAGTTGAGGCCGGTGTTGAACCACTGTGGCGAATTGGGCGCAGCCATCTGACGCAGCAACATGTAGGCAATTTCATCGTAGAACGCCTGGGCATCCGCAGCTTTATCGAAGTAGCCGAGCTGCTCGCCCCAATGACGCCAGCATCCCGCGAGGCGATCGACCACCTGACGCACGCTGTTCTCCGCGCCCGTAGCGGTTTTGCCGTCTTTACTTTCCACGGGTACGTCGCGGCGACGCAAATATTTTTGCGCGAGAATATCGGTCGCCGTCTGCGACCAAAATTCCGGAACTTCCACATCCATCACCGACGACGACGACGCGTCCAGAGATCTTACTTGTGATTTGCGCCACGAATATTGAACAGAGTCAAACGGATTCGCGCCCTCGCGGGTGAACATTCTTTGGAAACGCATGGGTCCTCCGGACGGGACAAAAAGTGGTGGAATGGTGAAGGTGTATGGAGCCAATCTAATCTCGACTTCTTCGCCTTGCGATGCACTTCCAAGTACTGCACGGAACGTCATCCATCCGGATAAAACACCACTAAACCCATGATTTCATTGATTTTTCAGCAAAGTGTCAGACATTGGAAAACGCTCCCGAATGGACCTACCGAAAGTTCGCAAGTCCTTGCCCTCAAACGACAAACAAGTCTGGGAAAATCTTTTTTTTTCGGGAGCGATTTTTTTTTTCAGGCGTGCGTGGTCAGCTATCTTTTCCACCCATGATCCTCCGGCCCAAACTCTGGCTCAAACGCATCGGTCTCGCCCTGGCGGCACTCGCGGGCATCCTGCTCCTCGTCGGGGCCGCCTTCACGCTCTACTCGCTCAAGGCCTATCAAAAGACTTGGGACGTTCCCCTGCCCGCCACACGTGCCGTCCATGATTCGGCCGTGATCGCCCGCGGCGAATATCTGGTGCACGGCCCCGCCCATTGCGCCGACTGTCACGCACCCGACGGCGCAAAACAGAAAATGTTCCGCGGTGAAATCGTCCCCCTGACGGGCGGCACCGGCGAAATCACCTTCCTCGGCGACTGGACCGCCCCCAACCTTACTCCCGACTCCGCCACGGGCCTCGGGGCCCTGAGCGACGGAGAAATCGCCCGGGTGATCCGTACTGGCGTCAACCGCGAAGGCCGCATCGCCCTGCCCTTCAAAGACACCTACGCCGACATGGCCGAAGAGGACCTGGTCGCCATCCTCTCCTACCTACGTTCGCTCAAGCCCGAACCCGGCGTCGCTCCGCGTAAACGCATCAACCTGCTCGGCAAGGTCACCCTCGCCTACTTCCTGACGCCCTACGGCCCCAAACATCCTCCCATCCGTCAGCAGTTCCGTCCCGATACCACGGCGGCCTACGGCGGTTATATCGCCAACGTCATCGGCCGCTGCGAATCCTGCCATACTCCCCGCAATCTCAAAACCGGAGAGTTCCTTGGAGCGCCGTTTTCGGGCGGAATGCCGTTCAAGGCGCACGCCCGCCCGGGTATGGTCTATGTGACTCCCAACCTCACTCCAGACTCCACCACGGGTGTCATGACCCTCTGGAGCGAAGAGGCGTTTGTACAGGTGATGAAGCGGGGCGCGGTATTCGCCGATTCTCCGATGCCCTGGGGCAGCTACCGGCGCATGACGGAGACCGACCTGCGGGCGCTGTATCGCTACCTGCACAGCCTCGCACCCGTCCGACGCGACAACGGCCCAATGGTTCAAACGGCCAAGGCCTTCGCAGGCCGCGCAAATCCGTAATGGCCTCCCCTACGGCCATCGCCGTCACGATGTTATAATGAAACCATGAAAATCGCAGCACCCCGCGTCCCCGTCGACAGCACCCCCGTCCAGACCGTTTTCACTGTCCATGGCAACGCCGCGGAGCCGGAATATCCGACCCGTATTGAAGAAGTTTCCCGCAAAGGCTGGGGTGCGACCTTCTGGGGCAAGGATTCCACCACCAACTGGTTCCACATCCCCTTCACCGCACCGAACCTGCTAAACGGCGAAGGTCCCAAGCTGTCGCGCGTGTTTTTGTTTTTCCACAACACCACGCGCTCGCCCATCCAGTCCGTGCACCTGTATGACGGTGCCAAACTGCTCAAGGCTTTCGACAATCTGGGTGTCTTCGGCGAACATGCCGGCAAACCCGACAACTTCAACACCTTCCGACTCGACAAGCCGGTGGTGCTCAAACACGGATTGGGCGTTTCGGTGAATGTCGCCTTCCCCGCCGATCGGAGCGAAAAGCCCCCGCGCTGGATTCTATTCACCTCGGTCATGGCCGAGTTTCGCGCCTGAGATCGAAAGGTCGTTAAATCGATAAACCGACAGATCGATAAATGCAAAAAAAAGGCGGGGTTACCCCCGCCTTTTTTTGCATTCGACACGGACGGTTCGGTTACGTTCCCGTCTCACCCCGGGCCATGATGACCTTGCCAGTACGCACCATTTCCGCGATGCCGTATTTGTCGAGCATCATCTCGGCGGCATCGAGTTTGTCGGTGCCGCCCGTCACCTGAAGCATCAAGGTGTTTTCGGAGAGGTCGACCGTCTGGGCCTTGAAATGCTCGGCGATCTGCAGAATCTCCGAACGCTTTTCGGGAGCGCAGCGCACCTTGATGAGCGCAAGTTCCTTCTCGACCACGGTTTCACCTGTGTGATCCTTGGCGTGCAGCACGTCGATCAGCTTGTTGAGCTGCTTCAGGATCTGCTCCAGCGTCTTCGGCTCGCCTGAGGCGACGATGTTCATGCGCGCGTACTTCCCGTTGTGCGCGGGCGACACCACGAGGCTGTCGATATTGTAACCGCGACGCGAAAACACCAGCGAAATGCGGATGAGCACGCCGGGCTTATTGTTCACCAGCAGGCTGATGCTGTGCTGGCTGGCACGCGTCTCCGCAGGGCGGTAGGCGCGGCTCTCGGTAGAAGAAGTGGCGGAAGACTTGGCGCCCGCCACCGTTCCATTGAGGGATCCGTTGATCATAATTTGTTCCTTGTAGTGCGACTGATCCCGGGGGATCAGGTGCTCCCCACGGGCTTTTCAACTTTGTGCTTGGGCGCCTCTAACATCATTTCCTCGTAGCCACCACCCGCCGGGATCCAGGGGAAGACGTTGTCTTCTTTCTCGACCTCGGCTTCAATGATACAGGGGCCATCGTTGTAGGCTAGGGCGCGCTCGAGCACACGGCCGGCGTCGGCATTGCGCTTGATCCGGAACCCCTGCATACCGTAAGCTTCTGCCAACTTCACGAAGTCGGGATTGCCTTCGAGATCCACGCCCGAATAGCGATTGTCGAAGAACACGGCCTGCCACTGACGAACCATGCCCAGATACTTGTTGTTCAAGATCAGGATTTTGATCGGCAGCTTGTTGACCTGGGCGGTAGCCAATTCAGACAAGGTCATCTGGAAGCCACCATCACCCACCACGGCGACGACCAAGGCGTCAGGGCGCGCGAACTGCGCACCAATAGCCGAAGGCATGCCGAAGCCCATGGTCCCCGCGCCGCCGCTGGAGATCCAGTGATTGCGTTGATCGGTCTTATAGAACTGCGCGGCCCACATCTGGTGCTGGCCCACATCGGTCGTGACAATGGCTTTGCCCTTAGTCAACCGGTACAGTTCATCGAGCACGTACTGTGCCTTGAGGCCACCATGCTTGCGGTACTGCAGCGGGAAGCGACGCTTCAATTTCTTGATCGTGGAGACCCAGGCCGTCGTATCACCCTTGCGGGTCAAGGGCAACAGCTCTTCGAGCACGAGGCGTGCATCACCGACGATGGTGCAATCCGGCTTGATCATCTTGCCCATTTCAGCGGGGTCGATGTCGACGTGAATCTTCACGGCGTCTTTGCAGAACGTCTCAAGCTTACCCGTGATGCGGTCATCCCAGCGCGAACCGATCGACATAATCAAGTCGCACTCAAGGACAGCCTTATTAGCATAGGCCGTACCGTGCATGCCCAGCATGCCGAGGCTTAGGTCGTGAGACTCGGGGAAGGCGCCTTTACCGAGCAAGGTGTTGACCACAGGAATCTGCAGCTTTTCAACCAGCGCCTTCAAAGGCTTGCAGGCATCGGAAATCACCGCACCATGGCCTACGAGCAAAAGCGGCTTCTTTGCGCGCTGCAACAGATCGGCGCAAAGCGCGATCGCCGCGGAATCCCCGTTCGAAGGTACCGAGTAACCGGGGAGGTCGATCTCGACATTGTAATCGGGTTCGAACATGCCGCCCGAAACATCCTTCGGGATGTCGATCAACACCGGACCGGGACGCCCGCTCTCGGCGATGTAAAACGCCTCTTTTACCACGCGCGGAATATCCTTGGGATCCCGCACCAAATAGGAGTGCTTCACGGTTGCATAGGTCAGGCCCGAAACATCGGCCTCCTGAAAGGCGTCCATACCCAGCATGCTTTGGATGGTCTGCCCGGTGATCACCACCATCGGCACGGAGTCCATCAGGGCCGTCAAAAGGCCCGTAACGGTGTTCGTCGCACCCGGTCCGGAGGTCACCAAGGCCACACCGGCTTTACCCGTGGCGCGGGCCATTCCGTCAGCCATGTGGGTGGCGCCTTGTTCGTGGCGTGTCAAAATGAATTTGATCGATGAATCAACCAAGGCATCAAAAATTGGAATAGCCGCGCCACCCGGATGCCCAAAGATGTACTCCACTCCGTGCTGTTCCATGCAATGGATCAGCGCTTCGGCTCCTGTACAGATTTTTTTCGGCATAATTCAACCCACCTTCGATTGTTCTATTTTAGGTTATTTATAAAACATAACAATTGTGCGCTATAATTTCAATTTAGCTCGATTCGAGGCATTAAATGATCAACTTAATCAACTATTTTTTTGAAAATGCCGATTTTTTTTTCAAATTTTCCGAATTATTAGCCTTACTTTTTCCGAAACCCCATAAATCTTACCCAATAATCGACATAAATAGCGCCATATTGGCGAAATACTCGAAGAGACTCTACCCTAAAAACGAACGAGTCAGGTAGAAATCGGTTTTCAAGACAATCAAAGGAGTTCAAATAAAAACGCCGCGCCCGGGAGATTCCCGGACGCGGCGTAGAATGAAGTTTGGCAAGCAGCCAAACCCGCGAATCAGAAGCTGACTTGCTTCGACCACTGGTGTTGACCGGTGGTCACGCGGATCACGTAGGAACCCGATTTCATTGTGGGAATCTTCATACGGCCCGGCCCATTTCCGGAGACCGCATATACATTACGGCCGTTCACGTCCAAAACTGTGACCTGGTAATTGCCGGGCTCGTTGACGGCAACCACGTAGGCTCCCGGGGTGCCGAGGATTCCGATCCGGTCATCCGTGTTATGGTGGTTGACCAAAGCCGTGTTCGTCGAAGTTTTGCATGGCTCGGGATCGTCGATGCCCGTCGTGATCATGGTGACGGATGCCGAAGGATTGTATTCGACGTAGCTCGAATCCATGCAACCCACGAAGTCACGCGCCAGGTAACGGATAAAGCGCCAGTTGATTTTCTGGTTGATGGTGTCGTTGACCACAACGCCCTTCACCCGGCGGGTACCCGTGTAAGCAGTCTGGCCGTGTCCGGCGTCATTGTAAATCGTCAAGCCGTTGCCCACGTGGCGGCTCCAAGCCTGAACGCGATCCTGCATTTTGTAGCTGGAGGCAGTATAGGAAGCCTTTTCATCCATTGACAGAAGGGCGATCACAGGACCATAGGCGACACCGTCCAGGGTTTGCGCACCCTGCTGGCGCACATAGCCGCGATAGTTGTACCACTCGTCGCCAAGGCTGTCCCAAACTTGGGGCTCAGGACCGCCGATAACGCCGTTGTTGGAAGGCAGGGAGTCAAAGATGGCCTTGAATTCGGGAACACGCTTGCCATGGTCCCAACCTGCCGCCACATTGCCTGCGGTCGTGGCGTTCGGCGGAATTTCACCCGCACGCACGGAGTCCACGTAAATGCGGGCGTAGTTCGGATCGGGGTTGTGGTTGAGGTATTGACGCACGAGCACGCGCGCAAGCCACTTGCAGTTGGCATCGGTCAGGTTTTCCGCTCCGCTAGTGGGGCACGGAACATACGCTGCCGCAGCGTGGATCTGGAGCAGACCGCGACCCTTGTCCTGAACGAACTTCTTCATAGCGGCCAAAGAGGTCGCATTTTGCAGCACGTCGCCGTCGCCGTTGTTAAACACCGCAACGTTCACGGGATTGGTCGTATCGCCCGCCATGCCCAACGAGGTTTCAGTGATATAGCTGGCAGTGGAGCCGACGTCCAACTGAAAGCCGTAAATGTTCGCGAGACGCGTCAACTCGGCTTGCAGGTAGCTCTGGGTGTGACCGCCCAGTTTGTAGGAGTAATAGAGTACGCGATGCACGCGGCTATTCGGGCTCTTCTGATAAGCTTTGGTGGTGTCTCGCGCGACCACGGCAACCTGTGCCTGCGCGGTGCCTGCCAAGGCCAGACCCACAAGCAACGCTCCCCCCAAAAGTTTGGGGAAACGGTACGATTTCGATGTTTTCATGTTCTCTTCCCTTTAAAACCAACTGTGTCGAGTCTCTTTAAATTACCCTCAAGGAGCCAAAATCGCCCAAGGTACTTGTAGTCAGGCGGTAAAAGATTGTGCAAGCTCCAATTTTATCAATAAAGGCCAAACTCCAACCTGAACACATAATACCAGTCGCTCGATTTTTGGGTAGGCGGTTCGATGGAGGGCTTGACCTCGGGGCCGGTGGGATGGCGTTGATGATCGCTTGCCGCTTGGGCGTAGACCCGGATTCCTGGAATAATGCTCCGGCTGGCATAAATCGACCAATGCCAATCGTCCTTGGTGCTATTGTCGGCGTAGGCGTACGGATTGTCCTGTGTCCCATCGTCATCCAGGGGGATGGGCAGGGAGTAGTAGAAGGGCGCCCCCACCGAATTGCGGAATTTGGACTTGTGGTATTCGCCTTCTAAGGAAAGCTTGTCAAACACGCCGAAAGTGGGCACGCTGACACCGAGCATGATCGGCATGCGGTCGGTCTTGTCCTCATAATAGAACGGCTGGTCTTCAACGCCCAAAAGCGCGATTTCGGAATACACTTTGAGCTCGTTCTTCGCGGCAGCCTGCAAACCGATCAAGGAACCGACGTCGAGCGACGTGCCGTCCAACCCGATCAGGGAGCCGACATCCACCGAGGCACGCGCCATGGTCTTGAAGCCACGGAAGGTGTAGAACCCGATCGGGTAGTTGTACTTCCCGTTCGCGGTATCCGCCGGAGTGGGTTCTCCATGAAGTGGCTTTCCCGTGTTCTTATTGTACCCGTTCGTAATCGTGTCCTGATGGGTCTTGTTCGGAGAAAGGCGATCGGGATTCAGCGAGAGAGCATGCGCCCACACGACGCCGGCTCCCAGTTCCAAAAAGCCCGTCGGCTTTGCCGTGATCACATAGCCCGGTGAAAAATCGCTGGTGGGTTCGTAATCGCGTTCCATGAACAAGGTGAAGTCATGCGTCACCCGCCCGCCGAAAGTAGGCAAGGTAAAACGGGCACCCTGAGCCAGATAGTTCGCAGAATTAAGATAGGACCACCCTCCCGTAATCAAGTAGCCGGGATAGGTGCCGCTCCGGAAGAGATACTCTCCCAGGTTGGTCGCGTCCGGGTTGTACTTCACGGGAAAGAGACCGAACTGCAATTTACCGATCGGGTCATTCCGGTTACCGAAGGTGTAGATACCTTGGGCCTGGCCCACACCGGGTCCGAAGCGGACAAGTCGTTCGGGCGACGCTTCACCGGGATGAGTCGGGTACCAGAACAGGCCCCCGATGGTCATGTAAAAATCCAGCTTCTCGTTCACCGTTGCAGAAGTGGTGAGGTACACGCCGGTACGGGTCAAGGTTTGACGCGACCAGTCCGAGCCTTCCTCTTCTCCGCTCCGAATCTCTCCGAAATCGATATTGGCGCCGACTTCCCGGGGATGGAACACCACGTCGGCCCGGGCGTAAGCGCCCAAGGCCAGCGAGACGATCAATGCCGCCGCTCCGGTTTTAAATGATTTGTTCGTCATTCCGGCCGCCCTCAGATTCCAAACTCAAGACGCAGGACGTAGTACCAGTCACTCGGCCGCGTAGTGGCGGGAAGTGCAGAAGGAGTCGCGGTGAAGTTGAAGTGGCGCAGGTGATCGTTCGCTGCTTGGGCGTAAATCGAAACGCCCTTGGTCACTTCCTTACGCGCGTACACGGTCCACTTCCAGTCGTCCTTTTTCCACAGGTCCGCAACGGAGTCCTTCTGGTCGGCCGTATAACTCGTATAGTAGGCGGAGTTCAGGTCATAAACACTGATATCTTCTCCGTTGTTGATGGGAAGAGGCAACTGGTTTTGCACCAGCGTTCCATTCGTGTTTGAAAAACGCGACTTGTGGTATTCCATTTCGAACGCGAGTTTGTTTAGCAAGCCGAAGGTGGGAATGTCGAGACCGAACATGACGGGCATTCGCTCGGCCTTCTTCTCGTAGTAGTAGGGTTGATCTTCGACGCCGAGCAGGGCGATTTCTGAATACGCTTTGAACTCGCCCGGTTTGGCCCAGTCCACACCCAGCGCCGATCCGATATCCACCGACGCGCGCGCCATGGTTTTGAACCCTTTAAACGTGTAATAGCCGCATGGGCAAGTATCCGTGGCGGCTCCACCGGCGTTATTGGAAGGACGTTGGGTTGCCTTGCTGTATTCGTTCGCCAGTTTTTTGGGGGCGAGGCGGGAAGGCGAAAGCGAAAGCGCGTGCGACCAAACCACGCCCGCACCCAGCTCCACGAAGGGCAGGGGTTTCGCCGTCACGGCGTAACCGGGAGTGAAGTCGTTGGTCGGTTCCAAATCGCGTTCCATGTACATCGTGAAGTCATTGGTGACCATTCCGTTTAACATCGGAACGGTCACGCGTGCGCCCTGAGCCATGTAACTAGCCGCGTTGATATACGACCAACCACCCGAAGTCAGTACCCCGGGATAGGTGCCGCTGCGATACAGATATTCACCGAGATTGACGGCATCGGAATATTTGTGTCCAAAGAGACCGAACTGCAGCGTGGCGGCCGGCTTCGCAGGATCTTCGCCAAAGGCATAGACGCCTTGGGCCTGTCCCACACCGGGGCCGAAGTAAATACGGTGGGTTTGAAACGAGCTGCCTTCTGGAAGCGCGTACCAGAAAAGGCCGCCAACCGTCAAATAGATGCTCAGACGATCGTTGTAAGTTCCCGATTCGGTTAGATAAACACCTGTGCGGGCGATTTGCTGGTCGTCGCCTTTGAACTTCGAAGTCACGTCCGACCCGTCGTAAAGGGTTCCCTTAACGATTTGGCCAACGTCGAAAGCCGCGCCGACCTGGGTGGGGTTGCGGACCAGTTCGGCACTCGCGACTCCGGTGAAAATGGTGGCAAAAACGGCAGCCTGAAAGAATCTGACGGTGTTTTTCTTCATTCTTTACACCCTTTTCATAATGCAAGGTTAGAAGGCTAGTGCAGCCTTCAGTTGTTTTAAGATAAAGGCCAAGGCGGTTAAATCTCTGTAAAGATATTGCTTTTTGTAAAAATATTGGCAATGCAATCCTAGTTCAGGGGCATTTACGGATTGATTCGACCGAGCTAAATTTGGTCATGGCCAGAATCTTACCAGACGTCTCCCGCACCTTTGCCGAATATCTCCTCCTTCCCGGCTTGACCCGGCAGGAGCACGTGCCCCGCAACGTCTCGCTGGCCGCCCCCATGGCCGCCTTCAAGCGCGGCGATGGGACTCCCGCCGGTCGTTTCCATCTTAACGTGCCCGTGGTATCCGCGAGCATGCAGGCGGTTTCAGGCGTCGACATGGCCACGGCCCTCGCGCGCCAAGGTGGCTTGGCCTTCGTGTTTTGCTCCCAGTCCATCGAAGACCAAGCCGCGATGATCGCCCGGGTCAAGGCCCACAAGGCCGGGTTCGTCCGCAGCGACACCACCATCCACCCCTCCTCCACCCTCCGCCAGCTGCTCGCCGTGCAAAAGCGGACCGGGCACTCCACGGCTGCGGTCACCGAGGACGGCACCAACGCCGGCAAGTTCCTCGGTATTATTACCGACAAGGACTTCTGGGAATACGAAGACAACCTCGACACTCCCGTCTCCGATCACATGACCCCGCTCGAAAAGGTCATCCACGGCCGGGTGGGCATCAGCCTCGCCGAAGCCAACCGCCTGTTGCACCGCCACAAGAAGGAATGCCTTCCTGTACTCGAACTCGACGGACGCCTCAACTCTTTGGTCTTCAAGAAAGACTATGTCGACCACATGAACAATCCTCACGAATTGCTCGACGCCGACAAGCGCCTGGCCGTGGGTGCAGGCATCAACACCCACGACTACAAAGAGCGCGTTCCCGCTCTGGTGGCCGCAGGCGTTGACGCCTTGGCGTTCGATTCTTCCGATGGCTACTCCGAATTCCAACACGACGCCGCGCTGTGGATCCGCGAAAAATATGGTGACAAGGTCGTCGTGGGTGGCGGCAACGTCGTATCGGCCGAAGGATTTCGCTATCTCGCCGAAGACGCCAAGCTCGACTTCGTCAAGGTCGGCATCGGCGGCGGTTCGATTTGCATCACCCGTGAACAAAAAGGCATCGGCCGTGGCCAGGCTTCCGCACTGATGGATGTGGTCAAAGCCCGCGACGAACTGTACGAACGCACCGGCCGTTACGTGCCGATCTGCTCCGACGGAGGTCTCGCCAACGACACGCAGGTCATCATTGCGCTGGCGATGGGCGCGGACTTCGTGATGATGGGCCGTTACTTCGCGATGACGGCCGAAAGCCCCACCCCGAAGGTGTCCATCGGCAACCGTATCTACAAGCCATATTGGGGTGAAGGCTCCAACCGCGCCCGCAACTGGCAGCGCTATTCCGAAGACGGGGGCGAAGCCGGAAACGGAAAGTTGAAGTTCGAGGAAGGCGTGGATGGTTACGTACCCGTGGTCGGTACGGTGCCCGAAGTGCTCGGTGTGACCTTGGCCAAACTCCGCGCCACCATGTGCAACCTGGGCTCGCTGAACCTCAGCGAGTTCTCCGACAACGCCACGCTGACCATGGTGTCGGAACAAAGCATCGTCGAGGGAGGCACGTCGAACATCATCCGTCCCGAAACGACCTTCGGAGATCGCGAATAATCCGGTCTGAACGGTACGCAAGAAAATGCCCTGTGTCCGCAAGGACACCGGGCATTTTCGTTTTAGGGAATTAAACGGCCGAAGCCGTTCCCGTCCGGCTCACTTCTTGGGTGGCGGCGGCGGCAGCTGCGGGTGGGCGGAGTCCGAAACCGCCGGCTTCACCGGCGTGGCCGGCTTAACGGGCTTCACAGGTTTCGCCGGTTTCGCCGGGCGCAACGAGTCCGGAAGCACAGGCTTCACGGGCTTGGCGGGACGCAACGAGTCCGGCAAAACCGGCTTCGGAGGACGCAGCGAATCGGGGAGAATCGGTTTCGCAGGACGCGCCGGGCGCAACGAGTCCAAGACCAGCGTGGAATCGGGAGCCCGACGTTCGCTGAGCGTCGCGCCGAACTTGGACGACGTCACTCCGGCGTCCGTGGGACTCATGCAAGCCGTGAGCCCCGCGAGCGCAACCGCCGCGAGGGAGGATAGAACGATTTTGTTTGAACGCATTCGACTTCTCCTTGTTGATGTCATCGGAACATTGCCGAGAACTCGTGAAGAATATATGCGGGACTGAAATCCCGGGTGAAAGGTTTTTAAAGATTGTTGGGGATGGTTTGTCCTCTAGACGTGCAATCTGTACAATTTTGGCGATTTTAACGAAATTTTCAGTCTCTGAGGATGGTTATAGCAGATACTGCTTCCCCGAATTTTCGAAAAAAAGCAACTAAAAAAGCCCGGCATCCTGCAGGATGCCGGGCCTCGCGGGGAACGGGGCACCCCTGCCTCTCTCACCCGGATCATGATGGGAAGGTAAGCGGGGTTTTGCAACCGGACTTGGGCCCTAGGAAGATATTCGGGGATGTTTTGTCCTCGAATTAAGGCTCAAGCGTAGAGCGCGCCGCTCTCTGCGTATGTATGATGTGAGCATGGCCATCGACGCCGCCACACGCCCCAATTTGCTGCAATACCTGGATTACCGGGCGTTCCTGCTCGACTATTGCCAGTGGCGACGAGATTCCGACCCGTCTTTTTCGCAGCGGACCTTCGCCAAAGAAGCCGGATTGCCGGCCTCCAGCTCGAGTCTTTTGCCTGCGGTGATCAAAGCCCGGCGCAGCCTGAGCCAAAACCTGCGTGTCAAGTTCTCCAATGCCCTCAGCCTCCCCGAGCGCGAAGCCCAGTACTTCGATCTGCTCGTGCAATTCAATCAGGCCAAGGGAATGACGGAGAAGAACTTTTTCTTCACGCAACTCTCAAAATCCCGCAGTTCCCGCGCCCACGTGATGCGGGAAAACCAGTTCGAATTCTTTTCCAAGTGGTATTACGGCGCCGTCCGCAACTACTTCAGCATGGAGACGAGGGAACGCAATCCCGCCGTGATCGCTGCCCGCCTCTTTCCCGAGGTCACCACCGCCCAGGTTGAAGATGCCATCCAACTCCTGCTCGACCTCGGCCTGATCAAGAAAACGGCTAACGGATATGCGGTCACGGAAAGGCATATTTCCTCCCCCAAGGACGTGCAGGCGCGTGCCGCCCGCGAGAACCTACTGGAGCTGACGCGGATGTCGATGGAACTCCTCGAGAAGACCCCGCCGGAGTTGCGTCAATACAACGCACTCATGTTTACGGTGTCACCCGAAGGCTTCTCGACCGTCAAAGACCGAATTCGCTCCTTCCTGGAGGAGTTACGCGAAATCCTCGACCGGGATCAGGGTGAAGATCGCATCTATAGCCTGACTCTTCAGTTGTTTCCGAACAGTCGTCTTCCGGAACTCAAACCGGAATCCCGGCCCGCAAGCGCCGGGGACTCCAAATGATCCCGAGGCGTTCCGCTTTTGTTTGGCGATCGGCCCTTGCCGTCGCCCTTTTCGTAGCCGCCCTGTTGGGCGTGAATGCCTGCACCTCCGATAGCGCCGTGGCCGGCGGAAGTTCCGAGGTCGACAACCCGCAGGTATTGGTGGCCTTCGTCAGCCCGACAGGTACGGCGGTGACCACCACGGGTTCGCTGGGGGTTTACCTCACGGGTCAAAGCCCGGCCTTGGATCCGGATCCCGTGGTCGAGATCAAATTGAACGGAACCGATTCGATCCGGCTGACGGCTTCGATGTTGTCGGATGCGGGCGTGGCCGACAGCGTGCGGTCCTTCAATCTCTACCTAAGAGGGGACGATTCCACCGGCTGCTTTTTCCAGAGCATCTCGTACAATCCCCTCACCAAAAAGTTTTCGCATAACGACAGCGGCGAAGTCACACGGGTGGCGCTCACCGTGAGTCCGTTGCTTCGCTCCGAATCCGTGCTCAAGGGGTCGGTGTCAGACAGCACGGGTCTCACCCGGATCATCATCACGGGATCGCCTTTCCAGGCCGTGATCGTGGACAGCGTTTTCGTCTTCGAAGAAATCCCTTCCGGCGTTTATACCGTTCACTTACTCACTCCCGACGGCAAGGAGATTCCGCTTCCCGAGCCGATGGATGCCGACGCGCCGAAATACCATAGCGTGAACCCAGACACCGCGCTGGTGGTGCGTCCGCCCGTCGCCACCACACCGACCTTCCGCGTATCCGCCGGGTCGGATCGCATCGTGTATGCCGGAACCGAAACCCACCTCGTGGGGGACGTATATGGCGTGGATTCCCGCGACCGGCGGTTCGCAGTGCTTTGGCGCCAGTTGCCGCCGTCGCACCCCGAAGCGGTGGCAATTCTCGAGCATCCGTCCTCGTTCCGCACAGACGTTTACTTTCCGCGGGCAGGCGCCTACACCTTCGTGCTCTCGGTGGCATTGGGCAACCAACAGGTGCAGGATACCGTGGTGATCGGCGTGCAAGCACCGCCCGAGAATCCCGCGTTCATCGATCCGAGCCTGGGCGACACGCTTTTCTTCGGACGGTTTTTCAAGGTGGTGTGGGAAGGCCCGAAGCAGGAGTTTTTGAATCTGGAAGTGTCGCACGACAGCGGGTCCACGTGGGAATCGACGCCGGTCGCGACCAACATTCCCTCAAAGTCGGGGTTCAACGAATTCTACTGGTTCCCGTGGTATCCGTTGGCACCCACCAACAATTGCATGCTGCGCCTGATGCGCAATGGGCAGTCGGTGGCCGTGAGTCCGCGCTTTGTACTGCGCTCTCCCTGATCTACGCCGAAATCAATCGCCGCGAGTGCACCCATTTCGGCAACCGCATCAACTCCTGCGGCCGCCTTGGCCACGACGCGCCAAGGGAAGATCGAGAATTTCTTTCAGAATGAACGCCTCCCGCAAACGGTCCTGACCGAGCAGCGAGTTCCGCAGCGGTGAAGCCCCGATACCGGTACGCGAACGCGACGGTTCGCTCCGCGCTTTTGTTTGGGCCGCTTCGGCCTGCAACATCCGCTTCTCTTGCGCTTTCACCACGGCTTTTTCTTTTTGCCTTTCCTGCTCGCGCAGGCTTTCTTCGCGACGTTCCATCACGGGTTCGGGCGTCGACGCCTCGGCGGGAACCGGAAGAGAGGGGCCCGGTACCGGCAAACGCAGCCCCAAGTCGCGGGCGAGTTGGTCGAGTATATCACGCCCCAAGCCGGGCATTTCGGCAACCGGGCGCTCTGCGTTCCGGTTCGCTTCGGGTACTCGCGCCTTCGCTTTTTTCGCGCGGCTTTTCATCACCGCTGTGACGACGTTGAAAGCGATGATCAGCAGGACGATGTATTCAAAGCGCATGGTTGCGATCCGTGGTGACCAGTATTCTCAGATTTCCGATCACGTTTTGGACGGGGTCTGACCCCCGCCGGCGATGTTCTCGCGCATGGATGTGTCGGCCATCACGTTTTTCATGTTGTAATAGTCCATCACTCCAAGCTTTCCGGCGCGGAAGGCGTCCGAAATGGCCTGGGGCACCTGGGCTTCCATCTGCACCACCTTGGCGCGCATTTCAGCCACGCGGGCGATCATTTCCTGTTCTTGGGCGATGGCCATGGCACGCCGTTCTTCGGCCTTGGCCTGGGCGATTTTCTTGTCCGCCTCGGCACGGTCGGTTTCGAGTTCGGCGCCGATGTTCTTGCCCACGTCCACATCGGCGATGTCGATGGAAAGGATATCGTAGGCCGTGCCCGAGTCGAGCCCTTTGCTCAGCACGGTCTTGGAAATCTGGTCGGGATTCTCGAGAACCGATTTGTGGTTGCGCGCCGAACCGATGGTGGAGACGATGCCTTCGCCCACACGGGCGAGAATGGTTTCTTCGCCCGCACCGCCGACCAGCTTGTCGAGGTTCGCCCGCACGGTGACGCGCGCGATGGCCATCAACTGGATGCCGTCCATGGCCATCGCGGCCACGCGCGGCGTTTCGATCACCTTGGGGTTCACCGACATCTGCACAGCCTCGAGCACGTTGCGGCCCGCGAGATCGATGGCCGCCGCGCGCTTGAAGGTGAGGGGGATGTTTGCCTTGTCGGCCGCGATCAGTGCCTGCACGACACGCTGCACGTGTCCGCCGGCCATGTAGTGCGCTTCCAGGTCTTCGGTGCCCAGTTCCAAACCGGCCTTGATGCCCATGATCTTGGATTCCACGATGGACTTGGCAGGCACCTTGCGGAAGCGCATGCCGATCAGTTGCACCAATGAAACGTCGGCCTTCGACATGAGAGCCTGGAACCACAAACCGAAAAAGTTGAGAAGAATCATGCCCACCACTACAAGGACGATGAGCGAAACGAGGATGAGGATCAGGCTGTAGTTCATGACGGAAGACTCCCGGTTTGATTTTTTTCGACAATAAATCCCGCGCCGCGCACGGCGACGAGGCGGACGATGCCGCCTTTTTCCACAAATTCACCCGCAGTTTGCGCTTCGAATATTTCGCCGTCCAGACCGATCTTGCCGGCGGGACGCAGGGAGGTTTCGGCCGACACAAAGCGTCCCAGATGCAAGGCCAAGGCGCGGGAGGAATCTTCGAGACCCGAGCCCGTGCCCACGTTGGTGCGATGTGAAACCGGAGAACGTCCGAGAAACCGGAAGACCTGCCAGGCGGCGAGCGGAACCAGCACCAGGTCGGCGAGCGCGAACGCCAGCGTGCCACCGGAGGACAGCGTCGCAAGGATCACCATCCAGGACGACGCACCGAGCCCCACGGCCACGAGCGACAGTACTCCGAAGGAGGGGATCAGTACTTCCGCGAAGAGAACCGCAAAGGCGAGTGCCTGCAGAGAAATCGGCCAGACATACATCATGCAGACTCCCCCCTATCGTGTGAGGCATCCGCTTCCAACTTGCCCACCACGATCGTGCGTCCTTGTACGCGGAGGATTTCCACCCGGCTGCCGGCATCGACGAACTCGCCGCGCGACGCAACCTCGTAAGACACGCCTGCGAAGACGGCCTTGCCCGAAGGGCGCAATCCGGTATGGGTAACGCCAGTCTCACCGACATGAACGGGAAGCAGGTCGGCACCGGCGCCGTGTGCATCGGCCAAGGTGGCGGCTGAAACGACCGCTGCCTTGCGCGGCAAATAAGGCAAGACGAACCGCACCGCGAGTAACGGAATGAAGAGCGCCAACGCAGCCATGCCGAGCGTGAGTGCGAAATTGTCGATGAGACTTTTCATCTCCCAAGGCATTCCGGGGTCGGGCACGGTGAATCCCTGCAGCGACAACGTGAGCGCTACCAGCATGAAAGCGAGCCCCAGAAATCCGGCGATGAAGGTGCCGGGTATCAGATAGATCTCGATGGCGAACAAGGCGAGTCCGCCGAGCAAAAGGAGAAGTTCGTTATGGTTCGCCAGGCCAACGGCGTATTTGGAACCGAAGGCAATACCGAGGCACAGCGCGCCGATCGCGCCGAAGATGCTGAGACCCGGCGTTTTGAATTCGAGGTACAAGGCACCGAACCCAAGCAGGATGAACAGCGGCGCGAACTTGCCCAGTATGCGCGCCAGATCCTCGGACCACATGGTGCCCAAGGTTTCCAGAACCTTGAAGTTGTTGTGTTTCAGGTAGGTGTCGAAGTCGTGAAAAGATCCCTGGGAAAATCCGAGGCGATGTGCTTCGCGATCGGTGAGGGTGAGCAATTCACCTTGGCGCACCAGGACGGAATGATCCCGGTAGCCCGCCTTGCGCGCTTTGGAAAGGCCCGCCCATTCGGCCACCGTATAATACGCCGGAGCGGCGCTCGTGTCTTCGCCGGTTGCACGCGGGTAGGCGGCGACCACACCGATGTCGGCGGTCACCATGGCTTGGCTGAGCAGGCTCGGATACCCGTTGCGTTCGGCGAGGTTGCGGAACTTGGCGCGCAACGGCGACTGGATTTTTTCACCCAGCATGACGATTCCACCTTCGGAACTCTGCGTGATGGGCGCACAGTCTCCGATGGTGGTCCCCTCGCCCATCGCCATCCGATTGCAAGCCAGGGCGATCAACGCCCCGGCGGAGATCGCCTTCTGTTCCACGTAAACCGCGGTTTGCGTTTTTTTTACGGAGGTGATCAAATCCACGATTTCAAAAGCGGAATGCAGCTCCCCGCCATACGTGTTGACCTTATAGACGATGACGTTCGGTTTTTTTTCGAGGGCTTCCAAGGTGGCGCGCTTGAGGAAAGCGAGCAATCCGTAATCGACCTCGCCCTCCACGGGAATCACGACTACGGAAACCGCTGCGACAACGGCCTGCGATCGGGGAAGGGAGTCCAAGGACGCCCCGGTGGCTTTGGCGAAAGCAGAACTGGTGCAAATCGCGAAAATTGAGAAGAAAATGGCTGCCAGGCGGCGAAAATACATGGGGGCAAGATAGTCACTTCCGATTTTGAGGCCCCTGATTCAGGCCACAAACATGCTTGTCACACTTCACACCATTTTGGCACAAAATTCAATTTATGGCTATTTTGGCAGATAATCGTGGTTTTAAAGGATTTTTCTTTAAAAATGATTGTGTCAACTGACGATTTTTTCCCTGAACCCGGATATTTTCCCTTATTTTGTGAATACACGGGGCCGGCTGTTTACTCTTGTTTTGGCGATTGTTGATTCTTTCTGTCGCTTGCGGGATTCATTTTATGCCTTCAATTTTCGACTACACCGACTACCGTCGCTTTTTGCAGGACTACTATACGTGGGCGAAGCAAAACAAGCGCGGCTTTTCGCATCGTTCCTTCCTGTCGAATGCAGGGATGTCCGGCCCAACCTATCTGAAGCGCGTCATGGAGGGATTGCACGATCTCACCAAGACGAGCACGCAGAAATTCGCGAAAGCGTTGGAGCTCTCCCACACCGAAGGCGAGTACTTCGAATCACTCGTCGGTTTCAATCAGGCGAAGACCCCCGGCGAAAAAGACCAGCACTTCTCACGGCTCATGGCGCTGCGCCCCGCACGCTCGCAAACGACTCTCGAACGCACGCAGTACGATTATTACCAGAACTGGTACAATATCGCCATTCGCGAGATGTTGGCCTTTCTTCCCTACAAGAACAATTCCGCGGAGTTTTCGCGTCGCCTCACGCCTCAGGTTCCTCCGGGTAAGGTCAAAAAGGCCGTTGAACTGCTGCAAAGCCTCGGTCTGCTGACGCAGACCCCCGAAGGCTTGCGCGCCTCCAAAGCCCTGTTGAAGACCGATCCCAACATGGAATCGCTCTTCCTGCCCCGCTTCCATCAATCGATGGCCAAGCTTGGCGTGGAGGCCCTGGAGCGTTTCCATAAAACGGAACGCTACTTCAGCGGTACGACCATCAGCATTTCACCGGAAGTCTATGAGGTTGTAGTCGAGAAGATCCGGGCCATTCGCCGCGACATTCTCGAGCATGTGCAAGCCGATGCTTCGCCCGATCGCGTGTACCACCTCAACATGCAGCTCTTCCCGTTGACTTCTGGACCCCGCAAGCGCGGAAGAAAGAAGAAAAAATGAAACCGGTGGGCGCCCTGCGTAATTGGTTCCTCAACGGAGCCTGCCTCGCGGCGTTTTCGCTATCCGCGTGCCTTGGAGGCACTGGTACGGATACCGAAAACGGCATTGAAATTTCCGTGTCGGCTCGCGTGGTCGATTCGGCAGGGAACGCTGTGCCTGGGGTGACCATCGCAGTACATGATGCCACCGGGCGCGTCGATTCCGGTCTCGATAACCCTCTTGTGGACTCCACCGTGGTCGTCGTTTCGGACACGGGCGGACGCGTGCACTTCGAACTGCAGAAGGCCGGTTTGTACACCGTGGCAGGCAGCATCGCGGACTCCATGGTGTTCGTCGATACGGTACGCGCAATCGGAAAGCCCACCGGCGTGGTGCTTCCGAGCGTGGGCAATCCGCAGTTCAAGGTTGAAAAACCTGTTCGCGCCAACGGTACAGTACGCCTGCTTTCGGGATTCAGCCCCGATTCGGGTGGCCAGGCGATGCTACGGGGTACCAAGATCCAATCGCGGCTCGGAATCAAGGCGGATTACCAGCTGGGTTGGCTGCCCGCCTCGGCGGAAAAGTTCCCGCTCGCAGTGGCCTACGCCACCAAGGCAGCTGAAAAGCGCTTCGTGAAGGTGATCGCTTCTGGTTCCGGATGGTCGGTGCGCAGCACCTACGGCTTCAACCGTTGCCTTACTTCCGAATCGGACACAGTGACCACCTCGACCACCTTCGGGGCGCGTTCCGCAACGACCATCGAGGGTGCCGCCGGCAAGGCCTGCGTGGGCAGCCCGGGCACCGTCATCAGCGTGCTGCAAATCGATTCCCTGGGTACGACTTTGGGATCGTTGGGAGACTTCGTCATTCCCGATCGGGCAGCGATGCTCGGCGACTCGGTTTCCATTCCCAAGGCCTGCGTCCGTACCGGCAACCCCGGCACGTCGCGGGCCACGTTAAGTCTGACGGCGGGCACCATAGTGGTGGATGACATCATCCGCGGAAACGGCTGCCCCGAGTAACGACGGAAAATTTAAGCGGTTCCGGATTCTGGCCTCTTCACAAGGCCTTCCGGTATCGCAGAAGTTGAACGGACAGTTACCGGATGCCTCATCACAAGGCCTCTCCGGTTCGCGAAGGGTCTTTCGGTCCCGCCTATGCACAAGGCCGGTCGGAAGACCCGGATCGCGCCCCGCACAGACGCTCCCCACTACAAACCCGCGGCTTAAGCCTTGATGGCCTTGTTGTCGCCTTCGTCCTTGTTGACCCGGGAGTAGTCGTTCTCCTGACGCGCATGATTGACGGCGTTCTTCTGCATATAGATCTCGAATACTTCGTCGGCAGAGAGCCCGGCGGTCAGGGCAAGCGACATCCAGAAATGCAGCTGGTCGATGATCTCTACGCGGATGTTCTGCAGGTCGAGGTGATCTTTCGACCACCATTTCCACAACAACTCTTCGCGTAACTCGCGGGATTCGTCATCCAGTGCGGTCAGGTATTTGCCGAGCCACTCGTTCACGTTGGTGTTGGGTCCCAAAGCCTCCGCGCCGCGCGCTTCGGCGCGCAGGGTGGCCATGGTGAGAGTCTTTCCGTCGCGATCGCGGATGTCTTTCTTGACGAAAATGCGGTCGTTCAGTTCGGATTGCAGCGCAAATAGTTGGTCGAGTTTGTCGTTCATGGGGGGAAAGATAGACGGTAGTCGGTGGACGGTAGTAGGTAGGGAACGCAAAAAATACCGGAGAAAAACGCCGGAAACGCAGCAAAACGAAGATGAACGAAGAAGGACAGCGAACGAATAAGGAGAACAAAGATCAACAGGGGCGCCGGAGCTCCGATCAAGCGAGGCTAGGCGGCCCGACGCAGCGATACAGGTAGTATCGCGAGGAGGGGCAACGCCGCATCGCGCAGGTCGCAGCCCGGCGAAGCGAAGAATCGCCCAAAAAGTCTAGCCAGGCAAAATCCGATTCCACTCATTTCCCGTTTCCCGGATCAGCCAGCGGAGACGGGATTCCCCAGCGGGAATGTGTTCGGCGAAGGCGGAGATGCCCTTCACCCGCGACAGGAAACAATAGGCGCCGAGCGCCTGCATGACGCGCTGGAGACCGGCCTCGAGGAAAGACGCTCGGAATGCCTCAGGATCGGCCGACACCGCAACCCGAACACGGAAATGTTCGAGCAGGTCCTCGATCTCTCGATCGCTCAACATCACGTAGGGGTCGAGCAGAAGCGACGCGGCATCATAATATACCGATCCGTAACGACTGCCCTGATAATCGATCACGTGCACCGAGCCGTCGGGTTTGACCATGAGGTTCTGCGACTGGAAATCACGATGCAGAATCGCCTTGGGATGCGCATCCACGCGCGCGGCAAGCGTATCAAACACAGTCTGAAGGGCGAGATC
Organism: Fibrobacterota bacterium; assembly: GCA_947466585.1. Taxonomy (GTDB): domain Bacteria; phylum Fibrobacterota; class Fibrobacteria; order UBA11236; family UBA11236; genus UBA11236. The sequence goes on from CANIEU010000010.1 coordinate 73,060, forward strand.
GGTTTTCAACCCCCGATGGCCCTCGAGGTAGTTCTCGCGAAAGTACGACGTTTCCCATAGCAGGTGTTTGCGGTCGAACACGCGCGAGTCGATGTCGGGACATTCGGGACGAAAGGTATCGCAGCGCGTTTGGAGATCCGCAAGAATGTCGAGGCTGCGGCGGTACGCTTCGAGTCCTGCACTGCGGTCGGCGGGGAGAACGTCGTACAAGCGGCGCTCGCCGAGATCTTCGAGGAGCACTTGATGGGCCTCGTCATCGATGCAGTACACCTTGGGCACAGGCAGGCCGAGCATGCGGTAGAATTGGGTGATGCGTAAAAAGCGGCCGAAGTCCAGATCGGTGGCTGGCGAAACAAGCAGGATGAATCCGCTGGCGGGAATGCGATAATATGCGCGCTGCGATCCGGCGATGCCCGCGAGCGGAAGATCGGCCGGGGAGACGTTCTGACCGGTCAAAAAGTCCCGCAAGGTTGGGGAGACTTGATTGTAGGGGAATGCCGTATTCATAAATGGTTGCAGAGACGCATCACACAGCGCTGCTGTTTTCCCATGCCAGTGCGGCGAGCAAATCGTCGTGGAGAAGGCCGTTCGAGAACAACGCTTCTTCACAGGCCAGCGTCCACGGATTGCCGCGCAAGTCGGTGACCGTACCGCCGGCTTCGGTGACGAGCAGTGTGGTGACCGCCGCATCCCATGGTTTCAAATAGGTCATCCAATAGGCGTCCAGACGTCCACAGGCGACCCAGGCGCCTTCGACGACTGCGGAGCCCAAACACTTGATGCGCTGTACGGCTTCGGTCATGCGGCCGTGGGCGATCCGGTTGGCGGCGTTTAGGCCGTCGCGGATGCTTTCGTCACCTACGTTGTAGTCACCATGCGAAAGCACCGCCGCCTCGATGTCGGAAAGGGTGCTGACCCGGAGCGGCTGTCCGTTCACGAAGGCGCCGCCGCCCGCCACGGCGGTGTAGAGCTCGTCGAAAACGGGCAGATAGATGGCGCCGCAGAGCACCTTGCCCTTGTGGCTGAGCGCAACGGAATTGCCCCAAAGCGGGATGCCGTGGGCGTAATTGATGGTCCCGTCGATGGGGTCCGCGATCCAGCGATAGTCGCTGCCCCGGTCGAGCGCGCCCTCTTCTTCTGTGAGCAGGTCGTGGTCGGGAAAAGCCGAGCTGAGCCGCGTGCGGATGAGGCGGTCGCATTCGATGTCGGCCTCGGTGACCAGATCCTTGCTGCCCTTGAACTGGGCGGGCGGTAGGGTCCGTTGACGCGCGAGGGCCACGGCGCCTGCAGCGCGGGCGGCGTCGACGGCAGCGGCGAGAAATGCGGAAAGATCGGCGGACATGCGAGGAAAGATAGACGGTAGTGGGTAGACGGTTGACGGCATAGAACACAAAAAAAGAATCAAAAGAAGACGGGGACGCGCCCATCGACCAACGAGAAAACCTGGAAGAAAGCCACCGTCTACCGTCTACCGACTACCGTCTGGTTACTTTTCCCGCCATGCTAGAGCCGCTGTTGCGCATCGAAAATCTGTCCCTCGGATTCCGGTCCGAAGGCAAAATCACGCCTGTCACGGATGCCGTGAGTTTCGAAGTGCGCGAGGGCGAAGTGTTCGGGCTCGCGGGCGAATCGGGATGCGGCAAAACCGTCACCTGCCTCGGGCTATTGCGCCTTTTACCGGCTGCGACCTCCGTCGTGCTTTCGGGTCACGCTTGGTATCGCGGTCGCGATCTGCTGTCGATGAACGCCGAAGAAATGCGTGCGGTGCGCGGTCGTGAAATCTCCATGATCTTTCAGGAACCGTCGGCGGCTCTAAATCCGCTCTTGCCCGTGAAGACGCAGTTGTTGTTCCCCTTTCAGCAGCACAAAAACTCTGATTTAAAGGGTCGGGAACCCCTGCAGAGGATCCGGGATCTTTTGGTATGCGTGGGGTTTCGCGATCCCGATCGGGTCCTCCGTTCCTATCCGCACGAGCTTTCGGGCGGCATGCTGCAGCGCGTGATGATCGCGCATGCGCTGCTGCTGGAGCCAAAGCTGATTCTGGCCGACGAGCCCACCACCGCGCTCGACGTGACCATTCAGGCGCAGGTGCTCGACCTGTTGGCAGAGCTCCAACGCGATACCGGCGTAGGAGTCCTGCTGATCACACACAACCTGAACCTGATCGCGCAGTATGCCGACCGCGCCGCGGTGATGTATGCCGGCCGCGTTGTCGAATCGGGCCCCGCGCTCGACCTCTTGCGCGATCCGCGTCACCCCTACTCGCGCGGCCTGCTCGACGCATTGCCGAACCTCGATACGGCACAGGTACCCAAGTCGATTCCCGGTTCGGTACCACCCCCGGGTAAATATCCCACGGGCTGCCGCTTCCACGACCGCTGCCCGCGCGTGTTCGAGCCCTGCACCACCGATCCCGTGTGGTCGGAGCCCGCGCCGGAAAGGCGCGTCGCCTGCCATTTGTATAGCCAGACGGTAGACGGTAGCAGGTAGACGGTAGATGGAACAGAACACAAAAAATACTGCTCTGCGGGCTGTCGACGAAGACTTCAACCGTCTACCGCCTACCGTCTACCGTCCCTTATTGTCCGCGAAGCACCTCCGTACGTATTTCCCCGTCACCAGCGGGTTCTGGCAACGCGTCACCGATCACGTGCGCGCGGTGGATGGGGTTTCCATCGACGTCCATCCCGGCGAGATCGTCGCCTTGGTGGGCGAATCGGGTTGCGGCAAAAGCACGCTCGGATTTTCCCTGCTCGGCCTCACGCCGCCGACTTCGGGAACGCTTGAACTGCTGGGGAACACAATCGACCTCACCGATCCCGCGGCGTGGAAGCGCTACCGCCGTGATTTCCAGATCGTCTTTCAGGATCCGCACACGTCGCTGAATCCGCGACTCACGGTGTTCGAACTTTTGACCGAACCGATGCGCGTGCACAACATCGTCCCGCCCTCCGAACTTCGCGCGGCGGCGGCGAATCTGCTCAAACAGGTCGGCCTTCCTGAAGACGCGCTGAATCGCTTCCCGCACGCCTTTTCGGGTGGCCAGCGTCAACGCCTGTGTATCGCTCGTGCGTTGAGCCTGCGCCCGAAGCTGATCGTTTGCGACGAAGTCGTGTCGGCGCTTGACGTGTCTGTGCAGGCGCAGATCGTGAACTTGTTGCTGGAGCTGAAGAAGACGCACGGATTGGCGCTTCTGTTCATCACACACGACTTGTCGCTCGTCCATGCGATCGCCGACCGGGTATTGGTGATGAACGCGGGGAAGATTGTGGAAGAAGGCGCAGCTGCAGAGTTATTCGCGCATCCGAAGGATGATTACACAAGGACGTTGTTGGCGGCGGTGCCGCGCATGGAGCGCCGGACTGTCGTGAGGTAATCGTAGAGATACGTCCGTCACTCCGGCGAAGGCCGGAGTGACGGACGTCGGCAGGGCCGCCTAGAAACGAATACCCCTGAATTCATTCCTTTGTGATCTGGATCCCGGCCTGCGCCGGGATGACCTCAGCCGCTCTCCCGTCTCCATGGGAATCAGTGGCTCCCCTACCCCAAATACTTCCCCTCGAGATACTTGAGGAAGTAACCTGCATCCAACGGTTTCCCCGTCGCACGAAGGCAGAGCTCGGCCGCAGGAAACTCACGACCGTGCTTATGGATCTTATCGCGCAGCCACTCGCGCATCGGAGAAAGCTTCCCGGCGCGAATCATCGTATCGAGCGACCCCAAATCCTTCTCCATCGCAGAGGCGAACTGCGCCGCGTAGAGATTGCCCAAGGTGTAGGTCGGGAAGTACCCGAACAACCCGCAGCTCCAATGCACGTCCTGCATAAAGCCCTTCGCCGCATTGGGTGGCGTCACACCGAGCAACTTCTTCATCCCCTCGTTCCAGGCGCTCTCGATACCCTCCACCTCCAGCGCGCCGGAGAAAATCGCTTCCTCGATCTGAAAGCGCAACAACACGTGCAGGTTGTACGTCAGCTCGTCGGCCTCTACGCGGATGAACGACCGCTCCACGGCATTGACCCGGAACAGAACCGAATCCACGGTTTCCCCCGACAGAACCTCGCCCATCATCTCCTTCGCAACCGGCAACGCATGTTCCCAATAGGGCCGCGAACGCCCCACGCGGTTCTCCCAAAAGCGCGACTGCGATTCGTGAATCGCCAGCGACACCGCCTCTCCCAACGGCGTACCCCAATCGGCGTTGGGCAAACCCTGTTCGTACAAACCGTGACCACCCTCATGCAGCGTACTGAACACTGCATTGAGCCAATCGTCCTCACGGTAGCGCGTGGTTAGGCGCACATCACCCGGAGCCATCCCCTGCGTAAACGGATGCGCCGAAGCATCGAGACGCCCGGCCTCCAGATCGAAGCCCATATCGCGCAGCAACCGTTCGTTGAACGCATGCTGCAAGGGTTGTGGAACGAGTCCTTCGGGGGCCTTTAAAGGTTCGGATTTCTTCGCCAACACGCGCTCGAGCAGCGGCACCAGGCCGTCGCGCAATGTCGACAGCACGGGTTTCACTGCCGACACACGCGCGCCGGGCTCGAACTGATCGAGCAGCGCATCATAGGGTGACTCTTCATAACCGAGGCAATCCGCCTCACGCCGTTTGAGCTCCACCATCTTCTTCAGCCATGGCAGAAACTCCGGAGCGGAACCCGCGCCCTCGCTCGCACTGCGCGCCTTCGCCCACGCCTGTTGCGCCAGCGAACCGGTGCGCGCCAAATCCTCAGCCAGGTCCGCCGGAATCTTACGCGCATTCTCGGTGTCGCGCTTCAACTCGCGCACCAATGCATTCTCACGCTGCGACAGCGAAGACGCATGTGCCTCGGCATTTTGGAGAAGCCCCCACAACGCGTCGGATGTTTGCTTCTCATGCAGCACCGTGCTCAGCGCAGCCTGACATTCCGCGCGCGCATTGCCGCCTTTTTCGGGCATCACGGTTTCTTGATCCCAGCCCAAAAGACCGGAGGCGGAGCGGACCGCACCGATTTCCCGGGCAGCCTTTTGCAAGGCGAGGAACGAATCGGAAGGGGAAGCGGAGTCGGGAGAGGCGGCGGGAGAGTCTTTTTGCATGGAAACAAAATAGGTAGTGAAGAGAGGTGTTCTCGCACGGCAGCTGTCGAAAAAACACCAGAAAATCTTGAATCTCCCCCTTTCTTTGCCTGCGTTTCCACTTGTCCGTCACCCGTCTGCTACTACCGCTACTACCTTTAGCACCCATGTACAAGTTCATCATCATGGGCATTCAGGGCTGCGGCAAAGGCACCCAGGCCAAACTGCTTTGCGAAGCCTACGACTTCGTCCACATTTCCATCGGCGACCAGTTCCGCTGGCACATCGCCAACCACACCAAACTGGCCGCCAAGGTCAACCGCATCATTTCGGGCGGCAACATGGTCGGCGACGATCTCGTGGCCAAGGTGGTTTCGGAGCGCCTCGCGTGGCATGACTGGAACTACGGCTTCGTGCTCGACGGTTTCCCGCGCACCTTTGCACAGGCCGAGTTCCTCTTCGAGAACTTCAACATCAACGGCGTGATCCACATGGAAGCCCCCGACAGCCTGGTGCGCGAACGCGTGCTCGCACGCCGCGTCTGCTCGGGCTGCGGACTCGATTACAACCTCATCGGTCACCGCCCCAAAACCGAAGGCATCTGCGACGTATGCGGCAGTCCCCTCGTTACACGCAGCGATGACCATGAGGAAGCCATCGGAAAGCGCATCGCCGATTACCACACCAAGACCGAGCCCATGCTCCGGTACTTCCGCCGTTTGGGCATCGTGGTCGACATCAACGCCACCCAGACCATACCCAAAGTGCATGCGGACATCCGTGCCGCACTGAACCTCCCCGATTCACGCCCCCTGAACTCCCTGACCCTCCATTCCGAGCGGGAATTTGCCAAGGGCCTTCCCTCATGAAGGGTATCATTCTCGCTGGTGGAGCCGGATCCCGGTTGTACCCCCTGTCTCGCGTTGCGAGCAAGCAGCTGCAACCGGTGTACGACAAGCCGATGATCTACTACCCGTTGTCGACTCTTATGCTCGGCGGCATCAAGGAGATCCTCCTCATCTCCACTCCCGAAGACGTGCCCCGCTTTCAGCACCTGCTCGGCGAAGGCTCCCAGTGGGGTCTTCGCATCGAATACAAGGTTCAACCCAAACCCGAAGGACTCGCCCAAGCCTTCATCCTCGGCGAAGAATTTTTGGCCGGCAGCCCGGCGACCTTGATCCTCGGCGACAACATCTTCTACGGCAAAATGAAGCTCGACGAAGCCATCCGCGACTTCACGGACAAAAATCAAACCGGTGCGCTGGTATTCGGCTATCCCGTGGGCGATCCGGAACGCTATGGTGTGGTCGAGTTCGACGCGCAGGGCAAGGTGATCGGGCTCGAAGAAAAACCCGCCAAACCAAAGTCGAACTATGCCGTTCCCGGTCTGTACGTTTATGATGCGACCGTATGCGCCAAGGCGCGCGCTCTCAAACCCTCCGTTCGCGGTGAACTCGAAATCACCGATCTCAACAGCGTGTACTTGCGCGAAGGCTCGCTCTCCGTCTCGCTGCTTGGTCGCGGCATCGCCTGGCTCGACACCGGCACGCACGCCTCCTTACTTGAAGCCAGCCACTTCATTTATACACTCGAAGCCCGCCAAGGACTCAAGATCGCCTGTCTCGAGGAGATCGCCTATCGTCGCGGATTTATTGATACGGCGCGACTCAAGCAGACCTTGTCTGCGATGCCGAAATCGCCGTACCGGGAATATCTCGAAAAGCAATTCCCCGAAGCAGCCTAGGGACACAACCTAGCGGCTCTTTTTAGAGCCCTTCGCTTTTCTAGCAAGCACGGAACGTGGGTCGTATTTCGGCGCCACCTCGCGCACCCATAAATCGATTTCCGCATCGCGCATCAATTCGGAAAGCGAGATCTCAAGCCCTGCGCAGATCTTCGCCAACGTGGTCAACTTGGGATCGTTCTGACCGCTTAGTATTTCGCTAAGTGTGGATTTGGCAATCCGGTTTTCATGCGCGAACAACTCGACGCTGGCGTAACCGCGCCGCAACACGAGCGACCTGATGCGTTCCCCGGTGATTCTTAATAAGTCCACGGCTGTGCCATTCCGTTATACTCCACGAGTGCCCGAAAAACTATGGAATCGCGGGATATTGTCGTTCGCTCTGACGAACCCCGCTTCTTTGAAGACCAAAAAACGCCCCGGTGGTTGAAGCCGGAAAAGCATCCGGTTTACTATTTCAAATTGCGCAGGAACGTTCCGATCTCAACTTCACCAACTGTCACATCATCGGATCAAAAACAAGGAACACGGGAGACACATGCGCTCAGGATTCTTAAATTCCCTCGCTCTTGTAAGCGCAACCGTAACCGCAACCCTGCTCATCAAGGGTTGCGGTCCGACCACCTTCAGCAAGGTCCGCACCGATTGGCAACCCGCGGAACCGGGCGGCCTGCGTCAGCAAATCGACGAAGTAACCGTCGACATCACCACCCCGATCGAACTGCCATCCGAATTTTATGCCGACGCCCAAAAGTGCGGCACGGGCGATTCGCTCGTCTACAACAGCAAGGGTGAACCGGTTGTGGAAAAGGTGCTTCTCGCCCAGCCGTATCAGCTTTGGCGCAAGGTGGCGATCACCAACCAATCCACGAAGGTGCTGCGCCTGAACAGCATGGTGGCGCGGTTGTTCACGCCAGACGGCAGGGAGTGGGAACCGTTGGCCCGCGAAGAAGTGCTGGCGGCCTTTAAAATGGGACGCACCTGCCCTACCTCCGAGGCCGCGCTTGCGGGCTTCCGCGGCGTGCGTCTGCTGCAACGCAGCAACGAAATCATCACCGGCAGCACCTCGACGACCTGGGTGGCCTTCCAACCGCCCTCGCCCGACAAAGCTCCCGGTGTCTGGAAACTCGGGTTATACGATATGCCCGTCAAACTGAATGATGTCGGAACCGTCGCCAAAATCGCGCCCTTCGAATTCCGTTTCGTCTCGATCAAATACGTCGACACCTACCGGCAGGAGAACCTGCTGGCCACGCCGAAACTCATCAGCACCGAAGTGGTGGGGAACTAAGAAGAGCGCCCGGCGCTCGCCCTTTTTCGAATCACGCGTTGAAGAAGTAAAAGTCTTTCCCGCTGCGCTCGAACCCGAGCGCCAGCATCTTCTTCCGCCACCACGTCATCGACTCGAACGTGCGCACGCCCGTATGCGGGCCGCTGCGATCCCCCTCGTAGTTTTTCGGATCGATGAGCAGGCAGACCATGCCTGCGTTCGAACAGAGGCGCTTGACGTTCTTCAAATAGCGGTCCAAGCGGTGCGGAGGCAGGTACTGCGCCGCACACTCCAGGATGATGTCGAAGGATCCCTCGGGCAGGTCGACGACGGCATCCAGGGCATCGGCTTGAAGGATCAACTTCCGAAGCTTTCGGTCGGAGATCCGCGCGAGTATGAACGGGGAGTTTTCGATG
>CANIEU010000011.1 GCA_947466585.1 Fibrobacterota bacterium
GGGTTGCTTGCGGCCAACGACACCGCGCTTATGACCATTGACACTACCTACGCACTCAGCGATTCTTCCATCAAATACACGGCCAATTACAAGCTGCTGCTCGGCGCGGCGACGGACCGCATGTCGGAACACAAATTGGTGGCTTTCGGCGTCTCGAAGTATTCCCGCCTCGGGCCGGTGTTCCACACGCTGTCGGTTTTCGCGCCCTCGGCTCCGGTGCCGATGGGGCAGAGCTTCGAGGGATTGTTGTCCTTCATGACCGCGTACCGCAACGGCGATACCGTGCAAACCACGGGATCCATCGGCCCGCAAGGTCTCAGTGCCACCGTGCATTCCATCAAGGAAGGCATCGCGTCGTCCGTCGAGGTGGTTTTGGATGCCTCCGGAAAATTGCTGAGCTACACGCCGATCGCCGCAGATGCGACGGCTACTGCGAAGCGGGCACCCGCAAAGCCTTAAACGCCTGCACCACCGCTTCGACGGTCGGCGTCTCGGGCCGTTGCGGGCTTCCCTCACCGACGCGCACCGTATGCGGACCGCGCGGTTCCACCTGCTCAGCCGGTGAAACCACGTTGATCCACACCACCGGCTTGCCGTGATACCCGGCCATATGCCCTAAAAAGTTGTCGGTGGCGATCACACCGGCGCACTTTTGCACACCCTCGTCGATCGCCTCCAGCGATCCCGCAACAAAAGGAACGCGGTCTTCCCACCGCGCGCGGAAGAGTTGATAGGCACTGTCGCCGTCGGGAGCATGGAGCACCGCGATGGGAACCCCTTCCTCGATCAACTCTTCCATCAAGCCGTCCCAACGGTCGAGCGGCCAGTTCTTGGCGGCTTTGCGCGTCCAAACCGAGAGGATCCACGGAGAATCGTGACGCAGTAAATTAGGGGCGCTTGTGTCCGTCCCTGCCCCCGGGCGATTCAACTCAGGGGAAAGGCGGGGGCCGGGGGCGGGCTCGCGCGCCACGGATTGGGGCGTCTGAAATTCGCCCCTGTAGATGCGCAAAAATTCTTCGACCACCGCCCGGTCGCGATCGGCCTGATGCACCGGGTTCCCGGGCAATGCGAAAGTCGCGTCGAAGAGCCCGCTAAAGGGGCGGCGATAGGAGACGACCTGCGTGCACCCGGCGATCCGCAGCCATAACGCGCTGCGCGGGTCGGCGTCGAGATCGAGGGCAGTGCCGGCAGGGAGGGCGCGCAGCGCCCAAGCAGCGCGCAAGGTCCGCAAGAGGCCGTTCGGAGTGCGCCGTGTGAAGAAGGCGTTGTCGAAGGGAACCGCTTGCAATCCTGCACGCGTCACGATTTCAACACAATCGGGGCGGCAGAGCACCCGGAAGTCGACCGCGGGCCCCAGTTGCGCCGCGAACCCTGTGAGCGCGGGCAGGGCCATGTACAGGTCGCCCACCATGTAGCTGGAGAAGACGTAAATCGGGGCGCCGGGGTGCGCACGGCGACGCAGAGGCGGCAGGAACAGCCGCAATGCAGGCGTGGCGCAGGCTGCCAGCAGACCCGGCAGCAAGCGGCGGCGCACATTGAGATTGACGGGGGCGGGGGACGGCACGCACAGAAGGTAAAAGGGGCGGCGATGGAATCGTAGGGCCGCATTTTTTGCATTTTGCTGCCGACCCCATGAACGTTCCCCATGCCACCGCGGGCACCGCGGTCCGCCCCGAGGTGCTGCTCGCGATTCTCACGGACCTGTCCGTCGATCATCGCTGCTACAAGTGGGCCCGCGCACTGCGGGACGCGGGGTATCACCCCGTGATCTGTTGCGACCAGCCCTTGCATCCGCTGGGGCCCGCCTGGGACGGATTTGACGTGCGCGTGCTGACGCGCTCCTCGCATCAGAACCGTTTCTTTCCCGCCTTCGCGGAATTTTTGCTCCGCCTCACACCCGTGCTGTGGCGCACGCGCGCGAAGGTGTGGATTTCACTCGACGCGCCGCCACTGTTCTGGGTGGCGCTGTGGGGCAAGCTGCGCGGCCGCACGGTGGTTTACGATTCGCATGAACTGTATCTCGAAACGCCGCTCGTACTCAACCGTCCCAGTCGCCGCCTGTTTTGGACGTTGTGGGAGAACGGTGGCTTCGCGTTGATTCGTCGCGCCGTCACGGTGAGCCCCGCCATCATCGAACGCCTGCGGGTGCAGCATCCGCGCGTGCGTTTTCATCTGTTGCCGAACATGCCCGCGCGCCCCGATTCTTCCAGCGCGTCCGCCGCGCCGGTCGCTCCCGTCCCTACCATCGCAGCACCGCAACCGGGAGAACCCGTGCGGCTGGTGTTTCAGGGCGGCCTGCGGGTGGCCACTGGACTGCCGGAATTGTTCACGGCGTTGGCGACGCGTCCCGCGCTCGCGACCACGACGCTGGAGGTTTACGGCGGCGGTCCCGAAGGCGCCACCTTGCGTGCGGCTGCGGCCGATGCGGGGCTCGGAACGCGCGTGCGTTTTCACGGGTCCGTTCCCTTCGAAACGCTTCCCGAAAAAATGGAGCAGGCCCATATCGGCATTCATCTCATGCAACCCGTGTGCGGCAGTTTCGCGCTGACCTGGGCCAACAAAACCTTCGACTATGCGCAGGCGGGTCTGCCCGTTCTGCTCAGCGACAATCCCGCACATCGCACCTTGCTGGCCGCGCATCGCGTGGGCGTTCTCGCCGACTCCTTCTCGCCCGAAGCCATCGGCCGTGCTCTCGAAGAGTTGCTCGCGCACTACGAAACCTATGCCGCAGAAAGCCGCAAGGCACGGGAACAGTGGCATTGGTCGACCTACTTCCGCGGGCTTCCCGCATTTTTGGGACTGTGATCGGGACTGGAATCGAGACTCTAATGGAATCGCGACATCCTCCACAGGCAGACTCCGGGTCGCAACCCGATCCGGTTCCTTCGCTGGGCCGCGCCGCCGGTGTCGCTCTGCGCTGGAACGGCGCCGCCGCGCTGATGACGCTGGGCTCGCAGCTCGTGCAAATCCTCGTGCTCGCCCGCTGGCTGACCCCCGCCGACTTTGGTCTGGCGGGCACGGTGCTGGGTGTGACCGCATTCCTCTCCGCGCTTTCCGACCTGGGTCTCACCAACGCGCTGGTACAACGCGACGCCTTGTCACACCGCGCGTGGGCGGGCGCTTGGTGGGCTTCCGCCGCCGCCGGTATGGTGCTGGCCGTGGGCCTCGCCTTTGCCGCGCCGCACCTCGAAACCTCGCTCCGCATGCCGGGTACCACCTTGCTGTTGTGGGCGGCCGCGTTTTCGTTACCGTGGTTCGGGCCGGCCGCGGTCTATCAGGCGCATTTGCAGCGGCATCTTCAGCTCAAGCGACTCGCCTCGGTCGAAATCTTCGCCGCCGCGATCGGCCTGCTAGTAGCCCTGACCTGGGCGTGGTGGCGTCGCGAACCCATGGCGCTGGTGGCCGGGCAAATCAGTCTCTCTCTCGCCCGCTTCGGCGGATTGGCGGCGGCCTCGTCGTTGCGCGTGGGCCAGCGCCCGCACTGGGCCGAACTGCGCGCGCTGGCGGGCTTCAGCGGATTTCAACTCGCCGAGCGCGTCGCCTCGCATGCCCTCGCCAACCTCGATCGTCTGGTGGTGGCGCGCTTCCTCGGCCCAGCCGCTGCGGGATACTACTACATGGCTTCGCAAATCGCGCTCAAGCCCACCGCCTTGCTGGGACCGCTCACCGCGCGCACCTTGCTGCCGCTGCTGGCCCGCATCCGTGGCGACCGCGCCCGCACGGCGTCCTCGTATTTGCGCACGCTTTCTTTGTTGTCGTTCAGCGCGGCCATCGTGTATACCTTGCTGTTCGGTTTGGCCGCGCCTCTGGTGACACTCGTGCTCAGTGCGAAGTGGCAACCCGCCGTGGTGCCGTTGCAATTTCTCGCGGCGGCGGGTTTTCTCATGGTGCTCGGCAACGCGCTGGGGAATCTCACCTTGGCGCTCGGCCGTGCGGGCACGGGGTTTTGGCTCGTGGTGCTGGTGCTTGTCGTACGGCTCGGGGCTATCGCCGTAGGCGCAACCTACGGGCTTCTCGGTGTGGCTGCGGCCTTGTTGCTGGTGACCCTCGCCTCGCTGGTGATGGACGTACTGCTTCCCAAATTGTGGTTGGGAATACGCATCCGGGATCTTCTGCGGGCGGGCGGATGGACGGTGCCCGCGGTGTTGGTATCGGGCGCGGGCATGATGGTGCTGTGCAACTGGATGCGTTTGCCCGCGCTCGCCGAAACCCTGATCGGAGGCGCCGTTGGGTGCGCCTTGTTCGCACTCGTCGCCGTCGTTACGCAAGGTGCGCGCGTGCGCGCCTCGTTGCGCGAACTGGCTGAAAAGCTGGTACGTCCCTTATAAAGTCTTCCAGGCCTCTTCGATCGCTTCGAGCAATGTTTCCGCAGGTTGCGCGCCGGAGACGCCGTAACGCCCCGCGATCACGAAGAAGGGCACACCCTGTATGCCCAGAGCCGTGGCCTTCGCCGCATCGGCACGGACCGCGTCTGCGAAAGCGTCCCCTTCCAAAGTGGCGACCACCGCGCGCTCGATCAATCCCGTCATTCCCGCTTCCTTGGCTAAACGGATCAAGGTGTCACGATCTCCGATGGAAGCGCCTTCGGTGAAGTAACCTGCGAGCAGGCGCTCCTTCATCGCGTCCTGAAGGCCGTGCATATCGGCCAAGTGAATCAGGCGATGCGCGTCGAAGGAGTTTTCAGGCCGCGTGAGCTCGAGCCGGTATTTCAGCCCCTCCCCCGCGGCGACTTCGGTTACGCGCGCCTGCATGGCGTCGGCTTGTTCGAGGCTGACCCCGTACTTGCGCGCCAACATGGTTCGGGTGGTTTCGTCGGTGGTTTTGGCCGCGCCGGGATTGAGCTGGTAACTCCGCCATTTCACGGTCACGGCATCTTGGCGGGAAAAGCGTGCCAAAGCGGATTCCAGGCGGCGTTTTCCGATGTAACACCATGGGCAAACCACGTCTGACCAGACTTCCAGCATTAATGTGGCATTTTCGTTTGAATTTCGAGGGGTCAAATTGTCCTCATGGCGGTAGATTAGAGGTCCATGTCTCCGAGGAAGAAATAGCAACCCATGTGCGGACTCTCCGGATATTTCGCGTTTGCCGGGTCGGTTGGATCCACCGATTCCCTGCTGGCGATGCAACGCGCCCTTGCGCACCGTGGTCCCGACGGAGAAGGCGTCGTGTTCGTGAACACGCAGTCGGGGTCTCGGGAATCGTTCACGGGCAGACGAACACCGCTGACCCCGCCGGAATTGAAGCCCGTTCCGCGCACGCAGCCTCACGATCTGGCAATGGGCCATTCCCGATTCGCGATCCTCGATCAAACTCCCGGTGGCCACCAACCCTTCGAGTTGTCTGAAGCCGCATTGGTGTTGGCGTTCAACGGAGAGATTTACAACCACGTGGAACTGCGCTCCGAACTCGCGCGCGCCGGGCATGTCTTCCACACGCGCGGGGATGCGGAAGTGTTCGCCCATGCATGGCTCGAGTGGGGCGAGGAATGTCTTCCACGCCTGCGCGGGTTCTTCTCGATGACGCTGTGGGATGGGAGATCCCGATCCTTTTGGTTGGCACGAGATCCCATCGGCAAAGCCCCGATGTACGTGGCCCGGCATGCCGGCCGCCTTTGGTGGTCGTCGGAGATCAAGGGCTTGCGCTCAGGTGCGGGTCAAGGCGCCTTTGCGCCGCGTGCCGCGGCGATCGCCGAGTTCGTGGGCGCGGGCATGCGCGACTTTGGCAACAAGACGTTCTTCGAAGGCGTAGAAACCTTTCCCGCCGGGAGCGTGGCGCGCGTCGCCGCGGACGGCAGCTTCGAACCGCGCCGCTATTGGGCGCCGCCGGCCACGCGTATGCGCGCCGCAGACATCGGCCCCGAAGAGGCCGTGGCAGGGTTGACGGATCGTTTGCGTACCTCGGTGCGCCTGCGTTTGCGTGCCGATGCGCCCGTGGGTCTGGAACTCAGCGGCGGAATGGATAGTTCCGCCATTGCGGCATTGGCGGCGCGCGAGCATGCCGAAGGCGGCGCTGGTGTCGATCCGTTGCGGGCGCACACCGTCTCCTTCGCGGGCACTGCATCCGACGAGTCGCACTTCGCCCGCATGGTGGCGGCGCATCATCCCAGCAGCCTTCACCTCACTGACCTGCCACACGGCGGTACGGTCACACCCGAGGGAGTGGCCCGCTATCACCAAGGCATGGACGAGCCGTTCCATTCTCCCGTCCTGATGCTCAACCGCGAAATGTGGCGCCGCATGGCCGCCTCCGGTCTGCGCGTCAGTTTGAACGGCGGAGGCGGCGACGAAGTGTTCGCAGGCTACGGCGGCGAATATCTGGGACCCTATGTGCGAGGCCTGTTGGCGAACGGACGCATCGTGCGGGCAATGCGCGAAATCGGATCTTACAGCGAAAGGGATGCGCACGTGTTTCGCTCCTTCGCACGCGCCGCATGGTGGATGGTTCCGGAAAATTTGCGGAAAGAACTGCGGCCTTCGGGACCCCCGCCCGAACTCAATCCTCTGACGACGCACGCCTTCTTGCCGATGGCGTCCGATCGCCTTGAACAACGCCTTCTCGATCACCTCGGCGATTGGAAGATGAACTACTGGATGCGTTCCGGAAACACGGCGTGCATGGGGCTTCCCGTAGAAGTGCGCCTGCCGCTGCTCGACACCAAGGTCGTGGAGTGGGCGTGTCGTCTTCCGCCGGAATACCTGATCCGCGACGGATGGTTGAAGTGGGCGTTGCGCAAAGCCGTAGAACCCGACCTGCCTGCCGAGGTAGTTTGGCGCCGGGTTAAAATGGGATTCCCGTTTCCGATCGGTGATTGGCTGCGTGCGGCACGTCCCGCGCTCGAGTCGCTGCGCCACGGCGAAGATCCGCCGCTGCTTCCGCGCGCCCGCGTGTTCCAGGTGTACGACCGGCTGGCGGTCTCGCATCCCGCCTATTTGTGGCGCTGCTTATCCGTGTTGATGTGGTGGGATCAGTGTGTCTGCACCGGCGCGATACCGGTCGCGCTCGGCGAGCCCGAAACGGAACAGACGATGGGCACGCTCGCCCGCGCCTGATTTGTACCTGCCGCCGGTCCATCCGCGCTACCCGCACGGCCTGCCGCCTACTACCTTGTGCCCATGTCCAAAATCGTCCGACTGGCACTGAACGGCGGCAAGCCGGTACGCGCCCGTAAAAACTTTCTCGTGTTCGGCGCGCCACCCATCGGCGAAGAGGAAATCGCCGGCGTCACCGATTCGCTGCGTCGCCGCTGGATCGGCACCGGTCCCAAGGTCGCCGCCTTCGAGGCGGCCTTTGCGGCTTACAAGACTTCTGGCGGGGAAGTTCCCCACGCCGTGGCCGTTAACTCCTGCACGGCCGCGCTGCATCTCTCCATCCTCTCGCTCGGCATCGGCCCGGGAGACGAGGTGATCACCACGCCCATGACGTTCTGTGCCACCGCCAACGCGATTCTGCATGCGGGCGCAACGCCCGTGCTCGCCGACGTCGACCCGGTCACCTTCAACATCGATCCCGCACAAGTTGTCAAAAAGATCACGAAAAAAACCAAGGCGATTTTACCGGTGCACTTCGCGGGCCGCGCTTGCGAAATGGGTGCGCTGTCGCGGATCGCCCGCAGTGCCGGCTCCGCGGGCTCCGCACGCCTCAAGATCATCGAAGACTGCGCGCACGCGATCGAGACGGAGTGGCTTGGGCCGCGCGGAATGGTCAAGGCCGGCACCTCCGGCGATGCGGGCTGCTTCAGCTTTTACGCCACCAAAAACGTGACCACCGGCGAAGGCGGCCTCGTGCTGACGCCGCATGCGGCGGTGGCCGATCGCATCAAGCGTCTCGCGCTGCACGGCATGAGCAAGGATGCCTGGAAGCGCTATTCCGATTCGGGCTATGTGCATTATGACGTGGTGGAACTCGGCTACAAGTACAACATGACCGATCTGCAAGCCGCTATCGGGTTGCCGCAGTTGCGCCGCGTCGAGGCGAACTGGAAGCGCCGCCGCGCGATCTGGGCCCGTTATCAGGAGGCCTTCGCCGATCTGCCTGTGACGCTTCCCGCGGAACCCGGCAACGACGAGCGTCACGCATATCACCTGTACACACCCCTGATCCGCAAGGATGCGCCCGTTCCCGGCCGCACGGCCGCGCAAAAGCGCGACTTCGTGCTCACGGCCCTCACGGCCGAGGGGATCGGTGCTGGCGTGCATTATCGGGCGCTGGTCGATCACCCTTACTATCGCAAGACCTTGGGCTGGAAGCGCGCCGATTGCCCCGTTGCCGCCGATATCGGCGACCGCACGCTGTCGCTTCCGCTTTCTCCCGCGCTCTCCGATAAGGACGTGGAAGACGTCATTACCGCGTTCCGGAAGGTATTGGGACAGTCCTCGTAAGAACTTCGCCGAAACATCCGTGGTACTCCCCTCTCCATCTCTGGTGGAGAGGGGTTGGGGGTGAGGCAGGAAGGTGGCGCGGTGGGACCGGCCCCGCAGAGGCAACGTGCGCCCAAAACGCCACCGAAACCGGCATTTCTTCCCGTTCTTGGCAGCCGATTCTACCTTTCCCGTCCATGACCAACCCTTACGCCCAGTACGACAATCCCCTGATCCGCCGCTACGCCTCGCAGGAGATGAGTTTCCTGTTTTCGCCCCAGTTCAAGCACCAGACCTGGCGCGGGCTGTGGATCCACCTTGCCGAGGCCGAGCGGGAATTGGGTTTGCCGATCACGGCCGAGCAGATCGCCGAGCTCAAGGCGCATGAGACCGACATCGACTTCGCCGAGGCGGAGAAGCAGGAAAAAATCGTCCGTCACGACGTGATGGCCCACGTGCACGCTTACGGAAAGCAGTGCCCCAAAGCCGCGGGCATCATTCATCTGGGTGCGACTTCGGCCTATGTGGCCGATAACACGGATCTGATCCAGATGAAGGACGGCTTGCATCTCATTCGCAAGCGTCTGATGCGCGTGATCGCTTCGCTTGCGGATTTCGCGGAAAAATGGAAGGCGCAACCTACGCTCGGGTTCACGCATTTCCAGCCCGCGCAACCGGTGACAGTGGGCAAGCGCGCCACGCTTTGGATCCAGGAGCTGTTGCTCGATCTCGAGGAGGTCGAACAAGTGGCCGAGTCGCTGCCGTTCCTCGGCGTGAAGGGCACCACCGGCACGCAGGCGAGCTTTCTGGAGCTCTTCAACGGCGACCACGACAAGGTGAAGGCGCTCAACAGCGAAGTGACGCGCCGCGCGGGCTTCGCCCGCAGTCTGCCCGTCTCCGGGCAGACCTACACACGCAAGCTCGACGCGCGCGTGGTGGCGGCGCTTTCGAGCGTGGCTCAGTCGCTGTCGAAGTTCTCCACCGATCTGCGCCTGTTGCAGAACCTCAAAGAGGTCGAGGAGCCGTTCGAGAAAAGCCAGATCGGTTCTTCGGCAATGGCGTACAAACGCAATCCCATGCGCAGCGAGCGCATCGGCTCGTTGGCGCGCTTCGTGGAATCGTTACATGCCTCGGTGGCGTTCACGTCGTCGACGCAGTGGTTCGAGCGTACGCTCGACGATTCGGCCAACAAACGGCTCGCCGTGGCGCAGGCGTTCCTCGCCGCCGACGCGATGCTGATCATCGCAGAGAACGTCTCATCGAACCTGGTGGTGTACCCGAAGGTGATCGAGCGGCGTCTGCGTGAAGAGCTGCCCTTCATGCTCACCGAGAACATTATGATGGATGCGGTGAAGCGCGGCGGCAACCGCCAGGATCTGCACGAACAGATCCGCGTGCATTCGGTGGAAGCGGCGCGTCAGGTGAAGGAACACGGCAACGCCAACGATTTGCTGGAGCGCATCGCGGGCGACAAGTCCTTCGATACCACGGTGGAGAAGCTGACGGCCATGCTCGATCCGTCCAAATACACGGGACGTTCCAAAGAGCAGACCGAGGAGTTTTTGGCGGAACACGTCGCCCCGGCGCTGGCGCGCTGGAGCGACTGGAAGAGTCTGGCGGGAGAAGACTTGAGAGTCTAAATGAGAAATCAGAAATCAGAAATATGAAATCAGAAAAGGAGCACAAGGGGCGAGCAATTTAAGCCCTACTGGTGTTCACTTTCATATTTCTAATTACATATTTCCGCCTCAGTACTTCTTCCCGTCCTTCTTCATTTTCTTTTCGGCTTTCTTTTCCTTCATCGATTTGGCAGGCGCCTTCTTGGTCGATTTCTGTGCGTCTTGTGCTTTGGCCATGGGGTTCTCCTGAGGGAACGGGTGGTTGGAACTTGAATTGAAAACCGGATCCGGAAACGCGTCGGTTCAGCCCCGGCGCTTGTCCAGCTCCTTTTCCACGAGGTCGGTCAAAACCCTTTGCAGCTTGTGCGTGGCTCCGGTGATGGAATCGCGCACGGTGGCCGCGTGGTGGGTCACGCCGAGAGGTTGATGGCCGGCGATGTGGGCTTCGAGCGAGCAGCGCTTGTCGTTTTCGGCGTGCTTGTTAGTGCCGATTTCATCGCTGAGATGCACGTCAACGCGCGTGACGCGGTCCTGAAAACGGGCGAGGGAATCGCCGATGACGGTCTGGGCGTATTCTGTCAGACGCTCGTCGCCGGGGATGTGATTGTCGGTACTAACCTGGACGTGCATGATCGTTCTCCTTCGAGTCTTGTATCCTGTCTTCAATCTACCAAGCGCGGCTCCTTTGGGCCTCACATTTATTGAGTTTCAGCGCGTTTCGCCCATTTCGCCTCTTTCGCCTTTTTCGATTAGCCAGGCCTGAAGGCGGCCATAACGGGCCCGGTGTTGCGCTTCGGTGAGATGGCGTGCACCACGTACCATTCCCACGCATTCATCCGCCCCGCAGCGGCATGCGAATGGGGACGCCAGTTCGGGTTCATGACAGTTGTAATCGATGGTGATTTCAGCATCGGCCGCGATCGCCACGCGTGCCGTCAACTCCCGATTGTGGAAGACCGTATTCGGTTCGCAGGCGTGATTCAAATAACGAAGCGGATCGGTTTCTCCGGGTTCGATATGCTGTTCGGGACCGAACTGCAGGCTCATGCGTGTCCGCGTTGCGGATTCGGTGCCGGCAAAGGTGCCGATGTGCTCTCCGGTGATGAGATCGCGCGCGGCGAAAACGCCTTTCTCTCCGTTTGCGTCCGGCCCCCGGGAAGGGGCTATACGCACCGCAATGGTTGTATTCACTTCTTCAAAATCCCTTGCTCTTTCGCCTCGGCCAACTTGGCTTCGGTTGACAGGCAGGTCTCGCAATCTTCGGTGAGCAGGTCGACGGTGACCCGGATCACCGGAACGCGGGTCTCACGCACGGTGGTGCGGGTGCGGCTGGCTTCGAGTTCCTGTTCGCGCCGCCACTCCCACTCGGTCATTTCTTGGCGCTCGGCGGTCCACGGCCTGCGGGGGAACAAATCCGGGTCGCGGGTGAGCGAACGGGTTTCGCCGGTGCGCGAACCGGCGATGCGGAAGTACGCCATCTTTTTCTGCTTCGCAATTTCCGCGGCGCGCACGATGGCGTAGTTCTTCGCGGTGGCCTCGTCCATACCGGTGAGGCCGTGATACACGACCTCGTAGCGGTTCTTCGCCGTGCCCACTTCGGAGTAGCCTACGCCGCCACTGAAGGCCTGATAGGGGGTTACCGCACATCCCAGGAATAGACCGGAGAGCGCGAGAGCGGGCAAGAAGAGTTTCCGGGTCATGGGGATAATTTACACGCCCGAAATCCGGACGGTTTCCCGTTCGCTTATTTCTTCTTCAGCAAATACGCGGGCGCCGCCAGCAGGGCGATGATGAGGCCGATGCTGTGCACCAAGGCGGGAATTTCGGCCTGCCCGTGCGTGGCGCCCACCGCGGTATACAGGAGCTTGCCTGCCGCTTCGCCCACCCCGAGGCCAGCCGGCGAAATCGGAATGCCATTGGCGAAGGTGAGTGTGGGCGCGACATAGGCATGAAGCCGGAACGGCAGCGAAACGTCGAGCGCGCCCGCGCAAAGTGCGTAAATGAGAATCAGAAAGAGATGGACGCCGACGGAAAGACCGATGCCGCCCAGAAAGGGAACCGGATATTTACGAAAGGAGGCGAGAGCCAAACCGAACTCTGCCATAAACCCGCGGGGCGTTTCCGGCGCCAGAATTTCGGAAGCCGGTACCGCCTTGGGGATGCGTTTAAAACTCCAGGGGGAAAGAAAGGTGGCGGTCAACAGCGAAACGGCTGCCGCCACGCAGAGGATGAATACGGCCTGCACGAAGAGTGTGGGCGAGGAACTCCATAAATCCATGTTGACCAGATTCGCAACCGCCGCCAGACCTATCAAACCGAACATTCCGGTAACGCGGTCCGCAACCATGGTGCCGAGCGCCGCCGCGGATTCCGTTTTCCCGCGGCCCTTGAGGAGATACCATCCCTTTGCGATATCGCCGCCCGTTCCTCCGGGCAGAAATCCGTTGAAGAACAATCCGGTCAGGTGCAACCGGATCGAAGCGCCCAGCGTGATCGGAACTTTCGCGGCGCGCAGAAACCAGTACCATCGTGCCCAAGAGCACACTTGAAGCGGGATGAGATAAATGAGAAAGGCCGAAGCGTAGAGCAGGGGATGCTGGTGGATCGCCGTCCACAGCAGAGCGGGCTTCAGAGCACCGGATTTGATGAGATACCCGACGACCACCGCGCCGATGCCGACGCGCAGAAGGTGTCCCGCCCATGTTTTGAAACGGGAAGAAGCGGTAGTCGATGCGGGTGCGGCGTTTGCGGTCATAGTAGGGGAGAAAAGGGGTTTTCCGGAATCAGGTAACAGGTAACAGCTTTTCGAGAAACAGGATGCTTTTTTTTCGTCATTTTTCCGTTACAAGTTCCCCGTTCCCCTAGGCAGGGATGCCGTCGAAGTTCCGGCAAAAGCTTTGGCGATGCAGCGGCGTCAGCCCGAGGCGGAGGATCGCCTGCGTGTGTTCGGCTGTGCCGTACCCTTTGTGCGCCGCGAACCCGTACCCCGGAAAGGCGGTCTCGGCCTTTTGCATCGAAAGATCCCGGTGCACCTTGGCCAGCACCGAGGCGGCCGCGATGGAGGCCGACAGGGCGTCGCCTTTGACCACCGTGGTCTGCGGAAGCGCGATTCCGGGAATCTTCTGATTCCCGTCCACCAGCAACAGGCTCGGCTGCACGTCCATCGCCTGAATCTTCTCCAGTGCGCGACGCATGGCGAGAAAGGTCGCTTGAAGAATATTGATCTGATCGATTTCTTCGGGGGTCGCTTCTCCGATCGACCAAGCGAGCGCGCACTCCCGGATGCGGGGTGCCAGTGCCTCGCGCTTCGCCGGGGTCAGCTTCTTCGAGTCGTTGAGTCCGGGGAGGAGGCCACCTGTGAGGTCGCACTCCCGAAAGATCGCGCAGGCCGCCACCACATTACCGGCGAGCGGGCCGCGTCCGACTTCGTCGACGCCGCACAAGACGCGGCCATCCGTCGCGAAGGCGCGATCGTGCGCCCACAGGGCAATGGAGGGATCGACTCTCACGCGGCTTGTACGCCCGGTGCTTCAGATACGCCAGGCGCTTCCAGCGCGGCCATACGGGCCACCCACGCCGGGTTCACGCGCACGGCCTGCGCCGGATCGTCGCTGTCGGTGGGTACGATGTCGCCGTCGGCGAAGGCCTTGAGCACGCGCCAGTAGCTGTCGTGTTCGAGCGCGAGCACGAGGCGGCCGACCTCTTCCGGGCTTGCGCTCGTTGGAATCCCGGCGCGGCGTTGCAGAAGGATCTGACCTTCATCGTAGTTTTGGTTGACCATATGGATGGTCATGCCGCTTTCGGTTTTGCCGGCGCGTACCACCGCTTCGTGCACGTGGTGCCCGTACATGCCGGCGCCGCCGAATTCGGGCAGCAGGGCCGGGTGGATGTTGATCACGCGGTTTTTCATGCGCCCGAGCACGGCGTCCGGCACTTTTTTCATGTAGCCCGCCAGCACCAGTAGATCGGCAGGGTGGTTGTCGAGTAACTCGAGCAGGCGCGCGCCCACACGGTCCTCCGACCCTTCGGTCTTGACGCTCACATGATAGGCGGGGGCGCCGACAGCGCGGGATTTATCCAACGCGGGCGATCCGCTGTTGTTGGATACGGTGAAAACAAGGCGCGCCGGCCACAGTGGGTGCCCGGCGCGTGATTGATCCAGGATGGCCTGGAGATTGGAGCCGCCTCCCGAAGCGAGGGTGGCGAAACGAAAGAAAGACGGTTCCGGAGAAGCGGGACTCAAGGCGCGCTCACGCGTCCGTAGTCACCGGGTTCTCGGTCTTTTCGAGACGCGCGGTCAGTTCGCGTGCCGAAGGCTCCTTGGGCGCCGAATAACCGCTCGACTCCTGGGGCGCTCCGTGTTTGCGGAACAGGTGCTTGAACAGCGTGCCCGCACCGCGGAAAACGCGATAGCGCTCGCGGCTGTTGGTGAGCGCCATGTAGGCTTGCGTCAGCACGTACTTGGGACGCAGGTAGAACTCGCGGCGCGCGCGGTCGCAGAAATCGACCAGTTGCTGCGAAGTGAGGCCTTTGCGGATCACCGTGGTGTTGTGCTGGCCGTCCTTGTCGAGCCAATTGTCGTAGTCTTCGGAGGCGAGTTCGCCGCGTTCCTTGGCCTCGTCGTATGCCGAGGTGCCGGGGTAGGCCATGATGGGGTAGAACTGCGCGGTGTTGGGGTTGAGTTTCTTCGCGAACTCGAGCGTGGCCTGCAGCGTCTCGGGCGTGTCGCCGAGGTTGCCGACCATGAAGCAGCCGTGAATGAGGATGCCGGCGTCGTTGGCGCCGTCCATGAAGCGCGCGGCCATGCCGTCGGCGAGACCCTTCTTCACGTTCTTGAGCACGTCGGTTGAGCAGGACTCGAAGCCGACGCACAGTTCGCGGCAGCCGGCCTTCTTCATCTTTTTGAGCACGTCGGGCTTCACGTCGGCGCGGGCGTTGGCCGACCAGGTGATCTTCACGCCGCGGCGGATGATCTCGTCGCAGAGCTCGGCCGTGCGGGTCGGGTGCGCGGTGAAGGTGTCGTCTTCGAAGAACACTTCGCCCAGGTCGGGGAAGGCGGCCTTGATGTATTCCAGTTCATCCACCACGTCGCCGATGCTGCGCTTGCGGTAGGTGTGGCCCGTGAGGGTCTGCGGGATCACGCAATAGGTGCAGCGGAAGGGGCAGCCGCGACCGGAGAGGATCACGATTAGCGGGTTGATGTTCGCGCCGTAGAAATAGCGCTTGTAGCAAGAGAACAGATGTTTGCGGTAGACCTTGCTGACCCACGGCAGCGCGTCGAGATCTTCGATCTTGGGACGCTCGGCGTTCTGCTTGTTCTCGTCTCCCTCACGGTAGGCGATACCGAGGATTTTGGAGGGGGCATCGGGACCGTCGCCGCGCACGTGGCGGACGAGTTCGCGAGCGGTGTAATCGGCTTCGCCGATGATCACGAAATCGACGGCGGGCTCGCGCTCGAGGATTTCGATCGGCTCGGCGGTGGCGTGCGTGCCCATCATGGCGACGCGGCAACCCACAGCTTCCTTGATGGCCTTGGCCACGCGCATGTCGTTGTTGATGGAGGGCGTCGAGGTGTTCAGCACCGCGAACTCGGGCTTGAAGGCGCGGATTTTCTCCAAGGTGCCTTCGAGGTCCAGATCCATGGCCGGGGAGTCGAGAAACAGCATTTCATTGCCGTCTTCTTCCACGCAACCCGCGGCATAGGCCATGAACATGGGCCAGTACAACGTGCTCGATTTGGTCACGCTGGGGCTGCGGGACTCACGCGAGAACATCGCGAAATAAGGGGGGTTGAGAAAAAGAACTTTCATAAGATCCGGCCTCCGGCGTTGCGGGTGCGGTGCGGGGTGAAAAGCCCCGGCTGCCATGCAACGTTGTGTTGCGGAAAACTACCTAGAAGGGGGGGGTAAATCAACTAAACCGGGGGAGTGAGGGGGGGCGAGTTTTGGGCTCTAGGGGTGCTGAGGGGTTAACCGAGGTCTCCTGGGCGACACCAAATTAAATAGCGGGAACAAATAGCGATTTTTACGCAGAATTCGAGGGGTCTGTGACCCACGATTTCCCATTTTTACTCAATCCGGTTTGTTCAGAGTTGCGTAACAAAGTGTGCAGTACCGTACCCCCCGAAACTCTCAAAGCGTCATTCGGCAGGGAGCTATTTTGATCGAAACCGTAATATTGGGGTTTGCAGGAATGCGCCCAGGAATTTTGAATGAGCACCACGCCCCCCCTCTCCAGGAATCCCGAACTCTTCCTCACCCCTTCGCTCCATGAGCTGCGCGGCCGTCTGGAGACGCATGCCGTGTTTTCTGCGTTGGCCAGCCAGGATCACTTGCGGGCCTTCATGCAAATCCATGTGTTCGCCGTATGGGACTTTATGTCTTTAGTCAAGCGGCTGCAGCAAGAACTGACGAGCAAAACCCTGCCTTGGTTACCCCCTCAAGACCCCGAAGCGGCGCGACTGATCAATGACATCGTGCTTGCAGAGGAAAGTGACATCGGGCTTGATGGTCGACCGATGAGCCACTTCGACCTGTACCTCGGGGCCATGCGCGAGGTTGGTGCAGACACCGCAGTGATTCTTCGCTTTTTGGCGGCCCTTCGCCAAGGCGTCACAACGACTGAGGCGCTGGCAGACCCAGAGATTCCTCCTTTCGTTCGCGAATTTGTTGGCGTCACGCTTGGTATCGCCTTTCAAGGCGATCGCCTACAAGTCATGGCGAGTTTTTTGTACGGGCGTGAGAACATCATTCCGGCCATGTTTCAAAACTTGCTGAAGGGTTGGGGCGTTGATCGCCTTGATGCCCCTCAATTCGTCTACTACCTGCAACGACACATCGAGGTCGACACCGACACGCATGGCCCCTCTGCCGCAAGGTTGCTGGGTCGTGAACTGGAACGGAATCCGGATGGATTGGAAACCGTCCGAAGCGCCGCACACGAAGCGATGTCTGCTCGCCTCCGCCTTTGGGACAGTACTTTGGAGGCCCTAAACCGTGTGAAATCACAGACCGGATGGGATTCGGGACAGATCAAAACTCGAGCCTAATCTCAGCGCGCAAAAAGAGCGCTGAAAAAAAAGGCCGCCTCCCTGAGGAAGCGGCCCAGATTCATCCGGTCGGTCACCGTCCTACGCTTCAAGCCATTCGGTGTGAAAGTGGCCCGGCTTGTCCACGCGCTCATAGGTGTGCGCACCGAAGTAGTCGCGTTGCGCCTGCAGCAGGTTCGCTGGCAGCTCGGGGCTGCGGTAGCTGTCGTAGTACCCCAGCGCCGACGTAAAGGCCGGCACGGCGATGCCCGAGAGAATGGCTTCCGACACGGCGAGACGCCAGTTGGACTCCGCCTTCTGGATCACGTTCGTGAAGTAGGGCGCGAGGATCAGATTGCGGAGGCCGGGCTCGGCTTCGAACGCCTTCTTGATCTCCTCGAGGAACGCCGCACGGATGATGCATCCGCCGCGCCACAGGTACGCGATGGATCCGAAATTCAGATCCCACTTGTATTCCTGGCCCGCGGCGCGCAGCAGTTGGAAGCCCTGCGCGTACGACATGATCTTGGAGGCGTACAGCGCCTCGTGGATGGCCTGCAGAAACTTTTCGCGGTCTTCCTGCGTGCGCAATGCCGGGGCGGCGAACTTGCGGCCGGCGGCCACGCGCTCGTCCTTGAGCGACGAGAGCTGGCGAGCCACCACGGCTTCCATCATGGTGGGAATGGGAATGCCGAGATCCATCGCGTTCTGAGAAGTCCACTTGCCGGTACCCTTTTGGCCGGCCTTGTCGAGGATCACGTCCACCAACCACTTGCCGGTGGCGGGATCCTTTTTGGCGAGGATGTCGCGCGTGATTTCGATGAGGTACGAATCGAGAGGTCCCTTGTTCCATTTCGCGAAGGTCTCGCTTATCTCGGGCGGCGTCATGCCGAGCAGATGCTTCATCATCGCGTAGGCTTCGCAGATCAATTGCATGTCGCCGTACTCGATGCCGTTATGCACCATCTTCACGTAGTGGCCGGCGCCGTCGTTGCCGACCCAGTCACAACAGGGGATATCGCCGTTCGGCCCGACCTTCGCGGAGATGGCCTGGAAGATGGGTTTGAGAAAGGGCCACGAAGCGGCAGAGCCGCCGGGCATGATGGACGGTCCTTTAAGCGCGCCCTCTTCACCGCCGGAAACGCCGACGCCGCCGAAGAGGAAACCCTTCGACTCGAGGTAGGCCGTGCGGCGGATGCTGTCGGGGAAGTAGCTGTTGCCGCCGTCGACGAGAATGTCGCCGGGAGCGAGGAAGGGGATCAGTTGGTCGATGAGCGCGTCCACTGCGGGACCGGCCTTCACCATCATCATGATCTTGCGGGGGAGTTTGAGCGAGCCCACGAACTCTTCGATACTGTGCGAGCCGACGAGATTCTTGCCCTTGCCACGGCCGTTCACGAGGTCGTCCACCTTGGACGTGGTCCGGTTGTAAACCGCCACGGTGTAACCCCGGCTTTCCATGTTAAGCACGAGGTTTTCACCCATAACCGCGAGGCCGATGAGGCCGATGTCCGCTTGCGCCATGATTTTCCCTTTTAAATGTTGTATCAGGGACAGAAAACCTAGCAATTACAGGGGGTCGAGGAGCCCTGCGGACCCGCGACGGTTCGGTAACGTGTCCGACAAAACAACCTGTCGGGGCTGGGTCTGGGAGGTTGTCGGCCAAATTCCGTCCTTTGTAAAATATCGCGGCATTCAACCAAGGAATCCCGATGCTTGCAAAATCGCTTTCAAAATTTCGGATGCCGAACTTTTTCTTGGCGCTGACGTTCGTCTCCCTGCTTTCCGGCGCCTTTTCAGGTGCCTTCGCCCAAGATGCCAAAGAGCCGTCGCGTCCCAAACGCAGTGCGGTGGAGCTCGGCAAAGGCGCGGGCGCGCAAACCGACCCCAAGCGCGTCGAGGAACTCAACAGCATCTTCGTCAAGGTGGTGGAGGCCGTGGTGCCTGGTGTGGTATCCGTGACGACGGAGAAAAAGTGGACGCCGCAACCGCCCGAGGCGAACAACCCTTTCTACGAATTCTTCGGCATGCCTGTTCCGCAAGCACCCGAAGAGAAAGGGCCGCGCCGCAACATTCCGCTCGGCGGCGGATCGGGCTTCGTGGTTTCGCGCGAAGGACACGTGTTCACCAACGCGCACGTGCTCGAAGGCGCCGACATCGTGAAGGTGGGTTTCGCCAATCGAAAAACCTACACGGCGCACGTGGTGGGCGTCGACAAAAAAACCGACGTCGCGGTGCTCAAGATCGATGCGCCGCGCAGCGAACTCGTACCGCTCTCGTTCGGAGACTCGGATGCCTTGCGCATCGGCGAACGCGTGCTCGCCATCGGCACGCCCTTCGCGTTGCAGAACACCGTCACGGCGGGAATCGTCTCGGGCAAGAGCCGCCGCGATCGCGCTGGCGCGGGCGACTCGTACCAGGACTACATCCAGACCGATGCGGCGGTGAATCCCGGAAACTCCGGCGGCCCGCTGGTGAACCTGCGCGGCGAGGTGATCGGCATCAACTCCGCGATTTACACGCGCACCGGCGGATACATGGGCGTCAGTTTTGCGATTCCCATCAACATGGCCGTGAAGATCGCGGAGGATCTGATCTACGACGGCAAGGTCACGCGGGGCTATCTCGGCGTCAGCATCGACGACGTGGATGAAAACCTCGCCGGTGCGCTGGGGCTGCCGGTTTTGCAAGGTGCGCTGGTGCGCGAAGTGGTGCCGAACTCTCCGGCGGCCAAGGGCGGCCTCGTCGCCGGAGACATCGTGCTCACCGTCGCCGGCGGCGACGTGTATGACGCGGCTCATCTGCGCAATCGCGTCGCGGATCTCGCGCCGGGGAAGACCTATCCCTTCGAGATCTGGCGCGAGGGGAAGAAGACCGTTCTCAACATGAAGGTGGGCGCGCGTCCCGGCGAAGGCGACGAGGCCGCCGACAGCGCCGCCGCGCCGGAGGGCGAGGATACGCGTGGCGGATTCAGTTCGGGCAAGCTCGGGTTGCGTTTCGAAATCCCCACCGCCGCACTGCGGCAACGCTATAGCCTACCCGGCGACATAAACGGTGCCGTGATCGTGGAAGTGCTCGACGGTTCCGCCGCCGCAGACAACGGATTCGGCGAGGGCATGATGATCACGCAGTACAAGCGCCGGCAGGATGCAGCCTTCATTCCCGTCAAAGACGCGAAGCAACTTTCCGAGGCCATTCGTGCCATGCGGGAAGGCGATCAGATCGCGTTCATGGTGTTCTTCAACGGACGGACGGATTTGAGAGCGCTGAGAGCACGGTAGGATAATTATTACCTTCCATTCCGCTCACAGGGAGCCCTCCGAACGATTCGGCAGGGCATAACGAGGAATCCCGTTAGAATCGGGAGCGAGCTCGTCGCTGTAAGCGGTTGATGTTTTCCCGGCGGTTTTTCCGAAAGGAAAGGTCGCCAGCCACTGTCCGGTGCGCCTCCTACCAGAGGCGCATGATCCGGGTGGGAAGGTGGAAAACTTTGGATCGGTTCGTCCGGTCCCGCCGCAAGCCAGAAGACTCACCTGCGGGTTTACGTGCTGCTCCTCGGGACAAGGGGCGGACGGTCGCGGGCGTGTTTTCGATTCGCCTGCTGCACGTTCACCCAACCCCCTTCGGCAGCCTTATCGATCCGCGGCCAAGCCCCGCGGAGGAAGGTGATATGCCGCGTTTTCCCGCGGACATGGGGTGCGCTCGTTTTTGCGTCTTCGCTCTAGCGATGACCGTAGTCGGTGCGCGCGCTTCGAGCTCGTCAACCTCGTTGACCTCGTCGAACGATACCCTCGATCTACCTCCCACTGCAACGCACGGCGCGCGCCCCGTCACACCCGAATCCGGCGTTCATCGCATCGAAGGTGCCGCCCTGCGCCGCTTTGCCACGCTTGAAGATGCGCTCGCTTCCCTGCCCGGATTTCACGTGCGACGCGCAGGTGGCCTCGGTGGCTATTCCGAATTGAGCTTTCGCGGCGCCCGCGCTTCCGCCGTCGAAGTCTTCGTCGATGGTGTGCGCCTGAACCAAGACGGCGACGGCCCACCCGACCTTTCCAAATGGCCGTCGCTCTGGTTCACCTCGTTGGAAGCGCGCACGGGTTTTGATGCCGCTGGCTCGAGTTCGGGCACCTTGGCGCGCATCGATCTATCCACGCGCAGTGACCATTCCGCCGAAGCGCACGCGCGCGCCGGGAGCTTCGGTACGATCGAGGCGGCGGCTCAGGTTCAGACGGAATTCGGTCGCGGCCGTCCCGCAGAACCGGGATGGCGGTGGACGTTCGGCGTCGAGGGGCAGTCCGCTCGCAACGATTATCCGGTGAACAGCGACAACGGTACGGTGTACAATCCCGATGATGACGTCGTGTGGAACATGGACAACAACGCCTACCGAAGTCGCGGCGCGCGCGCCGCGGCGCGTCATGGAGACGGATCTCGATCCCAAAGTTTTTCACTGCTGTGGCTGGATTCCCGCAAGGAGTATCCGGGCCTGTTCGCTTCTTCATCGCACGCATATACGCTACGCACGGATTGGTTGGCGGCGTGGCGGATGACGCGATCTTTCCTGGAGCGGGACGAACAGGGAGGCGCCGCTGCGGTTTTTGAGGCGGGGGTGCAAGCGCGTCGCTTCGAGGATTCCTACCACGATCCCGGCCAGACCTTGGGGACATTCTCCTTCGAACAGGCTCGCGTGTCGCATGCGGTGGAAGCGGATGCTGCCGTAGGTTTGCCGTTGTTGGTGCGCGGCTTCGGTGACTGGAGCGTACGCAGTGACGTGCGGCTTCGCGCCGAAAATGTCGACCCAACCGTGACGCCCAATACCCAGCACATGACATCGCCCGCTGCGCAACGCTATGAGGCCGGTGGAGGTTTGCGCGCCACGGTTCTCCTTCCTGCTGCGCTGATCGTGGTCGCTGAAGTTCGCCCAGCTTTGATCCGTTTCAATGCGGATGGCGTGCGACCCTTTCCTTCAGGGCCTCTGAGTGCGCCGGTCTCGGAGGTCTTCACGCCCGTGGCCATGCGCTTGGCATTTGAGGCGAATACGCGCATGGGAGTTTGGAGTGCTTTGTTGCGTCGCGAACCGCGTCCGCCTTCCACGGCAGAATATCTCGGCGACAACAATGGCATTCAGCACAACCCCGAACTGCAAGCGGAAGAAAACCGTTCCGCTTCGCTGTCGTATCGCATTGCGAGTGCGAATGGTCCGCGAACTGCAAGCTTGCAAACGACGGTTTATGCGAACACCTACAACTCACCGATCCGGCTGGCCGCGCGCGGCGCTTCGCCCTTCTTGCGTTACGAGAATGGCGCGGACTATCGCGCGTTCGGGGCGGAGTGGTCGGCATACGCATCCACCGGACTCTTCGAAGGCATGCTCTCTCTCTCCGCCCAAGATGCGGAAATCCTGGAAGGTCTCGACGCCGGCAACCGCCCGGCCCATCTCAGCGAGGTGGAAGCGCATGCCGAAACCTATCTCAAGCCCGTCACCGGAAGCCGGCTTGGCCCAGTGCTCGACTTCAGAGGCCCGTATTATCCCGGAGAAGCCAATATCCCCGACTCGCGGCGCGCTGCGGAATGGGATCTGGGAGCGCACGTCGATTACGAACACGGCCGCGTCCGGTTCGCGCTCGACGGCCGCAACATCCTCGATCATCGTACCCGCGACTTCGCCTACAGCCCGCGCAGTGGGCGCAGTTGGTCCGCCCTCATTTCGCTCTCACTGTAATCATTCACATCCCCTCAGGAGTCCACTCATGAATCGTTTTCGACGCTCAAAAACCATACTGAAGACCGCACTGGTTTTATCGATCGCGGTCTTCACTGGGTGCGACCTATTCAATCCCGAGGACGAATCGTCGCCCGAGGGCGTTTCGGGCCTTGAGTCGTCGTGGATCGGCCAACATCGCGACAGTCTGAAATTTGCACAGTCCGTCGCCTTCCAGGATGGCCGTTTATACGTGACGAATCGCCACGCGACCACTCCCGGAACAGCCGTGATCGATACCGCTACGGGCAACATCATTGCGTACTATCCTCAGTTGCTGAAACCCTCCGGCATGACCTTTACGGCCTCCGGCAAGCTGGTGGTGGGCGAAGGATCCTTCGGACAACCAGGCGGAATCAGCGTGATCGATCCGTCCACGACACGCATCCGCCAAAGCGTGATCAGTTTCGATCAGGACAATGTCGTGACCAGTTCCGACGGACGCGTCTACCTCTTCAATCGCACCCTCGGCGTGGTCACGGGGTTTGCCGGCGACACGCCGGGGTTGAAGGTGACGCTCAACGCGCAGACTGGCGCTAACAGCAATCCCTACGGCATTGCGGTTTCGGGCGGCAAGGGATATATCCCCCGTTACAACCTTTCGTCCCTGCTCATCCTCGGCGATGTGACCCAACTTTCGGGAGGAGCCCGCGACTCCATCGATCTTTCCGTCTACGCGGAAACCACTGCCGGAGGCGTGCCCTTCATGTCGTTGGTCGCCGCTCAAGGCGGTTACGTATTTGTTGCGCTGCAAAGCTTTAAAGCGGATTATTCCGGGCAGGATTCCGGTCTTGTCGTCGTGATCAACGCCGCGACCAAGGTGATCGAGAAGACGATCACGCTACAGTTCAAGAACCCGAGTTTCGGCGTGGTGAAAGATGGTGTCTGGTATATCGCCGGTTTGGGCGATTACCTCGCCCTCGATGGCGGTGTGGAAAAGATCGATCTCGCAACGCGCCAGTATGCGGGCGTTGTGGTCACGGAAGCAACGCTCGGCGGCGATGTCGGAAACCTTGCGATCACCGGCACCAACGCGGGATACGCCACCTACAGCAGCGATTTCTTTACGACGACGCGCGTTAAAAAGTTCGCACTCGTTCCGTAATTGCAATCAAACCGGGTTGGGGGGCGAGTCACTCCCCGGTCTGACCTGAGGCGGTACGCTTCGCGGGCAAAAACCCGGGTGAAAAATTGGGCAACAAAAAAGGGCCCGCTTTGCAGCGGACCCTTTTTTCATTCAACGGTGATCTGGGGTTACCAGATTACCAACGACGGGGACCGCGTTCGCCGCGATCGCCACCGCCGAAACCGCCGGAGCGCGGACGCTCTTCACGGGGACGGGCTTCGTTCACGTTGATGGCGCGACCCTTGAGGTCTTTGCCGTTCAGTTCGTCGACGGCCTTGCGGGCCTCGGCGTCATTGGGCATTTCGACGAACGCAAAGCCACGGGACTTGCCCGTTTCGCGATCCGTCATGATCTTGGCAGAAGTCACTTCACCGTAGGCGCCAAAAGCCGCTTCGAGATCCGCTTGAGTGGTGGTCCAAGCGAGGTTACCGACAAACAAATTCATACACTTTTCCTTGATGGGGTTTGGATGGTTAAATCCAAATGGAGCGGCCTTGAACACGGGGAACAGGAACTTCAAAAGGACTCAACGAATAAGGTAGGATTAAAAAGGGATTTTTGCACAGGAATATGCGGAAAATCCTTTTAAGTCCTTTCAGGTCAGGCGTTTGAATCCTCTCCCTTGTGAAAATCGCACCTAAAAATGTCCCGATTTGGTGCAAATTCATAACAATTGCGTTTCGAGCCGACCAAAATCGGTCCTCGGAACACTCATTTTGCGGATCGGGGTTCAGGGCCCTGCAACCCCGAAATCCTAACTTGGCCCGAAGCGGGGGACGGAATGCTCCACTCCCGGCTTTTGAAAAGGCGATCCGCTCCCATGGCCGCAACCCGTTGGCAGGTTTACCTGGTCCGCTGCCGTGACAATACGCTTTATTGCGGGATTGCGACCGATCTTGCCCGCCGGTTGGCTCAGCACAATGCCGGAGCGGGCGCCAAATACATCGTGCCCTCCCGCCGTCCGTCCACCTGCGTGTGGAAACGAAGGGCGCGTGATCAGGGCGAGGCCCTGCGTCTGGAGTACTGGTTGAAGCAGCGGACTGTCGCCGACAAGCGGCGCCTCGCCGAAGGGTCTGCCGGATTGCGGCGGACTCCGGACGGCGGCTGGCGGATCGTGGCCAAAAAGGGGATATGACTGGGGAACGGAGGTTATCCGTGATAGGATGGTACACCATCCTACACTCATTTAGAACTCACTTGAATGGATTCGGAGAATACTGGAGGGACGTTTTCGCGGAAAATCGTGAATTCTCACGTGTAATGCTCCTTGAGGCCCTACTTCCCGATAACCAGCAGACCACTTGCATTTCCAATAAGCCGAAGCCCTAACCTGCTACCAAGGTGGAGCAGTTTTGGGTTTTCCGCCAGTTCGATGTGACTTTTCAGATCGATTTCTTGGCCATCGCTTCTTTGTTTGGCCAACATAAATTCCACGGAATTCGTAATCGTTCGCATTTTCCGAACGATTTCCCCCGATTCCTTACGTTTATTTCGGCAGGCGAGATTAAATCTGTGTAGAGAAAAAACCAAATGCGACGCATTAAACATTTAATCCTTGGCTCGATGCTTTTATTCGGATCCGTGTCGACCTCGTTCGCACAGGGAGCTTGGACAAAGCAGGTATCAGGAACAACGAGAACATTGGGTTCGGTGGCTTGGACGGGTACTCAACTGGTAGCCGTGGGTGACAGCGGCGCAGTTCTGACATCGCCCGATGGCATCACCTGGGCATCCCGGTCTTCAGGTTCGACGGCTGTTTTGGAATTCGTAACCTGGACCGGCAGCCAACTCATCGCAGTGGGCAGGCTTGGGACCATTCTCACTTCACAGGATGGAGTGACATGGACGCCACGTACTTCCGGAATCACCGGGAATCTTATTTCAGTCACATGGACCGGGAGCCAATTTGTTGCTGTTGGCAGGACAACTCTTGCGCGACCGAATGACACCGGCATCGTAATGACGTCTCCTGATGGAGTGAACTGGACATCCCGGGCATATGGCATCCGGGGTGGACTGAACTCCGTGACATGGACGGGGAGCCAATTGGTGGCGGTGGGATATACCTATACGGTGAACGGGAACATCACTACTACGAGAAGACTCGTCGCCACTTCACCAGATGGTGTGATGTGGACATCCACCTCCTCAAGCACATCGAGCTTAAATAAAGTGATTTGGACGGGGAACGGTTTGATAGCTGTTGGCGACAACGCAATCTTAACGTCTCCCGACGGTACGACGTGGACGGCACGATTTTCCATTTACTCTCAAACCTTGTGGTCCGTGGTTTCGACAGGCACACTCTATGTGACGGTGGGCTCGTCCGGCACGGTGCTGAATTCGCTGGATGGAGTAATCTGGACGGCACGCAATTCTGGTGTTACGGATGGTTTGTATTCCATAACTTGGACCGGCGCGCAATTCGTCTCCGTGGGCCCGGCAGGCACAATCCATACCTCGCCAAGGGAAACCGTTTCTCCCGCTCCCCTATTAACCGCCCCGGCGCAAAATGCAATGAACATTTCGACGGCTCCGACTTTGACCTGGGGCGCGCTCCCCGAAGCAGCCTCATACAGGCTTCAAGTTTCAACCGATTCAGGATTTACCACGATCCTGGTCGATGATTCCACCCTTACCACACCCACCAGAGCCATCGGCCCCTTGGAGGTGAATACGGGTTACTACTGGCGGGTGAACGGCAAAAATACGGCGGGGACGGGTGCATTTTCGGCAATCTGGAACTTCACCACAGCCTCTACGATCTCAATTCCTGCGCCACCCAAACTGGCTTCCCCAACGGATAATTTCTCCGGGTTCGGTTCTACGTATCTAACCTGGAATGCATCCATCGGAGCGACATCCTACCGGATTCAAATGTCTACGGACTCTACGTTTTCAACCACGTTGATTGATGATTCCACGGTTACGGGTACTTCGCGATTCTCGGGAAACGTTCAACTCTACACTTACTATTACTGGAGAGTGAATGCGAAAAACACATCTGGAACTAGCGCCTATTCGGAAGTTTGGAGATTCACCTCAGCGCCGGATGCAATTTCACCCCAAGTGCTGGCTCATCAACAATTAAAAATTGAAGCCGGGAATATCCTGCGCTTCTTCCTCCCGCATCGCACCCGCGTGATCATCCAGCTTTTCGATTCCCAAGGCCGGATGCTTTCACAACTGCTCAACGAAACTCGCGATGCCGGTTATTACAACCTTCCCCTGAGCAACGAGCTGCGGGGATCCTATTACCTCGACTTCCGCGCCGGGGGTTATCACCGCTCACTTCGATACGACCCAAGCCCCACTCAGTGAGCGGTTCTTCGCTTTTAGAGACAGGCGATGACTGAGCCCTAAGTGCCGGGGTTCATGACCTTGAACCTTTTTTCCCGCGTGGGGATAAACCGGAGGGGGTTAGGATGGTACACCAGACAGGAGTCGAACCTGTGACCTCCGCCTTCGGAGGGCGGCGCTCTATCCAGCTGAGCTACTGGTGCCCGAAGAGGGGCCTAAGGTAGCACTTTCAGACGGGTTTTTCGGAGGATTCGGCGTAAGGCTCTTCCTTGTCCGGAACCCTCCACGCTCCGCGGCGGCTCTCCATCGCCTTTCATTTCAGTCTAGGCCACCAGCGCACGCACCAGGATTTTCCGCTCCTCCGGGTGTTTCCGGTGTTCGCAGAGATAGATGCCCTGCCACGTGCCCAGCAGCATTCTACCCTCGGCCACAGGAATCGAAAGGCTCACGCCTGTGAGGATCGACTTCATGTGCGAAGAGGAGTCGTCGTCACCTTCAATCGTGTGCGCGTGCCACACTTCACCGTCGGGTGCGATGCGGTCGAGGAACGCCTCGAGGTCGCGCTTGGCGGTCGGGTCGTAGTTCTCGCTGATGCACAGTGAGGCGCCCGTATGTTTTAAAAACAAAAAGACCATACCCTCGCGCACTCCCAATCGGGAGAGCTCCGCTGCAACGAGGGGCGTGATGTCGTGTAGTCCGCGACGGGGAGCGCGCGCGCGGAGATCGGAGGCTTTCCAGTCCATGGGTCAAAAGTAAATTGAGCCCAGTCTCTTCGGATACAAAGCACCCAGACCCAGCATGTTCATTAAGCACGGTGTGATTCGTGGCACGGCGTTATATTCGCCGCATGGACAAAAAATACTGGGAGAAGGTGGCGCGCGATTACGACGGCGAAATCTTCGACTCGCTCGCCAGCGATCGGAACGGTACGATCCTCGGCCATCTCGAACGGATCGGGAAACGGGTCGGAAAAAAAGGCACCGCTTGCGATTTCGGATGCGGCGTGGGTAAATACCTGCCGGCCTTGGCGCGGAACGTGGGTGTGGTGCACGCTACCGATCTTTCGGACGAATGCGTGCGGCAAGCGCGGGCCGCGTGCGGCCATCTGAAAAACGTCACCATCCATCAAGGCGATTTATCCGTTTTGACTCATACGGTGGGGCAGGTGGATTTCGTCCTGTGCACCAACGTGCTGATCATGCCATCCGAAAAAATGCGTGCGGGTATTTTGAAGCGCCTCGCCGCCGCCGTCAAGCCCGGCGGGTCGCTGCTTCTGCTCGTGCCCGCGATGGAATCCGCCTTGTATGCGCACGCGCGCCGCGCGGAGTGGCTGCAACGCTCACCGAAAGCGCGTGTGATCGCCTCCACGACCTACACCGGTGTGGGAGGCAAGGATCTCTTCAACGGTATTCTCGGCATCGGCAAGGTGCGCACCAAGCATTGGCTGAAAGAGGAACTGGTCTCCGTATTGGGCGTAAAAGGCTTCGTGGTCGAAGCGGTGGACAAGGCGGAGTACGACTGGAAGACCGAATTCCACACTCCGCCGCGGTGGATGAGGGACCCGTATCCGTGGGATTGGATCGTGGTGGCGCGTCGCTTGCCGTAAATGGAATCGGGTGGAAGGGGAAGGAACCGAAATCAACCCCTTCTGTTCGCCTCTACTTATTGTTCCCTTTGCCGCGTTCGCTCCGGCGCGCCGTCCAGGCGTCGCTTCAATCATCGGAAGGTTCGTCATGCGTATACGTGGAACTGTGAAGTGGTATAACGAAACGAAAGGATTCGGGTTCATCGGCGTGGAAAACGGGCCCGATGTGTTCGTGCATTACAACGCCATTCAACCCAACGGTCTGCGCACGCTGACCGAAGGTGCAGCAGTGGAGTTGGATGTGGTCTCGGGAAAGAAAGGGCCGCAGGCCGAGAACGTAACCTTGGCCTGATTCTAGCCGAAGGCTATTCGAAACTACCCGAAGGCCAGTCGAAACCTAGTCTAAGGTCACGCTGCGATTTCCTGCGCGCAGGCTTTCACGTACAGGTCTTTCAACTTGGCGAAAACGGGCCCGGGTTTTCCGGTTCCGACTTTTTGCTTTTCGATGCGCGTGATCGGCACCGGACCGCGTACCGAAGAGCAGAGAAATGCCTCGGTCATGCGCGGAATGTCTGCGGGAAAGATCTCGCCCTCGCGGTAGGGCAGTTTGGCGCGTTTGAGTTCGCGCAGCAGCACCTGACGCGTGATGCCGGGAAGGATGCCCGTATCGATCGAAGGGGTCACCGCAACCGCATGTCCGTTCTCTAGGAACACGCCGAAAAAGCTGGAGGTCGAGAGCTCTGCGATTTCGCCGCGTGCTCCGAGCAGGATTGCCTCGTAACAGTCGCGCGCATCGCCCTCGGCCTTTGCAAATATGTTGGCGAGATAATTGATCGACTTCACGCGCGGATCGAGACCCGAGGCGGCCGCCTTGTTGATCGACGAAATGGCGACCTTCACGCCTTGCGTCAGGATTTTCGGAGGAAGTTCCGATACCGGCGTGGCCGTGATGATGAGCGTGGGCGGCACCGCGGGGTCGATGGAGAGGCCGCCGAAATACCGGCCGCGCGTCAATGTGATGCGTACGGCGACGTCCAGCGCCTTGTTC
This sequence comes from Fibrobacterota bacterium, assembly GCA_947466585.1. Taxonomy (GTDB): domain Bacteria; phylum Fibrobacterota; class Fibrobacteria; order UBA11236; family UBA11236; genus UBA11236. The sequence continues at coordinate 29,827 of CANIEU010000011.1, forward strand.
TTGCGGCAAAGCGTGGCGATGATTTTGCGCAGCGCGGCCTCATCGACGGGCACCCTGATGCGCAGCCGGCGCGCGGAGCGCAGCAGACGCGCGAAATGCAATTTCAGGAATTCCGGTTTTCCGCCATGTGCGCGCAGCGTCTCGAAGAGGCCGTCGCCCAGCACGAGCCCTCGATCAAAAACCGACACAGATGCCAAGTCAGCTCGCACGATGCGTCCATTGACCCAGACCCAGCCCTCAGGTTTCTGAAGAGGTTTCTGAGCCGGGTTTTTAATAGCGCGCGGCAAAAGGCGATCTCGGGTTGAGGGGACTGCGCGAGTCGCGACGATCGCTGGCACCGAGCAAGCCGTTGTAGAGTCCGAAGGTGACGCCGAAGCGTACCCGCGTGACGGGCAGGTCGGTGCCGGCGAAGTGCACGAGATCGAGTTTCAGGAATCCGCCGTTGCCGTCGGGAAGTCCGGAGAGGGCGCGCGCGCCTTCGATGTAGGCGAGGAAGGGATAGTTGTGGTAGATGCGGGCGTTGACCTTGAGGCCGGCGCCGATGCTCTGGAACCAACCGGCCTGACGGTTGTCGATCTTCCACGCCGAGGGTGATGCGATGCCCGTTTTGAGGGCGGAACCGTTCCAGGCGCGGCCTGCCTCCCAGAAGGCGTTGACGTAGAGGTCTTCCACGAACACGACCCAATACCGTTTGTAGAGATCCGGGATCAAGGGCTGGTTGAGATCCGCGCTGAGGGCCATGGTGTTTTCGCCGCGCAAGGCGAGGTTCTCGATGTCGCGCAGGTAGGGGTAACCGCGCAGCATCAAACCTTTTTCGAAAAAGTCGGCGGTGGAATCGAAGCCGGAAGCTATGTGCTTGCGCGTGGGCAACCCGAACACGCTGGAAGAAAAGATCGAGGTGACGAGGGCGCTGTTTTTCGCCCACGGCATAGGTGTGCCGTAGGTGATACCGGCGTCGGCGTCCTGAAGCGTGTAGTGCTTATACTCGGGCGTCGCGACGCCGTTTTCGAATTTGAAGCAGTCGCTGGTGTAATCGCTTTCGCAGCCGAACAGATTGTTGCGGCTCACCGTATGGCTGAACACTGCCGCGAAACCCGAGGGGGCGACCAATCCCTTGTCGTTGTAATCGCTGCCGCGCAACACGAGCGTGGTGGTCAAATACAACCGTTGGAAATAGGTGAACGAGAATCCCTGCCCGCCGCCGAGATCGTAAAAATTAAAATCGTTCCATCCATAGCCGGCGGCCACGCGCAGCAGGCTCGACTTGTCGGCTTCGCCCACGGTGGTGGCGTCGAAGAGGTCGTAAGCGGCCGAAGCCTCGATGCCGCGGAAGGTGAGCGCGTAGTTCTGACGGGCCTTGGCGCTGTCGCCGTTGCTGTTGATGTCGCGTGTGAGAATGGTGTCGTAGCTGGTGAGGTTGCCGCGGAAGAACGAGGCGCCGAGAGTGACCGGCGTGGCGTGGTTGGCGAGGGCGATGAAGAGTTGCGACTCTTTGTCGGGCGACACGAGCGCACTGTATTTGCCGAAGTATTTGTAGCCGTTGCCGATTTCGGCAAGCAACGCGCCGCTCAATTCGTTCTTGAGCACGGGGTCGGCGAGATAGCCGGAGGCGCCCGCCAGCCATTTGGTTTCGCCGTCTTCGGGAATCACGCCTTTGGTGCGGGTGGAGGCGATCGACTCCTGTCCGAAAATGATGGGTGTGAGCACGCCGCGCGTGGGCACGGGCGTATAGTCTTGGCCGCGCCCCGCGAAATCGAGCGGTTCGATGTAGGGCGGTTGCGGACGCGGGTCGCGCACGGCAACCGGCAGCGGGGGAGGCGTGGTCGCGCGCGCGGCGCTGTCTGCCAAGCCTTCGAGCAGGTAGACCGAGAAACCGTTCTTGTCGTAATTCACGTAGGCCAATTTGCCGCCGTCGGGCGAGATTGCGGGCGTGAAGGCGCCTCCGGCCACGTTGGTCACGCGGATGTCTTTATCCGATTCGAACTCATGCCGGTAGATGTTGTAGATGCCGGTTTCGTCGGAGGAGAAGTAGAAGGACTTGCCGTCGGGCGACCAATCGGGGTCGCGCTCGTCGTGCGGGGCCGAGAGAACGGGACGGAAGCCGGTGCCGTTGGCATTGATGACGCCGATGTTGCGGGTTTCTCCGTTGAAGTACGAGAACAGGATGCGCTTGCCGTCGGGGGAGAACTTCGGCGAGTAGATGTTGAATCCGAAACGCCCCGCAAGCGAATCTTCGGGCGGGAAAATCGCCCGTGCGTCTTCGGGTTCGAGCGAGTCGCCCTCGGGAACAGGCGCGACGTATAAGCGGAAGTTCGAGGCACCGCCGCGGACGAAGGTGATGCGTTTGCCGTCGGCGCTGTAGCTGGCGTGCACCGCGTTGAAGTCGCGGGTGAAGCGCTTCTTGGTGGGATCCTTGCGTTCGAACAGGCCGGCCTTGCGGCGCAGGTTGCGTTGGAACACGTCGAGGGTGGGCATGCCGTTCGGATCGGGTTCCTTGGCGGAAGAGTACAGGAAGGTGCTGTCGTCGGCGGCCACGTCGAAGTAGCCGCGCGCCCCCGGGATCGCGGTGAAGCGATCCTCTTCGGATTTGGTGGTATCGGCGAGGGTCACGTGTCCGATGGTGGCCCGAAAGCTTTCGCTCCCGGCGTTGCTGAGGAAAAACAACCCCGTGCCCTTCGCATCCCAGTGCGGGTGGTAGTTGTAAAATCCTTTGGAGGTCAGCTTTTTGCCGTAAACCTGCGTGCCCAGCGCGCGCAATTGCTCCGCATAGCGCTGGGTCAAATCGTTCTTCCACTCTTCGTGCACTTCGCGGTCCGATTTGCCGAGCACCCGTTCCATCGCGCCCGACAAGGTCTGGCGGTGGATACGGGAGTTTTCGGCCCAAAGCCGGATCAGGGCGTCGTCGCCGTAGCGCGCCGCGATGAAGCGGGTGAGGCCGAACCCCTGGGTGTACGGGCCGAGTTCGTATTCGAGTCCGTTGCCGGCAAACACGTCCATGCGCTCGATGGGCAATAACTTGTTTTCGAGCGCGGCGACGCGCAGCAACATGTCGCGATGCGAATCCCACGCGTCGAATCCGGCGCGCTCCGACTCGTATTGCGCCACGCCTTCGGCGAACCACGCAGGCTGGTTGATGAACGGCAGGATGGTCGAGAAGCTTCCCTGCACCGGCGCGTTGTAATAGTCTTCGTACCCGACCACCACGCCCTGCAGAAATGCAGGCAGCTTGGCGCCCGATTGGATCGAAACCAGATGCCCGAACTCGTGGGTTACCACATCGCGCAGCCAGTTGTGGGTACTGCGCACCGGAAAGTCCCAGTCGGTGGACCATACCGTCATGGTGTTCTGCAGGGAGTTGGCCCATCCGTTCGAGAAGATGTCATCGCGTACGATGAATTCCACCTTGTTCGGCAGCGGTGCATTGTAGCGCTTGATGATTACCGGAGCGACGGCCTCGGCGATACCGGCGATTTCGCCCGTGACCTCTTCCAGTTCACGGGGGTAATGAAAGCGGAAGTGGTCGGTTTCGACCGTCTGCCATCGGATGTTGGCCGCATTGCGGTTCAGGGTGCGTGCCGACGCGGTGGCGGGGTACAGAACCGAAAACGCCGCTAGGAGGTGCAGGCAGCGGCGTAGGTTGCGCGGAAACATGGGGTTATAGTGTACAAAATGCGCTTCCCTGCGTACTTTGCGGGGGTGCCAAGTTTTACTGCGAGATACCACGAACTCACCAAATACCGCCCCGAGACCATCGACCGGCTTGGCGGGGTGCATTGGTCCGAGCAGCCCGAGCCGTTCAAGGACGCGCCCGAGGGGCGCAGCTTCGATTTGGTGCCGCATTTGCGTGAGATGCTCCGTGAGGCGGATTCTGCGCCCGATCCGCTGAACCCGTGGTTGCACGCCGGAGCGTCCCCGGCCCTGCCGGCCCTGGCGCGACTGTTGCATTGCACGCTCGGCCTCACCGCACGGCTGGTACATCAAGGTGAGGAAGGGGGTTCGGAAACCTTCCTGCGGGCCGCCCCGTCGGCAGGCGGCCTTTATCCCACCGAGACGTATGTCGTCGTCCGAAATTTCGCCGACTTACCCTCAGGCGTCTACCACTATCACGCTCTGCGTTCTGCGCTGATTCCCGTATGGGAGGGTGATTTTTTTGCCGACCTGCACCACCATTTTCTCGGCGACGCGGCCGTGGGCGCTTCGGATTGCGTGGTGGTTTTCACCGGCATGTTCGCCCGCAGCGCGTGGCGCTATAAAGAACGAGCCTATCGGCGCATCCTGCTCGACACCGGACACGCCGCCGCCAACCTTCTGGAGATGGCGCAGTCCATGCGTCTCGACGCAGTGCCCCTCGGGGGATTTTACGACGAGGGGATCGAGGAACTTTTGTTTTTGGGCCGCAAAGAGGAATTTCCCCTGCTCGGGATGGCCTTGGGGCCCGCGGGAAGTTTGGCCCTCGGCATGGGGAAAACCGGGGAGGGCCCGGCTCAACATCCGGGGCCCCCGCCTGAAATCGCCGTGATGCGCGCCGAACCCAACGATTCGATGCAGGTGCAGCAAAACGCCTGTGAACGCATCATAGCAGGCGAATTCGTGCGTCCCGCAATTACGTCTGCCCCGCCTGCCGCGGAGAACGTGGCACATCCGCCTGCAGGTGCTGCGCATGCCACGCTCGAAACACCGGAAGGCGAAGAATCCTACGACCCCCAAGCGGCGCTGCTCACGCGGCGTTCGGCGCGTCAATTCAACGGCGGTTCGCTCTCACGGCGTGACTTGGAGGAAACTCTTCGCTTCGCGTTTCGGCCAAGTCCGGGTTCCGACCCTTCCTCGCCGGGCCTGTCCGCACCGTTGCTCACGCGCGACGTCATCACCTTCCACCTGATCGTATTCGCGATCGAAGGAATTCTGCCGGGCGTTTACACCTTGGACCCCGTCACCCTGGAGCGCACCCTGCGCCGCGAAGGTGATTTTCGGGCCGATCTGCAAGCGATCGCCTTGGGCCAAAATCTCGCCTTCGACTGCGCGTTCGCCCTGGTGTACACTGCAGACATGGAAGCGCTGGTTTCGGCCTATGGCGATCGCGGTTATCGCTATGCCTGCATGGATTGCGGCGTAATCGGCGAACGCATCCAGCTGTGGGCGGTGCATCGCGAACTGGGCTCTTCGGGTATCGGCGGCTATTACGACGATCTCGCCAACGAGTTGCTGGAGCTGCCCCTCTCTCACGGTGTACTGTATCTCACCGTGACGGGTGTGCCAGAGGAGTAGGAGGTCGCCGGGCTGCGGGCGGCGCCGGTGGCCCATACCCCGGCCTTCGCGGGGGCAGGCTATACGCGAGACGCAGGCGCCCTGTCTTATCTTTACCGCCTCATGCAACTCCGCCTCTACAATACCGCCGCCCGCGCCAAGCAGCCCTTCGAATCCCTCACGCCCGGGATCGTCAAGATGTACTGCTGCGGCCCCACGGTGTATCACTTCGCACATATCGGCAACCTGCGCACCTACGTGTTCGAGGATTTGCTGCGTCGCACGCTGGAAGCAGCCGGGTATACCGTACAACATGTGGTGAACATCACCGACGTAGGCCACCTCACCTCCGATGCCGATACCGGCGAAGACAAGATGGAGAAGGGTGCGCGCCGCGAGGGCAAAACGGTGTGGGACATCGCGGACTACTACGCGCAGGCCTTCTTCAAAGACTGGAAGGCGCTCGGGTTGATCGAACCCACGGCGTGGCCCAAGGCCACCGGCCACATTCCCGAACAGATCGCGCTGATTCAGGAGCTGGAGAAAAAGGGTTTTACTTACACCGTTCCCGGCGACGGGATTTACTTCGACACCGCGAAGTTTCCGCGTTATCCGGAATTCGCTGGCCTCGACATCGAGGGTATGCAGGCCGGCGCGCGCGTGGCGATGAACGAGGGCAAACGCAGTCCCACCGATTTTTCGTTGTGGAAGTTCTCCCCGAAGGACGCGCAGCGGCAGATGGAATGGGACTCTCCGTGGGGCCGCGGTTTTCCCGGCTGGCACGTGGAGTGCTCGGCCATGGCGATGAAACTGCTCGGCGAAACGTTGGACATCCACTGCGGCGGCACCGACCACATCCGCGTGCATCACACCAACGAGATCGCGCAATCGGAGTGCGCCACCGGAAAACCCTTCGCCCGATTCTGGATCCACGGCGGCTGGCTGCTCGAAGCGCCGGAAGAATCCGCCGGCGGAAAACAGGGCGGCGGTAAGATGTCCAAGTCGGCCGGCGAATTCATCACGCTCGACGTGCTGATCAACCAGGGGTACTCGGCGATGGATTATCGCTACTTCTGCCTCACCGCACATTACCGCAATTACCTGAACTTCAGTTATCATGGCATGGACACCGCGCGCGACTCGCTGCGCAACCTCCGCAAGCGCACCGATCCGCTTATCGGCAATGCCGCCTCGATTCACTCCGATCGCGCCGCGGCCTGGCACGAGCGCTTTTTGGAAGCCGTGGGCGACGACTTGAACTTCCCGCAGGCTCTGGGTATTCTGAACCTGATGCTGAAGGATCCTGATTTGCTCGAGGGGGAGCGCGCCGGACTGGTCGTCGCTTTCGACAAACTCCTCGGTCTGAAACTCACTGAAGCCGAGGCGCCGGCGGCTTCTGCCGATCTTCCTGCAGAACTGGTTTCGCTCCTCCCGGAACGCGCAGAAGCCCGCAAGAACAAGGATTGGGCGCGCAGCGATGCGATCCGCGATCAGTTCCGCGCGGCCGGATTCGTGCTCAAGGACAATCCCGACGGCACGGTGGGGTGGACGAAAGGGTGATTCTTCGGAGTCTGTTCTTCGTTCAACACGGCAGCACAACAACACAGCAATAGAACAATGGAACAATAGAGCGCACCGTCGATTTACGGGGTCTTTTATTGTTGTGATGCTGTGTTCCTGTTTTGTTGTCTTGAACCGTCAGCCCAAAATTCCCTGTAGCTCTTCCCTGTTGTCGCGCAGCCATCGGAAGGTTTCTTCCAGAATATCCGGCACGGCGCGCGTCGGCGTCCAGCCCGTGGCGGCGGACACAGCGGTGTTATCGGTCACATACCACGGCACATCCGAAGAATGTGTTTCCGCAACGGAACCGAGCGTCTTTGGGCTACCCGAAAGCTCTGCGCACAAGTTTGTGAGTTCTCGCAGCGAAACGCTGTTGCCCGCGCCTCCGCCCACGTTGTAAACCTTTCCCGAGTGCCGGGCGCCGTCCGCCAACTGGGCGCGGATCAAGGAATACAGATCTTCGATATGCAGAATGTCGCGCACTTGTTTGCCGGTTCCGCCGAAGCCTTGGTAGCCGAGTTCGCCGCCATAGGTGAACCGCGCGGCCCACAAGGCTACGAAGCCTTGATCGACCTTTCCCATTTGCCACGGACCCGCGAATACGCCGCAGCGGTTCACGATCGCGGTCATTCCGAAGGCTGCAGCGTATTCGCGCACCACCACCTCGGCAGCCAGCTTGGTGGAGCCGTAGAGGGTGCGCGGGCCTTCCAGAGGAAAGTCCGCGGTGATGCCCTCTTCCGACCACCCGGTTCCCGAGAGGCCTGCGGGCAAGAAAAGACGCTCCGCGCCTTCTTCGAGCGGAAGTGCGCGCAACGCGGCGATGGGATACACGCGGCTGGTGGAAAGCAGTACAAAGCGCGCGCCGCGGGTGCGGGCGAACTCCAGGCAATTCAGCGTTCCCGTCAGGTTGGTGTCGACGAGATACATCGGATCGGCGTAGCCCGCGCGCGCCGAAGGTTCCGCGGCGCAATCGAGCACCAGGTCGGCCTCTTTCACTGCCTCCAGATCGGCGCGCACGCGCACATCGCCGCGTAAAAATTCCACCCCACCCATCGCAAGACGCGCAGGTGCGAGTTCGGATCCTTTCCGGACCAGATTGTCGAAGGCGATCACCCGATCAGCGGGATGTTCGCGCTTCCAAAGAAGCGCCAGGTGGGAACCGGCGAAGCCCGCGCCGCCGGGAATCAGGATGGTGGACATAATGAAAAAGGTACTGCCCGTGCGGGGTTATCGCGCACCGCTGTTCGACCCGTTCCGTTCGCTATGGTAATCCTGCGCGCACAACCATTTCTCAATCAGGCAATACAGGATGATGAAGAGGTAGCGGCTGCCCATTTCCTTGATCTTGAGTTTCGATTCGCCATGCGACCGGCCGCGCCAGGCGTTGGGCAATACCGCATAGGAATACCCCCGGATCATGGCCTTGAGGGGCAGCTCCACCGTCAGGTTGAAGTGGTGGCTCAGGAACGGCCGCAATCCGGCGAGCACGTGCGCGCGGTACATTTTGAAGGCGTTGGTGGTATCGTTGTATCGCAGGCCGAAAAGCAGCCGGATCATGGAATTGACGATGCGGTTGAGGATGCGTTTGGGCACCGGATATCCGGTCACGCGCGCGCCGGGCGCAAAGCGAGTTCCGAAGACGCAATCATATCCTTCGAGCAGTTTGCGGTAGAAACGCACCACGTCCTCGGGTGCGTCGGAGCCGTCGGCCATCACCACCGCCACCGCATCGCCCTGTGCCGCCTCGATGCCCGCGCGCACGGCGAGCCCGAACCCGTGCGGCGGCGCGTTGTCGATCGGGCGAAGCACGGGAATCTCCAAGGCGAGCGCGCGAGACACGGCCGCGGTTTCATCACGGCTGCCATCGTTGACCACCACGATTTCATGGGGGATACCGTCGGCTTGCAGCGCCGTATGCAGATCGCGCACGGTTCTCGGAAGCGAGCCGGCTTCGTTGCGCGCGGGGATGACGAGGGTTAGCAGCATGGGCGAAGTGTGTGCAGGCGTCGTTGCAACGGTCAGGCGGAATGCGCCGCGAGAATTTCGGAAACGAGACGCCGCAAATCATATTCCTGTCGCCACCCCGGATAATCGTTCCGGAATTTGCGCGTGTCGCTGATCCACCAGATGTGGTCGCCGCCACGGTTCTCGGGGGAGAGTCGATACCGAAGCTCTCGACCTGAAAGCTCCGCGATGAGGTCGATGGCCTCCAGGATCGAGCAATTGCTTTGGCGTCCGCCGCCCATGTTGTACACCGCTCCCGGCACGGGCCGCTCATAAAAATTCCAGAACGCCGAAACCAGATCGGCGCTGTGGATGTTGTCCCGCACTTGTTTGCCTTTGTACCCGTGGATCACGTAATCGCGCCCGGCCACCGCACACTTCACGAGGTAGGCGAGAAAGCCGTGCAGCTCGGCCCCCGAATGCGCGGGACCCGTCAAGCAACCGCCGCGGAACACGCCGGTCTTCATGCCGAAGGCGCGTCCGTATTCCTGCACCATCACGTCGGCTGCCAGTTTCGATACGCCGAACAAACTGTGGCGGGATTGGTCGATGCGCAAACCCTCGTCGATCCCGTGGCGGTGATAGGGGTGACCCGCGTCGATTTCAAAGCGGGTCTCCGTTTCCACCAGCGGCAGTTCGTTGGGCGCGTCGCCGTAGACCTTGTTCGTGCTCGTGAAGACGAACACCGCATCCGGCGCATGCTTGCGACATGCTTCGAGCAAATGCAGCGTTCCAGTGGCGTTCACGTGAAAGTCGGTCAGCGGGTCGCGCGCCGCCCAGTCGTGAGAGGGCTGTGCGGCGGCATGCACCACGATTCGGATCGCCGCACCGTAGTGCGCGAACAGTGCCTCAACCGCGGCTGCGTCGCGGATGTCGAAATCGTGATGGACATAACGCGGCAGGTCGCGCTGCAGGCGTTCCCGGTTCCACAAGGTGGAACCGTCGGGACCGAAAAAGGTTTCGCGGAGATTGTTGTCCACCCCGACCACGTCGAAACCCTTGTCGTGTAGGAAGCGGGCGGCTTCGCTGCCGATCAGGCCGGTGGATCCCGTGACGATGGCAACGCTCATGGTGGCGGGGAATGTATGAAATGGCGGAAGAAACCGCAGGGCGCGCAGGGCGCACACGGCGGGCCTGACCGGTGCAGAATCCGTCCCAACCGCTCCTCCCTGCTATGCGGGGCGCCCAAGCCACCCTTCTGTTCCATCCCGCGCGCTTTGATTTGCAACAGTTTCCACACCCTGCCCCCCGATGTATCTTATCCTTCCAAACATTGACTGTGAGGCGATTTCATGCGCGACATCCGACTGGACGACGAGAAGGAAAAAGAAGAGAAGAAAGAGAAGGACGAAGGCCAGCCTCTGGCGAAAGAAATCGCCGAATCCTTCATCAAGCAACGCAAGATTTTCCTCTGGTCGCCCGTCGAAGACGAAAGCGCCGAGCGCATCGTCAAGCAGTTCCTGTATCTCGACTCCAAAAACCACGATGAGATCACTCTGTACATCAACAGCCCCGGCGGCGTGGTGTCCTCAGGCCTCGCCATCTATGACGTGATGCAGGCCGTGAAGTCGCCCGTCTCCACCGTGGTATGCGGTCAGGCCGCCAGCTTCGGCGCCGTGTTGCTCGCCGCCGGCAACAAAGGTCGTCGCTACGCTTGGCCCAACTCGCGGGTGATGATCCACCAGCCGCTGATCTCGGGCCACATGTTCGGCCCCGCCTCCGACATCGAAATCCAGGCCGAAGAGATGCTGCGCATCCGTCAGACGCTCAACAAGATCCTCTCGCACCATAGCGGAAATTCCGTGGACAAGATCGAACTTGACACCGATCGCGACAACCACATGACCGCCGAGCAAGCCAAGGCCTACGGCCTTGTCGACCTCATCGAAACCCGTTTCTAACCTCCCTGCGAGCGGTTCCGTCGTCCTGATCCATGGGTTTGTTCGATAAAATCCGCGCGGGATTGTCGCGCACGCGCCAGTCCCTCACGCGTGAACTCCTCGCCGCGTTGGGCAAGGGTCGTCTCACAGAGGACGTGCTCGAATCGCTCGAAGAGAAGCTCCTCGCCGCCGATATCGGCATTGAGACCGCGCAGGCCATTCTCGAAGGCGTTCGCAAGCGCGCGCGCGGCGGCGACGTGACCCCCGACCAATTGCTGGAGTGGCTCGCCGAGGAGGCGAAAGGGCTGTTGCCCGAACTGCCACCGGCATCAACTCTGGCGCGCCATGGCTCCAAGCCCTACGTGATCCTCTTCGTCGGGGTGAACGGAGCGGGCAAAACCACTTCGGTCGCCAAGATCGCGCACCGTCTCGTCGCCGAAGGCAACAAGGTTCTGCTCGCCGCCTGCGACACCTTTCGCGCCGGCGCCATTGCGCAGCTCGAAACCTGGGCCGAGCGTGCCGGCGTGGAGATCGTGCGCCATCAGGACGGTTCGGATGCGGCGGCGGTGGCCTTCGATGCCTACGCCGCGGCCAAGGCCCGCGGGCATGACGTTCTGCTGATCGATACGGCCGGACGCCTGCACACCAAGGACAACCTCATGGAGGAGCTGCGCAAGCTCGTGCGGGTACTGCGCAAGCACGATCCGGCCCTGCCCCACGAGACCTTGCTGGTGATCGACGGCAACACCGGACAGAACGCGCTGCCCCAGTTCCGGGGTTTTGGCAGCGTCACCGACCTGACCGGCCTCATCATCACCAAACTCGACGGAACGGCCAAAGGCGGCGCGTTACTCACCTTGTCACGCGAATTCGGGGCTCCGGTGCGATGGATCGGGGTGGGCGAAGGCCTGGACGACCTGATTCCCTTCGACAGAGAGGCCTTCGCCCGGGGGCTTTTCTCCGCCGGGTGACTTCCCAGACGACTTCGGAGGGTCTGTGACCCAAACGTGTCATTTTCAGACAGTCCCGTGACCTTGAAAGAACACAGAGCAAACCCCCGGAAACCGCCTTCGGCTTTAAATTGAGGACATAATGAACGGGATTCGCGCAATTTTGACAATTGGAGGGGTTGCCCTCCTGCTGGGATGCCAAGTAACCCGATACGAGCCGGATGCCAAATTTGTAGATTTATATGCGGATCTGAAATTGGTTTCCACCGCCCTTCCGCACGATTTGGCGAAGGCTGGCGAGATGCGCAGGGTCGTACTGGCCCGGCATGGCATGACACCCGCGGAATTCCACGAGCATTTCATGCGCCTGGCCGGCCACCCGGAGGCTTGGAGACCGTTTCAGGAACGGGTGATAGCCCGTATGGACGCGATTCAAGAACAACAAAAGGATGCCCAAAATGGCCGCTAATATCGTCGACTTGACCAATGAAAACTTTGACCAGGAAGTGGTATCCTATCCCGGAACCGTGCTGGTGGACTTCTGGGCTCCGTGGTGCGGCCCCTGCCGTATGGTCGGTCCGGTCGTGGAACAGCTGGCCACCGAATACGAAGGTCGCGCCAAGGTCGCCAAACTGAACACCGACGAAGCCTCCGAAATTGCCTCGCGCTATGGCATCCGCAGCATCCCCACCTTGCTGTTCTTCAAGAACGGCGAGATGGTGCAACAACTGGTCGGCGCCTACCCCAAGGGGAAGATCGCCGAGAAGCTGGACGCGGCGCTTTAATCCCAAACTTCGGACCCCACGCATGAAACCATTTTCCCACGCCTCCTTATCCGCGCTCTTGCTCGCGCTCCCGCTCTTGGTGGGGCCGACCTGCGCCAAGGCGGCGACGGGAACTCCGGCACAATCCGCACCTTCGGTGGCCTCCGCAACGGCGGGAAACGCCTCGGTGCAGTGGGTTCCGCTTGAGGACGGCATGAAGCGCGCCTCGGCGTCGGGCAAATACGTTTTCGTCACCGTCTACACCGATTGGTGCCAGTACTGCCGCAAGCTGAACACGGTCACATTCAAATCAAAGCCCGTGATGGCCGAATTGGCGAAAAACTTTCAGAGCGTGCGCGTAAACGCCGAAGGCGACAAGTCCGTGCTGTGGAAGGGGAAAAAGATGACCGAACGCCAAGTGGCCAAGGTTTCATGGGGCGTCACCGGATTCCCGACCATGCTCTTCATCAGTCCCAAAGGCGAGATCATCGGAAGTTATTCCGCTTATGCGGAACCGGAGTTCATGGTGCAGCTGTTGCGTTACATCTCCTCGGGAGCCCGGGAGCGCAAGGTGAGCTTCGACGATTTCATCGAAGGAAAAAGCTGATGCAAATCGTCTTCTGGGTATCGGCGTTTCTGCTGGTGCATACCTACACCCTTTACCCGCTATCCCTTCCTGTATTGCGCCGCCTGATCCCGTCACGGAAACGCCGATCGACCACCGGTTCGCTTCCGCGCAGGGTCTCGATACTGCTGGCAGCGTATAACGAAGAAAAGATTCTCGAAGAAAAAATCCAGAACAGTTTCGAGCTGGAATATCCGCGCGGCGATCTGGAGATCCTCGTCGGATCCGACGGCTCCACCGACCGCACGGAATCGATCGCCGCGCGGTATGCGCCCGACGTCAAACTCTTCGCGTTTCCCCAGCGTTCCGGCAAGGCTGCGGTGCTCAACAGGCTGGTTCCCGAGTCGCAGGGCGAGATTCTGGTTTTCTGCGACGCGAACACCATGCTTCTCAAAAACGTGCTGCAGAAGTTGCTGGCGCATTTTGAGAATCCCGATGTCGGCTGCGTCTGCGGCCGGTTGATCCTCCACGATGCCGGAGAAACCGCACTGAGCATCGGCGAAAGCATCTACTGGAACCTCGAGTCGGAGATCAAAAAGCAGGAAGGGCATCTCGGCACCGTGATCGGCGCCAACGGCGGCATTTACGCCATCCGCAAAGAGTTGTTCCGCCCGATTCCCACCGGCATCAAGGTGATGGATGATTTCTTCGTCACCACCAACGTGTTGCGCGCCGGCAAAGCCGTGGTGTACGAGCCCCAGGCCATCGGCAGCGAAGAAACCTCCCTCGACGCCTTCGGCGAGTTCCATCGCAAGGTGCGCATCAGCCAGGCCAATTTCAATTTACTGCCCCGCTACATTCCGCTGCTCAATCCTCTTCGGCCGCTGGTGGCCTACGGCTTTTTATCGCACAAGTTGCTGCGCTGGCTGGCCCCGTTCATTCTGATCGCCATGCTGCTGTCCAACGTGGTAGCGGTGGCTTCCTCGAAATACTATGCCGCCTTGCTGGTCGGCCAGTTTGGCTTCTATCTGATCGCGGCGTTGGGTTACTTCGGCAACGGGCGCACCCGCCGGTACAAATTCCTGCTGATTCCCTATTACTTCGTCTCCATGAACTGGGCGCTGCTTCTCGGCTGCATCAAGGCGGTGACCACGCGCGACGGCGGAACCTGGAATCGTGTGGAACGCGCCGAAGCCCGCAATCCCCAGTCCGCCGGCGTCAGCTATCCGCCCATGCGGGCCCAGGCCGGCGAATAATTCTTCGGGCCGCTTTCAGCGGCCCTGACGTTTTCCTTCCGTCACCGTGCGCGTTCGCCGATTTATTATTCCGGCGTGTCAAACTCTCAAAAACCCACATCTCTCTTGACCGCGCTCGCCCTTATCCTGGTGGGTGGCGCCGCTTCCATGGCATTCGCCTTGCCGCCACTTGCGATTACGGGAACCTTGGGCCTGCAATCCCATCCCGACTTCGTGGGTTCCGGTTTCGGTTACAACCTCGCGGTCTATAGCCGTTTCGACGAACAGGTTCTAATCGGCGTGCAGTCGGGGCAGGGGGTATCGGGCCACCCTGCTTCGGTACCGGTGCTCGCGGCGGGGTTTATGCGTCTTCCCTTCGGCCGTATTTTCGTGCCCGCCGCAACCGGGGGTATCGGATGGGCGTTGGGGTCGGGGAGCGACAACGGTTTTCTGTGGCGCGGCGGCGGCCTGCTCGACATCCGCAACGGACGCCGCTCCAGTCTTTTGCTCGGCTGCGAGTACGAAGGGTTCGACGGCCGCGGCGGCCTTGTGGTGCGCGGCGGCGCGTTGTTGGAACTCTGAAACCATCCGGGAAATAATGACAGCGATTTCCAAAACTCTTGTGAAAGTGTGCGGCATCACCCGCGCCGAAGATGCGCGCGCGCTCGATGCTCTTCACGTCGATTGGCTCGGCTTCAACTTTTGGCCCGGCAGTAAGCGCTACATCACCCCCGAAGCCGCGGCGCCGCTCATCGCCTCGTTGCGCCATGCCGAACCTGTGGGTGTATTCGTCGATCACACGCCCGAGGAGATCGCGCGCATCGCCGCCCTCACCGGCATCCGCGTGGTGCAGCTGCATGGCCGCGAAGGCTGGGAGACGCTCGAACGCATCACGCTACCGGTCATCAAGGCGATTCCCCACACGCGCATTGCGGATGGGGGCGGTCTTCTGCCGGAGTGGTCCTTACGTTCGGGACAACCCCGTCATTTCCTGGTGGACACTCAGGCGGGCAACACCTTTGGGGGAACGGGCGCAACCTTCGATTGGTCGCTGTTGGTTCCCAACCCTTTGCCGCGCCCGTTTTTTTTGGCGGGCGGTATCGGACCGGAGAATCTCGCTGCCGCGATGTCCGCCTGTCACCCGTTTGCGGTGGACCTCAATAGCCGGGTCGAAACCGCGCCGGGCGTGAAGGATGTGGCTGCGGTAATTCGGTGTTTACAATTAATTGAAAATCAGAAATCTGTGTGTTGAATGAGGTCGCCAAAGGCGAAGGAATCAATATGAAATCAGAAATGGGATTTACGGATTTGTCTTGCGTTCTTTCATATTTCTGATTTCATATTTCCGATTTCAAATCAACGCTTCCTGCATCGAACTGCAGTGGATGGCGCCTTGGCCGTATACCAGCGCGCGGCAGTCGACCGGAACGATCTCGCGGCCCGGGAACAGCTTCTCGAACAGATGCACCGTTTCCGCGTCGCGCGGATCCTCGAACACCGGTAGCAGCACGGCGCCGTTGAGAATGAGAAAATTCATGTAGGTCGCCGGCGTGCGCAGACCCGCACGGATCTGCCGGCCCGGCATGGGCACTTCGATGATGTCGAGATCAAACCGCGCCGCGTATTCGTGCAGGCGGGCCGCATTGCGTCGCAGGGCGGCGAAATTTTCGTCGTTGGGATCGGACTCGACCGCGCAGACGATGGTGCGCGCGTCGGTGAAGCGGGCGAGATCGTCGATGTGCCCGTCGGTGTCGTCGCCGTCGATCCCTGACTCGAGCCACAGGATTTCGCGCACACCCAGCGACTGCCGCAGTGCGGTTTCGATTTCCGCGCGGGTGTTCGACGGGTTGCGGTTGGGATTGAGCAGGCACGATTCGGTGGTGAGCAAAAGCCCTTCGCCGTTCACATCGATGGACCCGCCTTCGAGGATCAAGGGCGTATCGATGCGCGGGTAACCGCGGTGTGCGGCCATGAAAGCGGGCACGGCATTGTCGGCGTCCCACGGCGGATATTTTCCGCCCCAGGAGTTGAATCCGAAGGAAACCACCATGGGCTTGACCGCACCGCTTTCATCGACCTGACATACCGTTTGACCGCCGTAATCGCGGATCCAACTGTCGTTGGTTTTGCAGACGAGCACGTCGAGCGTATGCGAAAACTCCTCGCGGAAGGGAGCGAACCGTTTCTCGAGTTCGGACTTCAGTTCGGGCGTGGAGACAAGCAGGTTCACGTTTTGAAAACGCAATGCGTGGCGGATCACGGTTTCATAAACCTGTTTGGCCTCGGGCCACACGGGTGTCCACGTGTCGGCGTTCTGCGGCCAGGTGAACCAGATGGCGCGTTGCGGCGCCCATTCGGCGGGGAGAGTGAGAGTCGGCAAGGTCGAAGCGGTCACGCGTTTCCGCTCCGGTCGAGCATTCCACCGTAAGCGTCGATGCGGCGGTCACGCAAGAAGGGCCAGGTGCGCCGTTCGGTTTCAATGCGGGCGGGATCGATGTCGGCGAAGATCACTCCCTCGGTTTCGGAATCCATGCGCGCGAGGATTTCACCGCCGGGGCCGGCGATGAACGAGTTGCCCCAGAAGCGCAGATGGCCTTCGCGGCCCACGCGGTTGGCGGCGGCGACGAACAATCCGTTCGCGATGGCATGGCTGCGCTGGATGGTCACCCACGCGTCGAGGTGGCGTGCTTCGAGGGCCTTCGCCTCTTCAGGCGACACGGCGCCCGACTCGGAATCGTCCCAGCCGATGGCGGTGGGGTAGAGCAATACGTCGGCGCCTTGCAATGCCGTGAGGCGCGCGCCTTCGGGGAACCACTGATCCCAGCAGATGAGCACGCCGAGCTTGCCGCCCTGCGTCGATTTGGTGGGGATGGCCTGGAAGCCGCGATCCCCGGGCGTGAAGTAATACTTCTCGTTGAAGCCGGGGTCGTGGGGGATGTGCATTTTGCGGTAGAGTCCCGCCACCGAACCGTCGGCATCGAAGACGACCGCCGAATTCTGATACACTCCGGCAACACGCCGCTCAAAAAAAGGAAACACGATGGCGAGATCGAGCTCCTTGGCGAGGCCTTGCAAGGTTCGGGACGCTTCGGAATCGAGCGTGTGCGCGAGGTCGAAATGCCGTTGACTTTCCTCGATGCAGAAGTAGTCGTGCAGGATCAGTTCGGGAAGCAACACCGCTTTGGCGCCGCCTGCAGCGGCCTCGCGGATGAGGCGCACGAGGGTGGCGAAACGCTCGGGAGCGATGGCGTTGCCACGGCATTGGACGACGGCGAGGCGAAAGGAAGGCATGGGAGAAAGTTAGCTAACAGCCGTCAGCTACTTCTTCGTGACTAATGGTGGTGTCCGCCGGCGCCATGGACGTGGCCATGGGCGAGTTCTTCGTCGGTCGCTTTGCGGATCTCGGCGATGCGGATGGAGAAGTACAGGTCTTTGCCCGCCATCGGGTGGTTGCCGTCGATGATGATTTCGGTGTCGGTCACTTCGGCGACCGTAACGACGGAGACGCCTTCGGGGCCGCTGGCCTGCAGCATCATGCCGGGTTTGGCATCGGCGAGTTGCGGCACCGAGGCGCGCGGAATGCCGCGCTTGCGTTCCGGATCGTACTCGCCGTAGCCGTCCACGGCCTTCACTTCGACGTCGAAGCTTTCGCCCAGGCCGCGGCCTTCGAGGGCGATTTCAAGCCCGGGGACGAGCGTGCCCATCCCCTGAATGAAGAGCAACGGATCTCCGCCGGCATTGGAATCGACGATTACTCCGGCGTTGTCCTTGAGGGTGTATTCGATACCGACGACGGAGTGTTTTTCGATTTTCATGGGGGGAAAAGATAGTAGGTAGACGGTAGTAGGTAGACGGTAGAAGTAGGGGGTGAATCGCCGATTTTCCGGAAATATCCTGAGCCGCAGTTTTTTGCGTTCGCTACCTACTACCGTCTACCTACTACCGTCTATTTCACCACGCCCAACCGCTGCCACGCCGTTTTTTTGCCGCCGGCGAAGGTGACTTCGCAGAGCACGCTGTAGACATCGGGCCCGAGGCTGCGCAGGTCGAATTCACGCACGGGTTGCAGGCCCGCGGCATTCAGAGCGAAGGTTTGGTCCTTCAGGGCCCGACCGGAGAGGTCGTAGACGCGCAGGCGCATAATCGTGCCGGGTGCGCCGATCTTGAGATGGATTTTCGCGATCCCGCCCCGCAGCGGGCTGGGATAGAGGTGGAACTCTTCGATAGCTTCGCGATCGACTTCAACGGCAGGCAGCGCGAGCGCGGAAAGATCGAGGCGTTGCGCGCGTCCCGCATCGCCGCCGGGCATCAGCCACCCGGCGAGTGCGCCGCGGGCGTTTCCGAGGTTCCAGACGCTCAATAATCCGGTGGCGGTTTGCGCGATGAGGTTGAGATCTCCCGTGCCGGTGTCGAGCCGCGCGAGCGAGATATGCACGAAGGGGCTGCGGTTGGAGTCGAGGCTGAGCCCCCCCACGGAGAGGGGCCAGTCGGCCTGGTCCGACATAAGTTTGCCCGAGCCTTGAGTGGCGGCGGGGTTGGCGAGCAGTGAGCTGTATGAGACGGCGCGTCCGTTGCTGTCGACGGCGTACACGAGTCCGTCGGGAGAGGCCACCAGCACGGTGGTGGCGCCGCGCACGGTGAGCGCCAGCGGCGTAGAGCCGATCATGGCGCCGGAGAGGTAATTGCGGTTCGAATAACCGAGGCCGACTTCTTGATGCGGTTGCGGACGGAAGGGCCAGCCGCGCACCACAGCGCCGTGCCAGTCGTAGGCGTAGACGCCGTTCGCACCGGTGAAGACGATATCGGGACGGTGGTCCCCGTTGAGGTCGGCGAGTGCGGGCGGGCTCGCGTCTTCGGTATAGTACGTGCCGAACGAGTCGACGAGGGCGGCGCGGCGCGGCAGGCGTTGCGGCCAACCTGACAAGGTCTGGCCCGCCTTGTCGGCGCGCACGTGGGCGATCAGGGCGGCGCCGCGGGAGCCGAGCAAGAGCGCGTCGTCTGAGCCGTCGCGATCGAAGTCGGCAACGGTGACGGAGTACCGTTCGTTACTGTCGTTCGCGAAGCCCGAACCCCAGACAAGGTTGAGTGCGACGAAGCGCGGCGCTGCAGGCGCGGAGGGGTTCATGCGCAACAGGGCGCCTGCACCGGAAGTGCGTCCGGCGACGAGCACTTGCGACGAGTCGGAGCCGGTGCCGAACACCACACCGGCAAGTGTCTGCCAGTTGCCCGCCGGCAGGGCTTCAAGGCCCCCATCCGTACCCGATAGATTCGCGTTCCACCAGCGCAGGTTGTTGGCGCTGTCAAGCGCGAACACGCGTCCGCCCCACACCATGGGACCCGCTTTGCCCGCGAAGGAGAACAGCGTATCGTTGCCGCCGCGCAGGTGCAGGGTCAGGGTCGTATCGGGATCCCACGCGACGTTCAACGAGTCGGCGCGTGCATGCACGGCCCGCAGACCCTGCGGGGTGAGTACGAAGAGCAGCGAATCTGCGGCGACTGCGGATCCGAGCACGATGCCGCCGGGGTTTACCATCGAGTTCACGAGTGCGGCATTGTCGGGCCGCGTGTTACCTGACGACAACAGCACGTGCACGCTGTCGTAAAAGGCCTGATCGCGGACGGTGTCGCGCGAGGCGAGGGCGGGGCGGCCCAGTGCGGTGTACGTCTGAAAGAGACCGCTGTCGGCGGCGCTGATCACATAGGCGCGTCCGCTGCCGTCGCGCAGCACGTTCACGGCGCGCGGGTTGCCGGCAGCGGCGGTGCGCACCGGCCAGCGCGAACCAGTGGGCCTCTGCACGGTGTTGTTGTCGGCCCAATGCACGCGCAGGGTGAGCGAGGTGTCGCGGAAGGTGAATACCGAGTCGCCGCTAAAGCTGCTGACACCGCGCGCGAGCGCGGGGCTCGCGGGGAGCAACCCTTCAAGCGTGATATGGGTGCGTCCGTCGTTCCATGCGTTGGTGTTGGCGAAGCCGTAGGAGCCGATCACCGACAGCGTGTCGGTCGCGGACCAAGTGGTGTCCTTGGGCGGGTTTTTGCGTTTGCGGAAGATGTGCGGCAGCATGTCGCGTGCGGTTCCGTAATCGAAGGCGGGTTGACCGAGCGGATCGGAGAACTCCTTGCCCACGCTCGGCACGCCGTCGGCTTCCACGAGTTCGAGGCCTTTGTACTGGTTGCGCAAGGTGTCGCCGAGCCAAGCGTTCACCGCTCCCGAAGGAAGGATCTGTTCGAGGAACCATTCGTTCACGTGCCACACGAGCATTCCGTTGCCGGGCAATCCGGCGTCGTAGTTGCTGGCGCGCGTGATGACGCCGCGCGGGCGGCGGGGGTTCTTCGTTTTAGTGGCGCAGGGGTTGTTGCCCGTACCCGTGCACAGGGAGTCGAGAAACAGGGAGTCGAGAAAGTTGTACGCGACCGTGACGGAGGAATCCTTGGTAAAGCGGTAGTCCACGTCGCTGGCCGGCAGGCTGAACCACACCGTGACGGAATCCTTGCCGGCGGAACGCTGACGGTTTTCCACCAGCAGGTATTCGCGTTCGTTGATGGGAACCTTAACGGTACGGACGCGGTTTGCAGCCGGTTGGTCGGCGGCGTTGAGACGGTAGTCGGACCAAGTATTGTTGCCGGCATCGGCGGGGCGGGCCACCACGGGATCGTCCCAACCCATGAAGGTGCGCACCCAAGCGGAGGGGAATACCGGCAGAAAGCCCTGCATGCTGTTGTAGCCCGCAAAGTCCATCACGTCGAAGGTGCCCACTGAAGAGATGCCCTTCACAACGTCGAATAGGTCGGGCAAGCCCATCTGACGTGCGAGCTGGTTGATAAGGATGCCGTTGATGCCCCAGTTGATCTTGTCTTGGCTGGCGGATTCGGAAAGCATCATGAACTGGGTGATGGTGTCGCCCGCTGCAGTGACGATGCCGAGAGAATCTCCCTTGAGCGCGGCGTTCGTCGAATTCGCCAGAAACTGAAAGTCTGGTTTGGTGACGAAAAAATCCGTGAAATCGTTGGGCGTGTTCGCGCCCAGGTAACCTAAGGTGCCTCCGTCGACCAGACGTGAGTGACCGGCGTGGAAGATCAGAAAGGCGCGATGTTTTTTGGATGAGGGGTTCGCCAACGCTTCGGCATGTGCGATCTTGAACGGATTCGTGGCTGGATCGGCGACGTCGTACTTGTCGGCGGTTTCGCTCACGAAACTCATGAGCGCCACGGCGCGTTCAACGGCGAAATCGCTGGTCTTCTGCTTGGCTTTTTTGTCTTCGAGCGCGGGATTGTAGGCCTTCATACGCTTCGAGAGACGTATGGGCACGACCAAGCTGTCATTGTTGGCGTTCGGTGCGGGGAAAATCCTGGGTTTGATCACCACGCGCCCGCCGGAGACCTTGTCGAAATAATCTTGGGCGAACTCGAAGCGCTTGGTGAGGTAATAGGCCGAACGACGCAACGAGGAGCCGTTCGGATCCAGATCGTATTTGTCTTTGTCCGACCCGAAAGTTCCCCAACCCGTGGTGCTCTTCTCGTCGCTCAACTCTTCGCTGGCAAACTCCACGTAGAGCACGAACACTTCGAGGGTGTCGGGGGTGCCGATCGCCGCGCTTTTGAACAGCTTCGCCGGGGCGGCGGCTGCGGGGATAGGTAGTGCTGCTGCACCGAGGAAGCTGACCAGGGGTAACGCCGCCCATATTGTGGTCCGGGGCGCCGACCGAAAAGGACGGGCGAGGCGAGAGAAAAAGGACGGGGAGGCGGAGGGGAAAACCGGCACGGGCATAGGCGGGATAAGGTACAAAGCACGGGGACAGAGAGCCTTTGCGCTCCCCCTGCTATCTTTCTTTCCATGAAATCAACGGTGCGGTATCATGCAGGGCGCGGACTCGTGGCGGGATGGCTGATCTTCCTCCTGCTGGCGGCTCTCGCCTATCTCACGCCCGCGCGTCTGTCTGTGATGCGTTTTGCCGGCCGCGATTACACCGCACTGATGATGGAGCACAGCGCTCGGGAACAGGCGCTGCAGGCCTTGCAGCCGAACGGGAACACGCGTTCCTTCGCCCGCGACCAGGAGTCCGCCGTGGCGCGCGCGCGAACGGCCCTCGCCGATGCGGACATGCGCATTGTCGCATGGGCTCGTGCCAACGCGCGCATTTCACCGTTCGGCTTTTTGGGCTGGCTTTCCGATCTGTGGCCATGGTTGTTGGGGCTCGGGATCGGATTGCTGTTGTTCGGGGGCCTGATCGGCGTGCAGATCCGGGAAGCCCGGGACGCGGCGGCCGGCCGGAGTGCCTTACCCGTTGCCGAGATCCCCGCGGCATCAGGGGTTCCCGAGGTACACGAATCCGTGTCAGCTCCCATCGAACCTTCGTCCTGGAGTTGGAACGCCGCGCCCGTGGTGCGCCCTGCGCAACCCCGCCCCAAGACCCCGCCCGTCAAAAGCCCGCATGGGTTGGATGGCGAAACCTGAATGCCGCGTTACCGGATCACCATCGAATACTTCGGCGCTCCCTACGCCGGGTGGCAGTTGCAAAACGGGCCCACCACCGTGCAGGGAGAGCTGGAGCGCGCTCTGGAGACGGTCGTGCGCAGACCGGTGCGTCTGCAGGGCGCCGGTCGCACCGACTCGGGAGTGCATGCCACCGGGCAGGTCGCGCACTTCGATCTGGAAGAATCGATGGAACCCCGCCGCCTGCAGCATGCGTTGAACGCGTTGGCCGGGCCGCATATCCGCGTGCGCGGTATGGAGTGCTGCGACGACGCATTTCACGCGCGCTTCGACGCCCTCTCGCGCCGCTACCGGTACCGGATCGCCTTGCGTCCGGTGGCCTTGCTCGGCCCCATCAGTTGGCATCCGGTTTGGCCGTTCGACCCGGAGCTTTTCGGTTCCGAACTGGCGCGCGCCAAGGGCAAACGCGATTTCCTAAACTTCTCCGTGCCGCGTGACGACGGCAAATCCACCCTCTGCGACCTGCTCCGCGCCGAAACCGTGCGCGAGGGAGCGTTTCTGCATGTGCATATCGAAGCCGACCGGTTTCTGCACAAGATGGTGCGTTCGCTGATCGGTGCGGCCTTCGATGTGGCACGAGGCGCCCATGCGCCGGGCCTCATTCCGGCCATTCTCGAAAGCCGGTTCGACGGAGAGCGGTTTTGGGCCCCGCCGCAGGGATTGAGCCTCGAACGGGTGACTTATCCGGACGGATACTCCGCCGGCGATTGAACCGAAAATTGAGCGGAAGACAAGAACGCAACAGAACGGGCCCGCGGGCCGAAGGAAGACACCATGGAGCGCAACAAAAACCTCGGCTGGACCATCTTTTTCGTGGTGCTTGGCTTGATCATCGGCGGGGTGCTCGGAGAATCGCTCGGGTATATCCTCGGCAAGTTCGGGGAAATGAGCGGTGGTGGCGCCGATAACCCCATCCGTAACTTTTTCGTGAAGGCGCTTGAAATCGACCTTGGCTACAACGGCGGCGGTTGGACGCTTGATCTCTACATGTTCAAGGCGCGACTGGGATTCGCCTTTAAGTTCAATGTCTGCAGCCTGGTCGGCATGGGCGCGGCCCTGTACACGCTGAAATGGTGGCGGAACTAGTTGGGAGACGGTAGACGGTAGTCGGTTGAGGGTAGGGAACACCTTGGTCGCGGAATCCTCATCCCGAACCAGTTGGTCCCACCTTTCCTGAATTGCGGATTTCCGGCAAAACTTCCCTTTATTCTCTGACTTTCCGGAGCTGAAATTGGGGGGAATCCCTGCGTTTTCTGCCTACTACCTACTACCTACTACCGTCTACCTACTACCTTTCCCCCCATGTCCACGCTATCCGAAATCGCGCGCAAGGTCCAAAAAGGTGAAATTTCAGCGGAAAAGACGGTTCAGGAGTCCCTGGATCGCGTCGCTGCGGCACAAGGGCTGAACGCCTACATCTCGGTGCTGCCCGAATACGCGCTCGAAAAAGCGCGCGACCTCGATCGTCGCATCGCCTCCGGTGAAACCGTCGGGCCGCTGGCCGGGGTGCCCATTGCGATCAAGGACAACATCGTTGTCGCTGCTGGAAAAACCACCTGCGGCTCGCACATTCTCGAGAACTTCGAATCGCCCTACGACGCCACCGTGATCGGACGCCTGCTGGCGGCCGGCGCCGTTCCCGTCGGCAAAACCAACCTCGACGAGTTCGCCATGGGATCCACCTCGGAGACCAGCGCATTCGGCGCTCCCGTCAACCCGATCGACGCCGGCATCACTCCCGGCGGTTCGTCGGGCGGCTCTGCGGTGGCGGTGGCTTCGGGCACCGTGCCCGTCTCGCTCGGATCCGATACCGGCGGTTCCATCCGTCAGCCCGCGGCATGCTGCGGCATCGTCGGCATGAAGCCGACCTACGGCCGCGTGTCGCGTTACGGCCTGGTGGCGTATGCATCCTCGCTCGATCAGATCGGCCCCTTCGCCCGCAACGTCGCCGATGCGGCCTTGCTGCTCAACACGCTCGCCGGTTTCGACGCGCGCGACAACACCTCCTCGACGCAGGTGATCCCCGACTTCACGTCCGCACTCGGTGGCAGCCTCAAAGGCAAGACCATCGGCATTCCTAAAGAAGCCTTCGGCGAAGGATTGGACGCCGGAGTGGAGGCTTCGGTGCGCGCAGCGCTCGCAGCCTGCGAGCGTGAGGGCGCGAAGATCGTCGAGATCCATTTGCCCGCCCTCAAGTTCGCCGTGGCGGCCTACTACGTGATCGCCACCGCCGAAGCCTCGGCGAACCTGTCGCGCTATGACGGCGTGCGCTACACCCACCGCACCTCGAACCCCAAAAACCTGATGGAGCTTTACTCCAAAAGCCGTTCAGAGGGATTCGGCGCCGAAGTGAAGAAGCGCATTCTGCTCGGCACCTACGTGCTCTCCTCCGGTTTTTACGACGCCTACTACATGCAGGCGCAGAAGGCGCGCCGTGTGCTCACGGCCGATTTTGAAAAGGCCTTCGCGCAGTGCGACGTGATCGCCATGCCCACCATGCCGGCGCCTCCGCCGAAGGTGGGGGACATCTTCAAAGATCCGATGGCGATTTACTTGCAAGACATTTACACCGTGGGCGTGAACCTTGCCGGTCTGCCGGCGATCTCTTTGCCTGTGGCTTCCACCGAGGGCATGCCCGTAGGTTTGCAATTGATCGGTCGAGCCTTCGGTGAGACTGAACTGTTCGGCATCGCTGCAGGCGCGGAACGTTCCGCAGCCGGGATGGGCGCGGGATGATGCGGGGCGGAATGGAAAACCGTAGGACGATGCCCGCATCGCCCCTGCGGATTTTCATTATCCTCTGCGGTTTATTGTCCTTGATCGCCTGCGCCCCGCCGGGGCCGCGACCCGCATACTCCCGTGAACAAGGCACTTGGTCCTCGGCCCAACCTCCGGGCTATTCGTGGACCTCGCCCAACGATTTGGGACGCCCGAGCGGCGAAGCCTCCGATCTGCGGCGCGTGGCCGAAACCTATCTCGGCGTGCACTATCGCTGGGGCGGCGCCGACCGTAACGGCATGGATTGTTCCGGGTTCGTGCAGCGCGTGTTCGACGAAGCGCAAAGCATGCAGTTGCCGCGCAACTCCGCGGCCATGGCGCGCTACGGAAAAAAGATCGACAAGGAAGATCTCAAGCCGGGCGATCTCGTGTTCTTCAAGCGCGTGCGTATCGACCACGTGGGCATCTATATGGGCGACGGCTATTTCATTCATTCGCAGAGCGGCATCGGCGTAACCTACACCAAGCTCGAGTCGCCGTATTTTTCGGAACACTACGCGGGCGCGAAACGCGTACTGAACTGAACGCCGCTGTCCGCTGTCCGCTCTGTCGTACGCTATCTTTTCTCCATGATCATCGCATACCAAGGCGTTCCCGGGGCATATAGCGAAAAGGCCGCGCGCGCCCTGTTTCCGGGTTGCGCGACGTTGCCGTGCGACACGTTCGATGCCGTGTTCGAAGCCGTCGAAAAGAAACGTGCGGCGCGCGGCGTGATCCCGGTGGAAAATTCCCTGGCGGGAAGCATTCACCAGAACTACGATCTGTTGGTGCAACATGCGTTGCGCGTTACCGCCGAAACCTATGTGCGCGTGCAGCACGCGCTGCTCGCGCTTCCGGGTACGAAGCTCTCCGCCGTGCGCGCCGTGCGCTCGCATCCCCAGGCGCTGGCGCAATGCAGCGACTTTTTCGCCGCGCATCCGGGTATTCAGGCAGTGACTTGGTACGACACGGCGGGCGCCGCGCGCTCGCTGGTAGAAGATGCAGGTGGTTCGGCGGCCACCCTGAAAACCCTCGCCGCCATCGCCAGCGAGGCGGCCGCGGAGATCTACGGCCTGAAAATCTTGAAGCGCACGCTCCAGAACCGCGCGCACAACTACACCCGGTTTTTGGCGATCGCGCGCTCCGGCGCCCGGTTGTCGGTAGCCGAAACGTCGGCGCCGAAGGTGGCCGGTTTGAAAACAAGTCTGACATTCATTCCGGCGCGCAATCGCCCGGGCGTGTTGCACGCGGTCACCGGATTGTTCGCGGCGCAGGGTATCGACCTGACCAAGGTTGAGTCGAGACCCGATCCCGAAAATCCCTTCGACTACCGGTTCTACCTCGATGCGACCGGGGGCGCGCAGGAGCCCGACCTTAAAAAAGTGTTGGTCGAGCTGAAAAAATTCACGCGTGATTTGAGGGTGCTCGGGAGTTATCCCTTGGCGGCTCTGCCCCGGACTCGCTAGTCGGTGGCCTGACAACGGGTTATACCTTATTGTAGTTTAATTTAAAAAAACGTTCGTTTAATACAATTAAAGGACGTTCCGTCCCCGATTCTGGTAGGTAAATACCCCAGATTGCTCAAATAAAACCCGGAATCCAGTTAAATATTCCAACTTCGCTGTTGCAACTGGCAATACATTAACGGGGCGCACCCTGTTTAAAATCAGAAATTCCCGGCGTTTCGGTCTCTTCGGAGTTTCGGAACCCGGGGCGGTGACCGTATCATTGTTCTAGGGAGATCTCATGAAAAAACTCGCATTATTCATCACCCTGATGTTGGCCTTCGCGATTTCCGCGAATGCTGCCGTCACCTCCGTCACCTGGAACTCGGTGAACGGCGGTACCAATGCCACGCGCGCCTTTACGGTGAACGCTGGAGCGCCGATCACGAACATCACCGCGACCACGACGGGCGCGGCCTTGACGGCGAACCCCGGCGGTTGCGGCATTACGCCGACCCTGCCTGCAGGTTTGACCTGGACGCAGACGAGCACGACGGTCTGTACCATCGCGGGTACCCCGACGGCCCCGTCGCCGACCAAGTCATACTTCATCAACTTCCGCTCTACCGGAAGCCCCACCGACTCGCTGTCGTTCATTACGCTGACGGTCGGTCCCATTACGAATCTCTCGTACCCGCGTCATTCGGCGCGCCTCGTTAAAAACATGGCGATCTCGTCCATCACCCCCACCATCACCGGAACGCCGACTGCGTACACGATCGCGGGTACGGGCGTCACCGATGCAGCCACCTTCAATACGGCCACCGGCCTGACCTTCAACACCAGCACCGGCAGCATCTCCGGTACGCCCAACACCAACCTCGCCCTCACCAAGTTCATCATCAACGCGAACGACGGCACCTTTAACCTCGCCGGCGGCACGGTCGGTTTGGTCGACAGCATCAGCCTCCAGATCGTTGACGGGGTCGATTACTCCTCGTGGGCGTACTTCAAGAATATCGTAGTGACGCCGACTGGCTTGGGCGGCGATGTGGTCAATTACCCCTTGCTCGTCAAACTGACCTCGAGCAATTTCAACTTCACTCAATCGCTTTCGACCATCGGTACTCTAACCGGTTCCGCCATCGCCGGCGGCGGTGGTGCCGATCTGCGCTTCACCGCTGCGGACGGACAGACCCCCCTCGCCTACCAGATCGAGCGTTGGGATTCCGCCGGACAGGTTGCGGAGATCTGGGTGAACGTGCCCACCGTTGCGAACGGTTCGAACACAACCGTCAAGATGTTCTGGGGTAAGACCGGTCAGACGACTACCTCCAGCGGTTCGAGCACCTTCCAGACTGCCGATAACGTGCAGGCCGTGTGGCACATGAACGCGAACGGCGCGGGCGACGAAATCGATGCGACCTCGAACGGATTCCTGGCCACTGCAGCTGGAACTGCTCCTACGAACAACGCGACATCTCTCATCGGCCTTGGCCGCACCTTTGGCGGCGCGGGTTTCTTCAAGCTGAGCACCCCGAGCACCGTCAGCAGCATTCTGAACTTTCCCCAGGGCGGTCAGTACACCATTTCAAGCTGGGTAAATGCGAACACGACGCCGACCACGGCGCGCGTAATCGTGCACAAGTCCGATCAGGCCTACTCCCTAAACATCAGCAGCAATAACCCCAACGGATTAACGTCGGGTCAACAATTCGAGGGCACGGAATTCACCGTGGTTCCGAACGCAACCGGTGCGGCGAACTTGAGCAGCTTTTGGGCGCATACCTTTTCGCCCGTCACCTACTCGGTTTGGTCCAACGCGGTGCTCGTTCAGAACTATGGCGCCCGCAAACTTTATGTCAACGGTGCGCTGGCCGCCTATTCCGCTTCCCAGCCGTCGAGCTTCCTCAATGACCGTCAGGGCGCGAGCGCACGTACCACCAACTACGACGTCACGATCGGTGCCCAGTCCGGCACGGCTACCGGCAACGCTCCCGGTGGCGGAACCTACACGCGATTCTTCACTGGTGGAATGGATGAAATCTCCATGCACAACATCGCCCGTGACTCGGACTGGGTGAAGCTGAACTTCCAGACCCAGTGCTCCGCTGGTCTGCCCGCGAGCTGCCCGTTTTCACCCGTTGCCTACGGCGCGATCACCGCAGCAGGTGCTCCGGTTGGCCTCACCTATGGGAACAACCCGGTCACCTACAAGCAGGGCCTCGTCATCGCGAGCAATGCACCTTCCACTACAAGCGGTGTGCCCACCTCGTATTCGATCGCTCCGAGCCTGAGCACCAATACCGGCCTGACCTTCAATACGGCCACCGGTGTGATCTCGGGTACCCCGACCTTGCTGTCGGGTGCGGTGAATTACCTCATCACCGCCACCAACGGCAGCGGTTCGGATACGGAAACGGTCACGATCACCGTGGTGCTGCCGACCAAACCCACCCACAGCTACACCGGCAGCCCCTATGCGCTGACCTCCACGCGCAGCGCTGGCACCATCACCCCCTCGAACTCGGGTGATATTGCCACTGCATGTTCGGCCACGCCGGCCTTGCCGACGGGTCTCTCGCTGAGCAGCGCCTGTGCCATTACGGGTACGCCGACCGTTAGCGCGGCATCCGCCGCTTACTCGATTCGTTCGAGCAACCCGGGCGGTGCCGATACGGCTGCGATCACCATCGCGGTTTCGGATACCTTGCCGACCATCACCACGCAACCCACGGCCAAGAATGCCGTGTTGGGTGCTTCCACCGTCAGCTTCATCGTGGGCGCGACCCGCGGCGGCGCGGCGACGGTGAATTACAAATGGGTGCGCACCAAGAGCGGTGCCGCCGGCGGCGCGGTCGATACGCTCCGCACCGCATTGGCGCGCTCCGCGCTCGCCGATACGCTGACGTTGCCGGCCGATTCGGTCAACACCGCGAACGACAGCTCGGCGTACAAGGTTCTGGTTTCGAACTCCGCCGGTTCGGTCGCGAGCAACTCCGTGTTGCTGCGCATCATTCCGACCGTGTCGTACTCGCCGGCAACCTTGGTGATCGGCAAGACGGCCACCACCATCACCCCGACCACCACGGCTTCGATCACGGGTTGCACGTCCTCCCCGACGTTGCCCGCCGGTCTGACGATCGCCGCGACCACTTGCGTGATCAGTGGCACCCCGACCGTCGGTTGGGTTCCCACCAACTACAGCATCACCCCCGTCGGCCCCGGCGGCACGGGCACGGCCTTCGTACTGAACCTCATGGTTCAAAACCTGCCGACCTCGCTGATCTACACGCCCGACTCCTCGGCCTCGTTCGAGCAGAACTCGCCGATCACGAAGCTGACCCCGTACCTCGGTGACACCGCGACCGCCCCGGCGGTTTGGTCGATCACCTCGGGCACGCTGCCTGCCGGCCTCACGTTCGATACCGCCAGCGGTTCGATCAGCGGAACGCCGACGACCGTCACTTCGGGTGCCGTGACCATTCAGGCGACAAACCTTTCCGGTTCGATCGCCCGCTCGCTCACTCTGTCGACCTACGCCGCCGAATCCTACACCGGCAGCTCCGCGGTCTTTACGCTGAACACCAGCGCCAATGGCGCCGGCGTGACCTCCGCACAAGCGAACTTCCCGGTTCTCATCCGCCTGAGCAACGCGCATCGTGCGATCTTCCAGGCTTCCGACAGCTCGGCCATCCGCTTCACGAATGCGGCCGGCACACACCTGCCGTACCAGATCGAAAACTGGAAGGTTTCAGCCACCGATACCTCCGCCGCCATTTGGGTGAAGGCCGACACGGTCGCTGCCAACGGAACCACCACGGTGCGCATGTACTACGGCCAGACCCTCGGCGGCGGTCGTTCGAACGGCCCCGCGGTGTTCCCGCGCAGCTCCGGCTACCATGCCGTGTTCCACATGAACGCTGGATCCGGCAACGAATCCGATGCTTCGAACAGCGGTTACACCGCCGTCGCCGGCAATGCACCGCTCGACTCGACGGGTGCGGTCGGCCGTTCGCGTAACTTCAACGGCACGACCCAGTACTTCGCCGTGGCCAACTCGGCCTCCGGTGCCTTGAACTACCGCATGACCGACAACTACACGTTCTCGTCGTGGGTGTTCGCCAACGACGTGCCGGCCACCGCCAGCTCGGGCGTGCAGATCCTGAACAAGGGCGACAACCAGTACACCATGGCCGCCTATGACGCCGCCGCTTCTCCCAAGTACTGGGAAATCACCACGCGCGGCAACAACGGTTACCAACAAGCGCGCTCAAACGGTACGCCCGCCATCACGGCGAATAGCCACATCGGTAGCTGGCACTTCATCTCGGGCTCCTATGCGGGCGCCCCGGTTGGACAGGCCATCGCCGAAACGCTGTACATCGACGGTGTGCGCGTGAATACGCTCGCAACGACGAACACCAGCACGGCGGGACGCACGCTCACGTTTGATGTGCACATCGGCGGCCTTGCCGCGGGTACCGCTCCCGGAACGACGTTCTCGCGCTACTTCGTCGGTCAAATCGACGAATTGCGGATGGCGAACGTGGTGCGTTCCCCCGACTTCATCAAGCTCAACTACAAGAACCAGAAGCCCGGTGCGAATCCGGTGGCGAACCTTTCTTACGCCTCCAGTGCGCCGACCTATGCCGAGAACACGCCGATCACGGCGAACGTTCCCGCGCTGATGGGCTCTGCGACCCGCTTCGCCGCCTCATCGCTGCCTGCCGGTTTGAGCCTTGACCCGGTCACGGGCGCGATCTCGGGTACGCCCACCGCCGCTTCCGCGGCGACGGCTTACACCATCACCGCATATGGCGACAGCTCCTGGTCCACGACGTCGACGGTGAACATCACCGTTGCGCCTTCGGCGCCGACCGGATTGACCTACGTCCGTGATTCGCTCACCTTGCTGGTCGGTCAGCCCATCGTGCCCGATACCGCGATGGTCACGGGCACCACCTCGATCGACAGCTTCACGGTTGCGCCCGCCCTGCCCACCGGCCTTGTGCTGAACAAGACCACCGGTATCATCTCGGGTACCCCGACCGTGCCGACCGCTTCGGCGAGCTACGTGGTCACGGCCCGCAACACTGCAGGTACGGCGAAGGACACGGTCGTCATCCTGGTGAACGATTTGGTGCCGAGCTTCACCGTCGCCACGCCGCAGACGTACATGGTGGGTTCGCCCATCACGACGTTGAATCCGGTCTCGACGGGCGGCTTCGTGCTCGCCTACTCGATCACTCCGAGCCTCAACACGAACACCGGTCTGACCTTCAATACGACGACGGGTGCGATTTCGGGTACGCCCACCACGGTTTCGGCCGCGACGGCGTATTCCATCATCGGCACGAACGGTGCGGGTGGGGATACCGCCACCGTGTCCGTCACGGTGAATCCGGCCATTCCGGTGATCGGTTACACCTCGCCCAAGACCTTCATCAAGGGTGTTGTGGACAGCGTGATCGTTTCTTCGACCGGCGGAATTGTGGCCAGCTACGCGATCTCTCCGGCACTCCCGGCGGGTCTGGCGCTGAATACCACGACCGGCAAGATTTCGGGTAATGCCACTGCAGCTTCGGCCGCGGCGAACTACTCGGTGATCGCGACCAACATCAGCGGCTTGGATACGGCAGTGATCAACATCACCGTGCAGGATCTCACCCCGGTGATCAACTACGCCGTGCTTGTGGATTCGTTCCTTGTGAACACGGTCGCCGCCAAGAACGCGCTCTCCACCGGTGGAACGGTGACGGCTTGGAGCATCTCTCCCGCTCTGCCTGCGGGATTGGTGTTCAGCACGGGCACGGGCGGTATCTCGGGTACCCCGACGACGGCTTCCGCCGCTGCGAATTACACGGTGATCGGTACGAACGCCTACGGTGCGGATACCGTGGTGCTCAACCTCAAGGTGAAGGGACCGGTCTCACTTGTGGCGAGCGCCTACCGCTTCCTCGTGAGCGGTTCCGAGAAGCCCTATACGTTCCTGATTCCCGCGGGCGTGGCGGGCAACGAAAAGGTGACCATGCGCATCACGGATCTTTATGGTCGCGAAGTCTGGTCGCGTTCGGTTCGCCCCGATGCCACCAGCAACACCGGCCTTGAAGTGACGTGGAACGGCAAGATCGCAACGGGTCGCTTGGCTTCGGCGGGAATGTACGTGGCTCGGGTCTCCGTGTTGAACGGAGGCAAGACCACCGATTACATCCAGAAGTCGGTGACTCTCAAAGCGCACTAAGCCGCGCTGAGTATTGAGCGCCGATGCGAATCGGACTCTCACAAAAAAACCTTCCCGCAACGGAGGGTTTTTTTGTTTTTGTCCCGTTGCGCATTGCCTGTTCCCTGTGGTCAATCGAACCCAGCGGCTAAATTCCGGTTCTCGTTTCCCCAGCACCCGGTTACAAAGGATTCCCGATGACCACACGCACCGATGGCCGCGCCGCCGACCAACTTCGAACCATCAAAATCACGGAAGACTTCGTTCAATCGGCGGAATCATCGTTCCTGATCGAGGTGGGGCGCACGCGCATTCTTTGCTGCGCCAGCCTTGAGGAGGAGATTCCCCGGTGGTTGAAGGGCAAGGGGCAGGGGTGGGTCACCGCCGAATACAGTCTGTTGCCGCGCAGCACGGGTTCGCGCGTGAAGCGCGAGCGCAACGGCGCTTCGGGCCGCACCCAGGAGATTCAGCGCATCATCGGTCGCGCCTTGCGGGGCGTCTGTGATTTGACCGCCTTGGGCGAACGCAGCATCGTGATCGATTGCGATGTCATCGAAGCCGATGGCGGAACGCGCACGGCGTCGATCGTGGGCGGGTACTTGGCATTGGCGCGGGCACTGCAAAAGATGAAGGGGGCACTGCCGCACACCTTTCCGCCCGGCCAGGTGTTGAAGAGTTTCGTGTCGGCCGTGAGCGTGGGCATGCACGAAGGCAACCCGCTGCTCGACTTGTGCTACGTCGAGGACAGCGCGGCCGAGGTGGACATGAACGTGGTGATGACCGACAGCGGTGACTTCGTCGAGATCCAGGGCACCGGCGAAGAGGCGGTGTTCACTCGCACGCAGCTGGACTCCATGCTCGGCCTTGCCGAAAAGGGTTGCCGCGAACTCATCGCGATCCAAAAAAGCTTCTTGGGCAACCAACTGCCCTGAGGGTAGCGGAACCAGGAGGGAGGGGTCGAGTTGGTGCCTTCGACTCTCCGTCCGGTGTCCTCCGGGGGAGAGGCTTCGCCCCCTGGTCTGTCCCCGGTTTTGGAATGGTGTGATTAGTCGATTTTCTGAGCATTTTGTGCTATCGGAAATCGAGCTATTTTCGAAGCCAACCGAGGGAAAGAGGGGCCTTCGGCGGGGCTCGACCTTGACATTTTGCCGTACCCGATATTCCCAAAGTGTGCAAATTAGGGCGATTTCGGCATCGGCTACGCCTCTCTGGCATAAAACGGGTAGGGCAAGACCTCATTCCATTCTGATCAGGTGAGTTACGAGGACGGTGGCATTCGCCCGAACCGTAAGATTTTGCAAAAAAACCGCAACATTACGTTTCCCTTACACCCTAGATTGACGAGACCTTTTTTCCAAGGGCGATTCGCCCGGGCTGCGCCGCGACTGTTTTTTTGAATGGAACCGTGTGCATGTGCCGTCGAATGTCGTCTTGTGGATGGTTTAATGTCGTCTTTCCGATTGAGGAACGCATCATGAAAAAGCTCGCACTTCTTCTCGCCACCGTCGTCGCTTTCGCCGTCACTGCGCAAGCCGCAGTCACGTCGGTCACCTGGAACTCGGTGAACGGCGGCACGAACGCCACGCGCACCTATTCCGTGAATGCAGGTTCGGCTATTACGAACATCACCGCGACCACGGCGGGCGCGGCCTTGACGGCGAGCCCGGGTGGTTGCGGCATCACGCCGACTCTACCGGCGGGTTTGACGTGGACGGAGACGAGCACCACGGTGTGTACGATCGCCGGCACGCCGACGAACCCTTCTCCGACGAAGACGTACTTCATCAACTTTCGCTCAACGGGTGCGCCGACTGATTCTCTATCGTTCATCACGCTGACGGTCGGACCTATTACCAACCTGAACTATCAGAAGTACGCGCGCTTTACCCGGAACTCGGCGATCACGACGATCACGCCCTCCATCACCGGCACACCGACCGCTTACACGATCTCCGGCACCGGCATTGCAGATGCAGCCGCTTTCAACGCAGCCACAGGCCTGACCTTTAATACCACCACCGGCACGATTTCGGGAACACCCAACGCCAACCTCGCGCTCACCAAGTTCACCATCAACGCAACCGACGGCACCTTCAATACCGGCGGCGGTACTGCGGGTCTTGTGGACAGTATCAAGATCGCGATTGTGGATCCGGTGGACTATTCCTCCTGGGTGAGCTACAAGGACATTACCCTGACTCCCACCAGCCTTGTGGGTAACGTGACGAACTATCCCTTGCTCGTCAAGCTGACCTCGAGCAACTTCGACTTTACGCAATCGCTCTCGACGATCGGTACCTTGACCGGCTCCGCCATCTCGGGCGGCGGCGGCGCAGATCTTCGCTTCACCTTGACCGATGGCGTCACCGATCTCCCGTTCCAAATCGAACGTTGGGATAGCGCCGGTCAAAAGGCAGAAATCTGGGTGAACGTTCCTATCGTGACAAGCGGGGGAAGCACCACGGTTCGAATGTTCTTTGGCAAGACGGGTCAAACCACCACCTCGAGCGGCCCAAACACCTTCCTCCGGGAAGATAATGTGCAGGGCACCTGGCACTTTAACGCCAATGGTACGGGCAACGAAGCCGATGCCACCGCCAACGGATTCACCGCAACCGCGGGCGGAACGGTCCCCACAAACAACACATCCTCCCTCCTCGGCTTGGGTCGCACTTTCGGCGGCGCCGGTTATTTCAAGCTCAGTTCCCCCAGCACCGCCAGTAGCGTATTGAGCTTTTCGCAGGGCGGCGCGTATACGATTTCATCTTGGGTGAACCCGAATACGACCCCGACCACCGCTCGCGTGATTGTGGGCAAGTCGAATCAGCAGTACGCCATCGGCCTCAGTGGTAACAATCCCAACGGCCTCACGGGCCAACATTATGAAGGTGTGGATTTCACGGTGGTGCCCAATGCCACCGCCGCGGCGACCTTGAGCAGCTTTTGGCCGCACGCGTTCTCACCCGTCACCTACTCGGTGTGGGCCAACGTGGTGCTGGTGCAAAACAACGGGCTCCGTTCGGTTTATGTGAACGGTTCCTTGGCCAACTTCAATTCGTCCCAACCGCGCGGTTACCTCTTCGACCGTCAAGGATCGAGCGCTCGCCAAGTAGACCGTGACGTGCTCTTTGGTGGCGAACCGGGCACAGCCCCCAGTGGCGGCACAATCACCAAGTTCTTCTCGGGTACCATGGACGAAATCTCCATGCATACCGCCGCACGCGATACGAACTGGATCAAGTTGAACTTCCAGACACAGTGCTCCGCCGGTTTGCCCGCAAGCTGTCCTTCATCGCCCGTGGCTTACGGTTCGACCCAGTTCAACGGCCCCCCGGTTGGTCTGGCTTACAGTGCCGACCCGGTGACCTACAAGCAGGGTATCGCCATTACGAACAACACGCCCTCACTCGTGAGCGGCGGCGCCACTTCGTACAGCATCAGCCCGAGCTTGAATTCGAACACGGGTTTGACCTTCAATACCACCACGGGCGTCATTTCGGGTGCCCCGACCACGCTTTCCGCCGCGACGGATTATATGGTGATCGCGACGAATTCCGCAGGCTCCGACACGGACACGGTTGCGATCACCGTGACCTTGCCGACCGCGCCGAGCCTCACCTATGCGGGCAGCCCGTATTCGCTCACGGCCACGCGCACCGCAGGCACCATCACGCCGTCCAACTCGGGCGATATGGCGACCTCCTGCTCGGCCCTTCCCACGCTGCCGACGGGACTCTCGCTCAGCGCCGCGTGCGTAATCACGGGAACGCCGACGCTCAGCTCGGCTTCCACGGATTACACCATCACGGCCACGAACGACGGTGGCAGCAATGATGCCCACGTGTTCTTCACCGTGGCGGACACCCTCCCTGCGTTCACCTCGCAGCCCGCGGCCAAGAATGCGCCCATTAATTCGAGCACCGTGAAATTCGGCGCGTCGGTCACCAGAGGCGGCGCGGCCACCGTCACCTACAAATGGGTGCGCACCAAGAGCGGTGCCAACGGCGGCGCGATCGACACCGTACAGGTGACCTCGAACACCGCGGCCCTCACCGACACCTTGGCGATTTCGTCGGACTCGGTCCTTGCGGTCGCCGACAGCAACAGCTACAAGGTTGTCGTCACGAACGCGGTGGGAAGCGCAACCTCGAACTCCGTGTTGCTTCGCATCACGCCGACGGTTTCGTACTCGCCTTCCACACTCGGCCTCGGCAAGGTGTCGACCACGATCACGCCGACCACGACCGGAACGATCACCACGTGCAGCTCGTCGCCCACGTTACCGGCTGGCTTGTCAATCGCGGCCAC
>CANIEU010000012.1 GCA_947466585.1 Fibrobacterota bacterium
AAAGGGGCGCGGGCGCAACCTCGAAGGGGCATTTCGCGCCGACACAAAGCAGTTGCAGGGGTTGCGGGTCTTGCTGGTGGACGACGTCTGCACCACCGGGAGCACTCTGTCGCATTGCCGTGAAGTGTTGCTGGAAGCTGGTGCCGCGCGTGTGGACGCGCTGGTTCTCGCGTGGGTGGAACGCAAGAACAATGAACCGCCGCTTCCGGACTTTGAAGTGGCGGCGGGGTTTTTCGCCTGATTTTAAAGGGTCATTCAGGCTTATTCAGGTTGATTCAGGTTCAGAAAGGGGGCGCGTACGGAAATTAGATAGAATTCAGTGATCGTAAAAATATTTGAAAACGTGACCCGGTAATCAACGGGCTGCAATAGATTCGCTTCCGATTCCACCCGGAACCTTGGAGACCCAATGGCCACGATTTCACAGACCTCGAACAAGGACTTGATGACACGCGCCCGCGCATCGTTGAAGGGGAAGTGGGGCTTGGGCGTAGGGATCCATGCGTTTTGGTTTTTGCTCTCGGCCATCATAGGCGGGATCACCGGAGGGGGCTCGGCGCTCATTCAGATTCTCATCGTCGGTTCGATCAGTCTCGGAATTGCGGAAGTGTTCCTCACGATCGCGCGAAAGGGTGATTCTGGCTTTGCCCGAATCTTCGACGGGTTCAAGCGCTTCGGTACCGCGCTCGGAACCTATTTGCTGATGGTGGTTTTCATTCTGCTTTGGTCCCTTCTCCTGATCGTTCCGGGAATCATCGCCGCGCTTTCGTATTCATTGGCTTGGTATGTCCTCATCGATGATCCTGCGGCAGGCCCCACCGAAGCGTTAAGCACGAGCAAGGCGATGATGCGGGGGAACAAGTGGAAAATGTTCTGCCTTTATTTCCGGTTTACGGGCTGGTTCCTGCTCTGCATTCCCACCGTGGGCATTGGTCTGCTTTGGCTTTGCCCCTATATGCAAACCAGCTTGGCCCATTTCTACGAAGACATCAAGCACGGGGCCGCGGTCGAATTTTAAAGCAATAAAAATGGCGGAAGAGGTGAGATTCGAACTCACGGATAGTTTCCCATCGGCAGTTTTCAAGACTGCAGCCTTAAACCGCTCGGCCACCCTTCCAGCGCGGGGAAAGGTAATAGACCGGGCGGCTTGACGGAAGAGAACCGAACCACGCGTTTCCGCACGGAACTCGATCCGCCTTTAGTCGTCCTACCGCCCCGCCAAATACCGTCCTTCTTCGTCGGGGTAGGGCGGGGAATAACGCTCCCAGTCGCGGATCACGAGGCCCGCCAACTCGGCGGCATGCACCGCCAGATACGTGCGGTTGATGAGCATCACCGCGATGGCGATGCCTTGGTCGGGGTGGTCCTTGCGCCGCGCATAACCGATAAACCATTCGTAACGGCCCGGCGGATTGTGTCCGTTCAACGAGCCGGTTTTGCCGCCCATCTCGAGACGCCCGAAATCGGATGCGTCGAGGTTGCGCTGAAATCCGCGCCGCGCCGTGCCGGTCGAAACCGTGGCCTCCATCAAGGTGCGCAGATTGCGAAGCGTCGCCGGTGAGGCGAAAGGTGAGGTTTCGGCCTCGGGCAAGGTCCATACGCGTCCGTTGTCGAGCGATTCGAGCTGACGGGTGAAACGCGTAGGAAGCAGGCGTCCGTCTTGACCGATGGCGCGGGCGATGCGCAGGGCGTGCAACGGCGAGATGGTGGTTTCGGTGGTGTATCCGCTGGCGACCTCGGC
This sequence comes from Fibrobacterota bacterium, assembly GCA_947466585.1. Classification (GTDB taxonomy): domain Bacteria; phylum Fibrobacterota; class Fibrobacteria; order UBA11236; family UBA11236; genus UBA11236. Next base: position 1,742 of record CANIEU010000012.1, read on the forward strand.
GAGGCCGAACCCGGTGTCGGGGGGATTGATGCGTGCCTGAAGTCCCTGCACGGCTTCGGCTTGCGGAACCGGGGCGTCGGAGCGTGTGTTATCCGTCGCGTTTTTTGCGGAGTTGGTCGCCGCATCTCCGGACTTGATGCCGTGGTTGAATCCGAGGCGTTCGGCCATGTCGCGCAGCGGTGCGGAACCCACGCGCATTCCAAGGAGGCCGAAGGTCGGATTGATGGAGCGTGCGAACGCCTCGCGAAGGGTGACGGTGTTGAGATGGCCGTGCGTTGGAACCCGCAGTTGCGAGCGATACAGCGTATGCGCCCCGCCCACCATCGGCAGATCGTCGAGCGGGTGCGAAATACCATGCTCGAGCACGGCGGCGGCCGTCACGATTTTAATGAGCGAAGCCGCCGGGAAGGTGGTGCCGAGAGCCATGCGGGGTCGCGTGCTGGTGCCGCTTGAATCCCGCTCCACCACGGTACGCATTTGGCCGGTGCGCAAGTCGCATACTACCACGACGGCACCTTCGGGGCGATACTGGTTGATGTACCGCTGGGTGCGCGCTTGCAGAATGATATCGGGAGCATAGCGCGTGACCCAACGCCCTTCGCGAGTGCGCACGGTATCCTGATCGGGAAACGCCACCGGGGTCGGCAGTTCCACGGGGCCTCCGCTTCTCAACAACGGCAAGCGGATGCCGCCGCGGGGCATATGGGGACGGAAGGCGAAGTAGGCAAATCCCGCCACGATGGCGAGCGCCAAAAGGGGCGCGGCCCAGCGGGGGCGGCGATGGGGACGATGGGGGCTGTGAGGACGGTGCAGGTGCGGGTTTCCGCGCCCAGGAACATTGGCGTTCCCGTGTGCGTGCAGGCTCGCCGGTCGGCGAGCCGGGGGATTGGATGCCGCGGGTTCTTTTTTATCCGCGCCGCCCGCCTTGCTCGTATCACCCTTGGCGCTGGTAGTGCCGCCGGTAAAGCGAGGGGGGCCCGGCTTGTGCGGGGTGATCAGCGAGTCCGGGCGCCGCCGGGGTGGTTCGGAAAACGCCATCGCGTTGTCAGGGGGCCACGGAGGTAGTGGGTGCGGTGCTGCCGGGCGGTGCGACGAAGAGTCGGTCGCGGTAGTATTTCAGTTCTTCCACCGATTCGAGAATGTCGGCGAGAGCGAGATGCGCTTCGCCTTTTTTGAACGAAGGCAATTCCGGATACCACCGCTTGGCAAGTTCCTTGAAGGAACTGATGTCGACGATGCGATAGTGAAAGAACTTTTCGAGCTTGGGCATATGACGGCCCAAAAACCGGCGGTCCTGCCAGATGGAGTTTCCGCACAAGGGGATTTTTCCAGCCGGAAGATACTGCGCCAAAAACCCGAGAGTTTTCATTTCGGCGGTCTCCATGGTTTCCGTCGAAGCCAAAACCCGGTCGAGCAATCCCGATTTGCGGTGTTGTTTCTGGTTCCAGTCATCCATGCCCGCCAGGGCTTCGGCGGGTGCATTGATGGCAAATACGGGGCCTTCGGCCACTAGATTCAGGTTCGCATCGGTGATGATGGTCGCGATTTCGAGAATGACGTCGACTTCGGGGTTCAATCCCGTCATTTCAAGGTCGATCCAGGCCAGATAGTTTTGCGGTAAGTTTTGCTGGTCTGGCGGGTTCTGCATGCGCAAGGGGTTTCCTAAATTGACGAGACGACCTGTTTTCACCTAGACCCTATCAAGGGCCCAAGCTAAAAAATTTGGCTGGTTTGTTGCGATAACGGACGTAAAAATCGAGTTTGGACGAGTTTGGAAAAAGGAGCTTTGCAATGGCATCGAACGCGACATCGGGATCAAGTTCCAATCGGGACGTAGTGGTTACGGGCATGGGTGTGGTCACACCCATCGGTCACGACGTGGAGACCTATTTCGCGAACCTGGTCGCCGGCAAGAGCGGCATTGCCCCCATCGAGCGTTTCGATGCGAGCAGCTATGCCACCAACTTCGCTGGTGAAGTGCGCGGGTTCGACCCCACGTTGCACTTCGACCCCAAGGAAGCCCAGCGCACCAGCCGTTACATTCAGTACCTCATGCACGCCTCAATCGATGCGGTAAAGCAGGCGGGCCTCGATCAAACCCCGCCTTCCGATCTTTACCGCGCGGGCGTCATTCTCGGCTCCGGCATGGGCGGCATGGAAGTGTTCACCGACAATGCGGTGGCGCTCGGTACCAAAGGGCACAAGCGTGTGTCGCCGTTCTTCGTTCCCATGTCCATCACCAACATGGGCAGTGGCATGGTGTCCATCCGTCTCGGCTGGCGCGGCCCCAACTGGGCCGTCACCTCGGCGTGCACGACCGCAAACCACGCGCTGGCCACCGCGGCCGATCAGATCCGCCTCGGTCGCGCCGATGTGATGCTGGCGGGCGGCGCCGAAGAATCGGTGTGTGCCGTGTCCCTCGCGGGCTTCTCGAACATGAAAGCGTTGTCGCGCCGCAACGACGATCCGACCAAAGCTTCGCGCCCGTTCGACGTGAACCGCGACGGATTCGTGCTCGGCGAAGGCGGCGGCGTGCTGGTGCTTGAATCGCGCGAACACGCCGAAGCGCGCGGAGCGAAGATTCTCGCCGTGCTGCGCGGATATGGCATGAGCAGCGATGCCTACCACATGTCGGCACCGCTCGAAACCGGCGAAGCCGTTGCCTACGCGATGAAGAGCGCGCTGGCGGACGCTGGCCTGCAGCCCACCGACATCGGCATCGTGAACCCGCACGCCACCTCTACGCCGCTGGGCGATGCCGCCGAGTGCAAGGCGCTGGGGCTCGTGTTCGGAGAACACCTCGCGAAGCTGAAGGTCACGGCGACCAAGTCGATGACCGGCCACTTGCTCGGAGGCACAAGCGCCACCGAAGCCGTCGCCCTGATCAAGTGCCTGAACACCGGAACCCTGCATCCCACCATCAATGTGGTGGACCAAGATCCCGAATGCCCGGTTGACTGCGTGCCCAATGTGGCTCAAACCACCACGGCCCGTTTCGGCATCAACAACTCGTTCGGCTTCGGCGGCCACAACAGCTGCGTGGTGTTCGAACGCGGAGAGTAAACTGTTCGCCGGATGAATGCATCCATTAAAAAAGCCCGCCTCTGTCGAAATGACAGAGACGGGCTTTTTTGTTTTGATCGAAATCGAATTAGGCTTTGTACAGCGTTTTGCCGCTCGAGTTCAGGTCGTCGCAGGCTTCCTTGATGCGCTGCGCCATGCCTTTCTCGCCGAGCTTCAGGTATGCGCGCGGATCGTAGGCCTTCTTGTTGCCCACTTCGCCGTCGACCTTGAGCAGGCCGTCGTAGTTCTTGAAGATGTGGTCGGTCACCGGGCGCGAGAACGCATACTGCGTATCGGTGTCCACGTTCATCTTGACCACGCCGTACGACAGCGTCTCGTGGATCTCTTCCTTGGTCGAGCCGGAACCGCCGTGGAACACGAGGTCGAAGCGCGCGCCGTACTTGGCCTTGAGCGCGTCCTGACCATCCTTGAGGATGGTGGGTTTGAGCTTCACGTTGCCGGGCTTGTACACGCCGTGCACGTTGCCGAAGGTCGCGGCGAACATGTAACGACCGCCGAGGTGGTTCAAAGCTTCGTACACGCCGAGCATGTCCTCGGGGGTGGTGTAGAGCTTGTCTGCAGCGACGTTGGAGGTATCGTGACCGTCTTCTTCGCCGCCGACCACGCCGGCTTCGACCTCGAGGATGATTTCATTCGCCGCACACAGAACCATCAGTTCCTTGGCGATCTTCATGTTCTCTTCGAGCGAGAGCTCGGAGCCGTCGAACATGTGGCTGTTGAACAGGTTCGGCAAGCCGGCGGCGCGGCGCATGGCTGTTTCCGCAATGAGCGGCTTCATGAACGAGTCGACCTTACCGGGCTGGCAGTGGTCGGTGTGGAGGGCGATGTTGACCGGGTAACGGTCGGCCACGCGGCGGACGTGTTCGGCGAGGGTGATGGCGCCGAGGACCATGTCCTTGACGTACGAGCCGGAAGCGTGCTGACCGCCGCCGGTGGAGACCTGGATGATGCCGTCGGATTTGGCTTCGGCGAATCCGAGCAGGGCGGCGTTGGCGGTTTCCATGTTGGAAACGTTGATGGCGGGGTAGGCGTATTTGTTCTTGTTTGCCGAGTCCAACATCTCGTTGTACTGCTTGAAATTCACGATGGGCATGAACGCTCCTTGAGTGGTCTTTTTGGGTGTCTGCGGGAGCGCCAAAGTTAGCATTTAGGTCAATCCGGCTCAATCTTGTTTCGATTGACAATTTTGGCCAAATAGCGCGATGATTTAGGATTGCAACAGCAGGGGATGGGCGCGTATGACAACGGCGGGGCATTCACACCGCGCTATCTTCGCGGGTGCGCGCCTCACCCCTAACCTCCGCCTGCGGCGGACTTCGGGCTGCGCCCTCAGCCTCAGCAGATGGGTGGAGAGGCGGATCGGTGCAGTATGAGAATGGTGGTTAAGCACCGATATGAAGCCGCCATCGGCGGCTGAATAACGTCATACCTTCGTTATCTTTGCGAGATGTCTGAAACCGTTGACGCACTTTTAGCCCAAGGCGGTGATTCCGCAGCGGCTCCTGCGTCTGGAGAGAAAAAAGCGTACACGGTCGAGCAGTACAACAGGGCCGTCGAACGGAAGATGAAGGAGTTCCCCCGCATCTGGGTCAAGGGTGTCCTGACCCAGGTCAATGTGCGGGGCAAGGCGGTTTATATGGAGCTGGCCGACTTCGTCGAAGGCGACTCCCGTCCCAAGGCCATTCTTCCCGTGATGATGTGGGCGTGGGACTTCGACAATTTTTCGGCCCGCTTCGCTCAGCTTCCCACCCCCTTCAAGATTCAGACCGAGCTCAAGGTTTCCTTCCTGCTCGAGTCGAGCTTTTACGTTCCCACCGGGCGCTTCCAGCCCAAGGTGGTGGATGTCGACGAGTCATTCACCTTGGGCGAGTTGGCCAAGACCCGGCAAAAGATTCTCGAGACCCTCCGTCGCGAGGGGTTACTCGAGGCGAACAAGAAACGGGTTCTGGCGGACCTCCCTCTGCGCGTGGGTCTCATCTCAGCCCGCGGGTCCGCGGCCTTTCAAGATTTCACCACGATCCTGCTTCAGTCCGGCTTTTCCTTTGACATTGTCTTCGCCGAGGCGCGCATGCAGGGGCAGGAGACCGAGCCCACCGTAATCGCCGCTTTCGAACTTTTAGCCCGCCGGTCTCTCGACGTGATCTGCCTCGTGCGCGGCGGCGGTTCCAAAACCGACCTAGTGTACTTTGACTCGGAAAAAATCTGCCGTGCCATCGCCACTTGCCCGGTACCCGTGCTTACGGGGATTGGTCACGAGATCGACCGATCCCTTTCAGATATCTTAGCTTATGAAGATTTGTTGACGCCTACCGATTGCGCCAAATTCTTGGAAAGCCGGGTAGCGGATGTATGGGCCTCCGTATGCCGCCGCGCCGAAGCCCTGCAGGAATCCTGGGACCAGGCTTATCGAAACGAAGGGGTTTCGGTCATGGAGCGTGCGGAGTCGCTGCGTTCCAACTGGGATAGCCGGTCGCAGCGTGAGGTGCAGAAGCAGTCCGATGTGGCACGTAACATTGTTCTTGCAAGCAACCGATTTGTAAAGGGTTGCCGTGAAAAGCTCGTACTAAACCGCATCGGTCTCGTGCGCGGCCCCGAGAAAATCGTGCGGCTCGAAACCGTGCGGCTCGATCTGAAGGCCAAACTGGTGCAGGCCTCCGATCCGGTAGCCTTGCTCAAGCGCGGGTTCGCTCAGGTGGTGACGGCCTCGGGGAACTGGATCCGCGGCGCGCAGGATACCGCAACCGGGGAAACCATCCACATCCGCTTCGCCGATGGCACCATCGGCGCGCGGGTCGAGACGATAGAGAACAACGAAAACACGGAATCGAAGGAGCAGGACTCATGACCAAGGCTAAGGGAACCGTACTCGACCCCACGACCCTCAATTACTCCGAAGCCATCGAACGCCTCGACGAGATTCTCGAGGATATTGACGCAAGTCGTGTTCCCATCGACATTTTGGCCGAGCGCGTGGTCGAAGCAGCGGGGCTCTTGAAACGGTGTAAGAGCGTGCTCACCGAAACCGAGGCGAAGGTCCGTGATGTGCTCAAGGACCTGGAAACGGATTTCGGGGAAGAGCAGAAATAAGATCGAGGGGCTTCGTCGAGGAGCCGGTGGTGGGGCCCTTCGTCAACAATCCCGTCATTCCCGCCTCCGCGGGAATGACGGACAAAAAACCGGCACTAGGCCGAATGGTATTCCGGTCCCGGCTCGCCATACCGGATCGCGGTGGCGAGAATGCACGCTTCCCGCGTCGAGGCAAGAGCTTTGAAATCGGGATCGTTCCGGTAAGCCTCGAGTGACTTCGCATCGGGGAAGGTCACGAGGTGGGTCTCTCGATGATAAAAGTCCTCGGGGTCGGGGGCGAGTTCGATGGCCCGTTCGATGCCGCCTCCGTGCCTTTCCATGATCCGGGCTGCCTTACGTTCGTAGTCCCGGAAGGCTTCGATCCGGTCGGGGTGGACGGTCAGGGTGGCGATCAAAATCATGGGGGACTCTCCTTCAGGCGGGCGATCAAGGTTCGGGTATGCCAACTGACGTTTCCCCCCTCACCCAGATGGGTATCGCCGGAGAATTTCCGGATTTGCATGGAAAAGCGCAAAATTAGCACGAAAAACGCGATTTCTCCTTCTGTCTCATCTTCCGGAAAGGGCAGGGGGACGGAAACTTGAATTTTTGCAAATATCGGCCCTAAAAATTTCCTTACAAGGATATATTCGGTTTAGCAATAAAGAGCCAAGAAACGGATTTTCCGCTATATTGGATCTTGTTGTTTAAACCGACTCGGTCACACTTCGGTAACGTTTGTGTGATCGGTTTGTAATTAAAATTTTTTTCACGGGGAGAGTTTTATGAGCCTTCACAATAAACTTTTGTTTGCCTTGTCTGCGGTCGTGATGACCGTTTCGGTTTCTCAAGCCGCTGTCCGCGATACCATTCGCGTCAATTCCGGAGGTTCGGATTACACGGATACTCAGGGCCACTTGTGGGTCGCCGATTCGGGCTTCGTTGGGGGCCAGACCTATTCTGCGACCAGCACCATCGCCGGCACATCCGACCAGACGCTTTACCAAAATGAGCGCTGGGATTCGGCTCCGTTTTCCTACGTCTTTAACGTGACGCCGGGCAGCTACCGTGTCAACCTCCTCAATGCAAGCCTCTATGCCAGCGTTTGCAACTCCGGCGGCCGTCGCTTCAACGTCCTGATCAACGGCGTCCAGGTGATGACCGACTACGACATGTATGACGAAATCGGCGCTTGCCTCACCGCCCAGATCAAGACCTTCTACACCACGGTTACGAGCAACGGTAAGCTCACGATCGAATTCACCCTTGGCTCCGCCGGGAACCCCAAGATCGATGCCATCGAAGCCTACCCGGGTGTGAACACGGGTATCCTCAACGGATCGGTCGGAAGCAAGTCCAACATTTCCATTGCCAGCTCGAGCAACGGCATTTCGGTGCAGACCAACGCCAAAGGCGCCTACACGCTGGAACTGCGCAACCTGCGTGGCGAGAGCATCAGCCAGAAGGTTGGATTCGGTTCCGGATCCCAGTCGTTCTCGGACCTGCGTCCGGGTCTCTACCTGCTGACCTCGAAGGTCGATGGCCAGACGGCCTCGCGCACCATCAGCGTCGTTCGTTAATTCGAAGTCGAACTAGGTTCGATTAAAAAAAAGACTCGTCGCCCTTGGGCGACGAGTCTTTTTTTTAAGGGAAATTTTAACCAGACAACACAACAACACGGCAATCCAGCAATAAAACCACAAATCAATCAGTATACGGTCTGATTTTCTAGGCGTGTTCTATTGTTGTGTTGCGGTACTGCTGTATTGTCCTGTTCCCACTTTTCCTACCCGTGCCGCTCTTTGCGACGCGTCCACTGATCGGCGGCAACGGCCGCCACGAGAATCAGGCCGAGGATGATTTTCTGGATGGTGGAAGCGATACCCATCTGCTCCATGCCGTTGAGGATGGAGGCCATCAGCAGCGCGCCGAGAATCGACATCCACACATTGCCCGACCCGCCGCGCAGGCTGGTACCGCCGAGCACGCAGGCGGCGATGGCGTAGAGCTCCTGCTGGTCGCCGATGTCGGCGGCGCCCGCCATGAGCTGGCTGGTGGCCACGAGACCTGCGAGCCATGCCATCAATCCCATGAGCGCAAAGGTGAGCACGAGAATGCCGCGCACCGGAACGCCCGCGTAGCGCGCGGCCTCGGGATTGCTGCCGAGTGCGAAGGCGTAACGCCCCGCACGCGTCTTCTGCGCGATGAAATGGCAGACGAGACCGGCCACGCCGAGCGCGAGCACGGAGTAGGGGATGCCGCGATCCTGAGTGGCCACGGCAACCATCCCGAACAATCCGGCGGTCACCAGAGAGGCCGATCCGAAATTGCGGATGGCCTCCTTTAGGTTGCCGCGTCCGGAATCGCGCCGTGTCAGGAAGGTGACGATCCACAACGTTCCGACCACACCGGTCACGATCAACCAAGCCGCGGAACCTTGCAGGTAGCCTTGCCCCAACTGAATGAGATGCTCGTCCCGTAACGGAATCACGGGATTCGCGAGGTACTGCTTGAGGCCCATGTAGGCGAGCAGGCCACTGAGCGTGACGATGAAGGACGGGACGCGGAGGAACGCGGTGAGACCGCCGTGGAGCATGCCGGCGGCGAGACCGATCAAGGCGCTGGCGATGAGGGCTGCGGTCAGCGGCCAGCCGGCGGCCAGCAGCAGCGCGTTGACCGCACCAAGGAACCCAAGCAGGGAGCCGACGGAAAGGTCGATGTTGCCCGCGCCGATGACGAGCGTCATGCCCGCCGCGAGGATGCCGACCACCGAGAGGTACTTGAAGAGGTTGACCATGTTTCCGGCGGTAAGCACGGCGCCGTCGGAAAGCAGATGGAACAGCAGCCAGATTGCCGGAATGGCGATGAGCAAAACGAGCGCGCGTTTCATGGTTGCATTCTCATGTCGGGGTTCCTCCGGCGGCGAGGGCCAGGGTTTCTTCGAGGGTGATGTTTGCGGCGGGGCGTTCGGCCACGGCGCGCCCGGTCCGCAGCACGATCAGACGGTGCGCCAGCCTAAGCAGTTCTTCGGTCTCGGACGAGATCAGCAGCACGCCGAGCCCTTCCGCGGCCAGACCCTCGATCAGGGTGTAGAGTTCTTCCTTCGCGCCCACGTCGATGCCGCGCGTGGGTTCGTCGAGGATGAGGATTTTAGGATGCGTCAGCAAGGCGCGTGCGAACAGGGCTTTTTGCTGGTTGCCGCCCGACAGATTGCCCGCGATAAAGTCGATGTCCGGTGTTTTCACTCGCAAGCGTCGGGTTTCGGTGTTGGCCACCGCGCGTTCGCGGGAGTCGCGCGTGAGCCACCCCAGCGAGCAGTAGTCGCGCAGCGCCGACAGCGTCATGTTGATGCGCACGCTTTTGTCGGCGAACAATCCGCGCCCGCGCCGGTCTTCGCAAACCAAGGCGATGCCGTGCCGCTGCGCATGGCCGGCACCATGCGGCACATAGGCGCGGCCTTCGATCGAAACCGTGCCGCGTCCCCGCGTCGGGTAGAGTCCGCACAGGCTTTCGACCAGTTCGGTGCGGCCCGCTCCCATCAATCCGGCGAAACCGAGGATCTCGCCGGCGTGTAGGTCGAAGCCCACGTTCTCGACCACGTTGCGCGCGGGGTTCGCGGGATCGGGTAAGGTCCAGTCGCGCACGGAGAGGAGCGGCGCGGAATCCGTGATGGACGAAGGAAGGGCACGTTGGGCAGCAGCATGCTGCGACCGTACCTTTCCTCCGGTCATGCGCGCGACGATTTCGGTGCCGTCGAACGGAGTTCCGTCCGATGTACGCAGGAAGGTTCCCGTGGATTCGCCGTTGCGCAGCACGGTGATGCGATCCGCGAGGCGGAACACTTCGTCGAGGCGGTGCGAGATGTAGAGGATGCCCATGCCGTCGGCACGCAGGCGTTGCAAGGTCTCGATCAGGCGTTCCGCCTCGCGCGCGCTGAGCGCTGATGTCGGTTCGTCGAGGATCAGGACATTCGCCGCAAGCCGTCCATCAGGCGGCGCTTTCAGCGCGCGCGCGATTTCAACCATCTGTCGCAGCCCAACGGGCAGGCCGCCCACGGGAGCGTCCACATCGATATCCTCAAGCCCGAGGGTATCGAGGGCCGCCCGCGCTTCGGTGCGTATGCGCCGGGTGTCGGGCATGCCCCAGGAGAGACCGAGGCGCATGGGTTCTTCGCCAAGGAAGATGTTGTCGGCGACGGTGAGGTCGGGGCAGAGGGCCAGTTCCTGGTGGATGGCGCGGATGCCCGCAAGCAGGGCGTCGCCGGGGTTTTGGAAACGACAGGGTTGTTCACCGTGTGAATCGAAAAGGGAGACCGAGCCTCCATATGCTCCCGCGGGAATTACGCCGCACAGGATTTTGATCAGGGTGGATTTGCCCGCACCGTTTTCGCCGCACAGCGCATGGATTTCTCCCGCTTGCAAATCGAAATCGACACCGCCCAGCGCGCGTACGCCGGGGTAGTGCATCGTCAGGCCACGGGCGGTCAGAAGGGACATGTGAAGAAAATAGCTTACAGCTTACAGCGGATAGCTAAGACAAAACAAGAAGCTGGAGACCTGCCGGATAGTACGGCCCGGATCAATACGGAAAAGAAAAGCGAACAGGTAACGGACTAAAGTCTCGTTCCTGTTCGCTGTAAGCTGTCCGCTGTTCGCTCTTATTTCGCCAGTTGAATCAGGTTCGCGAACAACGCGTCGGCCAAGGCGTTTTTGCCCAAACGATCGAAGAGATCGAACTGACAGAAAATCACCTTGCCCTTGCCATGCGGAACCACGGCGAGGTCGGCACCCCAACGGATTTTGCCCTTGGCACCCGGAGTCGAGTTGAAGCTGAGGCTGCCCGCATGGACGACGGTTTTCTCGGGCAGGTGATCGAGGCTCCACAGCGGCTGGATCTCCGCGAAGGTCTCATCCATCATGCCCGGTCCGGGAAGGTCCTTGAACGCAGGGCTTTTGCCGAGATAATGGTAAGCGCCCTGGGGCCCGCCCGCCGTGCGGATGAGCGTGAGATCGGCGCCAACGCCCTTGAGGCTCTGGGCCTTCTTGAGGTCTTCCTCGTTGATGGGGCCGAGGATGAGGGTGGCACCTTGATTGGCGCGGTCGAAGGCCTTCTTGAGCGCGGCTTCGGGGATGTCGTGCAAACCTGCCGCCACGATCACCGGCGCGTCTTCGGTGGAGGACCACGAGACGGTATCAGGGAACGTGCCCAGCAGCGTGACCTTCTTGAGCGCGGAGTCGAGTTTGACTTCGGGCGGTACGAAGAAGGATTCTTCGGTGCGGCTGATTTCCTTGCCGTTCTTGGTGAGCACGAGGTCGAACGTGAAACGTCCGCGTTCGAAGCCGACGGGGAACTGGAACTTGCCGACGGCGTTGAGGCCCGACTTGGCCTTGCCCGACAGCGATTCGGAGTGGAGCGAGCGGCCGTTGGGGCCCTTCACGCGGAACTGCACCACGTAGTCGCCGAGTCCGTCTTCGTTGAAGACGTGCACCTTGACCGAAGCGGAGCTGCCGGAATACGGCGTACGCTCTTCGGCTTCGGCGAACACGCGCACGGGGCGGTTCACGTTGCGCAGCGTCTCGAGCAGTTCGGTTTTGGCGGTGCGCAGGGTGTCGAACAGACCGGTGAAGCGCAGGCCCTGGTCCACCGCGTTTTCGAGGATGTACCCGGAGACCTGCGTGTTGGTGAAGAGTGCCTCGATCTGACGCTTGAGGGACGCGCGTCCGAGCACATCGGCATCGGCGAAGAAGGCGGCTGCGTTCTTCCACGGCACGCCGCGATCTTTGCGTTCCAACAATCCGGCTTCGAGCTCCTGCACCAGCTTGGCGAGGTCTTTGTTGTCTTGCGAGGCGGAGAACTTTTTGGAGTTCTCGAGCAGTGCGGCGGGGTCGCCGAACACCGGAACACCCAACCCGTCGACCAGCACCTTGCCGACGATTTGATCTTTGAGATAGTTGTAACGTTCCCAGTACGACTTGTTGCCGTGGATGCCGTCGGCGACGAGCTTGCTGTCCTTGGAGGTGCAATAGTTCGAGAGCATCGCATAGCCGCGACGTGAGAGCGGGTAGCCCAAACGGAGTTTGTGGCCTTCGAAGGGGGAGATCTGCGCGGTCACAGGCTCGTAAACCTTGCCGAGGTCGATTTTGCCGCCGCCGTGGTTGTCGAGGGTCACCGAACCGAGGTTGGAAAACACCGGGCGGGTGGGGTCGAGGTCGGCCGTGAAGCGCAGCAGCTTGTTGCCGTTCTCGAGCGCGAGCGAACCGTTTTCGGAACCGATCACCCATCCGAACACGCTGGGGTGATGTCCGTCGCGTTCGACCAGGGATTGCAGCTGCGACTTGATTTGGTCGACGCCATCCTTGCTGGCCTTCATGTTGTAGGCGGTGGTCTCTTGCAACACCAACAGACCGATTTCGTCGCAGATGTCGAGCACTTCGGGAGGCAGGGGCGCGCCGAAGCCGCGGATCAGGTTGAAACCCGCGTCGCGAAGGGCGGTGAGCTCGCCGCGGATGTTGACCGGGTGCGCGGGCAGGCCGTGCGTGAAGTTGAAGAACCAAGGGTAGCCCACGCCTCGCACCTTGAAGGAGGCGTGGTTCAGACGGAAGGTGCCCTTGTCGACTTCGACGCCGCGCATGCCGAAGCGCACCTTGGCGATGGGACTGCCGGGCATGCGGATCTGCAACGTATAGAGCGCCGGCGAGGCAGGGCTCCAGACCTTACCGCCCTCGAGCTGCATCGCCATCAGGTACGAACCGTTTTCCTTGTCGAGACGGATGTTCTTCACCAAGGTGCCCGTCTCTCCGTCGGGATTGGTGATATCGAACGCCGCTTCGGTCTGAAAGCTCTTCGAGTTCCAGAAGCGCACTTCGACCGTGATGCGGTCGGCTTCAAAGTCGGGCAGCACGTTGATGGAGCGGATCACGGCCTTGTTGGCGGTGTGGAGTTCAACCGGGGCGGTAAGGCCCGCGTAGGCCCCGCGCTGGAACGGATTTCCGAGGGGCAATTCCGCGGAACCGGTTTCGCCGATACGGCCTTGTTTGTCTGGCGTCTGGATGCGGATCACCAGAAAGTTTTTGTCGGCGGGCTTGAAGGTCTTGCCCGCATCGAGATCAAAGGATACGTGGCCGAAGGCGCGGGTGCCGAGTTGTTCGCCGTTGAGCCAGACCGTACTGTGAGGGTGCGCATCGCGGAGGCGAAGGAGAAAACGCTTGACGCCGTCCTTCTTCTCCACCGTGAACTCACGGAAATAAAATCCGATGGTGGCGCCATCGGGATTGGACTCGTGTTGGAACAAGTGGGGGAGACTGATCTTGCGCGTGCCGGTCGGCTTCAGCCGGAACCATTGGCCCGTGACTCCCGCATCCGCGGCGTCAAAGCAAAATTCCCAACCTTCTTCGAAGCGAATGATATCGGCCATGCGGATCCCCGGCCGGAATACGCGGGCGGAGACGATTTTCCTTGCGCGGTATCCGGTATAAAACGAGGACGGAAAAGGTAGAAAAATGACCAGAACTTCGCCGGAAAATAAGCAATTACCGGAGGTTACGGGAATGCGAATTCTTGACGAAATTGGGCCATCTTCAAAATTCGGCACTAAAAAACCCTCTCCGCCCAAGGCGAAGAGGGTCGAATTCAATCGAAGAAAGGATTAGACCGTCGGGGTCGCTTCCGCTTCGTCGATGTCGAAGCGGGGCTTCTTCTTCAACTGGGTGCGACGACCGTGCTGCACGTCTTCACCGGCGCCCACGAAGGTATCGGCGGCCGGTTCCCGAAAAGGAGCGGCTTCCGAACGCTCGGCGGCCGGGGCGTCCGAAAAGGACGTCAAGGGACGGCGGGCGGGCAGGCTGGTGTGGGCTTCGGCCGCAGGAGCGGAGAATTCCGGAGCGGAAGAAGCGGCCGGGGCGGCTTCGCGGGTTTCGCTGAATTCACGCGGGGGACGGCTTTCGCGATTTCCATCACGGTTGCCATCGCGGCGCCCGTCACGGTTACGGTCGCCATCGCGGCCATCGCGGCGCGGTCCACGATCACCTTCGGCACGTTCCGGGCGCGGGCCACGGTCACCTTCGGGACGGTCGGTGCGGGGCGCACGATCGCCTTCCGTGCGCTCGGGACGCGGTCCACGACTACCGTCACGATTGCGGTCGCCGTCGCGGCGCTCGCGGCCGCCTTCGGCACGTTCGGGGCGCGGGCCACGATCGCCTTCGGGACGTCCGTCACGACGCTCGCGGCCATCGCGGCCACCTTCGCGGCGTTCGCCTTCACGACCTTCGCGGCCGGCGGATGCGCCTTGACGGTCGCGGTTGCGGTTGCCGTTCAGGGCTTCGTCCAGCTTGACCGGCTTGAGACGGAGCTGCGGCGACATTTTCTTGACGACGGGCTGATGGAGCAGGTAGAGAACGGATTTGATGCGCAAGGCCACGTAAAGAGCCGCGATCAAGGTTGCGGCCGAAAGGGCCAGGGTGAAATACGAGATGATTTCCATGTGGAAGATTCCTGGGTTCAATGTGTTCCGGCGGGCGGGGGCACGGTGGCGACCCGATGTTTTGCCGAAAACGCGTCCTGATTGGTATGCCGGCCTCCCCGTGGACGCGGAAAAATTCCGGCGAGGGGCGCGGTGCTGAACGTTGAACCGGGTGTTTGGGATTCGGATCCGGGGATCCCGAGAGCGATTTCCGGGGGTCGCGGCCATTGCCTTTGTAATAGGCGGGCGCGGGACTAAGGAAGTTTCGCCGGTTCGCCGGGAGCGGTTCTCTCGTCCTGCTGGCCGCTGCCCATTCACATTGGGGGGAGCGGAGGAAGACGTCGGAGTGAAGTTCCGGGCAAAAAAATCGTTAAAACCGGGTTCATCAAGGTTCGCCTTGCCATTGCCAAAGTCATGGCAATTCGACGCAACCTCAAGCACCGGCGCAGAATCTAGTACCCATTGTACCAATTTGCAATCAAAGTACGTGAACGTATTGACAAGTGGCTTTATGTGCAGTATATTCGGAACGAAATAACGTGAAAAAGGGGGTTTCAATGAGTGGCATCCAAGCAACACAGGAACGCAAGCCGTTGACCGCCCGCCAGCGCGAGGTCTTCGAGTTCATCAAGGAGCGGATCCAGTCCACGAGTCGTCCGCCCACGTTGCGGGAAATCGGCACCAAGTTCGATATCACCTCCACCAACGGCGTTCGGAGCATCCTGCATGCGTTGGCGAAGAAGAACTACATCGAACGCTCGCCCAAACTCTCCCGCGGCATCGACCTTCCCGAAATGGAAAAGTCTTACGCCGAAGCGTCGCGCGAGTCGGTGATGGAGATCCCGATTCTTGGCCGCGTGGCCGCGGGTACACCCATCCTCGCCGTCGAGAATCTCGAAGGCACCGTGGTGGTGGACAAAGATTTCCTCATGCGGCAAGAGAACGTCTTCGCGCTTAAGGTTCAGGGCGACAGCATGAAGGACGCCGGCATCATGAGCGGCGACCTCATCTTCGCCCGCCAGCAGAAGGACGCCGAACGCGGCCAAATGGTGGTTGCCCTTTTGGGTGAGGAGACCACGGTCAAGTACTACTACCCTGAGGGCGACTACATCCGCCTCCAACCTGCAAACGACGCCTACGGGCCGATCATCGTGGGCAAGGAGATCGGGGACTTCGCCGTACTGGGGCGCGTGATCGGCGTGATGCGGAAATACAGCTAAAGAGATAAGAGGGGACACGGGCGCGTGGGGCCACGCGTTCTGTATCGGCTGATCGCGCCACCTTTGTTGGCAAAAATCCTCACCCCTAACCCCTCTCCAACAAGTGGAGAGGGGAAGGGCATATCTTCGGTGCTATAGAGAGCTCTCAATTCTTAGTTTCAGAGTGAATGCCCGCTCTCCTTTCATTTCGGTCGCTGTTCTGCTTTGCTTTCAGCCTGACGCTCCTTGCCTGCGCCACGCTAGGCCGTGCCCCGGCACAGTCCCGGCTCCAGGGCAAATACCCCGCAGGCCTCGACCACTATCAAATCGATCTCGACGGACAAGGCCGTAAACACGGGCTGGAGCGCTGGTGGTACGAGAATGGAAAGCCAAAGTCCGAGGCGATCTGGCGTTCCGGCGTTCGCGATGGCGCCTATCATGCCTGGTATGCCGATGGAACTTCGTGGTATGCGGGACGTGACAGCGCGGGCACACCCGTCGACACCTTGCAGTTTTGGTACCCGAACGGAAAACTGAAAAGCAGGTCGGTATTCGTCGCGGGTGCACCGGTGTCGTTGGTAACCTGGGATGAAGAGGGCCTTACGGGACCCGAGCGCGCCCGCCGCGATGCCGAAGAGCGGGAGCGCATTGCAGCGGCTCAGAAACGCATGGCGGCCCAACATCGTGCGGATTCCCTGGAGGCTCTCGAAGGTCCGCGTCGTCGTGCGCTTGCTGCGTGGACGATGGCTGTGCGCTTGAAGGTGGAAACCTACTGGAGTCTGCCGGAATCGCAAAAGAAGGTGGCACGGCGCACCGTGGCCCGTATTGGCGTCTCACCGAGTGGGTCGTTGCTTTCGGTATCTTGGCCCGAGAAAAGCGGTTCGAAAGAGTTCGACCGTCATGCGGAAAGGGCGCTTTCGAAGGTGAAGCGTTTTCCACCGCTGCCTCCGGAATTCAACGCCGCACCGATTGAAATCCGCTATGCATTCACGACACCTGGCAAAGCCCAACCACGCAAGAAGTTGATCTTGCGCGATCCCACACGTGCGAAAGAAGACTAGGTCATTCGATCCAGTTGCTCCCGCACCGCGACGTCGTCTTCTTCCGCCTCCAGAATCGTGCGCCATTCCGGTGACAGCGTTTCTTTCGTGTTCCGCATCGCGATGAGAACGTTGCGCAGCAGCGATTGACGTCCTGCGCGCAGCAGAGGGGTATGGCGCAGTTTGCTGCGAAAGCCACCGCCCTTGCGGAGCAGTTTGAGCCAGTCTTCTGATGACCGCGGCCAGTCACCAGGCGCCAGCGGTTCGTCTGCAGGATGCGGTGTTTTTGCCAGCTCGGCCGCGTGACGTTGCTTCGGTTTGTGATTCCAGGGACAAACATCCTGACAGATGTCGCAGCCGTAGATCAGGTTGCCGAACTGCGACGACATGGATTCGGGAATCGAACCCTTGTGTTCGATGGTCCAATAGCTGATGCACTTGTTGGCGTCGAGCCGGCCCGGTGCGACAAGCGCATCGGTGGGGCAGGCGTCGAGACAGGCGCTGCAGCCTCCGCAGAAATCCGCCGAAGGTGCGGCCGGGGTCTCGAGGTCGACATCCAGAAAAAACCCTGCGAGTAAAAATCCCGAACCGTGGGTGCGGCTGAGGAGCGTCGCGTTTTTGCCGCGCCATCCGAGACCTGCTTCGGCGGCGAGGTCGCGTTCGAACACGGGGCCGGTGTCGCAGAAACGCAGAAATTTGGCGTCGGGACTCACAACCTTGAGTTGTTCCTCGAACCGATCCATGACGCGGTGGCAGATGCGGTGGTAGTCTTTGCCCTGGGCGTAGGCGGCGATGCGGAAGTCTCCCGTATCCATCCCCGCGCTCCATCCCGGGCTCATGCCGAAGGGAACGGGTTGGCGGAGGGAAAACAGCACGACGCTTTTGGCCCAGGGAACAAAGGTCTGCGGATCGGTGCGTTCGTCGAGCCGCTGTTCCATGTAGGTCAGGTCTGCGTGTAGGCCTTGATGCACCCATGCGGCGAGATTGTCGGCATTGGGCGGGGGATTGCCGAGTGAGACGCAGCCCCAGTCGAGCACACGGGGTTGGGCCGCGAAGAATTCCGCAAGGAGCAAACGGATATTTGCAGCCGTCACGTCTTCCGCTTCTTCTGTCGCGCTGCGGGATACAGCACGTTGTTTAGAATGAGACGATAGCCCGGGGAATTCTTGTGGAGCTCGAGATCAGTGGGTGCGTCACCCACGGCGTGGGCGTAATCTTCCGGATCGTGCCCGCCCAAATACGTGAACTGCCCGCGCCCAAGATTACCGTGCAGGTAGCGCACGGAGGGTTGATCGATGGCCTCCGCGAGAATCGTCACCGAGGGCTTGACCATCGATTTGACGTACGAACTGGTGAGACCGAGAAAGCCCGGGATCACGTCGGTATGGCTTTGCGTGAGCATGGAGGGTACGGGGTCGAATTTGGGCGAGAAACCGAACAGGGTGAAATCGTTGGCGGTACGCCGTGAGAGCGATCCCGTATTGACCTGGTTGTAATCCAGATCGCCGTGCGAAACCGAGTTCGGATCGGTGTCGTAGGAGAATCCGGTGAAAGCCAAGGTCAAGTTGTAGTCGATTTTCTTTTGGTAGTCGGGAGCGGGCGGGGTGCCGTCGTACACCACATCGGTGACGTCGGTGTGGGCTGCGGCGAGCGCCATGTCGAGGCTGGCGGTGGCCATACACATTGCGAGCAGAAACCCGCCGTTCTCAACGTAGCTGCGGATGGTGAGGGCGACGGCCCGCTTGAGCAATACGTTGTTGGCGAACCCGAGTTCATGCACGAGTTTTTCTTGCGAGGCGACCTGGGTTTGATACCAATCTGCCGTACCAAAGGAGCGGTAGAACTTGGAATATTGGCCGGTGAAGTCTTCGTGATGCAAATGCAACCAATCGTATTGCGACAATTTTCCGGCGAGGATCTCGCGATCGTAAATCTTTTCGTACGGGATTTCGGCGTAGGCGAGCGCCAAGGTCACTGCATCGTCCCACGGCTGCGTGGTGGGCAAGGTGTACACCGCCATTTTGGGGGCCTTCTCGAGCACCACCGCCTCCATGTCGGAGCTTTCGATCACGTGGCGGATGCGCCCCACTTCGCCCTCATCAACATTCTCGAATAACACGCCGCGCCGCGCCGCATCGCCGCGCAGGGCATCAACGTCTTCCATCAAAAAACTGCCGCCTCGGTAATTGAGCAGCCATTCGACCTTGTGTCCGGTTGCGAGCGACTGGTAGGCCACGCCGTAGGCCTTGAGATGATTGAGTTGCGACTGGTCCATGGGGATCAGGATTTGGTCGGTGCGCGCGATTCCGGACATGCCCAGAAGAAGCGTGGCGAAGAGAAGAATCGATTGGAACCGGAGGCGGAGCATGGGGGAAAGATACCCGGAACCGACGCGGATTCGCGACCTAGTCCAACCGAGTCAGTACTTCGGGGCCGTTGCGCGTGATGGCGATGGTATGTTCGTACTGCGCCGACAGCGAACCGTCGCGGGTGCGCACGGTCCAGCCATCCTTTTCGACGAAGACTCCGGGTTTACCCTCGTTCAGCATCGGCTCGATCGTGAATACCATGCCCTCGCGGATGCGTTCTCCACGGTCGCGCGAGCGATAGTGCAACACGTTCGGTTCTTCGTGGAAGACGCGGCCAATGCCGTGACCGCAGAACTCGCGCACGATGCCGTACCCGAACTCATCGGCAAGCTCTTGGATCGCACTGCCGATATCGCCGAAATAGGCCCCAGCGGTCGCTACGGCGATGCCGTCGTCCATGGCGCGTTCGGTCACGTCCATCAATCGTTTCACGTTGGGAGTGATTTTGCCGACCGCGAAGGTGCGAGAGGTGTCGCCGTGGTAACCGTTCAAGAGGCAGGTGACATCGATGTTGATGATGTCGCCCTCCTTCAGAACCTGATTCCCAGGGATGCCGTGGCAGACCACGTCGTTGACGGAGGTGCACACCGACTTGGGAAAGCCGTGGTAGTTCAGGGGCGAGGGGATGGCCCCGGCCTTGATGGTCATGTTGTGTACGAAGGTATTGATGTCATCCGTGGTGATACCGGGCTTCACGATTTCCCCGGCCCGCGCGAGTACTTCGGCGGCGAGGACGCAGGATTCACGAAGAAGGGCGATTTCCTGCTCGGATTTGATTTTAATGGCCATAAGTCGGGAAATTTAGAATTCGGAAGGAGCGTTGACGGGTACACGGATGCGTTTCCACCGATCGATGAATCCCTTGGATTCGGGCCGGAAACCGTCGATCCTGTATTCGTAGCTTTCAGCACATGATGCACCACTTAAAACGTTTGGTTCTTTCCACGGTTGCAATGCTCGCAATTCTTGCGCTCACCGCATGCGGCACCAATTGCCACGAGTCGGAGCGGTTGGGGGATTTCGAGTTCTCACAGAGGAATTACACGCGTGCCGCCAAGCTGTATGCCAAAGCGTGGGCTGCCGATTCTTTGGCGTGCCCTGAGGTGCAAGAGAAGCTGGACAATATCCGGATGTTGAAGCCCTAATAAACGAGCCGTCCGAAACGATCTCGAAAGGGTCTACGTCCGGGCTACCGCGCGCTTTTTCGCGGTGTGCCGGAACCAGAGCCAAGCGATGGCCAGGGCCGCCGCCGCCAGCCATGGCAGCAAGATCAGATTCATGCGCGCCCAACCAAGCGAAGCAAGCGGTCCGCCCGCGCTGAAGGAACAGGCGAGGCCGATGGCGAACACCGACATGTCGTGTATGGCTTGCGCCTTCGATTTTTCCGTGGGAGAATAGGTGCCGGTCGCTAGCAGGGGCAATGATTCAAGGCGAATGCCGAGCGCGGCAACGAGACCGGCGAGTACTCCCAAAAAAGCGCCGGTGAGGAAACCGATGCGCCGACCTACCCGGGCCATCCACAACGAAGCGGGAATGGTCAGTGTGGCGGTGCCGAGCATCATGGCGGCGATGGGGAAGTTCGCCCATGTCGGTGACGGAGCGATACGCGCTCCGGCCAATCCGCCGACAGTTGCCACCATCACGGTTGTGGTCTGATCAAAGCTTGGGCACCGGCGAGCCGCAACGCTTGACGGTGTGCGGCATTTTTCCGCAGGTGGTTCAGCACGAAGGCTCCGCGGCCCACGACTCCATGGAAAGCGTTAACCTTCCACCGCAGGGGTTTCGGGAGCTTCGGCAGATTCAGGCGACTCGGGTTCTTGGGCCGCGGTCGCATCGGGAAGCATCGCCGCATCATTGCCGGTGAAGGCTTTCCAGTAGAACTGGTGGAGGATCATGCCGAGCACCTGCTTCTCGTCGTCCGACTTGATCAGGTTTTCGAGCAACGGAATCATGCGCTTGGCGCCGTTCTTCTCGGTCTGCTTAAGATTGCGATACGCCTGCTCCAGATAAACCGAAGCGCGCTCGCGGATCACGTCGCCGAGCTTCTTGTCGTCGGGAAGGGCTTTTTTGATCAGCGGCATGCCGAACTTCGCGGTGGTTGCCTTGAGGTTCATTTCCTCGACGAGGCCGACCAGCGAAATCGCCTGGCCCGAGTTGCCAGCGCGGGCCGTGCGGCCGGAGCGGTGCACGTAGATCTCGGAATCGGCGGGATGGTCGTACATGAACACGTGGCTGAGGCCGTTGATATCGATGCCGCGGGCCGCGACGTCGGTGGCGACCAAGAAGCGCACGGTGCCGTCCTTGAGGTCCTTGATGACCTGTTGGCGTTCCTTCTGGCCCACTTCGCCGGAGATCTGTCCGATGCGCAGGCCGCGGGCGCTGAGGTATTGGTGAAGGTATGCGGTATCGCGACGGGTATTGCAAAAGATGATCGCAGATTCGGGGTTTTCGGCCTCGATGATCTTGAGCAGCGCGCTGTCCTTCTCGTGCGGGTCGACCACGTAATACACGTGCTCCATGCTCGACACCGAAACCTCGGTGGGGCAAAGGCTGAGGAACTTCGGGTTGCGCATGAACTCCTGCGCGAGGCGCTTGACGTTCACGGGGATCGTCGCGGAGAACATGTAGGTGCAGCGTTCGCGCGGCAAGAAGCTTTGGATGCGCTTCATGTCGGGATAGAAACCCATGCCCAACATTTCGTCGGCTTCGTCCATCACCAAGTCGCGCACCGACTTGAGGTTGAGATTGCCATTCATCATGTGGTCGAGCAAACGGCCGGGCGTTCCCACGACGATGTGCACGCCTTCCTTGAAGGCGTCGAGCTGCGGGCCGTAGCCGACGCCGCCGTATACCGCCACCGACTTGATGCCGAGGGGTGCGCCGAACTTGACGGCTTCTTCATGCACCTGCAGCGCGAGTTCGCGCGTGGGAAGCATGATGAGCAGCTGCGGGTGCTTGTGGTCTTTTTCGATCACCGACAGCAGCGGCAGCAAAAAGGCCCCGGTTTTGCCGGAGCCCGTCTTCGACTGGACGATGATATCCTGCGCGTTCATGATATACGGCGCGGCCTTTTTCTGCACGAGCATCAGCTCGCTCCAACCCTGGGCACGGACGACGTCCTGAAGCGCGGGGGAAAGCTGGTCGACCGTGAAATCCGGCAACGGGGGCTGTGGCTCGACGATGCGGATGGTGTCTTGGCCGGAGTACGGATTGGGCTTGGTAGCCTCGGAAGCGTTGTCGTTCATGCGTTTACAGTCTTGGTTTCAGGCGGTTTTTTGGAAATGCAAAGGTAGGAAACACCTGGCCGTCCTAGATTGAGCTACGAGGTCGCCGGAGGCGAACGAGTCAAGGGGTGCTGGGCGCCCGTGGCCACGCGTGCTGTATCGGCTTTTGGCGCCACTATTCCGGACTTAGGAGCCTCGGGGCCGCTTATTCGTGCTCACTCGGCCACGCATCGGAGGATTGACGAACTTCCTCGGCCATTACCGGCCGATGCGGGCCTTGCTCCGCGCGAAAAGCGGCCCCTCGGCTCTAAAATGGAGGAATCATTTCACGTTTGCGCCATCAGGCGCTGCTCCAATTACAGGGCCTTTGGCAGTTGAGAGACCTTTACCGGCATAGGTCACCACACCCTTGGATACGGTCAGCGCGATCTTGTCGAAATCCTTGATGGTGATCTGGGCCTTGGGCTGCGCGGTAATCCCCGCAGCCGTCACGGAATCACCGACCTCGGCCCCTTGCGGGTTCACCAGAGAAAGGCGGGTCGGTTTGCCCTCGGCATCCTGTTCCACATCGGCGGCGAGCAACATACCGTGACTCTTGATGCCGCGCAGTTTTGCAGGTTTGAGATTCGCCACGAGAACCGCAATTTTGCCGACGATTTCGTCTTGGGTCAGGTGCTTGCGGAGGCCGGCGCACACAGTGCGCGGCTCGGCTTCGCCGGCATCGACCTTCAAGACGTACAGCGCTTCGGCATCCGGATGATTTTCGGCCGAGAGAATCTTTACAGCACGGAAGTCGATCACCGAAAAGGGATCCGACGGCGCAGCCGCAAGGGGAGCAGCCTCGGCCTTCTTGACCTCGATACGCGGGAATAGGGGCGAACTGGGGGAAAGGTTGAAGGTCCCCGATTTGCACCATTCCAGCGGACTTGTTGCGGGAGTCACTCCCAAAGCGGCCAAAGCCTCTTCCATCTTTCCGGGCATGACCGGGTGGAGCAAGGTGAATCCGATACGCAGGGCTTCCGCTGCGTGCCAGAGCACAACCTTGAGTCTTTCTTTGTCTTCGTCCGAGCCCTTCGCAAGCTTCCAGGGCGCGGTGATTTCGAAATAACGGTTTACGCCGCAGAAAACCGTCAGAGCCTCTTCCACAGCGAAGCTGAGTTGCACGTGATCGACCTTTGCAGGTATGGCAACAATCGCCTTGGTCGCCTCGGCGACAAGGTCGGTATCCGAAGATTCCCGGGCGTTAGCGGCGGCCAACGAAGACCCCACGCCCTCACCCAACTTCAGGACGCGACTGAGTCCGTTGCCCACATCATTCGCCAAGTCCGCATTGATCGTGTTGATGAACGCGTCTTCGGTGAACGAGGCGTCGGATCCAACAATCATCGCGCGAATCAGGAAGAAGCGAAACGCGTCGACCCCGTATTTGTTGCTCATTTCGAGCGGCGCCACCACGTTTCCAGTGGTTTTGCTCATGCGCGCATTGTCGATCAGCCACCAGCCGTGCGCGAGAATTTGCTTCGGCAACTCCAGGTCGAGCGCCATCAGAATGGTCGTGAAGTACACGGCGTGCGTGGTGAGGATGTCCTTGCCGATCAGGTGGAGATCGGCGGGCCACTCCGGTGCATGCGGGTCTTTCGGGCTGCCGAGTTTGCTCGCCGTCACGTAATTCAGCAGGGCGTCCACCCACACGTAGGAGACGTAATCTTCGTCAAAGGGAAGCGAAACGCCCCAGGCAAGGCGCGACTTGGGGCGGCTGATGCACAGGTCGTTGAGGTCTTGACGCAGAAAGCCGAGCACTTCGTTCTTGCGGAACTCGGGTGCGATGAAGGTCGGATGTTTCTCGATGTGGTCGACCAAGCGCTGCTTGAAGGCCCCCATTTTGAAGAAGTAATTCTTCTCGGTGATCCAATCGACCGCGCGGCCGCTGATGGGATCCTTGCCGTCCACGAGCTCGTCTTCGCCGAAGAAGCGCTCTTCTGTCGTGGAATACCAACCGGCGTATTCCTGCGTGTAGATGAACCCTTTGTCTTGCAGCTTTTGAAACTGCGCGCGTACAAAAGCGACATGGTCGGGCTCGGTGGTGCGGATGAATCGGTCGTAACCGATGTTCAGGCCCGCCCAGGCCTCCTGGAATCGCGCGGCATAACCGTCGCAGTATGCGCGCAAAGCCTTGGTGTCGTTCGGGTCGATGCCACGCTTGGCGGCCGCCTGCTGAACCTTCTGCCCGTGCTCGTCCGTTCCCGTCAGGAAGTAAGTCTGCTCCCCGAACAGGCGCTTGTAGCGCGCCAGCACGTCGGCCAAAATGGTGGTGTAGGCGTGACCGATATGGGGAACGTCGTTGACGTAATAGATGGGCGTTGTGACGTAAAAAGGCTTGGACATGGGAATCAAATGTAACCCGGAAGGGGGCGGATAGGAACGTTCAGGACGTTCGATATCCTCGGTACGTCAGGGACGCAACGCGACCACGTCTCCGATAACAACCAGCGTGGGGGAATCGAAACCGGCTTTAGCCGTTTCTTCACGCAACGTCGCTAGTGTGGCGCGCAGCACACGCTGGTCGGGCAGGCTGCCGTCCTGAATCGCGGCGGCGGGGGTTTCCGGGGCGTAGCCTTTGCCCAGCAACACAGGCACGATTTCTTCGAGGCGGAACAGCGACATCAGCAGCACCAAGGTATCGGCCTTGGGGAAATCCTGATTCACATCGTGACCGGCCACGCCGGAGGCGACGGCAAAGGAGCGTGCCGTGCCGCGGTGGGTGAGGGGAATGCCCGCCAATGCGGGCACGGCGACCGAGGAAGAGATGCCCGGCAGCACGCGCCACGGGATGCCCGCGGCCTCGAGAGCGAGGGCTTCTTCATAGCCGCGACCGAACACGAAGGGATCGCCGCCCTTGAGGCGCACAACGCGTTTTCCCGTGCGCGCATATTCCACAAGATGTGCGTTGATTTGTTCCTGTCGCAACGATTCGAAATGTCCGCGCTTTTCTACCGGCACGCGTTCACAGGCGGGCGGCACCATCTCGAGCACGGCTTGTGAGGCGAGCCGGTCGTAAAGGACGATTTCTGCATGGCGCAACGCTTCCGCTGCACCGAGTGTGAGCAGGGAGGGATCGCCCGGGCCTGCGCCGACGAGAAGCACGGGGTGGATCCGCACGGAGGATCCATCTGCGGAAGGAGCCTCTGAGGTGGAAGCATTCAGTAACGTGCGTGCGGCGTCCGGGCCGTCGTCGCGTACTGCGGCGGCCAAGGCATCGTAGGGAAGGGCATCTGAGGACCCAAGGCGGTCTCGAACGGCAGAGAGGACTTCCACGAGGCCGCCCCATTCCTCACCAAGCACCGACGACAAACGGCGTTTGAGGTGGCGCGTGAGCGCGGGAACTTGGCCCGAGGTACTGACGGAAACCGTAACTCCTCCGCGGCGGATCACACCCGGCACGATAAAGGTGCCTTCCTTGGCGCGATCGGCGCGGTTGCAGGGGATATCGAGCGCGCGGCTGGCCGCAGCCACGGCTTCGTTGACGTCGGGGAGGTTCGTGCAGGCGAACACCAGTTTGTGGCCGATCACGTCGTCGACGTTGAACGCGCGCGCCTCCCATTCGAGGCCGGGCACGAGGCGCCGGGCTGCTTCCGATAGTTCGGGCGACACCAGGGTGACGCGCGCACCGCAGGCGAGGAGTTCCGGGAGCTTCCGCGCCGCCACCGAACCGCCACCGACCATCAGGACGGGCTGGTCGTGCAGATCGATTTCAAGCGGATAGTAGCGGGGGGAGGACATGGGAGAAAGATAGCGTACAGCGTACAGCTTACAGCGCACAGCTTCGCGAGCAATTTGCGGGCATAAGTGTTTTGGAATTGCCCTTATTATTTCACCCTTCCGAAAGGCCAAAAACAAAAAAGGCGACTCCCGATGGTAGCCGCCCTTTTTTGTTTTGCTGTAAGTTGTCCGCTGTAAGCTGTTCGCTTTTCTTCGTTACCCTTCGTTCGACTTCAGCGCGGCCTGCGTGCGCAGATAATGCGAAAGCGACATCACGCCCACGACCAGGAAGCCCACGGCGTAGAGGCCGAGGAACGGGCCTACGAGGTATTTCTCGGCGAGCGTGTAATGGAAGAAGCCAATGAGGCAGTACACGCCGAGCGCGAGTTCGATCGCCGAGGCTACGGGGAACTTGGTCTTGTGGTAGGTGGCGGCGACCTTGACGCCCTTGTCGCCGGCCTTGGGCGTGCGGACGAAGGTGCCTTTATTGCCTGAGAGCGCGGAGAGTACGGCGCGCGTATTGTTGAACGCCACACCCACACCCACGGCCATCAGGGTCGGGAGCGAAAGCATGCGGTTCTTCCAATCCTTGCTCGACATGCGCTGTGCCACGAGATAAAGAATGGTCGGCGCGAGCGACGAGATCACGATGAGGACGCAAAGACCCGTGAAAGCCAGCGTGCTGACCTTAAACGGGAACCAGTAAAGCAGCGGCAAAGCGAGCAGCGCCGTCAGCAGCATCAGAGGATGGATCGAATAGTGTGTGGTGTGCAGAATGGCCTGGAGCTTGACCTTCAGCGGCTGGTTCGATTTGAGCACCTTCGGCAACAGCTTCATCGCTGTCTGGATGGAGCCCTTGGCCCAACGGAACTGCTGTGATTTGAAGGCGTTGATGTCGGCGGGAAGTTCGGCGGGAACCACCACGTCGTAGGCGAACTTCATCTTCCAGCCGGCGAGCTGCGCGCGGTAGGAAAGATCCATGTCTTCGGTAAGCGTGTCGCCTTCCCAGCCTCCGGCCGATTCGATGGCGGTTTTGCGCCACACACCGGCGGTGCCGTTGAAGTTCATGAACAGGCTGCCCCAGGAGCGGGCGGACTGTTCGATCACGAAGTGGCCGTCGATGCCGATGCTCTGCGCGAGCGTGAGCGACGACTGACGGGAGTTCAGATGGCCCCAGCGGGCCTGCACCAAACCGTACTGTTCGTTCATGCACAGGAACGGAACCGTGCGCAGCAGATAGTCGGACGGGGGCACGAAGTCGGCATCGAAGATGGCGAGGAATTCGCCGCGAGCCTTGTCCATACCTTCGTTCAGCGCGCCGGCCTTATAGTCTTTGCGGTGCGTGCGGTGGATAAGCACGATGTCGTGACCCAAGGCGCGCATCTCTTCGACGAGCGCCATGGCGATTGATTCCGAGCCATCGATGGAATCATCGAGCACCTGGATCTCATGTTTGCCGGCCGGATATTCGATCGCGCACACCGAGCGGATCAAACGCTCGATCACATTCGCTTCGTTGAACACGGGAAGCTGGGTGGTGACGACGGGAAGTTTTTCCATGCCGCCGGTCGCGTAAAAGCGACGCAGCATGCGGCGATCCTGGACCACCTGCTGACGATGGTTGCGCAGGAAGATGTACAACAACCAGTAGCAGTTGACCCCATACGTGAAGAGCCCGATGGAGGCGATCGCGTAGAGGCCGAAAATGGTATAAAGGACCATATTGGTCAGCATTTGGAGGTTCCCGGCAGGCTAAAGGGGGGATGGAAAAACTGTTTTAGGGCTGGTTTTAAGGGCTGGTTAGGGGATGACGAGCCCACGACCGCTCCAAACGGCATTTCTGCCCCCGGATTCTGCTGGTATCGGCGCGTCCTTGCACCCCCGAAAATTAATTCCATTCGGAGCCGTTCAAACGTGCAACAGTGGCATTTCTTTTGTCGCAATGGCGAGAAAACGGCGCAATTCGTGTAAGGACTTGTCAGGTCTCGAAAAGGGTGGATTTGGGCGCCCGGGGCGACGGCGGGGCGCGCTTCGCTTGTCATCTGGCGCCACCGAGGAAATTCTTCCTTGTTGCTGTTCGCTATCTTAGGGTCATGCCCAATATTCCTGAAAAAACGGAGCACCACGCGGCCCGTTTGGCTTCGGGTGTTTTGCTTGCTGCAAGTACCGGTATGGAAGACCCCAACTTCCGCAACGCCATCGTGCTTCTTTGCCAGCACGGGTCCGAAGGGGCCTATGGGTTGGTGCTCAATCGCCCGGCCCACATGCCGTTGCGGGAGATTTTCGAACATCCTCCCGAGGGCGAGGCAGGCGTGCGCCGAGTCTACATCGGGGGCCCGGTCCAACCCACCGAATTGCAGATCCTTCAGTTGGGGGTTGCCGTCGCCGATGACGCCATGGAAATCGCCCCTGGCGTTCATATGGGAGGAAAATGGGACACCTTGGACCAAATTTTGGCTCCCGACCCGGAAGATTTACGCCTTTTTTTGGGTTATGCGGGGTGGGGGAAGGGGCAGCTCGAGGATGAAGTCGAAGGGGGAGCCTGGGAGGTTTGGCCCACCGATTTGCAACGCCTGCTTCGAGAACCCGAAAACGCCTGGGCGACCGATCCGGAACAGCTGAGGCGCTTTTTGGCCTCCCGTTGAGCTTCGCCCTTCCCGCCCGCTTCTGACCCGCTTCGCGTGGGCGCTTGACGTGAAGGCTTTAGAATCCTGAAAACCTTCTTATTTTTGGCTTCCTGGTGATTCACGCGTCCGACGGCCTCGTTTCTTGCGAACCGCCGGATTTTCGCGTTTTTGAGTTTGTGCTGTGGTGTTCCCGTGCGTATTCTCGCAATCGTGATGTCTTTTGAAATCGTCCTGAGAGGTGGCCTGTCATGCAAATCGGATTTCCCCGCGCGGAAGGATTGTACGATCCCCGTTACGAACACGATGCCTGCGGCGTCGGTTTTGTGGTGCACATCAAGGGGAAAAAGTCCCATGACATCGTGGCCCAGGGCATTCAACTCCTGGTCAATCTCGAACACCGCGGTGCCGCGGGCGCGGAAGCCAACTCCGGCGACGGCGCCGGCATTCTGACCCAGATCCCGCACAAGTTTTTCGCGAAGAAGGCTGCCGAGATCAAACTCACTCTTCCTTCTGCCGGCGATTACGGCGTGGGTCAGATGTTTCTCCCGCTCGACAAGACCGAGCGTGAAGCCGTGCGTGCCCTGTTCGTGAAGTGTGCCGCGGAATGCGGTCAAACCATCATCGGCTGGCGTCAGGTTCCGACCTATAACGGCAATGTGGGCGATTCGGTCAAGGCCGTCGAACCTTCGCACGAGCAGGTGTTCCTCCTGCGCGGTGCGGACGCACCCGATTCAGCCGCCTTCGAGCGCAAGCTGTACGTGGTCCGCAAGTTTGCCGAGCGCAGCATCCGTGAAAGCGGATTGCCGGGCGCGGGTCACTTCTACTGCGGTTCGCTGTCGTCCAAGACGATCGTCTACAAGGGCCTGTTCACCTCCACGCAGGTGCTCGACTACTTCCCCGATCTGACCGACACGGATTTCGAATCCGCGCTCGCGCTGGTGCACAGCCGCTTTTCGACCAACACTTTCCCCACGTGGCCGCTGGCCCATCCTTTCCGTTACATCGCGCACAACGGCGAAATCAACACGCTGCGCGGCAATGAAAACTGGATGCGCGCGCGCGAGTCGCTGCTCGAATCCGAACTGTTCACCAAGGATGAAATCGCGAAGCTGCTGCCGATCATCGATCCGAACGGATCCGATTCGGCCAAGCTCGACAACGTGGTTGAATTGTTGCTCATGGGCGGGCGCAGCCTGCCGCACGTGATGATGATGCTCATCCCCGAAGCGTGGGAGAAGGATCCGGAGATGAGTGCGGAGAAGCGCGCCTTCTACGAATACCATGGCACCATCATGGAACCTTGGGACGGCCCCGCCTCGGTTGCCTTCACCGACGGCGAGATTATCGGCGCGACGCTCGACCGCAATGGTCTGCGCCCTTCGCGTTTCCAATTGACCACCGACGACGTGCTGGTGATGGCCTCAGAAGCCGGCGTGCTCCCGTTCCCTCCCGAGAACATCGTGCTCAAGGGCCGTCTGCAGCCCGGCAAGATGTTCGTGGTGAGCCTGGCAGAAGGCCGCATCATTCCCGACGACGAAATCAAGCAAAAGATGGCCATGCGCAAGCCCTACGAAGAGTGGCTGCGCAAGGGCAAGATCGACCTAGCGAACCTTTCGCCCTCGCGCGAGATCAAGCAGCCGGCGCCCGAGACGGTGCTGCGCCGCCAGAAGTTCTTTGGCTATACACTTGAGGACCTGAAGATCCTGATGTCGCCCATGGTCAACGGCGGTGAAGAAGCCCTCGGATCTATGGGCAACGACGCGGCCTTGGCCGTGCTGTCCGACAAGAGCCGAAATCTCTTCGACTATTTCCACCAGCTTTTCGCCCAGGTGACCAATCCTCCGATCGACAAGGATCGCGAAGATATGGTCATGTCCCTGACCACATTCGTGGGCAAGGAAGACAACCTCCTCGAAGAAACCGCAGACCATTGCCGCACCATCGAGTTGCCTCACCCCGTGCTCACCAACGACGAGTTGGAGCGCCTTCGCTGGGTCGATAAAAACCACTTCCAAGCGAAGACGATTCCTCTTGTGTTTCAGGCCGAGAGCGAAGCCGTTCGCGCGAAGAATGCCGCTGAGGGTAAGGAGAGCAGTTTGTCGCGTGCGCTCAAGCGCATCCGTCGCCTCGCTTCCGAAGCGGTTCAGGACGGTTATAACGTCATCGTACTGTCCGATCGTCCTGTTGATTCAGGACACGCTGCCATTCCGTCCTTGCTGGCGGTATCCGCAGTGCATCATCACTTGATCCGCGAGGGGTTGCGGGCCCATTGCGGGTTGGTCATCGAAACCGGTGAAGCGCGCGAAGTGCATCACTTCGCCCTGCTGCTTGGCTACGGCGCGAGCGCGATCAATCCGTATCTCGCCTTCGAGACCATCGAAGACATGCGCCGCCGCAAACTGTTCAAGGAAGGCCTGACGCTCGAAAAGGCGGAGCAGCACTACGTGAAGGCCGTGAACAAAGGCCTGCTCAAGGTGATTTCCAAGATGGGCATCTCCACGGTACAGTCGTACATCGGCGCGCAGATCTTCGAGGCCGTGGGTCTCGGTAACGCGGTCGTGGACGAATACTTCACCGGCACGGCGTCGCGCATCGGCGGCATCGAT
This sequence comes from Fibrobacterota bacterium, assembly GCA_947466585.1. Taxonomy (GTDB): domain Bacteria; phylum Fibrobacterota; class Fibrobacteria; order UBA11236; family UBA11236; genus UBA11236. The sequence continues at coordinate 33,174 of CANIEU010000012.1, forward strand.
CTCGACACTCTCGAAGAGGAGACGCTGGTGCGTCACCGCTTCGCCTATCCGGCGCATGAGGAAGAGCCCACCGACATCGAGGTCGGCGGCCAGTATCAGTGGCGTCAGCGCGGCGAGCGTCATATGCTCACCCCCGACGTGGTGCACAAGCTGCAGCACGCCGTGCGCACCAACAATTACAAGGTGTACGAAGAGTACACGAAGCTCATCGACGTGCAGGGCGACGGTCCGCTCACGCTGCGCGGCCTCCTCGATTTCTCCACGGGCACCCCGGTTCCCCTCGAGGAAGTCGAACCCGCAGACGGCATCCTGAAGCGTTTCGCCAGCGGGGCCATGTCGTTCGGCTCCATCAGCTGGGAAGCGCACACCACGCTCGCGATGGCTATGAACCGCATCGGCGCCCGCAGCAACACGGGCGAGGGCGGTGAAGATCCGCTGCGCTTCAAGCCGTTGCCGAACGGCGACAGCATGCGCTCCAGCATCAAGCAAGTGGCTTCGGGCCGCTTCGGCGTGACCAGCGAGTACTTGGTGAACGCCGACGAAATCCAAATCAAGATGGCGCAAGGCGCGAAGCCCGGCGAGGGCGGTCAGCTGCCGGGATGGAAGGTTGACAAGTTCATCGCCAAGACGCGTCACAGCACGCAGGGCGTGGGCCTGATTTCGCCGCCGCCGCATCACGACATCTACTCGATCGAAGACCTCGCGCAGCTGATCTTCGATTTGAAGAACAGCAACGACCGGGCCCGCATCAGCGTGAAGCTGGTCGCCGAAGTGGGCGTGGGCACCGTGGCCGCTGGCGTGGCCAAGGCACACAGTGACGTGATCCTCATCGCCGGCTACGACGGCGGCACGGGCGCGTCGCCGCAGACCTCGATCAAGCACGCGGGTCTCCCGTGGGAGCTCGGCCTGTCCGAAGCCCACCAGGTGCTGATCAAAAACGGCCTGCGCTCGCGCGTGGTTCTGCAGACCGACGGCATGCTCCGCACCGGCCGCGACATCGCGATCGCGACCTTGCTCGGCGCCGAAGAATGGGGCGTCGCCACCGGCGGTCTCGTGGCCATGGGCTGCATCATGATGCGCAAGTGCCATCTGAACACCTGCCCGGTCGGCATCGCGACCCAGGATCCGGATCTGCGCAGGCTGTTCCCCGGCGAAGTCGAGCACGTGGTGAACTTCTACAAGTTCCTCGCCGAAGACATGCGCCGCCACATGGCCGCACTGGGCTTCCGTTCGATCGACGAGATGGTCGGTCGCGTTGACCGGTTGAAGGCGCGCGAAGGCGTGAATCACTGGAAGGCGAAGCACCTCGATCTCGGCAAGATTCTGCATGGCCTCGGCGACAAGCTGATAGGCAACATGCACTGCTGCGACAAGCAGGATCACGGCCTTGAGAAGGCTCTCGACTGGAAGCTCATGGAGGCGGCCAAGCCCGCCCTCGAATCGGGCAAGGCGGTCAAGGCCACCTTCGAAATCCGCAATGTGCATCGCACCGCGGGCACGATTTTGTCTTCGAACGTCACCCGCAAGTACGGCGCCGCCGGATTGCCCGAAGACACGATCCATCTCAAATTCAACGGCTCGGCGGGCCAGAGCTTCGGCGCCTTCGCGACCCCGGGTGTTACACTCGAGATCGAGGGTGAAGGAAACGACTACGTGGGCAAGGGGCTCTCGGGCGGCAAGATCGTGATCTACCCGCCGAAGGTTTCCACCTTCGTGCCGGCCGACAACGTGATCGTCGGCAACGTGTGCTTCTATGGGGCCACCAGCGGCGAAGCCTACATCCGCGGCAAGGCCGGCGAACGCTTCTGCGTCCGTAACTCCGGAGCCGAGGTCGTGGCCGAATCGTGCGGCGACCACGGATGCGAATATATGACCGGCGGCCGTCTCGTGCTGCTTGGTGCCATCGGCCGCAACTTCGGCGCGGGCATGAGCGGCGGCATCGCCTATCTGTTCGATCCGGACGGCAAGGCCCCGGCCAACATCAATCGCGAAATGGTGGACCTCGAAGAGGTGACCGAGGCTGAAGAGGCCATCGACCTCAAGACCCGCATTGAGCGGCATCTGGAATACACGGGCAGCGTTGCGGCGAAGGAAATTCTCGCGGACTGGAAGAACAGTGTGCGGAAGTTCGTCAAAGTGATGCCGCGGGATTACAAGCGCGCGCTGGCCGAAAAGGCCGCCGAAACCATGGCGAAGGGGTAACGGGAAATGGGCAAGGTCACAGGTTTCAAGGAGTTCGCACGGAAGGTTCCCTCCTACCTTCCTCCGGAACAGCGCACCAAGAACTACGAAGAGTTCATCGTGCAGATGCCCGTAGAAGAGGTACAGACCCAGGGTGCCCGCTGCATGGACTGCGGCATCCCGTTCTGTCACACGGGCTGCCCGCTGGGCAACATCATCCCGGACTTCAACGATCACGTCTACAACGGCAAGTGGGAGGCTGCGCTTAAAAGCTTGCTCTCCACCAACAACTTCCCAGAGTTCACCGGCCGCATCTGCCCGGCTCCCTGCGAGTCGGCTTGCGTGCTCGGCATCAATAAGCCCCCGGTGACGATCAAGAACATCGAGGTCTCGATCATCGACCACGCCTGGGCGCAAGGTTGGATCAAGCCGACCCCGCCGCCCTTCCGCAGTGGCAAGAAGGTTGCGGTCATCGGTTCGGGCCCGGCGGGCCTCGCCGCCGCCGACCAGCTGAACAAGGCCGGTCATCTCGTGACGGTGTTCGAACGTTCGGACCGTCTCGGCGGCCTGATGCGCTACGGCATTCCCGACTTCAAGCTTGGCAAGGACGTGGTTCAGCGCCGCGTGGACCTGATGTCCGCCGAGGGCGTGACCTTCCGCATCAAGGCCGAGGTTGGTGTGAACGTGTCCGTCGAACAACTCAAGGCCTTCGATGCCGTGGTACTCGCGGGCGGTTCTACCGCCGCGCGCGATCTGCCCATTCCGGGCCGTGATGCCAAGGGTGTGTACGTGGCCATGGACTTCTTGCGGCAAAACAACAAGCGCGTGGCGGGTGACACCTTCACTGCAGAAGAAGAGATCAAGTCCACCGGTAAAAACGTCGTCGTCATCGGCGGCGGTGACACCGGTTCCGACTGCGTGGGCACGTCGATCCGTCACGGCGCCAAGTCGGTGACCCAAATCGAACTGCTGCCCAAGCCGCCCGAGTCGCGCACGCCGGAAACTCCCTGGCCGACGCATCCGGGTCCGCGCATGCTCTCGACTTCCAGCTCTCAAGCGGAAGGCTGCGTGCGCGACTGGTCGGTGCTCTCCAAGGAGTTCCTCAAGGACGCCGAAGGCAACCTCACCGGCATTCGTGCCGTGCGTTTGCAGTGGGACGGCCCGAAGTTCACCGAAGTCGAAGGCAGCGAGTTCATCATGCCTGCCGAGCGCGTCTATCTCGCCATGGGCTTCCTGCACCCCGAGCACAACCTGCTCGACAAGCTGGGCGTGGAGAAGGATGAGCGCGGCAACGCCAAGGCGAACCTCAAGGGCTACAGCACCTCGGTGAAGGGCATCTTCACCGCTGGTGACATGCGCCGCGGTCAGTCGTTGGTCGTGTGGGCCATCTCCGAAGGACGCGAATGCGCCCGCTCGGTGGATGCCTACCTCAACGGTGGCACCTCGCGTCTCGAAGCCAAGACCCACTCGTTGGCGGAAATCAGCGCTTAATTTCGGTTTTATCTGAAATCAAAAACCCCGTCTGGCAACAGGTGGGGTTTTTGTTTCCCATCACTTCTCATTCATCATTTATTCACGCGGCCCCAAGGCATACGTCTCCTCGATCGTATGTTCCGGTCCGTCGGGTTTAAGCAGGCTGGAGCAAAGCAAGAACTCCGTCACCTCGATATCGTTCAGGCGAAACAATCCGCTCAGCACCTGAAACCGGCCGACATCGTGCGGATCGGCGGCCTTCACGTTGGCCAAGGTCACGTGCGGATGAAACTTTCGCCCCTCGGGTGCGAGGCCCGCGCGCGTGAGCGCCGCTTCCACACGATTGCGCAGGCTCGTGAGCGCCGAATTGTCCTTCACGCCGGCCCACAGGATTTCGGGATCACCGCGCAGAGGAAAGTGCCCGGTACCTTTGAGGTTGATGTTGAAGGCGGGTGCACGCACTTCGCGCAAGGCACGATCGATGTCGTAAAGATTCAGTGCACCGGGGTCGCCGATGAAGCGCAGCGTCAGGTGATATTGTTCGGAGGGGGACCAGGAGGCACCCTTGATGCCCCTGCTTTCGAATACGAGGTCGTCCAGCGCCTCGGTGATTTCTTCCGCAAATCGGATCGCGACCAACAGGCGGGGTGCTGAGAACCGGGACATGGTTACCCGACCTCCCGCGCGATCCAGTCGAGGTAGTCGGAATTTCCGCCTGTCACAGGAACGAACACAATGCAGGGCGTTTCGTAAGGATGCAGGTCCAGGGCCCGCTCCAGAAGAGCTTCGCGTGAGTCGGCCCGGGTCTTCGCAATCAACACCGCTTCGCGGGCGACCTCGACCTTACCGTTCCACCAGTAATGGGATTCCATTTCAGGCAGAATGTTCACGCAGGCAGCGAACCGTTCCAGCACCAGCGTGCGGCCGATCCGGCGGGCGTCTTCAACGTCTTTGCAGGTGATATACGCGAAATAGGCGAGGGGGATTTCCATGCGTGGAAAATAATCGATTTGGAGGTCGAGTTTCCCGTGTGGGCAACCGTGCCTCCGGTGCTACATTCCGGGGCATGTCCGTCCGAAACGAATCGTCCCCTTCCTCCGCGCTGCGCCGCTTTCTCGGCATTGCGGTGCTGAACGTTCTGCTGGCGTTCCCGCTTCTCTACGCACTCTACAAGCATTACGATGACGCCCAGGCTCCTATGGACACGGTCGCCTTCATGCAGATGGCCGAGGAAGGCCCTGCGTCGGTTCCTTCGCCCGTCCGCTACCGTCTGCTCACACCGGCGCTCGTGCAGGCGATGCAGGTGCTCCCCGGCTATGGCATTCCGGTTGACTTCACCACCGATCCCGCGACGCAGAAAACATTTTTTCACTTTCTCATTCTGAATTTCGCCTTCACCGTGGCCGCCTCTGCGCTGCTGTTTTTATGGCTAGGCAGGCGAGTGCGCGCACCGTTCGCCTGGGCCGGTTCGCTCCTCTATCTGTTCAGCTTCAGCGTGGTGACTGCCAATCTGATTCCCATGAGCGATGCGGCCTGCCACCTCGCCATCATCGCCGCCTTGCTCTGCCTTGACCGGGCGGGGATTTCCGCACGCGTCTTGTTTGCCGTCATCGGGATTTTCGGCGCGTTGGCGAAGGAAGCCTGGTTTCTCGTCCTCGCGCCTTGGATCGTCGTGTCTTCCTGGGCCGGCGGCGATCGGAAACGTCTGAATACATTGCTTTGGATGTTGCCGGCCCTTTGCGCCTTCGCTCTTGCGGTCTGGTGCATTCCTCAGGGAGGCGGACAAGGCGCGGGTTCCATGGGGGACGCCTATCTCGGCCCCGAAGCGTACGACCGGGTGAGCGGCGGCTGGAATTTATTGCGGGTGTTCCGGCCGGGTTTCTGGGACCGGTCGTTTGTGTTTCATACCCTCCTTGCGAATCTTCCCTTGCTCGCCGCACTCGTCGCGTGGGCATGGATGCGGTGGCGCCCGGCGATTAGCCTCCGCGTACGGGTTCCGATGAATGCGGAATTGCTTCTCTTTCCCTTGCTGCTGGTGTTCGGAATCGCCCTCGGGATCGGGAACAATGCGGCGCGGCTGGCCTTCATGGCTTTCCCGGCGGCGGCGTTATTGCAAGCGAGGGTTTTGGAGGCTCTGAGCGGACCTTTGAGTGGACCTCTTGGCGAGGGCGATCGGGGCTATCTTTAATCCGTCACCCCGAGGATCCACGGCATGCCGGCAGCAAAGCAAAAAACCAGTAAAAAAAGCCCTAAATCGATCTCGATCAATCCCCTGGTCGGGGTCATCATGGGTAGCCAATCGGATTGGGACACCATGAAAGAAGCTGTTACCGTGCTTCAGGAGATGGGGATTCCCTACGAGGCGCGGGTCGTTTCGGCCCACCGCACACCGAAACTGATGGTGGATTACGCCACCTCCGCCGCCCAGCGCGGCCTTGAGATCATCATCGCCGGTGCCGGCGGTGCCGCCCATTTGCCGGGCATGACGGCTTCGCTGACGCCGCTGCCGGTGATCGGCGTACCGGTGACTTCGAAACAACTCAAAGGGCTCGACTCCCTGCTTTCCATCGTGCAAATGCCTGCGGGCATTCCCGTGGCCACTGTGTCTATCGGAAACGCCCGTAACGCCGGTCTGCTGGCCGTGCGCATGTTGGGCATCAAGTTCCCCGAAGCCCGCTTGGCCATGACGGTGTTCATGGAAAAGCAAGAGCGCATGGTGCTGGCTCAAAAACTTGAAAATCCATAACGTGACAGTCGGCACAAATACGAAACCTTTGCTTCCCGGAGCGACTCTCGGCATTTTGGGCGGCGGGCAACTCGGGCGCATGTTTACCATGGCCGCGAAACGTCTGGGCTATCGGGTCGTGGTGCTGGAGCCTGCCCCCGATTCTCCCTGCGGCCAAATCGCCGACGAGGTGGTTCAGGCCGATTACACCGACGAAGTCGCGCTGCGCCGCCTTGCGGCCCTGAGCGATGCGATCACCTACGAGTTCGAAAATGTCGATGCCCGCGCGGTGGAGTTGCTGGAATCTCTGGGCAAGCCTGTGCATCCGTCTTCGGCGGCGCTGCGCATCACCCAGGATCGCATTCTCGAAAAAACCTTCGCGCGCGAAAACGGGATTCCCGTCACGGCCTTTGCGGCCGTGCGCTCCGAAGAAGAAGCCCGCGCCGTTTATCACGGCGAGGAGTTTCCGGGATTTCTCAAAACCGCGCGTGGCGGGTACGACGGTAAGGGGCAAACCAAGGTAAACAAAGGCGAAGAGTGCGCCCGCGCCGTGCGTGAAATGCAGGGTGGGCAAGCGATCGACCTCATTCTTGAAAAGCTCGTGCCTTTCGAGAAGGAGATCAGCGTGGTCGCCTGTCGCGGACGCGACGGAAGCTTCGCCGCCTATCCGCCCATCGAAAACATGCACGTGCGCAACATCCTCGATGTATCGGTGCTGCCGGCACGCATTTCAGAAGAGTCGGCCAAGGCCGCCATAGAGATCGCCCGCAAGGTGGGCGAGGGTTTGTCTGCGGTTGGCACCTATTGCGTCGAACTTTTCGTCCTCCCCGATGGTGAGATCTGGTTGAACGAGATCGCACCGCGTCCCCATAACTCGGGTCACGCGACGATTGATGCGTGCTTGTGCTCGCAATTCGAGCAGCAGGTACGCGCCCTTTGTGGATTACCGCTCGGGTCTACCACGCTGTTGCGCCCAGCGGCCATGGTGAACTTGGTGGGGGATGGCTCGGGCGATCATCTACACGGCGTGGAGGCCTTGCTGGCCGAACCGGACGTGGCTTTGCACCTCTACGGCAAGAAGAAGGCTCCCAAGGGCCGCAAGATGGGCCACTTCACCGTGCTCGGCGGCTCGGGTTCGAGCGCCGAGGTGAAGGCGCGGGAGCTTCGTGAAAAGCTGAGCTGGGGGACGTAGGTCTACAGCGTCCGCACCGCCCGCCGTGTTGCTTCCGCAACCCGCGCCAGCACGGATTCATCGTGCGTCACCGACAAGAATCCAGCCTCGAACTGTGAAGGCGCGAGGTAGAGTCCTTCTTTAAGACACGCTTGGAAGAACCTGCCGAATAGTGCCGTGTCGCAGGCGACCGCCGAGTCGTAGTCTCGCACGGGTTTTTCCGAAAAGAACACCGTCATCATCGAGCCGACGCGATTGATCGTGACCGGAAGGGATGATCCAGAGAAAGCCGAACGCAGATCGGATTCCCAGCGGCTCGACAATACCTCGAGGCGTTCGTAAAAACCCGGCTTGGCGATTTCGGTCAAGGTGGCCAGGCCCGCCGCCACGGCAAGCGGGTTGCCGGAGAGCGTTCCCGCCTGATAGACCGGACCAATGGGGCTGAGCATGTCGAGTATGTCCGCACGGCCACCGTAGGCCGCCAGCGGCATGCCGCCGCCCACGATCTTACCGAGCGTGGTGAGGTCGGGATTGATGCCGAAAAGGCCTTGCGCACCCTGGATCGAGACGCGGAATCCCGTCATCACTTCGTCGAGGATCAAAAGGGTTTTCTTCCCGTCACAAAGTTCACGCAGGCCTTGCAAGAATCCGGGTTCGGGCACGAGCACGCCCATGTTGCCCACAACGGGTTCCACGATAATGGCGGAGATCGAATCCGGATTTTCGGCGAAGAGCTTTTTGACAGAAGCGAGGTCGTTGAACTCGGCGATCAGTGTATCCTGCGCCGCGCCCCGCGTCACGCCGGGGCTGCTGGGGTTGCCGAAGGTGAGCGCGCCGGACCCGGCCTGCACGAGGAAGCTGTCGCCGTGCCCGTGGTAGCAGCCGCGGAACTTGATGATCTTCTCACGACCCGTATACCCGCGCGCAAGACGCACCGCCGACATGGTGGCTTCGGTGCCCGAGCACACGAGGCGCACCTTTTCGATTGAAGGCAACAGCCCGCAGATGCGCTCCGCGATCACGGTTTCACCTTCGGTGCTGGCGCCGAAGCTGAGGCCCTTTTCAGCCGCCTTCTGCACCGCCGCCACCACGGCGGGATGCGCGTGACCGAGGATCATCGGGCCCCACGAGAGCACGAAGTCGATATACTCGCGGCCGTCGGCATCGTACAGGTACGGACCCTTCGCCGAATCGATGAACACCGGTGACCCACCGACCGATTTGAAGGCCCGCACTGGAGAGTTCACGCCTCCGGGAATGACGTGGAGGGCGCGCTCGTGGCGTTCAGAATGTGAAGTCATGGTTGTTTTCCAGGAAAAACGGTGTGCAGCGCGGCGAGAAAGCCGGCAGTATCGGCGGTGGGCGCCTGAACGAAGCTTTCGACGCCGTACATGCGCAGGGCGCGCGAAGTACTGGAGCCGATGGAGACGGGAACAGGCCCATCCGGTTGTGAAAGCGTGCGCGCCAAGAGGGGTGCGGCGGCGAAGAGATGATGCACGGCCGAGCCCGAAGCGAGGAGCACCGCACCTTGCGGGGCGCTCTGGGGTATAAGACGCGGCCATGCCTGTTCCAGCAGGGTGGGGGCGTTTTCGGGGCAGCGCGGTTCATACACCGCCATGTTGTGCACGTCGATGCCCTTAGACTGGAAGAGCGCGGGCTCCAACCGGGTTTTGGTCGAGCACGGATGAATCAGGCGCAGTTTCGATTGCAGGGGAACTTCGCGCAAGAATCCGTCGAGTGATGGTTCGTGCGGCACGAAAGCGATTGTGACCGGCGGAGGCCCGAGCGACTCGACATCGGCTTTGGCGCGCGAGCTGATCAGGTACCAGGGTTTCTCCAACCAAGCGGCGGGGAAAGCGCGCCCGGAATGGCGCATCAGCGGAATCAGGTTGGGAGACGACAGGAGAATGCCATCGTAGTGGTGACTCGACAGCTTCTCGATCAGATCGAGCGCATCGGTGAGCAGCACGAGTTCCACCAAGGGCACTTCAATCGGTTCGAAACCAGCCGCCCGCAGCGCGGTATTCAGTTCCGTGGAATCACCGGCAGTTCGGTCCGGTGAATCGAGCGACGCACTGGAGGTTTCGGTCAGAGGACGGGTGTTGAGCACGGCGATCATGGTACGCCTTTCGGTCCGCTTCAGTCGCCCCGCGGCGTGGGCAACCCTTTCGCACGGCAAGCAGCCAACATTTCTTCAGCGATTTCGTCGACGTCTTCCTCGGCGTATTCGGGATCGAGTACGCGTTCGAGACGCGCGAATTTTCCGGTTTTGGCGTCGCCCATCACCGCGATGAAACGGTAGCTGTCGCCATAGGGATAGGCATGGGCCGCCATCGGCACCTTGCAACCTCCACCGACAGCCAGCATGAACTGACGTTCCAGCTCCACCGCCTCGCGCGTTTCGGGATCGTCGAGGGCTTCGAGCACCCGGATCGCGAAGGCGTCGTCGGCGCGGCATTCCAATGCCAGCGCGGCTTGACCGATGGCGGGAATGGAATCGGAAAAGGAAAAGCTGTGGGTGATCACCGACTCTTTGCCGAGGCGGCGCAGACCGGCGGCGGCCAGCACGATGCCGTCCACCTCGCCGGATTCCATCTTCGCGATGCGCGTGTCCACGTTGCCGCGCAAGGGGATGAACTGCAGGTCGGGACGCAGGGCGCGAAACTGCAGGATTCGGCGGGGTGAGCCGGTGCCGACCCGCGCGTTTTGCGGAAGGTCGGTGAACTTCACACCGGATTTAAATCCTTTGGAGACGAAAACATCGCGCGCGTCTTCGCGCTGCGGAAACGCCGCCAGCAGAAGGCCCTCGGGCTGGTCTTCCGGAACATCCTTGAGTGAATGCACGGCGGCATCGATGCGCCCGTCGCGCAGGGCGTTCTGGATCTCCTTCACGAACACGCCGAGCGCGGGGAAGGCGTCGAGCGCCGTACCTTGATCGACATCGCCCGAGGTTTTGATGATCTCGAGACGCACGGTGAGACCGGGGTGAGCTTTTTCCAGCAGGTTTTTCACCATGGTGGATTGCGTCACCGCCAGCAGGCTTCCACGGCTGCCGAGAACCAAGGTCTTGCCTGCGATCGCGGGATCGCGAACGGCCTTGGGTGCCGGCCCATGCGTCCTTTTTTTAGAAGGCGCAGGTGCGGGGAATTTTCCGGCGGCGACCGCTTTGGCGAATTTTTTACGGGCGGGCTTGGCAGGAATGGTGGGCAATGCACCGTCGCCCTTCTTGGGAGCCGCCGGGCGCGCGGTTTTTTTCAGCGCGCCTTTGCCTTTCTTTGCCAACGGCTTTTGGGGCGCGGATTTCTTTACGGATTTCGGATTCGGGTTAGCCTTCTTCATAGTCGGAAATCCTCTCGTCCAGGCCGAACAATTCGCCTGTGTAATAGCTGGCGCGTTGTGCCTGACCTTGTTCGCCGAGCAGCTTGAGGCGCGTCGACGGGGTATGCAGGAACTTGTTGAGCAAAGAGCGTCCGAAGGCCTCAAGGCGGGCGCGCTCTTCGATCGAGACTCCCGCGGCGAACTTCTCGATCTCGCGCTCGGTGACGCTGCGATACTTCTCGCGCAGGGTTTTCAGCGTCGGTACTACGTCGAGCCCGCGCGCCCATGAAGAGACGCGGGCGGATTCCTCCTCCACGATCACTTCTGCATCGCGGGCGGCTTCGCGGCGCTGGTTTGCGTTTTCTTCCACCGCGCTCTTGAGATCGTCGATGGTGAAGAGAAAGATGTTTTCGACCTTGCCGGCTTCGGGATCCACGTCGGCGGGCGCGGCGATGTCGATGAGAAACAAGGGATTGCCGTGCCTGTGACGCACCGCTTCGCGCGCCATGGCGGCGGTGATCACCACGCCCGCCGCGCCGGTAGCGGAGATCACGATATCGCAACCCGACATTTTCTCGGAAAGTTCATCGAGCGAATGGGCGGTGCCGCCGAATTCCGTGGCGAGTCGCTGCGCCGGTTCGGAGGAACGGTTGAAGACGCGGAATTCACGCACGCCGGCACGGTGCAGATGCTGCAAGGCCAATTCACCCATTTCGCCGGTGCCCACCAGTCCTACGGTCATTCCATCGAGGTCGCCGAGCACCTTGCGAGCCAATTCCACTGCGGCATAGCTGATACTGACGGCCCCTTCGTGGATTGCGGTTTCAGCGTGGATGCGCTTTCCGGTATGCAGGCCGGCTTGAAACACGTGGTTCAACCAGAAGTCGGTCCATTGACGCTCGACGGCGATCTGGTAGGCGTCCTTCACCTGCCCGAGAATCTGCGCTTCCCCCAACACGAGACTGTCGAGCGAGCCGATTACGCGGAAGAGGTGTCGGACGGCGTCGTCGCCGAAGAGGAAGTACCCGTGCTCGCGCAGGGAGAGAGGGTTCACGCTGCGATGCGCGGACCAAGACTCTTCGAGACAGATGCGCAATGCCTCGGCATCGGTTTGCGAAGGGGCGACGCCGTAGATTTCGGAGCGGTTGCAGGTCGAAAGCAGCAGCGACTCGGTGAGCAGGCCCGATTTGAGCAGTGCGTCTCCGAAGGAACCCAGCTCGTCCCCCTTAAACAAAAGTTGGTCGCGCAGGGCCACCGGTGCGGTGCGATGGCTGACCCCGAGGACGACGATGTGCGGTTGTGCGAAGGTGTTCAATCCCGATTCCGTTTTTGATCGCGACTAGGCGCGGAAGAACCCGTGCAGCCAAAGGTTCGAGAGCACGAGTGCCGCATAGCCGGCGAGTACCCAAAGCGCATGGCGGCGTCCACGCCACCCCAAGGTGCGGCGCGAAACGGCGGCCACCAGAAAGATGGCGAGCACGACGAAAATGCCGGCTTCCTGGGCGGACATGCCGTGAAGCGCTTCGCGGCGCACCCACCACGCTCCGATCGCGCTGCTGGCGATCATCAGCAAGGAGCCGAGAAACGCCCAAGCGGCCGCAAGTTTGTCAAGCTTGTCGAGAGGGGGAAGGCGACGAAAGGTGCGATCGAAATCTTTGCGTTTGAGTTTGCCGTACTGCAGCAAGTAAAGGGAGGCGAGTACGGCGGCGAGACTGAAGGCGGCGTAGGAGGCCAGGCTGGAAACGATATGGAAGATGAACCAGGAACTGCGATATTCCGTCTGCAGGGCCAGTTCATGACCGAGAAAAAATACCGAGACCATCGCTGCGAGCGCTGCGGGAACGACGGTGAACACGCCCAGAAGGCGCGTATCCGCGGACCATTCCGAAAGCAGGTGCAGCATGGCCAACATCCAGGCCAAAAAGAGGAGGGCTTCGCCTTGCGTCCACAGCGGGCACCGGTAAAAGGTTATTGCCAGCAGCACGAGCAGGGCGGTATGCACGCTGAGAGCGGCCACCATGGCGGTGCGGGCGAGGGCGCTGGACCCGTCGGCTTCGACCCGGAAGAATGCTCTGCCATAGGCCCAAAGGGCGGCCAAATAGGCCACCGGGAGCAAAACCTTGAGGAGGATCAGAACGGTTTCCATGGGCCTCCAAAGATAGGATTTGATGGGATTTCGGCGGGGTCGGCAGGGAGTCCCAGACCGTGCGGGTCGACGGGGCAGGTCGACCGGATTCCGGACGGATTCTACCGGAACCGATTCACATTCCGGGCAGCCCGAGACCCTTGGTCACCCCGCCCATCCGGGACTGGGAGTCGGCTTCGGCCTTGGCGCGGGCTTCGTTGAAGGCGGCCAGCAGCAGGTCTTCCAGTGCCTCGATATCCCCGGGATCGACGGCCTCTTTTTTGAGACGCACCGACTGCACTTCGAACTTGCCGTTGAGCGCGATCTTCACCAAGCCGCCGCCGGCTTCGGCTTCATAAACCGTGGAGGCTAGGGCTTCCTGTACCTCGCTCATGCGGCCCTGCATCTTCTGCAAATCCTTCATCATTTTCTGCATGTTCATATCGGCTTCCTTTCGAGTCGTTTTGATTGCGGTGCCGCTAATTGAGCAAGCGACCTTCGAACAGTTCCATCAAGGTCCCGATGATGGGTTCGCTCTGGATCACGGCTTCGGCGCTTGCCGGCGGGTGGATGGTGCGTCCGCCCCTCGCCCCGGTACTGTTCGCGGAACCTTCGGCTGGGTTTGCGGAATCTGCATTGCCGTTGGCGTAGGTGAGGGCGAATGCGTGAGGCGCGAGCCGTAGCGCCAAAAACGCCCGGAGGCTCTTGCGATTGTCGGCATCGGCGAGAAACAAGTCGTACTGGTGTTCATTGCCGAATACGACTTCGAGCGTGACGGTTTCGCCGGCGCCATCGAATTTGAGCGCGATATGGCTGTGCCGCAGCGGGCTCGAGGTAAAGGGCTTGTCGAGCGCGTAGTCTTCGACCAGATCGGCCCAGCGTGCGGGCACTTCGGCGGGGGTGATGGTTTCGATGGCAGCCGGTGCGTCGTCCTCGAAAAGCGTTTCGTCTTCCGTTTCGGATTCTGCTTCGACCACGGTTTCAACCATCACTTCAAATTCGGTCTCGATCGGCAGGGCGGGAGGGAATTGCTCCGGTTGCGGCTCGCTCTCCGAAAGGCCCTCTGAAGATTCTTCCGCAAACTCTTCCTCTGATATTTCCACTGTGGTTTCCGCTATCTCTTCCAATGGCGGAGGGGGTGCGGGAACAGGAGGCTGCGTCAGCTCAGGGCTTTTTTTTTTGTCCTCGGCTGGCGGGATAGCGGGGACGGAGGGGACGGAGCTTGGAGGTATCGCTTCGGCAGAGGCTGCGCCGCCTGTGACTCCGGGAATCTCCTGCCCCATCAGTTGCGACAGGGTGACGACCCGGTCGAGTGCTGCCATGCGCGCCAATCCGAGTTCGACCCACAGGCGCGGATGCGGCGAGGTTTTGAGCCCGGCGATCAGGTCGGAGATGATTTTAGCGAAACGCAAAATGTCGCCGTCGCGCAGGTCGCCGGCCAGTGACCGCAGTTCGGAAAAGCGCGTTTCACCCAATCCCAGCAGGGCTGGGGTCACACCCGGTTGGCGGCTGAAGAGCAGGTCGCGCAGGTATTCGCCGAATCCGGTGAGGAACTCGGAGACCTCGAGCCCGTCTTCGTAGACGGCGCCCAGCGTGGCGAGACAGCCGCCCGCATCGTGGCTGGAGAGTTGCCGGAGCAGATTGTCGAACAAGGTTTCGGCGGGGATGCCCAGCGCCTTGCGGGCGGCGTCAAGAGTGAGCGATTCGCCCGCGAAGGCGTACACGCGGTCGAAGAGGCTGAGCGCATCGCGCATGCTGCCGTCGGCCTTGCGCGCAAGGGCTTCCAGGGCGGCGCGTTCGGGCTTGATGCCTTCTTGCCCGCAGATGTAGTCGAGACGATCGCGGATAGCCGCTTCCGAAATGCGCTTGAAGTCGAATCGCTGCACACGCGAAAGGATGGTGTGAGGCACCTTGCCCGACTCCGTGGTGGCGAAAATGAACACCACGTGCGGAGGCGGCTCTTCGAGGGTTTTCAGCAGCGCGTTGAACGCGGCCTTGGAGAGCATGTGCACTTCGTCGATGATGTAGATCTTGTAGCCGCCCTGCATGGGGGCGTACGCCACCTGCTCACGCAGTTCGCGGATGTTGTCGACGCTGTTGTTGCTAGCACCGTCGATTTCGAGCACATCCATGGACGCGCCACGGTTCACCGCGAGGCAGTTTTCACAAACTTCGCAGGGCGTGGCAGTGGGACCGTTCTTGCAGTTGAGGGCCTTGGCCAGGATGCGCGCCGCGGTGGTTTTACCCACGCCGCGCGTGCCGGTGAAGAGATAGGCGTGCGAAACCCGGCCCGATGCGATGGCATTGCGCAAGGTCTGGGCGATATGCTCCTGACCTACCATCTCCTCGAAGTTTTTCGGCCGCCATTTGCGGGCCATCACCAGGTAAGACATGGAGGGTAAGGTAGAATGCGAAATGAGAAATGAGAAATGAGAAATGGGGACAAGAACCGTTAAATCGCGGCTGCCAGCTGATTACGGGTCCAGTTATTTCTCATTTCTCATTTCTCATTTTCTTCGTCCTCGGCCTCGTTCAGCATCTTGAGCAGTTTTTCGGGCGAAACGGCGTACATCTTGCGGCAGAATTCGCAGTGCAGTTCGGCATCGCGGCCTTCGAGCAGCAGTGATTCGAGTCCCTCGCGGCCCAGGCTTGAAAGGGCGCGCAGCACCCCTTCTTCGCTGCAGGGACAGAACGGCTCGATCTCGAATTCTTTGTGTACCTGCGGGGAATAGAGCGCAAACAGCGCATACAGGGAGTCGAGGTCCAAGCCTTCGGTGGCGGTCCGTGCGTGACCGGAAAAATCGATGCCGGTCACGAGGGCGAGCAGGGCGGCCCAATCGGCTTCCTTCGCCTCGGGAAAAGCCTCGATCAACACGCCGCCCGCATAGCGGAGCTTGCCTTCGGTCTCGTCGTATAGGGCCGCCACGCGCAGAAGAAATTTCCCCTGTTCGCTCTGCAGCAGGTAGTGCGTCACGCTCTCCGAAATATCCGCCGTCACCATCTCGACGATACCTTCCGAAACGCGCGAACCTTCTTTGTCTAGCTTGATCACCTTGAGGGTTTGAGGCAATACCATCGGCTCGAAACTGCCGGTGGCCAGAATCTCTTCGCGGGGAATCATCGCGCGCACAAGCCCGAACGGGGTGGCATCGGCGGCGACCCGGCTGAGATCGCCCGAAAGGGAGAAACGCAGTTGTGCGGTTCCGGGGCCTTTCAGACCCGAAGCCAGCAGCAGGGCGGCGGCGGTGGCTTGGCCGAGCAGCTGGGCGGCATAACCGCCTGCCTCGTGGCGAGCGGCGATGGAATTGGCGGCCCGGGTGTCGTCCACCAGTACGAGGCGGAATTTGGCGGCGTCGCCGGTGGCGCGCACGATTCGATCGAGTTTCAGAAAAGTCATGGGGGCCCCAAATCTAGAATCTGAGGAGGTTGCGGGGTAGTGCACACCTTTCTGGTGTCAGGCAACAAACGCCTTAAAATCAGCCCGTTGTGCATGGTTTTCCACCGTTCCTCTTGTTTGCGTTTCGTTCTTGTACAGCTACCGTGCTACCTTTGCCGCCCATGTCTACCGCAATATTTCCTTACATCGGCGCATTCATCGTCGGATTCGGCAAGGCCGGGTTCGCCTCAGGAATTTCCCTTTTGCAGGCTCCGCTAATCGCCTACGCCGTACCCGCCCGCACGGCAATCGGTCTGGTGATGCCGCTCCTGGTATTCGCGGATTTTCTGGCAATCGGCGCCTTCTGGAAGAAGTGGGACTTTCCCCGGATCCGGTGGCCGCTCACGGGATGCGTGCCCGGCATCGCACTCGGAATGACCTTCGTCAACTCCGTCTCCGACCATTTTCTCCGTCAGGCGCTTGGCATTCTCGCCCTCGTGCTCACGGGACTCCTGATCGTGCGCGACGTCTGGTATCCGTCCAAGACCTACAACCCTTCCTGGTGGCAGGGGGCGTTGGTGGGATTATTCGCGGGATTCTCATCCACGGTGGCGCATGCGGCCGGCCCGATCATGGCGCTCTTTTTGATCGCACAGAAACTCGACAAACGCACCTTCGTCGCTACCAGTGCGCTGTTCTTCCTCATCACCAATTTGTTGAAACTGCCGCCTTACATTTTCAGCGGATTGGTGGATCTCGAAATCATGAAGGTGGCCCTGAAGCTCGCGCCCATGGTGCCGCTGGGCATCGCCGTGGGTTGGGTGCTCAATCGGGCGATTCCCCAGAAGTACTTCGTGTATATCGTGTACGCGCTGCTGATCATCGCCGGCGTGGATCTCACTTTCCGGTAGAATTTCAGCGGTACTCAACTCTCGCAGCGGCCGCTGTCTTCGTCCCGCAATGCGGTAATCGTGGGGGCGTCGCCGCACACCGGGCAACCGGGATCGCGACCGCCCCAGATTTCGCGGAACTTCATCGCCAAGGCATCGAAGATCAGCAGACGGTCGGTTAAAAGTTCGCCGAGCCCGAGAAGGTATTTGACCGCCTCCGTGGCCTGAATTGATCCCAAAACACCCGGCAACATACCGAGAATGCCAGCGTCGGCGCAGTTCGGCACCGAGCCCGCTGGCGGCGGTGCGCGGAACAGGCAGCGGTAGCATCTGTGTCCCGGCACATAGGTAAAGGTCTGCCCCTCGAAACGCAGCATACCTGCGTGCGAGAAGGGCTTTTGCAACAGGACGCACGCGTCGTTGACAAGGAACTTGGTGGCGAAGTTGTCGCACCCTTCCACGATGAAATCGTAATCCTTGAATACGTCCGCGATATTGGACGCGTCGAGATACGCGTTGTGCTCGATCACGCGCACATCGGAATTGATGGCCTTCAACCGTTTCGCAGCGGAAGCCGTTTTGGAAATACCGATCGACGGGGTGTCATGCACGATCTGGCGCTGCAGGTTGCTGAGCGACACCGTGTCGCCGTCGGCGATGCCGATGGTACCGACACCGGCCGCAGCCAGATAAAGCAGGGCGGGGGAGCCCAGCCCGCCTGCGCCCACCACCAACATCTTCGCCTCCCGCAGCTTCACTTGGCCCTTGAATCCCACACCGGCAAGATCGAAGTGGCGGGCATAGCGCTGCATTTGGGCGGAGGAGAATATGGGAGTCATGGAGGAAATATGAAATCAGAAATATGAAATAGGAAATGAACGCACCGAAAACACAAACGGAAGACCCACTTGGCGAGAACAGATTGTTTGTTTTGTTTTCTTTTTTTTGATTTCTGATTTCATATTTCTGATTTCTTCTTTCAGCCTTCCGTGTTGTACACTGGCGTACTCAAATAGCGTTCGCCCGTATCGCAAATCACCGTCAACAGCGTCTTACCCTGGAACTCGGGGCGCTTTCCGATTTCGCCCATGGCGAACACGTTCGCACCCGAAGAGGGACCTGATAGAATGCCTTCCTCACGGGCCAGCCGGCGTGTGGTTTCCTTCGCATCTTGGTTGCTCACGGGAAACACTTCGTCGATCACCTTGCGGTCGAGAACGGCGGGAATAAAACCCGCGCCGATCCCTTGGATCTCATGCCAGCCGGGCTTGCGGCCGAACAGCACTGCCGACGACTCCGGTTCCACCGCGATTACACGCAAATGCGGAATGTGTTTTTTCAGCATCGAACCCACGCCCGTGATGAAACCGCCCGTACCCACGCCCGCCACCAACACGTCGAGATTACCGCCGGTGTCGGCGAGAATTTCTGCAGCGGTTGCCTTGCGGTGCGCATCGGGATTGGCGGGGTTGTCGAACTGCTGCAACATGAAGCAATCCTTGCGCGTCTTCAGGATTTCCTTCGCCTTGGAAATGGCGCCGGCCATGCCCAAATGCGCGGGCGTCAGCAGCAGATCGGCGCCGTAGGCTTGCAGCAGATTGCGGCGTTCCGCGCTCATCGATTCGGGCATGATCAGCAGCGACTTGTAGCCGCGCACTGCCGCAATCCACGCCAAGGCAATTCCCGTGTTGCCCGAGGTCGGCTCCAGCAAGGTCATGCCCGGCTTCAGTTTGCCTTGCGCCTCGGCCTCGAGGATCATGTTCAGGGCGATGCGGTCCTTCAGCGAACCGCCGGGATTGCGCACCTCGATCTTGGCGAGAAACAACGACTCCGCATGCGGCACCACCTTGTTCAGGCGCACCAGCGGCGTGCGCCCCACCAGCGCGGTCATGTCGGCATGCACGTTCATGCCGGGCGGGGTTTTCGTTGGGGCACTCCGCACTTTGAGGGGCGTCGTCATCAGATCTCCTTATCCAGATGGATACCGCACTCCGTTTTCGCTTCGTTGGCCCAGCGCCCGCTGCGGGCGTCGCCGTCCACGGGGGGACGCGTGCAGGTCACCGGGCTGCAACCGATGCTAGTGTAGCCTTGTGCGGCGAGGGGATGCTCGGGCACTTCCCACAGGCGCAGGTACAAATCGACCTGCTCGCTCGGCCAGTCGGCGAAGGGCATGAACTTGATCTTGCCGCGCTGCACCATCACAAAGGGCGTCTCTTTGCGCGTGTCGGCCTGATCGCGGCGCAGGCCCGACATGAACGCCGACACGTCGGGCAGCGCGAGAAATTTGCGCTGCACTTCCACCTTGTTAATGCCGCAGCAGGCGTCGATGTTGGTGATATGCGTTTCCGGCCCGTTCTTGCCGTTCTCGATCACCTCGTACTGGCGGCGTCCCAGGTTGTCCGACTCCACCGTTTGCACGCGCAGTTTCCACTGCTTGGTCAAGGTATCGCGGTAGGCCAACGTTTCGGGAAAGTGGAAACCCGTGTCCATGAAAAACACGCGCACGGGAATATTGAGGCGTTGCAGGTGATGCAGCAACAGGGCCGCATCGCGACCGAAGGACGTCGTGGCGATCAGGGCGTCGCCGAACAATTCGAAGGCGCGCTGAATGCGTGCGTCGGCATCGAGCGCGGCGAATTCGACGTTCAGGGATGCGGCGCGCGCGCGCAGGGCTTCCAGATCGGGATACGTTGCGCCCGCGGGGCTTCCCGAGTCGGCGGCGTCGGAAGAATGGATGGCTTCGTTCATAATCTGCTCACAGTCTGTGTGTGACGACGGTTCAATCCAAAACGATTCGTCACAGGTAAAACATCGGTGCGGGCTCCATCTGGCGGCGCGCCTTCTCCGCGATCTGCGCGATGGTGATGCCCGACAATTTCTTTTCGATCGACGCGCGTTGTTCCGCGAAGATGTCGGCCAGCAGTTCGCCCACCACGCCGTTTCCGCCCTCGATGTCGGCGCAGGGGAGAATTTCTCCCTCAGTGGCCTTGATCACGCGGGCCAGGTCGATCTTCTCAGGCGCTTCGGCGAGTTGATAGCCGCCGGTTTTTCCCCGTGTGCCCCGCACCAGCCCCACACCCTTCATGAGGATGGCGATCTGCTCCAGAAACTTGAACGGGATGTCGTACTCGGTCGCAATCTCGCGCAATTGCACGGGCGTCTTGCGTCCCTTGATGGCCAGCGCGCTCAGGAACTGGAAGGTGTAGAGTGTCTTGGACGAAACCTTCATGTTCTAAACATATCAAAATTGTAGGAACAGTAGGTGGTGAAAATCGAAAACTAAAATTGCGAAAAAATGCGTTTTTAAGGGTTTTTCGGGTGGCTGGGTCTCGCGGCCGCCCGGGCCACCGGCGCGTCTTCGGGGGCCCACAAAGGTGGCGCGATTGGCCCCTACAGCACGTGTGGCCCAGCGCGCCCGGTCTTATCTTTGCAAACCCATGCCCGCTTCCGTCATTCAAGCGCTGACCCCGCTCACCATCCAGAAAATCGCGGCCGGAGAGGTCATCGAACGTCCCGTCAATGTGGTCAAGGAGCTGGTGGAAAACGCGCTCGATGCTGGAGCGACCAAGATCACCGTTACGCTCGAAGAGGGCGGCAAAGAGGGCATCCGTGTTGCCGACGACGGCTTCGGAATGACGCGCGACGATCTGGAAAAGTGTTGGCTACCGCACACCACCAGCAAGATCCGCGCGGTGGAGGATCTCGAGAGCGTGTCGAGTTTCGGGTTTCGCGGCGAGGCGCTCGCCAGCATGGGCTCGGTATCCGAGCTGACCATCGAAACCCGGCATTGGGAAGAAACGCTTGGCAGCCGCCTACGCGTGGTCGAATCTCAGGTCGAGGAGCTGGGCGACTTCGCACGCGGGCAGGGCACCACCATCAGCGTGCGCAATCTGTTCCGCAACAATCCCGTGCGCCGCAAGTTCCTCGGCACCGCCAAGACCGAGACCTCGCGCATTACCACCATGTTGACGCGCCTGTCGTTGGCGCATCCCGACGTGTTGTTCCGTCTCTCCGACGGGGTCCGCGAAGTTCTGCGACTTCAGGAAGGCACGCTGCGCCGACGTGCTGGCGATGTGCTCGGCGTGCATCTGCTCGACGATCTGATCGAGGTGGACTGGGAAGGTGGCGGCATCCACATCCAGGGCTACGTCTCCGAGCCGCAACGCTTCTCGGGTCGTCAGGGGCAACAGCACTTTTTCGTGAACCGTCGCAACGTGTTCAACCCGATCCTCGCCCGCGCGCTGATGCAGGCCTACGAAGTGGTGCCTCCGGGGCGCCATCCCGTAGCGGCTCTGTTCTTGTCCATCTCGCCCGCCGAGATCGACGTCAACGTGCATCCCACCAAGCGCGAGATCCGCTTCCTCAACGAAGCGCGCGTGTTTTGGGCGCTGTCACAGGCATTGCGCGCCGCCTTGCGCGGGGCCATCGATGCCCCGGCCTTGGATTTGTCTGAATTGTCGGTACCGCCACCCGCACCGGAATCCTCGCAAGAGTCTGTGGACACGGAACCTCGATCCGATTCTGCGGCTCCTGCATTTCCGTCCTTTCCAGGTTTCGCCTTCCAACCGGAATCGACCGAACGAGCCAACGGGACTTCCTCTTCGGTCGTCTCGGATCCGCGGGCCGCGGCGGATTCCGAAAAAGTCGCCCTGTTTCCCGAACTGCCGCGTGCAGCGTTTTCAGGTTCCGGTGGTTCCGCCGCTGAATTCACAGGCGCACCCTGTTTGCAGATCCATGGAAGCTTCATTCTCGTCGCGGTGCGTGGCGGGTTTTTGCTCGTCAACCAGCGCGCGGCACACGAGCGCATCCTTTATGAGAAGGCGCTGGAGGATTTGCGGCGGCCGGGCCGGTTCAGCGCCCAGCAACTGTTGTTCCCGGTTCTGGTCGAATTCAACACCGCCGAAGCACGCATTGTGGAGCAGCATTTGGTCGAGTTGCGCGGGCTCGGATTCGACCTCGAACCCTTCGGTGCCACGGCGTTTCAGTTGCGCGGCTCGCCCGCGGATGTCGCTTCCGACCTGGCTCAGCCGATCTTGCAGGAGTTGACGGGCCGTTTGCTCGACGACTCTTCCGGTCGGGGCAAGGACGAACCGGAGGAGATGCTGAAGCGGGTGGCCAAAGCCTACGCCCGGGCCGCTGCAGTGCCCCTCGACGCGCCTCTGGATGCCGCCCGCATGGCGGCGCTGGTGGACGGTTTGTTCGCCACCCAGAACCCGTATGTAACCCCCGCAGGGCTGCCGGTTCTCATCCGCTATTCGCTCGACGAGATCCGCCGGCGTTTCGGGCTCAAGGAAGAGGAAGCCTGAACCCCACGGCTTGACCGGAAACCGGGGGAAGAGAGGGTTCCACCGGCAGAAATACGGCCAACCCATACAACCCACTCATACAGCCAACAAAAAAGGCATCGGATTGCTCCGACGCCTTTTTTGTTTCCAGGCTTTCGCCCGGTTTTTCATTGCCCCTACTCGAGGCGCATCACCACGCCGGCCTGCGTAGCTGTCACCGGCAGAATGATCTGCGTGGCACCTGCGGGAACGATAGCCTGGTGGAGCATCACGCCGCGCACATCGCGCATTTCGAAGCGGCGCATCTTTTCGGAGGCCGGGAGACGAATCACCCAGTTGTTGCCAAGGTGCGTAGCGGTGAAGAGCTGCTGCGAGGCGAGGGGAGAGCCCTTCACCACAACCACGATCCCGACCAGCGCGAAGTCCTTCTGAATCGAGTCGTTGGCCGGGACCAGGACGCTGTCCTGATTGCCCGGGTTGAACCCGGTGGCGGTCGCGGTGATCCAGTAGTTCGGCGTTCCCGCGAGCAGGTTCGCAAAGCTGTAGCGGCCCGTGGAATCGCTGCGGACGCTGTCCTGGATCGTCGCCGTCGCGGAGCCGCGGCGCAAGACCAGCAGGGCTTTTGCGATGGTGGTGCTGTCACCCGACTTGCCGACCTTACCGTAGATGCGACCGCGCGCTGCGAGGGCCAGCGTGAAGTTGGAAGTGAGGGCGGCACCCGAGGTGACGTTGATGTTGGCGTTGCTGGCACCTACGTAACCGGTGAGGTTCGCGGTCACACGGTAGTTGTTCGCCAGGGTCAGGCCGTTGAAGGCGTAGTTGCCGAGCGAGTCGGTCTTGGCGCTGTCCACCACGGCCGTAGTGGCACCACCGCGACGCAGTTGGACCACCGCATTGCGAAGGGCGAGGCTGTCGGGCAATCCGCGGACCTTGCCGCTGATCGAACCCGGAACCGTGAGCAGGAAGTTCGAGGTCACCGTTCCGCCATTGGGGACGGCCACGTTCGTGTTGCTGCCGAGGTTCAGACCGGTGGAAACGGCGGAGACCCAGTAGTTCGGTGTGCCGGCCACCAAGGTGTTGAAGGCGTAGTGTCCGACCGAATCGGTGCGAACGCTGTCCATCACCAGAGCGGTGTCCGAGCCACGGCGCAGTCGCACCAGGGCATTGGCAACCAAGGCGCTATCGGGCAGCTTGCGTACAGTACCGGTGATCGAACCGGGCAACACGAGCGTCAGGTAGAAGTTGGAAGTCACCGAGGCACCGCTGGCCACCGCAACGTTCGCGTTGGTCGAGGATACATAGGATGCACGGCTTGCCGTGACCCAGTAGTTCGGCGTACCCGACTGCACGCTGGCAAAGGCGTAGTGACCGACGGAGTCGGTCTTGGTGCTGTCCAAGATCGCCGAGGTTGCCGAGGTGCGGCGCAGGTAGACCGCCGCGTTGGCGAGGGCTGTGCTGTCGGTGGCCTTACGGACCGTACCCGAGATCGATCCGGGGATGCCGAGATAGAAGTTGGTGGTCGTGGTCACACCGTTGGTCGCCGTGATTGCCGTGTTGGTTGCACTCACGAAGCCTGCGGCGCTGGCGTACACGCGATATTGGGTGGCACCGCCGCCGCCGCCGCCAGTGCTGGCGGTGAGGTTCGCGAAGGTATATGCACCGGTGGTATCTGTGCGACCGCTGTCCAGAATGGCCGTGGTATCGGAAGTTCCGCGACGGAGGTACACCAGCGCATTGCTGATGTTCGTGCTGTCGGAGAGCTTGCGGACGCGGGCGGTGATCTTGCCGAGGGCGGTGAGATAGATATTCGAAACAACACTGGCGCCGTTGGCGACCGCGATATTGGAGTTCGAGGTGGCCGCGTAGCCGTTGGCGCTGGCGGTCACGAAGTAGTTCGGCGTGCCCGCGACCAAGCCGGCGAAGGCGTAATGGCCGACCGAGTCGGAAAGCGTGCTGTCCTGGATCGGGTTTGTGGTCGAGGTGCGGCGGAGATAAACCTTCGCGCCGGCGATGTTGGTGCTGTCCGTCGCCTTGCGCACGTTACCCGCAATGTTGCCGGGCAATACCGGGGTCAAGTACACGTTCGAGCTCACTGTGGAGCCGCTGGCCACCACGAGGTTCGAATTCGAGGCCGTGAGGAAGTTTGTCGCACTTGCGGTCACGAAGTAATTCGGCGTTCCCGGCGTGAGGTTGGCGAAGGCGTAGTTTCCGACCGAGTCGGTCAGCACGCTGTCCTGGACCGGATTCGTGGTCGAGGTGCGGCGCAGGTAAACCGAAGCGCCGGCGATGGAGGTGCTGTCGGTGGACTTGCGGACCTTGCCCGAGATCGAGCCCGGCGTGCCGAGGTAGAAGTTGGTCGTGGTCGTGGTGGCGTTGGTCACGTTGATCGCGGTATTGGTCACGCTGACGTAGCCGGCCGCACTGGCGTACACGCGATACTGAGTGGCACCGCCGCCACCGCCGCCAGTGCTGGCGGTGAGGTTCGCGAAGGTGAAGGCACCGGTCGTATCGGTGCGACCGCTATCGAGGATGGCCGAGGTATCGGTGGTTCCGCGACGGAGCAGTACCAAGGCGTTCGAGACGTTGGTGCTGTCGTTGAGTTTGCGAACGCGAGCGGTGATCTTGCCGAGAGCCGTCAGGTAAATGTTCGAGACGGTGTTCGCGCCGTTGTTCACCACGATATTCGAGTTGGAAGCACCGGCAAAACCGGTGGCCGCGAAAGTCACGAAGTAGTTGGGGGTGCCGGCCGTGAGGTTCGCGAAGGCGTAGGCGCCCGAACCGTCAGAAACCGTGCTGTCCTGGATGGGGTTGGTGGTCGAGGTGCGGCGGAGATAAATCTTCGCGCCAGTGATTGCGGTGCTGTCGGTCGCCTTGCGCACCGCTCCCGTGATCGAGCCCGGCAATACGGGCACGAGATACACGTTGGAGGTGACGGCGGCGCCGGTTCCCACCACGATGTTCGAATTGGAACCTGTGACGAAGTTCGCCGCGCTGGCGGTCACGAAGTAATTGGGCGTGCCGGGGGTCAGGTTGGCGAAGGCGTAGTTCCCGAGCGAGTCGGTCTTGACGCTGTCCTGCACCGGATTCGTGGTCGAGGTGCGGCGCAGGTAAACCGAAGCGCCGGCGATATTGGTGCTGTCCGTGCTCTTGCGCACCTTGCCCGAGATCGAGCCCGGCGTGCCGAGGTAAAAGTTTGTGGCGGTGGTCACGCCGTTGGTGACGGTGATGCCCGTCGTGCTCGTACTCACGTACCCGGCAGAGGTGACGTACACGCGGTAGTTGTTACCTGCGCTGGCCGCGAGGTTTGCGAACGAGCGCGCACCCAAGGAGTCGGTGCGACCGCTGTCGAGGATGGCCGAAGTGTCGGTGTTGCCGCGGCGGAGTAACACCAACGCTCCTGCGATGTTGGTGCTGTCGGAGAGCTTGCGGACCCGTATGGCGATCTTGCCCAAGGTGAGCAGGTAGATGTTGGAAACCGTGTTGGCGCCGTTGTTCACCAACACGTTGGAATTGGAAGCGGTAATCAGGCTGGAGGCCGAGTAGGTGAGGAAGTAGTTCGGGGTGCCGGCGGTGAGGTTCGCAAAGGCGTAGGCGCCGACGGAGTCAGACAGCGTGCTATCCTGAATGGGGTTGGTCGTGGAAGTGCGGCGCAGGTAGATCAAGGCGCCGGCGACGGTGCTGCTGTCGGAACCGCGACGGACCGTTCCGGAAATAGAACCGGGCAGGATCGGGGAGATGTATACGTTTGAAATGACCGAAGCACCGCTGTTCAGCACGATGTTCGAGTTGGAGGTCGTCGCATAGCCGGTCAGGCTCACGGTGACGAAGTAGTTGGGAGTTCCGGGAGCCTTGTTCGTAAAGGCATAATTGCCGATGGAGTCGGTCTTGGCACTGTCCAGAATCGCGGTGGCGGTCGAGGTGCGGCGCAGGTATACCGAGGCATTAGCCACGGCCGTACTGTCGGTGCTCTTTCGGACCTTGCCCGAGATCGATCCCGGCACGCCGAGGTAGAAGTTCGCCGTGGCCACCGTGGTGGTTTGGAACAGGTTCACCGTGGTGGAGCCCTGTGCGTATCCGGACATCTCGGCCACGATCTGGC
Organism: Fibrobacterota bacterium; assembly: GCA_947466585.1. Classification (GTDB taxonomy): domain Bacteria; phylum Fibrobacterota; class Fibrobacteria; order UBA11236; family UBA11236; genus UBA11236. The sequence continues at coordinate 59,817 of CANIEU010000012.1, forward strand.
GGTTGTTGCCGGTGGGAATGTTGATTAGGGAGTAGGCGCCGGTCGAGTCGGCGGTCGCCGAGTCGGAGCGCACTGCACCCGTCAACCAGTACACCTTGGCGCCTTGAAGCGCGGTGCTGTCGGTCAACTTGCGCACCACGCCGTTAACCGTCGCAGCGGGTGTGGTCGCGGGAAGCGCGAAAAATGCCAAGGCGAGCAGGACGGCGGAGACCGTCGATTTCAGGCTGCGCGGCCGAGCGCTCAGGCGACTGAGGAGGCGGGTGAGGAGAACGGGCATCGGAATTCCTTGATTGTGCGTTTTGTCGCAATTTTTGCGGTTCGAAAATTTAAGGCAAAAGGTCAAATTCGTGTCTCAGACATTACGGTATTTGATAAGAAATTGGGGACAGCGTGTCCCCTCCGATGGGTACCCGAAAACCCAGTTTTTTACCAGAAAAAGGTGTTTTGGGTTCTGACCAAATTGCCTTCTAGGCAAAGTCCTTGAATACAGATGAAAAAAGGTGGAACACACCCCGAAGACCCTAGGGAAGAGGGCGGTCAGCCCAGCTTTTCCGCCAGCTTGACCGCTCCGTAGGTCAGGATCATATCGGCCCCTGCGCGCTTGATCGCCAGAGTCGCTTCCATCAGCGCGGCGTCTGCATCGAGCCAGCCGAGTTTTCCCGCCGCGTGGATCATGGCGTACTCGCCGCTCACTTGATAGGCCGCCACCGGCACGTTGACCGCCGCCGCCGCTTCGGCGATGATGTCGAGATACGCCAGTGCCGGTTTCACCATCACCATGTCTGCGCCTTCTTCGACGTCGAGTTGAATCTCGCGCAAGGCCTCGCGGCGATTGGCGGGATCCATCTGGTAGGTCTTCTTGTCGCCCCTCTTGGGTGCGGAGTCGAGCGCATCCCGGAACGGTCCGTAAAACGCCGAAGCGTATTTTGCAGAGTAGGCGAGAATGCCCGTATCGGTAAAACCGAAACCGTCGAGCGCGGCGCGCAGGTAGCCCACGCGCCCGTCCATCATGTCGGAAGGCGCGACGATGTCGGCCCCTGCGGCGGCTTGAACCAGCGCCATCTCCGCGAGGATCGGCAAGGTTTCGTCGTTCAAGATCTCCCCGCCTTTCACGAGGCCGTCATGGCCGTCGGAGGAATACGGATCCATGGCCACATCGGTGATCACCGTGAGGCCGGGAACGGCATTCTTCAAATCGCGGATGGTGCGCTGCAGTAGGCCGTCCGGGTTCTTCGATTCGCTGGCGCGCTTGTCCTTTAGCTTGTTCGCCACTACCGGGAAGAGCGCCACGGCGGGAATGCCCAGCGCGTGCGCGCGCTTGGCTTCGGCAACCACCAGATCACGCGTGAGCCGGAACACGCCCGGCATCGAGGCGATCGGCTCGCGTTTTTTGGTCCCGTCCATCACGAAAAGCGGCAGGATGAAATCGGCCGGAGTCAGAATGGTTTCTCGCACCAATGCGCGGATCGAAGCGGTTCGGCGGTTGCGCCGCGGACGACCGACCAACTCCATGTCCTCGGGAAACCCGGGCTGTCCATCGTGGGAGTGGCCGTGCCCTTCGTGAGAATGACCTTGGGAATGATCGTGGGAATGATCGTGTGCGCGGGTTTTCGGTGCGTCGGATTTTTGTTTCGCCATGATGTTTAAAATACCTCCAGAGCAGCGCGGACTGCGGCTCCAACTGCGGCCAGTTCTTCTTTGGACGCCGGTTTCGCATGGGCGAAGGTGAGTTCGCCCTCGGCCTGGATGGGTACCAGATGCAGGTGGGCATGCGGCACTTCGAAACCGGCCACGATCATGCCGACCCGTTTACAAGGCAGAGCCTTTTCAAGCGCCCGCGCGATGCGGGCGGCAAAGGGCAACAGCCCGGCGAGGGTATTATCGTCGATCGAGTACAGCTTGTCTGTCTGCATTTTCGGAACCACGAGCGTGTGGCCTGACGCGATGGGACGGATATCGAGAAAGGCGAAGTATCGCTCGTCTTCGAGGATCTTCTCGCAGGGGATCTCACCGGCAATGATGCGGGTGAAAATCGAAGGTGATTGTAAAGTCATGGATGGAAAGAAAACAAAAAGGCCGGTCTCCACGAGGGAGCCGGCCTGATCTTGCGTCCCTTTAAGGGATGCAGGGATTACTTGACTTCGCGGTGCAGCGTGTGGCGCTTCAAGAACGGATTGTACTTCTTCCGCTCGAAACGGCCGGTCTGCTTGGACTTGTTCTTGGTCGTCATGTAGCGCGAAGGCGGAACTCCGAGCGCGCGCGCTTCGGTGCATTCCAGCGTGATGACAACGCGTTTTCCTTTAATCTGCGGCATAGTACACTCCCTACGGAGGAAAAATTTGGAGGGATCAAGGTAGGTTTAAAAGAGGGAGTTTTCAAGAACAGGCCGCGAAAATCCTCGAAGAAACACGAAAAAACGAGTTGGTCGAGGTTTGTTCCCGATCAAATCCTTAAAATCCCCTGATTTACCCCGGACGGTACGGTTCCCGGGCTCAGCCCAGCTTGGCGTATTGGGAATCCCGCTCCACCGGCGTACGCCCCTTGGACCGGATCGCGTCTTCCAGAATCAAAACCGACGCCGTGGGGTGGGAGGGACCGCCTGCCATCGAATAGATGCGGGTTGTGTCGTCCACGGTGCCGTCGAGGTCGTCCACACCGTACTCGAGAGCCTCGGTGGCGAGGTCGAGCCCGAGCATGGCCCAGTAGGCCTTGAGATGGGGGATGTTGTCGAGGAACAGGCGGGCCACTGCGTAATTGCGGAGGTCGTCTTCGGGGCGCACCTCGGCTAGGTGGCTGAGCGCGTTGGCATCGTTGCGGTAGCGTAACGGAATGAACGACTTAAAACCGCCGGTTTTGTCTTGAAGGTCGCGCAGGCGGAGCATGTGGTCGATGCGGTGTTCGAATTTTTCGACGTGTCCGTAGAGCATGGTGGCGTTGGAGAACAGGCCTGCGGCGTGCACCATGGCGTGCACATCGAGCCAGGTATGCGCGGGTGATTTACCGCCAGCGATGCGCTTGCGCACCTCGGGGTCGAAGATCTCCGCGCCGCCGCCGGGGATCGAATCGAGCCCTGCCGCCTTGAGCCGCGCGAGGGCTTCGGGAATTTCGATGCCGCTCTTTTTGGCGAAGTAGGCGATCTCCACGGCGGTAAACGCCTTCACATGGATCTCGGGCCTCAGCTTTTTGATGAAGGCGCAAAGGGCTTCGCCGTACTCGACGCCGCGATCGGGGTGCACGCCGCCGGTGATGTGGATCTCGGTGATGGACCCGACCGGATACTGGGCGAGCTTGGCTTCTAAATCTTCGAAGGAATAATCCCACGCGCCGCTCTCCGGGTCGTTCGCGGCCTTAGGGGGCCGGTAGAACGCGCAGAACTTGCAGGCGTAAATGCAAATGTTGGTCGGTTCGAAGTGGATGTTTCGGTTGAAGTAGGCTTCGTTGCCGTGTTTCGCAATGCGCTTTTCGGAGGCGCGTTCCTTCAGCCATTCGAGCGGGGCGTCTTGGTAGAGGAAGAGCCCGTCATCGGGGGAGAGGCGCTCGCCGTGAGCGAGTTTGGCGGAAAGAAGGTCGAGCGTGGGGGAGGGGGAAGGCATAGACGGGAAAGATACCCATCGGCTGCTCAACTGGCTTGGGGCTCAAACGTCCGAGAGGGTCTGGTACGCGCTTCCTTGCTTATCGGAAAGAAAAAAACTCCCCTGTTTTCGGGAGCGTTTAATCCTTAATGCAAGGAGAGGTGTTAGACAGCGATAAATCCGCGGTATGATTCGAAGTAATAATTGTGATGATTTGGCTGGATTTTGCGGAGATATTTTCTGGCGGAATCAATTTGTTAAAGCGCTGAATTTTCAAGGTTAGACGCCGTATACCGGAAAAAGGCCTCCCGCATTCGATACAATTGGCTCTTCATATAGATCTCGTTCATTCTGGGCCCCCCCCCCCCCCCCCCCCCCCCACAACAACAGAACCAA
>CANIEU010000013.1 GCA_947466585.1 Fibrobacterota bacterium
TATTGCGGCAGGACGGACTCGTTGTTTTCAAAACCAAGGCTTGTCTTCAGATCCATGTGTTTCCTCTCTCTCCTTTCCTAAAAATGCACACGGAATGGAGAAAGAGGGAGGGGGAGTGGTCGATTCGGCCTTGCAGACGATTCTCTGGCGGTAATCGGTGTGAAATACGCTTTCTGCCTGCGGCGTCGGTGGTTTTACTCACCGATAAAACCGCGACATCCGAAATTTGTCAAGAAGTGCAAACGGAGCTCACCCCACATTCCACGGGATGATTATCCGGTTTGTAGCTTCCTCTCATGCCCACATCGCACCTTCCCGACCCGTCGAACCGCATTTCCGACCATGTCATCGACCCGTTGTTCCTAAACCGCTGGTCTCCGCGCGCGCTCACGGGAGAAGCCATTCCCATCGAAGACTTGATGCGACTCTTTGAAGCCGCGCGCTGGGCGCCCTCCAGCGGCAACGGCCAGCCGTGGCGTTTCTTGTATGCGCGCCGCGACACGCCTGCTTGGGAATCCTTCTTCGATCTTCTCGCACCCGGCAAAAAAGTTTGGGCCTATCGTGCAGCGGCACTCGTTGTTGTGGTTTCACGCACCACGCGTGAGGCGAACGGAAAGCCCGCCGCCACCCACAGCTTCGACACCGGCGCGGCGTGGATGAGCTTGGCATTGCAGGCCCATACCATGGGGATCGTCGCGCACGGCATGGAAGGGTACGACAAAGAAAAGGCCTTGCAAAGCCTCGGCATTCCTGCGGAACATGTGCCGGAGGCGATGATCGCGATCGGCTATTACGGAAAGACCGAGGATCTACCCGAAGAAAAGCGAGCCGGAGAAACGCCGAGCCAACGCAAGCCGATCGCGGAAACGGTTTTTGAAGGCGCGTGGCCGAGCGCTTAAGGCGAGCGCTTAAGACGGTCGCTTCAGCGCCACAGCAGGGCGGCAATGCCCAGCACCAGGAACAACACCGCCGTGAGCACGTGCATGGTACGCAGCGGGATGCGGCGGCAAAGCGCCTCGCCCAGCCACACTACGGGCGCGTTGGCCAGCAGCATTCCGACCGTGGTGCCGGCTACCACCAGCACCACATTTTCGTACCGGGCAGCTAAGGCGATGGTGGCGATCTGGGTTTTGTCACCGATCTCGGCGACGAAGAACGCTAGGGTGGTGGCGCCGAACACGCCCCACTTTCCAAAGCGTTCCGCTGCATGGGCGTCCTTGTCGTCGAGCTTGTCGGGGATGAGCGTCCATATGGCCATGGCGATAAAGGAAAGACCAAGGATCCAACGCAATGTCCCGGTGGAGAAGTAAAGACCGACGGTGTGACCGACCCAGCCCGCGAGTGCGTGGTTCAAGACCGTTGCGACGAGAATCCCGAACACGATGGGCCAGGGTTTGCGAAAGCGGGTGGCGAGCACCAAGGCCAGCAGTTGGGTTTTGTCGCCCATCTCGGCGAGAGCGACGAGTCCTGCGGAGACGAACAGGGATTCCATACGATGTTTCCCGGAGTTGTGAACCGGAAATTATAGAACGTTAGGGTTGGCTTTCCAGACCGCGTAGGTCAGTGCCGAAGCGAGCGTCACCCAGGCAAGATAGGGAATGAGCAACGCGCCCGCCAGCGGCCTTACCCGCCAAAAGGCAAGCAGAGTGGCCAGGATGAGTACCCAAAGCAAGAGCACTTCCACGAAGGCCCACGATCCCAAATGCCATTTGAAAAAGAGCCAGCTCCACAGCGCGTTCACGACCAGTTGCACCACGAACAAGGTAAGTGCACCCGTCGTGTTGGCCCCGTTCAGTTTTCCTTCGCGCCAAACCATCCATGCCGCGATGCCCATGAGGGCGTAGAGCGTGCTCCACATCGGCCCGAACAACCAACCCGGAGGCGCCCAGCTGGGGCGAACGAGGGCGGCGTAAAAGGCGCCCGCATTAACGGACGCGATGGCGCCCGCGGCAGCGGTCGCGAAGGCGAGAGTGAGCCACAAGATAAGGCCGAGGGCCTGTGTCGGAGCGGTCATGCGCATGGGAACTCCTCAGGATGGGGCGATGCCCCAAAGATTTATCGACCCAGAACAATTCTTTGCAGACGAATGTCGCTGCTGGATTGGAATTTAGAGATATAAAGTCCGCGGGGCAAACGGCTCGTCTTGAAACGCACCAGGTTGGTTATGCCTGCTTCGGCTTGTGCGTTGAACAGGGTCGCAACCTGACGGCCACTGCTATTGAAAAGTTTCAGGGTGGTTTTGCCGCTTGCGGGAACCGCAAAGGCGGCGTTCAGGTATTGCATGGATTGGGAAATCGTAAAGGGTCGCGCGGAGGGCATACGTGTTCTGCCGGCGATCGAGACCACCAGATCGGGCCGGGTCACCGTGTTGGACGCCATCGTTACGGCTCCGATGCGCGCGAGTGCACGGCCGTCGAGGCTGCCTCCGGTGGCCATGGTGATGGACTGATCCGCCATGATGGTGCCTTTCATGACCGAATTGGTGCCCAGTGCGGCCTAAGAGCCGACCTGCCAAAAAATGTTGGGAGAAGTTGGCGCTGTTAAAGATGGCGTTTTGCAAGGCGCCGGCCTTGAGAAGGGTCTCTTCGGCTTTTTTACGGGCGGTATTGTCCGTACCGATCAGCAGGTACCCGATGATCGCATTTTCATCATCACGGAGGTCGGTGATGGAAACCACTGCGGGAAAGCGGCTGCCATCCTTGCGGATGTAGGTCAGGTCGTAAATGTCTTCGATGCTGCGGGAAGCCTTCAACACCAAGGCCTCGAACCCCGGTGTGATCTGCGTTCCGAGCTCGATGCTGAGCGCGGTGACTGGCGCGGTGACTTCTTGCGGGTCGGAGATGTCGGCGGGGGTGATCTGGTCGGTGACTTCCGCGGCGGTGTAACCGAGCATGCGCTCCGCACCCACGTTGAAAATCTGGATGACTCCCTTGGCGTCGGTGGCGATGCTGAAGAAGTTGGCACTGTTGAAAATGGCGCTTTGCAGCGCGCCTGCCTTGAGGAGCGCCTCTTCGCCGATTTCGTTATGGGGTTCCGTGACGGAAGCGGATCGCGCCCCATCCGGTGTTCCCTCCGGCGCTGCATTCAATAGCTCTTCCCGGGTCTTTTCCTGAGATCCCTGCGGTAAGTCTTCGCCGATCACCGCACTGTTTTCCAAGAGCCTCCCTTAGAGCACCCCAGATGCAATGCGGGGTGATCGGGTCATACAGGTTATGCAGGTGGATTTAAGTGCTGGGTAACCGAAACGGCATGGGGTATTCCCCGCATACCGTTCGAATTTTCAACCTCGAAATGAGACCTAGTCAGACCTAGTTAGACCTTATCAGGCCTAATCGGCCCTTATCAGGCTTTGTGGGTCTTCACGGCATGGTCGGCGGTGTCGCCACCGTCACCTTCGGCCTCGATTGAAGCGCCGGGGTGGGCATTTTGTTCTTTGGCCGAAACCCGACCTTCACTCTGGGCGGGGTTGCCGTTGTGACCCATGTTGTGGGCGTCGGAGGATCCGTCGGCTTTCGGAGTGTGATTTTCCGCATGCGTTTCAGCATGCTTGATTTCATGAGACAGGTCATGCTTTTTATCATGCGTATCGGCATGCTTCTCGGGGGTGTGGGGTGCGGCTGATCGTGCAGTGGTGACGTCTTGGCTAATCGCGCCGTAGGCGAGCTGTGGACCAAACTGAACCCGCGTTTGCCCAGATCCACGCAGGGTTGGGGAAAGACGTCGCCGTGGATCGTGTCACCCGTCGTGGTCTCGATCACGAAAACCGTGGTGGTGTCCACCGTACTGGTGTCGATCGGTTCTTCGAACACGAAGATGATGGTGTCGTCAACGTGGAAATCCGTGCTGCCGTTTTTCGTGACGGTTTCGATGATGTCGGGCGGGGCGCAGCTGCGAATGACGCCTTCGGGTTCCTGAACACAGCTGTTGAGGCACAGGCTCATCCCGATCAACAGCATCGAAAGGCCTGAAAACAAAGGTTTCGGCGTAAGGATTCTTATTAAAAATGCCTAGGCGATCCGCATGGGCAGAAAGTACATCCGGCGGAAGGGTTGTGGATCAGGCCGTTTACAGGTGGTTGCTGCGGAGGGTATGGAGAAGATGCGGGTCGGTGACCACCCCGACGAGACCGTTTACGACGAATTGCACCCCGATGCAAAGGAGAAAAAAGCCCATCACGCGGGTCATGGCGTGCAGTCCGGTCACGCCGAGGTAGCCGACCATTCGGGTGGAAAGGCGAAGGGTGACCAATACGATCACGGCTACGATCAAAATGCCGATCACGATGGCCCCGTATTGCCAGCCCGTGTCGGCAATGGAGGCGAGGCCGATGGTGACGGAAATTGCGCCGGGGCCAGCGATGCTGGGCATCGCCAATGGGGTAAAGGAGATATCGGCTTTTTGCCGGGCTTCGTGGTGTTCGGCCTGGGTTTGTTCGGCCTCGTCCTTGGGGTACAGCATGCGCATGCCTGCCACGGCGACCAAGATTCCGCCCGCGATGCGGATACCCGGCAAGGAAAGTCCGAAGAATTTCATGATAAAGGATCCGGCCAGTAGAAACGCAATGAGGATGGCCACCATGTAGACCACGGCTTTGCGGGCCTGTTCGTTGCGCTCTGCGTCGGTATCGCCTTCGGTGATGGCGAGGAAAAGAGGTGCGGTGCTGAACGGGTTGATGATCGGCAGCAGCGAGACGATGGTGGCGATGATCAGTTCCATGTGGTGGAATCTATGTAACCGCAAAAAGGGGAGGGGGGGCGGATTGCTTCCCAACCGCGAAATTGAAAAAGGCGCAAAACAAGGAGCGATCCGAAGACCGCTCCTTGTTCCTGACTCTGGATACCGAATCGCTGGCAGCTAATAACTGCGAGCGATCCGCTACTTCTTCAACCGCTCCACCTTCTTGACCGCATGCTTGGTCACGATGATTCCCTGCGTGCCGCGAGGGCGCACGGGGATATCTTCGAAGTTGAGCGGCACTTCGGTCTTGATGCGCGGCTGCGGAACCAAATGGACGACCACCTTGTCGGCCTTGTTCGCCGGCTGAACTTCCAAGTACAACACCTTCGACATGGCCGCGCCCTTGGTGAGGTCGTACTGCTTGTCGCGTGAGATGCCGCCGATCTGAAAGCGCTTTGCCATGGCGGCCCCGCCGCGTCCGTCACGGTAAATGAAGTTGTACACCGTCGAGTCGTCGCTGCGGTCGAACTTGGTCACCGACAGGATCTTTTGACCCACGAAGGCTTTGTCCGTAACCTTGACCACCGCGAAGGTGCCGTCTTCCTTGAATGCGATCAGCTCGTCGAGCGCGGAGAACTCGCCCTCGATCTGTTCGCATCCGCGCAGCGCGGTACCCACGAAGCCGCCCTCGCGGTCGATATAGACCTTGAGATTGCTCAGGATCACGTCGGAGGCGTCGATGGCGGTGAAGCGCTTGAGTTTGGTCTTGCGTTCGCGGCCTTTGCCGTACTTCTCCAACAGGCCTTCGTACCAAGCGATGGCGTAGGGCGTTAGCGCCTTCAGGTGCTTTTCGGTTTCCTTGACGGCCTTGTCGAGCGCCATCATTTCTTCATCGGCCTTTTTCGCGTCGTAACGCGAGATGCGGCGGATGGGGATTTCGATCAGGCGCTTCACGTCTTCGTCGGTCACGTCGCGGAGGAACTTGCTCCGGAAGGGCGCGAGACCCTTGTGTACCACAGTGTAAATGGCCTCGGAGGTTTCCGCGGTCTCGAGTTTGCGGTAGATCTTCTCTTCGATGAAGATCTGTTCGAGCGACTTGAAATGCCACTTCTCGCGCAGGTCGCCGCGCCGGATTTCCAGCTCTTTGCGGAGCAGGGCCACGGTGTGCTGCACGCTGAGTTCGAGCATTTCCGAGACGCCGATGAATACCGGCTTGTTCTCGAAAATCACGCAGCAGTTGGGCGAGATCGAGACCTCGCAACTGGTGAAGGCGTAGAGTGCGTCGAGGGACTTCTGCGGATCGGCACCCTGCGGAAGATGCACGAGGATCTCCACCTTGGCAGCGGTCTTGTCCTCGATCTTCTTGATCTTGATCTTGCCCTTTTCATTGGCCGTCACAATGGATTCGATGAGCGAGGCCGTGGTCACGCCGAAAGGAACTTCCGTGATCGCGAGTGTGCGATTGTCGTCCACCGAAATCTTCGCACGCACCTTGATCTTACCGCCGCTCTGCCCGTCGTTGTAGCCCGAGCAATCCGCCTGACCACCGGTGGGGAAGTCGGGGAGGAGGGTGAACTTCTCCTTTTTCAGCACGGCGATGCAAGCTTTGAGCAACTCGCAGAAATTATGCGGAAGGATCTTGGTGGCCAGGCCCACAGCGATGCCTTCGGTACCCTGCGCGAGCACCAAGGGGAATTTCATCGGTAGCGTGACCGGTTCCAGATTACGACCGTCGTACGAGCGCTGCCAGACCGTGGTGGCGGCATTAAAGGCGACGTCGAGTGCGAACTTGGAGAGCTTGGTCTCGATGTAACGTGGCGCGGCGGCGCTGTCGCCCGTGACCGGGTCGCCCCAGTTGCCCTGCGTGTCTACCAGCAGGTCGCGCTGGCCCATGCCCACGAGAGCTTCGCCGATGGCGGCGTCGCCGTGGGGGTGGTACTTCATCGTTTGACCGATGATGTTGGCGACCTTGTGGAAACGGCCGTCCTCTTGCTCACGTAGGGCGTGGAGGATACGGCGCTGCACAGGCTTCAGGCCGTCGTGCAAATGGGGGACGGCGCGGTCGGTGATGACGTACGAGGCGTACTCCAGGAAGTACTCGCGGTACATGTCCTGGACGTGCGGGATGTGATCTTTAAGGATGTTGGAAGCCATGGTTTATCCCGCCTCCGCCAGCAGTTTGTCCGCGGCTTTGTCCGAGGCAAAGTCTTCGGGATTCTCGTCCACCACCTCTTCTTCCACCTTCAGATTATCGATGATGAAATCCCGGCGTGCCGGGGTGTTCTTGCCCATGTAGTACTCGAGGATTTTCTCGATTTTGCCGTCCGCCTTGGCGTCGCGTTGCGAGATCACGGTTTCCAAGCGAATGTCCTTGCCGATGAAGGCCGCAAATTCGTCCGGCGAGATTTCGCCGAGGCCTTTGAAGCGCGTGATTTCCGCATTCTTGCCCAGCTTGCCCAGCGCTGCGGTCTTTTCGGTGTCATCGTAGCAGTAAATCGTCTCTTTCTTGTTCCGCACGCGGAACAGAGGCGTCTGCAAAATGTGCACATGTCCTTTGTCTACCAGTTCGGGGAAGAACTGCAGAAAGAACGTCAGCAGCAACAGACGAATATGGGCGCCGTCGACGTCGGCATCGGTGGCGACTACGATGTTGTTGTAGCGCAGCTCCTCGAGGCCTTCCTCGATGTTGAGAGCGTGCTGGAGCAGGTTGAACTCTTCGTTCTCGTACACGACTTTCTTGGTCATTCCGTAGCAGTTCAAGGGTTTGCCCTTGAGCGAAAATACTGCCTGGGTGGCCACGTCGCGCGCCTTGGTGATCGAGCCCGAAGCGGAGTCGCCCTCGGTGATGAAGATCGTGCTCTCGTTGCGGCGCTTGTGCTTATCGTCGTAATGCACGTTGCAATCGCGCAGCTTACGGTTGTGCAGGTTGGCTTTTTTCGCCCGCTCGTTGGCCAGCTTGCGGATGCCGGCCATATCCTTGCGTTCGCGCTCGCTTTGCTGGATCTTGTCGAGCAGCGCCTTGGCCGTCTCGGGGTTCTTGTGGAGGAAAAGCTCCAGGTTCTTGCGCGTGAATTCGACGATCCAAGAGCGCAGGGAGTCGCCGCTCTCGTTATAGTTCGTCGAGCCCAGCTTGGTCTTGGTCTGCGACTCGAACACCGGCTCGTGCATGCGGATGGCGATGGCGCCCACGATAGAGGCGCGCACGTCCGAGGAGTCGATGTCCTTTTTATAAAAGTCCTTGCACGCGCGCACCATGCCTTCTTTAAAGGCCGCCAGGTGGGTTCCACCCTCGGTGGTGTACTGCCCGTTCACGAACGAGAAATAGTGCTCGCCGTAGCTGTTGTCGTGCGTCAGCGCCAGCTCGATGTCCGGTTCCTTCGGGTCCTTCAGATGCACGATCGGATAGCGGATCGTTTCATCCGTATGGCGCTCCAGCAGGTCGCGCAGACCGTTCTTCGAGGTGTACGATTCGCCGTTGAAGCGGATCGTGAGCCCCGCGTTCAGGTAGCTGTAGTAGTGGATGCGTTCGATCAGGAATTCCGCGACCCATTTGAACTTGGGAAACAGGTTCGCGTCGGGCAGGAACCGCATCAGCGTGCCGTTCGCCTCCTTCGTCGCTTGTTCCTTTTCGTCCTTTGCCAGCTTGCCTTTAACGAATTCGGCCGCCTTGGTTTTGCCGTCGCGGAAGGATTGGACCCGGAAGCGCTCGGACAGGGCGTTGACCGCCTTGGAACCGACCCCGTTCAAACCCACCGATTTCTTGAAGGCGTCGCCTTCGTACTTGCCGCCGGTGTTGATTTTGGAGACGCAATCGATCACTTTACCCAGCGGAATGCCACGCCCGTAATCGCGCACGGCCATGGTGCCGTCTTCTTCGAGCGAAATGTCGATGACCTTGCCCGCTCCCATGACGAATTCGTCGATGGAGTTGTCGACGATTTCCTTAAACAGCACGTAAATGCCGTCATCGGGGGCCGAGCCGTTGCCCAGCTTGCCGATGTACATGCCCGGACGCAGGCGGATATGTTCGACCCAATCCAGCGATTTGATGCTGTCTTCGTCGTAGGAACCGGGGATTTTGGTCGATTTTTGCGGTTTTTCAGCCATTTTTTCGAGACGCTTCGGGGGCTAACGCGGTGGTGGGGGGCCTCCGGATCGGGTCGATCCGGGCCGCTCTACGGGACGGGTTCGGTCTTAGTGTGGGCCACAAGGTATGCGGAAACAGGGTGGCGTGTCAAACGGAAAGAAGTGAAAGCGCGGTGACCGTGGCGCCCTAAGTCCTTGATTTAATAAGAGATATCCGAGCAGGAAATTTTGTTTTGACGAGAGGGGAAGGCATTCGAACCATCGAATTTTCCTGCAAACCGTTTGTAAAACACCACAATTCTGTGATTATTGTTTTGGAGCGGTGTTGATTTCCACTGCTTTTCAGGAGTTTTCCATGACCAAGGGTCGCCTCGAAGCCTTCACCAATGCGGTGATCGCCATCATCATGACCATTATGGTTTTGGAATTAAAGGTGCCGCACGGAATTTCGCTTCAAGCTCTGCTGCCCTTGATCCCGGTGTTCTTGAGCTATGTGCTCAGCTTCGTCTACCTCGGCATTTACTGGAACAACCACCATCACCTGTGGCAGGCGGTGCGCCATGTGAACGGAGTGGTGCTCTGGGCCAACCTGCATCTGCTGTTCTGGCTTTCGCTGATTCCCTTTGCAACCGGTTGGATGGGGGAAAACCATTTCGCGGCGCTTCCGGTGGCCTTGTACGGGTTTGTTTTGCTCATGGCCGCTGTGGCCTATTTCGTGATGACGATCGTCCTGGTCCGCTTGCATGGGAAGGATTCGGTGGTGGCCCGAGCCCTGGCCAGCGTGTTCAAGGAACGGATCTCCACGGTAGCCTATGTGATGGCGATTCCGATAGCGTTCTTCAACACTTGGATCTCGTGTGGACTGTATCTCATGGTGGCCCTGATTTGGCTCGTGCCCGACCCGCGTTTTGAAAAAGCGGTGATGGTGAAGGAGCAGGGGACGGAGCAATAGAGCAATAGGGCAATAGAGCAATGAGACAATGGCGCTCAATCTAGAGGCATAGAGGAGTTTTCGAAACTTTATTGTGTTTATTGCTGTGATGCTGTGTTGTTGTGCTGTCTTTTCGTTCATTGTCCCATTGTCCCATTGTCGCTTTCAGGAGCCTTCATGCAAAACCGCAACCTTATCATCTCGTCCATTTTCGTCGCCGTGGGCCTGACCCTCGCCGGCTGGTTCGCCGGTCAGGGCGTATTGCGCGCCCGCACGGCCGAGCGCTACGTCACGGTCAAGGGCGTTGCGGAGCGCCCCGCCCGGGCGGAATTGGCCTTGTGGCCTCTGCGCCTCGCGGTGTCGGAGAACGATCTCGCCCGCGGGCATGCGAAAATGGCCGCCGACGTGCATCAGATTCGCTTGTTTTTAACGCGTCATGGCATCGATACGGCGGGCATCGCCTTGCAGGATTTCGCCGTGAACGATGCGTTCTCGAACCAATACCAGACCGATCGCATCGCCAGCCGTTACGTGATTCGTCAAACCGTGATGGTACGCTCCACCGAACCGGAAAAAGTCCTCGCAGCCAGTCAGAGCATCGGCGAACTGGTCGAGGTGGGCGTGGTGTTCTCGTCGGGAAACGAGTACGGCGGGGGAGGCCCGACCTTTTTGTTCAAGGGATTGAGCGATTTGAAACCGAAGATGATCGCGGAGGCGACCGCCGAAGCACGCGCGGCCGCGGAACAATTCGCCCGCGACTCCAAAAGCCACATTGCCGGTATCCGCCGTGCCAATCAGGGCCTGTTCGAGATCCGCGCGCGCGACGAGGCCCAAGGTGTCCGCGAAGAGAATCAGATCGATAAGACGGTTCGGGTTGTGACCACGGTGGAGTATTTGCTGAAATGAGAAATGGGAAATGGGAAATCGGAAACGGGAAAGATTGAAATCAGGGATTTAAAATCGATTTTGGGATTCGTTATTTTCTCATTTCTCATTGTTGATTAAACGCCTCTAGTAGGTAATCGTAAAGCCTTTCCCGCCCTCCGCCCTCATTTCTTCCAGCTTGACATCCTCCACCCGCGCGTTCTCCGGTCCGCGGCGGCACCAGCGGATGAAGGCGCCCACAGCCGTTTCGGAACCTTCGGCGTCGGCATATACGGATCCGTCTTCTTCATTGCGGACGAAGCCGGAGAGGCCGAGCTTGACCGCTTCGCGATGGGCTTCGCGACGGTAAAAAACCCCCTGAACCCGACCGGTGATATGAATCGAAACGCGTCGTGCTGAAGTCATGGGATCAAATTCATTTCAGGGATTCCGTACTCGTACTCGATGTGTTCGTTTCAAATCCCTGTTTTCGAGTACGATTCGCTCACTACCTACTACCTGCTACTTCTTACTTCCCCGCGAACTCAACATCTTCCATCTGCGGTTCGCTCATCAGGCCGCCAACAACTTCGCGCACCGGGCGTCCTTCAAAGAGCAAGGTATGTAGGCCTTCTAGAATGCGCATGCGGATGCTCATATCGGCCAAGCGTCCGTATACAGTCCGCACGGTATGGACGCCTTCCGCGACCTCGCCGATTTCTTTAACGGCCTGGTCGAGCGTTTTGCCCTGACCGATGAGGCGACCCACGCGGAAGTTGCGGCTTTGCGGCGAGGTACAGGTGGTGATGAGATCGCCCACCCCTGCGAGGCCGAGGAAGGTCAGCGGGTCCGCGCCCGACTTCACCGCGAAGCGGCTCATTTCGGCGAGGGCGCGCGTGAGGATCAAACCGCGGGCGTTGTCACCCAGTTCGAGTGCATCGGCGAGGCCGGTGGCGATGGCATAGACGTTCTTAAGCACGCCGCCCAGCTCCACGCCGCGCACGTCGGGATTGCTGTACACACGGAAATAAGGGCACGACAACCATTCCTGCACGATCGCCACCAAGCCGGCATCGGAGCTGGCGATCACGGTGCCGCTGAGTTTGTGGGCCGCGATTTCCTTCGCGAGGTTGGGGCCGCTGAGGGCGCCGATGCGCGTGCAGGGGGTTTCCTCCCCGAGGATTTCCGTCATCAGTTTGAAGGTGCCGGTCTCAATACCCTTGGTGGTGCTGACGAGCATCTGTTCCGCATTCAGTGCGGGGGCCATGGCACGGACGGTTTCGCGGAACCAGGGGCTCGGTACGCACACCAAAACGAGCGTGGCGCCGTGCACCGCTTCTGCCAGATCGGCGGTGGCGGTGATGTTGGCGCTCAAGGTGATACCGGGCAGGTATTTGGCATTGATGTGTGAAGCGTTGAATGCCGCCGCAGCTTCGGCGGTGCGGAACTGGAGCGCTACGCGGTGTCCGTTGTGCCCGAGAATATCGGCCAGGGCGCTGCCGAAGCTGCCACCCCCGATCACCGCCACCTTGGCGGACTTTTCCGTCGATCCCGATGTGTTCATGAGGATTCCTTGCTCCCTTCCTTATTCCAAAGTGCGGCCACTTCGGCCACGGTGAGTTCGTCCAGGCGCGACACGATGCGGTGGGGACCGGGTTTTCCCGGAGCGGCCGCGAGCATCTCTCGCGGGTGTGTACCGGCCACCCCGATGACACGCATGCCTGCAAGGAGTCCCGCCTCGATGCCGACCGGAGCGTCCTCGAACACCACACAACGTGCGGGTTCGATTCCGGTTTTCTTCGAGGCTTTCAAGAACACATCCGGCTCGGGTTTGCCCCTGTTCACGTCCTCAGCGGTCACGATGCCTTGAAAGAAGTGCGTGAACCCGAAGGCCTTGAGGCACGTGTCGATGTTCTCGCGATGGGTCGAGGACCCGATTGCGCAGGGGATGCCGGCGGCCTGCAGGCGTTCGAGCCAGGTGCGCACGCCGGGCAGCGGCTCGATTCCTTCGGCGCGGATGATGTCACGGTACAGTTCTTCTTTGCGTAACGACAGGCGGCGGATTTCGGCGGGATCGTGCGTCCACCCGAGAATATTGGGCAGGATCGCCTCGTTCTTCATGCCGAAGCTGCGTTTGAAGTGGCCTTCGGGCAAGACGCGGCCGGTTTCTGCGGCAAGCATTTCCCAGCTGCGCTCATGCTGCGACGAGGAATCGAGCACCACGCCGTCCCAATCGAATAATGCTGCGAATGGCGCCGCAAATGCAGGAAACAATCCCTGTTCAAAAAGCGAATCGTACATGGCATCAAAAGTAGCAGGGGTAGCAGGGGTAGCGGGGAATTCGGCGATACGGATTCCGCATTCCTGGGCTGAAATCCGGATGGGAACGCTCCGCAATTCGTAATTTGGCTCGCATGTCCCTTGTCCACCCCTTCCGATGGATGCGCTGCACCCTGTTCACCGCTGCGTCCACTCACCTTTTCGTTGCCTTGATGGCCCTGGTCTTCGTTCTCGATACGGGAACTGCCGAGGCGCGGAAATCCCTCAAGGGAAACAAGGGTGGGGCGAAGCCGGTTTTTACGACGTTGCAACTTCCGCCGTCGCCTCACGCGTTGCGCGCCTACAATCAGGCATGGGAGCTTAGCCTCAAAGAGTATCGTCAGGGCGAGAACGCGAAGGCCGCGGTCGACTTCGAGGCGATCGAGGGGGGCGATTCCCTGTCGACCTTCTACCGTTCGGTTCTCTTGGCGCAGACTAGGCTGCGTGCGCGGGACACCGCCCGCGCCGATGCCCTGCTCGCAGCCCTGCAATCAGGGCGCGCGCTCGATCCGGTTTGGCAAAGATCCTTGCACCGGTTGCGTTTGCAGACCTTCGTGATTCTGCCGCCCACGGCGCAACGCGAATATCTGTTGAATGCCGCCCGCGCCCCGCTCGACAACAATGACAAGGCCGATGCGTTTTACCGGCTGCTTGCACTCGACACGCCGATCGTCGCACGAAGCGAACGCATCGGGTACGCGCGTCAGTTGGTCCCATTGGCCTTGCCCGGGCCGCGCCTTGATCGGGAATACCGGCGCTGGATCGCGACGCTCGATGCGGCGGACTCCACACGGGAGTCCCAGCGCCTGCTGCTCGATTGGGAAGAAAAGCTCGGATTGTGGACCGAAGCCATCGCCCGTGCGGAGGCATTGGCGAGCCGGGATACGGCCGCGGAGGGGGTGCGCGGACTTCGTGCTAGAATTGCGCAAGCGTATTACAATAAAGGAAGTTACGGAGAATCGATCCAGCAATACACGCAGATGTTGAACCGGGTCGGAGAGTCCCCGGAAATTCTCATCCAGCTGGCGCGCGCGCATCGCTCCCTCTCCCAAGAAGTGCCGGCCCAAGCCTGGTATTCCCGTCTGGTGGAGCGCTTTCCCAACGATGGCCGGTCCGCCGAAACGCTCTGGATGCGCGCCTTCGATGCCGAGATGCTCGGCAATGCCGATACCGCGCTGGCCTTGTATGCCCGCATCGCCTCGGAGTTTCCCTTGCATACGCGTGGGAACGAGGCGCTGTTTCGCACCGGGTTGATGCTCTACCGCCGCGCCGATTATGCCGGAGCACAGCGCGCCTTTGCCGAACTGCATCAAGGGCGCATCAATCCGGGATTGGGAGGCGGCGCCCCCGGACGTTTGCGCGGCGCGGCGCGCTATTGGGAAGGCAAGGCGCTCGCCGCCGATTCGGATACGGTCGGCTCTCGTGCCACGTGGATTGCCTTGGCGCGGGAATACCCCTTCGGGCATTACGGGCACATGGCCCGGCAGGAACTCGTGCGGCGCAACGCGTTGCCCGACTCTTTGGAGTGGCGCCGACTGTTGAACCCCGCCTCCGGCGAGGCGATCCGATCGTGGTTCGGAGACTCCTCCGTCTCCGGTTCAACCCCGGCCATCGCCACCACCCTTTTTGCCGGCGAGAGCCAATGGATGCCGATCGCACGCCTGTTCGAGTTGCAACTTGACTCCTTGGCCGTGCTCACCTTGCAGGCCCGGGCCAACTCCCAGCCCACCAATCTCTGGTTGCTTTACGATGCGGCCGTGCGTTGCCGCAATGCTGGATTTGGCTATGAGGCCTACCGGTTCGCCGTGCGTCTTTCCGAAAAACTTCCCGTCGAGCGCTGGCCCCGGGCACCCGTCGAAGTGCTGCGTTTGTTCTATCCACCTTCGTATGCCGAACTCGTGCGCCCCGAAGCGGCGCGCGCCGGCATGCCCCCCGGACTCGCCTTGGCACTCATCAAACAGGAGAGCGGCTTCGATCCGGGGGCGGTGTCGCGCGTCGGCGCGCGCGGGCTGATGCAACTCATGCCGCAGACCGGCACCGAGCAGGCGCGGAAGGAGGGCTTGAAAGGATTCCACCCCGACTCGCTGTTCGTGCCGGCCGTCAACATCCGTCTCGGGGTGGCCTACCTCCGGGACGTGCTCCGCCGCAATCACGGCAGCATCGAATTCGCGCTCGCGCAATACAATGCCGGGCCCACGGCGCTCGATCGTTGGATGCCGCGGCTCGAGGGGCGTCCACCCGAAGAGGCGGTGGAGGATATCGGGTTCGCAGAAACCCGGGAATACGTGAAACGTGTTTCTGCTAACTGGCGGACTTATCAGGTGTTGTGGGGCGAAGGCGAATGAGAAGTGAGAAATGAGAAATGAGAAATGAGAAAATCCATCTTGTCGGCATGCGTTTGGGGGAACTTGATCGTCCCGGGACGGGGCAATTGATGCATCCGGTTCTGAAACTCAGGTTTCCCATTTGTTTCTGGAGTTTATTTCTCATTTCTCATTTCTCACTTCTCATTCTCGCATCGCTCTTTCTCAGCGTTCCGGCATTCGCGGCTCCATCCTCCGTTACCATATCCTCCGGCTCCTCTCCCTGCTTTCCCCTGGCGCGCCTCAAGTATTCCGGTGGGGGAGACTGGTACACCGGACCCAGCATGCTTCCGAACCTAGCCAAGCGTTTGCGCGCCGACCTCGGGATGAACGTATGCCCGGCCGAGCGAGTGGTGGAACCGTTGTCGGGGTCCTTGTTCGAAACACCCGTGCTCTTCATGACCGGCCACGGTCGCGTGTCCTTCAGCGAAGAGGAGCGCGTCGCCCTCCGGGACTATCTCGCGCGCGGCGGCCTGCTTTTTGCCGACGACAACTACGGCCTCGCCGAATCCTTCCGCGCCGAAATGGACACGCTCTTCCCGCGTCATCCGCTGCGCCCGTTGCCCTCCGGGCATCCCGTGTTCTGCAGCCACTACCGTTTCCCCGCCGGGCTTCCCAAAATCCACCAGCACGACGGCAAGCCCGCCACCGCCTACGGCATCGAACTGGACGGCCGCATCGCCGTGCTTTTCACATACGAATCCGACCTCGGCAACGGTTGGGAAGATGCCGAGGTACACGGCGACCCGCCTGCGCTTCATGAATCCGCCCTGCGAATGGGCGTGAACATCTTCTCCTGGTTCTTCGAAGGGGCCAGAGCTCGATGAGCACGGTGAACTCCGGCCCGATGATCAACGGCGCCGCGCGCCCCGTGCTTGCACGTCTGGCTCTCGTTCCCGCGGCGCTCCTGAAGGCGCGCCAGAGAACGGTGCTGCGCCAATCCATCGCCACTGCGCTTTGCGTGCAGCTGGTACTGCTTCCGACAGGCGCTCTGGTCGCGTCGGCGCGGCCTTACGATCCGATGTGGTTGCAACTTGCGCTGGCGACTTGGTTGGTGTGGCTGTGGCCTTTGTTGCGGTACCCGCTGGTCACCGATATGTGGATGTCCCGCACCCGACGCGCCCGGATTTACGCCCGAGCGATCGCGGAGGTCTCCACCGAGCTCGATCATCTGAATCCTTCCGCGCCCGACGTCTTTCGCACGGTGCTGCACCCCGACAATCACTCCGCCGCCACGCTCGATGCACTCGAATCCCTGTACGCATCCTGGGAGCCGCGCCTTCGGATTCCTTCTGCACCCGCCGTTCCGCGGCTGCTGGCGCCTGCGTGCAAGGTCGGGTTCGCGTTTGCCCTCTTCGCCGCGGCCGCTCCGGTGGTTCTTCCGCACCTTTTCGGTTCTCCAGGGAGCGTGCTTTACCGCATGGTGCTGCCGCTGCGTGTTTGGCACGAGATGCCTTTGCCGCGCTTGCAGCCTCTGAACGTGCATACCCGCATCGTGCGGGGCGACACGCTCGAAGTCGTCGTGCTTACGGACCACGTGCCCTTGGGGCGGCCGGTGCATGCCCGCTTGCGTCCCGATTTGAAAACCGGCACCGAGGTGCGCTATTCCCTGATCCGCAACGCCACCGGCGATACCGCCTGGTTCCGCTTCGGGCCTGTCACCGCCGATCTTGAGTTGCGTTTCACCGCCATGAACGCGCAGACCCGTGTTTATAAGGTGCAGGCCATCACTCCGCCACGTCTCCAGACGCTCTCCGCTTTGGTCACGCCTCCCGCATACACGCGCCTTCCCTCCGAGACCTTTCAAGAATTCCCTTCCGCCCTTGCTGTTCTCCCGGGCAGCCGCATCGTGTGGAAAGGCGAAGCCGATCGCGAACTGGCCGCATGGGAGGTGGTCTGGAATACGGAAGCGACGGGAACCGTTGGAGCGGAGCGAGGGGAGAACGCAGGAAAAAAGAATCGAGGTGCGGTGCCGGTCGCGCGGGGTTCGGGTGATCGTCTGGGCTTTTCCCGCGGTATTCGAGAAGCTGCGGATTTGCGGGTGTTGCTCACCGATTTCGAAGAAGAGGGCGGCGGACGGGCGACGGAAGGGCCCTGGCGTATCGAGCTCAAGTCGGATGCCCTGCCCGAAATCGCACTGCTCGCGCCCGTAGAGGATGGCGAACTCGCGCGTTCGCTCAAGGTTGCGTTGCTGTTCCGCGCCACGGACGATTTCGGCGTGTCGCGCGTGACCTTGCATTACGTCGTGCTCGCGGGTGAACAAGGGGCGGAATCTGCACCGCGATCCGAGGGCACCCGCGATCTTACTACGTGGCGCGATGCCCGCGACGGAACCGGGGGAGGGGTATGGGATGCCTCGGTGGTGCATCCGGAACCCGGCGAGGTGGTGGAGGTCTACCTTGAAGCCGAGGACAATGATGCGGTGTCGGGACACAATCGGGCGCGGTCGGCCACGGTGCGCCTGCGTCTGCCCTCCGCCGAAGAGGCGCGCGCCGCCGTCGAGGTTCAGGAGCGCGGTGCGGCTACCAGCCTCGCAAGTGCATTGGAGCGCGAACGGCGCGTGCGGCTGGAAGAAAGCAAGGCCGAACGTCCCGACCGCGCCACCACCCTCGAGGCGCCTCCGATCGCCGGGGAAGGGGAGGTCCGCCGTATTCTCAGTGACCAACCCCGGGAACATTTGCAGGAGGTGCGCGCCCAGATCGAGGCGGAACTTCGCGCCTTGAAAGCCTCACCCGTTCGGCCGTCCCCAGGGTCGGACAAGGAGAAAGCGGGAGCGAACTCGTCCACTAAAATCCCGGAAGAACAAAAAAAGCGCGAGAAGGCGCTCGAGGAGTTGAAGAAAGAAACCGGCGAAATGCAGAAACGTTTGCCCGAACCCGGAGTGGCGCGCGCACCGATTGCCGAGCAAAAGAAAAGCCTTGAGGCCTTGAACCGCGATCAAAAGGCGCTGGAAAAGAAGCTTGCCGAAACACGTCCGTCGGCTTCGCCCTCGGCTTCTCCCTCGCCTTCGCCTTCGACCCCGAAAAAGGAGCCGGGCAGTGCGCAGGCTCGAGAACAAGAACGGCAAAATCACGCGCGCCTCGAAGAAGAGCTTCAGCGCAACCTTCAAGAACAGAGGGACTTGCAAAAATGGCTTGAAGAAAAGGATCGGGCCAGTTCCGCGCAGCAAAAGCGCTTCGAGGAGGCGACGCGCAATGAGGAACGCATGCGGCAGGATGTGGAAAAGGCCCTCGATCAGGTCAAGGAAGCCATGGAGAAAGGGCTTGAAAACGGCAACCTGACGCCTGATGTTCTCGAGAAAATGGACCGCGTGCGCGAGTTGCTCGAAGAGGTCCTGGACGACAGCGAGAAAGAGCGGTTGCGTAACGAAGGCGGTGATCAGAAGCCCGATGCGCAGGACATGCAACGCGCCGTGCGAAATCTGCTCGAGAAAAAGGACGGGATCCGGCAGGATTTGGCGCGCGCCATCCGCATGCTCGAATCCATGCGCGAAATGCGAGCCCTCAAGGAAGTCGCGGGCACGGTACGCGCACTCGAAAAAGAGCAGAGCGCTCTCGCCGCCGCTTTGGACAAGGAACCTCCAACGGGTAACTCTCCGGCCGCGCAGGAGGCGCGGGGGGGCGAGTTGGACGAGCGCGCTGAAGAGCAAAAGATGTTGGCCAAGCGTCTTGACGCAGCGATGCAGGAAATGGACCGCCTTTCCAAAACACCGTCCTTGCGTTCGCTTAAAAAGGAGGAAGCCCGTAAGGCCCGCGAGGCCATGGCGAAAACCTCCGACAAGCTGAAGGAGAAAAAGCCCGACCGCAAAGCCTCCCAGGAGGGCGCCGACCTCGCCGCCAAACATTTGCAGAAGGCCGCCGAGGAAATGGAAAAGATGGCCGCGCAGGGCGAGGGTGGTCCGGCGCAGGGCGAGGTCCGCGCGGTGCTCGAAGAAACCCTCGAATTCGCGCGCTGGCTGAACCCGGCAGGCGGCCTCGCGGTGCCGGCCCCGCCCTCGTGGAGCACGGAGGCGGGGCCGGGCGCGGCCCGTGTGGCCAAATGGTTGGCCGCGCGCATGCAGCGCCTCGTGGAAAAGCAACCCTTCAATACCGAGGTGCTGCGCCGCGAGGCCGGTGCTCTTTCAGCTGTGGCGGATGCGTTGAGTACCTCAGATGCAACAGGTGGTGTCGCATTGATGGCGCATGCGCGCGGCGCGGCGCGCGAACTTCTGAAACTCCTGAAGCAAGATGAGAACGGCGGAGGAAGCGAAGAGGGAGATGGCGAAGGCGACAGCGATCTCGGGGGCGGCGAATCTGGGGAGTCGGGACAGGAAGGACTCTCGGGCCGCATGCGTGGAATTTCGGGCAAGCAAATGGCCGCGAATCAATTGACGCAGGAACTGTTGCGCGAGTTGTTGCAACAGCGTCAGGATCCGGGTTCTCCGGGAGGCAAGGATCCTTCGGGATCGTCCGGCTCCTCCGGTTCCTCTGGTTCCTCTGATGGGGGTGGCAAGCCGCGCAAACCCGGTACCGGCCAAGCCGGGGGCCAAGGGGGAAATCAGGCGGACGGTTCGGGAAGCAGGGGATCTGAAGGCTCCGGAGATTCGCAGGGTTCGCAAGGTGGCGACAAGAGCGGGGGATCTTCGGGCAAAAACGGAAAAACCGGCGCGGCTGCCAACGCGCAGCAAAAAATCGCCGAAGCCCTCGAATCCTTGGCCGAGTCGGCAGACGATGCCGGAGGCGCGGCGCGCAAACTGCGTCAACTGGCCGCCGAGGCGCGGGCCTTGGAGCGGGAATTACGTGGCGAGCGCCTCGATCCCGAAACCGTGCGCAAACGTCAGGAACAATTCCGCAGCCGCCTCCTGGAGGCCACGGATGCCATGGAGGAGCGCGGTCAACGGCAGGAGCGCCGCGCTGAGGCTTGGACCGGAGGCGTGCGGATTCCAGAGCGTATCGGTTCCCTCGGTATGGACAGCCTCGCGGTCGAACTGAAGCGTCGTCGTGCGGAAGCCCGCAAGCTACCGCTTACCCCCGCGCAAAAGCAGCGGGTGGAATGGTATTATGACAGGCTGTTGGGCCCGTGATGGAATTCCCTGAAATTCGCTCCGCCCAGCCCCGAAAGGATTTTTAACACCCATGCGCATGCTGACCGCACTCGACGCCCGCATGATCACGCTGGGTCTGCGCGCGCAAAAGGTGCTCGACAAGGCCTTTGTAGAAACGTGGCGATTTTTGCGCTTTTGCGTTTCCGTTGGGGTCGCATTGCCCTCCTCCGTGCGGCATCCGCGATCGATGCTCGAGCAATTGATGTGGATCGGAGCCAGCTCGTTGCCTCTGGTGGCATTCATATCGCTATTCTCCGGTGCGGTCGCCGCGTGGCAGGCGGCGCACAACTTCGCCGACTACGTGCCCCTGCGCTATGTCGGATCGGCGGTGGGGAAGTCGGTGATGCTCGAACTGGGGCCCGTGCTGACCGCCATCGTGGTGGCCGGGCGCGCGGGGGCGGCGATGGCCGCGGAACTTGGCACCATGACGGTGACGGAACAGATCGACGCCATGCGGGCGCTGGGCCTCCATCCGGTGCGCATTCTAATCGCACCGCGATTTTTGGCTTCGCTGATCGCGCTTCCCTTGCTCACCATTTGGTCGGCGCTGGTGGCATTGCTCGGGGCGCTGGCCGTGGTCACGCTTTTCAACGGGCTTACGCCCGAAACATTCTTTTTCGGTGTGCGGCTTTTTTACGCCGACCGCGACTTGTTCGTCGGGTTGTTGAAAGCAGCGGTATTCGGAGGGTGGATCGCCCTGTTCGGCTGCTGGTTCGGGATTTCGAGCGGGCGGGGTGCCGAAGGCGTGGGGCGCGCGGCCATGTCGGCCGTGGTGTGGTCGAACACCGCGATCCTCGTGAGCGGTTTCGTTCTGTCTAAATTACTTCTCCCATGATCCAACGCTCCCTCTCTCGCATGGAACAACGCGGAGACTTCGTGCAGGCACTGCGCGACGCCTTCGGCCAAACCGACTCCGCCGCCCGCAATCGCGAGGTCAAGGACGTGCTGCAACGGCAGCGCGACAAGATCCGCCGCCTCAACCGCGACGGTTCCTCGGGTGCCGATACCGTACGCTTCATCAGCGAGATGGTGGATACCCTGCTGCGTGTGCTGTGGGAGCACTTGGAAAACGCCATTCCTGAAGATGCCCGCTGCATCGCCGTCATTGCGGTGGGGGGGTATGGTCGAATGGAGCTGTGTCCGCAAAGCGACATCGACCTGCTGGTGCTGACATCTCCTTCCCCCGACGGTTACGAGCGGGAACAGGCCGAGACCATGATCCGCAGCCTGTGGGATTTCGGATTCAGCGTGGGCTCTTCGGTGCGGTCGCTTGCCCAGTGCAAGGAGGCCTCGGCCAAGGATCCGGAAACCTGGACCTCCTTCCTCAACGAGCGGTTCATCGCGGGGGATTACCCGTTGTATCGCAGCTTCGCCGACCTGATGCGCAAGAAGCTGTTCCCGTGGCGGATTTCGGCGCTGGTGCGTGCGAAAATCGACGAGCATGAGGCGCGGCGTGAGCGCATGGGGTCGCTGGTGCAGATGCTGGAACCCAACATCAAGGAGGGCAGCGGTTGTCTCCGCGACGTGCACTCGATGATGTGGATCGCCAAGGTGCGGCACGATTGCGCGAATTTCGACGATCTGGTGCGTGAAGGCCTGATTTCGCCGCAAGAACAGGAAGATATCCGTGCGGCCTACGATTTTTTGCTGCAGGTGCGCTGCACAATTCATTTCATCACGCAAAAGAAGGATGATCGCCTGAACTTCCATCTTCAGCCCGAAGTGGCGGCGGAGCTGGGATTCGTGGACGAGGGCACCTTCAAGGCGGTGGAGATTTTCCTCAAGGTCTTTTACCACCACACCAAGACGGTGAACCGCGTGACCGAGGCGGTGATTTCACGCTGGGTGCCACCGGCCAATGGAGCGCGGCGCGGTTCCGAAACGGTGCGCAAGCATCCGACCTTCGCCGCCGTGGACGGCGCGCTCGAGCTGCGCGTTAAAACAGGGAATCCGTTCCGGGGAAATCTCGACCTCATCCTCGATTATTTCGATCTCGCCAACGACGAGAGATTGACCTATGGGCATCAGGCGATCTTGCGGCTGAAGCAGGCGGTGGCCCAGCTCGCCTTGCAGGACGATCTTGACGTGAAGGGCCCTCTCCACCGTTTTCTGGCGCTGAGCCAACGCCCCGGGCGCGTGGGTCGCATGCTGCGCAGCATGAACGACGTGGGCCTGATCGGCCTGCTGATTCCGGATTTCAATTACATCTACTGCCACAGCCACCACGACATCTATCACATCTACACCACCGATGAACACACCATCACGGTAGTGCGG
This sequence comes from Fibrobacterota bacterium, assembly GCA_947466585.1. Lineage (GTDB taxonomy): Bacteria > Fibrobacterota > Fibrobacteria > UBA11236 > UBA11236 > UBA11236. The sequence goes on from CANIEU010000013.1 coordinate 22,601, forward strand.
CAGTTGGCCTACCTTTCTGACACGCAATCGCAAGAACTGGCTTCGTTGCGTAGCGCGCTGGCGCGCATCACCGATCGTGAAGCGCTGGTACTCGCCTGCCTGTATCACGATCTCGGCAAAGGCCTCGGCCCGGGACACTCCGTCACCGGGGCGCGCCTTTCCTTCGCCTTTATGGAAAGCGCGGGGTTTTCTCCTTCGCGCTGTCAGACCGTTTCGAATCTCGTGCTGCATCACTTGCTGATGAACGACGTGATCCAGCGGCGCGATCTCGATGATCCCAAAACCATCCGTGATTTTCTCACCAAGGTCGAGACGCCCGCCCTCCTCCACAACTTGTACGTGCTCACCTATTGCGATACGTCTTCGGTGCACCCCGATGCTTGGTCGGCCTGGAAGGCGACCTTGCTGCAGAAGTTGTACGAGTCCGCGCTGGAAACTTTGCAGCAACCCTACCGCGAGGCCCAGGCGCGCCGTCTGCCCGCCGAGGATGAACTGCGCACCGCGTTGGCGCGCGTGCTGCCTCCGGAGGAAATCGGCTCCCATATCCAGACCTTGGGGGAGAATTACCTGGCCGCACATTCGGCGGAAGAAATCGCCTTGCACGCTGGTTTGCTGCGAGAAACCGCCGGGGGCGGGTTCGGGGTGCATGTGCGGGCCCGCTCGACACACTGGGAAATTACCATCGCCGCGCGTGACGAAAAAGCCCTGCTTTGCCGCATCGCGGGCAGTTTGGCCCATTTGAACCTCTCCATTCTGACCGCCAAGATCTATACGCTCGGGGGAGAAAAGGTGGTGGACCGCTTCTGGGTTGCGATTCCGCAAGAGGAAGCGCCTTCAGCCGACGGTTTGCGGGCCCATCTGCTCCGGGAACTGGCGTCGACCTTCCGACTCGATCGCGACGAGCTGCGCGCATTGCGCGCCCGCTTCCGCATGACGCATCGCACCACCGTCGATACCGGCGCTGCGCCCAAGGCATTGATTTCCAACGATCTATCCGATGCATTTTCAGTTTTGGAAGTGACGTGCCGTGATCAGATCGGCATCCTCTTCCAGGTTGCATTGGTGTTGAGTGAAATCGGGCTCGATGTGCATGGCGCGGTTCTGACAACGGAAGCCGACAAGGCTATGGATTCGTTTTACGTGACCACGGAAACCGGTGAAAAGATTACCGATACGGCGCGTTGCATCGAAATCACCCGCGCACTCGAGCAGGAACTCGCATCGGTTTGATCCGTGAGCGGCCCGAACTTTTTTTCTAAATCGAAAAAAAAAATCAATAATCGATTGACTTCTTCTGTCAAGTGCCTTATCATTTATCTATAGACAAACAGTTTAGGAGAATCTTTTTGGATTCACGTCTGTTGAAATTCGAGAGCGCCTCGCCTTTCTCAACGCCAACGGCGGCTGCACTTCTTCGTGCAGATAACCGTTCAGCTGATCCTACAGGCCGTCTTTCTGCTCTCTCTTCCGCACTTCCTGCGAATCACATGGATCGCACGAACGCCAATAAATACGGCCCTTTCCACACGTCTGCACATTCATCTACTTTCGGTTCGCGCTCGCGTCATCACGCCGGCACCGGCTCCCCATCCAAAATTTCCCAAGCACTTTTTCAAGATTGTTTTGTTTAACGTTCCTAATCTGAACCCATCCGGAGGGAGGTGATCCACACATGGCCACCAAGAAAAAAGCCGCCAAGAAGGCGCCGAAGAAGGCAGCGAAGAAGGCTGTCAAGAAAGCTGCTAAGAAGAAGAAGTAATTCTTCTTTGATTTCAATTCTTTTGAAATCAAAAGCTTAAGGGGAAGCCGGGTTCGCTCGGCTTCCTTTTTTTATGCGTTTTTCAAAAAATTCGGGTACTAAGTCATTGATGCCGAAGAAGATGAGTTGGGGATGCGAGGGCCATCCCTATCGGTAACATCCGCCTTGAGCTACATCCGTTCAATAGCAGGGACGCCCACGAGCTCCAGCGCCTGAGCAAGCACCGAACGGGCGGCGCGCACCAACAACAACCGCTCGCGTTCCTCATCGGATCCCAAAACACGGCTCCCGTGCAGAAAACGGTGGGTCGCATCGGCGAGGGAGAGGGCGTACTGCGCCAGCGTGCACGGGTCACGCGAAATCGCAGCGGCGCCCACACGGTCCGGGAATTGCGACAGCAACTCCGCGACCGCGAAGGACGCCGGTTCCTCGTAGATACCCCAGCGAACCCCGTCCAAATCCTTCGGATAAAAAGAGTTGAGCTGAATTCCGGCCTTCCGCAAAATGCTGCAAAGGCGCACATGGGCGTTTTGAACGTACGGCCCCGAATCGCCTTCGAAGCTGAGTGCCTGTTCCCACTCAAAACGGATGTCATTGAGGCGGCGATTCTTCATTTCGCTGAAAACCAGTGCTCCCACGGCGATACGCAGGGCGAGGTCGACATCCTTACCTGCATCGGGGTTCTTCTCGGCCATGATCGCGGCAATTTTCTCGCGCGCTCCCTCGAGCACGTCCTTGAGCAAGCTGGAGTGGCCGCTGCGGGTTTTGCCCTTTTCCCAGTTGCCCTCTTCGCTTTTGTGGAGCACGAGGCCGAAGGGGATGTGCTCGCAGCGCGAAGCCCAGTCGCAGCCCAGTAGTTCGAGCACCTTGAAGAGCTGCTGAAAATGCAGGCTTTGGCCGTTGTCGACCACGTAGAAGCTGCGGTCAAACGCGTATTCTGCCTGCCGGTAAAGGGCCGCGGCGAGGTCGCGGGTGATGTAGAGCGTGGAGCCATCGGTTTTGCGGATCAACGCGGGCGGCATTCCCGTCGCACCGAACGCTTCCAGGTCGACGACTTCGGCGCCTTGGCTGGTGGTGAGGAGTTTCTTCTCCTCGAGTAAGGCCAGCACGGGCTGCAACCGGTTGGCGAAAAAGGCTTCGCCCACCCAGGAGTCGAAATCCACATTCAGAATCGCGTAGAGCCGGCGCAGCTCCACCAAGGTGACTTCGCGGAAGGCATTCCACAGCACGTGGAAATAGGCGTCACCGGCTTCGAGCTTGGCGAAGGCTTCGCGTGCTGCGTTTTCGAGTTCGGGTTCTTTTTCGGCGGCCTGGGAGAAGGCCTTGTACAGCCGGTTGAGGTGCTCGAGCGTCAGAGTCGGCAAATCTTTTTCGCCCAATCCTTCGCGCACGAACATCACGATCAACTTGCCGTAGGATGTGCCCCAGTCGCCGAGATGGTTCACCCGCGTCACGGGGTGGCCGCGCTTGGCGTACACCCGGCTCAGGCTGTTGCCGATCATGGTGCCGCGCAAGTGGTGGAAGGCCAGTTCCTTGCCCATGTTGGGCGAGGAGAAGTCGATCACCACCGGTTTGCCGGCGCCTTCGGTGGAGTTTCCGTAGGCGGCGCCTTGGGTCAGCACTTCGCCCAGCACGCGCTGCGCGAACAGGGCTTTGTCAACGAAGAAATTCAGGTACCCGGCAAGCGCTTCAATTTTGGAGAAACCCTGGGGCGGAATCAACGACCGCGCGAGTTCATCCGCGATCAGGGCGGGAGACTTGCGCAGGGTTTTCGCCAGCGGAAAACAAGGGAACGAGAAGTCCCCGTGGCCGTCGTGCTGGGGAAGGGTGATGGCGGCTTCGATGGCCTCCGCGTCGAGCCCGGTGGCGGGCGCGATCACGGCGGCAATGGTTTGCTTAAAGGTCGCCATCTTCGTCCGCGTCCACTTCCGTATCTTCGGGGAGGGCGTAGTCTTCGGCCTTCAGGGTGGTGGCGGGCGCATCGGCCCACAGACGCTCGAGCGAGTAGTACCCGCGCGTTTGTTTTTCAAAGAGGTGCACGATCAGATCGCCATAGTCGATCACGGCCCAGCGTGCGCCCGTCATGTATTCGGAACGCAGCGATTTGATGCCTTCCCGGCTCAGCGCGCGTTGCACGGTGCCGATGATGGAGCGCATCTGCGGCTCGTTGGTGCAGGTGGCGATCAAATAATAGTCCGCCACCGTGCTGAGATTGCGCAGATCCATCAGCACCACATCTTCCGCCTTCTTCGAAAAGAGCACAGCGGCGGCTTTGTGCGCAGCTACTAGGGCCTCGCTCGACGCCTGGGCCGAGGGGACCAACGTATCGGTGCCGGCAACGTGGGAAACCGCCACGGGAATGGGTGCGACTTCAACGACGGGCTCGGTGACCTTGAGTAAAAAGGACTCGGCCACGATCTGCGCGATACGGGCGGCCTTCGCACCGGAGATGCCGCGCAAACCCTTCAACGAGATCGGAGGGGCCACCGGACGAAGGGCCGGCGTCGGAACAATCTTTGCCACCGGAGCAATGACCGGAGTCGGAGCCGCCACCGGCGCTGCGGGGGCTTTCGCGACCAGCACCGGTTTTTTAACCGGGGGCTTCGCGACAAGGACCTTCTTCGCAACCGGCTTCTTGGCCGCCGCTTTCTTCACGACGGGCTTCTTGGCCGCCGCTTTCTTGATCGCGGCCTTCTTCACAACAGCTTTCCCCGCCTGCGCGGGGACTGAAGTTTTAACGACTGCTTTTTTCTGGACAGGCTTTTTGACGACGACCTTTTTGGCAACGGTCTTTTTAGCGGCAGCTTTCTTCGCGGCCTTCTTCGGCGCCTTTTTGGGCGCCGTTTTTGGGGCGCCTTTTTTGGCCACCGTTTTACTTACGACTTTTTTCGCCGCTTTTTTCGCGGGGCTTTTCTTCGGAGCGGATTTTTTCAAGGCGGCTTTTTTCACTGCAGGACTCTCTTTGGTTTTCAACGTGCTCTTACCAGTGGGTGCGGCGATCTTCGCCTTCAATTTGTTTGGTTTTGCGGCCATGTTCGCATCAGCTCCTTGTAATCTTTACCAATAATAACGGTTGCTTCCACTAAGGAAGCGGGATGTTGCAAATGCACTACCCGGTCGGTTCCCAGCACCTTCGCCAGATCGCGTGCGATCGTGTCGGAAGGCGTGCGGGCCAGCACCAAGGTGTGCTCGTAATTCCAGTTGCGCGCGTTTCCCGATTCGATGACGTCGAATCCCCGTTCGATCAGGTAATCGCGGAACACGTCGGCTTGGCCGGGGCGTCCGCTGCCGTTGAGCACCTGGATTTGACCGGTGTTGGGTTTGAATGCCGCAGCCTTGGTTTCGTGCTTGCAGCCGGTGAATCCCAGCACGACGGTCGATAGCGCCAGTAGGGAAAGCGCGGTGCGGAGATCGAGAAAGCGGGGGAGGCGGGCCCGGATCGGGCGAAGGGATTGAGGGAAACGCAATTAGGGACCAAAGCTCCCCGGTGAAACGTGGGAAGACCACGGCATGCCACCGTAGGCTTTCGCGGCATCCGGTCCGTTCACCAGTTCCAGATTCATGGTGAGGCGTTCGGTAGGTTTGTACTCCAGGCCCATGCGCGGCAACACAAGCGACCCGGGGCCGCCTTCCTGTTGCGTGCCAGGCACGGTGGTCGAGTGGAGCTGCGAGTAAAATCCGACATCCGCAAACACCGTCAGCGGTGCCGAAAGGCGGTACATCAAGGTGTTCAGATAAATTCCCGCCGAGGTCGACCCTGCAGGGCCTGTTGCGGCAGTGAGTGCGTAACTCTGGTGCATCGAAAAGCGACCGGGTTCCGCAAAGGAAAGCGAGGAGGCTGACGGGGTAGACGGGGCAGAGAAGGGGAGCGAGCCCGAACGTGTCAGGCTGCGTGCGTCGAAGTCGCGTGTCGAAGTCAGGAAGCTGGTGGGGTTCGCGTTTGCGGCAGGAACGGTTCCAAGAACGAGCACGAGCGATGCGCTCAAGCACACGAAAGAGCGGAATGAAGGATTGAAGAGGTTGATGAAGCGCCGAACTCGCATGGATTTCCCGGTGATCACGTTCGCTACGCCCAATATAGACAACCTGAAAAACGCGTCGAGATCACTCCCGGGGGCTGTTTTCGGGGGTCACCTTGACGATTTTTTGGGAGAAATTTTCGAGTTCGTCATCCGACAGCCAGGTGAACGCCATGATGATCACGAGGTCACCGATTTGAACCAGACGGGAGGCCGCCCCGTTCACACAGATTTCGCCGTTTCCGGGTTTTTTGCCGCGAATACAATAGGTCTCGAACCGGGCGCCGTTGTTCAGGTCCACGACCTGAACTTTCTCGAATTCCTTGATATCCGATAAGGCCATGAGCGTCGGATCGATCGTGATCGACCCTTCGTAGGCCAAATTCGCGTCCGTTACCGTGGCGCGATGGATTTTGGATTTGAGAATTTCGCGAAGCATGCGGTCTCAGGTTCTCGCAGTTTATTCAAAGAATTGAATCAGAAAGAGTGGTGCCGGGACCGAGAATCGAACTCGGACGGGAATTACCCCACCGGATTTTGAGTCCGGCGCGTCTACCAATTTCACCATCCCGGCTAGTAGGAGGGGAAATATAGCTAAAAAGGGGCGGAATCAGATGTGCTTATGGCGCGGTTATGGAACGCTTATGGCGCACTTATGCCAGTAGGTCGAGATCCCGCAGGCGGCCCGGCTTCGTCCGATTTTCGGTGTTTTCCATCGGCCTCTTATTTCTGCTCAACCACGCGGTAGGCATAGCCCAAGGGAGCAAAGATCTTTTTGCCTTCTTGTTGCGCCGTCGCGGCATCGGGATAATTGCCTGCGAGCACGCGGAAAAGGGTTCGGTTTCCCGAGCGCAAAGGTTCCACCCGCGCGGGGATTCTCTTTGTAGCGAGCTCGGCGCGCAAACGCTCGGCATTCTCGGGCTGGGAGAAAGCGCCGAGCTGGAGGGTATGTGACCCGTGTGCGCGCGCGCTGGGCGTGGCGGGAGCGGGGGGTGTGGAATGCGCAGGAATGTGGGGCACCGGGATGGGCACCGTTACAGGTACAGGTACGGCAGCGCTTGCGGGAGGCTCTGTCGGAGCGTCGGTTGCACCCGTCGCGCCTCGGGCCAACAAGCCGGCCTCGGGCGAAAGGGGATAGTTCCACCGCAGCGAATCCTCCCACGCGCCCGCCTCGGGGGAGTGGGGCTCGGCCTGGAGCGAGAGCAAAAACACGCTAGGGCGCTCCTCGGCGGGTGCGCGGGAGCGGGCATCGCGCAGGGCGCGGGCGGCCGCCACGGTATCGCCGCGCAGCAGGTAAATGCGGGCCTGGGCGGCGCGCGCCAGCGGCCAGTAATAGACCGCGCGCCCTTTCGCCTCCAGCGCGTGCAGATAGGTCAACGCTGTGTCGAGATAGGCTTCCCGATCGGAGCGCTGCTGCGCAAGGCGCACGCAGGCGTGGGCCATCCAGTAAGCGGATTCCTGGGACCATCCGCCTTCGGGAAAGCGGGCGAGGTAAGCGCGGAACTGCGGAATCGCGAGGTGATAGCGCCCGGCGGCGTAGTGGTATTGGCCGAGGCGGTAGATCGCTTCGCCGCGCATCTGTTCGGGCGCGGAGTCGGCGGAAGCGCCCAGATACCCGCGCGCCGCGGATTCGCCGTCGATTTCGAGCTTGCCGGCGAACATGGCCGCCCACACCGCCGGCAAGTCCGCGGCGCGGCGATCCACGAGGTCGAGGGCCTGATCCAGTTTGCCTTGGCCGGCGAGCCGGGCCGCCTCATGTCGCAGGGAATCGGCCGTGCGGCCTGCGGCGAGGGTCGCGGGAGCGTTGGAAGTTTTGGAATTGCCGGGAGCGGCGGATACGGGTCTCGACAGGATCGCCCCGCAGAAAAGGGAGAATACGAAGACCGCTCTGCGGAAGAAGAAGCCGGATCTCATTCTGCGGTTGAGTCCCGGTGTGCGTTGGATTTTGTTTTCAGTTCGATCTTCAGATCGGCGATCTCGCGATCTTTGCGACGCATCTCGAGGCGGAGCATCAGTCCGCGCCACGCGTCAAACAGTGCGAAAAGTGCGACGCCCGTGAGAAAAGTAAAGAGGATCCAGAATCCGAGCACCAAGGAAAAACTCCAGCGCAGAAACGAGAATTCCACCGGCATGCCGAAGGCTTTCTGGTTCTGAAACACCAGCACGGCCAAGACGAGCAGGAAGGCGATCAGCAGAATGCGACGGAACAGTTTCATGGGAGTCTCCGACGTTTTCAGCCTTGTAGGATCAGTGGTTCGACGATCCCGCGCAAGGTGAGACCGCGGCGTTCGCGGATGCGCGCGTTCACCAAGGCGCCTTTTTCCACGCCGGGTGCGTACGGCACGATCACCTTTTTGAAGTCGCCGGTTTTGCCTACCCATTCGGTCGCATCACGGCTCGAGGGGGACTCGATCAGAATTTCTTCGGTGCGGCCCACGAGCGCGTCCAGCCGCTCTTCAGTGTGGGTCATCTGCAATTCGATCACGCGTTCGAGACGCAACTGTTTGTCTGCGGCCGAAAGCGTTTCCACCTCGTCGAAGGAGGGCGTGCCTTCGCGGGGCGAGTACGAAAACATGTAGGCGTGATCGAAACGCACCGCGCGCATCAGCGAAAGAGTGTCTTCGAAATCCTCTTCCGTCTCACCCACGAATCCCGCGATGATGTCGGTGGTGATGGCCACGCCGGGAAGGGTCGCGCGCAACTCTTCGACGATTTCGAGATAGCGTTCCCGCGTATATTGGCGCCGCATTTTCTTGAGCAGGGAATTCGAGCCCGACTGCAGCGGCATGTGCACGTGGTTGCAAACCTTGTCGCACTCCGCGATGGCGCGGATGGTATCGCTGTCGAAGTGGCGCGGGTGCGGTGAGGTGAAGCGGATGCGGCGCAGGCCGTCCACTTCCTGCAGACGGCGCAGCAGGTCGGCGAAGCTGACCTTTCCATCAGGTCCATCGTCGCGGTACGAGTTTACGGTTTGCCCGAGCAAACAGATTTCGCGCACGCCCTGCGACACGATGTGGCGCGTTTCGGCGATCACTTCGGCCGCCGAACGGCTGCGCTCCACGCCGCGTACCGTGGGCACGATGCAGTAGGTGCAGCGCTTGTTGCAGCCGCGCATGATGGTGATGTGGGCCGAGGTCGATCCGTCGAGGCGCGCCATCATGCCTTCGTAGTTCTCGAAGTCGTTCTGCGCGGTCCACACCTGCGCGCCGTTGCCATTGCCAAGCCCATTGCGCGTGTCTTCGCCGAAGATCATGCCTTCGAGCTCGCCGTAACCGTCTGGGCCCACCACGTAGTCGACATGCTCCAGCGCTACGGGAATTTTTTCGCCGTGGTTTTGCGCCATGCATCCGATCACCGCGATGCGCACGCCGGGGCGGTGTCGCTTGTGGTAGCGTAAGGCTGCCACCCGCGCGTAGGCTTTATCTTCCGCCCCGCCGCGGATGCTGCAGGTATTCACCACGAAGAGGTTTGCTTCGTCGGGGTTTTCGGTGATCTCCATCCCGCGCTTCTCGAGCATGGCGCCCACGAGATTGGAGTCGTATTCATTCATCTGGCAGCCGAAGGTGGCCAGCAGGTATTTTTGGCCGGAGGTCGAGTCTCCCGAAGTCATTGCGCTGCTCGGGATCATGGGCGAGTCGCAGTCGGTTCGAGGAGCGCGGTGATTTCCGACAAGTGGGTCACCTCGACATCGGGTGTGGCGGCTGCGATCGCCTCGGAATCGCCCAAGCCGCCCAAAAAGGCAATGAAGGACACCCCCGCGTTGCGGGCGGTTTGCAGGTCCTGGAGGCTGTCGCCTACAAGCACGGATTCGTGGGGCAAGGTGTTCACAGCCTTTAAAATGTAGGCCATTCCGGTAGGGTCGGGTTTTTTGCCGAGCGGCCCATCACCGGGGATCACGTGTGAAAACCGTTCCAGAATTCCCAAATGTGCGAGGATTTTGAGGGCGGGTTTTTCGGGCTTGTTGGTAAGCACGGCCATGCCGTGGCCGCGGGCGGCAACGGTATCGAGCAGCTCGAGGGCGCCAGGGTAGGGCACCGTGCGGTCGAGGCAGTGCTCGCCGTAATAATCGAGGAACCACGCCATCGTTTCAGAAAAGAGCCCGCAGATTACGGGGGTGGGCATGCCGGCCGACTCCAGCGAGCGGCGGATCAAATCCTCGGCGCCGTCGCCGATATAGGAGACGATGGTGGCTTCGGGCAGCGGGGAGAGCCCCAAGTTGTCGAGGGTGGCGTTGACGGCGGTGACGAGGTCGTACCGGCTGTCGATCAGGGTGCCGTCGAGGTCAAAGACCCAGAGCTTGAACGAGGAGAGGGGGGAGGCGGAGGGCATCCCCTCAAAGGTAGAAGGAGAGGGAAGGGCTGGCACGCTTGACTAACGTGCGCGCCGCACCAGGTACACCGCATCCGTATGGAAATAGGCGGTGTCGATCGCATTGACGAACGCGGCATATTCCGGGGCAAGCTGCGGGTCGAGGAAGTCCTTCGGTGACAAGCCGGCGCGCTTCATCAGGGCCGCACGGGGCACCCGGCCGTTGTTCAAAAAGCCGTTCTCCACTGTAAAGTCGAGAGCACGCGGAGGTCCCGCCTTCACCTCGGGCAAACCTTCCATGCGCGCGTTCAACCAGCCGTCTTTCATTTGAGCGATGCGCTTGAAGATCCAGGCGAATTTGCCGTTCAGGGCGGTCACCGGCTGCGAACTCTCCACAGTCAGCAAGGTGTCCTTGTTGCGGGTCACCGTGCTGCCGAAACGGAAGCGCATATGCTCACTTGCCGTCACATGGCTGGAAGCGACCAGTACGGTCAGGTCGTCCGGGGTAAAGCGCAGGGTATCCGCATCGGCCTTGGAGGCGGTATCCGTGGCGGTTTCAGAGAAGGATCGGATCGAGGCCAGGAGGGTTTCGAGGCGCTGGCGGGACTCTGGCGTCCACGCGAATTCTGCCACGGTCGTGGCGGGGGCGACCATGGCCTGAAACTGCTTGTACTGCAGCGTCAGCACGATAGCCACAACGGCCAACACACACGCTGGTGCCAGCAGAATAAAGAAGATGAAGGAGCGTTTGGAGAAGACGGAGGGAGGGATTTCACTCATCGGAGGGGTACCTGCGGTAGAAGACCGAACCTGAAGAGACCCGGGTAGGCGCGGAGCTGAAAAATCAGGGCTCCGCCCCGTTCCCTATAGATCTAAAGCGATCTGACTCGATCTCAAACGATCCGAATCAGGATTTCACTCTCCGTGGTGTTCAGCGGCGGGGTTTTCGTTCGCTTTGATGACCGGGGATTCCCAGTTCAGCTGCTTCGTAAACGACGGATCGAGCAGACCGCGGAAGTTGACATCGGCCCAAGTGAAGGTAATGAACAACGCGAGAAATGCGAAGTTCGCCAAAAACACCAAGGAATTCAGGCGCGAGGTCTCGTAACGCAGTCCCATCAAGAAACCCGCCACGATGGAGCCCATGACCAAAGAGATACCGAGAATGACCAGGCCTTTGAGCACATGCAAGTCGATCCACTCCAAGCCGATGGCTTCGAGCGGAACGCGCGAGATCAGAATCATGCCGCCCGCGAGCACGAGCAACGAGATGTACACGCGGAGGAGAACTTTGGCGTCGTAGGTGTGTCCGGGCATGTTTTCCATGGCTTAGCCCACCAGATAGAGGAGAGGGAAGAGAATGAACCAGACCAAGTCGATGAGGGCCCAGTACAAGCCGCTCATTTCGACAGGGGTGATATAAGCGCGAGTGAACTTCACCTTGCGCGACACGAAAAGGCACCACACCATAAGGCCCATACCGATGAGCACGTGCAGCACGTGCAGGCCGGTGGCCACGAAGTAGAAGCCGAAGAACACGTGTGCGTGGGGGTCACTGAAGCCGGCGGCTGTGAAGTATTTACCCGGCAACGTGCCATGGTGGAACTTCGCGGAGTACTCGAAGAACTTGACCACGAGGAAGCCGGCGGCGAACAGAAGGCTCAGCCACAGATTGCGGCGGACGGCCGACTGGTTACCACGCTGACCATGCATGGCTGCGAGTGCCATGGTATAGCCGCTGGTGAGCAGGAAGAAGGTGTTGATTGTGCCAAGGCGCCAATCAAGATGCGCACGCCCTTCGGCGAACGCGCCCGGAAAGCGGTACATCAGGATGAATCCGCCGACCAACAGGGCTCCGAACATCATGATTTCGGACGCGAGGAACAGCCACATGCCCATTCGATGCGACTGGAACTCTTGTTCGAGGTCGTCGAAGTGGTGGGCGACTTCGTGCTCTTGGGGAACGATTGTCTCGGCCATCAGACTTTCTCCACGGGGTAGTCGTAGGGGCCCTCGGTGACGATGGGCGTTTCAGTGAAGTTATACAAGACGGGCGGAGTCGCCGCGTGGGTCCACTCGAGCGTACGCGCACCCCAGGGGTTTTGCGGAGCGGTGGCTCCGGTGCGCAGCGAAATCAACAAGTTGAACAGGGCGGTGAACAGGCCGAGGGCCAAGATCACAACGCCGACCGTCGAGATCTGGTGGTAGATCTGGAACTGGTCGAGGTAGTGGTAATAGCGGCGCGGGCTTCCCTGCGAACCCATGATGAGTTGCACGAAGAAGGTGACGTTGAAGCCGATGAACACGAGCACGGCGCCGATGCGGCCCCAGGTCTCGTTGAACATTTTGCCGGTCATCTTGGGCCACCAGTAGTAGATGCCGCCGATGAAGGCGATCATGGTACTGCCCATGGCCACGTAGTGGAAGTGGGAAACGACGAAGTAGGTGTCGTGCAGGTGGATGTCCACTGACAGGATGCCGAGAATGATGCCGGTGAGTCCGCCGATGGTGAAGTTGAACAGGAACTGCAGCGCGTAGAGCATCGGGGTGGTCAGCTTGATCGAACCCTGATACAGCGTCGTCGTCCAGTTGAACACCTTGATGGCCGAGGGCACCGCGGTGAAGAAGGTCAGGAAGGAGAATATGGTCACGGCCACATCGGATTGACCTGCCACGAACATGTGGTGACCCCAAACGAGGAACCCGATGATGGTGATGGCCACCGACGAGAAGGCGATGAACTTGTATCCGAAGATGGTCTTGCGGGAGAAGGTCGCGATCAATTCGGAAACCACGCCGAACGCGGGCACCACGATGATGTAGACAGCCGGGTGGGAATAGAACCAGAAGAAGTGCTGCATCATGATCGGGTCACCACCAAGGGCGGGATCGAAAATACCGATGTGGAGGAAGTTCTCGACCAAAAGCAGTACAAGCGTGATGGCGAGCACCGGTGTGGCGAATACCTGCATGATACCGGTAGCGTACAGAGCCCACACGAACAGCGGAAGGCGGAACCAGGTCATGCCCGGTGCGCGCATCTTGTGGATGGTGACGATGAAGTTCAGGCCGGTCAGGATCGACGAGAAGCCGAGGATGAACGCGGCGGTCAGCATCCAGAGCACGGCGGGATTCTGCGACAGGGAGTAGGGCGCGTAGAACGTCCAACCCGAATCGGCGCGACCTTGCGTCAGGGAGAACAGGGCCAGTGTAGCACCGCCCCAGTAAAGATAGAGGCTGGTGATGTTCAATTTGGGGAACGCAAGGTCCTTGGCGCCAAGCTGAATCGGAAGCAAGAAGTTGCCCAGTGCACCCGGAATGCCGGGAACGACGACCAGGAACACCATAATCACACCGTGCATGGTAAACAGGTGGTTGTAGGTATCCGAGGTCATGAACCCCTGCAGCGGGCTCCACAACTCCATACGGAACAAGAACGCGTAGGTTCCTCCCGCGATGAAGAAGAAAATGATGGATGCCAGATACATCAGGCCGATCCGTTTATGGTCGACCGTGACGATCCAGTTCAGGAAGCCTTTTCTGGCTTTGAGATAATTGATGTTTTCTTGATGTGCGCTCATGATCGGGTCCGTTCCGCTGTTGCGTTATTTCAGGGTCTGGATGTATGCTGTGACGGCTTCGATTTCCCGATCGCTCAGGATGCCCTTGTATGACGGCATGATCGGCGGGAAACCCTCGACCACTTGAGAAGTCGGATCCTGCACGGATTGCTTGATGTAGGCGGCATTGACCTCAACCGTACTGCCGTCTGCGAGCTTCACGTGATGGTCCCAAATACCCTTCCACGTCGGGCCGATGCCTGCGGAACCGTCGACGGTATGGCAGGCGTTGCAACCGCGCTTGGAATAAACCGTGGCGCCGAAGGCATCGGGTGCCACGTCGCCGCCCGAAGCGGAAGCCGCATCGGAAAGCCAGGTATCATACTCCGCACGTTCCACCACCTTGACGGCGGTGATCATGTAGGAGTGACTGGTGCCGCAATACTGGGTGCAAAGCACTGGGAAGACGCCGGTCTTGGTGGCTTCGAACCACAGGGCCTGATAACGACCCGGAACCGCGTCCACCTTGGTGCGGAAATTCGGGATGTAGAAGCTGTGGATCACGTCGGTGCTCGTAATGCGAAGGCGCACCGGCTGGTGAACCGGAACCACGAGGGTGTCGTTGCTGAAACCCTGCATGTAATTGAAGGTCCACTTCCACTTCATGCCGACCACATCGATCGCGATGGAGTTGGACGGCGCGATGCGCATATGCCACCAACCGCGCATGCCGATGAAGAACAGCCCCATCACGATGAGAAGGGGCACCACCGTCCAGGTGGTTTCCAGCATCGTGTTGTGGGCCATTTGGCCGGAGGCCATTTGGTCGGGACGACGACGACGGTGCTTGATCACGAACAGGGCGATAAGCCCCACGACCAGCACAAAGAAAAACGTCGAGATCCAGAGGAACAGGTCGAAAGCCCAGTCCACTCTTCCTGCGAAGGTGGAGGCTTGGTCGGGGAGCCAGAAGGTCTTGGTTGTTTCCATAGAGTTCATCCATTATCCTCGGCGAAGGAGTTCAGGCTTCCTTTCCCATCGGTTGGCGATGGTCCGGGACCCCTGAAGGCCGTTCCACCGTGGGGGTTTGAGCGATATAAAAGAAGTTTCTTGGCAGATCGCGAATCGAAGTGATCCGCTTTCCTGAAGTTTCGGGGGAAATGTACTAAAACAGCCACAAAATGAGGAACGGATCAACGCGCTTTTTGGTTCCGCGCTTCTTTCATCCACAAGGGGATTAGCAACAAGAGCAGGAACAGCAGTACGACGAGTCCGCCGATCTTCATGAAGTTGCGGGCGAAGAGCACGTACCCCTGGGCATGGGCATCGTACTTGAAACACATCATGGTGATTTTTTCACCGATCGATAGGCTTTTGCCTTCGGAAGCATCGAGCAGGGCCAGGCGCATATCGCGCGGGGCGAATTCGATGCCGTAGAGATAGCGCGAAACCACGCCGTCTTGACTCAAAAAAATCAGGCCGGCCTGGTGGGCGAAATCGTTTTGGCCGGGAACGTAGTTGTAGTTGAACCCGACGGACCGGGCGAAGGTGCGCACCGACTTGTATTCGCCCGTGAGAAAATGCCAGCTTGAATCCGCGCCGGGCTTGTCGAGAAGGGAGAGGAGGCGCTTTTTGACGGGGAGCGCCTCAGCCGGGCCTTCTCGCCAGTCCATGCCCACCGTGAGAATCACATAGTCCTTGCCGGGGGCGCGATCGAGCGACTTGAGGGCTTTGACCATGCCATCCTGAACAAGACCGCACAGCATGGGGCAATGGAAATACGCGAAGTTGAGGAGAATGGGGCCGTGGCCGAGATACTCCTGTAGATGAACGGCTTTTCCGGTTTCATCCAGGAACGAGAGGGTAGGATCGATGCGCTCCCCAAGCCGCTCTTCGATACCGGCCCCGATGGTGGCTTGCAGGGCACCGCCGGTGGTATCCACTGGCGGACCCATGTCGGGATATGCGGCGAGTGCGACGGCGAGGAGTGTTGCGGATAGCACGGAAAAGCCCGGTGGATGGACCGGGAATTAAGGCGTCTGGTTCGCGCGCTGACGTACCACGGCGGCCATGGCCTGATCCACCGCAATGCGGTCGGAACCGGCGGCCAATGCTTCGGCCTGCTGGGCGCGATGCTCAAGCAAAGGGGCGCGAGAAACCTCGGCCCCCTGAATGTCTTTGTTCTTCAGTTCGTTGCTGACCGCAGCAGGTACCCACTGGGCAATGATGAAGACGAAGACCAACAACATGGCGATGCTGAAGGGCACGGACCAAATGGCGTAGGTCCCTTCGAAATCTTGCATTTCGTGGCCGCCTGGGGCGGCGTGATCGTGTGCGTTCATTCTGGAATTCCGTTGTCGTAGGACAGACAGTCGTTCAGGCGCGGATCGCCGACCGGAATGAGGGGTGCCTGGCGCAGATTGTGAATGAGGAAGAACAGATAGAAACCTCCAACCGCAAGCAGCGAACCCACATCGGAAATGCCGAAATGAGGGCCATTCTGATGGAAGTTCGGCTGAATAAGCCAGTAGATGTCGACATAGCACATGGTGAGCAATAGGGCGGCACCGGTGGCCAGCAAGGCCGGGCGGCGCTTGATGTTGTGCGACATGAGGAACAGGAACGGAGCCACGAAGTGCAGCCAGGGGAGAGAGAGGCTGATGGTTTTCCAGAGACCTTCCCCGCGATGCAGAAAGAACAGGGTTTCTTCGGGAATGTTCGCATACCAGATCAGCATGAACTGGCTGAAGGCGATGTACGTCCAGAAGATGTTGTGGCCGAACAGGAGCTTGCCCATGTCATGGAAGTGCTCGGTGTTCACGGAAGTCTTAAGATGCCCGGTGCTTTTCAGCCACGTGACCACGAGGATGAGGGTGCAGTAAAATGCCACCACGGCACCGGCGAAGAAATAAACGCCGAACATGGTGGAGAACCAATGCGCATCGATCGACATGATCCAGTCGATGGCGTAGAAGGTCGAGGTGAGGCCGAACAGGATCAGGCCGAAGGTGGCGACCTTGCCCATGCGCGTCGAAAGCGCAGGGTCCTTGGTTTCGTCCTGCAGACGCGAAGTCCGGAGGAACCACCAGCCCAAAACCGACCAGACAGTGAAGTACACGGCGGTACGGATGAAGAAGAACGGGAGGTTCAGGTAGGCGGCCTTGGACTGGATCAAATGATCCACGAGGCGGACGTCTTCATGCGACCACTGAAACAGCTCGTGCACGCCCAGAAGCAGGGGCAGAAACAGCACCGCCAGAATCAGCAGATTGTTGGCCAGCGTTTCGGCGGTACGACGCACGGTGACGCTCCAGCCTACGCGGGCGAGGTGCTGCACCATCACGAAAAAGATCGCGCCGAGCGAAATGGCGAGGAAGAAGCTGAAAGCCGTCAGATAGGAGGCGAAAAAGGTCTGGGCGTCCTGAAAGTAGGAGACGGCGCAGAGCAGCACGCCCAGTACACCGGCTCCGAGGAACCAGGAGGTGCTTTTTGCCAGCTTGCTGTTGAGCTGGATAGTGTCGCGGGAGTCAACCATGTCGATGCACCTCTAAACGATTGTGCGCGGCTACTGAGCGCCGGCGCTGTGGCTGTATTGCAATGCGCGGATGTAGGCGACGATGGCCCAACGATCCGACTCCGGAATCTGCTTGCCGTAGGAGGGCATGTTGCGGATTCCCTTGGAAATCACCTGGAAGAAATGACCGTCGGGCATTTCCACCAAACGGGCGTCGTGCAGGTCGGGCGGCGGAAGGAAGCCGCGTTGTACGACCATGCCGTTTCCCGAACCCGATGCCGAGTGACAGGGCGTGCAGTAAATGTTGAACCGAGCCTGGCCGCGCGCCATCAATTCGGCCGTGACCGGTACGGGAATTTTGGCAACGGGAGTCGCGGAGTCGCCGCCGCGATAGAAGGCGTCATCTTCTTTCAACAGACCGCGCGCCACGGTGCCCTCGGGGGGCTGCCGCATGTTGCGGCCGTCGGCGAAGAACGGATTGCCTTCGAAGGCGTTGTAGCGCGGCTGGTACTCCATGCCATGCATGGTCCATAAGGGGGGCTTGCGCGAGGTTTGGCCCCGGCATCCGGAGAGCAGGACGGCGGCGCCCAAGAGCGCGAATCCCATCAAGGTTGCGGGTTTCAAATCAGTCCTCCAGAACTTCGATGTGAGTGCCGCCGATGGAGCTCAAAAAGTCGCGAGTCGCGGCGAGATCGAAGCGGGGGTCGCGCGCTTCGATGCTGATGAAGAATCCGTCATCGGTGGCTTTTTTGAAGTTCTCGCTGCGGAACAGGGCGTGGTACAGGCGGGGCAGGCCGTTCAGGGCGAGCATACCCAACAGGCAGCCGAACGCCGTGAACAGAATTCCGGGCTCGAACGTCACGGGGATATAGGCCGGATAGGCGATCAAGGGCTTGCCGCCGATCAGCAGGGGATAGGCGAAGCGGTGGATCCAGAACTGCAGGCTGAAGCCGCCGAAAGCGCCGGCCATTGCGCAAAAAATCGCGATCCAACCCAGCTTGGAATCTCCGAGGCCCATCGCGCGTTCGATGCCGTGAATCGGAAAGGGCGAATGAACATCCCACTTCTTGTAACCGGCATCGCGCACTTTCTCAGCGGCGTGGTAAACGTCTGCGGGATTCTTGAATTCGGCCAACACCCCGAAAACCCGGGGTGCACGCGCTGCGGCGGTGGGGGTATGTGCGGTACTGGACATCCTAGTGCCTGCTGTTTGAGGAGTTAGAGGAGTCATGAGAATGAAAGTGCGGGCTTGCCTCGGGCATCACGCCCTTCACTTCGGCGATCGCCAACTGGGGCAGGAACTTCAGGAACAACAGGAAGAACGAGAAGAACATGCCGAAGGTGCCGATATAGGTCCACCAGTCCACCCAGGTCGGGCGATAATAGCCCCATGAACTCGGGAGGAAGTCGGCGTGCAACGTGATCACGATCACGAAGCGCTCGAACCACATGCCGATGTTGATGAAGATCGTCAGGATGAACGTGAAGATCAGGTTGCGACGGACCCAGCGGAACCAGAAGAACTGGGGGGAGATCACGTTGCAAGTGATCATGGCCCAATAGGACCACCAGTATTCGCCGAGAGCGCGGTTCCAGAACGCATAGCGCTCATAGATGTTACCGCTGTACCAGGCCACGAAGATCTCCATGGCGTAGGCGTAACCCACCAAGGTTCCGGTCAGCAACATGAACTTGTTCATGTTCTCGATGTGATGCAGGCGCACCACCTTCTTGAAGCCGAAAACTTCACGTGCTACGATGAGCAGGGTCGACACCAGCGCGAATCCGGAGAACACGGCGCCCGCGACGAAGTACGGCGGGAAGATCGTGGTATGCCACCCGGGAATCTTGGATGTGGCGAAGTCGAACGACACGATCGAGTGCACCGAAAGCACCAGCGGAGTCGAAATTGCCGCCAGAATCAGGTATGCGCGTTCGTAGTTCTGCCAATGACGGGCGGCGCCGCGCCAGCCGAGGGCGAAAACGGAAAGCACGAACTTGCGGACCTTGGTGTTCGCGCGGTCACGCAGCGTGGCGAGATCGGGAATGAGGCCCATGTACCAGAACAGCAAGGACACGGTGAAGTAAGTACTGATGGCGAACACGTCCCAGAAGAGCGGGCTGCGGGTATTGGGCCACGCTGCCATCTGGTTGGGAAGGGGGAAGATGTAATAGACCACCCAGATACGACCGACGTGAAAGGCGGGGAACACGCCTGCGCACATCACCGCAAAAATGGTCATGGCTTCGGAGAAGCGGTTGATGCCCGTGCGCCATTTCTGACGGAACAAGAACAGAATCGCCGAAATCAGCGTTCCTGCGTGACCGATACCGATCCACCAGATGAAGTTGACGATGGCGAAGCCCCAGGCTACGGGAACATTCACACCCCAGATGCCGGTACCTTCCCAGAACAGGTAGCCGAAGAGGCCGACCATGAGGCAGAGGAAGGAGCCGCTCAACATCAGGAGCAGAATCCACGTGGTGTTCAGCTTGGTTTCGGTCGGCGCCGCGATAATTTCAGTCACCTCGTGGAAGTCGGAAGACTCCACGAGAACCGGGCGCTTGGTCGGGTCGTCGTCGCGATGCGGTATCATGGTGTTTATGCTTTTTCCTGCGCGGCGAGTGCGGGGTTAGGGTTGCGCACCCGCGCCAGATAGCTCGTGCGGGGCTTCAGGTTGAGTTCCTTGAGCAGGCCGTAGTTGCGCGGATGCGATTTGAGCTTCGCAACACGGCTGGCCGGGTCGTTGATGTTACCGAAAACGATCGAGTTGCTGGGGCAGGACTGACCGCAAGCCGGCGTGATCGCGCCGTCTGCGATGATCTCACGACCGGCGTTCTTCGCCTCGATGCGGGCGCGCTGAACGCGTTGCACGCAGTACGTGCATTTTTCCATGACGCCGCGGAACCGGACGGTCACGTCGGGGTTCATGCGCATCTGCTCGGTCTCGGTGTACTTGTTGTTGTAATTGAAGAAGTTGAAGCGGCGCACCTTGAACGGGCAGTTGTTGGAGCAATACCGCGTGCCGATGCAGCGATTGTAAACCATGTCGTTCAGGCCTTCGTGCGAATGAACGGTCGCGCCAACCGGGCAAACTTCTTCGCACGGCGCGTTTTCGCACTGCTGACAGCCCATGGGTTGAAACTCGAGCTGCGGATCTTCCACGTTGCCCGTGAAATAGCGGTCGAGCCGGAGCCAGTGCATTTCGCGACCACGTAGAACCTGTTCCTTGCCGACGGTCGGAATGTTGTTTTCGGCCTGACAGGCGATGAGACAGGCGTTACAGCCTGTGCAGCTGTTCAGGTCGATGACCATGCCCCACTGCATTCCCTGCGTGAAATCGTAGGTGCCGCGCGCCTTGTCGCTCCAGAGACTCTGTTCGTTCGGGTGCTCGTTCCAGCGTTCTTCGGAGGCATACTCCTTGGGGTCGTGGAGATACTCCTCGAGATCGCCCGTGCGGACGATGGGGCGGCCCATCAGCGACCAGTGGTCCTGCGTGCACGCCAAGGAGTACAAGCGGTCGATCTTCTCGATCTTCACGCCCGTCGCGTGGAACGGACTTGCGGAAGACATGAGCGTGTAGGCGTTGAAACCGGCCTCGTCGCCGACCTTGCCGACCTGCACACGGCCGAAGCCGAGGTGCAGCAGCGCGGTCTCGTCGGCCATGCCGGGCATCACCCAAGCCGCCACTTCGAGCGAATGTCCGTTGACGGTGACCCGCACCATCGGACGCTTGCGATAGTCGGCCAGCGTGGTTCCGGTGGAATCCTTGTTGAGCAACATTTCGGACACGCCCAGCTTTTTCGCGAGCACGGGGCCGATGAGCAGGGCGTTGTCCCAAGTCAGCTTGGTGACCGGATCAGGAAGTTCCTGCAGCCAGGCATTGTTGGCGAAACGCCCGTCGAGAATGCGTGCATCCCCGCGGAAAATAAGCTCGATGTCCTGCGTCGGGGCGGACAGCGTACGTGCGAGAGCGGCCACACCCGCTGCATTCGAGAAAGACGCATTGGATGCGCCGCCGACGGTCACAATGCCGTCGTGCAGCCACTGGCGCCAGCTCTTTTCGAACGCAAGACCGGAGTTGCGCGAAGCCCAGTAGGTCTTCACGATTTCGTGTCCCGTCGTGACCGAGTATCCCGATAGTTTCGCCAGGAATTCCCCAGCGTCGAGGGTATCGTACAGCGGGGCGATCAGCGGCTGCGCTATCGAGGTCGTTCCATCGAGGGCGACACCGTCGCTCCAAGTCTCGAGGAAGTGGCTCATCGGCACATGCCAGGTGCAGACCGCACCGGTTTCATCCAAATCGCCACCGAGGCTGACGCTAAAAGTCGCCTTGGGCACCTTCGCGCCGAACGCGAGGTCGGCCGTCGAAGCATAGGCAGGGTTCGTGTCGAGCACCACCAGAGCGGTGACGCGACCGGCTTCCAGATCGGCGGCCAAGCCGCGCAGGCTTTCCAAACCGTTCTCGGGAGCGGCAGCAAGGTCCGATGCATTCAGCGCATGAAGCGGAGAAACCTTCCAGTCGACCGTCGTACCGAGATTGCCGAGCGCAGCGTTAAGCGACTGTCCGATCGCATGCACGGCGGGGGGCTGATAACGGCCCACAGCGATCACGGAGGTGCCGCGATGCTTGAGCAGATCATCGGCCAAGGCCTGGATCCATGCTGCGGAAATGCCTTCGGCGTTGCCGGGAATCGCACCCAGATCGGTGCCGAAGTCGGGAACGTTCAGGCCCTTCGCCTTCAGTGCGCGGGCAACGAGCAACAGAACTTGGGCCACCGAACCGGGCTTGACGCGCAGGCGATGATCGGCGGCGCCGCCGGTCACGGTGAAACCGGATTCGACGACGTACAACCGGCTCATCGACTCGGCACCGCCGTCGGGATTGCGCTTGGAGGCGAAATCGCGTGCGTAGGCGAGATGGAAGGGCTCGGATTCGAGGAAGTCGCAGTCGATTGAGAGAATGCGCGAGGCTTTGTCGAAGTGATAGAGCGGTTCCGCCGCCTGGCCGGTGATCGCATGCAATGCGGTCGCAGCGTTATCACGGGGGATCGATTCGTAGGTGACCCACTTGGCCTTCGGGTACACGGTCATCGCATGGTCGCGTACCGCGCGGAAGGACGGGGAAGCGTTCGCACCCGACAGGAAACGGAGGCCTTCACCGCCGCTCTGACGCAGGTTTTCGAAAACGGGATTGGCTTCGCCCCAATAGGCGTCCCATGAGGAAACCGCACCGCCCTTGGTCGGGATTTGGGCACGTTCGGGGTTGTAGAGATCCAGAATGGTGGCTTGATGCTGCTTCGAGGTACCGCCGCGGCTGGCCGGGTGCGAAGGGTTGCCTTCCACCTTGGTGGGGCGGCCTTCATGGGCTTCGACCAACAGGCCGACAGCTTCGCCGGCGAGCACGTGCGTGGTCGCATAAAACTGCGGCACGCCCGGAACCATGCTCTCGGGCATCTTGTTGTAGGGGAGAATATTCTGTTCAGGACGGCGAATGCCCTTGCAGCCGGAAAGACCGGTCACACCGGCGAAGGCCATTCCCGCGCCCATAACCTGCAGAAAGCGACGGCGCGAAATATCGGCACCGAGCGTGTCTGCGCCTTCGGGAAACTCGTGGGAGGCGAAGTCCTGAAACTCCGGAGAACCGGAGAGTTCTTCGAGGCTCTTCCAGGGAGACTTTTTCGGTTGTTTCGGATCGAGATTTAGCGGTGACATGCGGAGCAATCCGTTCTGGGCTGAACGTTGTACAACTTCATGAAGGTGCGACCCAGTTCCGCGGGGTCCCCTTCGGGTTTCCAAGCGAGGTCGGTGATTTTGGCACGGTCGCGGATGTGCGAGGCCGGATTGCGATGGCAATCCAGGCACCAGCTCATGCTCAGGGGCTTTTCGGCGCGGACTTCGGTCATCTGGTCGATGCGACCGTGACATTCCACGCAGCTCACACCTTTGTTGACGTGCGCGCTATGGTCGAAGTACGCGAAGTCGGGGAGCTTGTGCACCCGTACCCAATGCACGGGAACGCCCTTGTCGTGGGCATCGTGGATCTTTTGGATTTCTGCCGTACCGGTTTTGGAACCGACCTTGATCAGGTTGTGGCAGTTGAGACAAGTCTCGGTGGGGGGGACCCCTGCATGACGGCCCTTCTCCACGTTGTAGTGGCAATAGCGGCAGTCCATACCCAATTCACCGGCGTGCAGCTTGTGGCTGAACGCGATGGGCTGAACCGGCTGATAGCCGACTACATAATTCTTGGGGGAGCCCCAGTACGTGAAGGCGAAGACAATGATGCAGAGAAGAGAGACGACGGAGGCCAACAAGATGAGAGGAATCTTATTGGTCCACTTCGGGAATACCATTCGGCTTTTCTCCAGCGGCGCGGTTTTTACGGAGTGCGGCGCGCGCGCGATCTTGTTTTAGGCGCAGTCGCTTCCGGTGTTTGTTTTGGGCGAGGCAAAGTTAAATCGCTGGTGTTTCACGTTCAAGCGCATAGAGGCGAAAAATGTTCAAAAAAAATCTTGAGAATTAGTCTCATAAAATTCTGCCCCAAGCGTCGCATGCCGATGCTGCATCCTCTGATGGCAACGGCGACTGTAACACTCCAAGGGTCAGGTTTCCCGATTCGTAGGCGTTCGACTAAGTGCTTGTCCCTCCGGGCGATAGTCGGAATCGGGGGTGGATTCGGTATCCTCGAAGGCTACCGAAAAGGTGTGGGTCCACAGAGAGACCTCGACTAGCGGACCCTTGGTCTTTTCTAGTGTTCCATTGAAAAATTCGCTGCCCCAAGGGGCTTGCCGACGGTCGGATCCCGATTTTTTTACGGCCGGTAGGGGTGTTTACGGTGACGAGCCGAAGATTTTCCGAAAGTTATCGGAAAATTGGCAGCGGTTTACCCGAAGAAAAAGTGGTGTTTGTCGATTGCCATCGCCAACAACAGAATCGGCAGATAAGCCAACGAGCACAGAAACACATGCACGGCCGCTTTGCGGGTTTTGGTTTTGCGCAGACGGTGCGCCAATACCAGCAACATGGCTCCTGCGAGCAGCGCCGTGACCATATAATAGCCGCCTGCCATAGGGGGATGAGCAACGGCGGGCAGCAAGGAAACCAGCAACAGCAGGAGACTTTGGATCCAGATCTGGCGGAAACACGTTTCCCCCGACTCGTCCACCAGGCTCAGCATGCGAAAGCCACCTCGGCGATAATCGTCTTTATACATCCAGGCCAAGGCGAGGAAGTGGGGGAGCTGCCAGAAGAACAGCAGCACGAACAGCAGCAGGCCGCCCATGCCGATATCGTTCTGTGCGGCGGTCCAACCCATCAGCGGCGGCAGCGCGCCGGGAATGCCTCCCACCAAGGTGTTGAAGGTGGTGACGCGCTTGAGCGGCGTATAGACGGCGGCGTACAGAACGACGGTGATCACGCCCAGTGCGGCGGTAAGAAGGTTCACATGCGTGAGCAGCAGCGCAGTTCCGAGCGCGCAGGTCAGGGCGCCGGCGATATAGGCCGCGGAGAGTCCGAGACGCTCCGAAGGCAAGGGGCGTTTTTGAGTGCGCTCCATCACGGCGTCGTGCTTTTTCTCGATGGCCTGATTGAAACAGAATGCCGACACGGCTAGCAACCCCGTTCCGAGCCACGTCCAGCCGAGCAGCGCCCAGTCGAAGACATCGCCCGAAGCCATGTAAAACCCCGCCACGGTGGTGGTCAGGATATGGAAGGTCATCCGTAGCTTGAACAGCTCCAGCAGGGCGCGGGTACTCCCGGCGAAGTTATTGCGGTCTTTACGGAGAACGATGGGTTCGTGCATGGGGTTCCGTAAGTTAGAAACCGCTGCAGTCTTTCGGATTCGTTGATTCCTGAGCTTAAAATCCCGAGGAAACATGAGGGAATCGACATAAAAAAAGCCCGCCTCCTTAGGAGACGGGCTTCGATTCTAAACTGTGTGCAGAGTTTAGTGTTTGGCCAAATAACCGCTCACGCCGTCGCGCGTGGCCTTCATTGCGTCCTTGCCCTTGGTCCAGTTCGCCGGGCACACTTCGCCGTGCTCTTCGCTGTACTGGAGTGCGTCGAGGAGGCGCAGCACTTCGTCGACGTTGCGGCCGATGGGGCGATGATGCACAACCTGGGCCTGCACCACGCCGTTCTTGTCAATCACGAACGAGGCGCGGTAGGTGATGCCTGCATCTTCATCGAGCACATCGTAGGCACGGGCCACGCGCTTGTGAATGTCGCCGAGAATCGGGTAGGTCACGCCTTCGATGCCGCCGTCGTTTTTGGGCGTGCGCAGCCAGGCCATGTGCGAATGCGTCGAATCGACCGAGGCGCCGATCACCACAGCACCACGGCTCTCAAACTCCTTGAGCGCTTCCTGAAACGCATGCAGCTCGGTTGGGCACACGAAGGTGAAGTCGAGAGGGTAGAAGAACAGGATGACGTAGTTCTTGCCCTTGTAATCCGAGAGGGAAATCTTTTTGGTGGTCTGCCCGATCGCCGCGTCTTCGGTGAATTCGGGAGCCGGTTTGCCGACGAGTACTGCCATGGTGTGATCCTTTGAGGAGGGGGTGTGGTGAAGGAAATAGGATTTAGAATCAATCTAATTCAGGAGAGGAGTTGGGGCAATGGGGGAATGGGGAAATAGGGGGCGCATGGGTCAACGGCAGGGCGTATACACGCGCCACCGAATCGGGTCCATCTTAAATCCCGCGTCAATCAGCCCTGTTGTTGCAGCCGCAGCCCCCACACCGGTGCGGGGCCCAAAACTTCGACCTGCCAATCTGCGGTTTCCAGAACTGCGGCCGCGCCGCGCCAAAAGTGGGCCTGCGTCACGGGTTCGAACAACAATACCGTGCCTTGCGGTGCAAGCCAGGTTTTAAGATCGGCCAGCTTGTGGGCAAAGCCGTACCGGGCCTCCAACTCCCCGCCAAAGCCGTCATCGACAGCGTTTTCGGGGTCGGACAGCCAATCGTCCTCATCAGCGTGGATTTCGCCGAGGCTGTCGGCGCAGAGCAGCACGTCGAAGGTTTCCCCTGCTAGCGGTGGTGAAAAGCCTTTGGCCGCAAGGCCAGCCGATACTGCGGGGGAGAGGTCGAGCGCGGAAATCGAGGCCTGTTTTGTTTCGCGAAGCCATTGCGCAAGCACGCCGCCACCCGCTCCGTAATCGAGCACCCTTGCACCGGAAGGGACGTTCATTTCCAGGGATGCGGCCAAAAGCACCATGCGGTCAAATCGGTGGCAACCTAGCAGGTCGAGAAGTTGATGCCGGGCGACAAAGTCGTAAAACGCCTTGCAGGTATGCTCCACGGGGTAGGCGACGAAGGCGCGGTGCAGGCGCGCGAACACGGGTGCGAATTCGGGTCCGAGTTGTCGTTCGATGCGTTGCAGCACTTCTTCCCAAGGCAGCGGGGCAAACCCGCGCAAACGGAGGAAGGATTCGGGAGTGGGCATGGTGTGAGAAGATAACTGGGCCGGCTAAAAACAAAAACGCCGAAATTCGCGTAATTACTATGCTTCAGACAGCCGCCGCCCCCCTTGTCTATCCGCCAGCCCGGAGTTCCCCATGCCTGCCTCCGCCAAGTCTTCTTCTTCCGGATCCCCGAAGCAGTCCAAGTCAGCCTCTTCTACACCTTCTAAACCTTCCGCACCGTCCGCACACACTGCCACCGAGACTACGTCGCACCCGGCTCTGGGTTCGGAGGTCGAAACCACAGGCCGTCACGAATTACAGGCGGCATTTTTTCGCCACCTCGAAGTGACGCTGGGTAAAGATAAATATTCCGCCACATCGTACGACAAATATCTCGCGCTGGCCTACGCCTCGCGCGACCAATTGATCGCACGTTGGATCCGCACGCAGCAGACCTACTATCGCCAAGACGCGCGCCGCGTGTATTACTTGTCGATGGAGTTTTTGATGGGCCGCTCGCTCGGCAACGCGCTGATCAATCTCGGCATCGATGAGAGCGCGCGCGAAGCGATGTACGATCTCGGCATGAGCCTCGAAGATCTGCGCGCCCAGGAACTGGAGGCCGGTCTCGGCAACGGCGGTCTCGGCCGCCTCGCCGCGTGCTTCCTCGATTCGATGGCCACGCTCGAGTTGCCGGCCTACGGCTATGGCATCCGCTACGACTATGGAATGTTCCATCAGAAGATCGTGGATGGTTTCCAGAACGAGCATCCCGACAACTGGTTGCGCCTGCCGAACCCGTGGGAGATTTCGCGCCCCGAATACACCGTGCCCATTCACTTCAAAGGCCGCGTGGTATCTCGCAAGAATGCGCAGGGCGTCACGGTGTACGATTGGGTCGACACCGAAACCGTGCTCGCCGCCCCGTACGATTCCCCCATCCCCGGCTACGGCTGCGAAACGGTGAACACGCTGCGCCTGTGGTCGGCGAAATCCTCCGATGAATTCGGACTGCATTATTTTAACAGCGGCGATTACGTGGAAGCCAGCAAGGATATCGCGTTGGCCGAGAGCATCTCGAAGGTGTTGTACCCCAACGACAATTCGATGAACGGCAAGGAGCTGCGCCTCAAGCAGCAGTACTTTCTCTGCGCCGCTACCTTGCGCGACATTCTGCGTCGTCACAAGAAGTATCACACCGATTGCAGCGAACTCGCCGAAAAGGCCTGCGTCCAGCTCAACGACACGCACCCGGCCATTTCTATTCCGGAGATGATGCGCCTGCTGGTCGATGAAGAAGGCCTTTCGTGGGAGCATGCATGGGACATCACCACGCGCGTGTTCGCATACACGAACCACACCTTGCTGCCAGAAGCATTGGAAAAGTGGGGCGTCGATCTCCTTACCAAGTTGCTTCCGCGCCACATGCAGATCATCTTCGAGATCAACTACCGCTTTCTCAAGCAGGTGTCTTGGAAGTATCCCGGCGACACGGAGCGCCTCGCACGCATGTCGCTTGTCGAAGAGGGCGGCTACCGTCAGGTGCGCATGGCCTACCTTGCAGTGGTCGGTTCGCATGCTGTGAACGGTGTGGCGGCTTTGCACACCGAATTGCTGCAGACCCGCGTGCTGCGCGATTTTAGCGAGATGACGCCCGAAAAGTTCCACAACAAAACCAACGGGGTGACGCCGCGCCGTTGGTTGTACAAGTCCAACCCGAGCCTGTCCGCATTGATCACCGAAAAGATCGGTGACGGTTGGATTCGCGATCTTTCGCGCATTCGCGAACTCGAACGCTGGGCCGACGATACGGAATTCCGCGATCGGTGGAATGCGATCAAGCTCCGCAATAAAACCCGTTTGGCCGATCATATCCGGTTCGCTATGGACATCGAATGTGATGCGAATTCGCTTTTCGATGTGCAGGTCAAGCGCATCCACGAATACAAGCGTCAAGCGCTCAATGCGCTGCACATCGTGCACCTGTACGCCGAGATCAAGGCAGGTCGAGGCGCGGGCATGACGCCGCGCACCTTCTTATTCGGCGGCAAGGCGGCCCCGGGGTATCACACCGCCAAGCTCATCATCAAGATGATCAATGCGATTGCATCGGTCGTGAATGCCGATCCCGATTCGAGCGGCCTGTTGCGCGTGGTGTTCCTCGAAGACTACCGGGTATCGCTCGCGGAAAAGATCTTCCCGGCCAGCGATTTGTCGGAACAGATTTCCACGGCGGGCACCGAAGCGAGCGGCACCGGCAACATGAAGTTTGCCCTCAACGGCGCGCTCACGATCGGCACTCTCGACGGCGCCAACATCGAGATCCGCGAAGAGGTGGGCGAGGAGAACTTCTTCCTGTTCGGCCTCACGGCCGAAGAGGTGCAGCAGCGCAAGGCTTCCGGATACGCTCCGGCTGCGGTGGTAGCGGGCAACCCGGCGCTGGCAATGGCGCTCGAACTGATTCGCTCGGGGCATTTCTGCCCCGAAGATCCGGGCCTGTTCCGCGGTTACCTCGACAGCTTGCTGCAACACGACGAGTACATGATTTTCGCGGATTTCGCGGCCTACGTCGATTGCCAGCGCCGCGTGTCGGAGCGCTTCCGTGACACGGAATGGTGGACCCGCGCCGCGATCCTCAATCTCGCGCGCATGGGCAAGTTCTCTTCGGACCGCACCATTGCGGAATACAACCGCGATGTTTGGAAGGCTACGCCCATTGCGGTTGCTGCCGCAGGTCAAGAGTAAAGGGATTCGTGAAGGACAAGGAAACGCGCATCATGCACAACGGCGATACTCTGATCATTTCAAACGTCTCGGACGATCCGTTCGCGATTGACTTGGCCCACATGTGCGGACAGGTCGGGGAAATCGCCGATCTCATCTCGCTCAAGGTTTACGCCAACACCGAGTTTTGTCCGCGCTACATCAGCGACGAGGGTGATCTGGCCCGCGTGGGGCGTTCGCTCGAAGGCAAGACCGTGGTGATCTGTTCCGCGGCCACCAGCGATACGCGCGGCTCTCTAGCCATGCGTACCATGATGCTGGCGCGCGGCGCCAAGGATAACGGCGCGAGCAAGGTCATCCTGGTCGAGCCTGATCTCTTTTTCTCAGCGCAAGATCGCGGACCGCACCGCGCAGAGGGGGAAGAGAACCGACCCCTGGAAGACCTGAAAAAATTCGACGGCCAGCCCTTCACCGCCAGCCTCTATGCCGACCTGCTCAAGCTCTCCGGTGTAGATGCGGTGATCACCGTGCACAATCACAGCTCCAAGGTGCAGCGTCTTTTCGGCCGCGCGTTCGGCGGCGGGTTCTACAACCTGATTCCCGATGCCGTGTATGCCGACTACTTGCGCTATTCCGATATGGTCGTGCCCGGCCAAGACGGCAGCAATCTCGTGCTGTGCGCCCCCGATGCGGGCGCCTTGCCCTTCGTGCGGCAAGTGCGTGACTCGCTCAAGCTGCCTGGCGCGGCCTGTATCGTGATGGAAAAGTCTCGCACCGGCGAACGTCAGGTGCGCATGGCGGTGAGCGCCCAGTCCGATGTGAGCCTCGAGCAACTTGCGGGCAAGGACGTGATCATCCTCGACGATATGGTGCGCACCGGTTCGACCGTGGTCGAGTGTTGCCGCCTTTTGCGCGAAGGTAGCCCGCGAAAGATCGTGTTCGGCGTCACGCACTTCTACTCTTCGCCCGAAGGGCGCGAGAACCTCAACTCGCCCGCGCTCGACGAAATCCTCGCGCTCAACACCATACCCTCGATCTTGAATCGCGATAGCCAGGGACGTCTGCGCAAAAAAATGGTCGTCCTCAAAATCGAAAAATGGATTGCCCGGTTTCTACTCGATCATTTGGGGAAGGACACTTCGAAGTTCGACGACGATTTTTATTCGGTCGACATGTCCACCAAGAATCCGCGCTGGCGTCCGAACCTGCATATCGAGCGCTAATTCCGGCAACACTCCCGGTGCAATTCCCTACGCCTCACCGGCGCCGATCCCGACGTTGCATTCCGCAACGACACGGCGTTTTTTGCTGAGGATTGCGCACCCCTGAGTTGCTAGTTTGAGGGTATGGATTTTTCCGCCCTGCGTTCCGAGTTGAAGAAGGGCGACCCGTTGCATTTGCGCGGCCGTCTCATCGCCTATGTGCGCTATGCGCGAC
The DNA here is from genome assembly GCA_947466585.1 of Fibrobacterota bacterium. Taxonomy (GTDB): domain Bacteria; phylum Fibrobacterota; class Fibrobacteria; order UBA11236; family UBA11236; genus UBA11236. The sequence continues at coordinate 53,323 of CANIEU010000013.1, forward strand.
CGGACGACGAGCCGCCGGCCCCCGGTGAAGACACCTCCCCGCTCGAAGCCTTGGTGACCAACGGTATTCTTGCCGTGTCGGCCAATTACGTGGACCAAAAAAACATCCGTGACTTCTTCCGCAAGGAGTTCGGCATCTCGCTCGAGAAGGGTATCGAAGAGGTCATCGAGCAGGCGCGGGAATCCGGCGGCCTCGAGGGCGCGCTCGATCCTGAGGCCGTCAAGGAACGCCTCGACTCCATGAAGAACGCCGACTTCATCCCCATCCCCGCGAAGGTCGCGCACTTCAATACCGAAGCCGAGATGCTGGAGCAGGATGCGGACGTGTATTACCTCGGCGAGTTCACGGTGCTGCCCCACGCGCACCTGTGCGTGAACTCTTTCCCGATCCTCTACCAAGCCTATTACCGCGAGCAGGAAAACCGCACGGTGGAGCGCGAGATCTCGCAACTGCTCAAAACCATCGAGACTCCCAAGGTCGGCAAGGGTGAGCCCGCACTTCTTCCCGAGAATTGGAAGCAGCATTTACTCACGGTGTTGATTCCCCGCATCATTTATACGCGCGGGCAGGGCGGTTCCGACCACGACAAATCCGTGTCCGATTTCCGTGCCTTCATGGATGATTTCGGGTACCCCGAAGATGCCGAGACTGTTCTCACGCTGATTCAAAACACCACCGACTTCAACGCGCCCACATTGCGAAAGTTGGAATTGATGGTGTCGAAGGTCGAAGCGCTGCAGGGTGAAGATTACGAGCGGCTCGAGGCGATCCGCCGTGAATTGGCCGGAATGGGTTAGCTGCCGTAGCTGCTGTCGTTGCCTTAGCTGTGGTAGCTAGGCCGCGTAGGTCCGCAGGGAGCACACCCCGTCGGTCATCTCCACGTACTCCAGCCGTTTCAGCCATTCGCCCGTGTTGACGTAGATGCCTTCGGGCAGGGCTTTCACAAAGCCCGCATGCACATGGCCGTGCATCACGATGTCATACCCCTGTTTCAGCAGCGTGCGGGCTTCCGCCTCATACCGGTTGAGATCGCGCGGTTCGCCATGATGCTGGTCGCGCGAGGTCTTGCCGACCCCGAGCGCGATCTTCATCCCGAAATCTGGATGGAGCAGCTTCCAAGCCCAGTTCGATAAGGGATGCCGCAGGATCTTCTGCACAATGCGGTACTTCCAGTCGGCGGGGTTCATGCCGTCGCCGTGCAGCAAAAGAAGGCGCTTGCCCTGCAGGTGTGCTTCGAAGGGCCCGTCATGCGTGACGATGTCGAGCGATTTCTCGAAGAAGGTGCCGAGGTTGAAGTCGTGGTTGCCGCCGGCGTAGTGGATCTCCATCCCGGATTTGCGGAGACGGTGAAGTGCGGCAAGGACACCGATGTGGTGCTTGGGGATGAAATGCCGGTACTCCATCCAAAACTCGAATACGTCGCCGAGCAAGTAGAGCTGTGTGACCGTGCCTTCGAGCCCGAGCAGAAAACGCTCGAACAGGGCTTCGCGATCCCCGCGGGCTCCGGCGTAGGCCGTGCCCAGGTGCAGGTCCGAAACGAAAATGGCGCGTGGGGTATTCATCAGCACGGGTAATCTAATTTATCAGCATGCTTGAAACCGCTTCGCCCCATAAACTTCATGTCCTCATCTGCACCAACGCCCGCCACGACGGCACACCCTCCTGCGGTGATTCGGGCGAGGCGCAGAAGATTTTCGAGACGCTGAAAATGGATCTGAAGGAAGCCAAGCTGCCGGTGCGGGTGTCGCGGACGGGCTGCCTGGGGCCGTGCGCTCAGGGCCCCAACGTAATGTGCTACGGGCAGCAGGGCGCTCCCGGCGTGTGGTTTCAGGCGGTTGGGGAGGGCGATGTGCCGGTTATCGAGGCACGGGTGAAGGAATGGGTCGATGCCGTATTCAGACCGTGATCGTATTCGGGAATCCGCCTCCGCGGATCCGCTAATCCTGTTAGGGGGCGCTTACCTCGCCTTCATCGCAGGCTACGTCAATACGGTTTCGCTCGGATACTTTCACGTTCCGGTCAGCCACATGACCGGCGCGATCACACGGCTCGGCATGGACACGGCCGCCCTCAACTTTCATGATTTCCGGAATATCTTCTACATCTTCTTCGGGTTTCTGGTCGGCGCGACTGTTTCGGGCACGATCATCGGCTCCAACAATCTGCGCCCTGCGCGGGAATACTTGTGGATACTGTTGCTCGAGAGTGCCGCTTTGGGGCTCTGTTTTTATCTGTTTCGTTACGGATTGAACGGAGGGTTGTTCTTTGCGGCTCTGGCCTGCGGCCTTCAAAACGCCATGGCCAGCACCTATCTCGGCCTCATCATTCGCACGACGCATATGACCGGCATTGTGACCGATCTGGGCATTTTGATCGGGCATGCGCTGCGGCATCGGCACATTCGTCTCTGGAAGATTTCATTTCTGATGTTGGTTTTGGTCGGCTTCTTCGCCGGGGGAGTTTCGGCGTTCCTAGCGTTCCGCATGGTCCGGTTTACTGCGCTGCTCGTCCCGGCTGGCATGTGCCTCGCGGCTGCGGTCGGGTTTTACACGCTGCGGGTGAGGAAGCGGTTCATCTAGCCGTCTCCTCGCATCCTAAGTGTGACTGCTGCTCAAGCCTTCCCCGTCTCCACGACCTTCTTCATCCCCTCCAGAACCATCGCCCAGTTCTTTACCGCCTGTGCATTGGCCTCCTCGGACGCATTGTTGTCTTGCGACACCTTGACCTTGGTCTGGCCGTCTTCACGACTCAAATCCGTCGTGATCACGTGATGGTTCTCCGGTGTATCAGGGCCGGACATCGGGCTGTAGTAGTCGTACTGTAGCTGCGTCTCTGGGTCGAAGTTCAGAAGAATTCCCGTGTCCTCGTACGGTTTACCTTCCCACTCTCCCTTCCAAGTGATCGACCCGCCTTCACGCCAGTTGGAGATCAAGGTCGCGCCGAACATATACTGCTTGACCTTGTCCGGGTTCACCAGTGCATCCCAAACTTTTTCGGGCGAGGCGTTGATGAGAATCGAAGCGGTGGCGATCATGTGTTTACTCCGGTTGAATGTTGTTCCAAAGCCGCGAACATCCGACGGATGCTCGGGGAAAATTCAGGGTGCGCGGCGATTCCGGCGGCGTCGAGTTTGCTGCCGCGCAGCGGAACTTCGATGGAAACCGTCTTCAAGTGTTTTCCACCCATGATGCGCAATGTCTCGATGAGGGAGGCCTGTGCATATTCTCCCGGCGGCGTGGCATTGAGAAGGGCAAAGGGCTTATCCGTCATCTCCATGCCGCCTACGAGCCAGTCGAGGGCGTTCTTCATCACGCCGGGCACACCGTGTGCGTATTCCGGGCTCGAGATCAGGAGGACGTCGCATGCATCCACTGCCGCACGCCACTGTGCCGCAACATCGGGTAATCCGGCCTCTTCAATATCTGGATTGAAATGGAGGAGGTCATCCAGCGGGCCGCGGACCGTGACGAAAAACCCCGCAGGTGCGAGCAGGCGTACGGCTTCGAGTAGCCGGAGGTTGGAGGAGCCGGTGCGAAGGCTTCCCGATACGGCGAGCAGATTCATCAATGCTGTCTCTCAGACGTTGATCTTGTGGTTCAGGGCGATCTCGTCGCCGTGCTTGCCGCGGAAGCGGTTGTCTCGAATAGTGAGGAGCCGTTCCTTGATCCCGAATATTTTGACCTGTGCCATCGAACGGAATCTCCGGAAAGAAAGAGCGGATTCTCGATCAAACCATTTGGAAATCTAGGCAAACAGCGGCTTGATTTTTTCCTCGAATATCGCGTGTCCCGACATGCCATTCAATTGCAGATCGGTCATTTCTTCAAGCGGTTGGTCGAGCACGCCCACGGCCACGGGAATGAATTTATGCGCGGCACCCGCGTGAGTTACCACCGCACGGGGAAAGGTCTTGAAAAAGGCTTCGAAATGAGGGTGGGTGGAGAACAATCCCTTCAAATCCCATGTCAGGCCCTGCGCATCCATTTCCATCAGGATCGACGAAGAGCAGATGTCTTCGATGAGAACGGGCACATCTGAAACTTCACGCGAGTAAACGGCATCGGGATGATACGCTTCCACGCCCGGGTTAAAATACTGGCGGCCGAAGGTGAGGTCGATGACCGTAAACGGCGGTGCGAACAGCCAAGCGTGGCCGGCGTCGATCGCGCCATGATCCACGGGCCAATAAAACCCGCGCGGGATTTCCGTGTGCTCGGGGTAGGTGGTGGTCAAGGCGCCGAGCACGGGAAAGTTCCACACCCCCAGCTTGTCGAGCATGCGGGAGAGGGCGAGGGACATGTCGATGCAGGCGCCGAGTCGGCCATCCTCGATCAATTCCTGATGCAGAATATCGCATACGGTTTGCAGGGTCTTTTCCGCGTAGGCGAGGTATTCAGGAGTGTAGGGGCGCTCCTTGACGAAGCGGGCGTACAGATTTCGATAGTCGGGGTCGCCAGCGAGCCGTTCGGCAAAAGCCGGGTGGTCGAAGAATCCGGGGGCATCCACCGGGATGCCGGCCTCCTCAAATTCCCGCACGATGTCTTCGAAGCGGTCTGTATAGGAAGGCATCGGGACAACTTAGCTCCATGAAGGGCCGGAGCGGTCTCCGGCGTATTTCAAGCGCGCGGAAACTCCATCCCCAAGGCGTTTCGGAGCAAGGATTCATCCGCCTCGGGAAAATAGCGGCGGAAGTCTTCGGGTAGATCGAAGTCGTTGGCGGCAATGCCCGTGCCGTCTTCCGCGCGAATCTCCAGACTCACCGCGTGCAACAGCTGACGGGGAGAACCGAGCCGCCCGATATCTTCGTCGGTCAATTCGCCTTCAAGGCGCTTCAGGTAGTAGTAGCCGTCGTGCGCATAGACCTTGTCCCCCACGATCGGAAAGCCGAGGTCGACCAGGTGGGTACGAATCTGATGTTTACGCCCTGTCACGGGACGCGCAATGACCAAGGTCTTGTTGCCTGAGGTGAGCAAAGGTTGGAAGAGCGTGGAAGCCGCCTTTCCCTCGGGATGCACCCACATGCGGCTGCGGATGGGGTGTTCCGGTCCCGGGGGAACTTCTGCCAAGGGGCCGTCGTGGCGCGTCTCCTGCGTCATCACGCCGTGAACCACCGCGAGGTAGGCTTTCGTCCACACCATGCCCGGCGCGGTGGGGGCGAAGCGACGCAGCGCCTCGCGGCCGCGTGCGAAGGCCACGATCCCGCTGGTTTCCACATCGAGCCGGTTCAGGGGAGACCAAGCCTCGTCCTGCTTGAAAGAACGGTACAGGTTGGCCAAAACGTGCACGAACACCTTGCCGGTTTTGTGGACGGGCAGGCCGGATGGCTTGTGTACGAGCGCCACATCGCCGATCGCCGTGATCTCATGGAAATCGATGGGAACGGCGGGCTCCTCGTAATCCTCGACCCGATACTCCAGACGCATGCCGCGCGTCACCGGTTGCTCCGGTGTGCCCGCAGCACCCTCCAGCGTGACGCGACCGTCCCGGATGCGAGCGGTCCATTCCTCCGTCGTGTGGTAGGGGAACCGCTTGAGCAACAGGTCCAAAAAAGAAACGCCGCCCCCGGCGATGTCGTCGGGAGCGGCGATATGGGAAAAGGTTTTTTGAACGCGCCGTGTGCTGCCGGTCGACGGGACTTTGCCCGGGGTCGGCATGCGGGATTACTTCTTTTTGAGGGCCGGCCAGCTGGCGGCGGCCATGCGCACTTCCAGCGGGGTGTTTTCTTCGTTGAAGCTCGTCCAGCGGATGTACTCGCCCTTTTCGTTGATCAGGTAGATCACCGGGATGGTGCCCACGCCGAAGTTCTCGCCGAAGGTGCGGTCGGCATCCTGCATCATCGGCATGCGTACGCCGAAGTCGCGGATGAAGCCGCGAATGTCGTCTTCGCTGTTATAGGCGATAGCCATGGCCAACGAGGCGTATCCCTTGGCACCCAGTTCGTCGGCCATGCGCTGCACGTACGGCGCGGCGTGCTGGCAGTGGGGGCACTTCGCCGAGAAATAGAACAGCAACATGCGGCGACCTTCAAACTGCGAAAAAGTCAGCTTCGGGTTCGAGAGGGGCTTGATGTCGAGTTTGAAGTTGATGCGGTCGCGCTTGCCCTTTTTGTCGAGTTCGAAGGTTTTCGGCGCTTCGGGGCCTTGAACCTGGGCAGGGGCGAGGGAGATACCGAGGAGCAGAGCGGCGGTGGTGACGACGGTCGAAATACGCATGGCCAAAGTGTCCTTCCGGGCGAGTTCAGGTACAAGATACAAGGCCCGGGCGGTGGGAACAAGACGGTGGGGCCGTCCATCTGGTGGCTGCTCTTCTTATATTGCCCGGGGCAATTCACTCCGGGGGTTTCGTGAAAATATGGGTCGTGGGCGGGGCCGGATACATCGGTTCCCATGTCTGCAAGGCGTTGCTCCAAGCGGGGCACGTGCCCGTCGTTTTCGACAACCTTTCCACCGGTTCGCGCGCCAACATTTTGCCCGGATCGACGCTCCAAGTAGGCGATATTCTGGATCGAGACGCCCTGCGGGCTGCCGCCTCCGGCCAAGGCTTCGACGGCGTCATCCACCTTGCCGCACTTAAGGCGGCGGGGGAGAGCATGACCGACCCCGAGACCTACAGCCGGGTCAATATTACCGGGTCCCTCAATTTATTGGAAGCGGTCGTGGAGGCGAAGATTCCGACGCTGGTGTTTTCCTCCACCGCCGCTGTGTACGGCGCTCCACAATATCTTCCACTCGACGAAGCGCACCCCACCCGTCCCGAGAACTATTACGGTCACACCAAGCTCGCCATCGAGGGTTTCCTCGATTGGTACGGACGCCTTAAAGGTTTGCGGCATGTGGCTTTGCGCTACTTCAACGCCGCCGGCTACGATCCTGCGGGCGAGTTGACCGGTCTGGAACAAAACCCGGCCAACCTGCTTCCGGTGGTGATGGAAACCGCGATGGGTTGGCGCAAAGGGATGCAGGTGTTCGGGGACGACTACGCGACCCCCGACGGAAGCTGCGTGCGGGACTACATCCATGTCAGCGACCTGGCCGCCGCGCACGTGGCCGCGTTCGAACATTTGCAACGCGGCGGAGAAAACCTCACCGTCAATCTGGGCACCGGCGCGGGCGTGACGGTTCTCGAAATGATCCGCCGAGCGCGCGAAATTACCGGGCGGGAAATTCCGTACTCGGTGGTGGCGCGGCGCGCGGGAGACCCTGCCACGGTGTTGGCCTCGTCGGAGCAAGCCGAAAAAATTCTTGGATGGAAAGCGCAACACAGCGATCTCGATACATTGCTGAAAACCACATGGACTGCATACGAGAAAAACGCAACGACGCGTCCGCTGTAAGCTAATTTTCCCCCATGCCCCGATACGCCATTTCTTTCGTCACCGCGAAACCCGCGCTCATCCACCAGTTTGTGGAAATGGATTCGCGCGAGACCGCGCTGCGCGCCTTTTTTCGGGACTACGCCGTCTCGCACGGATACACCGACGATACCGAAGGGTACGCCTACTTTCTGGAGGATTTTAATAATCCCGAGGAACCGATGGGCAGTATTCTCGAGGTTTGATCGTGGCATCAGCCGAACTCCGCATTGCGGTTTTGATGGGAGGCATTTCTCCCGAACATCCGGTTTCTCTGGCCTCTGGTTGCGGAATCCTCTCGCAACTCGACCCGCAGCGCTTCCGCGGATTTCCGGTTTTGATATCATGCGAGAACGTGTGGATCTGGCCCACGAATCCCGCACTGTTTCCCAAAGAAATGACGGTGGCGCAGGCCGAAGCCTGGTTGCAGCACCCGCCGGAGGGTTGGGCCCGCGCACGCTTCGACGCGCGCTCCGATAAAACCGGTGAACCGGGATCAATGTTGCTCTTTCCGCAAGCGGACGTTTTCTTTCTCGCGCTGCACGGTGTGGGTGGGGAAGATGGCACCTTGCAAACATTTCTGGAAGCTGCGGGGCAAACGTTTACGGGTAGCGGAAGTGCGGGTTCGAAAACCGCGATGGATAAAATCCTGTCGAAGGAAAAATACCGGGAGCAAGGAATTCCCACTGCGCCCTGGATCGTGATCGCACAGGACGATCCGGTTTCCTTCGCCGCTGACTGCGTCGAGAAGGAATTGGGGTTGCCCGCGGTGGTCAAACATCCCACGGGCGGCTCCAGTATCGGCGTCGCCGTCGTGAAGACCCGTGCGGAGTTGGAAGCGGCACTTGTCGAAATCGGGGCCGACACCGAACGCATCCTTGTGGAGGCCTTCATTCCCGGCCGTGAGGCCACCTGCGGGGTTCTCGAAGGCTACCGGACAGCGCTGCCTCCCACCGAGATCCGACCTAAAAAAGACGCCTTCTTTTCCTTTGAAGAGAAATACAAGCAGGATGGTGCCGAAGAAATCACGCCCGCCGCCTTTCCTGCGGAAGTGAATGCGGAGATGCAACGCTTGGCGGCCAAGGCGCACGCAGCGCTCGGCTTGTCGGCCTACAGCCGCACCGATTTTATTTGGACCGGCCACGCACTCAATGCGCTGGAGACCAACAATCTGCCGGGTTTTACGCCGAAATCGATTCTGCCGCAACAGGCCGCGTGCATCGGTTTGTCGTATCGGGATCTCGTGACGCAAATCATCGAACGTGCTCTGGCGCGTTCCCAAAATCAGGACTGACTTGAAACAGGTCGGCATGGTTCTCGATTTGTCGCACGCGGGTTTCGCCGCCGTGCTGGATGCCGACGGCGCACAGGTGCTGGCACAGTCCGCTCGTCCTGCCGGCACGCGTCACGATGATGTGGCCGATTGGACGGAATCCTTATTGCGCGAAACCGGCGCGGGCTTTGCAGACCTCGCCTGGATCGCCGTGGGGGTGGGCCCGGGTAGTTTTACAGGGATCCGCATCGCGATGGCATTTGTTCAAGGAATTTCGCTTCCCTCCGCAATTCCGTTGCATGGCTTTACCAGCTTCGAGGCGCTGCATCTTTCATTCGACCGTTCTGCGGGCGCATCCGGAACGGGTGACTCGATCGCAGTGGTTCCGGCCAACGCGGGGCGCTTCTACGTGTCGCGCGGGCTCGAAGACTCCGGCGCGCTGATTGCCGGGGAAGATCTCGCCGCGCTGACAGATGCCGGGGTTACCGTCGTCGCGCCGGAATCCACACCGGCTTTGCTGGAGCGCTGCGCGGGCTTCGCTTCGATCTGGACCCCGGGTGAAAATTGGGATGCGGTGGCCCTGGCGCAACGCGCGCGTGCGTCGGGTCGTGATGCGCAACGTCCTTTATATTTGCAACTCTCCGCTGCCGAAGAAAAATTCGGGGCGGCCACTCATTCTTCTTTCGAGCCGGGCCAACCATGAAGATGATATTTCCCGGGTTTGAATCGCCAGAGTCTGCCGCTCCGGCGCCTGCATGGGGCGGTACGCTGCGCTCGATTGCGGCGCGCGATCTCGATGCGGTGGCCGCGCTCGAAGTGTTGTGCAACACGCAGCCGTGGTCCCGCGAGGCCCTGAAAACCTGCGTGGCGACCGAGGGCCGGATCGCGAATGTGGCCGAACGTGAGGGAAAGGTGATCGGCTATGCCGTCGCCAGTAATGTGGCCGACGAAGGCGAAATCCTGATTCTCGGGATCCATCCCGACGCCCGCCGCCAAGGTGCCGGTCGGGCCCTGTTGACGGGTGTTTTGGCCGATCTGGCCCAGGCTGGTGCGTCTTCCGTCTTCCTCGAAGTTCGCTACCGCAATGCGGCCGCCATCGCGCTTTACAACGCACTGGGCTTCGGAGAAGCAGGGGTCCGCAAGGGCTATTATGCCGATACGGGCGAAGATGCCGTGCTGATGCACGTTTTTCTGAACCGGGGAAAGAAGGCTTAGTCCGGCGGCACGGCCCCTGGACGGAAGTCCTACTATCTTTCCCCTCCATGACACAAGCCATCCTCACTACCCGTCACGGCGACATCACCATCGAATTCCTCCCCGAGGTCGCCCCCAACCACGTCCAGAACTTCCTCGACCTCGCGCGCGCAGGGTTCTACGACAACACCAAATTCCATCGCGTCATTCCTGGATTCATGATCCAGGGCGGTGACCCGAACAGCAAGCAGGACGACCGCCGCCTCCA
>CANIEU010000014.1 GCA_947466585.1 Fibrobacterota bacterium
GGATGTGATCAAATCCAAATTCCCGGTCAGCCTTTTTTTCGGCGTCACCTCGTTCCTGCTCTCCTACCTCGTGTGCATGCCGCTCGGCCTGTATAAGGCGTTGAAGCACAAGTCGACCTTCGACACCGTCTCTTCCGCCGTTCTCTTCGCCGGCTACGTCGTGCCCGGGTTCGCGCTCGGCGTGCTCCTGCTGACCTTCTTCGCCGGCGGCACGTGGTTCGACTGGTTCCCGCTCTCGGGCATCGTCTCCGACGACTGGGAGTCCTTCACCTTCTGGGGCAAGACCACAGACTTCCTCTGGCACATGACGCTGCCCATGATCTGCTACATGGCCGGGGAGTTCGCCTTTCTCACCCTGCTGCTCAAGAACGCCCTGCTCGAGGAAATCTCCAAAGACTACATGCGCACCGCCCTGCTGCAGGGCATGACCTTCCGGCAGGCCGTATGGAAACATGCGCTGCGTAACGCGCTCATTCCGCTGGCCACCCGCGCCGGCGAGATCTTCACCCTCATGTTTGCGGGCGCGCTGCTGATCGAAAAAGTATTCGACATCGACGGCATGGGCCTGCTCGTGTACAAGTCGATCGAAAACCGCGACTACAACGTGGTGCTCGGCGTCATCATGCTTTCCAGCTTCCTCGCCATGCTCGGCCGTCTCTTTTCCGATGTGCTGTATGTCGTGGTCGATCCGAGAATCAGATTGAAATGATGTTCTCCGACCTCACCCGCGCCCGGTTCCGCCGCTTCCGTGCCATGCGTCGCGCTTGGTGGTCTCTGATTGTGCTGACGGCGGCGTTCGTGTTGTCGCTCGGCAGCGAATTGATTTCGAATGATCGACCCCTGCTCGTGACCTATCAAGGTTCGGTCCATTTTCCGGTCTTCAAATTCTATCCCGGCACCGCGTTCGGATTGTCTCAGGGCACCCAAACCGATTATCACGCCTTGGCGAAAGATTCCGCATTCCGCGCGCAGGGGGGCAAAATCGTGTTTCCGCTGGTCAAGTGGGGACCCTACCGCGCCAACCTCGACCTGCCGGGAAACCCGCCGCACAAACCCTCGGCACAACACTGGCTCGGCACCGACAACACCGCGCGCGACGTCTTCTCCCGCCTACTCTACGGATTCCGCCTGTGCATGGCCTTCGCACTGCTCATCACCGTGCTTTCCGCCGCGCTGGGAATCCTCGTCGGCGGCCTGCAAGGCTGGCTCGGTGGCAAGACGGATATTCTGGGACAACGCTTCATCGAAATCTGGTCCGCACTCCCCTTTCTTTATGTCGTCATTCTGCTCGGCGCGCTGTACGGGCGCGGCTTCCCGCTGCTGGTCGGCGTGGTCGCGCTCTTTTCGTGGATCGGGCTCTCCTATTACATGCGCGGAGAGTTTTACAGCCTGCGCAACCTCAACTACGTGAAGTCCGCACGCGCACTCGGCATTCCCGCGTGGCGCATCTTTCTGCGACACGTGTTGCCCAACGCCCTCACCCCCGTCGTCACGGTGCTGCCGTTCCTGCTGGTCTCGGGCATCTCCGCCCTCACCTCGCTCGATTTCCTCGGGTTCGGTCTGCAACCCCCCGCGCCTTCGTGGGGCGAACTGCTGCGTCAAGGGCTCGACAACCTGCACGCGCCGTGGCTCGCGATCACTTCCACCACCGCATTGTTCATCACCTTGCTGCTGGCGACCTTCGTGGGTGAAGGCTTGCGCGAAGCGTTCGACCCCAAGGCCGACGCGCGGGTGGAATAGCCTCGGCAGCCGGTTACCAGCCCAATACGGCCGGCAAATCCCGCAAGCCTTTCAACACCACCACAGAAGTACGCCCGGCGAAGGCGCCGTCCCCATGATCCACTGCGATGAACGGAATCTCCACCGATTCCGCAGCGTTGATATCCTGCACGGCATCGCCTACATAGATCGCTTCCTCCGGACGCAAGCCGTGCCGCGTAAGGAGGTCGACCAAATGCTCTGCCTTCATCGGCGGCCACCCGTGGATTTCACGGAACCACTCGCGAATGACGAAGTGGTCCACCGTTCCGTCGATCACCTCTTGCGGCGTACCCGTCACCACGGCGAGCGGCATACCCCGCCGCGCGGCTTCCTCTAGAAATTCGGTAACGCCCGGCATCAGCTGCATGCGCGGCCGCAGGCGGATATCTTCTTCGGCGAAACGCGCGAGCACGCGCTCCTGCTGCTCCGGCGTGATGTCTTCCCCACCCGACAGCACCTTGTACATCAACGGGAGTGCGCGCGAGCGCGACAGGCCTGCGTAGAGCAATTGCTGGTCGCGCACCGCTTCGCGTGAAAAGCCGAACTCCGCAAGCGCGAAACAGTAAGCGTCGAGCTTCAGCGTCATCGAATCCATGATCACGCCGTCAAAGTCGAGAAAAATCCACCGAGGGGACAAAGGTGCTTTCGACATCAGCGAATTTCGCTCCTCCCCTCTCCCTCGGGGAGAGGGGGTCGGGGAGCCTGCCCCCGCGCAGGCGGGGGTGAGGGCTGGGTCAACGTCCTAGATCCTTTGCCCAACTCCTGATCCAAAAACTCCAACGTCCGCTCGATGAGTTCCGGCGGAGCAGGATTCTCGTGAAGGAATTGCACGGGATCCGCGGCCATGCGGTACAGCTGTACGAATTCGTTACAGCCCTTGCAGAACTTGAGGTGCGTGCGGAAACGCAGCGCCGTCACTGCGGGCAATCGATGCTCGAGATAGTCGTAGGCGAAGTCGGGAATCTTGTCGCACGGATAGACGAACACGGCGGCGAGGGAATTCATGCGAACACCCCCTTTCCATCGACCGCGCTCGGATTCATGCGCGCGCGTACGCTCGGCGATGCGGTCGCAGACCTTGAAATGCGCCAGGCTGTACAACCACGTCGTCAATTTGGACTTCCCCTCAAAACCGTCCAGCCCCTTATGGGCCGCGAGAAAGGTTTCCTGCACCACTTCCTGGGACTCTTCCAGATCTCCCAGATGGCGGCGCGCATAGGCCAGCAAGCGCCCGTGCGTCGTGCGCACCAGCAGCGAAAAGGCCAGGCGCGCGCCGGCATCACCCGCCCGCAAGCGGGCGAGAAACACAGCCTCGTTCACTTCCTCGAAAGAAGGAACGACAACCGTAGTAGCGGCCGCCACTAAATGAGTCTCCGGAACTGGCGCATTGTTACAGCAATTTAAATCCTGACGTCTCCACTCTCCCGACCCAACAAAAAACCCCCTCCACCCATAAAGGCGCGGAGGGGGTCATTGTGTTTTCGTTCATTGGAATATCGCAACGCCGGAGTGCGAGGCTCGCAGCCCGGCGACCCGCTCGTCCCACAAGCCTTACTTAGCCTTTGCAGCCGCCCAAACCCTTGCAATCATTCTTGCCCTTGCAGCTGTGAGCCTTGCCGGCTTTGTCTGCGGGCATGCCCATCTTCTTCGCAGCGGCCTTCAGATCCTTCTCCGTCATCGAGCAACCACCCTGTCCCTTGCAGGAGTTCTGGCCTTTGCACGAAGAGGCGGCTTTCACAGAGGTGTCGACCGCGACCTTTTTGCCGAGGCTGGTGGAGTCATGGCCCTTGCAGGAGGTGTGCCCCTTGCACGAGCTATCGCTCTTCACCTTGCCCATGCCCTTGCAGCCGCTCTTGCCTTTGCAGCCTGACTTTTCGGTTTTGGAGGAGTCGGATTTGTCTCCGTGATGGGAGGCGTGCACCGGAGCGACGGCGACGAGGCCCGCAGCGATACCGGCAATGGCGAGCTGGGTGAGGATGGAGTTCTTTTTCATGGGAGGATCCTTTCAAGTTCCCCCCGGCTGGGGGGTGAGGGGGGTGAAGCTACAAAGTGTCGCGCCCGGTTCCCCACGGTGCATCACCTTGTTCTCGAACTTTAAGTCCCCGGTATGTACGGAATGTTATGGATACCGGTTTGGTTTCCTAAAAAATCCGCAGAAGGTCGAAATTGAGGTTGAATCCTCGATTTCCGGGTTATTACGGGGTATATCCCAGGTTCGGGGACAACCATTTCTCGGCCAGTTCCAGCGTCCAGCCCTTGCGGCGGGCGTAGTCCTCGACCTGATCCTTGCCGATCTTGCCCACACCGAAGTAGCGGGAATGCGGGTGGGCGTAGTACCAACCGCTGACGGCGGAAGCCGGCCACATCGCATAACTATCCGTAAGGCGGAGCACGGTTTTCTCTTCGACTCCCAGGAGTTTAAAGAGCAGGCCCTTCTCGGTGTGATCGGGGCAGGCCGGGTAACCGGGCGCGGGACGGATGCCCCGATATTTCTCTTTCGAAAGCTCTTCAGTCGGCATGGTCTCATCGGCGGCATAGCCCCAGAACTCCTTGCGCACGCGTTGGTGCAGGCGCTCGGCGAAGGCTTCCGCGAGACGGTCGGCCAAGGCCTTCGCCATGATCGAGCCGTAATCGTCATTCGCCTTTTCCCACTCGGCCACGAGAACATCCAGACCTGCGCCCGAAGTCACGGCGAAGCCGCCGATATAGTCGGCCACACCACTTTCCTTCGACGCTACATAGTCGGAGAGGCACAGATATTCGCCGGGAGCCGAACCTTCCTTCACGACCTGCTGACGTAAGCCGTAATTCACGCCGAGGATCTCTTTGCGACTTTCGTCGGCATAGATCTCCACGTCGTCGCCGATATTGTTGGCCGGCCAAAGACCGTACACACCCTGGGCGGTGAGTCTCTTGTCGGCGATCATGTCCTTGAGCTGTTTCTGCGCGTCGGCAAAGAGCTTATGCGCCTCTTCGCCCTTCTTCGGATCGTCGAAGATGCGCGGGTATTGGCCGCTCAGTTCCCACGTGTGGAAGAACGGCGTCCAGTCGATGTACTCCGCAAGTTCCGAAAGCGGGTAGTCGGAGAACGCGTATACGCCCGGCTTGAGGGGCTTGAACACGCGACCTTCGGCCCGCTCGGCCTTCCAGTCGGGCTTGAACCCCTTCGCGCGCGCTTCCGAGATCGGCAACAGCGCGCGATCTTTGTTGGAACCCGCGTAGTCGGCGCGCACCTTGTCGTAGCGCGCGGTGATCTCCGTCATGAATGCTTTGCGCTGGTGCGCGGTGAGCAGGCTGCCGGCGGTGGGCACGCTACGCGAGGCGTCCAGCACGTGCACGACGGGCTGGCTGTAGACGGGCGCGATCTTCACGGCCGTGTGGGCCACCGAAGTCGTCGCACCGCCGATGAGCAGCGGGATCTTGAATCCACCGCGCTCCAGTTCCTTCGCCACATGCACCATCTCGTCGAGTGAGGGCGTGATCAGACCCGAGAGGCCGATGAGATCGACATCGTGTTCGCGCGCTTTCTCGATGATGACGTTGGCGGGCACCATCACGCCGAGGTCGATGATCTTGTAGTTGTTGCAGGCCAGCACCACGCCTACGATGTTTTTGCCGATATCATGCACGTCGCCCTTGACCGTGGCCATGAGCACCTTGCCCGCCTCGCGCGAGGAAGGGTTCTTCGCCTTTTCGGCTTCGATGTACGGCATGAGCACCGCCACGGCTTTCTTCATCACGCGGGCACTCTTCACCACCTGCGGCAAGAACATTTGACCGGAGCCAAAAAGATCGCCCACCACGTTCATGCCATCCATCAACGGACCTTCGATCACTTCGATGGGCTGCGCGTATTTGAGGCGGGCCTCCTCCACGTCGGTGTCGATGAAATCCATGATGCCCTTGACCAGCGCATGGCTGAGGCGTTCCTCGACCGGCAGGGACCGCCAGGCTTGGTCCTCGACCACTCTCGCCTTGCCGTCTCCCTTGAAGGCATCGGCAAGGTTCACCAAGCGCTCGGTTGCGTCGGCGCGGCGATTGAGCAGCAAGTCCTCTACGGCTTCCTTCAGCTCGGGCGGAATCTCTTCGTACACCTGCAGCATGCCCGCGTTGACGATGCCCATGTCGAGCCCGGCCCGGATGGCGTGATAGAGAAACGCGGAATGCATCGCCTCGCGCACCGGGTTGTTACCGCGGAACGAGAACGAGATGTTGCTGATGCCGCCGCTCACGCGCGCGCTGGGCAGGTTTTCCTTGATCCAACGCGTGGCCTCGATGAAATCCACCGCGTAGTTGTTGTGTTCTTCGAGACCCGTAGCTACCGTGAGCACGTTCGGGTCGAAGATGATGTCTTCAGGCGGGAAGCCCACTTCGTTTACGAGAATGTCGTAGCTGCGCTTGCAGATCTCGATGCGGCGCTGATAGCTGTCGGCCTGTCCCGCTTCGTCGAACGCCATCACCACCACGGCGGCGCCGTAGCGGCGCACTTCGGCGGCGCGCTTGCGGAACTGCTCCTCGCCTTCCTTGAGGCTGATAGAGTTCACGATGCCCTTGCCCTGCATGGCCTGCAGGCCCTTTTTAAGCACGCTCCACTTGGAAGAGTCCACCATGATGGGCGACTTGGCGATGTCGGGCTCCACGGCGACCAGGTTCAGGAACTTGGTCATGGCCGCTTCGGAGTCGAGCATGCCTTCATCCATGTTCACGTCGAATACGGAGGCGCCGTTCTCCACCTGCTGGCGCGCCACCGAGAGGGCCGCATCGAAATCGCCGCCGAGAATCAGCTTCGAGAATTTGGGGCTGCCGGTGATGTTGGTGCGCTCGCCGATGTTCAGGAAGGTCATCTCTTTGCGGAACGTGAACGGATCGATGCCTGAGAGGCGCAGCGTTTTTTCGGGAGACGGAATCGCACGCGGTGCCACATCCTGCACCGCCTCGGCGATGGCCTTGATGTGCGCGGGCGTGGTGCCGCAGCAGCCGCCGACAATGTTCAAAAATCCGGCTTCACCGAATTCGTGCAACAGCCCGGCCATGTAGTCGGCGGACTGGTCGTAGCCGCCGAAAGCATTGGGCAGACCCGCATTCGGGTGGCA
Source organism: Fibrobacterota bacterium (assembly GCA_947466585.1). Taxonomy (GTDB): domain Bacteria; phylum Fibrobacterota; class Fibrobacteria; order UBA11236; family UBA11236; genus UBA11236. Next base: position 6,855 of record CANIEU010000014.1, read on the forward strand.
GGAGATATGCACGGGCGCCTGCTTCGAAAGTTCTTCGACGTAGGGGCGCATCAGTTCCGCACCCAGCGCGCAGTTCACCCCCACCGAAAGCAGGTCGGCGTGCGACACGGAGTACCAGAACGCTTCGGTGCTTTGGCCCGAAAGATTGCGACCCGCGCGGTCGATGATGGTCACAGAAACCATGATGGGCAGGCGCTTGCCCACCTTCTGGTATACTTCTTCGATGGCGTACAGGGCGGCCTTGCAGTTCAGCGTGTCGAAAACCGTCTCGACGAGGAGGATGTCCACGCCGCCCTCGATGAGGGCTTCGACCTGTTCCATGTACGACTCGACCAGCTGATCCCAGGTGATCGCGCGGAAACCCGGATCGTTCACGTCGGGCGACATGCCGAGCGAACGGTTGGTGGGACCGATCGAGCCGGCCACAAAGCGCGGTTTGTCGGGGTTCTTCGCGGTGAATTCTTCGGCGATGCTCTTCGCCAGGCGGGCGCCTTCCACGTTCAGGTCGCGCACGATGCCCTGCAGGTCGTAATCGGCCATCGAAATCGAATTGCTGCTGAAGGTGTTGGTCTCCACGATGTCGGCGCCGGCCTCGAAGTACTGGCGATGGATCGTGCCGATCACGTCGGGGCGCGTCAGGTGCAGCAGATCATTGTTGCCCTTGAGATCCTTGTGCCAATCCTTGAACCGTTCGCCGCGGAAATCCTTTTCCTCAAGCTTATAGGGCTGGATCATCGTGCCCATGGCACCGTCGAGGATGAGGATACGCTTTTTGAGCAGATCGTGGATGGGGTGTTTTGACATAATTTCTCCGTACACTCTTCAATGTTTCAACACAACATCACAGCAACACAACAATAAAGGAGCGAAAATAACGCGCTTTTCTATGCGGTTGTTCTATTGCTGTGTTGCTGTGATGCTGTTTTGCCCTAAGATTTCTCTCCCACCAACAACACGCCCTCGAGGTCCGGATATTCCGGAGAGGGCGGAGTGATTTCAAAACGCGCGATGTGTAGGCCGGCCGTGCGCACCCAATCCTTGAGGTCGCCTTCGGCGAAGCCAAGCCAAAAATCTCCGAACTTGCTGCGCAACCAGTCTTCTTCGTGGGCCAGCAGATCGAGAATGAGCAGAGTGCCGCCCGGCACCAGCAGACGCTGCGCCTCGCGGATCACCGCGGCGGGATGCGCGGCATGATGCAGCGATTGCGACAGCAGCACCACGTCGAAAGACGCGTCGGGTAAACCCGTTTCATCCATCGACGCGATGCGGAAAACGGGATTTTCGGGATGATCCGTATCGACGGATGCATCGTCGCTGCGCGCCTCCGTGTTCTCGCGGGCCAGACGGATCTGCTCTTCGCTGATGTCCACTCCGGTGACGCGATTGCCCGATTGGGCGAAACGACGCGCGAGGCGGCCGCTCCCGCAACCTAGGTCGAGGAGGCGTTTGCCGGTGACGAGGGCGATGAGGCCGTTCGCCAAGGCCTGACCGGTCTGCCCCGGAGAAGGCATATTCTGGACCGCCTGGCGATTGAAGAATTCGCGCGAGGTTTCGGCGCGTTCACGCAGCGTCTTCTCGAGATGCCGACGATCGCGCGCGTGCCATTTGGCGTGCACGGTGGTGGCCAGCGCCTCGCGCAACAGGCCGAGCTTGCGCGACGACGGATCGAGAGGAATGCGATAAAACACCTTCTGCCCCTCTTTGCGCCCGGCGACCAGATCTTGTTCTTTGAGCAGGGCCAGCTGCGACGACAGGGTACTCTGACCGATGCCGAGGACCTTCTGGATCTCTCCGACCGCGAGTTCGGCGTCCTGCAACAGCGCGAGCACGCGCAACCGCGTTTCGTCGCCAAGCAACTTATAGACGGCGGTCAGTTCGCCGATGCCGATTCCGGGATCCATAGGCGCAATATATCAAAATATCGCGATATACAGATGGATAGGATTGAAGCCCCTCGAAAGCAGGGTTTCGGCTCGGAGGCGGAGTGAAAGCTTGGCGTTGGCGGGACCCTCCGGGGTAAATGTAGTCCGGAAAGCCGGTCTCCGTGCGGCGCCATGAGAACACGGTAAGGACCCGGTAAGGACACAGCAAAGGCCGGGTATGTTTCGAAATCGAACGCCCACCCTGGGAAGGTAACCCCGGTCACCGTCCCGACCCCGTAGTGTCTTCTATATCTCGATCAAATTGCCCTTTTTATAGTTTTTAAGGCAATTCACTCTATTTACTTGTTGCAACGGATATCTGGCGCGCCCTTCGCTTTTACCTTGTACATCACGTAACCGATTCAACAGAGGCGACTATGGACACGACAACGAACACCGCCACCAAAAAGGTCTCCGGTATTCTCCGCAACAACCGCATGCACTGGGTGGGCGACGGTTTCCCCGTGCGCACGCTGTTCGCCTACAACGCACAAGGCAACGACATCAGCCCGTTCCTCATGCTCGACTACGGCAAGGGCGAATTTCCGCCCACCGAAGAACGTCGCGGCGTGGGCGAACATCCGCACCGCGGTTTTGAAACCGTGACGATCGTGTACGAAGGTTCGGTGGAACACCGCGACTCCGGCGGCGGCGGCGGCGCGATCACGCGCGGCGACGTGCAGTGGATGACGGCGGCCTCGGGCGTGGTACACGAGGAATTTCACGGGCGCGAATTTGCGAAGAGCGGCGGTGCATTTGAGATGGCGCAGCTCTGGGTGAACCTTCCCGCGAAGGACAAGATGACCACGCCGCGTTATCAGGAAGTTCTGGACAAAGAGATTCCCAAGGTGGCGCTGCCGGACGATGCGGGCACGGTTCGCGTGATCGCGGGTTCTTACGCAGGAAATCAGGGTCCGGCGAAAACCTATTCGCGCTTGAACGTGTGGGATGTGCGTCTGCAACCTGGGCGCGCGGCGGAGTTCGCCGTGAACGAGGGCGACACGGTGATCCTGCCGATCTTCGGCGGCACGGTGCGCGTGAACGGAACCGAGACGGTGGAAGCCGCCGAGGCAGCGTTGTTCGAGCAGTCGGGCACATCCTTCCGCGTGGAGAACACCGGCACCGACGAGGTGAAGGTGCTCTTCCTTTCGGGCGAGCCGCTGAACGAACCCATCGCGGGGTACGGTCCGTTCGTGATGAACACGCAGGACGAGATCTACCAGGCGATGAAGGATTACCAGAGCGGCAAGATGGGGCATCTATAACCTGCTTGGCTCTCGTGGAAATGAGAAATGAGAAATGAGCAATAAGGAACGGAGCACAACGACGATTGGGTGAGGATGGGGGCGGTATGCGATGCGGGCCGCCCTTTCCTTTGAGACGCGGTGAAGGCCACCAATTGAAGGGGTGGAAATTATCTTCCCGGTTATACAGAGAAACCGTTCCCGTGCTTCGCGAGGTCCCCATGTGCCGCAACATCAAAACCTTGTTCAACTTTGCGCCGCCCGCCACCGATGCCGAAATCCGCGACGCGTCACTTCAGTTCGTACGCAAGCTGAGCGGGTTCACGGCGCCATCGAAGACCAATGAAGCCGCATTTGCGCGCACAGTGGAAGAGATCACTGCGGTGACGCATGCCCTTTTGAATTCCCTGCTGACCCACACGGAACCGCGCGACCGTGAAGTCGAAGCCGCACGCGCGAAGGCGCGCAACGCAATCCGATTCGGAACGAATCCTTAATGCGCGGGACGAATTCCTGAAAGGCGAATGAGGAACGCGCGATAAACGGTGAGGCTTTCAGTGCAACGCGCTCTCACGTTCTGATATTTTTCGCGCACGGGACCTCCGGATTTTCACGCGCTTTCCAGATTCAAAGATTGGCAAGAGAATTGCAATGGGATCTCCGCATGCCTCCCGCCCTCACCCCGCCCTGCGACCCGGACGATAACCCCGACGATCAAATCGAGCGTATCCTGAACGACGCGAAACGCAAGGAACTGGAAGCGCGTTTCGGCGCACAATTCGTGCGCGTCGGCAAGGGGAGGCTTCCCCCCGAAATCGAAGGAGAGTTTCTCGACTACATCGCCGAGTTCCACCATCAGTTGCAAAACGCCGAAGAAGTCCCTGTGCGGCAGTTCATCGGCTTCCCGGAAGTGCGGGCCGTGGCGGATCTCCCGGAATCGGAGGTCGAGTCCGAAATCGAAAGGCTTCTGGACCATTTGAACCGGAATGAAATCTTTGTGGATTTCCCCGACCACGTGGAAGCCCCCGAAGCCTATCGATTCCTGGTCGAAGAACTTCTCGACGCGAAAATAACCGACATTCGCATACCTGGGATGCGGTTTCATTTCCTCTACGACGAATTTGAACGGTGATCTGCGGCGCGCAGGTGAGTACGCAGAACACCCCATTCCGGGGGTATGGCTGTCCATATATCGTTGTGCCGCGGCCATAAACCGCCGACTAGTGAAGCATTTCCGCATCACCGGGACGAACAAAGGACCTCCATGCTGTATACCATCGCGCTCATCCTCATCGTACTCTGGTTGCTGGGATTGGTTTCCGCATACACCTTGGGCGGCTTTATCCATGTTCTGCTCGTCATCGCCATCATCGTCATCTTGGTGCGCCTCATCAGCGGCCGTAAGGTTCTGTGAGCCTCGGCTCACAGAAATGAGCATGAACAAAGGCATCTCCATCGCACTGGTCGCTGGCGGAGTCGCGCTACTCGTGTACGGTTTGAAGGCTTCACGAGCCATCGAATCCGATTTCTCGCGATTCTTCACCGGCGCCCCCACCGACAAAGCGGTGTGGATGTTGATCGGCGGAGCCGTCGCCACCTTGGTCGGCCTCTCCGGTCTTCTCCGCCGCGGGAACTGACGCGGGAGCCGAAACCAAGGCTGTAGCGAAGGGTAAATTTGGGCGTCGCCCGGTGATGACCTTGGTTGTCATTGGGCGAGGCACTAGGTCGAATGAAAACGCCGACCCGTATTTGTTCGGGACGCTGCGAAAACCCGATTTGATTTTCCGGACTCTTCTTCGGAGAAACCCTGACCGACACCGATTTGCCCCGCCTCGTCTTCCTCCCCGGCCTGATTAACGATGCCCGTCTGTGGCAAAACCAGATCGACGGCCTGAACGGCGTGGCCGATTGTTCGGTCGACGACCTCACCGGCCACGACTCCATCGCCGCGCTTGCGGCCTCCGTATTGGAACAGGCGCCGTCCACGCACTTCGCTCTCGCAGGCCTTTCCATGGGCGGCTACGTCGCACTCGAGGTGATGCGCCAAGCTCCCGAACGGGTAACCGCACTCGCGCTGCTCGATACCTCCGCCCGGCCCGACACGCCGCAGGCCACCGAGGGCCGTCGCGCGGCGATAGCGCTTTCCGAAACCGATTACCCCGCTTTCATCGCCGCGCTCTACTCGCGCCTGGTCAACGCACGACACGGGCACGATCCGGAGCTTTCGGCTTTATTCGCCGCCATGGCGCATAGCGTGGGTCAGCCTGCTTTCACGCGCCAGCAAACCGCGATTCTCGGCCGCATCGACAATCGCCCGCTTCTCGGTGCGATCAACTGCCCCACCTTGGTGCTCTGGGGCGCAGAAGATGCCGTCACGCCCCTGGAAGTGCACGCGGAAATGGCCGCAGCGATTCCGGAAGCGACGCTGAGCATTCTGCCCGACTGCGGACATCTTTCCGCCCTCGAACAACCCGCCTCGGTGACGGCGGCATTACACGCATGGTTGAAAAAACTCCCTTAGCCCTTTTTTAAAACCTCCGCCCGCGAATGACTGCGATGCAGTCGCAGTCTGGTTCTCAAGCGCAATCGCATCCAAATAATCGTGAAGGACTTTGCTATTCTAATCGCATACGCCGGTCAGATGGCCGGACAAAACCGTTTTCAGCCAAGGCAAAACTCATGATTAAAACTTTCTTCCGCAACCATTGGAAAAAGCTTCTCCTCGCGGTCATCGTATTGCTAGCGGCCGTACAATTCGTCCCCGTCGACCGTTCCGCGCCGCAGAACGAAACCGAAGTGCCCGCCAATCCCGAAGTGCGCGCCGTCCTCAAGCGCGCTTGCTACGACTGCCATTCGAACGAAACCAAATGGCCTTGGTACAGCCGCATAGCGCCCGTCTCCTGGCTGGTCGCAAGCGATGTGCACGAAGGCCGCGAAGAAATGAACTACTCGGCCTGGAACCGGTTGTCGCCCAAGAAACAGGCCAAGCGTTTCCGTCAAAGCTGGGAAGAGGTAAAAGAAGGCGAAATGCCTTTGTGGTTCTACATCCCCATGCACCCGGAAGCGAAACTGACGGATGCGGAAAAAGCGCTGATCAAGGAATGGGCACTCAGGATGGCGGGACCCGCCACAGACTCGCAGGGTAGAGCGAATACGCCCCCCAAGGAAGACGACGACTGACCTTCAGAACTTGACGAGATCGAGCCCCGGCAGCGCGCCGCCGGGGAATTGCATCAACGCCGCGCCGCGCGCCAGCGTTCCCAGATCGATCACGGCAAAGCCCGCCTGATCCAACAAACCGGCAATGGTTTTCCGCGCTTCTTTATCGTCTCCACAAAGAAAGAACGCACGACGGCCTCCGTGTACGGCGGGTTCAAGCGCCAGCGTGGCGGCGGCGAAGGTATTTCCCGCCTTCACCAGACGCGCACCGGGAACAAGGTCCGCCACGACTTCGCTCGAAAAGCGTTTGCCGAGATCGACGATCTGAAACCCGGGGTTGATGATGGCATTGGTGGCATCGATGACGATGCGGCCGTCCCAGGCGGGCAGCCCGGAAAGCACGCATTCCAGATGTTGCCACAGTACCGAGATCACCACGATGTCTGCGGACGCAGCTTCGGCTGCCGTGCCCGCACGCACCCCGCGCGCCGCACCGCCCAGATCGGCGACCGCATCCGCCAGGGTTTCGGGTCCGCGGCTGTTGCTGAGAATCGCACCGCACCCTGCATTCACGAAATGCCGAGCCATAGCGCGACCGATCGCGCCGGCGCCTAAGATCCCGACGATCACGCGCGTTCCCAGGCCGGATCGAACTTCAGGGGAAGCCCCCAACCGCGACCCTCTGCGACCACGACACCGTTTTCATAAACCACCTTGCCGCGCACAATGGTTTTCTTCACTTCGCCCTTGAGCGTGCAACCATCGTACGGGCTCCAGTTCACGCGCGTCTGCAAATGACCGTTGCGGATGGTGCGCTCTGCCTGCAGATCGACCAGCGTGAAGTCGGCATCGTAACCCGGTTTGACCGCACCCTTGCCAACCATACCATAGAGGCGCGCAGGCGCTTCGCACATCCAACGCGCCAGATCCGGAAGCGTGCAATAGCCGTTCAGCGCGCGATCGAGCATGAGCGGAAACAGCGTCTCCACGCCAGGCATGCCGGCGGGCGCGAGAGGATAACCTTTGTCCTTTTCCTCGCGTGTATGGGGCGCGTGGTCGGTGGCCGTGCAATCGATCACGCCATCCACAAGCGCCTTCCACAACGCCTTTCCGTGACGCGCCTCGCGCAACGGCGGATTCATCTGGGCATAGGTGCCCAATTTGTCGTAGATCTCCGGAGCGATCAGGAGAAAGTGTTGGGGGCACACTTCGGCGGAGATGAGTCCTTCGATCTTTTCGCGCCGGAGAAAATCCGCTTCCTCTTCCGTCGTGCAATGCAGAATATGCAGGCGGCGGTTGTACTTCTTCGAGAGCTCCACGGCGAGCGTGGTGGCCTTGAGAGCCGCTTCGGGCGAACGGATGTACGGGTGATCCTGCAGCGTGGCCGTATCGCCGAGGCGATCCTTATTGGCCTTGATCATCGCATCGTCTTCGGCGTGCACGGCGATGAGTTTGCGGCCGTTGCCGAAGATGCGTTCCAGGTCGGGTCTTTCGCTGACGAGCAATGTTCCGGTGGAAGAACCCATGAACACCTTGATGCCGCAGGCCTCGGGGCAGGAGTTCAGCTCTTCGAGGTTGTCTGGCGTGGCACCGATGAAGAAACCGAAATCCACATGGCATTTCGTCGAGGCCAACGCGTATTTGGCCCGGATCATCTCGGCCGTCGTTCCCGGCGGGTTGGTGTTGGGCATTTCGAGAAACGATGTTACGCCGCCGGATGCCGCCGCACGTGAACCCGACTCAAGATCCTCTTTGTGCGTATTGCCCGGTTCGCGGAAATGCACCTGCGGATCGATGACTCCCGGGAAGAGATGCAGTCCGGTGGCTTCCAGAATTTCTTCGCCCGGCTCGGGCACAAGGCCGGCGGCGACGGTGACGATGGTTCCGTTTTCAACCCGCACGTCGGCGCGGGAAATCCCTGTGGGCGACACGACCTGTGCGCCTCGAATCAGCAAGTTGTTCATGGGCCAAAACCTACTTGCCGCAGATAGGCCCCTCAAGTGGAAAATGAGACCGAAAAATCAAACAGAAAAGCCGTCCCTTGCGGAATGGCTCTCCCCTCTCTCCCTCCGCTCGCGCGAACGGATTACTTCTTGACTGCAGCGGGCGCCGAGGCGGCCTTCGCCGGCATCACCTTCACGGCCGAAGCCGTCATCACACCGCTATCCTTCATGTACGTCACCGAAACCTTGTCGCCGGCCAGGATGTCGCCGAGTTTGATTTCGGTCTTGCCCTTCTTGATTTTCGCGGTCGCCGCCACGGTGAAGGTTTCGTCCGCCTTCTTTCCTTTGACGGTCAGCGTATTCGCCACGGCATCCACCGAGACGACTTCACCGCGGGCATGCATCGCAGCGGGTTTTTCGGCTTTCACCTTAGCGGTGGGAGCGGCGGCGGCGGGCTTCGCGGTCGTCGCTGCGGCACTGGTGGTTGCGGCCGGAGCGGCCAGCAGCGAACCGGAGAGAACGAGCAATGCGCAGAGCGCGCGGGACTTGGTATTCATCAGAGGACTCCTTGGTTGCTCCCGACACGGGAGGAATACTTCAGAGCAACGCAAGGCCCGTGCCTGACCGAAACTACCCGGAATTTGATAGAAAGGGGCATTTTATTCCGCGCATGATCAGGCTTCACCCCATATGGGTCATGGGTAAACCCAATTGGGGTATTCGAATCGGGATGGTGTGCAAGGGGCCCGTGAAGGAAACCCGAAGGCTTCAGGATTCCGCCAGAAGTCCGAACTTCGTGGCGCGGTACTGGAAGGTGCGGTAACTCATGCCGAGTAATTTCGCCGCATCGGCCATGACACCCTGGGAGCGCTCCAAAGCCTGCTGTATCAGATAGCGTTCGAAGCCTTCGAAGACGAGACCGTCTTCGGGAATCTCGAACATCGGGCCTCCCGGGACGAAAGGTATCGCGGGTGTCGTTGGTACCCTCGCCACTCCGGACGTACGCAATTCCGCCGGAAGATCTCCGAGACCGATCGTGTCGCCGGAGGCGAGAATGCACACCCGTTCAAGCAAGGCCTCCAACTCGCGCACGTTGCCCGGCCACGGATAACGGCACAGGGCCTCCAGTGCCTCAGGGGCAATCGATTTGCGGCGAGACGGTTTCTCCAGAAAGTGGCGCACCAAGGGCGGAATGTCTTCGCGACGTTCGCGGAGCGGTGGAATCACCACGGGAATCACATTGAGGCGGTAGTACAGGTCTTCGCGAAACGCGCCGCGGGCGATCGCCTCGGGGAGATTGCGGTGCGTGGCCGCCACGATGCGGACATCCACGGGTATGGAGACGAGTCCACCGACCCGACGGATCTCCTTCTCCTGCACCGCCCGCAGCATTTTGGCCTGCAGCCCCGGCGGCATGTCGCCGATTTCGTCGAGGAACAACGTGCTGCCCTCCACGACCTCGAACAATCCGGGTTTGCGGGAGGCCGCGCCCGTAAACGCCCCTTTCTCGTGTCCGAACAGTTCGGATTCCAAAAGGTTTTCGGGAAACGCGGCACAATTAACGCTCAGCATCGGCTTGGAGCCGCGTTTGCTGTGCGCGTGGATTAACTTGGCGATGCGCTCCTTGCCGGTTCCGGTCTCGCCCTGGATCAGCACGGTGGCATCGCTCTGGGAAATGCGATCCAGGGTTTCGAGGATCCCGCGCAAGGCCGGTGATTCCGCGATCAAACCGCCATCGCCCGACTCCTGCGCCTGCCGCCAGCGGTTCGAATCTCCGCGCAGACGGAATTTCTCCGCGGCGCGCTGCACCACCAGGATCAGCTCGTCCTTGTCAAGCGGCTTGGTGAGATAGTCGTACGCCCCCCGGCGCATCGCTTCCACCGCCGTATCCACGCTCCCGAAGGCGGTGATCACCACCACCTCGGGCGCCGGCATCAAACGCACGGCTTCCTGCAGCAACCGCAAGCCGCCCGGGCCCGGCATGCGCAGGTCGGTGAGCACGACTTCGACGGAAACCTGCTGCAGCTTCTCCAACGCCGCCGGCACCGATTCGGCCTCGTGGGTTTCATGCCCTTCGGTGGAGAGAATGCTGGCGACGATGCGGCGCTGTGCCGCGTCGTCATCCACAATCAAAACCTTGGTCCGCATGCCGGGTTCCCTCATCCTTCCTTGTCGGGAATCCGCACTTCGAAGAGCGCTCCGCCCTCCGTGCCGTTGCCGGCGCGCACCGTTCCCTGATGTTCTTCGCTGATGCGCCGCACCAAGGCCAGACCCAAACCGATTCCGGTGGCCTTGCCGGTTTGATACGGTTGAAAAATCCTTTCCCGGTCGGCTTCGGCGATACCGCCGCCCTCATCCCCCACCCGGATCACCATCCATGCGCCCTCACGGAAGGCCGACGCGGTGATGGTGCCGCGCATCGGAGATGCTTCCGCCGCATTGAGGAACAGGTTCAGCAACAGCAGCCGCAACTGTCCCTTGTCGGCGCGCATAGTAAGCATAGGGTCCGCCTGCACCTGCACTTCGGCTTGCTTAGTTACCAGATGTTGCCGGATCAGCAGCTTGGTTTCTTCCATCAACGCCCCGATCCGGAACCGCTCGGGATTCAGGCGGCCCGGTTGGCCCATGGCCAAAAAACGGTGCGCCACTTCGTTCAGATGCTGCACTTCGGCGCGCAGCGATCGCATGATTTCGCCGTACTCGGTGCGGCGCGCCGGATCCGCCGGCATGTAGGCATCGTCGAGATGCCCGGCCGTCAGGTTGATCAGATTCAACGGATTGCGGATCTCGTGCGCGAGGCTGGCCGACATCTCGTTCACCATGGCCTGACGGTCCAGATCGCGCAACTTATCTTCGAGTTCCCTGCGTTCGGTCAGCTTCTCGGTCATTGCGTTGAAGGCGATGTTGAGTCGCGAGACTTCGTTGCCGGAGCCTTTCGAAACCGGAAGCCGCGTCGACAAATCTCCTGCGGCCACTTTCTCGGCCGCCGTAGTCAAGGTTCGCAACGGTTTGCTGAGTAGGTGCAGAAAATAGGACGAAGCGAAAAACGCCAGTAAGAGAGCCGCCAGCGACACGGCCAGATTGCGGATCAAGGTCGCACGCACCAGCGCACGGAAATCGCGCAACAGCACGGAGGTCTGCACCATGCCGATCACCTTTCCGTCCCGCAGAATGGGAACGCGCACCTGATACCGCAGCCGGCCCGCGGAGGAATCCGTGGAGGAATCACGCGACCCGAGTTCTTCGCGCACAACGATTTCCTTGCCGGTCACATTCATGTGACGACCGATTTGATCGGGATCGCTGCTGGCGACGATTTTTCGGTTACTTCCCACGACATGGACTTCGCGCACGTACTTCTGCGCGGCGGCTTCGCGTACGAATTCTTCGAGGGCCTTGCGATCCGCCCCCTTGTCCGAATCCAACGTGCGCGAAGAGAGCCGGACGGCCGTACCGATGGATTGCAAATCTTCCCCGATGGCACCCATCAGGTAATGACTGCTCCGCACATGGAAGTAGGCCAAAAAACCCGCGGCCAAAACGATCAACAGGGTAAAGGCCGCGAGGAGGCGTATCTGGAGGCTCACCCACACAGAATAGGAAGCCCGCTGTCAAAAATCCAAGAAAACCGGAAATACCCTATTTCAGCAGTTGCTTGAGGGCGATCTGTAACTTTCCGAGCTCCTGACGCAACGTCTTGACGGTTGTGAGGGCGGTCTTGATGCGTCGAGCCTTGCGGCCGTCAAGTCCGGCGCGCACCGAAGCGACTACCTTGCCGCGCGGCGCCCCGCCCGGACCGAGGGTGATCCAGCGGCGCAAGGCGATATACGAGACACCGAATTCGCGCGTCGCCGCAGAGATGCCCCCGCGCCCGCGTTTCGCCACGAAATTCAGAATCTTCTTCCGTTGCGCTTCGGTGTAGCGTTTGCCGGTGTCCCCTTTTTTTCGGGAAGCCTTGTTCATAATGGACTCCTTTTCGGATAGAACGATCTCGCGCGGCGAATTCAACTAGTGAATTAGTTATTTATAAAACTAGCGAAGCGAAATCTCCTTCTCGTTCATTGAATGACAAGCGTTTCAACACGTAACTGTTGGCAGCCCTTTGTTCTTGGATTTATCCGAATTTAGACGAAACCTTTTTTTCTGTACGGAATCCCCAACCATGCCGCTTTGGAATCGCGAAAACCCACCTCACCTCGATCGCTCGGGACGTACAAACACGCTGAAAAAGGGGGAAATACTTTCGACGAATATTTCACAAGATGACGCCAAACAAGCCGTTGCAAAGGGTATTCTGCTACTGTGGAATGATTATTGGGAAGAGGCGCACGAGATCGCGCAATCCGACGAAGGCGAACGGGATCATGATTTTTTGCACGTCATCGTGCATCGTCGCGAACCCGATTTGAATAATTCCGCCTACTGGATCCGCATTACGGGCAAACATCCATCCTTCGGATTCATCGCGGAGCGGATGGAACCGCTGCTTGCAGGAAACTCACTGCGCGAAAAAATGTTGGCGAACGGTGTTTGGAATCCGCTCGCGTTCAACAACGCGATCAAACGAGCGAGGAAAGACGCAGACATCGCCGTGCTGCGCGCGTTGCAGGCCGAGGAAATGATCGCCTTTCACGACTGGTTGACGCGATGAATCGCACAGCCCCGCGCCTTGCGGCCACGACGCTCGCAATCCTTCTCCTGTGCGGCTCGGGTTTCGCCCGTGACGCCGCGTCTGCGCCCCTGCGTATCGCCACCTTCAATACCGAATGGCTCACCGCCTCGGCGCACGAGACGCGCATGGCTCCGTGGAAAACCGAGGAAGAACTCGCCAACCATCGTCGCCGCATCGCTGCGATCCTGGCCGAAGTCCACCCGGACATCGTGGCCTTGGAGGAGGTCACTTCTCGCGCCGCGCTGGAGAAGCTTGCCGCGGAGCCTCCCCTCCGCAAGCTTGGTTATCGGGCTCTACACGTTGAATCCGAAGATCATGGCACTGGGCAGGACGTGGCTTTTCTCGTCGGACCACGCATCCAGCTCGATATGATCCAGGGCGCGGTCATTCGTCGTTTCGCCGACACGCTCGCAGGGCGACCCGCGCGCTTCTCGAAAAAGGGGAAGAAATCAAAGAAGGGTTCGCTCGATCAACGCTTGACCAAGCACGCCCTCGTCTGCTTCTCGAAGCCCGAAAAAATCTGCCTGCTCGGCCTCCATCTGCTGGCGCATCCCGATGATCGCGGGCGCACGGCCAAACGGGAAACCCAGGCGCGCATCGCCGCGAACATTGTGCGCTCCGAAATCATCACGCGTGGTTATGGTACAGTCGTGTTGGGCGATTTCAACGACTTCGATCCGACGGTGTCAGGAACGGAACAGTACGGGGAAGGCAATCGAAAGGTTTTGTCGATTCTCAAGGATGTCGATCCCTCCCGTTTGGGACCGGAACTGGTCAACGCGGCGGCACGCGTCGAGCCCTTTTCAGCGCGCTATTCGGCGTGGTGGGACAAAAACGAAAATGGGATGCGCGACTCGACCGACCCCTTGTCGCTCATCGATCATATCCTAGTGGACCAAACGCTCGCGAAGAGAATCGTGAAAGTGGAGATCCGACACGATTTGCATGATGGAACGGTGTCGGATCACTGGCCGGTGAGTATGGAAATCCGGATGAAATAAAGAGGATACGCTGGTTATTCCCGACTCCTCATTTCCTCCGCTTTTCCTCTTCCATCATCTTCACCAGCCACTCACCCGTGTGCGAGCCCTTCGTCGCGGCGACCTCGTCGACCTTGCCCTTGGCGATCACGCGACCGCCGCCCTCGCCGCCCTCTGGCCCCATGTCGAGCACGAAGTCGGCGTTGCGGACGATATCGAGATTGTGTTCGATCACCAGCACGGTATTCCCCTGCGCCACCAGCGAATGCAATACCACCAGCAGCTTGTGCACGTCTTCGAAATGCAGGCCGGTCGAGGGCTCGTCGAGGATGTAGAACGAGCGTCCCGTCGCCCGGCGTGAAAGTTCCGACGCCAGCTTCATGCGCTGCGCCTCGCCTCCCGAGAGCGTGGTCGCCGACTGACCCAGCTTGATGTAGCCCAGGCCCACGTCGAGCAAGGTGCGCAGCTTGGAGGCGATGGGCGGAATGCTTCCGAAGAAGGTGTGCCCTTCCTCCACCGTCATATCGAGCACATCGGAGATGGTCTTTCCCTTGTACAACACCTGCAGCGTGTCGCGGTTGTAGCGGTTGCCCTTACACACTTCGCAGGGTACGTAAACGTCTGGAAGAAACTGCATCTCGATCTTGATGAGCCCGTCGCCTTCACAGTTCTCGCAGCGGCCGCCCTTCACGTTGAAGCTGAAGCGTCCGGGCTTGTAGCCGCGAATCTTCGACTCGGGCGTGAGGGAAAAGATGTTCCGGATTTCGGTGAATAGTCCCGTATAAGTGGCCGGGTTCGAACGCGGCGTCCGACCGATCGGGCTTTGGTCGATCACGATGGCCTTGTCGAGATGCTCGAGGCCGGTAATCGTCTTGTACTGACCGGGTTTCTCGCGCGAGCCGTGCAGCTTCTGCGCCAACACCTTGGCCAGCACATCGTTGATGAGCGACGATTTGCCGCTACCCGACACGCCCGTAACGGCGATGAATTTGCCGAGCGGAAAAGCCGCCTCCACACCCTTGAGGTTGTTCTGGGTCACGCCGGTGATTTTCAAAAACTTGCCGGTGTGGTCAGGCACCTTGGAGGCGTCGCGGCGGATCATATCCTTCGCACCTTCGGCGATGCTGGCACGGTCGATACGCTTACGCCCGCTGAGGTAGTCGCCCGTATCGGTGTGGGCCGAGGAAATGAGTTTTTGGGCCGTGCCCGAAAACACGATGCGCCCGCCGTGCTCGCCCGCACCGGGGCCGATGTCGATCACCCAATCGGCCATGCGGATGGTGTCGGCATCGTGCTCCACCACCAGAACGGTATTGCCGAGGTCGCGCAGGTGCCGCAGCGTCTGCAACAGCCGGTCGTTGTCGCGCTGGTGCAAACCGATGGAAGGTTCGTCGAGCACGTACAACACGCCTGTGAGGCCGGTGCCGATCTGCGACGCCAATCGGATGCGCTGCGCCTCGCCGCCTGATAGCGTGCGGGCGGTACGCCCGAGGTTCAGGTAGTTGAGGCCCACGCTCACGAGGAAGTTCAGGCGACCGAGGATCTCCTTGAACACCTGCTTGGCGATGGCGCGCTCCTGCTCGGAGAGATCGTCGTCCGCAGCCTTGATCTTGGGGAACTTGTAAAACAGATAAAGGCACGACTCCACCGAATCGTCCCAGACCTTGTCCTCTTGCAGTGCGCGCATCCATGCGTGCGCCTTGCCGATGGACAGATTGCAGACGTCGATGATGTTGACGCCGCGGATCGTGACCGCCATCGCCTCGGGTTTGAGGCGCAGGCCCTTGCATGTTGCGCAGGGCTTGTCGTCCATGTAGGTCTCGAGATCGCGCCGCACATGGTCGCTCTCGGTTTGCTCGTAGCGGCGCTTGATCGAGTTGATCACGCCATCGTAACGCGCTTGCCACGTGTTGGTGTGGCCCGATGACGCGCCCCACTTGACCTTGTAGCGCTCCTCGCCCGCACCGTTCAGCACGAGGTCGAGGTGTTTTTTCGCCAGCGACTTGATCGGTACCGTGAGGGAGAAACCTTCCTTCTTGGCGATCTGCTGCAACAGTTGCGTGTTCCATCCGTCGGCGTTGTCGGCCGTGCCCGCCCAGGGCAAAATGCCGCCGTCGGCGATGGAAAGCTCCGTGTCGAGCAGGGCGCGCACGTCCACTTCCTTGATGAAGCCGAGGCCGTTGCACACCGGGCAGGCGCCGTGCGGCGAGTTGAACGAAAACGTATGCGGCTCGATCTCGGGGAACGACTGGCCGGTGGCGGGATCGACGAGTTTTTCGGAGAAGTAAACATCCTCGCCTTTTTTCCCGTCGGGATCCACGAGGTAAACAAGGAGCTCGCCCTCGCCGTGCTTGAGGGCGAGCTCTACGGAATCGGTCAGGCGCTTCTTGAATGCTTCGTCTTCGTTGGCACCCGCCTTAATGCCGAGACGATCCACAACGAGTTCGATATTGTGTTTTACGTAACGGTCGAGCTTTATTTTCTCTTCGAGCTGGTACACCTGACCATCCACGCGGGCGCGCACGAACCCTTGCTGCAAATAACGGCCGAACAGCTCCTCGTAGGTGCCCTTACGGTCCTTCACCAGCGGCGCGAGCAACAAGATCTTGATTTCACCCGTGACTTTCTTCGTCACGGGAAGCGATGCCACGGCATCCACGATTTCCTGCACGGTCTGGCTCTTGAGGCGCTTGCCCGTCACCGGGCTCCGCGCGTGGCCCACGCGGGCGTAGAGTAAGCGCAGGTAGTCGTAGATCTCCGTGATCGTTCCCACCGTCGAGCGGGGATTGTGACCTGCGCTTTTCTGGTCGATCGAAATGGCCGGCGACAGACCCTCGATCAAATCCACGTCGGGCTTTTCCATCATGCCCAAAAACTGCCGCGCATACGACGACAGCGACTCCACGTAGCGGCGCTGCCCCTCGGCGTAAATCGTATCGAACGCCAGCGACGACTTGCCCGAGCCCGACAACCCCGTGATCACCACAAGCTTGTCCTTGGGAATATCGACGTCCACGTTCTTGAGGTTGTGCGCTTTCGCGCCGCGCACGCGAATCACATGATCGCCGGGCGATTCGATGATCGGGCCGCCCGGGGATTTGGATGCGGGCTGGGTTTTCTCTGCGGACTTCTTGCTCATGCTGGGTACCCGATGACGGAATTTTTGAATGCGCGAATGTTGTGCGAATCGCAGGATTGGACCGCAGCGAAAACGAGCGCATTTTACTGCATTTTTGTGCAGTAAATATAGGAAAAAACGGGTTATGGGGGCGAGTATGATCCGGTTTTTCCTCCCTTCGGGCCGGATTGGGGGCGCGGAATCGGGACAGGCTGTCCCCATCGGTTTTTTGCACTTTTACCCCTTCCAAAACCCCCGGGTTTACCCCTTACAGCTTCTCCAGGATCGCGAAAATGGCCGAAAAATTCATCTATTACATGCACCGCCTGTCGAAGACCTATCCCCCGGCGAAAAAAGTCCTGGATAACGTCTCGCTCTCGTTCTACTACGGCGCCAAAATCGGCATCATCGGATACAACGGCGCCGGTAAATCGACCCTGATGAAAATCATGGCCGGCATCGACACCAACTTCGACGGCGAGGCCTGGATCGAATCCGGTCGCACCACGGGCTACCTCTCCCAGGAGCCTCAGCTCGACCCGAACCTGACCGTGAAGGAAAACGTAGAGCTCGCCGTGGCCTCCACCAAAAAGTTGCTCAAGGACTTCGAGGATATCTCCCTCAAATTCGGCGAGGAGATGACCGACGCCGAAATGGACAAGCTCCTCGACAAGCAATCGAAGCTGCAAGATCAGATCGACGCCACCGATGCGTGGGAAATCGACCGCCACATCGAAATCGCGATGGATGCCCTCCGGTTGCCGCCCGGCGACTCGGCGGTCACCAATCTTTCCGGTGGCGAAAAGCGCCGCGTGGCCCTGTGCCGCCTGCTGCTCGAAAAGCCCGACTTGCTGCTGCTCGATGAACCCACCAACCATCTTGATGCCGAGTCCGTCGCGTGGTTGCAAACACACCTCGCGGCCTACAAGGGCTCCGTCATTCTCGTCACACACGATCGTTACTTCCTCGACACCGTGGTGGGTTGGATTCTCGAACTCGATCGTGGACGCGGTTACCCCTACGAGGGCAACTACAGCGCCTGGCTCGAGCAAAAGGCCGAGCGCCTGAAGCAGGAAGAAAAGGAAGAGAGCAACCGGCAGCGTGTGCTCAAGGCCGAATTGGACTGGGTGCGTATGTCGCCCAAGGCGCGTCAATCCAAGGGTAAGGCGCGATTGGCCTCGTACGAGGACTTGCTTGCGAAGGCCACGCCCGAAAAGCTCAGGGGCGCGCAGATCTCGATTCCGCCCGGCCCGCGCCTGGGCGAACTGGTGATCGAGGCGAAGGGCATCCGCAAGGCCTTCGGCGACAAACTGCTGTTCGACAATCTCGAATTCAATCTGCCGAAGGCGGGCATCGTGGGCGTCATCGGACCGAACGGTGCAGGTAAGACCACGCTGTTCAAGCTCATCACCGGCCAAGAGAAACCCGATTCGGGCACCATGCGTCTGGGCGAGAGTGTGGTGCTCAGCTATGTGGATCAAAGCCGCGATACATTGAACGGCGAGAACAGTGTGTTTGAGGAAATCGCCGGCGGCGATGTCGATCTGATCAAGCTCGGTGGCCCCAACGGGGTGGAAGTTGCCGCGCGCGCCTATGTGGCGAAGTTCAACTTCGGCGGCAGCGATCAGCAGAAGAAGGTCAAAGACCTCTCCGGCGGTGAACGCAACCGCGTGCATCTCGCAAAGCTGTTGCAGACCGGCGGCAACGTGCTGCTGCTCGACGAACCCACCAACGATCTCGACGTGGAAACCTTGCAGGGTCTCGAAAACGCCATCTCCGAGTTCTCGGGCTGCGCCGTGATCATCTCTCACGATCGCTGGTTCCTGGATCGCTTGGCCACGCACATTCTCGCCTTCGAAGGCGATTCGCAGGTGGTGTACTTCGAGGGCAACTATGCGGCCTACGAAGAGAGCCGCCACAAGCGCCTCGGCACCAACGCCGATACGCCGCACCGCATCCACTACAAGCCGCTGACGCGAAGCTGAGCGCGGAGCCGACCATGATTACACAGAACCCTTCCGTCGCCGTCCTCGGACTCGGCATCATCGGCACCGAATGGGCCCGCAATCTGCACAAGGACGGAGTCCCGCTTACGGTGTGGAACCGCAGTGCGAAAGCTGACTCCGGACTTCCTGCTGCGTCCGCAACTCCGGCGGATGCCATCCGCGATGCGGAACTCATCATCCTCGTCGTGTCCGATCCGGCCGCGGTGAGCGGAGTGCTCGACCAGATCGAACCAGCGCTCGGCCCGGGCAAGCTTCTGTGTCAGGCCAGCACGGTTTCTGCCGCCTGGAACCTCAAGTTCGCCTCGCGCGTCGAGAAGACCGGCGCACGTTTTCTCGAAACGCCCTTCACCGGCAGCAAGCCCGCCGCGCAGGATCGCAAAACGGTGTTCTACATCGGCGGCGACGCAGATCTGCTTGCCCGCGCCGAACCTGTGCTCGCACGCCTCTCGCAGACGCGCCTGCACATCGGCCCTCTCGGCAGCGCCGCTTCCCTGAAGCTGGCCATGAACATGAACATCGCCATGGTCTCCGAAGCCCTCGCCGAAAGCTTGCGCTTCGCACGCGCCGCGGGAATCCCGGACAGTGTTTACTTCGAAGCGCTCAAGGTCAACGCAGCGCGAGCCCCGCTGTCCGATCTCAAGGAGCCCAAGCTGATCGCCGGCGACTACTCTCCGCAATTCTCGCTCAAGCATATGCACAAGGATCTTGGTCTTGCCTTTGAAAGTATGGAGGGCCTCGATCTGCCGCAGATCCGGGCGCTCAAAGTCCAATACGATGCAGGCATGGCGCAAGGTCTGGGAGACCAGGACTTTTCGGTGTTGATGAAGCTTCTTTAAAAACGACGCCGAAAAAATCCAACAAAAAACCCCGGCTCGAAGAGTCGGGGTTTTTTGTTGTCGCCTCAGAAAGAAGCAACCGGAATATTTCGCCTGAAATTAAGCGGCGAGGTTGAGCGTCTTAGCGTGCTTGAGCGCCGCTTCGATGCCGTTCTTCGCGATGTAGCGAATGCCGGCGCCGGTCACGCGCAGGGTCACCCAGCGCTTCTCGGAAGGCACCCAAAAGCGCTTCTTCTGAATGTTGACTTCGAACCACTTGCGGGAGTGGTTCATGGCGTGGGACACCTGCATGCCCGACTGGCGCTTCTTACCGGTGATTTCACATGTACGGCTCATGATTGCCTCGAACGGATTAAAAACAGAAACTTGGGGCAGCAAAACTAGCAAAGACCCCTTCAAAATCAAAGACTTAGGGAATGAAGAGACAATGAAGAGGCATTGAAGTGGCGGTAAAGAGGAGGGTCGAGCCCCCTTCAGAGTACCACCAGGGGTTCGGTACCCCCTGAAATCGATCAAATTCGGGGTTCTGGCGAACCCCCTCCCCGCCATTAGACTCTAGCGAGTACCTCAGGCAAAGAGAATCGGACGTTCTCCTCCAGGATCACGTAGTCCTCAGCCTCGGTGCCGGGGAATTCAGCCTGAATCCAGCGCACCACGTCCTGCACCAAATCTTCGGGGGCCGAAGCACCCGAGGAGATGCCCACGTTGGAGACGCCCTCGAACCACTCCCGCTTCAAGTCCTGGGGACCGTCGATCAGGTAGGAGGTTTTTCCGAGCTGCTCGCCGAGTTCGCGCAGGCGATTGCTGTTCGAGCTGTTTTTTGAGCCGATCACCAGCAGCACGTCCACGAGCTTGGCCATCTGTTCCACCGCACTCTGGCGGTTGGTGGTCGCATAGCACAGGTCGCCCTTCTCGGGGCCTTTGATGTGCGGAAAGCGTTTCTTGAGCGCGTCGATGATTCCGCGGGTTTCGCCGATCGACAACGTGGTTTGCGTGGTGTAAGCGAGTTCGTCCGCATCGATGTCGGGCAGCGCGGCGGCCTCTTCGGGCGTTTCCACCAAAATGATTTCGCCGGGGTCGAGTTGGCCCATGGTGCCGATCACTTCCGGGTGTCCCTTGTGACCGATCAGGAGGATGCGGCGCTTGCTCTTATGATGACGCTGCACCGAGGAGTGCACCTTTTTCACCAGCGGACAGGTCGCGTCCACCGTCATCAGATGGCGCTGTTCGGCATCGTTGTGAACGGCGACGGGCACGCCGTGCGCACTGAAAATCGCCACGGCACCCGAGGGCACCTCGTCGAGTTCCTTCACGAAAACCGCGCCTTTGTCGCGCAGACGCTCCACCACGAACTTGTTGTGCACGATCTCGTGACGCACGTAGACGGGCGACCCGAATTTCTCGATGGCCTTTTCAACGATGCTGATGGCGCGCTGTACTCCGGCACAGAACCCGCGCGGAGAGGCGAGATAGAGTTTCATGGACATAAGGTACCAACAGGGAAATGCGGGAAATATGAAATATGTGGCTTCGATGAGGTCGCTGAAAGCGAACGAATCAATATGAAATCAGAAAGGTGCGAATATCCATTACGATGGGCCGTCACCGGGCACCGGGTTTTATTTCTGATTTCCGATTTCATATTTCTGATTTGGCTTTAGGCCATCTCTCCCGCCCGGAGGGCCTGCATCTGGTCGAGCGCGTATTCGTTGCGGTGGCCCGAAGCGAGATCGACGCCGATGAGCTTCATCGGATCGCGGTTGCGCAGCACGTGCAGCGGCTGCACTTTCACGCGCGCCGTGCCGTTCCCATAGGTGAACTCGACGCTACGCTGGGCGGCGATGGCATTCTCCAAGGCGCGCAACCGGAGCGCGGGCGTTTCTTCGCGGCTGCGACCGGCGCGCTCGCGCTCCGCCGGGTGTTCGCGGCGAACGGGTGCGACATGGCGATAGGCCGCCTCGCCGTGCGTAAACACAGGCAGCGACCAAGCGATGTCAGTCCCCTCGCCGATCACGGGACGACGACCCGCACTTCCCGGAAACACACCCTCCCCTTCGTCACCCGGCTGCAGGTCAAACACCCGCAGCAAATCCCGGGCGCGCTCGCGTGCGGCGCGAGGAATCACGAATCCGTAAGCGGGAATCACCTCGGTAACCAGTTCCATGAACTGCGGGAACGACTCCAGATCGGCGAAGCGCGTCACGTCGCGCACCCTGAGCACGTGAAGGTCGCGGAACACGGCCGAGGCATAGGTCGCCGCCCACTCACCGAGTACGCGGCGCGCGGGCACTTCGAAGCCCAGCCATGCGGCGACTTCTTCGAGCAGCTCGGTGCCGAGCCCCGAACGCAACCCGGCGAGAACGGAATCCTTGGTGAAACGGTAGCGGGTCACGCGCTCGTCGTTTTCACGCACGGCCAGCAGCTCGATCTGGAACAGACGGCCGAGAGGAATGCCTCCGGGCACCAAGGCTTCGAAATTCGGCAACCCGCGCGGCGTTTCAGGCGCGGGTGCGGCGCGCTCGGCACGTTCGGCCGACGACAGCACGCGCACCCAACGGATGCGGCCGCGGCTCATGGCGAATTCGGCACCGCCGAGCAGCCACAGTTCGCGCAGCAGACGCGGCATGTTTTCCCAAGTGGTCAGTTCGGAGGGCGTCTTGCCGCGCACCTTGTCCCAGCCCTCGTAAACCGAGAACAGGGGGCCGAGGCCCGCCACACCGCGCACGGGAGACGCCGAGCCGGCGCCTGCCGCGGGCGCGGTCGGGACCGACAGGGATTCCAATAGGCGGGTGATGCCGCGTGCGCGCTTGCGCATCCACCATTCGCGCAAACGATGGGCGAGTTCCTCGCCCCCGTTCTCGAGCCATTCCGGTGCCGAGGGAGACAGGCGCAGAACGCCCTCGTCATCCACCAACAGATCAGAATCGACGGCGAAGCGGAACAGGAATACGGCCTCTTCCTGGCCGACGCTCTCCGAAAGCATGTCGCCCGCGCCGAATCCTTTGGCCAGATCGGTCAGACTTTTGCGATGCAGTTCGCCGGTTTGAGTCAGGCGCAGATCGCCCCGCGCGGCGCGGGCGAGAAAGTGACAGAAGTGGGAGGCGGCGTGCGCGCTGTTCGCGATCCAAGCGGTTTGCGTCGGCGCTTCGGCCGCAGGAGCGAATTCGGCAATCAGGCGGGGCAACAGCAGCGAGGCCAGTTCGCGGAAGCCGTGATAACTCCGGTGTTCCCCTTCGCGCCGCAACGCGAGCAACTCATACTCCAGAACGCCGAGCCAATAACCCGCCACCGTCGCGCCGCCTTCGCAACCGCGCACCAGTTCCGACTCCAACATGCCGCGTTCCTCGGAAGCGTACACCGCCAGCAACAGGCGGCGTCCCTCGGGTTCGAGGCCGTCGAGCACGGCTTCGAGCCTTTCCGGGTCTAGGGCGCGGGAAAGCACGGCGCTCGAAACCTTGGTGCCCGAGACCAACCCGGCGTCCGGATTGTCGCGGCGGTACAGTTTCGCCAAATGCGTTTTGGGGGCGGAGGCGAGAAAGTCGGAAAGAGTCTGCAAGAAGTGCTCCAGAAAAAAACCTGAATGCTTCCCGGAAGGAAGCATTCAAAGGGAACGGGTAAATTTAACTCCGCACAGCCATGGTCGGGGCCGTTCAATCAGCCATTAAAAACGGGCTTTTAAAGCGAATTCGCCGCATGATTTCAAAAGCAGGGACGGGCGCCTGCCACCGCGTAGGCGGGTGGGCGGGGCGCGCTTCGCTTCACAACAGGCGCCACCGAACCCGGACGGAGATTCGATTTCGGTAGCGGTCGATCTGAAATTTACGGCATCACGCTCGAAGAGAACCGGCTCTAAATTTTTTGATGTGATTATCGTGACTTGTAATATATTGATGTTTTCTACGCTCCGATTTCATCCGAAACGCACCACACCCCGCCGCGCGCAATAGTCAAAAATTTGACGGAACTCAAATCGTTTCACAGTTTATCACCTCGTGAGGCCGTGACATCGCCGCGCATCCGGTTCCCGAAAGGGAAAGTCGAGCGAAGCGAATAACGGTTGAGCATGTGAATATCGAGCGATCGACATTCGCAACAAGGCCAGTCTCCGGTGGTCTGCGGTACCGGAATAACTTCATCCATCCAGTCAGGAGTTCATAATGGCTAAGAAAGCAGCAAAAAAAGCAGTGAAGAAGACCGTCAAGAAGGCCGCCAAGAAGGCCGTCAAGAAGGTCGCCAAGAAGGTCGCCAAGAAGGCCGCCCCCAAGAAGGCCGCCAAGAAGTCCGCTAAGAAGGCCAAGTAAATTGAGCCTCGACGGGCGCGGACTTCGGTTCGCGCCCGTTTTTTTTTGCCCATTTTTCTGGGTTCATCGCGCGCTACTCCCTAAAATACGGGGTCACGCGTCGCAACGCCTCCAAGGATGCGGTGGAGCGGTGGCTTAAGTCGGCGCTTAAGTCCTAAGCCTTAACCCTCGACCGCTTTCAGAATCACATCGCGTACCGCACCCATCGGCAAAGAGGGCGCCGTGCCGACCACCTCCACATTCCCGATCAACAGCGGCGCCTCTTCCGGATGATCCGCAGGCGTTCCGTGCGACCCCTTCACCAGGGACGCGTCCAGCGGAATCACGTCCATGTAATAGCGAAACCCCAACTTCTTTTTGAGCAACGATGCGATGATGGTGGCCTTGGCCAGCGGCTTGGCCGGGTCGAGGAACAGTTCGCACGGGTCATAGCCCGGTTTCCGGTGAATATCGACGCAGCGGGCGAAGTCCGGGGCCTTGGCATCGTCTTCCCAGTAGTAATACGTGTACCAGTTGTCGGGCTCGGCCATCAGGATCACGTCCCCGGCGCGGTCGTGGTCGAGGCCGAAACGTTTGCGGTCTTCGCCGTGGATCACGCGCCGCGTGCCCGGATCGTTCTCGAACAGGGCGACGACCTCGGCGAGTTTCGATCTATCATTCACGTAAATGTGACAGATCTGGTGGTCGGAGACCGCGAAGGCTTTGCTGGCGCCTTCGTCGAGGATCTCCCAGGTCAGGCTGGAGCGCACTTCCAGCAAACCGGCACGGCGCAAAATGCGGTTGGGGTGCGTGTGGCGCGTCACCTTGGAAATGCCGTATTCCGAGAGGACCAGCACGCGCACGCCCTGTTTTTCGAAGTATTCGATCAGGTCGCCGGCGACGGCATCGATCTTCTCCAACTCGGGCGCGATCTCGCGGGCGCCGGGCCCAAATTTCTGCAGGCAATAATCGAGATGGGGCAGGTACACGAGATTGAGCGTAGGCCGCTTGAACTCCTGGATCCACTTCGCGCTGGCGGCGATCCACTCCGATGATTTGATGCCGGCCGCGGGGCCCCAGAATGCGGGAAAAGGAAACTCGCCCAAGGCGTTCACGAGCGCGTCGCGCAGTTCCATGGGCCCGGTGTAGATGTCGAAAACCTTGCGGCCGTCGGCGGGATAATGTGGCCTGGGCGTGGCCGACCAATCGACCTTCGAGTACATGTTGTACCACCAGAACATCTTGGCGCAGGTGAACTCCGGGTGACGGGCCTTGAGGGTCTCGTACACCTTCTCACCCTGGATCAAGCCGTCGTTCTGCTTCCAAAACCCGTGCTCGGCGAGGTCCTTGAAATACCACCCGTTGCCCACGATGCCGTGTTCGGTGGGCTGCAGTCCCGTGAGCATTTGCGCCTGGCTGGTGCAAGTGACAGCGGGGAACGGTTCGTGCAGGCGCACCTGCGCATTGTCCGTCCGGTCGCGGAAGGCCTTGAGGCGGGGCATGTGCTTGCCGATCAGCGAAGGCGTCAGGCCGACGATGTTCAGCACGGCGGTGGGACGGAGGGAGGGGTTCTGTGGGGTCATTTTGGAACTCCAAATATGAAATCAGAAATATGAAAGTGGATGACGAGTTCTTCCGGAATGGAGGAAACGTCCGTTTCTTTAACTTTCTGATTTCTGATTTCTGATTTCTGATTTCTCTTCGAACGCCCCCGGTACCGCATTCCGCACGAACGCAAGCTCCTTCGAGATGGCTTCCGCCAATCCTTCGTCATCGACCGGCCGGTGCGCTTCGGGCAATACGCCCCAGGTGTAGGTTTCCACCTCGAAGTGGCTGCACAGGTGATGTGTCAGGGCGTACCGCAGCGCTCGCAGCATCTCGCCGCGCGTGGTTCGGATGCTACCGTCCAAAAGCGCGTCGGCATGCACGGGCACGTGGTAGTGCACCCGCCATGGATGGACGAAAAGCCCCGGCCCGGCATTCAACGCCTGCGGCAAATCATCGATGTCCCACACCCCGTCCGCCGTCTGCACGCGCGTCTGGTGGAGGAATTTCGGTTCCACGAACTGTTCGCGCAGCGCGCGGGTCGCACACGCCGGGTCGGCGGGAAACTCGAGCGCGCTCGACAGCTGCATCTTGTGGATACGGATCTCCGCGTGACGCAGGGCATACAACGATTCTTCCGCATCCTCGAACTGCACCGCCTGATGACAGGTATCGTAGCACAGGCCGATATGTTCTTCCACCGCAAGCATGGCGTCGCACGATGCCACGGGGCGCAACACTTCGTTCCAGAAGGCGATCACCTGTGGCGTGCGCTCCAGCACACAGCCGGGCTCGGGTTCGATCGCGAGGGCGATATGTTTGCCGGTACGCTCCTTCAGGTCGGCGAGATACAACGCGAGGGCACACAGCGCTTCGGCGGCCTTCTCCGAATGTTCGGGCGTCCAGTCGACGCGCCAGCCGAGCGGGAGCGTGGAGATCGAGCCGAAGGATTCTTCGTCGGGCAGCAGTACCGCCAGGAGCGAGGCGCAACGCTTCGTATAGTCGAGGCGCGCGGGGTCGGTCCAGTCGGGCAGATACACCGCGCGCTTGACGACCGGCTGATGAAAGTCGCCGAAGGGAAAAGCGTTGAAGGTGAAGGTCGATGCGCCCCATGCTGCGAGTTCACCGCGCAGCGTCTCGGACCGCGATTCGACCGCGGAGAGAACGCCCTCATGAAACCATAATCCCATCGGAAAAGGCTTGTTTCCCGTGATTTCGCCCAATTTCGCGGCAAAAAACCCGATTTTTGTGCGCCAGACATCCTCGGTCTGCAACGGATGCACGTTGGTACAATAAGTGAGGCGGGGCCTCGTGGAATGGCTAAGAATGTGTTTTTTCAAGGGTTAAGCCCGGTTTGACGGATATTTCACGCACGAAAATCCGGTTTCAAGCGTATTTTAATCTACAAACCGGATCGGACACCTTCCGACCCCGTCTTTGTTTTGGTGATCGCCCCGTACCCGAGCCGCGGAATTCTCGCATGGTCTATCAAAAAACCACCCTTCCGGACGCGTCTTCGACCACGTCCGCTCCGGCGGCGCTGCCTCTGGAGAACTGGTCCTCGCCCCTGAACGGCGGCATGCCGATTCATTTCGGCGACGGCGCGGCGGAGGAGTTGGTTGGTATTCTGCGCGGTCTCGCGCCTGATCGGGTATTCGTCGTGTCGGACCCTCACGTGTTCGACCTCTACGGTGCTTTCCTGGTGCAATTGCTCGGCCCTTCCTTCGCGCCGGAAGTGGTGCTCATACCCGAAGGCGAGAACGAGAAAAAATTGGCGAACCTCGAAGCCCTCTGCACCGAGCTCTTCGACCGCGGGGCGACGCGCTCCTCGGTAGTGGTGAACTTCGGCGGCGGCGTGGTGCTGAACCTCGGCGGACTCGCCGCCGGCCTCGTCTATCGCGGCATCCGCTTCGTGCATGTGCCGACGACCTTGATGGCGCAGAGCGACGTGATCGTGTCGAACAAGCAGGGCATCAACTTCGGCGGCGGCAAAAACCGCCTCGGCCTCTTCGCTACGCCGGTTGCTGCGCTGTGCGACCCGCGCTTTTACGCCAGCGAGTCGAAGCGCCAACTGCGCGCCGCACTGGTGGAGTATGCGAAGAACGCCATCCTGCTTGGCGGCGCGCATTACGACAACGCCTTCGCGGCCTTTCGAACGCCCGACATTCTCGGGGCCGAAAGCCTCCGCAAAATCCTCCGTTACAGCCTCGAGCAAAAATTCGAGATCGCCAAGCTCGACCCCACCGAACGCGGCTACGGCCTCGTGCTGGAATACGGCCACACGGTGGGTCATGCGGCTGAATATCTCTCGCAGGGCCGCCTGCTGCACGGCGAGGCCGTCTACCACGGCATGATGGTCGCCGGACGCATCGCCAACATGATGGGTATTTTGCCCGATGCCGAGTATGCGAAGCAGCGCGCGCTGCTGGCTTTGATCGAGCACATTCCCGCGATTCCCGCCGACATCTCGGTGGGACAGATTTTGCAAAGCGCCCAGCGCGACAACAAGAAGCGCGACAAGAACCTGTCCTTCATCCTGATGGATGCGGTGGGCAAGCCCCATCAAGTACAGGGCCCGCGCGGGAGTGCGGCCACCAGCGTGCTGACGCCCGTGCCCGAGGAGGCGCTGCGTGCGGCGCTGACGGAGTATCGGGATGCTCTGCTATAGCACGGCTTCGCTGCCGGATCATTTCACCGCCCGCCACATCGCCGAAGCCCTCCTCCCCACTCCTTTCCGGGGCGTGGAGTACGTGGTCAAGCCGCACGATCTCGCCCGCGCGCAAGACGCCTCCTGGTGGAACGGCTTTCGCCTCGAGCTCGAAACCCGCGGCCTGCACGTGCGCAACGTGCAGCTCGGCCATCCCTTTCTGCTCGGCCCCGTGGCGCATGAGCCCGGTCTCTCCTCGCTGATTCCCTACGGGCCAAACGGCCGCATGCGGCGCGTCGAAGCCGCGCTGGCGGCCATGCGCATTGCAACGCACCTCGGTTGCTCCATCGTCACCGTCACCACGGGGCTGCCCACGAGCGCTCCGGGCGGCGCGGGCGACTTCAAGGCCCAGGAACAGGCCTTCTTCGACATGCTCTCACACTTGGTCGTGGCGCGCCCCAAGGGCATGCGTATCGCGATCGAGCAGGAGCCGGAGCATGTGATCCACCGCGCCGGTCAGCTGCTGGCCCTGTGCCGGGCGTTCGAGGGCGTGGTGTTCGCGAATTACGACGTGGGTCACGGCGCAGTGGCGGGCGAGGATCCCGCCGCCGCGGTGCGTTTACTCGGGAAGTACGTGTCGAACCTGCACCTCGAAGACATCAAGGGAACGACGCACAAGCATTTGATGTTCGGGGAAGGCGACATCGATTTTCGCTCTTTGTTCGAGACCCTACGCGGGCTCGGCTACGCAGGGGACATCACGATGGATCTGTATCCGTTCAAGGATGATTGGGCCTGGGCGCTCAGAAAGAGTGCGGAGTTTTTGGCGGGCATGGGGACTCGTTAAATACTGCTCTTTTCCATTCCTACCTTCCCGCTCATGATCACTCCCAACCCCGCCCCCGCCGCCAGCATGATTCCCTACGGCGCACCGATCGACCTCGATACTGCCAAGCGCGTGGCCGCGGCCGCAGGGAAGGAAGCCGACGCCAACGGCTGGCCCGTGGTGATTGCCATCGTGGACAGCGGCGATAATCTGGTGCTGCTGCACCGCCACGACCTCGCGCAGCTCGGCAGCATCGCCATCGCGAAGGCCAAGGCCTCCACCGCCGTTAAAATGAAGCGCGCCACCAAGCTTCTCGACGAAGGCGTCAGCAAGGGCGGCGCGGGTCTGCGCGTGCTCGCCCTCGACGGCGTCGTGCCCATGGAAGGCGGATTGCCGTTGATGCAAGGCGGACGGATCATCGGTGCCATCGGCGTCTCGGGCGTGACCTCGCCGCAAGACGGCGAAACCGCCGCGGCGGGTGCCGCCGCGCTCAATTCGTAATTTTGCCCGCGTACCCCGCAAGGGATCTCCTATGACTTTTCGCAAAATGGCCACTGTCGCCACCGTATCCGCGCTCGTCGGGGCAACGCTCTTGCTCCACGGCTGCGCCTTCTTCTCGCTCGCCTCGCAAAAGCTCAAACCGCCCACCGTTGCCTACGACCATACCGAGGTCGTAGCAGTCGCGCCGCGCGCGGCGAACGTGAATTTTCATGTCAAGGTGGGGAATCCCAACGCCGTGGGCCTGCAGAACGTGCGGATCAGCTATCAGCTTTTCCACGATGATGGCCGAAGGCATGAGGCTGGGGACCAGCCGAATCACCCGTTTCTGAAGGGCAACGACCTCCTCATCGACCTCGCTCCGCGCAAAGATTCGCCCCTGGGCGTACCCGCGGAGATCGTTTATGCCGACGTATTCGCCACTTCGGTGAAGGTCGTGGAAAAAGTCTTGGCCGGTGCGAAGACCGTCCCGGTGCGCATCGACCTGGTGATCTCCGGCAATCCGACGCTGTACGACAGCACGCGCGCAGGATCACTCTTTCCGTTCACCGTGCACCTCAGCCGCACCGAGGATGTACCGGTGCCGCAGGAACAGATCGACTTACTCAAAAAGAAAGCCGCCGACGGCGCTCTGAACCAACTGCGTAAAAGATTCTGATCGGAACCGGAACGGTTTCTGTTCGGGTCGCGAGAATTTACGCCGGGTTCTTCTTCGCGATCTGCATAACGCGGCTGAAGAAGAATTCCTTCTCCATCACCTGCGACGACACCATCATAAACCCGCGCGCCGTCAGCATGGCCGCGTACTCCGCCTCATCGAACTGATGCGGATGCAGAATGTCGCCGGGGATGAGCCGGAACAAACGCTTGAAGAACCCGTGGTTGTGCGCATCGATCGTCACCACCAAGGTACCCCCGGGCTTCACCGCCGCCGCCAACGTATCGTAAGACGCCGCGAGATCGTCGACGTGATTGATGGCGTTCATGCAGAACACCGTTTCGTACGGCTGCTCGGGCTTGAAGCCCTCGAGCGGCGCATTCAAAAACCGCACGTTCGGATACGAAGTCTTTTTAAAATGCGGCAAGGCTTCGTACGCGTCGATCAACGGATCCAAAGCATCGGGCCGGAAGGAATCGAGCACCACGAAGATTCCCGCGGGACCGCAGCCCGCATCGAGAATCCGATCCCCCTCCTTCAACGTCACCGCCGCGCCCATCTTGGCCAGATAATCCTTCCAATACGCGCGCTTCCACACGGCGTACTCGGCGGGATCCTTTTTTTTCAGGTACCCCTTCCACCAGCGGATCTCGAATCCCTGCGCGATTTTCCAGCGAAGCCCGTTGGCCATGTGCGATTCCGTTCGTAGATACCGTTCGTAAAAAGGGCCCGGCTCAAAGGCCGGACCGGGGTCGGGGCATGATAGCGATTTCAGGGGTCGAGCACAAGGCGGTCAGCCCGCCTCAATAGTCAGCCCTGCCGCGCTCTCCGTTTGATTTTCTGACGGTGCCACCCCATCCTTCCCGGACTTCCCCTCCGTCTCCAGCCATGCGAGGATCCGCTTCGCCGCGGCCTTGCCGGCCACCGCCGCCAGTTCCTTACCGGTAGCTTCCTTAATCTTCAGGGGCGATTTAAAGTCCCGGATCAGCTTCATCTTGGTCTTCTCTCCAACCCCGGGAATTTCGTCGAGCCACGACCCCACCAGGCGCACTTTTCGTTTGCTCCGTTGGAAGGTAATGGCGAAACGATGGGCCTCGTCGCGTACATGCTGTAACAGTTGCAGTGCGGCCGAGGTTTTCGGCAGCAGGATGGGGTCGCTTTGGTTCGGGAGGAAGATCTCCTCAATGCGCTTGGCCAATCCGAGTATGGGAATATCTTCGAAACCGAACTCCTTTTGCGCCTGCACGGCCATGTGCAGCTGCCCCTTCCCACCGTCGATCAGAATCAGATTGGGACGCGCCTTGCCCTCGGCCACCTCCTCCCGCATTCTGCGGAACCGACGGCCGAGCACCTCCCGCATGGAGGCGAAGTCGTCGATGCCTTCCACCGTTTTCACATTGTAATGGCGGTAATCCTTTTTACTCGGGCGTCCGTCCACGAAGACCACATTCGAGGCGACCGTATCGGTACCCGATAAATGCGAGTTGTCGAAGCCCTCGATCCGGATCGGCGGCGAGACGAGTCCCAAATCCTCCTGAAGGGCCGTAACGCGGTGGTTCTGGCGTTCCTTCTTCTCCCGGCGTGCGAGGTACTCCGTAAGCTGCATGGCGGCGTTGGCCAGCGCCAATTCCATCTGCCTGCGTTTCTCGCCGCGCTGCGGCACTTCCACCGTGACAGCCGCACCGCGCAGTTCCCGCAGCAGCGGTTCCATGTTGTCTTCTCCCGGCAACGGGTGCGACAGCAGGATCTCGCGCGGAATCTCTCCACGGCTGCGATCGAGGTAATACGTGGTCAAGAACTCGGTCAATACCGCGCCTTCATCCTGCTCAAGCGGAATGCGCACCTCGAACTGTTTGCGGTCGGAGAGAAAGCCCTCGCGTGCTTCCATCACTGTGACGCTGCCGATCTTTCCGGAGCGGCTGACGGCGATGAAATCCTTCGGCTCGTGATCGGAACCGAGATCGACCCGTTGGCGGGCCTGCACGGTTTCGAGATCGCGGATCTGGTCGCGCAGTTTGCCTGCGGACTCATAACGCTGCGCTGCGGCCTCGGCGCGCATCGACTCTTCGAGCCGAGTGCGCAGTTCACGGCCCTTACCGCGCAGTAGCAGCACCGCTTCATCCACGAGCTTGCGGTAGTCCTCGGACCCGATATGGTGCGCGCAGGGCGCGTCGCAGCGTCCGATGTGATAGCTCAGGCACGGGCGCACGGGCACCTCCACAGGCAGCTTCAAATCGCAATCGCGGATGCGAAACACCCGGTTCAGGTACTGCACCGTGTTGCGCATGGCTCGCGCATTGGTGTACGGGCCGAAGTACAGGTCTTTCGAGCCCTTACCGTTCTTCTCGGCTTGACGGGTCACCAGCAGCCTTGGAAAGGCCTCGGAAAGCGTGACGCGGATGTACGGGTAGTGTTTGTCGTCCTTCAGATCGACGTTGTAGCGCGGCGTGTGCCGCCGAATGAGGTTGGCCTCCAAGATCAACGCTTCCACCTCGGTGCGCGTTACGATCCATTCCATATCGTGGGCAGCGTCGCGCAAAACGCGCGAGGCCAGATGCGTGTCCGCCCCCGGCCCAGTGAAATAGCTGCGCACGCGATTGCGGAGGTTGATCGCCTTGCCGATATAGATGATCTCCCCGCGGCCGTCCTTCATCAGGTACACGCCAGGATCCGTCGGCAAGAGCGGGAGCTTGTCCGAGACGGACGGGGCTAAACGGGATTCCGGAGGCATGGGGGTCAAATTAGGTGTGCGGATTGGTCTAGGCTAGTTGCACAAACCCAGCGAGAAATTACCACAAACAAAAAGGCCCGGCAGAACCGGGCCTTTTTGAAGAATTCGGGAATGAACCCTACTCGGCGGCTTCGGGAGCGTCGACCTTGGCCTCCGCCTTCGTGATGTCCACCTTCTTCTTGGAAGCGGGCTTCTTCGCGGTCGCCGCAGCGGCCTTGGGCTTGCGGGCGGCGCGACGAGGAGTGATCTCGTCTTCCACCAAGGTGATCAAAGCCATTTCGGAGTTATCACCCTTGCGGTTTTCACCGACCTTGAGAACACGGGTGTAACCACCGGCGCGCTTGGCGTAGCGGGGGCCAAGATCCGAGAACAGGCCTTGCAGCACTTCGGAATCGTGGATGAACTTGGCGGCCTGACGACGCGCGGTGAGGTCACCCTGCTTCGCGTACGTGATCAGACGATCGACCAAACCGCGCACGGTCTTGGCCTTCGGCACCGTTGTGATGACCTTGCGCTCCATCTGCTCGGCATTCAAGCCCTGACGCAGAATCGAAGTGGCCAGGTTGTTGAGCGTGGAGCGGCGGTGTTCCGCGCGCATTCCCAGCTTTTTGGTTTTGACTCCGTGTCTCATAATCTCTCTTCCTTAAGATTCGTTGGCGACCGAGCGCCCCGCCTTGAACCGGCAGGGCGCGGGTTTCGCTCTTACTGGTCGTCGCCGAGGTAGAAGTCCACGTCCATGCCGAAGCGGAGGCCCATGTTGGTGAGCACTTCGTTCAACTCGACGAGGGACTTGCGCCCGAAATTCTTGTACTTGAGCATCTCGGCTTCCTGATTGCGAACCAGGTCGGCGAGGGTGTGGATGTTGGCGCAGCGCAGGCAGTTGCTGGAGCGCACGGAGAGCTCGAGCTCGTCGACGCGCATCTTAAGCAGTTGCTTCACGCGATCACGCTCTTCGTCCTTGACGGTTTCGTCAGCGGTCTCAAGATCGCCTTCGAAGTTGATCAGCATCTCGACGTGATCGACGAGGAGCTTGGAAGCGTAGGCGAGCGCGTCTTCGGGCTCGATGCTGCCATCGGTCCAGATTTCGATCTCGAGACGGTTGAAGTCGGTACGCTGACCCACGCGCGTGTCGGACACCTCGTAGGCGACCTTGGACACCGGGCTGAAGTCGGCGTCGATCGGAATCACACCGATCGGGTCGTCTTCGCGCTTCAGTTCTTCGGCGGACACGTAACCGCGGCCGTCGGAGACGCGCATCTCGATTGAAAGGCTTCCACCCTTCGCGAGCGTCGCGATGTGCATTTCGGGGTTGAGCACCTTGACCAAGGGGTTGCCCTCGATGTGCTCGGCGCGGATTTCGCCTTCACCGGTGATATCGATGCGCAGCGTCGCGTCCTCGTCGGACAACAACTTGACGCGCAGCTTCTTCAGGTTCAGAATGATTTCGGCAACGTCTTCCTTCACGCCTTCCAGCGCGGAGAACTCGTGGCTCGCACCCTCGAAGCGGGCAGAAACCACGGCGGCACCCTGCAAGCTGGAGAGCAGCACGCGGCGCAGGGCGTTGCCAAGGGTGACGCCCCAGCCCCGCTCCAGCGGTTCCACGACGAACTTCCCGTACTTGGCCTCACCCTTTTCCTTGACGATGCCCTTAGGCATGTGCAGCGCTTTCCACTTCATCGGATATTCCCTCTCTCGTAAATTCTGTTAGACGCGGCGACGCTTCTTGGGGCGGCAACCATTGTGCGGCACACCCGTGACGTCTTTGATGGACAGGATGTCCATGCCTGCGGCCTTCAGCGCGCGCACTGCGGATTCGCGGCCGGCTCCGGCGCCCTTGACGCGGACTTCCAGCTTGCGCATTCCCATTTCATAAGCGACCTGTGCCGCGGCTTCCGCTGCAACCTGGGCGGCGAAGGGCGTGCTCTTGCGAGAGCCCTTGAAGCCGGCCTTGCCCGGAGAACCCCAAGCGACCACATTGCCACGCGCGTCGCTGATGGACACGATGGTGTTGTTGAAGGTCGCGCGAACCGTGCACAATCCCTGAAGATCGGCACGACGCTTGCCCTTCTTGGCCTTAGCAGCCTTCGCGTCGCCTTCCTTGGCGGAAGACTCTGCGGTCTCGGCGCTGGCAGCTGCCGGCTTGGCCTTCTCGGCCTTCTCTGTAGTCTCTTCGGACATTCCGTATTCCCCTGACTATTTCTTCTTGTTTGCGATGGTCTTGCGCGGACCCTTGCGGGTGCGGGCGTTGGTCTTGGTGCGCTGACCGCGCACGGGCAGGCCCTTGCGATGACGCAGACCGCGGTAGCAACCGATGTCGACGAGACGCTTGATGTTGATCGAGGTCTGCGCACGCAGATCGCCTTCGACCTGGTAGCCGGACTCGATCACGCGACGCAGCTTACCGATTTCTTCGTCGGACAGATCGCCGGCCTTCTTGGCAGGGTCGATCGCGGCCTTTTTAAGAATAGCGGTGGCGCTCACGCGACCAATGCCATAGATGTACGTCAGAGCGATTTCGCTCCGCTTGTTGTTCGGAATGTCTACGCCGGAAATGCGTGCCATGCTCTACTCCTAACCCTGCCGCTGCTTGTGGCGGGGGTTCTTTTTGCAAATGATTCGCACCACGCCTTTGCGGCGCACGACCTTGCAGCTTTCGCAGCGCGGTTTAACGGATGCTCGGACTTTCATAACTCCCTAACCCCTTGTCATTTATGACGATAGGTGATACGACCCCGGGTCAGATCATAGGGGGACAATTCTAGCAAAACACGATCGTTTGGTAAAATGCGAATGTAGTTTTTCCGCATTTTTCCGCTGATGTGCGCCAGAATGACATGGCCATTGTCGAGCTCTACCTTGAACATTGCGTTCGGAAGCGCTTCGACGACCCGCCCTTCAACCTGAATCCCGTCCTGTTTGGACACTCAGAACCCTTTTCTTCCGCGAATTTTGCCGCGGCGCAGGAAACCATCGTAATGCTGGTTTTGCAGATGGGTCTGGAGCTGGCGCAAAGTGTCCAGCGCTACGCCCACTGCAATCAGCACCGAGGTGCCTCCGATATAAAACGTCATGTTCAGCGCATTTTTGAGGTGCAGAGGCACCACGCTGATAAGAGCCAGGAAGATCGCGCCGGGGAGAACCACACGGGTCAGGATCTGGTCGATGAACTCGGCGGTCTTGCGACCCGGGCGCACGCCCGGAATGAATCCGCCGGACTTCTTCAAGTTTTCGGCGATCTCTTTTGGATTGTAGATGATCGCCGTATAGAAGTAGGCGAAGAACACAATCATCACGGAGAAGGTCAGCGAGTACACCCAATGACCGGGAAGGAAGGCTGCACCAAAGGTTTGGGCGGCGGTCCAGTTAGGCATCCAGGTGGCGATCTGCATCGGCACGAAGAGGATGGCTGAGGCAAAAATCACAGGCATCACGCCGGCGGTGTTGACCTTGAAGGGCAGGAAGCTGTTGGCGCCCCCCATAACTTTACGGCCGACCACACGCTTCGGGCTTTGCAGCGGAATGCGACGCGTACCTTGGTCGACGAAGACGATGAACATGATCACGGCGACCACGAGCACCAGAATGGCGGCCAGCATCGGAATGCTGCGTTCACCCGAGAAAACCAATTCGGCTTCGCTGAAGACGGCACGGGGCATTT
The DNA here is from genome assembly GCA_947466585.1 of Fibrobacterota bacterium. Classification (GTDB taxonomy): domain Bacteria; phylum Fibrobacterota; class Fibrobacteria; order UBA11236; family UBA11236; genus UBA11236. Next base: position 43,578 of record CANIEU010000014.1, read on the forward strand.
GCGCCATGATGCCGATGAAGATGATCAACGAGATGCCGTTGCCGATACCGCGAGCGGTGATCTGCTCACCAAGCCACACGATGAACATCGAGCCGGCGGTCAGGGTGAGGGCTGTCAGCATAACGAAACCGGTGCGACTGACGCCGGAGATCACAAGGCTTTGACCGGTTGATGTCGCCTGGCTGAACAGCCAGTTGCCAATGCCGATGCCCTGGAAGAAGCTGAGAACGATGGTGAGGTAACGCGTCCACTGGCCGAGCTTGTTGCGGCCTTCCTGGCCTTCCTTCTGCATGGCCTGGATGCTGGGAATCACTGCGCCCATGATCTGGATGATGATGGAGGCGGAGATGTAGGGCATGATGCCCAGGGAGAAGATAGAGGCGCGTTGGAGCGCGCCACCCACAAACGTGTTGTAAAGACCGAAGAGGTTATTGCTGGTTCCACTGAAAAACGCCGCGATGGCGGAGCTGTCGATACCGGGGAGCGGCACAAATCCGCCCACACGGTATACTGCAAGCATGCCAAGCGTGAACAGGATCTTGTCCCGAAGGTCCTTGATCCGGAAGATATTGAGGAAACCCTGCAATGCCTGCACTTTAGACGACCTCTGCCTTGCCCCCGGCGGCCTCGATGGCAGCCTTGGCGCTGGCGCTGAAACGTTGGGCCTGAACATGCAAGACCTTGGTGATCTTGCCGGTGCCCAGAACCTTGACTTCAAGGCCCTTATTGCTGATCAAGCCGGCCTTCTCCATGTCGGCAACGGTGACGGTGCCGGTGAAGCGCTTGTCGAGTGCACCGATATTGACGATTTCGACTTCGGCGAAGTGCGAGTTGAAACCACGCTTCGGGACGCGACGCTGCAAGGGAGTCTGACCACCCTCGAAGTTCGCAGGAATGCCGCCGCTCTTACGCGCTGTCTGACCCTTGCCGCCACGGCCGGCGGTTTTGCCAAGGCCGGAGCCTTCGCCACGGCCTTTTTTAAAGCGCTTCTTCATCGAGCCCTTTGCGGGGCGCAGCTCGTTGAGTTTCATTATTTCGCCTCCTCCACCTTTACCAGGTGGGCCACCACGCGGATCATTCCATCCAACGCGGGAGATTTCTTTTGCACAACGCTCTTGCGGATGCCACGCAGGCCCAAGGCGCGCAAGGTGCGAACCTGTGCTTGGATGCAGCGCGCAGAGCTACGGATTTGCGTGATTTTCAGGCTGTCCATGGAATCTTTCCCTTGCTATGTCGACCGGAGTTACCGGGACGTTCCCTGCGCCTGGCGCAGAGCCGTGAATTCCTTGCGCGAGCGCTGTTCCGTCAAACCGGCCAAGGTGGCTTTCACCACGTTGTGCGGATTGGTCGAACCGATGCTCTTCGTGAGAACGTCATGCACGCCGGCGAGTTCGAGAACGGCGCGCGAAGCACCGCCCGCGATCACACCGGTACCCGGCGATGCGGGACGCAGATAAACCTTGGCCGCACCAAAGGTGGCGTACACCTCGTGGGGGATGGTTTTGTTGCGGAGGATGACGTCCACCATGTTTTTGTGGGCGTTTTCGGTCGCCTTACGGATCGCTTCCGCAACCTCGTTGGCCTTACCCGAACCAATACCGACGCGGCCGTTACCGTTGCCGACGACCACGATGGAGTTGAAGCTGAAGCGGCGTCCGCCCTTCACCACCTTGGCGCAGCGATTGATCGCCACAACCTTTTCTTGGAACTCCGGTTTGACATCCGAGTCCGAAACCGGACCTCTGCTGGAACTAAAATTCAAGGCCGGCCTCCCGAGCTGCTTCGGCCACGGCTTTCACCCGGCCATGATAGAGATATCCGCCGCGATCGAACACGACTTTCTTGATGCCCAGCACGAGCGCGCGTTCCGCGACAAGCTTTCCCACCGCGGTGGAAAGTTCCGTCTTCGCATTTTCGTCCGCAAGCTTGCGGATTTCGGGAGCGAGGGTGGAAACCTGCAGAAGCGAACGTCCCGTCTGATCGTCTATGATCTGGGCGTACATGTGATTCAGGCTGCGGCGCACGCAAAGACGCGGACGCTCGGCGGTACCGGTCGTGCGCTTGCGGATCCGCTCGTGGCGGGCATTGCGCGTTTCGCGGCGTGTTTTTGATTTGTCGGCAAACATGTTCTGTTCCTTGTCGTTCGTTCACAAGAGCAGGGCAACCCGGCGGGTCACCCCCACCCTTACGTCTTCTTGACTTCCTTCTGGATGACGACCTCGTTGAGGTAGCGCACACCCTTGCCCTTGTAGGGTTCGGGCGGACGGAAACCACGAATCGTTGCGGCAACTTGGCCGACCAGCTGACGATCCACACCTTCGACAACGATCTTCACGTTGCCGTCCATCTTCAGGCTGATGCCTTCGGGCGGATTAAACACCACCGGGTGGGAGAAACCGAGCACGAGATTCAGGCTCTTGCCTTTTTGCTCGCCTCTGTAACCCACGCCGCGAATTTCAAGCTCCTTCACCCAGCCCTTGCTCACGCCATGAATGACGTTGAACACCATGGCGCGCGAGGTGCCGTGAAGCGCCTTGTCCTGTTTGGACTCGGAGCCGCGGGAAAGAGTGATCACATCACCCTCCTTGGCAACCGAGACGCGCTCGTGGAGAGTGAAAGAAAGTTTTCCCTTCGGTCCCTCGGCTTGGACTGTACGTCCAACGATGGAAACCTTGACCCCCGCGGGGACCTGGATGGGCGATTTGCCTACTCTGGACATCTGATACCCCTGCTTACCAAACTTTGCACAAAACTTCGCCGCCCACACGCTGGGCACGGCACTCAAAATCCGTCATGACCCCTTTGGAGGTCGATACGATTGCGATTCCCAGGCCGTTCTTGACCTTGGGCAATCCTTCCGAACCCGCATAGGTACGGCGACCCGGCGAGCTGACACGCACAAGGCCCTGGATGGCCGGCACGCCGTCGGTGTAACGCAGCAGGATCTTCATCAATCCCTGCTTGTCGTCGGCGACGACGATGAACTTTTCGACAAAGTTCTGGCGTACCAGAATCTTGGCGATCTCGCGACGCAGTTTGGACGCGGGCATTTCCACCACGCGCTTCCCCGCCATTGCGGCATTGCGGATGCGGGTGAGCATGTCGCTAATCGGATCGTTAATAGAGCTCATTTTCAGATTTTCCTTTGTTCTTCGATTCCGGGGATTACCAAGATGCCTTGGTCACGCCAGGAATGTCGCCCTGAAGCGCCAGCTCACGGAAGCAAATACGGCACATGCCGAACTTGCCCATGTAGGCGCGGGGACGGCCGCAACGGCGGCAACGGTTATAGCCGCGAACCTTGAACTTGGGGGTCCGCTTCTGCTTTTCGATCATCGAACGCTTGGCCATCGTATTCTCCTGAGGCTTACTTGCGGAACGGCATGCCGAGGGCTTGCAGCAACGCGCGGCCGCCCTCATCGTCACGGGCGCTCGTCACGAATGTGACATCCATTCCCAAGACCTGGGTAACTTTTTCGAAGTTGACTTCAAGGAAAATGATCTGTTCCTTGACCCCGAACGTGTAATTGCCACGACCATCGAAACCACGGCGCGGGATGCCGCGGAAATCGCGGACGCGCGGGAGTGCGATCGAGATCAGGCGCTCGAGGAATTCCCACATGCGATCACCGTGCAAGGTGACCTTCACGCCGATGGGCATTTTTTCCTTGAGCTTGAAGTTCGAGATGGCCTGCTTGGAGCGGGTCACAACAGCCTTCTGACCGGTGATGGCTGCCAGGTTTCCGGCGGCTTCTTCGATCAGACGCTGGTTGCCAGAAGCGGCTCCCACGCCCATGTTCAGGACGATTTTCTCGAGACGCGGGACCTGCATGGGGTTCTTGAAACCCAGTTCCTGGACCAAGCCGGGAACCACTTCCTTGCGATATTTTTCCTTGAGCTTCAGCATGATGCTTTCCGTGAATGCGCCTCGTGGGCGTTATTCGACGGCCTTCCCGGTTTTTTTCTCAACGCGAACCCGCTTGCCATCCACCGCACGGCGTACGACCTTGACGGGTTCATTGGATTTTGCGCTCACCAGCATGAGATTGGACACATGGATGGGAGCTTCCCGGTCCACAATGCCGCCCTTTTGATCCTGCTGGGTGGGCTTCTGGTGCTTCTTGACAAGGTTGACGCCTTCAACGAGGACGCGGTTTTTGTCCGCATACACGAGGAGAATCTTGCCCGTTTTACCGCGGGCCTTGCCGGAAATCACCTTGACGGTGTCGTTTTTCTTCAGATTCAGAGCCACGTTACACAACCTCCGGCGCGAGGGAGACGATCTTCATGAACTGACGATCGCGAAGTTCGCGGGCGACAGGTCCGAAGATGCGGGATCCCTTGGGCTCCTTGGCATCGTTGATAATGACGACGGCATTTTCCCCGAAGCGAATCGAGGATCCGTCTTTACGCTTGATCTCACGGATCGTGCGAACCACGACCGCCTTCTGCACGCTGCCGCTTTTGACGGCACCAGCGGGGGCGGCATCTTTGATAGCGACGACGATGATGTCACCGATGGAGGCGTAACGACGACGCGTGCCGCCGAGCACCTTGATGCACATCGCCTTTTTGGCGCCGGAATTGTCGGCCACGTTGAGCCGGGTCTGTTGCTGAATCATTTTTCGCCTACTTCTTCTTCTCGACGACGCGGATCAGGCGCCAGCGCTTGTCCTTGCTCAGACGGCGGGTTTCCGCGATTTCCACGGTATCGCCCTCATGCGCCTCGTTGTTTTCGTCGTGCGCCTTGAATTTCACGGTCGTGTGCACGGTTTTACCGTACAGGGGATGCGACTTGCGATTGACGGTCGCGACGGTGATGGTCTTATCCATCTTGTCGCTGACCACAATGCCGGTGCGTACCTTGCGGCCGTTTTCCCGCTGAATGTCTGATTGCAGTTCCATAGTCTTCTTTCAGGCACGAGCCTTAGTTTGCCTTGTTTGCCTTCTCAGTGAGAACCGTACGGGCGCGGGCGATATCCTTCCGGAGAGTCCGGAGGATGGACGTGTTTTCCAACTTCCCCATTCCAGCTTGGAGCCGGCTGTTGAAGAGCTGGGCTTCCAGATCCTTCACCTTGGTCACGAGGGCCTCGGCACTCAGTTCCCGGTATTCACGGGCTTTGACGATGTTAGCCATTCGCTGCCACCTCCACGATCTTGCACTTCAACGGCAGCTTCTGAGCCGCAACCGCCAAGGCTTCCATTGCGAGTGCACGGTCAACGCCGCCCATCTCGAAAAGGATTCTGCCGGCGAGGGCTACTGCCACCCAACCTTCCACGCTGCCCTTACCGGAACCCATGCGGGTTTCCGCAGGCTTCTTGGTGTAGGGCTTATCCGGAAACACCCGGATCCAAACCTGACCGCCGCGCTTGATTTTGCGCGTCATGGCGATACGAGCCGCCTCGATCTGGCGGTTGGTCACCCAAGACGACTCAAGCGCCTGGATTCCGTACTCACCGAAGGCCAAGGTGGTGCCGCGCGGGGCGACACCCTTCATCTTGCCTTTTTGAACTTTGCGCCACTTGACCTTCTTCGGGCTCAGCATTAGGACCGCGTCCTTTCTTCTTCATGCTGGGTATTCATGGCATCCTTTTTAAGGATTTCGCCCTTGAAAATCCAGACCTTGATTCCGATCGTTCCGTACGTCGTCTCGGCGCGCGAAGTCGCGTAGTCGATGTCGGCGCGCAGCGTCTGCAAGGGAATACGTCCATCGCGGGTTTTTTCGACGCGGGCGATTTCTGCACCACCAAGACGACCACTGCACGTGATCTTGATACCCTGGGCGCCCAGACGCATGGCCGAGGCCACCGCCTTCTTCATCGCGCGGCGGAACGCCACGCGCTTCTCGAGCTGGCGGGCGATGTTCTCGCCGACGAGCTGGGCGTCGACTTCGGGACGCTTGATTTCGCGGATGTTGATGTAGATCTGCTTGCCGGTGAGATGCTGCATCTCTCCGCGCAAACGTTCTACTTCCTCACCCTTCTTGCCGATCACCACACCCGGACGGGCGGTGAACAGGTTTATGGTCACTTCGCGCACGGTGCGCTCGATACCCACGTTGGAAAGGCTGGCGTGAGCCAAACGCTTGCGCAGGTAGCGACGGATCATCATATCCTCATAAAGGAGATCCGCAAAGTTCTTTTCGGCGTACCAACGCGAGTTCCATTGCTTGACGACGCCAAGCCGGAATCCAATCGGATGTGTTTTCTGTCCCACTCTCTACCCCCCTTAGTCCGACACCACGACGGTGAGATGACTAAGCTTTTTTTCGATTCGGAACGCACGCCCCTGCGCACGCGGACGAATGCGCTTGACCAGCGGACCCGCGTCGACCGTAACCGACTTGATGGTCAGGGTCTTTCCACGCACACCGCCCTCTTGCTTGACCTGCCAATTAGACACGGCCGACTTGAGAACTTTTTCCACCATGCGGGCCGATTTCTTGCGGGGCCCAAGGCCAAACAAGATTGCCGACGCCGCTTCCACGGACTTACCGCGGATAAGATCTGCCACGAGACGCATGCGGTTGGTCGAGGACCGCAGGTATTTGGCTTTTGCCGTTGCTTCCATGCGAATAATCCCCTATTTCGCCTTCTCGGACTTCACGTGACCGCGATAAGTGCGGGTCATCGAGAATTCGCCGAGTTTGTGGCCGACCATGTTCTCCGAGACGAACACGGGCACGAAGATCTTACCGTTGTAAACGGCGATCGTCTGACCCACGAAGTCCGGCGTGATCGTGGAGCGACGGCTCCAAGTTTTAATGGCGGTTTTTTTTCCGCCAGTGCCCGCGCCCTGCACCTTCGTGAGAAGGTGCGTGTCGACAAAGGCGCCTTTTTTAAGTGAACGAGCCATGATGTTCCCTTTTACACGTTCTTCGGACGACGGCGGACGATGAACCGATCGGTCCGCTTGTTGTTACGGGTCTTCTTGCCCTTGGACTTCTTGCCCCACGGCGAAACCGGGTGGCTACCACCGGAGGTTCTGCCTTCACCGCCACCCATCGGGTGATCGACCGGGTTCATGGCTACGCCGCGAACCTTGGGACGCTTGCCGAGCCAGCGTGAACGACCGGCCGAACCGCTGACGATCTTGCTGTGGTCCGGATTGCCGACGCGACCGATAGTCGCCTGGCAGTCCGCAAGCACCAACCGGATTTCACCGGACGGCAACTTGAGGTGGACATAGTTGCCTTCGCGCGCCACAACTTCGCACTGCGTGCCGGCGGAGCGGGCCATTTGGGCGCCTTTTCCGGGCTTGAGTTCGACGTTATGAACAAAGGTGTTCATCGGCAGTTTGCCGAGAGGAAGCACGTTGCCCGGCTCGAGCGCCGCGTTCTCCGAAGAGACCAGCGAGGCGCCGACCTGAAGGCCGTCGGCCGCGATGATGTAACGGCGTTGGCCGTCGGCATAGCGGATAAGGGCGATACGGGCACTGCGGTTCGGATCGTATTCGATCGTCTCCACGATGGCCGGAATGCCGGTACGCTCGCGACGGAAGTCGACGATACGATAGAGGCGCTTATGGCCACCGCCGCGACGGCGCATGGTGATCTTGCCGTGATTGTTACGTCCGGCCTTTTTGGAAATGCCTTCGGTAAGCGGCTTGTACGGCTCGGAAGCCGTGACTTCCTCGAAGCCCGACGTCTGCTTGTAGCGCAGAGTCTTGGTAAGCGGTCTGTAGGTTTTGAGTGCCATGTGGATCCTACTCGAGTTCCTTGATGATTTCACCCTGCTTGAGGCGAATCACGGCCTTTTTCCATGCCGCGCGGCGGCCGGGAATTCCGCGAACCTGCTTGATCTTGCCCTGCATGTTCTGCGTATTGACCGACTCAACCTTTACTTCAAACCGCTGCTCGATCGCCTTCTTGATCTCCGACTTGTTCGTGGAGGGAGAAACGCGGAACACGTACTGGTTCGCACCGGCGCGCTGGCCGAGCGACTTTTCCGAAAGCAGCGGGGTTCCAATGATGTCTTTCAAAGGCTTCATGGCTTATCCCCTCGTCTCCACCAGGGCCTTCAAGGCCGAGGTGGTAAAAATCACGCTGTCGGCATTCATTAGGCCGTAAGCGTGAATGTCCTGAACGCGTTCCACGCGGGTATCGCGCAGATTGCGCGCGGCGAGAAGCAGCGCGGCATCGGCCTGATCGACCACAAAGAGATTCTTCGCACCAACAAGCTCGGCCTTTTGGAGGATGCCGGCGAGCTGGCTCGTCTTGGGAGCCGTCACACCGAGGGCCTCAAACACGTGCACCTGGCTGGCGCTGGCCTTGAGAGACAGAGCCGAGACGAAAGCCTTCTGCTTCATCTTCTGGGTGATGGACTTGGTGTACTTGTGCGGGATCGGGCCATGGGCCTTGCCGCCGCGGGCGTACTGAGGCGCGGTGTTGGACCCTTGACGGGCGCCACCGGTTCCCTTTTGCTTGTGCGGCTTTCTGCCGCCGCCCGAAACTTCGGAGCGGTTCTTGGTCTTATGCGTGCCCTGGCGCTGATTGCCGAGGTACACATAGGTCGCCTGGAACAACGCCGGCTCGCTCACTTCCTGATCGAAGTGGGAGGCGGGGAGCTCGAGGTCCTGCTTGTACGCGCCGTCGGGCCCGTGCAGTTTAGCCTTAGCCATTTTGCTTCCTCACAATCACCTTGCCGTTGGTCGCGCCCGGAACCGCGCCCTTGATGAAAATCAAGCCGCTCTCGACATCCACGCGGATGATTTCGAGGTTCTTGACAGTTTTTTGGTCAACGCCGTGGTGTCCGGGCAGTTTTTTACCGGGGAACACGCGGGCGGGATAAGAGTGGGCGCCGAGTGAACCGGGCGCACGCACGTTTCTGGAACCGTGAGCGGAGGGACCGCGATGGAACTTGTGGCGCTTGATGGTACCCGCGAAGCCGCGGCCCTTGCTGACGCCGATGACGGTGACTTTTTTCTCATCAGAGAAAATGCCCACGTCATACTGCTTGCCGATTTCCCAATCGGACAGATCGTCCAAACGGAACTCCATGACCTGACGAGAAGGGGCGATGCCCGACTTCTTGAACTGGCCCACATCGGCGCGGGTGAGGTGCTTTTCTTTCGCCGGAGCTTGGGCGATCTTGATCGCCGTATATCCGTCGCGCTCCTGGGTCTTGAGATCCATGACGGTCGCGGGCGAAGCCTCGACGACGGTCACTGCGATCGGCTGACCTTCAGCGTTGAAGATCTGGGTCATGCCCAGTTTTTTTCCGATAATGCCCAACATGCTACACCTTAATTTCCACTTCGACACCTGCCGGCAGATCCAGCTTCATCAGGGAGTCGATGGTTTGGGGCGTCGACTCGAGGATGTCGATGAGACGCTTGTGCGTGCGAATTTCGAACTGTTCGCGGGAAGTCTTGTCGACGTGCGGGGAGCGCAAAACGGTGTAGATCCGTTTCTTAGTCGGCAAAGGAATGGGCCCAACGATGTTCGCGCCCGTATTACGGGCGGTGCGTACGATATCGGCTGCCGAACGGTCGATCATGCGATGATCGAACGACTTCAACCGAATTCTGATTCTCTCTCCTGCCACGGCGTAAACCTCTTTGCTCGTTAGCTGGTTAATCCCTGCCGACTTTCACAGAACAGACCGGACGCGAGGCCCGGCCTATCAACGATCTATGTCGAACCTATGCCAAAATCTCAGTCACAACACCCGCGCCCACGGTCTTGCCACCTTCGCGAATTGCGAAGCGGAGATCCTTGGCCATGGCGATGGTTGCGATCAACTCGACGGTGCAGGAGATGTTGTCTCCCGGCATCACCATTTCCACGCCTTCGGGAAGGGTCATCGAACCCGTCAC
>CANIEU010000015.1 GCA_947466585.1 Fibrobacterota bacterium
CTCTTAATCAGCGGGTCGAAGGTTCAACCCCTTCAGTACCCACCACTTTTAAACCCTCGGGGCGACCCGAGGGTTTTTTATTTCCCTTTTTCTCGCCTTTTTCTCGCCTTTTTATTTCCGCCTTCCGGATCATCCAGAGTGCCTTTTATTGCCCGAATCTTGCTTTTCGGGCAACCTTCAACCATTTTCGGGCAATAAAAAAGCCGCCTCCAGCGTACGCTGAGACGGCCCGAAACGGAGTCTGGTCGCCAGTCGCTAATGGTTAATCGACCACGAGACCCGAAGGCAGAATAAACTTCTCCGGGTCGATCGGCGTTCCGTCGCGCACGACCTCGTAATGCACATGCACGCCCGTGGCGGTGCCCGTGCTGCCCATGTATCCGATCAGTTCGAATCGTTTCACGAGCTCGCCGCGGTTCACGAGAATGCGGCTGAGATGGCCGTACTTGGTCTGGTAACCGTTGCCGTGATTGATGGCGACGAGATTGCCGTAGCCGTTTTCGGGTTCCGCCGTCGACACCACCCCACTGGCGGTGGCGTAAACCGGCGTAAAGCGGTTACCCGAAATATCGAGTCCGTTGTGCATCGCATTGCGGCCGTAGACGGGGTGCACGCGGTATCCGAACCCGCTGGTCCAGTTACCCGAAGCGGGTATCACGGAAGGCGTGTGGTCCCACAGGTTGTGACGGTAGTCCACGAATTCCTTGATCTGCAAAAAGTTCCGCAGCGTCAGGTCGATGCGGCCACGGAGCTGGCGGCCTTTGAGCTGGGTGTGGAACAGGCTCTCCTGCAAGCCCTGCGAGAGCGCCGAATCATTGGCGTCGAGATAGGCGCGGCCTCCGACGCCGTAGGCTCCCGGGGAGTTTCCGAGATAATTGATGCCGTACAAGGCGCGCATGCGCTGCTCCTGACGGTAGGCGCGGTCGAGGGACGATTCCACGGCATGCAGATCCGATTGTATGTCGCGAAGCTCGGCCAAATGGATTTGGTGACGGCCTGCGGCAACGCGGTAGCGCAGTTCTTTGAGGGCCCAAACGCCGCCCACCCAGCCAGCGCAGCCGATGCCGAGAAGGAGGACGAAACTGATTCCCGCCAGGGTGCGGACGAGAAGGGGGGAGACGGGGTGGGAGATCGAGCGGCGTTTGTTTTGCCACTGGATGTGCAGCAGGTAGTCCTTCTCCGCCGATAGGCGGAAAATCCGGGCGAACACGCCGTGAAGTGCGGCTTGAAGTGCCGATACCTTGCGCATCTGGTTTTGATCCAAGCGATGGGTGGGCTCTGGGGGAAATACCCCATTGAACCTGTCCAATCGCCTCTCCGCAATTTAACCCCCGGGAGGGGAAGTTTCAATTTGGCCTGCGAAAAGCCTTAAAAACGGCAAAAAATCAGGAATTCTTTGCGGAAAACGGAAAGGTCAGGCCTTTTCCTTGACCTCGCGCATTTTTTCCAAAACTTCGAGCGGCACCTTCAGGCTCCCGGGGGCGAAGCGGTGGTCCTCGCGGCGCACATGGAAGTCGGCGCCGCCCGAGCAAAACAGCCCGTAGCGTTTGGCGATCTCTTTGTATCGCCGAAAGTAAGTGTTGGTATGGCTGTGGCAATAGGTCTCGATGCCTTGGAGACCTTGTTCCACCATGCTTTCGATCAAACCGTCCTGGTTGGTGCGCAAGGGATGGGCCAGTACCGGAACGCCGCCGGCCTCGCGGATCAGCGCGATGGCTTCCCCGGGGGAAAGCTTCGCGCTCTCGAGTCCGTCCATGAAAGCGTTTCCGTTTCCAAGGTAGCGGGTGAAGGCTTCTTGAAAGTTGGGAACGTATTCCTCTTCAACCATGGCCGCCGCGATATGTGCGCGTCCGATGCTTCCTCCGTGAGAGCGCACCGCAAGCTTTTCATAGCTGAGGTCCACTCCCTTCGCAGCAAGGCGCTCGACGATGCGCTGGGCGCGCTCGCGCCGCTTCTCGCGCAAGGAAACCAGGGTGCGGTTGAGGCGTAAATGGGTCGGCTCGTAGAGGTAACCGAGAATGTGGACATCGTGTCCCTGCCACGAGGAGCTGATCTCTACGCCCGGGAGGTACTCGATCCCGGCGTTCTCCGCATATTCGCGGCCCTCTTCGAAAGCGTCGATATTGTCGTGGTCGGTGATCGACATTGCGGAGAGGCCTTGTTCCACGCAATAGTCGATGAGGTCGCGCACCGAAAGCTGCCCGTCGGACAGGGTGGAATGCATGTGGAAATCCACGTGTCCCCCGCGTACCTGGGCAATCATTCGAGCGGTCTCCTTCGCTCCCCAAACCGATTGGCCGAGGGCGGTTACAGTTACGGAATCGATATCAGTTTTGGGCCCCGTTTCCGGATTTCGGCCTCTTTGTCATAATAGTATCATCCCCGAAATGCAGCAGGACGTTTTTCTAAAGTCTGGAGACCGTGCTTCGACCGTTGTAGATCACCTCAAATCGTGTAATTTTCACGGTTTCCACGCGCTGCGTATTCCGCTCGCGATGGGTAACGCGACTTCCCGTCGATACAAAAAGGAATTCCGATGATTCATCCCGTGGTGATGGCCGGTGGCAAGGGCGAACGTTTTTGGCCTTACAGTAACGCCAAACATCCGAAGCAGTTGCTTCCGCTCGTCACGGATCAATCCATGCTCGAAGACACGCTTCGCAACATCCGTGCGCTCGGCAAAACAGCGCCCGCGCGTTTGGTCGTAAGTGCGAATCTCGAAAAGCCCGTCAAACTTAAAACGCGCGGTATGAAAAACGTGCTCACGATCGCAGAGCCGCAAGGTCGGAATACCGCAGCAGCAGTGGCGCTCGCCGCGCGCCTGATTCTGCAAAAAGATCCCAAGGGCGTGATGCTGGTGCTCACCGCCGATCACGCCATCGGGCCCGCGAAGGAATTCGCCCGCGCCATGAAGGCTGCCGCTGCAACTGCCGAACAGGGCGAATGTCTGGTGACCTTCGGCATTCCGCCGCTGCGTCCCGAAACCGGCTACGGATATGTAGAAGCCAAGGCGGGATCGGAAGACGTGCGCGGTCTCAAGGTTTTCGACGTCGCCGGATTTCACGAAAAACCTTCGGCCGAAAAGGCGCAGGCGTTTCTCGATTCGGGACGGTTCTATTGGAACAGCGGCATGTTCGCCTGGCGCGTGGATTACTTGTGGGAACAGTTCCGCAAGCATTTGCCCGTCACCGCCGCAGCCTTTGAAAAAGCGGGCGACCTCGACCCCAAAAAGCCGACCTTCGCGGCGAAGCTCAAAAAGATTTATGCCACGATTCCAGACATCTCGATCGACTACGGGATTCTCGAAAAGGCAGACCGCATCCGCATGGTGATCCCGGCGTTCGACTGGGATGACATCGGCGCGTGGAGCGCGCTCGATCGCCGCCATGCCGCCGACGCCGCAGGTAATCGCGCGATCGGAGAGACGGTGCAGCTCGAATCCAACGGCACCACGTGTTTTTCGGACTCCGGCATGGTGGCGACCTTCGGCGTGAAGGATCTGTTGGTGGTGCAGCACGAAGGTGTGACCATGGTGGTCCACAAATCGCTCACCCCACGCCTCAAGGAACTGGTCAAAAAGGTGGGAGAGGCGAAGGCCCGGCAGAAATATTTGTAGAAATCGGAAATAGGAAATCAGGAATAGGAAAGAAAAGGAGAAAGGTCTCCTTTTCTGATTTCTGCTTTCATATTTCTGATTTCTTCTTCAGATCCACTCCACTTCGTACAGCGGATTGAGGCCGGTGGCATCGTGCGCCGATTCGGAAGGGTCGAGCAATGCGAGCGTGCGGACCTCGGCAAGCGAGGCGAAGTGCAACGCGAAGCTGTGAAAGCCCACGACGCCGCGCGCTCCGTCCACTGCGGCTAATAGCGCGGAGAAGTCCGACTCGTTGAACACCGGCGCGTCGAGCCATTCTCCCTGACGCGAGATCGGCTTCATGCCGGGGTTCCACAGAACCGCACCCAAGGTGAAGCGGCCTTCTTCCCGCATGCGGATTTTTTCGTGGAGCATCGCGTACAGATCGGCGTCGAGCGCATCCACATTGGCGGCGTCCTGCACGAACAGCCAGGTGGTCTCGGGCACTGCCCTTTTGGCATCCCATTCCCGCAGGGCTTCGGTGTGACGGCCGGTATCGGGTTGCAAGCGCGTCCATTGTCCGCGCGGGGTGAGTCCGGCGTAACGCCACAAATCGAGGCTCTGAAAAAACCGCGCCGCCCGCGGCGTGGCGGGATCCGACTGCAGGCGCGTGTTCACGAAGGGGGCGCTCACGGCACCTTCCCAACCGATGCGCACCTTGGCATCTGTCGTCCTCAGGGCCGCCTGCAACACGACGGGGTAGGGCGCATGCGAGAGAATCAGCACGATATCCGGGGCGCATGCGCGCAGGTCACGCGCCAGGGTTTGAACGGAGGCATCGTGCCATGCCAGGGTCGTGCGGTTCCATTCCAGCACAGCATGAGGGAACAATCCCTGCACCAAGGTCGAAGAGGCGCTTTCGCACAGGTGGATACATTCGGTTTCGTGAGGCAGGGCATCCACGAGGGCACGTGCCGCCGGGAATCCCTCCAGAATTTCGATCGGGTCCGAGGACCAAGCGAAGAGGATGCGGCGTGCGTCGCGGAAGTATTCGGCGTATCCGAAGCTTTCGGTCTCACGGGCTCCGCCGCAGCTTTTGATCAGGTGATTGCACCTCCATGCTGCCGGGAAAAAATTCAGCAGGCGCGCGGGAAACCGCGTGCCCAAGGTCAGGTCGGGTAGGGGTTTCGCTTCAGCCATGGAGGAAAGATTAGAACATCCACCCATCCGTGCGTCCCCTTCGTAAAGAACATTCGCATCGAGGGTGGCCCCGGCATCGCGCATTTGCCTAGTTTTCCACCATGGCGAAAATTCTGGTTGCGGGTCTGAACCCGGCGTGGCAGCAACTTTTCACCCTCCCGTCACTCCGGACAGGGGCCGTGAACCGCTCCACAGGCTTTGTTTCCCTCGCCAGCGGCAAGGGCATGAACGTCGCCAAAATCCTTGCGGATCGAGGGCACGAGGTGTCGCTCATCCAGGTGCTCGCCGGAGACCGGGGAAGCCGGGTGCAGGCCGCCTGCGTCGAGAGAGGGATCCGCAGCCTGCACGTTTTCACCGACGGAGAGACGCGCGTCTGCGCGACCTTGCTACATGCACCGGACACCACCGAAGTGATCGCCCCGTTCAAGGTTACCGACCCGAAACTTTCCGAAAATTTGCTCGCCCAGATTCCTGACGAGCCCTTCGATGCGCTGCTCGTTTGCGGCACGATGCCAGAAGGCATGCCGGAGAATTGGTGCGAGGTGCTGGCGGACCGGGTCGCGGCTCCGCTGTTGATCTGGGATTCGGTGGCGAGTCTCTCCGCAAAGGCACTGTCCCGTGTGACCTGGCTGAAGGTGAACGCCGAAGAATTCCGGATGCTGGCTCCGCGAATTGCGGCCTCCGATGCGCGGCCTGCGTTGCTCGTCACGGACGGAGGCGAGCCCGCGACCGTTCGTTTTGAAGAAGACGGTAGGTGGCGCGACCTGCGCTGCGTGGTGCCGCCGCTCGATACCATCGTGAACCCCATCGGTGCGGGCGACACCGTCACGGCCCTGCTCGCCGACGGTCTACTGGGTGGTTTGTCGCCGCGCACTGCGATCGCCGGAGCCTTGGCGGCTGCAGCGGCGAGTTGTCTCGAGGTGCTTCCCGCCGTGTGGGATCCGCAGGTGGCCGCGCGTCTTGAGATGCAGTTCCAATGGATGCCGGCATGAACGGCGTTTCAAACCCGATGCTGGTATGCGCGGCCACGCGCGATGAGCTCGCCTGCTTCGGTCTGGATGGCGCGCGCGAAATCGAACCCGGGCGCCTGTGGAAGTCACCGGAGACGACGTTCGCCGTGACCGGTGTCGGCATTCCCCACACCCTGATGTACCTATCCTCATTGCTCGAAACGGTACGACCCGCGTGCGTTCTCAACATCGGGATCGCGGGTGCTTATCCTTCAACCCCTGCAACCCCTGGCTCCCCTGCGACGCCTGCGGCCCCGTCGCCCTCTCTGAATTTTCTGTCGCGTTCGGAAGAACTCGCCATCGGCGATGTCGTGATCGGAATCTCCGAAGTTTTCGCCGATCTCGGAATGGAAATCCCCGATGCGGAGCGGTTTCGCCCGCTCGCTGCCTTTCTCTTCTCGGACGTCTCTTTGCGCGCGCCCCTGAAGCTGCTGGTTCCCGCGTGGGCCGGTTCGGCCGCAGAGTTGAAGCAAGGCCGCGGTGCGACCGTGAACACCTGCACGGGCACGCTTGAGACGGGCGCGCTGCGTCGTCGTCTCTTCGATGCCGATTTCGAAACCATGGAAGGCGCGGCGGTGGCCCTGCTTTGCGGCGCGCGGGAAATTCCGGTGATCGAAGTGCGCTCCATCAGCAATCGGGCCGCGCGCCGCGACCTGCGGCCCGAAAACATCCGCTGTGCTTTCGAGTCGCTTTCGAAGTTTTGGGCGGAAAACCGCCATCGCATCGGCGACGGGATCGGCGACGGGATCCGCGACGGGATCGGAACCCCATGAAAATCGGCATTTCGCCCTGTCCCAACGACGTGTTCATTTTCTCGGGATGGTTGCTCGGTCGCACGCCCGCGCCCGCAGCCACCTTCGTCTTCGAGGATGTGGAAACGTTGAACGGCCTTGCACGCGCGGGCGACCTCGACCTAGTGAAGGTAAGCTACGCGAACGTTCCCGCCTGCACGGGCTACACACCTCTATCGTGCGGCGGTGCGCTCGGGCGCGGATGCGGTCCGCTGCTGCTTACCGGAGGCGAAGACTGGAACCCCGAGGCCGAGGTACTCGTTCCGGGAGCTCGCACCACCGCAAATTTTTTACTCGACTACTGGAATGCGCGTCAGGGAAACAAGCCGCTTAAGAAGCGTTTCCTGCCGTTTGACGCGTTGTATGAGGCGTTGAAGTCGAACCCCGCAGCCCAAGGAGTCGTCATCCACGAGATGCGCTTCACCTATGCGGCGGACGGATTACGCCTCGTTCGGGATTTGGGAGCCGAGTGGGAGGCGGCCACCGGGAATCCGATCCCGCTGGGAGCGTTGATCCGCAGGGATACCGATCAAATCCCTTCGCTTACCGAGCTTGAAGGAGCGATTCGTGCGAGTCTCGATTGGGCGTGGACGCATGAAGCGGAAGCGCTCAAACTCTGCGCGCAGTATGCACAAGACATGACTCCGGCCGTAATGCGTTCGCATATCGACCTGTACGTGAACGCCTTCAGTCGCGATTTGGGCGAAGACGGACGCGCGGCCGTGGACTACCTGCTCCGCGCGCTGGATCGGGCTCCGACCTGAACTAAAAACGCCGGTTAAAATGCCCTTTAAAAATGTCGGAGGGGCGTTTTGCCGATCGCGAGCACGTTGAATCCCAGGTCGAACAACTTCTTGTGGTCGAGGATGTTGCGGCCGTCGAACAAAAAGGCGGGGTCCTTCATGGACTTGAGCACGCGGGCGTAGTCGAGCTCCTTGTAGTGCTTCCACTCGGTCAAAATCGCCACCGCATGCGCGCCTTCGGCGGCCTTGTACGGGTCGGGTTCGAAAATGATCTGGTCCGCCACATCCTTGAGGTCGATCTTCGCGTTCGCGAGTGCCTTCGGATCGGAGATCACCACCTGCGCACGCTCTTCGAGCAGGCCGCGCGCCACCGCGATGGCGGGGGATTCGCGCGTATCGCCGGTATCGGCCTTGAAGGCGAAGCCCAGCAAGGCGATGCGCTTGCCAGCCACGGTATTGAACAGGCTCGACAAAATCGTTTTCACGAAACGGGTCTGCTGCCACTGGTTGATGCGTACCACCGACTCCCAGTAGTCCGCCACCTCGGTGAGCCCGTAGGTCTGGCAGATGTACACGAGGTTCAGAATGTCCTTTTGAAAGCACGATCCGCCAAAACCCACGCTGGCCTTCAAGAACTTGGAGCCGATGCGGCTGTCGGTGCCGATCGCATAGGCTACTTCGCCCACGTCGGCTTCGGTCTTTTCGCACAGCGCTGAGATGCTGTTGATCGAGGACACGCGCTGGGCGAGAAACGCGTTCGCCACCAGTTTCGAAAGTTCCGCGCTCCACACGTTCGATTCGATGATCTTTTCGGGTTTGACCCAGTGCGCGTAGATGTGGACCACGTCTTTACGTGCCGCGAGACCCTCGGGCGTTTCGCGGGAACCGATCAGAACGCGGTCCGGGTTTTCGAGATCGGCCACAGCCGTGCCTTCGGCCAGAAATTCGGGGTTCGATAACACCTCGAAACGCAACCCTTTTTCATTGGCGTTCAGGATGCGTTCCATCGCCTCGGCGGTACGCACGGGCAGTGTGGATTTTTCCACGATGATTTTGCCCGCGTCCGAATTGGCCAGGATCTGACGCGCGGTCTTTTCCCAATATTGCAGGTCGGCGGCCTTGCCCGCGCCTTCGCCGAAAGTTTTGGTCGGCGTGTTCACCGACACGAAGATGATGTCGGCTTCGCGGATGCCCGCATCCACGTCCGTCGAAAAGAACAGGTTCTTGCCGCGCGTGGCGAACACGAGTTCTTCGAGACCGGGCTCGTAAATCGGAATGTCGGCGCCGTTCCAGGCATCGATACGCGCCTTGTTGATGTCGACGACCGTGACCTTGTAATCGGGGCACTTGCGGGCGATCATGGCCATGGTGGGGCCGCCCACGTAGCCTGCGCCGATGCAGAGAATCTTCTTTTTGAAAGCCATCAAGGTTCCATTCGCTAAAAAACGGGAAAAACGGCGATCCTAGCTCTAAATCAGGCGCAAATTATAGCCATTCCGCCCGTCATTAGGCGATTTCGATCAGCGTGGCTCCGGGGTTCATGAAGTCGGTGCGAAACCGTTTGATGCGGTTTTTCCAAACGCTGCCCAGTGCGCGGTGCAGATTCGTGCGGATCGAATCGTTGCCCTTGTTGCTGTGCCCGTGGATGATGCGCACCATGGCACCGGCACGGTGTCGCTTGAGCAAGCCGTCCGCAGCGGTCAGGGCCTCGTCCACCGCCATGCCATGCAGATCGACCTCTTCGTCGACGGGAAATTCCTGCGGGCGCGCGGGCGTCAGCCCTAGGCCGCGCGGCTTGCGGCCGTTGCGGGCCTTATTGGCGCCCATGCGCGGTCTCCGATTTCTTCTGTTTTTTCTCTCCCGCATCCTTGGGTTCGGTCAGAACTTCCGCACGATGGACCGTGGCGAAAAAGGGATGGTGCGGGTTCCATTTGTCGTTCGCCGTACGCGCGCCGTATTTCTTACCACTGTTTTGCAAGCCGAGCTGCCGCGCCAAGGTACGCAGGCGGCGCACCACCGGCTGCCCGGCTTCGGTCTTTTCACGCAGCGCGCGCACGCGTTTCGACTCCGCGACCAAGCTGTCGGGCCATGTGATTTTTGTCCCGGTTTTAATCAGGAAGTGGATGTCTGCCAAGGTCGCGAACCGGGGGTCCGCCAGGCGCAGCAGGGCTAGCTGGGTGAGAATTTCCGCGTCCATTTCGCGGGTGAAACCTTTCGCATGCGCGGCCTCGTGGCAAGCCGCAATCAGCCGCCAAAAATGCGGTGCGGGCATGTCGCGGTCGCGTACGATGGCGATCTCACCGAAGAAGGGATCATGAAACGCCGGACCGCCGTAGGCCAAACCGAGCGTGGCCGTCCACGGCCCCATGTTCTTGTAGGCGCGCACGGCGCGCCCCGCGGGCAAGCGCAGGTCCGCCAGAACCGCGTCGAGGCTGGTGTCGCACGTTCGCAGCGCCTGTTGTTCGGTGAGCGCCTGAAATGCATTCCAGTGCGCCGCCCCGCCGGGTGATTGCAATGCGGCATGTAGGGACGCTTCGCGCGCGCTTACCCAGTCGCGAAAGGTCGGTTCGGCGAGACTGTCGGAACCAAGGCGTTGGGTCAGCGGGGTGCGCCACGCGCTGGGCGCGAGGCTACCGGGAAAGGCACCTTGTCCGAGACCCAGTGCGACGAGAAAAAACGGGCCGGCGCACAGTGTGATGCGACGATGACGCATCAGCATCGGGCGCATGCGCGGTATCCAGGAGAGGGCGAACAAAAGTGTCGCCGCCGTCCCGACCCACAACGCCAGTTCCACCAATGAGATGGGAATCGCATCGGTGATTAAGCCCTTCGCCCGCGAAAGCGGAAGGCCGAGGAAGCGCCAATACAGGTCGAAGAGCGGCATGGAACAAAGATAGACGGTAGGAGGTAGACGTTAGGAGGTAGAGAGCACAGTCGTTACTCCACATTTCCCGACCGGGATACCGTGGCGCGAGGCGTCTGTACAGAACGCGAAGTCCCACGCGCACGCTTGCCGTTCAATTTTTTTCGGTTCATGCGGAAGCTACCGTCTACCTACTGTTCTTACCTTTCCGCGAAAGGGCCCATAGCTCAGTTGGTTAGAGCAGGCGACTCATAATCGCCCGGTCCTCCGTTCAAGCCGGAGTGGGCCCACCACCTTCCGGTATCCTATCGTATCCTGTCAAATCTTTTCGAACCGATTCGCATCGGGAATAGCAACGGATGGGGAAGACCTATCACGGAGGCGATCTGAAAAACCTGGTTTTTTACGGCGACGGTTTGTTGTGTCCTCCCGAAGGATATGGCGAACAAATCGTGGAACTGCTGGTGTTGCAGCGTCCCGATGCGACCTTCAAATCGTTTCATCCCGGTGAGGAACAGTTGTCGCTCGAGGCCGCCTTGCGCGGGGCTCCCGCTGTAATCGGCAAGGCCCCCGATTTTGTGTACATCGGTGTCGGCGGTGGGGATCTTTTACGCGGTGTTGAAGTCGGCACCGCTCTCGAAACTCTGCGGGCACTCCTGCAGGTACTTTACATCAAAACGCCGGCGCGTATCGCCGTGGCCAATCTCTGCACGGCGTTTTTTCCGCAGGAGGCGCGTGCCGCTGCGGCCGAGTTCAACGCAGGCATCGCAGCGCTGGGTTCGGATCGGGTGGGGATCGTCGATCTCGATGATCCGGTGAACCTCTTTCTGGAAGCGCATCGTCGCGGTGCCGGGGAAAAACGTTCCTTGCATTCCCACCCCATGCGTCCGACTTCCATGGGCCGCGTGTTTCTCGCGCACAAAGCGTTCGCGCTACTCGAACTCGAGTCGCTCTTCCCGGCTTGAGTTTTTAGCCGATTTCCGGGCATTTTCGCTGGTTTTTATCGCATTTGCAAGCGGACGCCTTCGATTCGCCCTTTTCCAGCGGGGCAGGAGGAAGTAGTTTTGAGTTCTGGTTCCACGTGGAATCGGGGCAGGAGGCGCGAACATGGCGGATGATCAAAGTCTACACGACCGGTTTTTGCGCAAGAACCAATCCCTCAGCCGTGCGTACGAGATCTCCCGCAAGGACAAGGTCAAGGACAAGACGGTCAGCGGTGAACGCGTTCCCGTGTTGGCGGTGTGCTACCGGTGCAAGCTCGAAAAGCTCACCCTGAAGTATCACATCACCGAAACCGGTCGCACCGAAGGCGCGGTCTCGGTTTCGAACGAATACGTTCCCTTGTGCGTTGATTGCGCGCCCAAGCCGAAAAAAAATGCGGCGGAACTTTCGAAGAAACAGATTTCCTCTCTGCTGCGCGGTGCCATGAAAGGCCGTCTGTAAAGGTATTCAGTGCGCAGTCTACAGTTCACAGTACAGAACTCTAAACGATTAATGTGTCCATAAAAAAGCCTCCGTCTCATTAAGAGCAGAGGCTTTTTTATTGAAAATGAGTAGGTGATAACCTACTACCTACTCATTTCTCAAACGTAATTCTGCTGCAGAACTGTAATGGCGGAGATGAATTCCTTGACTTCGGTAAACTGGCGGTACACCGAAGCGAACCGAACGTAGGCGACTTCATCGACCTGATGCAATTGCCGCATCGCGAGTTCCCCGACCGCCTTGGAGTCGATCTCTCCATCAACAGTGGCCTGTAACTGGTTCTCGATCTCATCGGCCATTTGTTCGATGCGTTCGATGGATACAGGACGTTTGATGCAGGCCATCTTCAAACCGGCGAGCACCTTCTGGCGATCATAGGGTTCGCGACGGCCGTCATGTTTGACCACAGTGAAGGGTGTGGTTTCCACATATTCGTAGGTGGTATAGCGCTTGCTGCACTCCAGGCACTCGCGGCGACGGCGCACGGCCTTGCCGCTGCGGCTGGCTCGGGAGTCCACCACCTTATCTTCATCACATTGACAATAGGGACATTTCATGGGAAAAACCGTCCGTTGGTTGTCGAGAATATACCCGTAACAACGGCAGACATCAACAGTTCGTTAAAATCCGGAGTGCCCAAAAACCACTAAAAACCCAAGTAAACCGTTGATTTCAAATGTTATCCGTAAAAAATTAACAGATTGTCAACAGGGCTAGAAATAGTACCGCAGGCCCAGTCCCGCACCCAAAAAACCCTCGGTATTGGGGAGAATGTTGATTCCGGGGCCGACCTCCAGAAAGGTTTGGATCGGAACATCCTGAAATCGGTAGTCGATTCCCGCCACCGCGCGAATTCCCGCTGCAGTCCCGTCCTTCGCCAGAACCGCAAAGGCTCCGGGCCCGTAATAAACCGAAATTTTTCCGCTCTCGACCGGCAATACATTTCCACGGATCCAGACATAATCACCCTGAACGTGGAGATTCGCCCGCTTGCCCAATTCGTACCCGAGAGCGGCATTGAAGGCGTTCGTGGGGCCTAGAGGAAGGGAAAGCGAGAGGCCGGAGGGGGAGCCGAGTACGAAGCCGATGCCAAATCCGTCTTCCGGATTAAATGCAGATCCGGTCGATCCGGTGGATGCGGCGGAGGTGGGGGAGGTGGCGGTCTCGGCCGGGGTGACGTGGGCGGAGGCGAAAACGAAAAGGCAGGCGGTCAGGATTTTTCTCATGGCGGCAAATTAAATGTTTTCACCCTGTCGGACGAGCGGTCATGGTAAATTTTCGGTCATGCAAACCGATCGAATCTACGTAGGCGTCTTGTTATTGGCGGGATTTCTCTGGCTCCGCTTTCGTGCCCGCAAGCTCCAAGAGGCGGAGCGAAGCCGCGCGCTCATGGGAAGCATGTTGTTTCTCGTGCCGATGTTGATCGGCGGCCGTTGGGCTTTCGATAAACTCCGCTTCGGAGAGTTTCAGAACCTTGCCATCGAAATGGTCGGCCTCGCTGCGGTCATTGCGGTGACCGGTTTCGTGTTCATGACTCCGGGACGCGGCGAAAAGCCTTAGTCCCGCAGCTTCACCCGAATCGGCAGAATCAGGAACGGAATGCCGAGGTGATAGAGGCGCCGTTGCACGGCGAACACGGTGTTGTTGTGGAAGAGTCGTGAGACCCACGACTCTTCGGGAAACACCAGCTGTCCCATGAAGAAAACCGATTGCGGAAAGCGTTCCATGATTTCGGGGGCGAGACGCGCGCTGCCCTCCACGGGATCGTGGCTCAGGATGGTCATACCTTCGGCGTAGTAGCCGTGGCGTTTTGTGAACTCGGTGTATTTCGCGAGTTCGGCGCCCACGTGTTTTTTAAGGTGTTCTACTTCCTCTTCACCTTTGAAGGTTCCGGCGTCGATGAGCGCGACTTCCAAGAACACAAAGTTGCGGTACACACCACCGAACAGCCGGATGATACTGAACAGCGTATGCAGACCGAGGCCGTCGAAGCCTGAAACCAACACCACCGCAGTCTTCGCCTTGGGATCGTACTTGCATTCTTCAACCGGGGCGCCACCGATGCCCGAAATCGCGCCCTGCGAAGATTGCGCAGCCTGTACGAGGCTGTCCATTTTCTTGAGCGTGCGGGCTACACTTTCGTAATGGCGCTTGGCCATGAGGGAAAGCCCGACGAGGATCAGCAAGGCCAGCAAGGTGATCCAGCCGCCCTCGAAGAATTTCATGATCGTGACGACCACGAGAATGAAGGAGCATAGCGCGAGCGCGGTGAGGCTGGTGAGGAAACGGCGCTTCCAATGGGGCGTGCGCGCCGACCACCAATGGCGCACGAGGCCGGCTTGGGAGAGCACGAAGGTGATGAACACCGTGATCGAATACAAGATCACGAGGTAATGGACCGAGGCTCCCGTGAGCAGCAGTACGACACCGGCCAATACACCCATCAGTAACACGCCGTTCTGGCTGACGAGGCGGTCGCTGAGCAGGGTGAACCGGGTGGGGAACCATTGGTCGAGCGCCATGTTGGCGAGCACGCGCGGCCCTCCCAGAAAGCCCGCCTGGGCGGCGACGAAGAGGATGGCGGCTTCGGTAAAGAGCGTTATCCATACGAAGGTCTTGGAAACACCGGGGCTCCAGCCCGAGGTCAGGGTCTCGAAGAACACGGCGTTCAGAGTTTTGCCGTCCTGAGGATGCACGTCGAAGAACACGTAGCACACCATCAGGCCAAGCACCATGAATGCCAACGAGGAGGCCATGTACAACATGGTGCGCTTGCCGGTCTGCACGCGAGGTTCGCGCAGAATGGGCATGCCGTTGCTCACGGCTTCGATGCCCGTGTAGGTACCCGCACCCATGCTATAGGAGCGAAGGAGCAACAGAAGGACTCCCATGAGGCCGAGTTGATCATATGTGCGCGAAGTTTCAACGGCGGTCTCACGCATCAGGGTAGGGAATTCCCAAAGGTGTCCTGCCATGCCGTAAAGGATGGCGAAAACGTGGGTGGCGACGAAGACGAGAAAGACGGGCACCAACGGTACCACGGACTCTTTGACGCCGCGCAGGTTCAGGATGATCAGACCGCAGAGCGCGGCCATTGCGAAGGGGATTTTATAGGGCAGCCATTCGGCGGGTAAAAAACTGAAGATCGCCGCAGCGCCGCTGGCCACCGAAATCGTGATGGTCAGTACGTAGTCGATGAGGAGGGCGCAACCCGAAACCATGCCCCACTTGGGGCCGAGCAGTTTACTGGCGACGAGGTAACCGCCGCCACCGGCAGGGAAGAGTTCGATCAGGTGGGTGTAGCTTGCGGAGATCACCAACACAGTCAGGGCGGACCCGAGGGCGACCAGCAAACCCAAATGGGGGTGTTGGATGAGAATGCGAAAAGCCTCTTCGGGGCCGTAGCTTGAAGAGGAGAGCCCATCGGCCCCCAGACCGACCCAAGCGAAAAACGCGATCAGCGAGAGGTTGTGGAAGGTCTGCGGAGAGGTCGGGTCGAGCGAATGACCCAGGGTCCAGACTTTCAGTCGTGCGAAGAGGGAAGGGCGGGGCGCAGGACTCATGTGCGAAGGTCTCCTCGGGCATTGTCAGCCGTTGTTGAACGCCGGCTTTCGGGGGAGGTCGCTCCGCCCGGAAGTGGGGGCAAAAGATAGCTGAAGCGAAGCGAGCCGGAGGTCTCCTTAGAGGGTCCGGGAGCCGGTCTGTGCCGCACGCAACAGGACCATGGAACGGGCATCCGCCTCGCAGCGGTCTGTCTGGGGCAGGGGGCTGCCGGCGCCGTCTGCGGCGATGTCTTCGGGAGAAGGCAGCGACGTGTCCGCCACGCATTGCCATTCCCAACCGACCGGCACGGCGGGAAGGTGGAACAGCAAGCTGTTGTCCTCTCCGTTCAGCAGCAGGTACCACAGAGGTTCTTTGGCCGGGTTGACCGACGGGGACCAGGTGCCGTGCGACGGAGCGGCATGCAGCATGAACGCCGCATGGCGGTCGAGAGGGGCCTGATCAAGCGGCCAAGGCTTTCCGGCCGGAGTGAACCCCTGCCAGCTACGGTCCCAGACGCGGCTCGCCGGGGAGCCCCAGTTGTTCGGCGGACCGATGCGCACGCGCCAAGCGATCGCCTCGCGGGTGAAACGGAGAAAGCCGGCCTCGCTGCGGGCCAGGGTCCAGTCGATCCAAGAAACCGGGTTGTCCTGGCAATAGGCGTTGTTGTTGCCGCCTTGGGTGCGCAGAAATTCATCGCCCCCGAGCAGCATGGGCGTGCCGCGCGCCAGCAGGGTGAGGAGCAAAAGGTTGCGGGCCTGGCGCGCACGCAGCCTCTCCACGCCTTCTTGTCCCTCCCCGACGAGTAGCCCTTCGTGTCCACAGTTCCAGCCCTTGTTGTCGTCGCTGCCGTCGCGGTTGTCTTCGCCGTTGGCGAGATTGTGCTTGTAGCCGTAAGTCACCAGATCACGCAGGGTGAATCCGTCATGCGCCGTGACAAAGTTCACGCTCGCCCACGGTTCGCGCCGCGCCGATTCGAATTGACCGGGCGAACCTTCCAGTTTGTCGCGCAGCGCCGGCAATACGCCCGAATCGCCGCGCACCCAGCGGCGCACGGTATCGCGGAAATCGTCGTTCCATTCCATCCACCCGCGCGCAAACCGGCCGGTGGCGTGCGCGGCAATGTCCCACGGCTCTGCGATCAGCAGGCTCCCCGCGAGAATGGGATCCTGCGCCGCCGCGGTAAAGAAGGGAGCCTCGGCGTCGAAGCCCTGATCGCCGCGCCGGCCATGCACCGTGGCGAGATCGAAGCGGAATCCGTCCACGCGCATTTCGCCGGCGAAGTGGCGCAGCGAATCCATCACGAGACGAACAACCGGACGGCTGCCGAAGTCGAGCGAATTGCCGCACCCGGTGTAGTTGTGGTAATAACGCGCGGGAGCGTCTTCGGGGCCGGTGAGTGAGTAGTACGAGCGGTTGTCGAGTCCGCGTAGCGAAAGCGTCGGTCCGCGTTCGCTGCCTTCGGCGGTGTGGTTGTATACCACATCGAGCAGTACCAGAATGCCCGCGCGGTGCAACTCGCGCACCATGGTTTTGAACTCGGTGATTTCGCAACCGGGGGCGCGACCGGTGCCCAGCGAAGGTTCGAGCGCGAAAAAGCTGGCGCTGTTATAACCCCAGTAATTGGAAAGTCCCCGTTCGAGCAACAAATCCTCGGAGCACTTCGCGTGCACGGGGAGCAACTCGACCGCATTGATGCCGAGGTCCTTGAGGTGCGAGATTTTTTCGATCACACCTAAAAAGGTTCCGGGATGTTCCACGCCCGATGAGGCATCGCGCGTGAACCCGCGCACATGCATCTCGTAAATCACCAACTCTTCCCGGGCGATACGCGGTGCCTCCACGCCCTGCCAGTCGAAATCATTTTCGGTAATCAGGCCGCGGGGCATGAAATTCCGGCTGGGGCGATGATCGCGGGCCAGATCCGATTCCAAGCCGGCACCGGGAACGTGTCCGCACAAAACCCCCTCCACGTTCCGGAACTTGCCCGAGAGCGCGCGCGCGTACGGGTCGATCAGGAACTTGCGGGGATTGAAACGGTTTCCGTGACGTGGATCGAAGGGCCCTTCGGCGTGAAATCCGTACTGCCATCCGGGACCGATGCCCGCAACGAATCCCATGAACACGTGTCCGCGACAGTCGGGCAGGGGCAGCACATCGGAAGGCTCCGTGGCGCCGGGAGGAAACAGGGCCACGTGAATGCGGCTCGCGTTCTCGGAATAAACCGCAAAGCGCACGCCGCCTGGAACGATTTCGGCGCCCAAATTCGAGGTGCGGCACGATTCGATGACGAGGCCCGAATGCACTTCCGGATAAAACTCGGACGTACCCGCGCCCACGCGCGCATCAAATGCGTCCGTATCCTCCGACTTCGAGGGAGGTTCGCCGGCTTTACCGGTTTCGGAATTGATCATGTTGGCCGGAATTGCGGGTACCGTTCGTGCGGGGACATAGCATTTACGCGCTGTATGGGCAAGATGCGGAATTTACCCAGCAAAACCTCAGGGATTGAACGCGTAGGGGGATCGAGAGCGGATTTTTATCAGTCCCGTGTCCGGTTGCCTTCCGCGGATGGCGGGAGTTTTCTAAACTTCCCTGTCCGGTGGTTTTTGGAAGGGTGGCCGAGCGGTTTAAGGCATCAGTCTCGAAAACTGAAGTACGGGCAACTGTACCGTGAGTTCAAATCTCACCTCTTCCGCCACCGGTATTCTTTACACTCCCTTTCTATTCCTAACGCTGGTAAAATTCGCTTCGGGCAAGTATTCTCTCGTTGTGCGATTCCTGAACTCCACCGTCCCCCTGCTTTTGATTCTCGTGATGCATTGCATCGCCCAATCCGCTCCGGCAGCTCTCTCAGCGATGTTGCAAATGGAGGATCCCAGTGCCGCGCTGCTGCTTGCGCGCGCGCGCCAGAACCAGTTCTCCGGAGATTTTTCCGCAGCGGTGGTGTGCGTGCGCGCCTCCTACCTTGACGGGATCGATACCTTGCGCGGGATATTGGAGATACATCCAGGGTCCGGTGAAAAACGCCTGACCTTGCGCGGATCGAACGCATCCTTCGAATGGTGGAGCCGCCTCGGCGGTCGAGAGCAATGGCAACGCGAAGGCCTGCAAGGCAGACCGCGCCGCATTCCGCCGCATTCGTTGAAAAAACCCGCCTTCGCTCCCGACATCAGTTTTGAAGATCTCGCGCGTTTGCCCTTTGGACATCTCGAAGGAAACCGGTCGGTGCACCGGACAGAGGCAATCACCAACGTCGCGGATTCCGGCGATCGCGCAAAAATGAAGGACGTGCTCGACAGACTGACCTTCGTTCCAGGCGCCGGGCTCGCGGTGCTCTACGGTTCGCTGCAGGCGGCTTTCGCACGCGATCCCGTGGTGTTGCGTCGCCTTGTGTTCGAGGGAGCTGGAGGCCGCCCCTCCAAGCGTATGGAGATTCTGCATTACAGTTTGGAGGCAGGCGGTTTGTTCCCCACCGAAATCCTGTTTGCAGGCGAAGAAGGGTTGTCGTCCGTTCGGCTATCGCTCACGCGTTTGCAAGACGATCCCGCTCGCGACAAAATGGACATACCGGGCGCGGCCCCACGCGCGTCATTGCGCACGTTCGCAGAGCCGGAATGGCTCCCGCGCGACGTCCCCGAATCCGTCGAACGTTGAACCGGTAATGACCTGACTATCTGATTAACGTATTAACGGATCAACGGACAACTTTAAGGTCCGTTGGAACCCCGGTGTGCTTTATTGCTCGGTAAGGTTCAGGATCTGGATGTTCCAAGTCCAGATCAGACTCAGATTCAGCTTCTGCCACGGACTTTGATTCGTGAGCTGCGGATGCCAAGTCCAATAACCAGCCCAACCGTCTAGGCCGCGATACAGGCGCCCGCCGTTTTTACCACGGCGCAGGCCCGTGAAGCCTGCGGAGAGCAGGTTTTGCGACAATTCCGTTTGCACAGTCCACCACAGTTGATTGCGGACTCCGAAACCTTCCGCGGTAAATCCGAGAAAGTCGAGTTCTGCTTCGGGGTGGAACAGGCTCTGCGCATACACCGACCCGATACGGTCCTGACGCTTGATCAAGAGCCCGCTGTGGTATTCCAAAACGAGGTCGTTGCTGCGGGTGTCGACATCCCACATACTGTAAGATCCTCCCGCATGCAGCTGCGCGGGCCCGGCATTCACGGTGAGGTTGGCTTGATAGGTGAAGATGTCTGAGCCGGCCGCATTCAAGTGATCGACTCCGAAGATCTCCGTGGGACGCCAGCGAGATTTGTCTGGAAGAATCGCGGGATTCGAGGTGTCAGGAAAATTAAAACCCGCAAGCGTATTCGGAAAAAACAAACGGTTGTAGGCGAGACCGAATTCAAAGAATCGGATGGGCTTCAGGTTGAACGCGATTCCGAAGTCGGTTTGGTAGGGGGAGACGGTGGCATTTCCCTGGGTCTCGAGATAGCTTCCCCGGAACAGGGGCCAGGGCAACATCGCGATCGGTTCCATCCACCCCGCCTGCAGATTATAGGCCGCGAACGGAAAAATGCGGGAGTATCCGGCGGGGTTTCCCTGCAAAGCCACGCTCTGTTGTAGAAAGGGGCCGAAGCGCTGGGGACGAACGCCGTCCGCACGCGCATCGGAAACCGCACCGGCAATCGTACCAGCAACCGCACCAGCAATGAGGAACGCGCAAAAAGGACCGAAGGCGCCGAGGACGGCGAGGGTGCGGGAGCGGATGGCGGGGAGGAAACGCGGCATGCAGGGAGGGTGACCGAGGGTGATGCTACCTTACGGGCGCAAATAATAGCACATCCCGAGGGACATGCAAAAACGATCGACTTCTCCTTCGCCCATATCCACCGCATTCTACTCTACCGCGGTGCAGATTTTTGCACAGTGCCGCCTGCCCCTGCGGAAGTGGTTCAAAAAGGCGGCGCGCTCATTGCCTTGGCGGGAACCCATCGATACCGCAGGCCAGAAAAAAAAATGGAGTGATCTTACAGCCCGGCGGTCTCCCTACGCCGTTTGGGTATCCGAAATCATGTTGCAGCAAACCCAGGTCGCTGCAGTGGTCCCGTATTTTCAAAACTGGATGGCCCGATTCCCCACTGTGGAGGCCTTGGCGCGTGCGTCAGAAGAAGAGGTGCTGCGTGCCTGGGCGGGTCTCGGATATTATGCCCGCGCCCGCAATTTGCATCGCGGCGCGCAAAAAATGGTCTCTTTGGAAAAACGACCGGTCACTGTCGAGGAATGGGAGCGTATACCGGGCATCGGGCCCTACACGGCGGGTGCGATCGTCTCCCTGGCCTTCGGAATGCGTGCGCCGATCCTCGACGGTAATGTGGTCCGCGTATTCAGCCGATTGCTGGGACTCGATTTTTTGCCTGGAAAAGGCACCGCCGAGAAGCACCTGTATTGGGAGTTGGCGCGCCTGTGGGCCGATGCCGCACAACCCGGAGAATTGAACGAAGCTCTCATGGAGCTTGGCGCGCTCGTGTGTACGCCCGTGAATCCCGAATGTGCACGGTGCCCTTTGCCCTTTTCCTGCTCGGCGCTGCAGGGAGGTCGGCAGAACGAACTCCCTCCCGTCAAACCGCGGGCTCGGGTGGAAGAAGTCAGCGCCGTCGCGTTGCGCGCTGTTTCAGGAGGGAAGGTTCTCGTTGAAACACGGGCACCGGGTTCCTTTTTGGCCGGCCATGCGATGTTCCCTCTGTTTCATGGGGCCGAAGCACCTAGTTGGCGCGCCACGTTTCAGCAACGTCATCCCGGGCTGAAAATCGTGGAAGCTCGGCCCGCACACACCTTTCGTCATGCCATCATGGCGAAACGGTACGTCGTCACGGTATGGGAATTGACCGTGGTTCGCAACGCGGCATACGAACCGACTGTCGGCTCGCACTGGTTTCCCGAACCGGAAGCGGATCGCGTACTGACCAACGCGCTTGCCCGAAAGATCTGGACGCGACCCTAGGGGTCGGAATTTAGGGACGCGGTTTGCTACAGCAACGGAATCCCATCGCCGCATTGGAGTAGTACTTCTTGGCTGGCAGGTTGGTGGTCTTAACGTATGCGTAGAGGATGTCCACCGCATACGTACCGCCCACCTTCACTACGGACCACGGCGCCGCCGCCTCGCGGAAGAATACGGCCTCTTGCCTGGCCTGCGAAGCGTTCAGCAACTCGGCCGCGTTCAACGTATCGACTACGGTTTCCAGAGTGGAGGCGTTCTTGAACGTGACCACGGCGAGGGTTTGTTTGGAGAGCTGCGCCGAGACCGGCTTCAATCCCGAAGCGATGTAAACGGAGTCGACCGGCATTTTATAAACGAATGGTTCGGCCACGCCGTTCAAAAGCAGCAGGATCTGACTGCTGTCACGTGCCGGGTAGAGCGCCGCGATGCGCGATGCGGGTACCGTGTCTGGAAGGGCCAGACACCGCGGCGGTTTCGCTGTGTTGTTGTAGGTCACCACGAGCTGCGGGCCTTTTGAGACGCAACCCGGGTAGGGTGTGGGACGCGACTGGGTGGCAAAGTCGCGATTGGAGCAACGCGCACGCGCCAGCAACACGGCCGGCGATTGGGTCGGGTTGAGATAATTGGTGCCGCGGAATCCGCGCCGCGACGAGGAGGTCTGGGCGGTATGCGGAATGCCGCGTGCCAAGGTATCCGAAGTGGCGGGATATCCCGAAAGCGTATAGGGATCGAGCACCCATTCCGAAAGATTCCCCGCCAAGTCGTTCACCCCGTCGTAACTGATGCATTCCGGATCCCGCAAGGAGGGCGACTTTGCCATGGCAGAATCACCCGTTCCGATGTTGCAGGCGTATCGGACGCCCGTGCTGCTGCGTTTTTCGGATTGCATGCCGTAGACAAGTGGCACGTCAGGGAGCGAGCCTTCGCATGCGCGTTCCCACTCCGATTCGGTGCATAGCCACGTGCTGTCGGATGCGGTCATCGTGGTGGCGAGATCGGAGCAGGTCTGATAGGCTTCCTGCCAGGTTTTGCGCGTCGTAAAGTCACGGCTTTCATCGCGATGTTCATATTGCTCGATGCAGTAAGATTGCTGGTAGCGTGTGAGTGCCGGCTTTTCGTCGGCGGTTGAAACCGTGACGGTGGTATCTCCACGCAGAAACCGGCCTCCGGGGATGGCAACGAATCCTGACGGGCAACTTAAGCCGCTGTCGGTTCCCGGGAAGTCCACGGAGGAGGTGAAAACCATGAGTGAGTCTGCATCCGATAAAAAGCCGCTCGAATCGACCGCTTGCACGATGAACAGGAAGGTGGTAGCGGGAGGGAGATAGCGGGCGGTGTCGGAAACCAAGGTGTCGTTCCGGTGGCTGGCGGAGAGGTGCATCACCGTATCGCGATCCGGAAAACCGGACGAGGCGCCGCTGATGCGTTTGCGTTGAACGCGGTATTCCATAATGTTCGCATTCGCCAGCGGAGCGGGAATCACGCCGCCGACGGAAGGCACCCGATCCCTGCTGGGCGTGAACCCGTACACGAGCCGGTTGCGGCTTGAGCCCAAAAGCCGAAGCTGGGGTGTGGTCGGTTGCGTGGTATCGGTAAGAAGAATGCGCGTTGCCGCGCTTGCTGCCGAATCGCTCGGATTGACGTTGTTCGCGCCGTCCAAGGTCCACAACGTGATGTCGAGGGTATCCTGCGGCGTGAGTCCCGTCACGACCACGCGCAAGCTGTCGCGGCCGTCGGGAGCATTGCGGTTTTGCACGCGCAGCGAATCAGGCAGATGGATCAGGCGCCCCTGCGCAGCCCGGGCGGTGCGAAAAGTATCGATCATCACTTCTCCTGAGCGATTTTGTCCGCCGGCAAAATAGGTGACCACGATGTTATCGAGCGAGCCAAGGCGGTTGGCGTGGCGCAGGCCACCGCGAACCACGCGCAGCAAGTATCCCTTGATGATTCCGGAGTCGGCACCCGGTTCAAAAAAACTGGTTTTGTCACGGGGCCGTTCCCATTCCAGTTCGAATCCCCTTGATTTGGGTGTAATGGTTTTTTGAGGAGCGTAGGGAGGGAATCGATCATCGGTGATCATCCAGGTATACCGCGGTTGCCCGTCAAGGCCCGATTCGCGATAGGCGGTCACGATCGAAAACATGAGGCGGCCCGAGGCATCGAGTCTTCCGGTGGTGTCGATGGCGACCAGACCCGTGGTGCCTCGGGTTACGAACCGGGGCACCGCGCCCGTATCCGACAGAAAGAAGATCAGACTGTCGACTGTGGGCGGAGAACCTGCCACGATGAAGCTGGCTAGGTTGCGTTCTTTCCGTACCCCCGTCCAGGTCAGGATCGAGTTCGGCGGTGTGGTATCCACGTAGATTCGGTACTCTGCGAAGCCCACAGTGTCCTCGGGGCGATCCCACCGAAGGCGATACTTCCCGGTTTCTCGACAAACCTGTTCAGACATGCCTGCAGGGCGCTTGGAGGCGTCGGAGCAATAGGGGTGGTCCGCAGGCACCGGGTCCATTCGGAAGGTCACCGAGGAGCGCAGGTAATCAAAGGTGTCGCGCTTATTATCGGTCGGACAACCCGTGAAAATCCCCGCACAGGCGAGGGAAAGCAGGAGGAGGGTAAGGCGGGCGCGAGTCATGCGTTTCACCACGTAAAAAAAAGCACCTCCCGGAGGGAAGGGCCGGATTCCGATCGGATACAGAATACAAAGTCGGGTACAGACGGGTAAAGACGGGAGTAAACAAAAAGGGGCGGGTAAAACCCGCCCCTTTTTGTTTACTCCCGAAACTTTATCGGAAGCGTCTCCTGCCGCAGTTACGCGGCGGGGCGGACGCTGACCTTTTGCGCGGTCCTGCTGTGCGTTTCGAAGGAAACGACACCGTCGGTGAGGGCAAACAGGGTGTGGTCGCGGCCCATGCCGACGTTCACGCCCGGGTGCACCTTCGTTCCGCGCTGGCGGATGATGATGTTGCCCGCGATGACGGCTTCGCCGCCGTACTTTTTGACACCGAGGTATTTCGGATTGGAGTCGCGGCCGTTGCTTGTACTACCGCCGCCTTTTTTGTGTGCCATTTGGCTTAACCTTTCTTCGCGTCCGCCGCAATCTTTTCTTTGCGGGTCGGTTTTTTGATCTGAAGCTTCATTTTCTCAAGTGCGGCCGCACGGCTGCGGGCTTGCTGCACCACGACATCGTCGGCCACGCCGGAGGCGCCGCCGCAGGAGATCTCGCGCACGATCACTTCGGTGAAGTGCTGGCGGTGGCCCTGGGTCTTGCGATAGCGCTTGCGGCGCTTTTTCTTGAACACGCGGATTTTTTCGCCACGGTCATGTTGAAGCACTTCGAGTTTGACGACCGCACCTTCGATGCGCGGGGCGCCGACCGTGATGGTCGCGCCGTCGACGAACAGGAGGACGTCCGAAACCGTGAGCACTTCGCCCACGGGGGCGCTGAGCTTGGAAAGTTTGACCCGCTCGCCGGGGGTGACCTTATGCTGGAATCCGCCGGAAACAATCACCGAATACATGGCAACACCTTGGTTGAAAAGCTGGGAAAACGTACCAAAGGGGGACGGGAATTTAAAGGGAAATCGCGTCTTTTCCGCGCTTTCCTATCACGTTCTCAATAAATCCCACCCTCCGAATTGTCGCGGTAGCCATTCTGGAGGTATTTGACCGGGTACTTGGCCGCCAGTTTTTTAAGAAAATCGCGCATTTCGGTCTCCATTTGGCCTTTTTTCATCGCCATGAGGTACTGCACGCTTTGGAGGCGGTAACTGTCGTACTTGCCGTCGTATTTCTCGATCAGGAGCACCAAATGGAAGCCCAGCGGGGTGCGGAACACCGGGGACATTTGTCCCACGCGCAGCTTCACGACTTGCGACTTGAATTCGGCGTTGAAGTCGTCCGGGAGAAATCGTTCCAGGTAACCGCCGATGCGGGCTTCGGGGCCTTCGCCATTGCGGGCGGCGAGTTCCATGAAGTGCTGGGTCAATAGCACTGTGTTCGCGGTGTCATCCAACAATTCGCTGCGCAGCACTTCCAGACGGCGGCGCTTGGAGGTGGCGGCCTCGGGGGTGGTCTTGGAATCGGCGAGCAGCAGGATTTGTACGGCCCCCAGCGAGTCGTTGATGGGGAAATCCTTGCGCTTCTCATTCCAGAGCGCTTTGATTTCCGCTTCGGTCGGTTGTTCCGGCGCGGCGATATTCGCAGCGATCAGCTTTTCTGAACGGATCTGGCGGGCAACCTTGTTGCGGACCTCGGCCTCGTTGTCTCCGCTGCTCTGCAAGGCGCGTTGCCAACTGGCGGCATCGGGAAAACGCGATTTGAGATCCTTGACGGCCGAATCTATTTCCCGGGGAGTCGCCTGAATGCCACGGGCTTTCGCTTCCAGTTCCACGAGTTCTTTGCCGATCAGCTGGTTTGCCACAGCACGCTTAAGCATCGTTGCCTGATCGTCCGGGAGCGAGCCGAGGGAAACGCCGCGCGCCCGCGCCATCATGCCTGCCAGGGTATCGATCTGATTTTTTCGGATCGTCACGGTTCCCACTGAAATGGCGACGGAATTCGCGCCCTTGGAAGCCGCCGCCGACGTGCCGGCCTTGGGCTTAGCAGAGGGCTTCATAGGCTGGGCATGACCGGTCAGGGTCAAAGCCAGAATGCTGAAAGGAACGAGAGCACGGACGAAGTGGTTCATGAGGGTCCTGCGGAGAAGGCGCGTGGTTGAGCCGGGATAATGTAGACAGCGACGGGGCGGTGCAGTAGGGATGGTAATCCGGGGGTGTTAAAACAGGGCGTAGAAGGAGCGGCGCAGGTCGAGCAGGCGCACGCGCGCCGCAAATCGCACGGTGAGCGGAGCGGTGTTCAGCTGCCCAGTGAAGTCCTCGCCGTCGATTTGCAACGGACTTTTCGGAGTGAGGGACAGTTCGACCTTGCGGGCGCGATAACGTTTCAATCCGCTCCAGCGCGCCGCACCGGGGGCCAGGCGTGTGAGCGTCACGACGAACAGGTAGCGCCAGAGGGTGTCGAAAACCGCGACTTCGAGAAGACCGTCGTCGAAGCGGGCCCCGGGTACGGGGCGCGCACCGGCGGCATAGGAATCGATGTTGGCAGCGAGAAAGGAACATTTGCCCGCGAGGTCGATGTCGAGCATGCCTTGGTCGGTGTCGATCCGGACTCGTGCGCCAGCGGGGAAGCGGTGACGCGCGCGGGCCAGCAGAGCGCGCAGGTAGAAGAGTTTGTTGCCGAAAGCCCCGCCCCAGACGACCCCACGTTTGCGCGCTCTGTCAAAGTCGCGGAGCACGGCGGCATCCATGCCGGCGCTCAGGTAGGAAACCACCGTGGCGGCGCCGTCTCCGGCGTCCCAGAGGTCGAAGGGAAGACTGGGAGCCATGATGAGGCGCCGCAGGCAGGCGACCAAGCCCTTTGCGTCATAGATCCGGTAGACGCCCAAGGTTCGTCCCAGATCGTTTCCGGTGCCGAGAGGGATGAGACCGATCAGGGTTCCGGGCTTGAGGCGTCGTACGCGGTCGAGCACGATGCCGATGGTTCCGTCGCCTCCGACCGCGATCAACTTCCGCGAGGAGCGGATCAAGGCGTCGGCCTGAGCCTCGAGCCGGGTGGCATCGGTCATCTCTGCGACCCAACTGTCGCGGGGCAAGCCAAAGCTGCCGAGAATTTCTTCCAGACGCGTATATACCTCGGCACCGGCACCGCCGCCCGAGGCGGGATTGATGAGAAAAGCGAGGCGGTGCATATGCAGTGGTCCGAAAGGTGGTCAGCGCGCGTGGAAGTATCGGAAGACGCGCACTAGGGTAAAGTCCTTGACGCGGCTGAACCATTCTCGGGCGTTCCATCCGGAATCGCCTCCGGAGACTCCGGGATGAACGCGGAGCCCGTACCCCTGCATGCCCAACCTTCGGGCGATGTAGAGGGCGCGCGGCAGGTGGTAGTCCTGACTGACCAATGCAACGCGGCGCAAACCGAACTGTTGGCGGCAATTGAGCAAGGTGAGGAAGGTGCTGCGTCCCGCGTCGTCGATCAGCACATCCTTTGCCGGAAAGCCGCGGGTAACGGCGAAATCGCGCATGGCCTTGGTTTCGCTGTAGCCCTGCGGTACGGTGGTTCCGGAAAGCACGAGTTTGATTCCGGGACGTCCGAATGCCAGGTCGAGCGCTTTTTCCATGCGCTGGTGCAACACCGGCGAAAGTTTTCCGGAACGGAAGACGCTGGCTCCGGGAACGATGACCGCATCGACATCGGGCACGTTCTCCGCGGCATCGAAGATTTCGGGACGGGCCTTCACTTCCATGTAAGTGCTGATGAACCAACCGCCGACCCATAG
Organism: Fibrobacterota bacterium; assembly: GCA_947466585.1. Lineage (GTDB taxonomy): Bacteria > Fibrobacterota > Fibrobacteria > UBA11236 > UBA11236 > UBA11236. The sequence goes on from CANIEU010000015.1 coordinate 27,503, forward strand.
GACCACGAGCAGGAAGAGAAGGTTGTAAGCTAGGGTTTTCACAGGGTAGGGTTCCGGTGTGGGGCCGAGGTATTTGCTAAAAGGTAAGAGGTGTCACGCCACGGTTTGCTGGGTGGATTTGCTCGATGCCTTGATTACCGAAACACCATTTCGTCAGGTAGAGGGCTCGATCGCCCTTAAATACTCTTCCTTCACGCCGAGGTATTTGTGCGCCAAGGCGGGGATGGAAGCTTTTTCTTCGGCGGTCAGGGGCCGCACCAGCCGGGCCGGGCTTCCCATGATGAGGGAGCCGGGAGGAAAGGATTTGCCTTTGGGAATCAGACTGCCCGCTCCCACGATGCTGTCTTCACTGATGGTCACCTGATCCATGACGATGCTGCCCATGCCCACGAGCACACGGTCGCCGACTGTGCAGGCATGCAAAATACAGCGATGCCCGACGCTTACGTCTTCGCCCACGATGGTGGGAACGTGGCTCGCGAGATGGATGGTGGTGTGGTCCTGGATGTTGCTGCGCGCACCTACGCGGATGGCGTTGATGTCGGCGCGCAACACGCATTGGAAAAAGACCGAAGCATCGTCGCCCAAAACGACATCCCCGATCAGGGTGGCGTCGGGAGCGACGAAGGCGCCTTGGCCCAGCGCGGGAAACTTGTCACGATAGGGAAGAAGCAACGGGCCCCCCCGGGGTGGTGTTTACGCGCCGGTTCCGAAGTCTAGAGAACGTACGAAGCGGGCGTGTACTCGGTGAGTTCATCCGCCTTAAACCAGTAAGCGATTTCGCGCGCGGCGCTCTCGGCCGAATCGGACGAATGCACCACGTTCTCGCCCGTGTTCGGAGCGAAGTCGAACCGGATGGTTCCGGGCAGTGCATTCGCGGGATTGGTGGCACCGTTCATGTGACGTACGGCCTCGACGGCCTTTTCGCCACGCAGTGCGAGCAGCACCACGGGACCGGACGTCATGAAGTCGACCAGTTCACCGAAGAAACCGCGCTCTTTGTGTTCTGCGTAAAAGCCTTCGGCTTCGGCACGCGTGATGGTGCGAAGGCGAATGGCCGAAACCGCAAGGCGGGATTTTTCGAAACGCGCGATGATTTCGCCGATGATTGCGCCGCGGACGCCATTGGGCTTGATGATGACCAAAGTGTTTTGCATGGTGGTTCCGTCTTAAATTCTGAAAAAGGGGCCACTAAAGTAACATTCGGGTTAACATCCGGGGCCTTTTTCGTCTTTTGCCGGAGACTGGGTGCGCATTTGCGCTATATTTTCGCCCCGCGCGGACATAGCTCAGTTGGTAGAGCTTCTGCTTCCCATGCAGATGGTCGTCGGTTCGAGTCCGATTGTCCGCTCCATTTTTCAGGCGATATTTCAGGGTTTCCCACGAAAACGGGGGCTTAAATCCGAATTTCCCGAACGGGTACTCCCGGTTACGCGCCAAACAAAGAAGGCCGACCCCTTGGGGCCGGCCTTCTTTGTTTGGCTGAGGAAGAAGCCTTATTTCTTTTGTTCCTTCGACATGCCCTTGTCGTCGGAGTCGTCTTCGAGCGAAGGCATGAGCTGTCCGCCGCTGCGGATGTTGCGGATCATCCAATCCGCATCATCGGAAAGGTCGCTGCTCGGGTATTTCTTGAGCATGGCCTCAAAGGACCTCACCGCAGTGGAGTCCTGATGCAGGTGCTCGGACTGGATGAATCCGATCATGAACATCGCCTTGTAGTTGTTGGTGCTTTTCGGATAGAGGTAATTCGAACGGCGGTACTCGGCGAGCGCCTGCACGAATCGTTCCTGTTCGATATAGATCTGGGCAAGACCGAAGCTAACGGAATCCTGCAGGCCGGCCTTAGCGGGGAATTTCGCGCGGAGGTCTTCATAGAGCGCCGTAGCTTTGTCGAGCTTGCGATCGTAGTGGTAATCCTGGGCCTTCTTGTAAGACTTGGCGACCGGCTCCAGGGAAGGTTCGTTCAGGGTCGGATCTTCGATGCGCACGTTGAATCGTTTTTTGAGGGCTTCGTAAACGGCTGCATCCAACCGGGCGTAAGCCAGCGGTTTGAGGTTTTCGAAAATCGAGGTGCGCGCTTCGGCGTACGACATCGGCACCGTGTCGCGCATGTAACGTTCGGGAAAGGTGTGGTATTCGATCTCGAAGTCGCGCTCCGTGAGCCGTTGCCAGGCAGCGATATCGCGCGCGAACGGCTTCCAGTCCTTTGCCGAGCTGTCGCGCGTGAAGAGGACGCGATTCGCCTTGAACACCTTTGCCAGCACGCCGGGATCCTGCTCCCAGGACTGGGGCAGGAGGGAGTCGCGGTAAATGGCGGACCAGAAGTTGTCGTCGCCCTGAAGCATCTGGGCGCGCAGCTTACGTTCCTTGGTGAGGCCGATATTGTTGCTTTCCGCGGAGAAAATGTTCCAGATGATCAGGTAGTCGACCAAGCTTTCGCGCGTGTAGCGCTCTTGCGCCTGGGCCGGGATTTCTTCACGGAGGAAGAGCACGTCGTCTTCACGGATGACGTCACCGCTTTTGCCGATGACGGCGAGCGAGTCTTGGGGCGCGATGGTCGCGATGCGGTTGGCCTTCAGGTCTTGCAGAACAAGGCCGCGCACGCGGTCGACGGGCTTGAGCGAGGGCTGCTCTTTTTTGACTAACCAGAAGGCATGCCAGGTTTGAGTGCCCGGATTTTGAACCGGCGTTGCAACCAGACCCGTTTCGACTTCATCGAGAGCGGGGAAAAGTGCCGGCATGGTACCGACTCCATAGGGCAGGCTGAACTCACGCTTCACGACGCCTAGGTAGCCTCCTTGAGCCTTTGTCAGGGTGTTTTCGGAGGAGCGGGACGCGAGGGCCTTGAACTGCTCGAGGTCGTGGATTTTGGAAATTGCCGACTTCAGTTTGGATTCGCTGGCCATTTCCACATGATAAAGCTCGAAGGATTCCGGGCTTTCGTATTCGTCACGGTGGGCGTCATAATACGTCCGGATTTCCTTTTCGGAAGGCGCGTTGTCGTGGGCGACCAGACGGACGCCGTGTTTTACGCGCAGCTCCGCAACGGCGGAGGACACCAGCTTTTCTTTGCGGCCGCGCACGATTTCAGCGACCATTTGCGGGCGGATTTCGGAGAGCGACGGAATGCGTTCGGGGGTATAGGAGTCGACCTGAATGATCAGGTAACCCGGCACCGCCGTCAGGATTCCGGAATGTTGACCCGGCTGCAGACGCTTGCCCTCCGTGAAGATCAGACTGTCTGCGGTTTCCGGGTTCACCAGTGCGGGGGAGTATTCACCCATGTTGACGCGCCCCATTTTGCCACCGTCTTTTTTGGACGAGAGGGTGGAATATTGTTCGGCGACGGTCGCGAAAGAGGAGCCGCTGCGAAGTGCGTTGAGCGCTGCCTCCGCCTGCTTGCGGGTGTCTGTGCGGATGGCGGAGAACTCTGCGGAGGGGCGCACGAGATAGTTGCGCATGTTGGCCTGATAGAAGGAGTCCACCTTGGAGTCGCGGACGATCAAAGAGTCTACCACGCGGCCGAAGACGCGCGCAAGTGCCGGGGGGGCGCCGGTATCGGTTGCGAAGCGCGCCGGGGAGGCTTGGTAGTAGGCTTCGATTTGGGCGCGGGTGCAACCGCCTTGAGTGCCCAGGAAGGTCTCGAAGTAATACTGGGTCATCGTACGTTGATCGATCACACCCTCGCGGCGACGCAAGGAAGCAGACTTGCCGAAACGCGATTCTTGCGCGGCCAGTGCGTACAGGCGATTCCGCAAGATGCCGTCGAATTCGCCGCGGCGGAGTTCGGGGTCGGCGAGTACCTCCTCGCGCCGAAGGTCGTCCATGGTGCTGAGGCGCAAATCGAGATCGCCTTCAGTGAAGGCTTCGCCGCCTATACGGGCCAAAACACGACCTTTTTCGCCGCTGTTGCCGCAAGCGGAAATGGCGGCGATGACCGCGAGAACGGGAATCAGGAGCAAACTCTTTTTCATGGGAAAAGTTCCTTGTCAAAAAACGGGGAAGGCCCCGTGAACCGGAGCCCGGGTAAATTAGCATAAATCGAATTTTCCGCCCCCAAATTCCGGGCTCCGGACAAAGTATTTTTAGGGGCGGTTCGTCGTTTTTTCCGTGTTTTGAAAGGATCGCTGGATTGGACGCCCTCGGGGCGGGCCGATCCCGTTTTGACTGGTATGACCACCCTCCCCAAGACCTTGCGCGCGCTCGCGGCGGGCTTGTTGGCGCTCGTCCTGGCGCTGACGGTTCTTCTGTTTGCGGCTTCGCGCATTGCCGAACGATCGATGCGTTCCGAACGCCGGTTCGGCGATTTGCATCTGCGCGTTCACGGGCCCTCGGTTTCTCCGTTTTTCCGGATCCGTGCCGACTCCCTGATTTTGTGGGGTCCCACGTTCCGTCTCGCCGTCGTAGAACCCGATGCCCGGCTATTCACGCGCGGAGCATTGCCTTTCCGCCACGATGGCGCCGCGGCGGTGATCTTGCGCGGTGATTCCCTTTTTCTCGATCTTGATTTTCATCACAATCGCACCTCAAAGCCCGTGAAATTGCCGGCGACTTTGCGGTTTCCCTTCGGGATCGCGGTCGAGTGGCGTGTGCTGACGGTGCACGCGCCGGGAATGGCGACGATCACCGCAGGGCCCGCATACTGGCGCACACGCGGGTCGCAGGTGCTGCGCGGAGAATTCGACCTGCGCACTCCGATGGAGGATCTGCCCCGCCTGAACGCCGGCATTACTGCCAGGTGGCGCGGCCCCGCGTTGCGTTATCAACTGGACGTTACCGAACCGGGCGGTGCCGCCACGCTGCGTGTATCGGGGATACGCGGCAAAAACGATCTCAGGCGCGGTTACGATTCGGTTGAATTCTTCGCGGCCCGTCCGAGCCGGTCTCTGCCTCATCCGGGTGGGTTAAATCTCTCGGCCATCGCCGACCTGAAGCTGGCGGGCAAGGTCGACTGGCGTCAAGACAGTTTGCGGTTCCAGGGTAGATTTACGACCTTGGCGCATCCGCCTTTGCAAAAAGCGGACTGGAGCCTCAGTGTGCGCATGGGTTCCCGCGGGGGACGGTTCAATCTCGGAGCCGATGGCCCGACCCAGTCGGTGCACGCGAATGGCTGGTGGATGCATCCGGTATCGTGGCCGGCGTTTCCGGCATTGACCAGTTGGCGCGGCCAGTTCACGGCGCGCGTGCGCGGCGGCGATTGGAAGATCCACCCGTTCACGGTTCCTCTCGACTTTGAAATTCCCGATGCGCGGTTGGATACCGGCATGCGCCTGTCAGCTGAAGTGTTGACCCGCGATGCTTCCCGCATCGAAGTGTCGTGGAACGGACGCCAACCCGGACGACTCGAATTCGACGGCGATGTTTCGCCGACCGAAGGCTTCGCCCTCAACTGGACCGACACCAATGTGTCTTACCGTTCCGCCCATGTTTCCGGAACCTGGGAAGACTCCCGGTTGCTCGCTCTGGCGCGTGTGTGCGAACCCCGCGCCTACGGGGCGTTCGCTGACAGCCTGGAAGCGGAAAACGAAGTTACATCGCACGGATATTTTTTGCGCGCCGGGCGTATTTACCGGGGCGGCGAAACGTTCACCGGCGAGGGCGAGGTGCTTTGGAAAAATCCCGCAGGCAAAAACGAAGTGTCGCTCCGGTTTAACGCGGGAAATCCGGTAGACGGCCATGCCTCCATCGTGATGGATCCGCACGGCGCCATCGAGATCACGGCCGACAGTCTTTACCCGACGCGTTTTCCGCATCGAGTGGCAGAGCGGTTTTTACCGCTGGACCCCCTGTTGCAGGGACACTTGAATTGGAACCACCTGACGAGTTCGGGGAGCACCTCTCTCGGCATGCGGCTCACGGGGGCGCACGGTGTACTGGATGCCCACGCCGATGCAACGTGGACCAAGGACAGTCTGCGAGTACGGCAGGCTTCCGTGCGCTCAGGCGAAGCGGTCGCTGAAGCGGAAGGGGTGCTGCCTTTCGACGGACATGCCTTAGCTGGCCCCTGGGATGCACGTCGCATGATGGGAGGACGGTGGCGTGTGCGCGCCGTGGAAGTAGATCCCGAGGTGATGCTCGACTTCGTAGGGCGTTCGAAGGGGAAATTCCGCGGAGTCGTCAACGGCGAATTACTCTACTCGGTGCCATCCGGATTGGCTGGTCAAATGCGTGCCGACAGTTTGCGTTTGCCCGCCGGCCCCGGGGGCCTCGGGATTTCGGGTGTGACCGTGATGGGAATCGGAGATTCCCTCCGCGCCGACATCGGGCTTTTTGGCGGCTTACATACTCCATGGAGGGACACGGCGGTCGCGGTGTTGTCGGGTCTTGGAAGCAGTTCGCCCCACCTGCATGCCGAAGCGCGCTCGCTCAATGGGTTTGCAGCGCGCATCGAAGGATGGATTCCGGGCTGGAGTCGTTTGGACGCGCACGTGGAAGCTTTGGGACGCGTCGCACTGGGAGAAAATCTTGGCAGCTTGGAAGCGGTGCGACTCGAAGGAGAACTGTTCGCGCCGCTCAGCGCGGCATTCGCTCGCTCACTCGTGTTGAAGGGACGCGCGTTTTCGCTCCTTCAGATCACGGCGCGAGACACACAGGTAGTGAACGGCGTGCCCACCTATGCCGAGGGTTTGTTGAAGGTCTCGGAAATCAACGTGCACGGCGGCCGCGGAGGAGACTTGTCTGGATTTGCGACGTTGGATGTGCCACGGCGAGCGATGTACACGGAACTTTCCGGAAGCCGCGTCAATCTGGTTCTACCCGGCGGCGAATCCTTGCGCGCACAGGAACTCACTACGGTTTTGTCGTGGGATCCGGAACGCGGTTTGGTTGCGAACGTCGATGCGCGTGGGGGATTCGCGGCATTTCCGCCTTCGTCGCTGCGCATCGAAACCGGATTCGAACAGATCCATGCGCGAGTGACCTATCCGCCACCCTCCTCTCCCGAGGTCGCACCGACACTGACCGCCAAGGCTCGCCTGCACGACCTGCTGTTGGAGCGCAAATGGGGATGGCGCGATGCCACGGACTACTTCACCGGATTCAACCGCAGTGCCCGTTCCGGCGGAACAGCGAAACGCTCACGCCCTTGGGAACTGGATGTCGAACTCGAAGCCGCCGGAGTTCGCAACCGAGTGAATACGGACATTTTGCGCATGAACTTCACCGGAGATGCCCGGATCACGGGAGCCTATCCTTACACGTTGGTTCGTGGCAAAGTTTCGGGTCTGCAAGGTGAAGTCGGGCAGGTGCGCCAAGCCTATGTATTGCGCGATTTCGAAGTGAATTGGGACAATGTCACCTTGGAGGACGGTACGCTTTCTGCGGAAGGGGAGAAGCGACTGCGCACCGACTGCCGTCCGGATACTCGCCAGACCTGCCAGATCTCTATCCATCTCGACGGAAGGCTCGAAGACGTGCGCTTCACTTACGATACCGATTGCGGACAAAACTCTGGTCAGGCAGTCGTGCCCTCGGTGTTGATCAACTCCATGGTGCAGGGATGCTACGTCTCCGAAACGCCTGGGGGCGAAGGAAATTACGGCAGCGCGGCGGTGGCGATGCTGGAGCCGACCTTGAACGCCCGCCTCTCGCGCGGTGTGTCCAAGGGCTCGGGAGGCTTCATCAAATCGACCCAGGTCAGCGGTCTCAGCGCATTGATCGGCAGCGACAGTTCGGGCCTCGAAGCGGTATCGCTCGAGGTGGAAAGCCGTGAAGTCCATCGTGTGGGTTTAAAAGGGCGCGCGGGATACCATCCCGAAACGAAGTTGGCGAACCCGATGGAATACCGGATGGCCGCCGAGTACCGTCCGCCGTTGGATCGGCTCGCCACCGACAGCCTATGGCGAGCGCGCTTGCGCAATCGCTTCACCGTGGAAGCGGCGGTAGAGACTCGCCCCGAAGGGCGGGATGTCGAAGAAGCGCGGCGGGTGCGCCAGCGAGCCGGGCTGCGGTATCGCTACCGCTTTTGGGATTTGTGGTGAGCCACCGCCCCGGTTTTTCGCAAAGGATGCCTCGGGTGCGTGAATACGCTCTCGTGCGCACGATTGCGTGCATGCTTTGCCTGCTGTTCCTTCAGGGGATGTATGCCCCCGCTTTTGCCGCACAATTGGTTCGTCCCGAGGGCAACACGGTGTTGTCGAACCGTCAGCTGATCGAAATCGCCACCTGTCCGCAAGAGGCTCCCGACTGGAATCACGACGACTGGAAGGCTTGGGCGACCGATGCCGCCTTGCTGGTGCGCGAAGCCTACCGCGATCTGGGGTACTTCAACGCCGAGGCGGTCGTGATACCGGTATTCAAAGATTCCGCAGATTCGTCGTTCGAGTCTCCTCCGGAACACATCGTGCTGCGGGTCGAAGAAGGCGTGCGTTACCGTTTCGGGAATGTGCGTATCGGCTTGCCTTCGCCTGATTATCCCCATTTCGACAGCACCAAATTGCAATCGCGCCCGGGCCGCCTCTTCGACCGCGCGCGCCTGTTTCGCGATCGCAGGGAGATCCTGCGCTTCTTCGGCGACAAAGGGTTCCTGCGCGCGCAGGCCGCCGAATCCTTGTACTTCGATCCCACACGCGGGGAAGTGGATGTCGCGCTGCGCGTATTGCCGGGCAAGGCCTTGGTTTTCGACACGTTGCTGTTCCGCATTCAGCGCGAAGGAGACACCACCGGCCGTCCGGGCATCACGAATCTCAAAGGGTTGCGCCACCTGTTCCCGCTCGCTCCCGGCGACACGCTCACCCTTGAACAACTCAACGCCTACGAGCGCAAGCTGAAATCCACGCGCGTCTTCAATTTCGTGCGTTTGCGCGATAGCTTGCCCGATTCCGGGGCCGTGGCGCGCGGAGTGTTGGTGCTCACCGCCGAAGAGCGCATGCCGGGCGAACTGGACATCGCAGGTTATTGGGAAACCCAATACGGATTCGGCGTCGATGTTTCCTGGATGCACTCCAACCTAGAGGGCACCCTGCAGGAAGGCCGTCTCGGCTATACGCTGGCGCAGCGAAAACAATCGGTGCTCGCGGGTTATGCCGCTCCCTTGCTGTTCGGCACACTAGTCCGGTTTGACAACGAACTGGTGGCAAACTGGTATCAGGACCAATCGCTCGTACGCGACACGGGCTGGTTCGACGGTGATTTCGACATTTCGAACCAAAGCAAACTTTCGCGGCAGTTAACCGCCTGGGCACGCGGTGTCAGCGGCGCCGAGTTGTTCGGGAAAAGCGAACGTATCGATACGGCCTCCCGCGTGCGCGATTTCAACCTCAACTTCCTGAATTCGGTCTACCTGCAAAGTCTCGACAATTGGGTGAATCCGACGAGCGGCGCCCGCCTCGCTTTCACTTGGGGTAACGGCGGCCCGTTGCTAGATGATCAACGGATTGCGATTTTACGCAACCGTCACAACTGGATCGAAAGCGAACTGGCGGGATACCTTCCGCTCTTTCCCGGGACGGTGCTCGCCGTGCGCGTCAGCGGCGGACGGTTTTTCGGCCAGGGCGGTATCAACTCTTCGCGTTTTTATCTCGGCGGACCGCGCAGCGTGCGCAGCCGCGATTGGCGCTCCATCTGTCCGCGCACCACAGCCGAAGGCGCCTGCGAGCAGGAGGGAGTCGAACCCGCTTACGCGCTCGGATCCGGTGAACTGCGAGTGGAGCCGTTCAGGGCGCTAAGCGGTGGTATCCTGGGAAAACTGTCGAACGTGCAGGTTGTGCCCTTTGCCGACTACGGAAACGTTTGGGAGCCCGGGAAGGCACTCACCGCGACGGGACAAGGCCGCGCCGTGGGTCTCGGATTGCGTTACGGGTTCCTGTCGCTTTTCAACATCCGAGTCGATTACGCACGCGACCCCAAAGATGCCTCTGTGCATCGGTGGGTCTTCGACTTGGCGCAAGCTTTTTAGAAGCCCACCCCAAAAAAATTCTGGAGTCTCCGGGCTGCGAACCGCTCGCTTTTTCAAAAAATTGGAGGCGACAAGCGGATTCGAACCGCTGAATAAAGCTTTTGCAGAGCTCTCCCTTACCACTTGGGTATGTCGCCAGCGGGGGGGAAGTTAGAAATTCCCTCCCGGATTGGAACGGCCTTCGAGGGATTCAAACGGGGATTTTTGTTCAGAACGAGCGATTCGAAAAAAAACTCCGCGACCGCACCTTCATGTCCATTTACCGCGTCAATAGAGCGCGTCAAAGAAGCGCGCCGAAAAACGGTGCGGCCCGCGGAGAATACCGATCTACATCCCGCGAATGAAGTCGTTCACGTCTTTCGCAAGAGCGAGTTCGATCTTCAGGTTGGTAATGTCGTCCTGCCCGAAAGGAATTTCGCGCACGGGCGCTCCGGCCTGATGCGCGGGATGGGAATCGGCCTGCCGCACCACGGCGGTATGCGGTTCGGCTTCGCGAGAACCCGGACCCCGCACCACGCCCTGCACCGTCGTCATGTGACGGTTGTGACGAATCTTTTCCATCTCGCCTGAATCGATGGCGAAGGTTTTCCCGTAGTAATACATCATGGCGCCGTTGCAGGCGGGGCATTGCATCACAACCATGCGGGCCTCAAGGTCCAAGCTCAGGCTGCTGGTTTCGCGGCAGTGGGGGCACTGGATTTGGATGGGTTTCATGATTTTCCTCCGTGCGGGTGGAGTCCCTGAGTGAAGTCTATAACGCGGGCATGCTCGTGTCAAGAAACTTTTTCGGTCACATGCGGGGCGAAGTGTGCGACTTTGAAACGCCGCAGCCCCGATTTCAGGCGGTTTCGAGAACAGCGAAGGCGACGGCGTAATCTCCTTGATGCGAAATCGAGAGATGACAACGGGTTGCGCCTAACGCCCGCAATTTCTTCGCGAGCGCTCCGTGGAAGGTCGCTCGTGGGGCCCCGAGCGCATCGGGCAAAATTTCGATTTGCCGCCAGGTCACGCCGCCCCCCAAGCCCGTTCCCAAGGCCTTCAGTACCGCCTCTTTTGCGGCGAATCGACCCGCGACACGCTCGTGCATCGCCACATGGCCGCGGCAATACGCCTCCTCTGCAGGCGTCAGGAGGCGCGTCACGGCGGAGGGCCGCAACTTTCTTATCCTTTCGATCTGCACGATGTCCGTGCCAATACCCGTGATCATACCGCAAAAGTTAGCGTATCTCGCCTCCCCCGAGGGAGCCCTTTTTCTCGACCGCGTCATGCACGACGGACGCGACGATCTGGCTCTCGCCTCCTCCAACTGGATGCGGGCGCTTTCGGCCGGCCAGCGCACCACCTTGCTCGAACAGCGGGCGTTGCGCGCCAAGGGCATGCGAAAACAATCCCGCGCCGCCGAAATGCTGTTCACGCCGCTGGGCATGCAACAGATGACCAACGAAACTTTGGGTGAATACAAGGCCGGGCGCATCCCCGAAGGGGTGCGGACCATCGCCGATTTTTGTTGCGGGATGGGCGGTGACTCCCTGCGGCTCGCACCGGACCTTTCGGTTTTCGGTGTGGACCGCGACTCCGAGACGCTGCGCGCCTACCTTCACAATACGGCCCTGTTCCGTTCCTGCTTTGCCGTGCAGGCGGATGTGACCCGCTTCGAGGCCAGGGTCGACGGCGTGTTTCTCGATCCCGCACGCCGCGAGTTGTCGGGAAAACGGTCCGGCGAAGATCGCGATTTCGATGTGGAACCTGAGCCGGGTTGGTCGGCGATCGCCGCCATCGTGCGCAAGTTCGGAAACACGGTGCTCAAACTCGGGCCCGGCGTGCGCCTGCCTGACGCACTTGCCGAAGAAGAGTGCGAGTATCTCGGGCTGCGAGATGAGTGCCTCGAGCTCAGCGTACGCACCGGCGCGTTCGGCCGACGAGGTTGGGTGCGCGCTGTCGAAATGCCCTCGGGTGCCAGCGTGGAAGCGCGCGCGTGCGATCTCGACGACACCTTCGGCAACACCGGAGAACCCGGCGCGTGGTTTTACGAACCGGTGAAGTGCGTGGTGCGCGCCCACCTTTTCGGCGTGCTCGCCGAGCGTTACGGGTTGTGGCAGCTTGATGCGCGCACCGCCTATCTCAGCGGGAGCGCGCGCGTGGAATCACCGCTGCTCAAGCGGTATCGCGTATTGAAAACATTGCCGGTGGACGAGCGAGTCTTGCGCGCGGAAATCGCGGCGGGGGAGATCGGAACGCTGGAGATCAAGAAACGCGGGCTCGACATCGTTCCGGAAGAGTGGCGCAAACGGTTGAAACCGCAGGGCCGCAATGCGGCGACGTTGGTGTTCACACGGCTTGAAGGCAAGCCCGCAGTGCTCCGTGTGGAGCGGGACGGGTAGGGGACTCACCGAAAACGGCGATCTGATGGGTTAGGGTTTTTCCCCCGCTGATCCCACCTGTTGGTCGTCTGGATACTTGCCGTAAAACTCCAAAAGATCTTCAATGTCGGGAAGACAGGAGCCGCAGTTTCCGGTGACTCCGAGTTTGTTCCGCAACGCATCCGGAGTGTTGCAACCCTCTTGGATGGCGGCGATGACCCGGGATTTTTCCACCACGAAGCAATAGCAAACGATCGACATGGGCGGTTGCTTTCGTTCCTGCAAACGGTCCTGTCGATTCAGGCGGCCAAGGATGTAAGCGAGGCTTTGACCACTTCGCTAACGAGCTTGCCGTCGGCGCGTCCTTGGGTTTTGGGGCGCACCACATTCATGACCGCACCCATGTCCTTGGCGGACTGCGCGCCGGTTTCCGCCACCGCCGCACGCACAATGGTTTCGATTTCTTCGCGCGTCATTTGGGCGGGCAAATACGTTTCGTACCGTGCGATCTTGATTTTTTCCTGCTCCACGATGTCGGCACGAATCAGGCCAGACGGGTTTTGTCCATTGGCCTTGTCGAGCGTTTCCCGGAACTGCTTGATTCCTTTTTGCAAAATGGCCGAGACTTCTTCGTCGGAAGGGTCGCGACGGTTATTCACCTGAAAGGTTTTCACCTCGGCGAGCAAGGTCCGCAAGGAAGTCACCTTCGCCTGATTCTCCTCCTTGCGGGAAGGCTCGCGATCCTTCATGGTGGCAATGAGGTCGGCGTTGATTTTTTCGAGCAGCATGATACATCCCTGGAAAATGAATGACATTCAATCTAAAAAAGGGGCAAAATAAAGGCCCCTTTGCGAACAAAGGGGCCTTTACCTGCAAGGCTTGCAGTCAGACGTCGATTAGAACGTCGAGAGAGCGATACGTCCGGAGTACCGTGCGCCGTTTTGCGCGCGGAAGCTGTAGAAGTACACCGGTTGCGCGAGGTTGCGCGCTTGGTTCTTCGACCAGGACTGGGTGTTCCCGTTCCAGTTCGAGCGGAACACGGCCACGCCGCGCAGATCATGCACCACCAGCTCGCCCGAGGGCAGGAGCGGGTTGACCACGAGGTCGAAGCCACCAGCGCGAGCCGAGAATCGAACATCCGGGTTGAAGCGCAACGTGGAGGCGTTGCGGCTCACGCTAACCGTGAAGGATGCCGTATCGAGGTACGCAGGGCAGGTGCCGGGACGAGAAACCGCGCCGGTGACGGAGTCAACGCGGGCGGAACCCGTGTTGGCGCTGTTGAATGCGCCGGTGGCATAGGTGTCGAGGCGAACCGCGGCGCCCATGACGGACGGATGCGCACCGGAAACGGGCATGCGTGCCAGATTCTCAAGCGCCTGGAGACGGACATGCGGGTGCACGTCGTCGGCCGCGCACTGGTCGCGGATCGACTCGTACGAGGCTGCCGTCGAAGGCATGGCCAGCAACACGTTGCGGCGCACGGTCCAGGCAGGGTGCAGCAACAACTTGCGAAGGATCGGATCCCAGCGGGTGGGGTTGATTTCGAACTGGCGAAGTCCCGCCAAGGTCCAGATCGCGTGAATCACCGGAGCGTCGAGATCCACCTGATCCACCTTGCGGCGGCGGGTGAGAATGCTGTCAAGCAGGTTGCCGAGCTCTTCGGTATAGCCCTGTTCGATCAACAGACGCTGGGCATGCATGCGCCAAACCATGTTGGTGTTGTACAACGTGTAGACGAGTTGGGCCGTGGTGGCGTTCGTCAGGTTGAGCAAAGGCTCTGTCGCGCCGTCTGTGGGCAGAATGCGATAGATGCGCGCACGCGACTTTTCACGCAGCGGGTGGCGGTAGGCGGCGTTGGTTGCCGGAGTCGCAGGGTTGTGCAGGAAGAGGTAGTTGTAGAAATCGAGCACCCACAGCGCTCCGTCGGGGCCGGTACGGGCCTTGAGCGGTGCAGACCATGCGTCGGAGGACGCATAGATGTTCGGCCAGCGGTCGCCGGGGTAGAGGCGATTCGAGCTCCAGGTACTGTTGTTGACGGTGAGGCTGTCCTGGTTGCAAAGACCGCTCAGACCTTCGCAGGCGAACTGGAAACGATCCCAGTACTTCTGCGGCAGAAGGCGGGCGGTGTAAAAGTCGCTACCGCTGACGGCGGAAATGCCCGTCGAATAGTAGGTGACGTTACCGGAGCCAGCGGCGGGGGTGATGGTGTCGTTGTTGCCTTCCCACATGTAACGATCGTTGGTAAGGGAGTACAGGCGGGTTCTGTCGCGGCGGGCGCTGCCCGAGGAAAGGCGGATATCCAGGGCGGTCACGCCGGGACGCACGTCATGCTGGGAGTGGGTCGATCCGGTGGCGCCTGACTTGAACAACTGGCCGTCAGGCATCATGCCAAGGCCGTGGGCATTCGCCACGCCACCGCTGCGGACTTCGAAGCGGGAGGTATCGGAACCAAAGAGGGTATGCTTGAAGCGGTAGCTGTTGCCATTACCGCAGGTGCCGGTGCGCGAGCTGCCGCCGGTAGCATTGGCGATGTTCACGCTCGTGCCGCCGCAACCATTGTATCCGGTGTGACCGTAGATCCAGTTATCGATGCCGCGGGTCAAGCTGTTGGGCGTACCGTGAGAATCGTAGTTCTGATCGGCGGAGCCCATGCCAGAAACCACGATCACAGGAGCTGCGCCCGCCGTGTCGGGGTTCGACAAGCTTCTGGAGATGTAATAGACGTTCGGCGGCACGGTGGCGATGATGCCGTTCTTGACAAACTCGAAGCTGGTTGCAAGAGCCAAGCCTTGGTGGAAGATCTTAAAGTTATCGAGAGCACCATCGCCGTTGGTGTCCTCGAAAATCAGGATGCGGGTCTTGCCGGCCAAGCGGTTGGCCGGAACGCCGCCCGTAGTGCTGACGCCGGTGCCAGCAGGCATACCCGTGGAGTCATGCGTGTAGGGATAGTCGACGGCGTCGATGACCCAAAGGCGGCCACGCTCGTCAAAGTTGAAAAACAACGGGTAGGCCATTCCTTTGGCGCCGTCGGGACCCGGGGTCAACTCGGACGCAACGATCTGAGGTTTCAGGCCGGGAGGAACCAGTACGCAGTTGATGGACTGCTGCGGCGTGAGGGGTTCCTGGATGAGACCGGCGTTGGTCAGGGAGGTAGGGGGTTTGATCGGCCAACCGGGCGAGTTAAGAATGTTAACCGTGGTGGTCGCGAGGTTATTGAAGGACCGAACGTCGATCCCGTTATAGAAGTTGGTACGCGTCAGCGTAGGGCATGGGCCCGTCTTCTCGATGATCCCTTGACCGTATGAGAAACCGGAAATGGCGACGAGCGCCACCATGGCAGCACGAAGATTGGTTTTCGCAATCATCGGATAGAATCGTTTCATGGATATCCCCTTGGAGGTTACTTAGACAATCCGGACGGAAAAGATCGGTTTTCACACTCGGATGAATCCTCCGTAATTTACCGCCAACACGAATTCGGTGCCGGGTGTTTTTTTACCAGTAATCAGAAAAAGAGGCCGGAATTCGCAAAATAAGGTCACTCTTGGCCAATTCAGTGAATACGAGTCCTATTTTACAGAATATCTTGAAAAACAGGGTAATCTGGCACATTTGGGAACCATGCCCGCTCTGCCACCCCGTTTCCCTCCCACAGGAAAATGACCTGATCGAATATTGCTATTTGACCAAACATGTTCGGGATCCGGACTGGAGGTTATGGGTGAAAATCGCCTTTTTCAGTACGAAATCCTACGATAAAACCTTTTTCGAGGCCGTGAACCACGAAACCGGCGACTGCCATGTGTTGACCTTTCTGGAACCAGGATTGTCGCCGGCCACGGCGACCTTGGCAACTGGCCAAGATGCCGTCTGCGCCTTCGTCAACGACAATCTGGGCGGGCCGACCCTCGAAAATCTGGTGGGTCTCGGAATCCGTACGGTCGCCTTGCGCAGCGCGGGTTTCAATCACGTCGATCTGGTCGCAGCGGAACGTCTCGGCATCACCGTGGTGCGCGTCCCCGCTTATTCGCCCTATGCCGTAGCCGAGCATACCATTGCCCTGTTACTCTCGCTCGACCGCAACATCCACCGTGCGCACGCCCGTGTGCGCGAAGGCAATTTCTCACTCGAAGGGTTGATGGGTTTCGATCTGCACGGCAAGGTCGCCGGCATCGTGGGCACCGGTGTCATCGGTCTCTGCGTCGCGCGCATTCTCGCGGGCTTCGGTATGCAGATTCTGGTCTCCGATCCGGTGCGAAATCCCGAAGTGGAAAAACTCGGCGCGCGGTACGTGCCGCTCGAGACCCTGATGGCCGAAGCGGATGTGATCACCTTGCATTGCCCGCTCACGCCTGCAACCCGCCACCTGATTGACGCCGCGGCCATCGCCCGCATGAAGCCTGGAGTGACGATTCTCAATACCAGTAGGGGCGCGGTGATCGACGCGCCTGCGGTGATCGCGGGATTGAAGTCCGGGAAGATCGGCCATCTCGGTCTCGATGTGTACGAAGAGGAGGGCGACCTGTTTTTTCGCGACCTCTCCGATCAGGTTTCGCAGGACGACGTGTTCGCACGTTTGACGACCTTCCCCAACGTGCTGATCACGGGGCATCAGGCGTTCTTCACGCGCGAGGCGTTGTCGGGTATCGCGCGCGTGACGCTCGAGAATTTGTCGGAGTTGGAGAAAACGGGCCTCTGCAGGAACACCGTTGCGGCGGCATCCCACCACAAGTAGCAGTCTATTTCGCCACGATGCGCGCAAAGGCACGTTTTCCGGCACGCAAAACGTGTTCGCCGGTCACTTCGACCATCGCCTTCACGTCGCGGACTTTCGCTCCGTCCCAAGACACGCCGCTGTTCTCGATGAGGCGGCGCGCTTCTGAGGGGGTTTTCGCAAGCTCGGCGAGCACGATCAGACCGGGCAAATAATGCTCGCTGCGTTCGACCTCGAACGCCGGCATGTTTTCCGGGAGAATGTCGCCCGTGTAACTGCGGTTCTCACCGGGAGGCGCCTTGCGGTCCGGGCCTTTTTTCTCACTGGAATTCATGTGTGCTCCGATCGGGTACTGTTGCGTCTGGATTCTTTAACGTTCTGACCAAGCGCCGTGCTGAAATCAGGACGCGGCGTCCAGAGCGATGATGCGTGCGAAATTGCGTTTTCCCACACGCAACAAATGCGTTCCTGTGACTTCGACTTGGGCCTTGGGATCCGTAATCTTCACCTCGTCGAACGTGACGCTTCCGCCTTCGATGAAGCGGCGTCCGTCGCCGTTGCTTTTAG
This sequence comes from Fibrobacterota bacterium, assembly GCA_947466585.1. Lineage (GTDB taxonomy): Bacteria > Fibrobacterota > Fibrobacteria > UBA11236 > UBA11236 > UBA11236. The sequence continues at coordinate 45,039 of CANIEU010000015.1, forward strand.
CCAAACCGGCGAGCACCAAAAGCGAAGGAACCCATTGCGACCCTAGGGAAACCTGGAATTCCGGAATGTTCGAGGGGATCGCCTGCCCGGAATGGATGCGTTTTTCTTCTTGTGCCGCCGCGTCGGCCGCATCGGTCCCATGATATTGAGCGACGATGTTTTTCGCCAGCTCTTCCTTGAGAAGATTGGGATGGATTTCGCCTGCGGTGACCTGCGCGAGCTTCGCGCTCAGGTTTTCGAGCGGCACGTCGGTCAGCAGTTGGAAGTAACTCTCGACGAGTGCATCGGGAAGCGTGAAGAGTTTGTGGAACATGTCTTGCGGCGCATCGTTCACGCCGATAGTATTGCCCAGGCTCTTGCTCATCTTCTCACGGCCGTCGGTGCCAAGCAGGATGGGCAGGAACATGCCGACCTGCGGCTCCTTGCCCACGGAGCGCTGCAATTCCCGGCCGCGCAACACGTTGAATTTCTGATCCGTACCGCCCAGTTCGACGTCGGCCTCGATCATCACCGAATCGTAACCCTGCATCATGGGATACAGAAACTCGTGCAGCGAAATCGGTTGGCCACCCTCGTAACGATTGCGGAAATCTTCGCGCTCGAGCATCTGCGCCACGGTGATCTGCGCCATCAAATTGGTGACCTCGGTGAAGGTCATCTTGGAGAACCAATCGCCGTTGTAAACCACCTCGGTTTTGGCCGGGTCGACGATCTTGAAAAACTGTTGCTTGTAGGTCTCCGCGTTGGCCAGCACCTCGGCGTGCGTGAGGATCCGACGGGTTTTGCTCTTGCCAGACGGGTCGCCCACGGTCGCCGTATAGTCACCTACGATCAGGATTACACGGTGTCCTAGGTCCTGGAACTGGCGCAGTTTGCGCATCACCACGGTGAAGCCCAAATGGATGTCGGGAGCGGTGGGGTCGACGCCGAGCTTGATGTTCAGGGGCTTACCCTTGGCCAGCTTGGCCTTCAGCTCCGCCTCGCTGATGATTTCCGTCACGCCGCGAGTCAGGGTTTCCCAGGTTTTAAGATCGATGGACATGGAGGGCAAAGGTAGGAAGAGAGGAGGATGGTAGACGGTGGTCGGTAGACGGTAGAGAAGCCGGTAGGGCGGATTCAGGGGGGCGATAGTTTCCGTAAGCCGGCGTGGTTCGGGACGGTGGGTGTCCTTCCTGCGATTTTTTCCGGTCTACCGTCTACCGTCTACCAACTACCGTCTACTTTTCTCCCCATGGACGCATACTTTTGGGCGAAGGCCCTGCATCTGGTTTCGGTGGTCAGTTGGTTCGCGGGTCTGTTCTACCTCGGCCGCATTTTCATTTATCACGCCGAGGCATTGCAAAAACCCGAGCCCGATCGTTCGGTGCTGGTCGCACAATTCACCTTGATGGAAAAGCGCGTCTGGGGCGCCATCACCTCTCCCGCATCAGGCGCGACCCTGCTCACGGGTGCCTGGTTGCTCTACCTCTCGGGTGCATGGCGGATGCCCTGGTTCCATGTCAAAGCCGGCTTGCTCGTGCTGCTCTTCGTCTATCACAGCGTTTCGAACCGCTATCGCCTGAATCTGGAGAAGGGCGATGCGAAACCCGTCCGCTTCTACCGGTTTTGGAACGAAGCCGCGACGGTACTGATGTTCGGGATCGTGTTCACGGCCGTGTTCAAGCGCGTCGCGGGCGCGGGATACGGTTTGATCGCCGTCGCGATTCTGTCCGCCATCGGCACGGCGGTGTTCGTTCTGACGCGTCGGGCGCGGCGTTAATCCGTTAATTTCGGTTTCGCCCAAGCAAAGGCGTACGCCCCCGCCAGCGCACCGATCAAGGTGAAGACCGCGAAGAACTCGCCCCCTCCCAATTGCGCGTAAATGGGGCCCGGGCACGTTCCCGTGATGAACCAGCCGAGCCCGAACAGGAATCCCCCGTAGAAGACGCCCTTGTGCATGGGCTTGTCGGGCACCGTCACCTCTTCGCCGAACGGGGTGTGCGGTTTGAAGCGCTTGACGAGTGCGACCAGCAAGGCCGCGACGGCCACGGCCGATCCGATGATGAGGTAGAGGTCGGGTTCCTGGAAGTAGAACATGGCGCGGATTTTATGCCAGGTCACCACTTCCGCCTTGGTGAGAACGAGGCCGAAGAACGCGCCGATCAACACGTACCGCATTGCGCGCATGAATTGATTCAGCCGCGTGTCGGCTACATGGCTCCTGCTCATGACAGACCGCCGTTCAGGAGCAATGCGATGCCGGCGGCGACGAGCCCGCCCGCAAAGAATGAGAGCACGGCGTAGAGGCTGGCCAATTGGAAATTCGCCAAGCCCATGATGGCGTGGCCCGAGGTGCATCCGCGCGCCCAGCGCGTGCCGAAACCGACCAGAAAGCCACCCGCGAGCAGTTTGAGCGCGCCGCTGGTGGAGTGATAATGGGCCGGCAAAAATTCCACGGGAGCGTTCGACAGAAAGTGGACGGCGAGAAAGGCGCCGAGCGAGATGCCGAACACGAAGAGCACGCTCCACGCTTGCTTGCGCACGTCGTTGTGGGCGAGGTAGGGGAGGCGGCTTTTGGGGAGGGCGAGAGTGCAGAGGTGGCGGAAGCTGCTGGAGACGCCGAGGTTGCGGCCGCCCAGGACAAGCAGAAGACCGACGGTGAGCCCGATCAGCGGGCCGGCGAGCCACCAAGGCCAAGGGGAGAGGAGGAATTGCATGATGAGAATATTAGCCTATTCGGGAGGCACAAAAAAAGCCGCGACCCGAAGGCCGCGGCTTTTTAAACCCGGATTTTCGGGAAATTACTCGGCTTTGGCCTTCGCTTTGGGCTTGTCAGCAGTCTTGGCCGCGGCCGAGTCGGCCTTGGCGGAGTTGCCGCTGAAGCTCAGCACGTAGGCGAGCACGTTGTCGATCTGCGGCTTCTTGAGCGCGCCCTTCCAGGCGGGCATGAGGGCCGAGAAACCGGAGTTCGCGCCGCCTTCGGAGATCACCTTGTGGAGCTCTTCCCACGAACGCTTGCTCATGTAAGCCTTATCTGTGAGGTTGCGCGGCTTGGGCTTGAGAGCCGCAGCAGCGACACCGTCACCGTGACCGCCCACACCGTGGCAGCTGGCGCAATTGGCTTCGAAGATCTTCTTGCCTTCGATGGCGTCGAACTTCTTGCCGGCGGCGGCGACGATAGCCTTGGTCGTGGTCGTGGTGGTCTTGGCCGGCTCGGCGCAGGCGAGGGCGGCGGACAGACCGAGGACGAGGGCGGGGGTGAGCAACTTGGAGATCATGTAGGGTTCCTTTTTTGGGGAGACTCGGGGGTAAAATACGAGGTTTGGGATTGCAAAACCCCGGTCCTCAAGAAAGCCGCCGCGCTCGGGTGAAGGAGGCCGTTTTCTCGAGAACCGGGGTTAAAAAGACCAGAAAGGACGGGAAGGTTAGAAAAAGACCTGCGCGCGGCCGATCACCATGTCCTGATTTTCGGATTCGAATTGGGGCATGGCACGGTTAATGCGGTAGTACAACCCCAATTGCATGAACTGAACGGGGAAATGCTCCACACCCAACGTAATGCGATCCTGACCGTCTCTCTTGTTGGCGATCGTAGTATTCCTGTCGAAATACTCGTAAGTTCCCTTGAAGTTCAGGCCTTGGTGCGGAAGGAAATTCAATTCGTAGAACTGAGCGGTTTGTTTAACCGTTGAATCTCCTGCAGCCCTCTCGATGAAGTCCATCTCGGAAAGCAGGGTGAATTTCCCCAAGTTCACGCCCACGAAGGGTCCATAGCGGTCAAACTTGTTGGTATGGGCATTCTTAACGCTGGTTCCATAAGAACCACCGACCCGGAAACGCCGATAGGTAACATAGCCTACGGTAGAAGAGCGGTCGTTGGTGAGATTGGTGACGAGGGAGACCGGCCCGGGTTCAATACCGATTTCGCCGGCCACTGCCGGATTGTTGTAGGTATAGTCGGTACGGTCGCGAATGAAGGCTTGATCATCCATCAACCTAAATCCGTAGGGCAGAAGCGTCTTTCCCACTTTGACGTAGCTGTTCAATGGAAGCTTGCGAACCATCATCCAGACTTCGCGGCTTCCACTTGAAGCACCTACGTGGATATCCGTGTAGAAGGAAAGGAAATTCTTTACGAGCTCCACGTTGATGTAGACGTTCCCTTCTGAAATTCCCAACTGGTTATTGGAAGGGGCTGATTTGTTTTTCTGGACTGCAGTCTGTTCCATTCGGAAGTTGGAACCGATAGTCACCGCGTCACTAAGTTTGGGATCAAATGACGTGAGGGCACCTTCACGGCCAGAAAGAATCGCTTCCTGGGTTTGCTTCATCACGAGTTTGTACTGCGTATAGGCCTGCCCATACTCGGTTCTACCACCACCCCCGATGTTATTCAGATGGCACTGGCTGCATTTGAATCCGGTGCGTACGGCAATATAAGGCTCTGCGTTGACGGCGGCGGAAAACATTGCCAATGCCAAAGTCGTCCGGACAAGCGTTTTGCGCTTCAAAATTTTGAAGGCGTGAATCATTGGGGGGCTCCCTTTTCAATCCATCTCTTAATGGCTTTAATCTGATTAGCCGATAGTCCAGTGGAACTAAACTGAGGCATACGGACACCGTATTTGGGAGTCGTCGTGGAGATCTTTTGGTACAGGTAGCTGCTGTCCAGGCTGCCGGGGGTGAGCCGGAACATCGGATCTTGGCCGGGCAGTTCAAAAGTCGCGACGCCATTTAAGCTTGCGTAAGAATGCCCGGTGGTAAGATCCAATCCACCGGATGATCCGCCGGTTCCACTCCAGCCGGTTCCACCCGTAGCATGGCACCCGATGCACTTTTGGTTGAAAATAGGCTGAATAAGCGCAGCAAGCGTCGTTTCCGGAGGAACGACAATGACAGTACCTGAGTGAGATGTGTCGTTTCCATCGCTGTCCAAACCGGCGCCGCTGCCCACGGGCGAAAGACAGGCTCCAATTAGCAAGACCGTCGCCAGCGCGAACAGCCCGCCCAAAATCTTTTTCATACGCGTTTCCATGATTCTCCTACTTCGTCACTTCGGTGTCTTCGGTGAACAGCCACTGCACGATGCCGGCTTTCTTCTGGAGCGAGTGCACGTAGTGCACCAGCGCCCACTTGCGGCGTTGCGTCAATTCCGTCTTCGCCTCATCGTCGAGGGCTTGCGCCTTCTCGAGCGACGGCTGCGAAGCCAGATAAGCCTTCAGCGTCTCGATCTCGGATTTGGAATACGAGCCGGCCAACGCGTCAGCACTGATTTCCTTGTCACCGCCGAAGAGGAAGGCTCCAGCGAACGCCGACATGGGCGTTCCATTCAAACCGGAGTGGATGATGCGGTAAATGCTTTGCGGATCCGAACCGCTCTTGTACTGGGTGCGGGTGAGGTTCTGCGGCTTGATGGGATTGCCGGCCGCATCCTTGAGTCCTTTCGACGCGTTGCCGTTGCCCTTGCCCTGCGGGCCGTGGCAGGTGTAGCAGTCGAGGGTCATGAACACGTTCTTGCCTTCGGCCACGAACTCAGGCGTGGAAGCCGGCGCTTCGGGAATCTCGATGACTGCCGCCGGTTCTTCCTGAGCGTCGAAATCGGGTGAGAACTTCTTGATGTAGGCGATCACGTCGGTGCGCTCTTGCGCGGTCAGCGTGTGCGCGAAGGACGGCATTTGCGTACCGTAGACACCGTTGGTGATGGTCTTCATCAGATCCGCATCGGTGGGGAGCTCGCCCAGGCCGGTGCTGCGGAACTTGTACAGCCCTGCGGTGAAGTCGCGCGGTTTGGGGTTCAGTGGCTTGGCGCCCTGACCGTTGCCGTTTCCGGTTTCACCGTGACAGGCGGCACAAGCTTTTTGGTACACGGTTTGACCGCGGATGGCGGAGGCCGCGAACGGGGCTGAGGCCTCCATTGCAGAGGCAATGCCTGCAGTGCTCAAAAGGGGGATTGCCGCTCCCAGAAGGATGGAAACGAGCTTGGAATTCGGTTTCTGCATTTTTCTTTGGTCCTTTGCGGGTGCCTTCAATCTCGGACGGCAGTCGGACAGAAGTCGGACAGCCCGCGAAATATACGGCTGGCAACCAAATAAAACACGAGAAAATCACGGGTGGATGAAGTTTTTTGCGTGATTTGACCGTTTTTTAGAGGGTCGAGACCTCCCGGGCGTCTCCCTTTCTGGTACTGTATCACTAAATAATGTGTCTTTAAATCTTATTTCTGCAATGGCTGGGCTAACCCGCTTTCCAAAGTCGACCCGGACCGTACCTCCGGACGGATGAACCTTTGATCGCTCCGGGCGCCACTAATCCCCGTGTGGTCCATCCAGGGAGCCCTCCGAAGTCGAAAGGCTGGAGCCGGGGGGATGTCCATTGAGTTCGAAGGGGCTGACGTTGGGTAAGCCTGGGCCGCCACTCGTTAAAGCCTTGGGGGGGGCGGGTTTGCACGGATCGGCGGTGAGGATGCGCCGAATCCATTTATGGACAAAAAAGTAAATAGATAAAAAAGTCTATTGAAAAAATTCCGAGCGAGCTTAAATTAGGGGCATGAGTTCCACTGAGGGCATCCTTTTCTTCTTGGACATCTTTGCATTCCCCGCTGCAGTAGGGCTTTTAAGCGGCTTCTCGCACTGCGCCGCCATGTGCGGCCCCATCCATCTTTATCTCGCGCGCAGCGGCGGTTCCGCTCTTTGGTTATATCACGTCGGTCGCGTCGCCACGTACACTGCACTCGGTGCGCTTGCCGGTTTTTTGTCGATGAATCTTCCGCTCCGTCCGCTCGCGTGGGTGTGGATCGCGCTGTATGTGCTTCTCGGTTTGAAATTACTCGGCGTGCCGCTATGGCCCTCCGCATGGGGCAATCGTTACGGCGCTTGGATGTTGGGGAAATTGCGGCCGCTTACCGGGCGCTCCGGAGCGGGAAGTCCCGGTGTACTGCTCGTACTCGGACTCGCCGCGGGATTTCTTCCCTGTGCCACCACGCAAGCCGGATTGGCCTGGGCAGTGGGTACCGCCAACCCCGTGATCGGCGGTACCGGCATGCTGCTTCTCGGTGCGGGCACCTTGCCGTTGTTCCTGGCGGTGCCGAAAAAATGGTTTCCTCGTGGAAAATGGTTTCACCTCGCACTCGGTGCCGGTCTGCTGGTGCTCGCCGCATGGAAGGTCCATGCGCTCGCCTTCACGCCCGCGCATTCCTGTCATTAACCTGCCACCAAACTTTCCCTAAACCTAAACACCGACGCTAAGCACAACGCACGCAAACAACTTCGTTCCACTCACCGAAACACGTTAACTGGATTGTTCCAAGAAGGAGACCCGATGACTAACCCCGGAAATGATTCCAAAAAAAGTCCCTTGAAGGAGTACGCGATTCTCGTGCTCCTTATCCTGATCGGCTCACCCATCGCCTGGTATTTGGGAACCCGGGACGGCAAGGAGTTGGCCAAGAATGCTTATGACGCAGCGGCCCCTGCCGCCGCAGCCGCTCCGGCAGAAGCTCCCGAGACCGAAGATGAGGATACGGCCGCAGCCGCTCCCGCGAGCACACCCGAGTCGGTGACGCGCGGTGCCGCGCTGTTCCAGGCCAACTGCGTGGCGTGCCATGGCACGGCGGCGGATGGCAAGGGTCCCGCTGCGGTTGCATTCACACCGCTTCCGCGCAACTTCACGGATCCGGCGGCCAAGTGGACGCACGGTCGTGCGCCCGAACAGATTTTCACGACAGTAACGAAGGGTGTCGAAGGTACCGGAATGGCCGGGTTCGCCGCCAGCTTGACCGATGACCAGCGCTGGGATTTGGCGCACTACATCGGTTCCTTGCCGGGCGTCGTCAAGGCGAAGGGTGCTCCCTGATGGAAGTGCTCATCGTTCTGATTCCCGTTTCGATCGTGCTGGCGGCCGGCTCCGTAGTCGCATGCCTGTTCGCGATCCGCGGGGGACAGTTCGATGATCTGGAGAGCCCGCCCTGGCGGATACTCTTCGAAGACCGCAA
>CANIEU010000016.1 GCA_947466585.1 Fibrobacterota bacterium
GAATTACCCATGACGCCTAACGCGATTCTTTCGACCCTCCCCCGCCTGCTGCCCAAGGTGAAAAATCCCGGGCGCTATCTCGGCGGCGAAGCCAACCAGGTCGTCAAGGACCCGGCAACCGTGTTGGCTTCCATCGCGATGGTGTTTCCGGACGCGTACGAGATCGGCATGTCGCACAACGGCACCAAGGTGCTGTACCACCTGTTCAACCGCGAAGCCGACCTCGCCGCCGAGCGCGCCTTCGTGCCCATGCCCGACATGGCGGAGCAAATGCGCGCCGCCGGCATGCCGCTGTACACGCTCGAATCGTACCGCGCGATCTCGGAGTTCACCGCCATCGGCATCTCGCTGCAAACCGAGCTCAACTACACCAACGTCCCGTTCCTGCTCGAACTCGGCGGCGTCTCCGCTTTCACGCGCGACCGCGGCGAACTCGAACCCTTCGTCATCGGTGGCGGCCCGTGCATGGCGAACCCGGAACCGGTCGCCGATTTCTTCGACCTCTTCGTGATCGGCGACGGCGAAGGTCTCGCCACCATGCTGGTGCGTTTATTTGGCGAAGGCCGTCGCGCCGGCAAATCGCGCGCGGAGATTTTGCGCGAAGCCTCGGAGCTGCGCGGCGTGTATGTTCCGGCCTTGCTTGACGTGACCACCAATCCGCGCGGCGAAGTCGTGCCCGTGGTGGAAGGATCGCAGGGCCCGTATCTGCGCGCCAAGAGCATCAAGCGCCATTGGGTCGACAAGCTCGATCCCGCCGATTATCCGGTCAAGAATCTGGTTCCGCATCTGCAACTCGTGCACGACCGCTTCTCCGTCGAGGTGATGCGCGGCTGCACGCAAGGTTGCCGCTTCTGCCAGGCCGGATACTGGTACCGCCCCAACCGCGAGATCTCGGGCGACGACGCCATCGACATCGCGCGCCGCGGCCTCGCCGCTACGGGCGAACGCGAGCTCGGCCTCTTGTCTTTGTCGACGGCGGATTACAAGCCCGTGGAAAAAGTTTTGGATCTGTTCATCGAGGACGAAGGCTTTGACGGCGTCGACGTGTCGCTGCCTTCGCTGCGCGCCAACAGCTACGGTCAGAACATCGCCCGCAAGGCGGCGGCACTCTCCGGAGGCAAGAGCGCGACCTTCGCACCCGAGACCGGTTCGGAACGCGTGCGCAAGATGATCAACAAGACCATCAGCGACAAAGACATGTACGAAGCCGCCGAGGGCGTGTTCTCGAGCGGCCTGCACAACATCAAGCTGTACACCATGATCGGGTTCCCCACTGAGAACCTCGACGACATGGAAGCGTTCTGCCGCCTCATTCGCAACCTGTACGCCATCGCGAAGAAGCACAACCCGCGCAACACCATCCATGCCAATATCGGCATCTTGGTGCCCAAGCCGTTCACGCCCATGCAGTGGGTGCCGTTCATGGACGAGGAAACCGTGCGCCGCCACATCGACTACGTGCGCTCGGCGTTCAAATACACCAAGGGCGTGCGCATCACTTGGGCCGACTACGGCCTCGCGCATGTCGAAAGCTTCTACTCCCGCGGCGACCGTTCGCAATCGGAACTGATTTACGAAGCCTACAAGCGCGGGCAAGTGTTCGAATCGTTCTCGGAACATTTTTCTTTCGACGGCTGGAAAAAGCTGTGGGAAGAAAAATCCTTCGACATGGCGCGCGTGTATGACTTGCGCGAGACCGATGAGATCTTCCCGTGGGACTTCATCCACGCCGGCGCGAACAAAGGCTTCCTCAAGAGCGAATACAAGAAAATGTTCAAAGAGGACGCCGCGCCCGTGCCCGATTGCAAATGGGGCGACTGCCAAAAGTGCGGCATCCCCGGCAACGGCACCGACACGCAGCTGGGAGAAGACCCCGTGCTTCGAGTGGGGAAGAACCGCGATCTCGCCGAAATCGCCTCCATGGTCGCCGAGCGGCGGGGACGAAACTCCGACACCACCTTCGCCTACCGTTTCTACTACACCAAAACCGGCCTCTCGCGCTTCATCGCGCACCAGAACACGCTCGACCTGTTCGAGAAGGCCTTCCGTAGATTGAAACTTTCCCTGCGCAAATCACAAGGCTTCAATCCCAAGCCGCAGATGAAAAACACCGGCGCCTTGCCGCTCGGCCTCGAGTCGCGCCGCGAACTGCTCATCATTGAGTTCACATCGGAGCTCACCGATCTTGCGGAAACTGCAGCACGCCTCACCGAGTGCTTACCCGAAGGCATGCATATTCTCACGATTGAACCCACAGAATCCGCAAAAGTTCCATTCGTCACGAGTGTGCTGTATCGTCTCGAAGCCGGCAAAAATGAGAAGACCTTGATCAGTATGATCGACGGCTCCGCAATCGAGCAAGGTTTGGTGCGCTTGCGCAATCATCTCGTACCCCAGGGCCTCCACCGCGACAAGCCGCTCGACGCCGTCGCAGAAATCATGGACTCCGCAATCGAACCCGGAACCGGCGACCTCCTGTTGCGCCTCCGCTGCGGCGAGAGCGGCTCCACCGTGAGTCCCTACGCAGTGTTCGGCCTGGTGCTCGGTGTCGACCCCGAAGACCTGCGGTCGGAATCGTTGGTCAAGGAAGATTTCGTCGTCGAGGAACGGCCCGCACCGGGCCCTGCGTTTACGCCGAAAAGGAGCGTCGCATGACCGAATCCGTTGAACCTCAGATGGCCTATCTCGACGGCGACCACTTGCCCGAGACGTTGAAGCGACTTGATGAACTGATCGAGCGCACCGAACATGTCGATCGTTTGCGCAGCGGTCTCGGCATGCGCCTCGCGCTTACCATCGCCAACGAACTGCGCGAACACCGCAACCTCGGTGAAGTCTCCGCCGCGCTCGTCGCCGACTGGACCGAACGCTTCGGCCAAGAGACCGTGGACATGGCCGTGGCAGTGGCTCGCGAGTTCTTGCTGCGCCCCGATGAGCTCGCCAAAGAATTCGCCGAACGCTTGCAGCGCGCGGCGGTTGAAACAACGGAAACCACGGAATACGTGGAAACATCGGAGCCAGCGGAGGAACTCGAAGCTCCCGGCGGCCCCACATCGGAATCGACCGTATCATGAGTGTAAATGAGCCTCGCACAAGCTTTCCCATGCGTCTGAACCGTTACCTCGCTTTGTGCGGTCTCGGAAGCCGCCGCTCCGTCGAGGATCTGATCCGCTTCGGACGCGTCACCGTGAACGGCACGCCCGCTGAAATCGGCATGCCCGTGACCGAAACCGATGACGTCCGCTACGACGACAAGCCGGTGAAGCCGGGCGCGACGCACACCTACATCCTGTTCAACAAACCGCCGGGATACGTCTGCTCGCGCGGCGATACGCACGGCCGCCCCACGGTTTACGATTTGCTCCCGCCCGAAATGCAGAAGCTCCACTACGTCGGCCGCCTCGATCTCGACAGCCGCGGACTGCTGTTCTTTACCGATGACGGCGACCTCACGCTGAAGCTCACCCACCCGAGCAACGGCGTGCCGCGCGTGTATGCCGTGCGCACCAAGCAGCCGCTGTCGGAGGAAGACATCCAGGATCTGCTCGGTGGCGTGGAAGTGGAACCTGACGTGGTGTTCGCCTGCGCCGAAGTGGAAACCACGCAGACCGGCTATCGCCTCACGTTGCTCGAGGGCAAGAAGCGCGAGATCCGTCGCCTGCTGCATGCGCTGCGTCATCACGTGATCGATCTGAAACGCGTGGCGTTCGGCTCCGTACGTCTCGGCCAACTACCCGAGGGACGTTTCCGGATGCTGGAATTGGACGAAGTCGAGGCGCTGCAAGCGTAAAGCCCGCAGCAGGGGTCTTTTTTACTTCCGGATCATCCAGATGTTGCGGAAGCGCACATCGCCTGATTCGGACTGCAACTTCAATCCTTGCACCGACGCATCGACCGACTCGCCGCTGGTGTTTTTGAGTCCGCTGGCTTTTCCAGTCACGGCGCGATCGTCATGCACCTTCACGCCGTTCCACCAGACCGTCATGCGCGCCGGCTCGAGCAACGTATCGCCTCGCCAAGCCGCCGTGCGAAAGTCGATGTCGTAGGCCTGCCACTTTCCATTGGGACGACAAGGATTCGCGGTCGGCGGATATTCGTCGACGATGGATCCCGCGTCATGCTTGTCGTGGATATTCCGTTTGAACGCGTGCGAGCGGATCTGGATCTCGTAACGGTTCTGGATGTACATACCGCTGTTGACGTACTGCGGCACGCGGGGATCGGGTTCGTAGCGGCTTGCCGTATCGGGGTTTTCCGGGTCGGCCGGATTGTATCGTCCCATCGCCACCCACTCCACATGCAAACGCGCATCGCCGTGCCGGTATTCGGGACGCGTTTCGATGTCGTCGTATCCCCAGCGCGCGCCCACGCCTTCGGTCGGCGCCGTCGGATGCGTCGTGCGCAAGGTCACCCGGTTGGAATCGTTCGGGTACTCCGGATCGCGCGCGATGGCGAACCCGGGCGGCGAGGTGTTGCGGGTGGAGTTGCGCCAGTTTTCACCCGAGAATCCACTCGGCCAATCACGCCAGTCGACCCATTTGGTATAGAGCTCGTCCTGCGCAGCCGCGCGACCTTCGGAGCCGTCGAACAATACGACCGCGCCCTCGGGTGGCCGAACGCCGACGCCGACGGAATCGGGAAAGGCGGATAGAAGCAAAAGGGCAAGGGTTCCCGTAAACATGCCTGGTAAGATGACAAACCGGAATCCGAAAACCCATACGGAGTTTTCCGCGATGGATCAAAAATTGGTAATGGATTATTCAGCATTCAATAAAAAAGCGGCCCCCGAAGAGGCCGCCCATTGTTCATTTCTCATTGCCTGCTCACCCCTGCTCCAACTCCAGCGTCTTGGTGATCGCGTCGCACACTTCGGCGGGACCGAAGTATTGGATGGGGCCGGGGAACAAATACGCATCTTCGGTTTCCCACGCGTCACGATTTTTGACGAGTTCCTTGAAGGCCGGGCTGTCGAGCTCGACGAGCGCCTTCTGAATCACCGGCTTGAGCTTGCCGTGACGCTGTTCCATGTTGAACAGCATGGTGATGGGAATACCGCCCGCGATCCAGTTCGCCGGACCTTTAGAGAGATTGCGGATGGAGGCCATGTAGCCGGTCTTGCCGTTGCGGATGAGCACGCCCGCCACCGAGCCCAGGCCGTAGCAATAGTCGGCATCGAAGTTCGACGGCGCCGCCGCGCGGCCTTCGTATCCGAAAAAGTGATGCTGCGCCGCGAACTTTCCGCCTTCCGCCTTGTACACCAGATCATTCTTCAACTTCGCGGCCACGATTTCGGAGAGCAGCTTTTCGGTTTCGATAAGCGACACCTGCACGTTGCCGTGGGGATCGCGGTCGAGCAGCAACTGCGACTGGATGCTGGCCGGGAGCGATTCGAAGGTTGCGGCGTTCTCGGCGCGCAGCCAGCCCGCCAGCGTGGCGATCTTTTCGTTCACCGTCTCGAGCGCGCCGAACTCGGGTTCCTTCTCCGCGAGCAGGTGGTTCACTTCGGCGATCAGAGCCTTGATGGCGGGGATGAATTCGACAAGACCTTCGGGCACCAGCACCACGCCGTAGTTGAGGCCCAGCGCCGCACGCGCCTTGATGGGGCGCACGATCAGTTCGACCACCTGGTCGAGCGTCATCGCCTTCGCTTCGATCTCTTCGGAGATCAGCGTCACGTTCGCGCGCGTCTGCAATCCCGCTTCCAGTGTAATGTGGCTCGCCGAGCGGCCCATCAACTTGATGAAGTGCCAGTATTTGCAGGCGGAACGCGCATCGCGCGCGATGTTGCCGATCAGTTCGGAGTAGGTCTTCACCGCGGTGTCGAAGCCGAAGGACGTCGGAATCTGCTCGTTCTTGAGATCGCCGTCGATGGTCTTGGGCACGCCCACCACCGCGATCGAAAGGCCCTTCGCGAGGAAGTACTCGGCCAATACGGCGGCATTGGTGTTGGAATCGTCGCCGCCGATGATCACCACTGCGTCAAGTCCGATTTTTTTGATCACTTCGATGCAACGGTCGAATTGTTCCGTCGTCTCAAGCTTGGTGCGGCCCGAGCCGATGATGTCGAAGCCGCCGGTGTTGCGGTAGGCGTCCATCAGTTCGGGCGTGATGATTTCGTACTTGCCCTTTTCGAGTCCGCCCGGCCCACCCGAGAAGCCGTACAGCACGCTGTCTTTGTGGATGGCGCGGATGGAATCGAAAATACCGGCGATCACATTATGTCCGCCGGGAGCTTGCCCGCCCGAGAGCACCACGCCCACCTTGAGCGCTTTGGCATCGCCTCCAGAAGCCTGGCCCGGCTGCATCGACAATAGCGGCATGCCGCAGGTGTGCGGGAACGCCGCCTTGATCGCATCCAAATCTTTCACGGGCGCGGTGGCGGCACCCGAGGTCACCACCACGTGATCGGCACCTTGGGCGAGCGCGGGAGGCAATTTGGGGGAATAGGCTTTGCGGGCGCGGTCGAGTGCGGACAGAACGGTTGAGGCGTGCACGAGAACTCCGGGCGTGGTAGTGAAGGGCGGCGGGTGTTTTTACGCTGAAATCGAGCTTTTAAATTTAACTACGGAGAAGGGTCGAGGTGCTTCGGTACCCGCGCGCGCACCAGCGCGCGTCGACGCGCGTTCCCGGGCGTAGGGATTCTCCGTCCGGGTCGGATGCGGGTCGCGCTTGTTTTTGACGATTTCAGGCCATTCTACGCCTCGAAACCGCACTTTTCATTGACGCGACGTGCCCGGGCTTTTACATTGTCCCGCCTGTTCGGGACGTGGCTCAGTCTGGTAGAGTACTTGAATGGGGTTCAAGTGGTCGTGGGTTCGAATCCCGCCGTCCCGACCATTAATCTTTTGACCCCGCCCCCTCATAGTCTTCTGGATTCGCCGGGCTGCGAGCCGCGTGGAGCGGCGTCATCGTCGGTTAATCCCCCATCCCCTCCAGCACCTGTTTCCAAAACCTGCGGGCTTCGGCCGCGGCGGCGGGATGTTCACGCAGCGGCAGCGGCACGTCGCCGTTTGGCCCGGCGAACGCGGCCACGATCTGGATGTCGAGGTTGGCCAAGGTGCGCAGCATGAGGTTGGTGGCCTCGGGGCGCATCTCCCGCTCCCCGGAAAGAGTGATGAGCGCCACCCGCGTCGCCCCAGCGGGGAACTCGCGCAGCGCGGCATCGACGCCGATCCACTGCCCGCCGAGAAAGGCTTCGGCCCAGGCGTGCCCGATCCAGACGCCACTTTGGAGGGTGGCGTAACCCATCACCACACGGCTCGGAATATTCGCGGCGCGCAAGAGTGCGGCCGTGAGCACTGCCGCTTCGGAGCAGTCGCCGGTGCGGTCGCGCAGCGCTTCGCGACTGGTGCCGAACAGCGTGGCACCGAGCCGGTAATCGAACGACGTCGTGACGAAGTTCCAGATGCGCCGCGCGGTTTCGACTTCGTTCGGCGAGCCTTGTTTGAGTTTGGCGGCACGGGTGCGCAGCATTTTGTCGGTGAGATCGAGATCAATGGTGGAGGCAAGATATACGGCGAGTGAATCCGTCCACGGCGCGGGGGTGGGCTTGGTGGGTAAGGCGATGACGCATGTTTCGAGAATCTTCGTCGGCTCGGAACCATCGCGAAGCGCGATGCGCAGACGCAGACGCGTGACCCGCTGCATGTCTTCCTTCGCGGGAGCGAGACGCGAGATCGGGAACAGGTTGTTGGCGGTCGCAGATGCGGCTGATGATGCGGAGGATCCGGTCGCGGCTTCGGGCGGCGCGGAAAGCGAACCGGTGCGTACGACGAGCGGTGCCTGCGCATCGGAAAGCTCTTCGAGTTCGGCGATCTTCCACCCGGCCGAGTCGCGCCACAGATGCGCGGCCTGCATCGATTCCATCCGCTCCCTGCCGAGGAACGGTTTTTTGAAAACCACCAACGACTGGATTTTGAGCGCGGTCCAGTCGCCTGCGCGCCGCTCTTCGAGCATGGAGTCGCGGCTGCGGGCGGTATCGAGAAAGGGCGCGAATCGGGCCTGCATTTCGACAAGAAGCGGGAACAAACGACGCATCGACCCGGTGGTGAGCATTCGCGCTTGGTCGATGGCTGCGGGCGAACCGAGTTCGATCAGGGAGTCGAAGGTTTCAACCACCTGACGGGGGGAAGATTGTGAAAATCGGTGAAACGCCGGGGAAGTTGGTGGGGATGCCGCCAGAGACCCGAACGGGAGGGCGGCCAGGAGCAGTGCTCGACCAAAAAACCATCCGGCTTTCGCGTTCATATAGGGCGAGGGCTTCAAAGACATCGTTTCCACGCGTTAAACCGGAGCGGCTAAAACCATTTTCGGCGGCGAAACCACACGAGCATGCCCAACAGGATTACAAAGGAGACTCCCGCGAGTATTGCAAAAGCATGAGGCCGATCGGAAAAGGGAAGTGAGACATTCATGCCGTAAAGTCCGGTGAGAAACGTGAGCGCGAGAAATGGTGTGGAGACCACGGTGAGAAGGCGGATGGTGTCGTTGGTGGACTGGGTGATAGCCGAACGGTAAAGTTCCAGAATGTTTTGCACCACCTCCTTGTAGATCGCGACGTCGTCGATCAAGCCGCGCACCCGGTTTTCTGTGGAGCGGAAAAAGGGCCGGGCGTATGGAGTGATGAAACGCGAGGCGCCCGAAGTGATATCATGCAGCATTTGAAGCTGCGGAACGAGAGAAAGATGAAGCAGATGGAGCGCATCGCGCGACACCACGATTCGCTCGAGAAGCTCGGGTCCGGGCCGATTCATTGCCTCATCTTCCAGACTATGGAGGGCACCGTCCATGGCGTCGATCCCGGGAGCAAGCGCCTCGATGGCGGAAAAAATCAGCCGATGCAGCAACAGATCCAGGGATTTGGGCGGATTTTTCCAACCAGGCACTTCCGAAAGCAGCGCGTTCACGATCGGAATAGGGGCGCGATGAAAGGTGATCAGATACCCTGGGCCGAGGACGGCATCCACTTCCTCGGTTTTCGCTTCCTCCGCCTCCCCCCCGGGAACGGGAATAAAAAAGGTCAGATGGGTATAGTCCTCGAAGGGAGTAAGACGGGAACGCAGGCTTGCTTGGCGGATACTCTGAAAAACGATCGGGTGCCAATCCAGATTTTCTCGCAGGCGCGTTTCCATTTCCGCACCGGGCTCACCCTGTGCGTCGATCCAAACAAAGCGTTTGTTGCCCACCTTCTCAAGGTCATCCCAGGAGTTCACCAAAACAACGGGAGATCCCGACTCAAAAGCAAGGCCGCGGAGGAGTACGGATTCAGGCATGAATTGAAAGTACTTGAAGTGCGTCCAAAAACCCCACACGCCTGCAATGTGTGACAAGGGCGCACAACCCCGCGCAAGCTATATTGACGGTACCATTATGACCGCATCCAGCACGCCCCCCGCCTTGCCCCCGTCCGGCTTTTTTACACGTCTCGTAATCTGGTACTTGGAGCTGTCGTACAAGCGGCCCTGGTTGCCGATTTTGTTTATCGCGCTCACGGCGCTCGGCGGCTTCCAGCTTGCGCGCGGTCTACGCATCGATACCGATTTGCGCGTGCTGCTTCCCGAGGGTACGCCCTCGAAGAAAGGGATTGAAGAGGCGGAACGGCGCAAGGGCTCGACCGACCTTTATACGATCGCGATGGAATCGCCGTCGATCGAGGGCTTGGCGAGTTTTCAAAAGACGCTGGCCGATTCGCTCGCGAAGTGGCCCGAAGTGGTGTGGGTGCAATACGATCAGGATCGATCCTTCTTCGAGAACCGCGCGCTGTTGTACCTGCCGGTTTCGCAACTGGAGGATTTGCGCGAACGCGTGCGGTCTATGATTGGCGGGAAGTTCGCCGCGGCGAACCCGTTGATCACCGACTTGATGGAAGAGGGCGAAAAGAGTCCCGCCAATCTGGAAGGCTGGCCCGACCGCGAGGATTTGCAGCGCGAAGGGCTTCCGCAGGATATCGTGAACTCCCTGACGAGCAAAGCCGGGCGCAGCCAGGTCCAGCACGATTCGGGATCGGCCGTCGAATTGTCGGAAGAAGGAGCGCCGATTCCGCCGAAGCCCGATTCGCTGGCTTCCCGTTTGATGAGCTGGCATTCGGCCAAGGGCGTGTGGGTGGGCGTGGTGCTGGTGCAGCTGAAGTACCCGTCCACCAATGCGACCTTCGCGAAATCGATGTACGATCGCGGCGAGGCGCTGATCAAGCGCGTGAACACGCCCGTCAAGGATCCGCAGCTGGTGGCCAAGGTCGCCGGCGCCTACCGCAACTTCAACGAGATCGATCAGGTCAGCTCCGACGTGACTATCGCCGGCATCATTTCCTTCGTGCTCATCACCGGGCTGTTGTGGTTCTTCGTGCGCAAGCCGTTCAGCCTGATACTGATCAACATTCCGCTGTTCACCGCGATGGCCTGGGCCATGGGCGTGACCTACCTGGTGTATCATCGCCTCACGCTGTTGACGGCGTTCATCCTGTCGCTCATTCTCGGTCTGGGCATCGAGTACGCGGTGCATCTGTATGCGCGCTGGGCGGAGGAGACGCGCAAGGCGCGCGATCCCGTGAAGGCCATGACCGCGGCGATGCTGGCGACGGGACGCTCGCTGCTCGCGGGCGCGGCCACCAACGTGTTCGCAATGCTGAGTTTGCAGATCGGGAACTTCGAGGGCTTCCGGGAGTTCGGGGTCGTGGTTTCCATCGGTATCGTTTTCGCCCTGCTGGCCAACTGGATCGTGATGCCTCCGGTGTTCTTCCTCGCGCTGCGCGGCGCGGGCTGGCTGGGGCGCAGTTCCCCGGCGCTGATGCAACCGGTGCTCAAGGCCCTACTGCCCTCCGAGTCGGGGGTGAAGGGCGGCCTGATCGTGCCCGAGCTTCCGCTTTCGCGGAAGGTAGTGGCCTGGATGGCCGCCGCTGCAGGCGTCTTCACGTTGTTGGTGGCCTTTGCGCCGGCCGTGCATTTCGAGAACGACTTCCGCAACCTGCGCGGCAAGAGCACCGGCGCCGGCATCAGTTACGGGCGCGCAGTGGGCGCGGGACAGAACACCTCGCCGGCGATCATTCTCGGAACGAGCGAAGACCAGATGCGCTCAGTGCACGAGGAGCTCACGAACCGGTACGGCGAACCCGCCGACAGCATGCTCAAGGGTTACGTCACCATCCAGTCGTTCGTACCCACACCTGGCAAACAGCGGCAACGCCTTGCGGTGATGGCGGAGATCAAGGATCTGCTCGCCGGCCGCGCGCTCGACAAGGTCGATGACAAAACGCGCGCGGATCTCGACACCCTTCGCCGCTATCTCGACGCGCAGGCCTTCACTTTCGAAGATCTGCCCGGCTGGGCGCAGCGCTTTTTGACCGAGGCCGACGGCACCCACGGCAAGATGGGTTTCCTTTACGCCAGCATGCGCGAGAGCGATGCCGTGGAGAGCGGACTGTTCCAGGACCGCTTCCAGTTCCTCGACTCGGACGACGGCAAGGTTCCGGTGGCCAGCAGCGGATTCATTTACGCGGACGTGGTGCGCATGGTGAAGGCCGACGGCCCGCGTCTCGCCCTGGTGACCCTGATTTTGCTGATGATCATCACCTGGATCGACATGCGCCGCTGGAAGGGCGTGCTGATCGTGGTGGGCTTCATCGCCCTGTCGGGTTTCTGGACCTGGAAACTGATGGGCCTGTTCGGTCTCAAGCTCGGCGTGTTCAATCTCGTGGTGATCCCCACCATCCTGTCGGTGTCGGTCGACTCGGTGATCCACCTCTATCATAGGCGGCGCTCCATGGGCGCGGGCCGCATGCGCGAGCTCTATCACACCACCGGTTCGGCGGTTTTGACGGGAACGCTCACCAACATGTTCGGCTTCCTGGGTCTGTGCTTCGTGGGGCACAAGGGCATGCAGAGCATCGGCATTCTGGCCACCATCGGCATCATGAGCGGGTTGGTGGTGATGTTCACGGCCTTGCCCGCCGCGCTCGAATTCCTTTGCCCGGTAGAGCCGGTCGAGGGCGAGGAAGACGAGTAGGGGCGGGAAGAGTTTACAGTTTACAGTATACGGTTTACAGTTTATCGTGAACCGTACACTTTGAACCGCGATCCAAAGACGATAGCGCCTGCACCGTCACGCCGTGGCGGTAGGCGAACATCCGTTCCAGCTTCCGCCGCGTGAACGCGGCACCGAAGACTCTTCCGAAGATCCCGAACGGCAGACGAAACCGAATCGTATCCGACATCCGACACGTTCCCTCTTGCTCGTCTTCGAACAAGTGCCGGTGTTCCCACAACGGAAACGGCCCGCGCAGCATACGATCGTTGAATTCACGACTCTCGACATACCCGAAATGCTCCATCACCCAAGTGGTCCAAATCGGCCCCACCTTGGCGCGCACCGTCACGCGTGAACCCGCGCGGATCCCGTCCGTCATGGAGACAAGACGGATGCGCTCCCACGGCGGGGTCAACGCTTCGAGCGCCCCCGGCGACACATGCCACGCAAAGGCCTGCGCTGCCGACACCGGAAGCACCACGCTGCGTGAAAAATATTCGTCGCGTTTCCAAAACGGCATCTTAGCGCTCCCTGAATTCTTTTAACAAGGCGAAAGCCTGCAAGGCATCCGCGCGCGCGGCGGCGTGATCGACGAGCGGACGCGGATAGGTTTTACCCAGCGTCACTCCCGCAGCCGCCAACACTCCGGCGGGCGCTTCCCACGGCGCATGAATCCATTTGTCGGGTAACTGGGCCAGTTCGGGAACGTACTTCCTCACGTAATCGCCGGCGGTATCGAAGCGCTGCCCCTGCGTCACCGGCGCGAAGATGCGGAAATACGGCGCGGCATCGGCGCCGCAACCCGCGCTCCACTGCCAGCCCAAAGTATTGCTCGCAAGATCGGCGTCGACCAGTGTGTCCCAAAACCACGCCGCGCCTTGTTGCCACGGAAGGCGCAGATGCTTCACCAAGAACGAAGCGACGACCATGCGCACGCGATTGTGCATCCAGCCGGTGCTCCACAACTGGCGCATGCCCGCATCCACGATAGGATAGCCCGTCAGACCCTTTTGCCAGGTACGCAGCTTTTTGCCACCGGGATCTTTCGCCCAGGGAAAGCGTGCGAACTCGGCACGCAGCGGCTGCTCCGGTGTGTGCGGAAAGTGATACGTCAGGTGATAACCGAATTCTCGCCAACCGATCTCGGCGAGATACGTGCGCGCGCTTCCCTCGGCGAGGTCGAGACCTTCCGTATGGCATTGCGCTTCCACTGCCGCCCACACCTGACGCGGGCTCAGCTCTCCGAAATGCAACCAGGGCGAAAGCATCGAGGTGCCGTCTTCTCCCGGAATATTGCGGCTCTCGGAATACTCCGACAAAGCGCGCTTCAGAAAATGATCGAGGCGCTTCGAGGCTCCGGCCTCTCCGGGTTCCCACTGCGGGCCGAAGTCCACGTCCCAGCGAATCGATGGGAGCAGATCGAGCGCGGAGAGCGGGAGAGCGGTCGGCGAAGCGGGCCAAACCGGTGGTGCCGGCAAAGACTTTGATCGCATGGCTTGCGGCCTCTGAATTTCCCGCGTGAGACAATGCTTCCAGAACGGCGTGAACACCTGGAAGGGTTTGCCCTGTTTGTTAGCGACGGTGTGCGGTTCAAAGAGCAAGGAGCCGTTGAAACTTTTCGCCTCGATGCCGGCGGCAAAGAGACTTTTTTTGACGGCTTCGTCACGTGCGCGGATCGAGGGTTCGTAGCGGCGGTTCCAGAACACGGCGTTTGCATGGGTCGAGCGGATCAGTTCGTGCAGAATCGTTTCGGAATCACCGCGTGCGATGTTGAGGCGGGATCCCAGATTCTTCAAGGAGGCTTCGAGCGAGGCGAGGGCGTGATGCAGCCACCAGCGCGAGGCTCCGCCATACGGCCACGCGCCCTCCCCCGCTTCGTCGAGGATGTAGACGGCAAGGATGCCGCCGCCGGTGCGCGCCGCCTGTTCAAGCGCGGCCGCGAGGGCCGGGTTGTCTTGAAGGCGAAGGTCGTGGCGAAACCAGACGAGGACGGGAGGCGGAATGGTTGCGGCAGACATCGGAGTACAAAGGTACCGACAAAGCTTCGGGCCGGGATTTTCGAAGTTTTGATAGGCAGGAGAAACCGGTCATCCAGAGCGAATGCACGATCCACTCTCGGCCTTTTTGCCTCGATTTACGATTTTATTCGCCGTTTCTCCGATCAAGAATCCTTACCCTTCGTACGCTTCGATCGGCGGGCAAGCGCAAAACAGGTTCTTGTCCCCATAGGCGTTGTTCAGCCGCCCCACGCTCGGCCAAAACTTGTGCGCACGCACATAGGCCAGCGGAAAGGCCGCCTGTTCGCGCGTATAAACGTGCGTCCATGCGTCGGCTACGACTTCTTCCGCCGTATGCGGCGCCATCTTCAGCACGTTGTCGGCCTTGTCGGCGCGGCCTTCTTCGATGGTACGGATCTCTTCGCGAATGGCGATGAGCGCGTCGCAGAAGCGGTCGAGCTCGGCCTTCGGTTCTGACTCGGTGGGTTCGATCATCAGCGTGCCCGCCACCGGGAACGACACCGTGGGCGCGTGGAACCCGTAGTCCATCAAACGCTTGGCGATGTCTTCCACCTCGACGCCCGCCGTTGCCTTGAAGGCGCGGCAGTCAGCGATCAGCTCGTGCGCCACCGTACCGTTCGCGCCCACGTACAGGATCGGGTAGTGCTTCTCGATGCGCGCCTTGATGTAGTTCGCATTCAGAATCGCCATCTCCGTTGCGCGCGTCAGTTCACGACCGCCCATGAGGCGGATATACGCCCACGAAATCGTGAGGATGCTGGCGCTGCCGAAAGGCGCGGCCGAAACGGCGTGGATCGCCTGCGCACCGCCGGTCTTCACCAATGGATGCCCGGGCAAAAACTTCGCGAGATGCTCGGCCACGCAGATCGGGCCCATACCCGGGCCGCCGCCGCCGTGCGGGATGCAAAAGGTTTTGTGCAAGTTGATGTGGCACACGTCCGCGCCGATGGCGCCGGGGGCGGTGAGGCCCACCTGCGCGTTCAGGTTCGCGCCGTCCATGTAAACCTGGCCGCCATTCGCATGTACGATCGCGCAGGCCTCGACGATGCCGGCCTCGAACACACCGTGCGTGGAGGGGTAGGTGATCATCGCGCAGGCGAGATCATCCTTGTGCTCATCCGCAAGGCGCGTCCAGTCGGCGAGATCGATGTTGCCCTTCTCGTCGCAGCGGGAAACGACCACCGTCATGCCGGCCATGGCCGCGCTCGCGGGGTTGGTGCCGTGCGCCGACGATGGAATCAGACAAATGTTGCGATGTCCGTGACCGCGGTCTTTTTGCCACGCGCGGATCACCAGCAGACCCGCATACTCGCCTTGCGAACCGGCGTTCGGCTGCAACGACACGCCGGGCAGCTTGGTGATCGTCGCGAGATCGCGTTCCAGTTCGTTGAACAAGCGGTGGTAACCCTTGGCCTGCGCGGCAGGCACGAAGGGATGCAGCTCGGAGAAACCCGGCCAGGTGAGCGGCATCATTTCCGCCGTGGCGTTCAGTTTCATGGTGCAGGAGCCGAGCGGGATCATTGAGGTGGTGAGCGAAAGATCCTTCTTCTCCAACCCACGGATATAGCGCAGCATCTCGTGCTCGCTATGATGCGTGTTGAAAACCGGATGCGTCAAAAACTCCGAGGTGCGCTGCAGGTCGACCGGGATGGCGGCCTCCACCGTTTCGGAGAGAGAGCGCAGCGCGGCGGCATCAGGATGCTTCGCGCCCAGCGCTTCGGCGAAAATGCGAGCCACGCGGCGCACGGTCTCGAGCGTCCAGGTTTCATCGACGCTGATGCCGAGCGATCCGTCGGCGTGATACCGCAGGTTGATGCGTGCTTTGTCGGCCTCGGCGCGCAAGGCCACCAAGGTGGTCGAGCCCGCGCCCTTGCCGGGCAGCGCCATGTGCAGCGTGTCGAAATAACCGGAGGCATACACGGCGCAGCCCATGCCCGTCAGGCTCGCGGCCAGTACGCGGGCTTGCGCATGCACGCGGCGCGCGATGCGGCCCAGGCCTGCGGGGCCGTGATAGGCGGCGTAGAATCCCGCGATCACCGCGAGCAGCACTTGCGCCGTGCAGATGTTGCTGGTGGCCTTTTCGCGGCGGATGTGCTGTTCGCGCGTTTGCAGCGCCATGCGCAGCGCGCGCTTGCCGTGGCGGTCGACCGACACGCCGATGATGCGCCCGGGCATGTGGCGCTTGAACGCATCCTTGGCCGCGAGAAAGGCCGCGTGCGGGCCGCCGAAACCCATGGGAACGCCGAAGCGCTGCGCCGAGCCGAAGGCGACGTCGGCACCGAGTTCGCCGGGCGAGGTGAGCAGCGTGAGCGCGAGTAGATCGGTTGCCATCGCCACGGAGAGCCCGGCGGCTTTCGCCTGCGCGATGCGCTTGGCGACGTCGCCGTCCGCGGCGCCGAAGGTGTCCGGGTATTGCAGCAGCAGGCCGAAGGCTTCGGGCGCGTCGGCTTTAAGATTGGATTCCGTGACATCGGTGATATTCAGAAGGATGCCCAGCGGCTCG
The DNA here is from genome assembly GCA_947466585.1 of Fibrobacterota bacterium. Classification (GTDB taxonomy): domain Bacteria; phylum Fibrobacterota; class Fibrobacteria; order UBA11236; family UBA11236; genus UBA11236. The sequence continues at coordinate 16,543 of CANIEU010000016.1, forward strand.
GCGCGCGTCTGCAAAACCGCAATGGTCTGCGGATGACAGCGGTTCGACACGATGAAGGTGCGGCGCGCCGCGTCTTCGCGCAGCGAGAACAGCATGCCCATTGCTTCCGCGGCGGCGGTGCTTTCGTCGAGAAGAGACGCGTTGGTGATCGCCATGCCCGTGAGATCGAGCACCATGGTCTGGTAATTCAGCAAGGCTTCGAGACGGCCCTGCGCGATCTCCGCCTGATACGGCGTGTACTGCGTGTACCATCCGGGATTCTCGAGCACGTTGCGCTGAATCACCGGCGGCAAGATCGTTCCGTAGTAACCCGTGCCGAGGCAAGACAGCCAGCGCTCGTTTTCTTCCGAAACCTCGCGAGCCAGGCGCAGGAAGTCGATCTCACCTGCTACCGAAGGAATCTCCGAGATGCCTTCGATGCGGATGTTCTCCGGCACGGTCTTGTCGATCAGGGTCTTCAGATCCGGCGCACCGACCGCGCGCAACATTTCCGCCGTCTCGATTGCATCGGGCGCGATGTGTCGGGACGAAAAGGATTCGGAGTTCTCAAGAACGGAGCGCAGGGATTCGGACATCGGTTTTCCAGTCGGAAAGAGAAAAACAGGGAAAATGCGCGGCAAAAAGACCCCGTCAAAATAGCTTTTGGCCGCTGTTCTGGCGCGGGCGCTGAGGGTTCGGGACGCTATGTGAACGCCTTAACCCCGGCTGGAATCCGTTCTCTTTCGCAACGCCGCCCCGATTGTTAAATTTTCCGCCTCCAAATACAGCGATCAGGTTCAATCCGTTATTTGAAACGGTCCGAAACGGTCTCAAGAAAGCAAAGCATCATGGGTATTCGCGTCGCCATCATGGGCGCCACCGGAGCGGTGGGCCAGGAGTTTCTCACCTTGCTGCGGGAGCGCAACTTCCCGATCTCCGAGCTGCGCCTGTTGGCGTCGGCGCGGTCGGCGGGCAAAACCATGCGCTTCGGCGACGAAGACATCGTTGTTCAGGAACTGACGCACAACTCCTTCGAGGGTCTCGATCTCGTGTTAGCCTCAGCCGGCGGTTCGATCAGCAAGGAATACGCGCCCTCCGCCGTGAAGGCCGGCGCGGTGGTGGTGGACAACACCTCGTACTACCGTATGAAGGAAGGCGTGCCGCTGGTGATCCCCGAGATCAACCCCGAGGCGATCTTCCAGCACAAGGGCATCATCGCCAACCCGAACTGCTCGACCATCATCATGTGTTTGCCCCTGTTTCCGCTGCATAAGCGCTATGGCATCAAGCGCGTGGTGGTGTCGACCTATCAGGCCGCCAGCGGCGCGGGCGCGGTAGCCATGCAGGAATTGCTCGATGAAACCCAGGCAAAGATCGACGGCAAGGATTTCAACCGCACGGTGATTCCGCACCCGTACGCGTTCAATCTGTTCCCGCACAACTCGCCGATGACCGACAACGGTTATTGCGAAGAAGAGTTGAAGATGATCAATGAGACGCGCAAGATTTTCGGCGACGAGAGCCTGGCGATCTCGGCCACCTGCGTGCGCGTGCCGGTGCTGCGCGCCCACTCCGAGTCGGTGAACGTGGAGTTCGTGAAGGATCCGGACGTGGACGAGTGCTACAAGATCTTAGCCCAGACCGAGGGGGTGGAAGTGCTCGAGGATCGCACGGCGAACCGCTGGGCGATGCCGCTCGATGCGTCGGGCAAGGATCCGGTTTTGGTCGGCCGCCTGCGCAAAGATATCAGCCTGGCGAACACGCTGGAGTTCTGGGTCGTGGGCGATCAGATCCGCAAGGGTGCCGCTCTCAACGCCGTGCAGATCGCCGAAAAGCTCTTTAAGACCCGCTGATTCGGCGGGTTCCCCAAAGCGTCCCCTCCCCGGTTATCCACAGCCGCGGGGAGCCTTCCCCTTTTCCGTTTTCAACGCCTATTCTGTTGATTCCTGTTGAAAACCGGAAAGCTTTCGCGATTTTTTGAGGAATTTTTGGGTTTTCAATCCACAACGGGGAAAGCCTGTGAGTTTGGGTTGAAGACTCATTTTCAACATCTATCAACAGCCTGGCGTATTGAAAACCCAAGTTGTTTTCCCTGCTCTAAACTTCTTGTTGCCTTTGTTATAAGCGGACTATTTTGAAGAACTTGGGATGGGGTTTTTGGGTTTTCAACATCACCCAACAAGCTTATCACTATCCCTTCTTAAATCTCTAATAAGACGTATTTAGGAAATGGTGTGGACAAAGGAAGCACCATCGCTTAAATCGAATTTCGATGCTCCATCTTGGATGGGAACAAAAAAGTCTCTCAAGATACCCTGAGAGACTTTGGGAGAGATCTTAGTCTCTCTGCTGCTAGCGGAAGCGAATAAACGCTTCAGCAGGCCTAAATAGCCTTCAGAATAGATTCCAGCAGGTCATCTACCGTGACACCTTCCGCTTCGGCCTGGAAGTTGAGTTGTAAGCGATGATTCATGCAGGCTTTGAAGAGTGCGGTGACGTCTTTTTCAACAGGGGTGGGACGACCTTCGAGTAAGGCTTTGGCTTTGGCAGCCAAGACCAAAAATTGAACAGCGCGAGGACCGGCTCCCCATTTTACGAATTGACGGATTTCAGGGATAGAGTTCTGACTGTCAGGCCTTGTTGCTCGTGTGAGTTTGACGGCCTTTTCATAGACATGTTCGGGAACAGTCATGGAATACACGGTGTTTTGTAGGTCGAGAATTTCTTCTGCAGACAAAACAGCCTGGACCTTTTCATGAATCGTCGAAGAGTGTTTTTTAACGATCAATAATTCATCTTCGTAAGACGGGTAATCGAGATAGAGAGAAAAAAGAAAACGATCTAATTGAGCTTCAGGAAGAGGATAGGTGCCTTCTTGTTCAATAGGGTTTTGAGTAGCGAGAACCATAAAGGGTTCTGCGAGTTTTTCGGTACGCCCAAAAAGAGTGACGGTTTTTTCTTGCATGGCCTGTAAAAGAGCAGCCTGAGTTTTTGGAGGCGTACGATTGATTTCGTCGGCCAAAAGAATCTGGGTAAAAATCGGTCCTTTAATGAAGGATAGTTCACGCTGACCGGTGCTTTTGTTTTCCTGGAGGATTTCATTTCCGAGAATATCGGAAGGCATGAGGTCAGGAGTGAATTGGATACGATTGAAAGGGAGATGCAGCGAATCGGCGAAGCTGTGGACCAAGGTGGTCTTTGCCATTCCAGGAGGACCGATTAAAAGCACGTGTCCGCGTGAAAGCAGCGCGATCAATAGATGTTCGATCAATGTCTCATTGCCGACAACGATCTTAGAGATTTCGGCTTTGACGCGGGAAAGAATATCAGGGGCTGTGGTCATGGGGGATAAGATAGGAGGATTTGGGGGTTTGGAATAAGGTTTTAGGGCTTGTAAAATTGGGGTTTGGACGGGTAGAGATAAAAATTTTGATTTTAATTTTTATTGAAATTATGAATGAAATAGTGATTTGAGTGAGAGTCGAATATCACCTAAAGTACTCTGGAATCCGTTATACCGGCCCCCGCCTTCGCGGGGGTAAACTGCGGCCGGAATCCAGTCAAGACAGAAAAGACAACAAAGAATTTCGCTGATGATTATTCCCTGCAGTCTGGACCCCGGCCTTCGCCGGGGTGACAAGGGAAAATTGAAACCCTGTGGATCCTTGGATAATCAGGTTGTGGACCATGATTCCAAGGAAGGTCAACACCCTACCCCAACATGTATTCCAGTACCTTACCATCAACAGTGAGTTCGAGCTTGTTGTTATTGGGTCCAGCTTCGGTGCGGCCGATGATCTGAGCGTCGATACCAAGACTCTTCGCAATATCGATGAATCCCTGCGCTGCAGAAGGTTCACACACAATCTCCAAACGCGTCCCCATATTCAAGGAACGATACAACTCACGCGTATCGAGCCGCGAACGTTCTTTGAGCACCTGGAACAACGGAGGTGGGGCGAAGAGGTTGTCCTTGATATAGGTCAGGTTCTTCCCGAAACGCAAGCACTTGGTCTGACCGCCACCCGTATTATGAAACACCGCCGCGATGGAGTCCTTCGCTTCGGCGAACGCCTTGGCGAGAATGGGCGCGAAGGTGCGCGTGGGCGAAAGCAACGCTTCGCCGACGGTCATGTTCGAACCAGGCAGCGTATCCTGCAAACGGAATGGGCCGGTGTACGCGAGATCCTTGATCTGCGGCGCAAAGGCTTCGGGATAGGTATCCGTATAGTGACGCGACAACAGTTCGTGGCGGGTGGAAGTCAATCCATTGCTTCCCATTCCAGAATTCTCTTTGGTCTCGTAGTTCGCTTTACCGAACGACGCAAAACCCACGATCGTCAAACCGGGACGCAGCTTCTCGCCCGAGACCACATCGCTGCGCTTCATGCGCGTCACGAGAGTGGAGTCGATGACGAGTGTGCGGATGGCATCACCCATGTCGGCGGTTTCGCCGCCGCCGCTCACGATTTCGACGCCGTGCTTGGCCAGCATCTCGGCACAGTCGCGGTAACCCGCGATGATTTCCTTAATGATCTCGCCGGGAACGATCTTCGCGTTGCGGCCGATTGTGTTCGACAACAGAAACGGACCCGTCGCGCCGACGCACAAAAGATCGTCGAGGTTCATCACCAGGCTGTCTTGCGCCAGGCCGCGGAACACCGACGCGTCGCCGGTTTCCTTCCACCACAACCAAGCCGCTACCGACTTGGTGCCGGCGCCGTCGGCGTGGATCAAAACGCAATGTTCGGGGCTGCCGGTCAGCGAATCCGGCAGAATTTTGCAGAAAGCGCCGGGAAAAAGGCCCGGATCTTCGCCCTGGATGGCGGCGTGGACTTCACTCTTATCGGCCGAGGCGCCGCGGTCTTCGTATCGCAAACTGGTCATTCCCCAAAGGTAAATCCATGGGGGAAATCCTCCCTCCCCCGTTTTAAAAGGGGAGGAGAATGATCGAGATTCCCTGCTAATCCGCGTGGTTCGGTACGCTGACGGATCGAACCGTTTTCATCTTGGCCCCCGGCAACGCGGGGTCGAGGGACCGTCCCAGAGCATCGCGCGGCTCGCGCAGAACCTTGACCTCACCCGGAATTTTACGGGTCGTCGAGCTCGCGGGGCTATCATGCGCCCAGATCGACACCGGTCCGCTCCCTTGCGATACGCCGGGGATTTTGAGGGGAATGCTGAACAGACCGCCGTCGCCCGTGATGTAGAGCGTTTTCATGTCGGGCCCGCCGAACAGGCAATTGTCGGCGTTTCCCTGTTTGCCCGTGCGGCCGCTGCTGGCCACCGAATCGTAGACGCCCTTTTGCTTGCGGAGCGCGATGCGGCCCAAGTAGGTTCCGCCGTTGTTGTAGACGCGGATTTCACCATTACCGTAACTGGCCACATAACGGTTGCCATGACTGTCGAACGTGCCGCCGTCCGCTTGGACGCCCGTGATGAAACTCGTGCGGTTCGACAGCGCGCCCGTGGCGGGATCCCGTTCGTAACGGTACACAATGCTGCTCCCCGATCCATTGACATAGACGGCATTGCTATCCAGGCCTTGCAACCATTCGATCCCGTTGGAAGAACTCACGCCCGTAGCCACCGTCGAAAGCACACGTTGCGTGTTCAAGTAGTAGACCTTCCCGTCGTTGTAGCCGCTAAAGTAGATGTCTCCGGCCCTGCCGATATACAGGTCGTTCGACTGCGTGGTCGACGTGAACGTCGTCAACACGCTGTCGAGCATACCCAGCCCGTCGGTGGAGTTGGGAACCAGACGCGAGAGCTGACCGTTTTGGCATGTCACGAGACGGTTTTGCGGATCGAAAAACAGCCCGTTGTTTTGTTTCGCGTTGTACCAGACCACCGCAGAATCCACTCCGGGTTTGACGCGCATGATGGGCCAGTTCGCGGTGCTGTTTCCGATCTGCCGCGTAAAGTAGACGTAACCCGTCGCCGCCTCGTAGGCCGGGCCCTCGCAATAGGCGGGCACCTTGCTCACCCACGCGACCGAGTCGGTGGAAGACCAGATCGAGTCGGGAAGCGCGATGGTGTCGGTCTGCGCCGCGGCGGGAATCACCGACAACAGCGCGCCGAGGACGAAGAGAATGCGGAGCAAGGATTTCACCGGGGTTCCGTCACGGGAGAAAGATTCAACTTGGGGCCGTGCGAAGATTCGAAACCTTCGGGAAGCAGGCGCCCGCGCAGGTCGCGCGATTCGATCTGCTCGATAAGCCTCATCGGCAGGCGCGAGGTTCTGCCGGTGACGTTGTGGAACTGGAGGCCGGTGGGGGCCCCGGGATAACCCCCACGGATGCGGCCGGAGATTTTCATCGGGATGCTGTACAGGCCGCCGTCGCCGACGAAGTACATCGTCTTGAGATCGGCGCCGCCGAAAATGATGTTGCTCACGTTGCCAAGGCCTCCCGAAAAGCCTCCGGTTTCGTAGGGCGAGACAACGGATTTGGGCGTGATCCTCCCGATCGAATCGCCTTTTGCGTTGTAGATCTTGATATCGCCGATTTGTTGGGCGGCGATGTAGCGGTTTCCGTGCGAATCCATGGTACCCCCGTCGGCATAGGTTCCGCCGCTGCCGCTGCCGGCGTAAACGGTGATGAACGTTTGCGGGTTGCTCACGGTACCGTTGGCGTTCACCTTGTACTTCTTCACCAGCCGACTCTCGTTGACGTACAGCGCGCTGTCTTCTTCGATCCACTCGATCCCGTTCGTAAGATTCCCACTGGAATACGCCTGTACGAGTTCGCGCGACGGGCTGAGGTAATAGATGTTGGTGTTATAGGTTGTGAAGAACATGGCTCCGGAGCCGCCGATGGTAAAATCGTTCGCGTCTCCGAAGGTGACGCCGTTTTTGCCCGAGGTCACCAGCACCGAATCTTCGGTCCCGTCTGCCTTGTAACGGGTGAGGCGGCCACTTTGCGCCGCGACCAATCGGCCTTGGGGATCGATATCCAGGCCGTTGGCCTTGCCGGGGCTGGCCACCCAGATCATTCCGGTGTCCACACCGGGTTTGATGCGGTAGATGGGCCATTGGCTCGAGCCAAGCGTTTGACGCGTGAAGTAGACATACCCGGTGTTGGCGTCCCACATGGGGCCTTCGTTGAATCCGGCGACTTTCTTGACCCAGGTGATCGTGTCGCCCGGGGTGTACAGCGAATCGGGGAGCTGGATGGTCTGCGCCTGAACCGACGAAGCGGCTCCGGTCAGAACGGCGAGGGCGCACAGGATTTTGAAACGGGCTTTGAAATTCCGGAACATGAAAAACCTCCATCCCCCTCCGGCTTCCAGACTCTGGACTGACTCTAAGACATGGCCGTGGGGATTCAGGCTAATTTAGCGTGAAACCGGGTGTACCGTTGGGGATTCCCACAAAAATCCGGGGACAATGGCTGAATTCACGCGAACCGGTATTTATCTGCGGTCACGTAATCGGAAAACACCAGCCGAAATCGGGAACGAAAAACGGGGCAGAAAACAGCGACCCCGGAATCAGGATTCTGAGGCAGCCCTTGCTCCAAACCGCGCGCGGAACAAGGCGATGAGGCTGGGCACCAGCGAAACGCCGATGATGCCCAGCACGACCACCGTGAAGTTGTCCTTTACCACGGGGATGTTGCCGAAGAGGTAGCCCGCCAGGATGCACGACCCGACCCACAACAATCCGCCGAAGAAGCTGTACAACACAAAGCGCCGATAGCTCATGCGTCCAAGCCCCGCGACGAAGGGGGCGAATGTCCGCAAGATGGGCAGAAAGCGCGCAAGAACGATCGTCATGGCACCGTGCTTTTCGTAGAACGCATTGGTTTTTTCGATGTGACTGGTTTTCAAAAAGCGGGCGCCCTCGCGGAAGCCTTTCATTCCGATGGTGCGCCCGATCCAGTAATTGAGCTGGTCGCCGAGTACCGCGGCGGCAAGCAACAGAAAAAACGAAAACAGCGCGTCGAGTTGTCCGCGCGCCGCGATCGCCCCAACCGCGAACAAGAGCGAGTCGCCCGGCAGAAACGGCGTGACCACCAGCCCCGTTTCGCAGAACACGATCAGAAACAAGATCACGTACGTCAGTGCTCCGTATTGATGGATCGCATCCGTCAGATGCGCGTCGAAGTGCAGGAAAAAACTGAGGATGGGGGCGAAGAATTCCATGGCCGTGCAAGATAGCAGACGACAGGGAATATGGGGGCGTTGATCAGGCCCGAACGACCGATGTGATCACTTCGAGCACCTGTTCGGTGCCGTGCGTGAGGCCCGACGTTTCCATCGCGTTGCGGAGCGCGCCTGCGGTCCAATCGAGTGCTTGCAGCGCGCTGCGCAACGTGTCGGCGTTGAGGTTTTCCTGCAGGAGCACATGGGCCAGGCCGCGCTTCGCGAAGGATTCGGCGTTGAGGATTTGATCGCCTCGCGAGGCGCGGCCGGGCAGGGGGATCAGCAGCATGGGTTTGCGCAGGGCCAGCAGTTCAAACAGGGAGTTCGCCCCCGCGCGCGAGACCACGAGGTCGGCGGCGGCGAGCACGTCGGGAAGATCCGCGCCCACGAATTCGAACTGACGGTATCCCGCGTGCCCGTATTTTTCATCGAGCGCGGGGGCGAGCCAGCCTCGACCGCAGAGGTGGACCACCTGGTGACCGACCAAAATCCAATCCAGATTGGCCCGGAGCGCTTCGTTCACGGCTTTCGATCCGAGGCTGCCACCCATCACCAGTAAGACGGGTTTGTCGGCGGCAAATCCCAAACGCTCGAGGCCGGCGGCGCGATTGCCCGCGAACAGTTCGGGACGGATGGGCGAGCCGGTGAGCGCGGCCCTCTCCTTTGGAAAACCCTTTGGCAGATGATCGAGCGTTTCGGGAAAGCTGACGCACACGCGGCGGCAGAAGGGCATGCACAAGCGGTTCGCCAGACCGGGCGTCAGATCGGATTCGTGCAGCACCACCGGGATGCGGCGCAGCGCGGCCGCGTACACCACCGGCACGGCGACGAAGCCGCCCTTGGAGAATACGAGATCGGGTTTGAGTTTGCCGAGCAAGGCGAAGGCTTGGAAGGCGCCGAGGAACACGCGGAAGGGATCGGTGAAGTTCTCAAGTGAAAAGTAGCGGCGCAGTTTGCCGGTTGCGACGGAATGAAAGGGAATGCCCGCAGCCTCGACCAGCGCGCCCTCGGGCCCTTTGGCCGAACCGAGATAGTGGAGATTCCAGCCCTGGGCGCGCAACAAGGGTGCGAGCGCGAGATTGGGCATGACATGGCCGGCTGTTCCGCCGCCGGTAAACACGAGGGTAGGCATGGAAGGAATAGTAGTGAACAGTTTAGAGTTTACGGTTCACAGTAAAACGGCAAAGGAGTGGCGGATGGGGATTTGGTTTCCGGACCGATTCGAACCGAAGAATTTTTACCGGTTTACAGTTCACTGTAAACCGTGAACTGTAAACCGTATACTCTTCGTTTACTCGTCCAGCAACAACTGGATTTGTCGCGCGATGCCGTCGAGATCTTTGGCTTTATAGCCGTCGTGCCGGAAGCGCAGTTTGCCCTCGCGGTCGATCACGAAGCTGCTCGGCATCTGCTCCACCCCGTAGGCATCGGCCACGGCATGGTTCGCATCGTGCACCGCGCGCAGCGACGGTTCCACGCCGCGCAGGAAGGTGATCGCTTTTTCGCGGTTGGCGTCCACACTGACGGCCACGATCTCGATCTCGGGATAGCGATCCTTGAGCTCCGCGATGCGCGGCATTAATTGGCGGCACGGCAAACACCAGCTCGCCCAAAAGTCGACGAACACGACCTTGCCGCGCAGTTTGGAGAGCGTGACGGAATCATCGCCGGCCAAGCCGGTCAACACAAATTCAGGTGCGGGTTTTCCGGCGGAGGGGCGTTTGGGGCCCTTGGACGCCCAACTTGCACCCGTAAGCACGAGTAAGGTGAGGCAGAGAATGACGCAGGTCCATGTTGCGCAAACGCTGACCTTTTTCCCCAATGAGGAAGAAGAGATCATACGCTTAATTTACCGTGAACGTGTTGTGCGCGCCACGTTTTTATGCAAACCGGGGTGATCACCCCACCCGTCAATGCGCTTAGTCGTTGATATGACGCGAAATGGAATTCCGACTAGTTGAAAAAAATATTTCGTGAAAAAATGAAACCGCGTTTTTAGCGCTGTTTTACGGTGTATTGACGCCCTTCAATAGTCGTTCTCCAGCGCGTGTTGCCGCGCGATTCAACAGAAATTCCTCATTCGCAAAGTTGAATTCCATGGCGTTCTCGTTCGCGATTTTATCCGCAAGATATTTTTGATTGTCATGATGCGGGCCGATCTCGATGCGCGCACCGGCAAGAAGCGGCTCCCACAAGTTATGACCGCCGATGCGATCATTTTTTCCGTAGCTTCCGCCGATCACTGCGATGCGCGCCTGCGCCAACGTTTCCGTCACGCGACCAAAAGAATCCACGATCACGCGCGTCGCGTCGGGAGCCTGTGAATACAACACGAAGCCGTGGGGCGCGAGCGCTTTCACGAAGGAGGAACGCTCGTTTTGTTTGCGTGGAAAGATGCGGATCGGTAGCTCCGTGCCGGCCGCCGTGATCTTCGGGAGCAAGGCGGTCAATTCGTCCGCGTGGAGGGAGACGAAGGCGGTGCCGCGCCGCGCGGCATCTTCTGCGCGCGTCGCTGCGTGCCCTTGCTTTCGGATTTGCAGATAATACAGGCCGCGCAGATCCGCTCCAGTCTCCACATTGCGCCCGCCGAGCGCGCGCAACACATCGGCGTCATCGAGGGTTTGTGTCTGAATCCACCTGATCTTCCCGAGCACGCGGCGCAGCGCGGCGGCGCGGAGAGAATTTCCAGACGCGCTCCCGGCATACCGCCGCCGCGCCCGTGCGGTCAACCGCGCGGAGATCCAGAACACCGGAACGTCTTTCTTGCCCGCGGCGAAGATCCAATGTGGCCACAGCTCCACTTCGAAGAGCACCAACGCGCGCACGTTGTGATTCCGGAGAAATTGTTTGGCAAGGCGCGGATGGTCGAGTGGTGCGAGGCGCGCATCGAGGGTGTTCGACGCGTTTCCGATTCCGGTTTGACTGCGGATTTGCGCGCGCAAAAAATCGAGTCCCGTCGTGGTGTTGCAAGTCAGCAGAATGTGGGTGTCTGCGGGAATTCCGGCCCTCAGGGTTTGCGCAAAGGCCCACAGCCCCTTGCATTCGCCCAGCGAGGCGGCGTGCAGCCAAAGCGTTTTGGGCGCGTCTACATTGGCCGATCCCGTATCCATTCGTTCGGTCAATCGATCCGACAGGTGCCACCGCGCGGGCAAGAGTTTGCCGCCCATAATCGATTCCAGGCCCGCGCACAGCCGGATCGCCCACAACGCGGGTTCCCACGCGGCGCGGTAGAGGCCCAGGATCACGTCAGACTCCCCGCGCTTGTCCGTAATGCGCCGCGAGCCAGAGCGCGAACACGCAGAGTAAGGCGTAGAGCAGGTTCCGGGATTGCCGGCGGAGTGCGGTTTTCAGCGAAGCGGACAGGGAGACTCGATCTGAAACATCTTCTGTAACGGTCTTCGTGAGCGATTTCGGTCGTGCAACGCCCCACCATCGCGGTGTGGCGGTGGCATACTCCGCATAAACGGAGCCGTGCGCGGCGCGCAGGAAGGCCTCTTCGTGCCGCACCAATAGCATGTGGTGGGCGATCACGAAGGCGGCGAGTGCGATTTCGAAGGCGAGAGGCAAGGCGTTGGCGTAGAAGATCAATCCGGCGGCGGTGAAGATGTTCGCGACGTAGAGCGGGTTGCGCGAGGAACGATATGGGCCCGTGCGCACGAGCCGCGTTGCTTCGGGATGTGCTGCATTGCCGTGTTCACCGAGATGCGCGCCGGCCCACAAACGCAGCGCCGCGGCTGCGAGCAGATAGATCAGCCATTCCGGACGAATGGGATGGTCGCTCACCATGCGCGCCCACAAAAGGACGGCAAGCGGGAGCAGCATGACCCAACCGCGTGCGGCGAAATAGGCTTCGTTCCATTTCACGTCGCGCTCTCCACTTCCTGGTCCTGCATGCGAATCACCCGGTCGCACAGGCTTTCGAGGTTGGGTTCATGCGAGACGACCAACACGCCACGGCGTGTTTTGAATACCTCGGTTCGGCGTGTTTTAAAATCCCCAACCCTGTTCGTCCAAAATTCCAATGCGCCGCGCAGGATGCGTTCGCGTTCGTCACCCGGCAGGGCCGTGGTGGGTTCGTCGAGCAGCAGGAAGGAGGCGTCCGAAGCCAACGTGCGTGCGAGCGCCATGCGTTGACGTTCGCCGCCCGAGAGCGATTCCGGATGGATGGCTTTGTCGTGCAGCCGGTGCAGGCGCAACAGATGGTCGAGCGCTTTCCAGTCCTCCGGATGCTCGTCGCAGAAGCGTGCGGCCCAGGCGACCCAGTCCGATCCGGGTTGGGCGCGTTGTGGCAGGTACGCGATACCGTGATTTTCCGCACGGGCGGCTTCGGTCCAATACACGACTCCGCCGCGCGGGATCTCCGCACCGGCGAGCAGGCGCAGCAATGTGGTTTTGCCTGCACCGTTCGGGCCCGTAATGCCCGTCACCTGATCTTCGTAAAAATCCGCCCTGAAGTTCCGCAACACGCTGTGTCCGGGTTCGTACCCGAACTCCACGTTGTGCAAAGCGAAGCGGTCTCCCTGCGGATGCTGCTTCGGTAGCGCGCGCGGCGGGTATAGTTCCCATGCCTGCGCCAGCTCTTCGACACGCTTCTGCGCCGCCGCACCCGCCACGCTTGCCGGGTAATGGCGCGCGGCTTCGCGCACGGGGCGGTAGGCGAGCAGGAGGAGCAAGGAGAAAAGCAGCAGCGCATTCCAATCGGGCAAGGTGAACGAACCCGCGACCAGCAGGGCTGTGAGCACGAAGAAGAGTCCGGTTTCGAGCAGGGCGGGATAGCGCAGTTGCGCGCGCCACCAGCGCGATTCGGGGAGATGAGCCGCATCGAGCGCGGCTTCGAGATCCTTGAGCGATGCGGAAAGTCCCGTTCCCGCGCGTGCCTCCAGTGCGTTCCCGAAATCTTCGCGGGCGCGTTTCGCTTCGCCTCGCCCGGTCATGCCGGCGGATTCGAGTGTTTTGAGCGCGCGGTTGCGCCAACGCAGTACCGGCCACACCAGTGCGGCGAAGGCGATGCCGAGCAAGGCTGTTTTGAACGAAAGCAGAACGAGCATCACGGCGAACAGGGCGCACTGCAACAGCGCCCCTTCGAAGTGGCGGCGCGCAAGCTGACCTTCGGCGGCGCGCGGAACGTGCTCTTCGAGGGCGCGCTCGAGTGCGCGTCGCTCTTCGGGACGATAGGCCGGCACCGCATGCGATTGCAGGGCACTCAGCATTCGGGCGCGCAATGCCGCCACCGTGTCGCGCAGGGCGCGGGCCTCCAGCGCGGCGCCGCGGTCCTGAAACACGAAGCGCAGCAGCACGCTGGCGAACAGGGCCATCAGGAGGATCGGGGAGTCCCCGCTCTTTAACCCGGCCTTGGCCGAGAGTACGAAGCCGATTTCGGCGAGGCCCTGCCCCAAAGCGAGGGCGGGGATTCCGTAACGATAGAGGGGGTGGAGGTTGTTGGGGCGCACGGTGGCAAGATAGCGAACCGGGGGGCGAGTTTCCTGTCATTCTGGCGCGGCATTCTTTCCCGCCCCTTTTCCGCAGCGCACTCTCACTTCGTTTGGGTTGTCACGGATCTATTTTAATGGAATGGCATCGAATGAATACCCACGGATGTATACGCCCCGCCGATTCCGAAAGCACACTCTTTTTTTGTTGGCGGTTGTAGTGGGCCTGGCCTTCAACGCCTGCGAAAATATTCCGACCGGTACCGGCGGCTGTCCGGACAGCGCTTCCACTTTGGCTAAAATTTCGACCTCATGCATTGTGCCACCGTATTATCCTTGGAAGCGCGAGCCCCCCGCGGCCTACGCCTTCACCTATACCCGGCAATGCTTTTGTCTGGCGGAAAGCGCCGGACCGTTTTTCGTCACCCAGCACGGTGACTCGGTGACGCAGGTGTTGCGCCGCACCGAGATCGGCGACACGGTCGCCGTGACGGCGAGCCTTCAGTCCTACGCCTTGGACAGCCTTTGGGCGGATGTGAATCAGCAGCTTTCAAAATTGTATGCACACGCTTTCCTGCGCCGCGACAGCACCTGGGGGTTTCCCGACTCCTTTTATGTCGATCCTTATATCAACCTCGCCGACGACGAGAACGGCCTGACGATCACGAATTTCCGCGATCTGACCCCTTAGGTTCGGCCGAATCAACCCGGCGGAAGGGCTGATCGGCAGATTAATCGACCCCTCCTCCCCTTTTCCCCTCTTTTCAGCGTCCCACTCTCGCCTTCAGGCAGCGGCGTTCCAAAACGCAACAAATCGTGTATTTCCAACGGTTTGCGACCCCCGAACGCCTTGACTTGACCCCTTCCGGGGTGTAAATTCCCCCCCACTCGTTAGCACTCCCTCTGTCGGACTGCTAATTGGACCTCTGATTTGCCCGGGTCTCCGGGCGCACGATCACTTATTCACCACCAAAGGAGTATGCCATGAGCATCAAACCCCTCGCAGACCGCGTCGTTGTGCAGGCCCTCGAAGCCGCCGAAAAGACCGCGGGCGGACTGTACATCCCCGACAACGCCAAAGAGAAACCCCAGAAGGGCAAGATCATCGCCGCCGGTCCGGGCAAGGCCTCCGACGCGGGCACGCTGATCAAGATGGAAGTCAAGGTCGGCGACACGGTTCTGTACGGCAAGTACTCCGGCACCGAAGTGACCGTGGACGGCAAGGACCTGCTCATCATGCGCGAGAGCGACATTTTGGCGGTGATCTGATCCGGTAGACTCTTCGGCGGTACGCTGCGGCATCCGCAGTGCCCCGCTCCGCGTGAAGCGGCACTCTTCACACCGATGAAATTCTTCGAAAACGATTCACACATTCAGGAGTAAACACAATGGCCAAGCAACTCATTTTTGATGCGGCGGCGCGCGCCGCTCTCAAGCGCGGTGTCGACAAGCTCGCCAACGCCGTCAAGATCACCCTCGGCCCCAAGGGCCGCAACGTCGTCATCTCCAAGAGCTTCGGCTCTCCCTCGATCACCAAGGACGGCGTGTCCGTCGCCAAGGAGATCGAACTGGAAGACGCGTTCGAGAACATGGGCGCCCAGATGGTGAAGGAAGTCGCCTCCAAGACTTCCGACGTCGCCGGTGACGGCACCACCACCGCGACCGTGCTCGCCCAGGCGATCGTGACCGAAGGCCTCAAGCTGGTGATCGCCGGCGGCTCGCCCATCGAACTCAAGCGCGGCATCGACGCCGCCACTGACGCGATGGTCAAAGAGATCGAGAAGATGGCGAAGCCCGTCAAGACCAAGGACGAGTGGGCCAAGGTCGCTTCGATCTCGGCGAACAATGAAATCGAGATCGGCAACCTCATCGCCGAAGCGATGGATAAGGTCGGTAAAGACGGCGTGATCCAGATCGAAGAAGCCAAGTCGGCCGAAACCAAGGTGCGCATCACCGAGGGCATGTTGTTCGACCGCGGCTACGTGTCGCCGTACTTCGTGACCAACCCGGATTCGATGGAAGCCATTCTCGAGAACGCGCTCATCCTCATCCACGACAAGAAGATCTCTGCGATGAAGGACCTGCTCCCGATTCTGGAGAAGGCCGCGCAGAGCGGCAAGCCGCTGCTCATCATCGCCGAAGACATCGACGGTGAAGCGTTGGCGACCCTCGTGGTGAACAAGCTGCGCGGTACGCTCAAGGTCTGTGCCGTCAAGGCGCCTGGCTTCGGCGACCGTCGCAAGGCCATGCTCGAAGACATCGCCATTCTCACCGGTGGTAAGGTGATCTCCGAAGAGACCGGTCTCAAGCTCGACGGCGCCACCATGGCCGACCTCGGCCAGGCCAAGACCGTGAACGTGGACAAGGACAACACCACCATCGTCGACGGCGCCGGCAAGGCTGCCGACATCAAGGCGCGCGTGGGTCAGATCCGCAAGCAGGTCGAAGACACCACTTCGGACTACGACAAAGAGAAGCTGCAAGAGCGTTTGGCCAAGCTGGCCGGCGGCGTTGCGGTGATCGAGGTCGGTGCGGCCACCGAAACCGCGATGAAGGAAAAGAAGGATCGCGTGGACGACGCCCTGCACGCCACGCGCGCGGCGGTGGAGTCGGGCGTGGTCGCCGGCGGCGGCGTTGCGCTGATCCGTGCGGTGAAGGCGCTCGACGCGCTGAAGCTCGAAGGTGATCAGGCCGTGGGCGCCGCCATCGTGCGCCGCGCCATCGAAGAGCCGCTGCGCCAGATCGCCTTCAACGCCGGCGAAGAGCCGTCCGTTGTGGCGAACAAGGTGAAGGAAGGCAAGAACGATTACGGTTTCAACGCCCGCTCGGGTGTGTACGAAAACCTGATCGCAGCCGGCGTCATTGACCCGGCCAAGGTCACGATCACGGCGCTGCAGAACGCGGCGTCGATCGCGGGCTTGCTCCTCACGACCGATTGCCTCATCGCCGAGAAGAAGGAAGAGAAGTCTTCCGGCGGCGCGGGCGGCGGCATGGGTGGTGGCATGGGGGGCATGGGTGGTATGGACATGATGTAAACCCTACGCCGCTGGGATGTCCGCTGCGTCGGGCATTCCGTGTGCCAGGTTTCATGATGATTCGGTCCCCCGGCTCGCCCGTCGCAAGATGGAAGGGTCGGGGGATTTTTTGTTTTGTGCCCGTCATCCCGGCGAAGGCCGGGATCCAGACTGCGAAGAGTTAAACATCGAGGGAATATGGAAACCGCTAAAGTCGCAGTCCTAGGAACCTTCCGGTATCCTCCCGAGAAAATCGCGGAAGCGCTTCCGCATTTGAAAGCGCTGGTCGACGCGACCCGTCGTCTCGATGGCTGCATCGCGTACGACATCGCCGTCGATCCGTTCGACCCCGGCCTCATCCGCATGAGCGAACTGTGGCCTGATCACGCGTCACTGCAGAAGCATCTTCAGGCGCCGCACATCGATCCGTGGCGTAAAGCGGCGGTGGCGTTTGGAATGATCTCGCGCGAGTTCAAGGTGTACGACGTCGCCAACGCGCGGGATCTTTAAGCGATGTTGATCTTCCACCAGCGGCAGCATCGACCCTCCCCTCTCTGCGCCGGAACGGCGTGGAGAGGGGCCGGGGGTGAGGCGCCTGTGACCGCTGTCACACCTTGCGTGGCTCACACCCATTCGACTATATCCTTCCGTTTCGCCAGCAGAAGGACGGCCTCAATGCCCGACATGAGCCGCAGACGCAAGATGCTCGTCTCACGCGATCTCCGCCGTCGGTCCACCTATACCGAAAACCTCGCTTGGAACCTTCTGCGCGATCGCCGCTTCCTGGACCTCAAGTTCCGTCGGCAATACGGTGTTGCGGGATTCGTTGTTGACTTCTATTGCCCTGATCTCCGACTCGCCATTGAAATCGACGGCTCTTCACATGATGGTCGCGAAGGTTACGATGTGTGGCGTCAGCAACTCATTCAGGAGGAAGACGTCTCCTTCATCCGAGTGACGACGGAAGATCTCATAGCGGATCCCGCATGCTTGCTCGAACGCATTCGTGAGGTCGCGACGGTGCGCATCTCGCGTTCCGCGAACGCGCAAGAGCCTCACCCCCGACCCCTCTCCAACTCCATTGGAGAGGGGAGTCTCCCTGTAGGCACGGTATGACGTTGCGAAGCCCTGATCTCAATCCCCGCCAGAAGCAGGTGCTCACCGCGCTGGTGGACCACTACATCGTGCGCGCGGAGCCGGTGTCGTCGAGCCTGCTGAGCCAGAGCGCCGTGCTGCGCGCAAGCAGCGCCACCATTCGCAACACCCTCGCCGATCTCGAAGAGCGCGGCTTCGTCGAACAGCCGCACACTTCGTCGGGGCGACTTCCCACCGATCGCGGGTACCGCACCTACGTCGACGAACTGATGCACCCCGAACCGCTCGGCGCCGAAGACAAGCGCGCGCTGGATGTCGCCATCCCCTCTATCCCCTCCCCCGCGACGGAATCCGGATATGGCGCCACTGATGACCAGGACGGAGCGCGGCCCCGGTCGGGCACGGCTGCCAGCCAGGAGTCTCGAATGGCCGGAGCGGCCAAGGGGCTGGCCGACCAAACCCGCCTGCTGGGCCTCGTCATCCCCCCCTCCGTTCACGACCCCATGTTCCGCAAGGTCTCGCTGGTGCAAGTTGAAGAGGGAAAGGTCGCCGTGCTGCTGGCCGGGTCAGATCAATCGGTCCGCTCCTTGCTTCTGGATGTCGGTGAAGCTCCGGGTGTTTCGATTTTTCGTCTGGAGGCGGTGGTCAAGCGATTGAACGACGTCATGAAAGGGCGTTCCGTTTCACTTTTGAACACTTATATTGGGGGTACCAGCGAGCTGAGCGCCTCTGGGGATGAAAAAACCGCTCTAGACCTCTTGGGCCGCTCTATTTTGAAGCTGTCTCAGGAGAAAACGGGAGACGAGATTTTCATCTCCGGCGCTCGGAACCTGGTGAATCGGCCAGATTTCGCCAAAATCGAGGATTTGGAGTCGGTTTTCGAGCTTTTAGAGTCCAAGGTCACCTTGGTTCACTTCTTGCGTCAGAAGGCCCCTATAGACGATCGAGACGATCAAGACGGTGTCCATGTGACCATAGGCGAAGAACGCGGCCAAGACGGCCAACTGTTCAGGTCCTTATCACTGGTCACCGCCAGTTTTTCGGGGGGTGGAGCCTCCCGCGACAGGATGGGCATCGTCGGCGTGTTGGGCCCCAAGCGGATCCCCTACGCGCGGCTGGTGCCGGTGGTGCGGTATGCCGCACAGAGGTTGAGTCGACAAGAACCGTAGGGGCGTCTTCGCGATCAGCGCGTCGCCTCTGCCACCGAGAGGACGACACGTTGAGCGAAGACAAAAACGAGAAGGGCCAGAACCCTCAGAATCCGGACAGCATCGAAGAGATCCTCGCCGAAGCCTCCAGAGGTACTGGGCCGGACACCTCGTCCGCATTTTCCGCTAATGATGAAGAGCGCTCTGCGAACGAAGAAATCGCGAAGCTGCAAGACGAAAAGCTGCGCCTCTATGCGGAGTTCGACAACTTCCGTCGCCGCAGCGCCAAGGAAAGCTTCGAGCTGATGGCCACGGCCAACGCAAAGCTGCTCGGCAAGCTCACCGAAGTGCTCGAGAACTTTTACCGCGCGTTCGATGCCCAGGGCAAAGGAACGGCGGAAGATTTTGAAAAAGGCGTCAAGCTGATCTTCGGGCGTTTCAAGGAAATTCTCGATGCCGAAGGTCTCGAAGAGATCGATCCGGTCGGCGGAGAGTTCGACCCGAACCTGCACGAAGCGTTACTTCAGCAGGTCAGCGACACCGTTCCCGAGAATCACGTGATCCAGGTGGTCTCGAAGGGTTACAAACTGAAAAGCAAGATCCTGAAGCACGCGAAAGTGATCGTGTCGCAGGGTCCGCAGGGTTAACGACAAACAACCGCAAGGGCGAGGCATGCCTCGTCCCCGCATAGAATAAACAACACGGAGAAACCATCATGGCCAAGATCATCGGAATCGACCTCGGAACCACCAACAGCTGCGTCGCCGTCATGGAAGGCGGAAAGCCCACTGTGATTCCCAACGCCGAAGGACATCGCACCACGCCGTCCATCGTCGCGTTCAGCAAAACCGGCGAGCGTCTCGTCGGTCACGTCGCCAAGCGTCAGGCGATCACCAACGCCGAGAAAACCGTTTACTCGATCAAGCGCTTCATGGGCCACACCGGCTCCGAGATCGAAGCCGAAAAAGCCCGCGTGCCGTATAAGGTCGTGGGCGGCGGCGGCGAAGCCGCTGCGGTCGAGATCGACGGCAAAAAGTTCACGCCCCCCGAAATCTCCGCGATGATTCTTCAGACCATGAAGAAGATCGCCGAAGACTACCTCGGTGAGTCCGTCACGCAGGCCGTTGTCACCGTGCCCGCCTACTTCAACGACGCCCAGCGCCAGGCCACCAAGGACGCCGGCAAGATCGCGGGCCTCGAAGTGCTGCGCATCGTCAACGAGCCCACTGCCGCGGCGCTCGCGTACGGCCTCGACAAAAAAGGCAACGAAACCATCGCGGTCTATGACCTCGGCGGCGGCACCTTCGACATCTCCATCCTCGAAATCGGCGACGGCGTGTTCGAAGTGAAGTCCACTAATGGCGACACGCACCTCGGCGGCGACGACTTTGACCAGGCCGTGATCGACTGGATCGCCGAAGAGTTCGCGCGCGAAAACTCAGGCCTCGACCTTCGCAAGGACAAGATGGCCCTGCAGCGCCTCAAGGAAGCAGCGGAAAAGGCGAAGATCGACCTCTCCGGCGCCACTTCCACTTCGGTCAATTTGCCGTTCATCACTGCCGACGCCTCGGGGCCCAAGCACCTCGAGCTTACGCTGACGCGTGCCAAGTTCGACCAAATCACCAACGTTCTCGTGGAGCGCAGCCTCGAGCCCGTGCGCAAGGCACTGGCCGATGCTGGCAAAACCGCCAAGGACATCGATGAGGTCATCCTCGTCGGCGGTTCGACGCGCGTTCCCGCCGTGCAGGAAGCCGTGCAGAAGCTGTTCGGCAAAGAGCCGCACAAGGGTGTGAACCCCGACGAAGTTGTTGCCATCGGCGCGGCCGTGCAGGCCGGCGTGCTCGCCGGTGACGCGTCCGTGAAGGACGTGCTGCTGCTCGACGTCACCCCACTGTCGCTCGGCATCGAAACCCTCGGTGGTGTGATGACCAAGCTCATCGACCGCAACACCACCATCCCGACCCGCAAGAGTCAGGTGTTCAGCACGGCCGAAGACAATCAGCCCGCCGTGAGCATCCACGTGCTGCAGGGCGAACGCGAGATGGCGCGTCACAACCGCACGCTCGGCCGCTTCGACCTCACCGACATCACGCCCGCGCCGCGCGGTCTGCCGCAGATCGAGGTCACCTTCGACATCGACGCCAACGGCATCGTACACGTGTCGGCGAAGGACAAGGCCACCGGCAAGGAACAGAAGATCCGCATCGAAGCCAGCTCCGGACTCACGGATGCCGATATCGACCGCATGGTGAAGGAAGCCGAGGCCAACGCCGAAGCCGACAAGAAGGAAAAGGAAAAGGCCGAGGTCAAGAACCAGGGCGAGCAGCTCGCCTACGCCGTGGAGAAGGCTCTCAAGGAACACGGCGACGCCGTGAACGCCGAGGAGAAGGCCGCTGCCGAAGCCGCGCTCGAAGAATTGCGTACAGCCCTGAAGGGCGAGGACGCAGACGCGATCAAGGCGGCGAGCGATAAGCTGGGCCAAGCGTCGGCGAAGCTTTCCGAAGCGGCGCTCAAGGCGGAGCAGGCTAAGCAGGGCGGCGCACAGCCGGGTCCGCAGCCTGAAGGCGGCGCGCAAGGTGCCCCCCAAGGCGAAGACGCCAAGGCCGAGGATGCGGACTTCAAGGTCGTGGATTAAAACAAAGCGTTCCCCCGGTTGGTTTCGGGATCCGTCGCCCGCGGCGGCGGATCCTTTCGTTGAATGAAAGGCACAAGACACTACGATGGCCGCGAAGAGAGACTACTACGAGATTTTAGGCGTTACCAAAGACGCCGATGCGGCCGCCATTAAATCGGCTTATAAGAAACAGGCCATCAAGTTCCACCCGGACAAAAATCCGGGCGACAAAGGCGCCGAAGAAAAGTTCAAGGAAGCCGCCGAAGCATACGGCGTTCTTTCCGATCAAACCAAGAAAGCGCAGTACGACCGTTTCGGTCACGCCGGCATGAACGGTGGCGGTGGTTTTGGTGGCAGCGGCGGTGGCGGAGCCCAAGGCTTCAGCAACTTCGAAGACATCTTCTCCTCGTTCGGCGACATCTTCGGCGGCGGTGGGGGCGGAGGCCGGCAGCAACGCCGTTCCGGACCGCCGCGCGGCTCTGACCTGCAGATCCAGCTCACGCTGACGCTCAAGGAGATCGCCACTGGCGTCACCAAGAAAATCCAGCTCAAGCGCCACGGCAAATGCAAAACCTGCGACGGCGCGGGCGGAACCGGCAAACAGACCTGCGCCACCTGCGCGGGCCAAGGCCAGGTGCGCCGCGTGCAGAACTCGTTCTTCGGCCAGGTCGTCAACGTGACCACCTGCCCCGATTGCAACGGCCAGGGCCAGCAGATCAAGACGCCGTGCAAAGACTGTCATGGTCAGGGTCGAGTACAGGAAGAGGTCATGATTCCCATCGAGATTCCTGCGGGGGTCGAAGAGGGACAGTACCTGACCATGCGCGGCGAAGGCCATCGCGGCCCCAATGGCGGCGGTGCGGGCGATCTCATCGTCGTGTTGCACGAAGCCAAGGACGCGCATTTCGAAAGGCACGGGCTCGACCTCCACTCGGAAGCGGTCATTCCGTTCACCACGGCCGCTCTGGGCGGAACCATCCGGGTTCCCACCCTCGACGGCGAAGTGGAACTCAAGATTCCCGCGGGCACGCCGAGCGAAAAGCTCATGCGTCTGCGCGGCAAAGGTTTGCCCGAACTGCACGGCGGGGTCGAGGGTCATCTCTACGTCAAGGTGCGGGTGCACGTGCCCGAGAAGCTCGGCAAGCGCGAAGAGGAGTTGTTGAAGGAACTGCAGGCCCTTACAGATGAGGCCGCGAAAAAGGGATCCGACAAAGGCACCGGAAAGTCGAAGATGTTCTTTTGTCTTTGAATAGGGCGGGAGGTAAAATGGAAGAGTTATCTGCAAAGGTCCTCATCCTCGACAGCGATGCGGAGTTGAAGAAAGAAGTCTTCGCCGCTTGGTCGCTGCCCGATACGCGTTTGCTCGAAAGTTCTGGCGGGCAGGGCGCCATTCGTTTGCTCAGCGAAGGCGACATCGCCGTGCTGTTCCTTTCCACCGAACTGCTGACCATCGATAACCTCGACACGGCCGCTCTCGCCCGCGAACGCAACCCGGGCATCGAGATCTTCATCCTCACCTCCTTGCGCGACACCGCCAAGGCCGAGGAGGCCGTCAAACGCGGTGCGCACTCCTTCCTCAACAAACCGGTCAACGTGGCGCTGCTCGAGTCGCTCGCCAAAAAGGCCCTCTCGCGCTCCGTCAGCCGCCGCAACGTGCGCGAACTGCAGGAACACGTGCTCGAAGATCTGCTCGGCTCCTCGCCGGGCATGAAGAAAATCCTCAAGACCCTCATCAAGGTCGCGCCCACCAACAGCACCCTGCTCATCTCGGGCGAAAGCGGCACCGGCAAGGAGTTCGTCTCCAACGTCATCCATCGCCTCTCTTCGCGGTCCGACGAAAGCTTCGTCGCCGTAAACTGCGGCGCCATTCCGGAGAGCCTGGTCGAGTCCGAGCTCTTCGGCTCGAAGAAGGGTTCCTACACGGGTTCTGTGGGCGACCGCAAGGGTCTCATCGAAATGGCCGACAAGGGCACGCTCTTCCTCGACGAAATCGGCGAACTCAGCCTGCAAACCCAAGTCAAGCTGCTGCGCTTTCTACAGGAGCGGGAAATCCGCCGCGTGGGCGACACCGAGAACCGCTACGTCGACACCCGCGTCATCGCGGCGACCAACCGCGATTTGCACCAGGCCATCGCCGCGGGCACGTTCCGCGAAGACCTGTACTACCGCCTCAGCGTCTTCCACCTCACGCTGCCGCCGTTGCGAGATCGCCGCAACTCGATCCCCAGCCTCGTACGCAGCTTCGTCAAGAAGTACGCTGCTCGCGAAAAAAAAGACATCCTCGGCATGGCCAAAAACGCCGAGGCCGTACTCATGAACTACGACTATCCCGGCAACATCCGCCAGCTCGAGAACATCATCGAGCACGCGGTCACGTTGTGCGAGGCCGATCACATTTTGCTCGAAGATCTGCCCGAATACCTTACCGGCGTCGGCGAAGGGCCTGCATCCCCTATTCAATTCGCCTTGCCGTCCCATGCCATTCATTCAAAAGCGGAGGACCCCATGCAGACACCCGATACCTTGCTGACACTCGCGCAACTCGAGCGGGATTACATCCTGCGCGCGTTGGACATCTGCCAGCGCAACCATACCGAAGCGGCCCGTCGACTGGGCATCTCGCGTTCCACCTTGTGGCGCAAGCTCAAGGAACACGGCATGGAGCTCGCCGGCGCGCACTAGGAGGATAGGTAGTCGGAAGTCGGTAGTCTGACGTCGGAAGAGAACGCAGAAAGTGATCGGGATTTTTACCCCGGCCTGCTTATTGCGGTACCAGCTGTATCTCTTGGACTGAGATGTGTTTAGTCCCTCTTTGCTTTGTGTTTCCTACCGACTTCCGACGTCCGACTACCGACCCTTTCTCGTTCTCTACTGCCTACCGTCGACCTACTACCGTCTCGTCCATCGCTTCGACTTGGAACGGTTTCGACCGCATAAATTTGCCGCTCCCCGATTTTATTTCATAGTTTCCAGTCAGGAGCTGTTTTCTGTTTCTTTTGGCCGTTGCAAAACAGCGGCCGACGTGGCACAGGATTCGCTTTGGTTTAGTGGAACACTTGTCGTCAAAGGGGGGGGTATGATTCCGAACACTGACAACACCGGCTCCGCCAAGGTTGAGCACGTTCTGGCGGCGGATAGCATTCCGTTGTTCTCGGGACGTCCTAAGCGTGAAAAGGTCATCGGTCGCGAAGACCTGATGGATCTCGATATTCTGCTGCACACCTGCGACACCGTGGATGCGTTTCTCGCCAAGTCTTGATCGAGTTTTCCAGTAACAAAAAACCTCCCGGTGAACTCCGGGAGGTTTTTTTGTGGAACGGCTTCGTTCGGTTTCGTACCGGAAAGACTCTCCTGCTCGGCTCCGCCGCGCCGAGCCATTCAGGGCCGTGAGCAGCGGAAGAACCGCTACAGTTCGATCTCAAAGCTCGATGCGAAAAGCCTTTGTTTGCAATGCCAACTCACGAACTTTTTTCCCGGATGTTTCGAGGATCACCGGGCTCTTGTCACGCGAGGTCTTCCGCACTTCGAGGCGGTCGAATTCATCGCGGGTAAACTTGAAGGTGCGGCTGCCCGGTTCGGGCTGCTTGGCGCGGGAACTGCGGGTTTCGGATGCCGGTTCTTTTTCGCGCACCAGCGCACCGGTTCCGGTTCCGTAGAGTTCTCCGATGCCGAGATTGAGCGCGTCCAGGATTTTAAGAAAGGTCGAAAGACGCACTTCGCGTTTGCCGCGGATGAGGCGATTCAGCACCGACTTGTCCACGCCGCTCTCATGGGCGAACAATTCGATGGTCTTATAACCCCGTATCCGGATGAGGGCGCCGACGCGTTCCCCCACGCGTTTCCATTTTTCTGTCTCTGCCATGGAGGAGAATTTAGGGATGCACAACCCCCTATGGATGTCAAAAGACAACAAAAATAATTGTTTGATCATTCCGAATGACAGCTTAACAGAGTAGTCCGCTTATTCCGGAATTCAGGCGAACAGATTATTCTGACAGATTGGCGGGATTCGTTCAGGGGGCGCTTGACTACCGCCCTCAATTCAGACTACGCTCGTAGAGGCAAAAAATATTTTTCATCTCAATTGTTTTACCCCCGTTTTTTAGCCACTTTCCGCGAAAAGTGCTTTTTGACGCTTTTCGGGGAGGGTATCCGGGTGGCAGCATTTCCCGACTTTTTGATTCCGTGTGCCTTCGGTCTCGAATTCAGTCCAGAAACAAAAAGCGCTTCCCTTCACGAAATGTGGTTCGTGAAATGCGGTTCACAAATAAAAAGCGCTCCCCTTCTTTCGAAGAGAAGCGCTTGTAAATGAAAGTCCGAACCGATGCGCTTAGTAGCGGTATTGTTCGGCCTTGTACGGGCCGCTCACCGCCACGCCGATGTAATCAGCTTGGTCCTTGGAGAGCACCGTGAGCTTCGCACCGATCTTGTCGAGATGCAAGCGGGCGACTTCTTCGTCCAAGTGCTTCGGCAATACGGTGACACCGATAGGACGGTTGTCCTTGGTGGCCCACAGTTCGATCTGCGCCAGCGTCTGATTGGTGAAGGAGTTCGACATCACGAAGCTCGGGTGGCCGGTAGCGCAACCGAGGTTCACCAAGCGGCCTTCGGCGAGCATGTAAATGCTGTTGCCGGTGGCGAAGGTGTATTTGTCCACCTGCGGCTTGATGTTCAGCTTCTTGATGCCGGCGAGCTTCTCCAGCTTGTCGACCTGGATCTCGTTGTCGAAGTGACCGATGTTGCAGACGATGGCCTGGTCCTTCATCTTCGCCATGTGGTCGGCGGTGATGATGTCCTTGTTGCCGGTGGTCGTCACGTAGATGTCGCCCCAGCCGAGGGTATCCTCGACGGTGAGCACGCGGTAACCTTCCATGGCGGCTTGCAGCGCGCACACGGGGTCGATCTCGGTGACCACGACCTGCGCGCCCATGCCCTTGAGGGCGGCCGCACAACCCTTGCCCACATCGCCGTAGCCGCACACCACGCCGACCTTGCCGGCGATCATCACGTCGGTGGCACGCTTGATGCCGTCAAGCAGCGACTCTCGGCAGCCGTACAGGTTGTCGAACTTCGACTTGGTCACGCTGTCGTTCACGTTGATCGCGGGGAACAGCAGCTTGCCGGCCTTTGCCATCTCATAGAGACGGTGCACGCCGGTGGTGGTCTCTTCGGAGACGCCCTTCAGTTCCTTGACGATCTCGTGGAAGATGCCGGGCTGTTCGACCTTCACCTTTTTGAGCAGATCTTTGATGACCTTGACTTCGTGGTTGTCGGACGGAGTGTCGATCCAGGTGTCGCCGTTCTCCATCTCGTAGCCCTTGTGGATCAGCAGCGTCACGTCGCCGCCGTCGTCCACGATCAGCTGGGGACCCAATGCTTTGCCGTCCTTGCCCGGGAAGATGATGGCCTTCCAGGTGCAATCCCAGTATTCTTCCAACGTCTCGCCCTTCCAGGCGAACACCGGAGTACCGCTCGCGGCGATGGCGGCGGCGGCATGGTCTTGCGTCGAGAAGATGTTGCACGAGGCCCAACGCACGTCGGCGCCGAGAGCCTTGAGGGTCTCGATCAGCACACCCGTCTGAATGGTCATGTGCAGCGAGCCGGTGATGCGCACGCCCTTGAGCGGCTGCTTGGGGCCGTATTTCTCGCGGGTGGCCACGAGGCCTGGCATTTCATGTTCGGCGATGTCGAGTTCTTTGCGGCCGAAGTCAGCGAGTCTGATGTCGCGGACTTCGTAGTCTGTCGTCTTCGGAGCCGAGGCGGTTGCAGTGGTCATTGTGAATCCTTCGTTGATTGTTCTTTGATTGTCGGTAGTTGGTAGTCGGTAGGGAAGAAGGGGGCGTTTTACTCCCGACTTCCGACTCTGTCTTTTACACCAGTGCGGGCAGCACGACGCCGGCGGCGACGTGTTTCTCGCCCGCCGCGCGCAGGGCCGCGGCTTTGTCAGTCTTTTCCCAGGTAAAGGAGTCACCCGTGCGGCCGAAGTGGCCGTGCGTCGCGGTCGCCCTGTAGCGGGGCTTGAGCAGATCGAGCGTCTTCACGATGCCGGCGGGCGTGAGGTCGAAGTGTTCGTTCACGAGCGCCGAGAGCACTTCATCCGACACGCGGCCGGTGCCGAAGCTGTCGACGAACACCGACACGGGCTTCGGGTAGCCAATGGCGTAGGCCACCTGCACTTCGATGCGGTCGGCGAGGCCTGAGGCCACGAGGTTCTTGGCCACGTAGCGCGCGGCGTAAGCGGCCGAGCGATCCACCTTCGTGGGATCTTTTCCAGAGAAAGCGCCGCCGCCGTGACGGCCCATGCCACCGTAGGTGTCCACGATGATTTTGCGGCCGGTGAGACCGCAGTCGCCCATCGGGCCACCGATCACGAAACGACCGGTCGGGTTGATGAGGTAGCGGGTCGCGTCGTCCAGCAGGTTCGCGGGGATCACGGCCTTCACGCACTGAGCGATGATTTCTTTGGCGAGTACTTCGTGCGTCACTTCTTCGTCGTGCTGGGTCGAGATCACGACGGTGTCGACGCGCAGGGGCTTGTTGTTCTCGTCGTACTCGACGGTCACCTGCGACTTCGAGTCGGGGCGCAGCCACTTGAGCGTACCGTTCTCGCGCAGCTCGGCGAGCTTTTCCATCAGACGGTGCGAGAGGTGGATCGGCAGCGGCATCAGCACGTCGGTCTCGCGCACGGCAAAGCCGAACATCAAACCTTGGTCGCCAGCGCCCTGTTCCTTGTGGAGGCCTTCGCCTTCGGTCACGCCTTGCGCGATGTCGGGGCTCTGCTTGTCGAGCGCGACCATGACGCTACAGGTGTTGCAGTCGAAACCCTTGCGGGCATCATCGTAACCGGTGCGGCGCACGGCTTCGCGCACCACGGCCTGAAAGTCGATGTTCGCCTTGGTGGTGATTTCACCGGCGATGACCACGAGGCCCGTGGTGATCAGGGTTTCGCACGCCACGCGCGATTTCGGGTCCTGCTCGAGCATGGCGTCGAGAATGGAGTCCGAGATCTGATCGGCCATTTTATCGGGGTGGCCCATCGAAACGGATTCGGATGTAAAGAGGTGTTTGGACATGGTGAGGTCTCCTTTGGAAGAAGGAATCTACAAAAGATCGGAGCCACATCCATCGTCTTATCGCGATGTATCGATATTTTATTTGGGCGGAGGGTAGGCCCCGGGGGGTTCGGGTCGAGCACCTACCCGAAAACGCGATTTTTTGGGAATAATCGTCGATTTTATCCAAAAAAAAGGCTCCTGGTAAGAAGCCCTCCGAATGGTTTGATCTCCGTTCGCGGCTTAAATGCTGGCGGACAGCTTCACCATCCAGTACCAATCGGACGGATCGCGGAAGTAGGCCCAATAGCGGCGGCCGGAGGGGTATACCCAACCGCGGGCGTTGTCGCTGGCGACCTGCACGTCGAGGTTGAGGCCTTTGACCAACTGGCGGCGGGCGAACGCCGACCACTTGATGTTGTCCTTCGTCCAGTCTTCTGGGTTGTACCCGTGGGTTCCCAGCTGGCCCGAAAAGATCGAGGGCTGCGGAACCGGCTGCAGATAGCTCTCCGTCGTTTTGCCGGCCTGCTGCTGCGAGGCCATGCTGCTGTTGGGTTGTTTGGAACCGAACCATTCCACTTCGAAAGCCAGCACTTCAAGCTGACGGAAGGTCGGCAGATTGAAGCCGAGCATGGCCACGGTGCGCTCGAGGCGGTTCTCGTACAGGATGGGATAGTTCTTGATGCCGAGCAGCGCCGCTTCGCCGTAAACCACGAGGTCGTTCGGTCCGAGGATTCCGCCGTCGTTGAACAGGGGCTTCGGATCGAACGAGAAGCTGGCCACCGCCTTGGACGATGTGGCGTTGTAATGGTCGTACGACGAAGAGCCGGCGGCCACGCCTTCGCTCCGCTCGAGGCTGTCGAGCGCGTCCTGGAACGACATGCCGCCCTGAACCATGTTGGACAATTGCGTGGTGAGGGTGTTGCCGCGCTCGAACTGCAGGCTGTCATTGCCCGGCTTGTTTTTGAGACGGTTGGTGTAGTAATCGGCGTTGTCGATGTAGGTCGTGTCGTTGAATTTGAAATAGTGGTTGTACAGAATGTCGGGGTTGGTGAGTTCGTCGCTGATCGGGATCACGCGCGCCAGTTGCACGCCGCCGCCGATCTTCAACGTCTTGCCGATTTTCGCCTTCGCCATATAAGTGAGGTTGAGATCGTAAATCGGCAATTGATCCGTTTCGAAGGTGACCATCAGATCGTGCGAGAAGATGTCTCCGAACTGTTGGGAGAAGCGGAGGCCCGTCACCGAGGCGCGATTCACATCCACCCAGGTCAGTCCGCCGTTGAACACCTGCGTGGGGTAAGCCGTGGTGCGGAACATGTATTCGCCGAGGTTGTGCGTGTAATCGTTGTACTTGTACGGGAAGATACCGGCCTCGACGGTGAGCGACGGGGAAGACACTTCGCCGAACACGTAGGTGCCCGACATGCGCGGGGCCGAGGCGGCGAAATAACGCAGCACGTTTTCAGAGGAACTGTTTTCGTTGAAGGTGGGGTTCCAGTAGATGCCGCCGATCGTGGCGTTGAGCGTGAGGCGCTCGTTGCGGACGGCCTTGAGGTTCATCCACACGCCGCTGCGCTGGAGGAAGTAATCGTTGAAGGAGCGCTCTTCGAAGTCGGTGCCGTGCTGGATGCTCCCGAATTCGTGGAACACCGTGAAAGACGGCCGGGAGACCACGATGGTGTCCTCTGCGGCCCGGGCGGCGGTGAAGGTCAGGCAGATGCAAGCCAGAGCGGCTGCGGTGAGAGTGCGCTTCATGGTTCCTCGTTGCGTTTTGAGGTCAAGGGTGGTTGTCAAAAAATCGGGAACCCCGAGGCATCGCGGAGATGCCCGGGGACGGTCGCACGGTTAGCGGATGGGCGAAAGCAGATGGCGGTAGGCTTCGCTGTTTCCGTTGGCGTTCAGCACGCGCAGAATGCGCGTCTCGCCCGAGAAGGCCGAGCCCGGCAGGAAGATTTCGTTGCCGGTGCGAATCGCGCTCTTGAAGGCGTTCTTGCCGCGCAAGTCGTCGATGCGCACGGTGTAGTCGCCGTTGCGGTCGAGGAGCAGCATGAAGTCGCTGCCGTTTTGAAGCAGGCGGCCGTTGATGCGGTTGCCGAGGCTGCGTTCGCCCGGGGCGATTGCGGTGGGGAACATGTTTTCGTCGAACGTGAGTGTCGCCTTCAGGCCGCTGGCGCTGTCCGAAGGGTTGGTCAGGTACGAAGAGCCTTCTGCCCAGGGGCTTTCGGTGAGTTTCTTGATGCGAATCGAGCGGAACTTGATGCCGGTCTCGCTGTGGTGTTGGAGATAGATGCCGCCCTGGTGGATGGTCTTATAGATCGGGTAGGTGGCGTACTTGCTTGCGGTGTATGCGGTGTTGTAGGCCGAGGAGGCGATTTGGTACTCGAGCAACTTCATGCCGTTGCCGTAGTGGGCGACGCGGTTGTTGTAGGCCACGATGCGCAGCTGGTGGTACACGTCGTAGTTGACGCCGTTGGCGCCGGTCTTGTCCCAATTGAGTGCCGAGTTCTGCAGCGGGAACATGTCGTAGCACGTGCCCATGCGATGCAAGGTGCTGGTGCCGTCGCTGTTGTTGATGGCGGCGATCTGGGTTTCGGGACCGGAAGCACCGCCCCACGAATTGATGTTGTACTGGTTGTAGCGAATGAACACACCCGCGTTGCCGGCGCTGGGTACGAGGTACTCGAACTTGAGGTCGAAGTTCTGGAAGGTGGAATCGTTGGTGATCAACGGGTTGACGGTACCCGTTCCGTTGCGGATCACGTTCCAAGTGGATTCAGCGACCACGGCCCAGCTGTTGGGAGGCGTGGTACTGTTCCAGGTACGCCATCCGTTGAGGTTGGTGCCGTTGAAGAGCAATTGGTAGCCAGAGGCCGACTCTTCGGGCGACAGCGTGTTTTTTTGCGCGGGGGCGATCTTCGCCGCGACCAGCAGGAGGGTCAGCGTGGCCATGGTGGCTGTTATGCGTTTCATCTCGGGCTCCAGGAAAACCGTTTCAGCGCGGGATTCCCCAAGGAATACCGCTTTGGATGTGTCTTATAAGATAGGTGCAACCCTATGATTATGCGCGTGGTTTCGGGTCGTAGACACCTATTCTATCGCGCCGTGAGGCTTTTTTGACCCGATTTTTTCGCCAACGTGCGAAAATCATGCAGACGACAACAAGCATGCCCCACACTCCGGCAACCTGCCACCCTGCCGTGAGGGGTTGGCGCCCTGCCGAAACCACGAGGATCGCCAGTAAGGACAAATGGAGGATATAGGCCGGCAAAGCGTCTCGACCCAGAGCGAATGCCACCGAAGCCACTCGATCCGGTAATTTTCGAAATACGGCTCCCAAAACGGTCAAACCGGCGAGCTGGATGCCCAAGCAGCACAAGCTCAGCGTGGGGCGCAAGTTGTAATAGCCGAGGAAGAGGGTCGAGCCACCGTAAATCGGGGCCGGTGTGAGGCGGCCCGCGTCGCTGCGGCCGAGGGGTTTCGAAAACAGCGCGTCGAGACCGAAGCGCGCGATCAGGGCGAAGGCGACCGCGCCCAAGGCGAGCCCGAGAACAGGGGCGATCCAGGACGGGGTGCTGCGGGCGGGGAATACGGGCTTTGGAGTTCTTCGCACAAACAGCGATCCCCACACGGCGCCGGTGAGGGCGAACAGCCACAGTGGTAAGAACGGGGAGTTGCCGGTGTTCACGGCAAACACGCTCCGCCCGTTTTCATCGAGCCAATAAAAGAGCAGTCCGCCTGCGAGCAAGGCGAGCCACAGCGGAAGGCGGCGCGACAACGGACCCGTGGGCAGGGTGAGGAGGCCGGCGATCAGGACGATGGCGTAGGCGATGTTGGCGAGAATGCCGCTGGCCGTGACCGCATCGGGCAGCCGGAAGCCGAGCTCGGCCGTGAAGAAGATTGTGGAGATGACCCACAGCACCGCCGCGCGCCGCGCCTGCCTCAGAAACCACGCGCCGGCCGCAGTGCCGCGCTCCTGCGCGCCCTCGAACGAACACGTCAGCGACAGGCCGACCAGCAAGAGGAACAGGGAAGGGGTTAGCGGCTCGAGCAGCAGCACGGTTTGCGCCCAGGCGGGGCGTAGATCGAAAGAGATTAGCCGTGCGGTGTGCGATGCCATCATCGCTACCACCGCGAGCGTGCGCAGCGCGTCCATGCCGTGATCGCGCTGCACCTTCATCCGGGAGGCTCCTTAGACTTCGAGATCCGGAACGGCTTCTTCGTCTCCCTCCGCTTCCTCGGCCGCGATTTCATCGGGGCTGGGAGGAGCGATCTCCTCTTTCTTCACGGCGAGATTGAACTCCATGCGGCGCGCTTCCTTGGTCTCGCCGAGGTGGAGGATCTCAGCGCAGCTTTCGCAGTAGCCCAGTTCGCGGTCGATGGTGAAACGGGGAGTCACTGCGTTGATGCCGCATTTGGTGCACATCTGCGGACGCATCGGCGCGCGCTTCAGGAACGACTGGCTTTGCAGCTCGCGCTCGATGCGCTCGGCCAGCTCGTCGGAGGTTTCTTCGGCGGCGGGGCCTTTGCGGCGCGCCTGCAGATCGATCACTTGCGAAACGGCCGACTTGTCGCCGCGCTTGATTACGCGCTCCACGCCGGGTTTCACTTCGAGGAAGAACGGCTTGGCCGGGCGTTTCACATTGGCGTCGAGTGCGGGGAAGGCATCCAGAGGCGCCGCAGCCTTTGCCGCGTCTTTCGACTTGGCTTCGCCTTTGACCTTCGGAACCTTGGCGGCTTTTTCAGCCTTCTCAATCTTGGCGATCTTGGGGGCCGTGATCTCGGCGACCGCCTTCTCGACCTTCTCTATTTTACCGGCGGCTTTTGCAACGGGCTTGACCGCTGCCTTTGCAAC
>CANIEU010000017.1 GCA_947466585.1 Fibrobacterota bacterium
AAAGTGGTGGGTACTGAAGGGGTTGAACCTTCGACCCGCTGATTAAGAGTCAGCTGCTCTACCAACTGAGCTAAGTACCCACTGAGGCGGGAAAATATAACCGTTCCGACCAAGATTTCAACGCCTCCGGGGCGGCCAAACCCGGGAAAAACTGCTCGGGATGCAGCGCGAACCGGTCTGCGGGGCGATATATTCACCCAAGCCGGCGGAACGTGCGCGCAGATTCCCGAACAGGGAACAAACCACGCAGCGCCTCGACCTCTCCGAACTTTATTCGCGCCTTCGGATCCCGTCCGCAAGCTGCTGCAAAGGTGATTCATGAACCCTGCCACACGCCTCGGAATTCTCATCGGCGCCCTCGCCCTGCTCGCACCTGCTGTGCGCGCCCAAACCGCCGCCGACTCGGGATGGCGCCCGCTCTTCAACGGCGCGAATTTCAACGGCCTCTACGTATATGCCGTGGGCACAGGCGTGGTGAACATTGCCAACGACTCGGCCGTGGTGCGCATCGGAAGCCAGACGACCTCCAATGCGATGTTCCGCGTAGACAGCGGTTACATCCGCGTGAACGGCTCGCCGAACGGATATATCGGCAGCATCCGCCAGTATTCGCATTACCGCCTGCGCGTGCAGTACCGTTGGCCCGCCGGCACATCTGCCACCGCCAATGCGGGAATGCTGGTGCACATCGATAGCGCCCAGGTGCGCGCGCCCGGTTTCAGCAATAGCAACAACCGTCCGCGGTCCATCGAGGTCAACATGAAGCGCGATCTGAACGATCCGATGAGTCTCTGGGCCGCGTCAAACCTGGGTCCGACGATCGCCACGAACGTGCAGGATTCCTCCATCGCCATTCCGCTGTACGTGCCGACAGGCGGCATCCGGTGGATCGCCAACCCTTCTAACAAGCGCACCATCCGTTCTTCGCTGACCAATCCCGAGTTGGCACTCGGCCAGTGGAATCAGGGAGAGTACCTGTTGCGCGGCGCAGACAGCGGCGTCTTCACCTTGAACGGTCAGGTGCGCACGCGGGGTTACGACTTCCGTGCTTCGGCCGTCTCCACCGGTGCCGACACCGCAAAAAAATACGGGCGCGGAAACGTGGTGCTGCAATCGGAGGGCGCCCAAATCTGGTACCGCAACTTCGAGATTCAGGAACTGGACTCGATCACCGGTATCCCTTTGTTTGCGACTACCGCCATCCGTTCCACGCTATTGAAACGGATCCCGACGGGGCGGTCGGGCGCATGGATCGCGCATACCGGAACCTTCGCGCGCCTCACCGTTCCCGAAGGCTATTCCGGCGTCGCCCTTTACAATCTCACCGGTCGTCAGGTGTGGCTGTACCGCGGCAAGGCAGGTAGCGTGAACGTTCCCTCGGGAGTTGAGAAAGGCGCCTTGCGCGCCCTCTACTTACGCTGAGGGATGCACTGAATTTGATGCCGAAGCGGGCGCGCCCGCAACCGCATTCTTAGAAGGTGACCGTCGCGATGAAGGAGAGCGGCTCAAGTCCCGGACCGATGGCATAACGGTTCGGGCTGTCGAAATCGGATAGCGCCGCATCCACCATACCGTCCATGATCGAATACACGTGCAGCACGGCGATGCCCCAGAAATACTGGTTACGCTTGCGCCGGTATAACGTGCGATCCACTTCCAGGTCCGAAACATTGGAGCTGTAACCCTCCCCCGCTTCGGCCCGTGCTGCCGCCAGCGATACGTTGAGGGAACGCACCACGTTTTGGCGCGACCATGCCGATACAGCCGAGGCGCCGTGCGCCATCCATAGCATGCCGAACTTTCCGTAGCTCGCGTTGTATAACTGGCCGCCCCCGGGAAATAACAAGCCGTAGACGAAGGCGCGCTTCACCGAACGCGGCGGCGGCACAGGGTTGCGGCTGCGCAGGGCGATGTCGATCGCATCGGCCATACCGTAAAAATGCAGGCCCGCCGCCCACGCCCTCTGCGAGTTCGCCAGGTCGCGATATTGCGTATGCAGGGAGGCGTTGCGCCGGGCTTCCTGAGTCCACCCATCCAGATCTGCGCGCGCCGTGGCATCGTCGGGATGCAGCGCCCAACGTTGCGCGGCCGCATCAACTGAATCGAGGTTGCGACGGATCTCGCGCGAGCGGGTCGGCAGGTCCACGTGGTAGGTGTAGAGCGACAACCCGAAGAGCACCGTTTCCATGCCGAGCAAGAAGGAGCCGCGCACCGTATGGCCGCCGTAGAACTGGCCTCCGCCCGGAAACACCGTCGACAGGCCCAGTGCGAGCGGCAAGGAAATCGGATGATCGGGTACGCCCCAATCATGCACGGGCATGCTGTCGAGCGCGGGAATGCCGGAGAGCGGACGGGACGCTAGCTGCGCATCTGGCTTGGTTTCTGCTAGGGATTCTGCCTGGGCGCGCGGGACGAAAAATATCCCCAGCGCGAGTGTGGCGACCAGCACCCAGCGCGGGGCGACGGACACGCCGAGAACCGCTTTTTTAAAGCCGAATAAACGCATTGCCATCATAAGATAGAACCGGCAATGTCCCTATATTTGAAAGATGCGCGTAGGACTCCTCAACATCGGTGACGAACTGCTGGCCGGCAAGATCCTCAACACCAACGCCCGGGACTTAGGGCTTTGGCTCGGGGAGTTGGGACACGAGCTGGTTTTCATGGAGACGATACCCGATGGCGTCGAAGCGCTGGTCGGTACGCTGCGCCATCATCTCGAGGGGCCCTCCGGGCAACCCGATCCGTCCGGTCATGCCACGGCGGCAGCAAGCTGCGATCTGCTCATCGACATGCTCATCGTAAGCGGCGGCCTCGGCCCCACCCACGACGACTTCACCCGCGAGGCCCTGGCTGCCTACCTGAACGTGCCGCTTGAACGCAATGCGGAGGCCACCCGCTGGCTCGCTGCGTTTCTCCGTATCGAACCGGAAGCCATCGGTGCCGGCCAGGCCACGCAGCTGCTCGTGCCGCAAGGGGTCACTCCGCTGCACAACACCGCCGGCACCGCCTGCGGCCTGCACTTCGAAAAAAACGGCTGCGGAGTCTTCGTCTTCCCCGGCGTGCCGCGCGAATTCCGCATGCTCTTCGACGGCTACTGCCGGCCCTTGCTCGGGCGCCGTGACGCCGCACTCTTGCGCCGACGGGCCGTCACCTACGGCCTTTCCGAAAGCCGTCAGCGCGACTTCCTGCGCGACTTCAAGCTGCCGGAGGGCTTTCGCTTCTCCTCTCTGCCCAACGCCACCGGCGTGACCCTCGCGCTCGAAACCTTTGCGCCGACCTCGCCGTCTTCGGAAACCGAACGTTTGCAAGGCGTGCTCGACGCAGCTTGGGAGGATCTGCTGGGGCGTCTTCCGCAAGAATGCATTGTGAATCGCGACGGCACTCCGCTGGTGCCCACCGTCGTGGACCTGCTGCGCCGCAACGGCGCCACCGTGTCGGTGGCCGAATCGTGCACGGGCGGTCTTGTCGGCCACCTCCTCACGGGCGTGCCGGGAAGCTCTGCGGTTTTCGAACGCGGGTTCCTGACCTACTCCGATGCGGCCAAACACGACCTGCTAGGAGTGCCGCTCGAGGTGCTGCACACACACGGTGCCGTCTCGGAAGAGACCGCGCGGGCCATGGCCCGCGGCTGCCTCACAGCCGCTCGATCCGACTATGCGATCTCCGTAACCGGCATTGCAGGACCCGATGGGGGTACCCCCGAAAAACCCGTGGGCTTGGTGTATGTCGCCGTGGCCTCTGCAAGGGGTGCACAAACGGTGGAATGTGCACGTTTTTTGTTCCGCCAAGACCGCATCGGAAACCGGAACCTGAGCGCCCACTCCGCGATCAACCAACTCAGGCTATTGATTTTAAAGGACTTACAGGAAATTTAAAAAATACCCAAAAATGCATTGCACAACTGTGCAGTGCTCATTAGATTTTGCTCCATCACCATCAAGGAGTGCCGCAATGAGCGAGAAAACCGAAAAGTCCAAGAAGAACGAAAACCGCCCCCAGGTCAACGAAGAGACCACCAACAAAAAACGTGCGATCGACGCCGCCGTCGCCCTGATCGAAAAGAATCACGGCAAAGGCTCGATCATGTCGCTTGGCTCGCAGGAAGCCACCGATGTGCCCGTCATCAGCACGGGATGCATCCAGCTCGACATGGCACTCGGGGTGGGCGGTCTCGCCAAAGGCCGCGTCATCGAAATCTACGGCCCCGAATCTTCGGGTAAAACCACGCTGACCCTGCATGCCATCGCCGAGGCGCAAAAAGCCGGCGGCGTCGCCGCCTTCATCGACGCGGAACACGCCTTCGATGCGCTCTATGCCCGCCGCCTCGGTGTGGACATCGACAACCTGCTCGTGTCGCAGCCCGACACAGGCGAGCAGGCGCTCGACATTTGCGAAACCTTGGTGCGCAGCGGTGCGGTGGACATCATCGTGATCGACTCCGTGGCCGCTCTGGTGCCCCAGGCCGAAATCAACGGCGAAATGGGCGACTCGCACATGGGTCTGCAGGCGCGCCTCATGTCGCAGGCCTTGCGCAAGCTCACGGGCATTCTGAGCCGCTCCAACTGCTGCTTGGTCTTCATCAACCAGCTCCGCATGAAGATCGGCGTGATGTTCGGAAACCCCGAAACCACGACAGGCGGCAACGCTCTCAAGTTCTACGCCTCGGTACGTCTCGACATCCGCAAAATCGCCTCGCTCAAAGAGGGCGATGATGTGGTGGGCAACCGCACACGCGTGAAGGTCGTCAAGAACAAACTCGCGGCTCCGTTCAAACAGTGCGAGTTCGACATTCTGTATGGCACGGGTATCTCCCGCGAGGGCAGCTTGCTCGACATGGCGGTCGAACTCGAGATCGTGCAAAAGTCCGGCACTTGGTTCTCGTACGGCAAGGAGCGCATCGGTCAAGGCCGTGAAAAAGCGCGCGACTTCCTCCGCGAGAACAAGGAACTGGCTTCGGAAATCGAGTCAAAGATCCGTCAGGCGCAAATCACCGGTCGCAACGACATCAACGCCAAACTCAACGCCGGCTCCGCCGACGCGGGCGACGCCGGGAATGAGGACTGGAGCGACATCCGCGTCGCGGCGGAGTAGACCCTCACAAATCGCTTAAAATCAGCGATTTAACCCAAATTTTCCATCGAATTTCATTGGCCCAACCCGGGCATGCGATGGGTATATTGGATTCAGTGGATCCCCCTGGATTGCCCCCCTCCCTCACGGGGGGAGACGGTTACCCGGGGTGCTCCAAAGTTTTTCGGTGGTTCCCCGAGTGGGGCCACCCCGCGGTCAGGAGCAACGGATTTATCCGGCGGCTCCGACCCCGGTGAGTTTGAGTCGGGCATAACTGCCTCTTCTCTTTTTGGAGGGGAGCAGGGTAGCCGGAGCGAGAACGAGCGAGGCAAGGAGGCTGAGGAAGCGATACTTACAGTATCGCGACGGAAGCCGACACCGCATCGCGAAGTTCGCAGCCCGGCGGACAGCCCGGCGACGAGCTTCCTCCGGATGGGTGGAAGACCGCGGGGAGAACCCTACCACGGGCACGGTGTCCGGCGGGGGGATCTCCGCCGCGGCTCTCCCCATCGGATCGGATCCGTCCCTTCCAAATTCCTTATCGCTTAAAGTCCACCGTCTTGGCTGCGGCATGGCAGCAATCGACTGTCGGAATCTCGAACCAACCCGTGGAATCCACGATCACACCGTTCTTCCGAAAGAAAATGCGCTGAACACCGCGCGCCTCGCCAAAACATTGCGGAGCCGACGCATTGACCGCAATCGAAACCGCATCTACGGTATCTCTCCATCCATCTTCGTGTTGACGCTGGAAGGAGAGCCCGGCGGGAATCGAATCGCGACCGTTGACCGTGAGGCAGAGATTGCGACGGAATTCCTGGGTGCAGGCGCAATCGGGTGCGTTCATGCCGTTGCGCGCCGGAATCTTCGCATGCACGGAATCCTTGCGGCACCACGAGGCGCAACCGGAGAGGGCAAGCGCGAAAATCACGGCAACGAACACCGCAAAGATCATAGGAATAGAGGCCCCGAACGTAGGAAAGCCCGCACGGAGTCTCGAACGGAGGGAGGTCGACATGGAGTCCGACCTACCCTTGCGTCGGAATATTGAGAATGTTGGGTACGGTGCGGTTGCGGTCGATCCAGTAGCCCCACAGCACGAGGAGCCACATGGCGTGACCCGCGATGGCGATGGCCTTGACGCTCGGTGGCGGCGGGCCGAAGACGTTGCCCAGGTATATGGCGGCGAGGAACCCGACAAGGCCCCAAAGTGCCCAGGTTCCGGTGCGGTTTTTGGCGACGGTCGCACGGACGTAAAGCCAGACCCCAAGGATGAAGAGGGCAATTTCGACGATCAGCGTCCAAGTGACGGAGTTCCAGAGGCCGAGGCCGACGAAGACGCGGCCGCCGGGGACGAGGGGAAGGTCGGGGCGGTGAGTGAGCAGGTCGAGGAACCAGTGGCTGAGCACCAGGAGCGGGACGGTGACGGCGGCGGCTATGTTGCGACGGATGAGCATGACGGCCATTCCGAAGAGGCTGGCCCAGAAGACGACGGCAACGAGGCTGTGGGTGATCGGATAGAAGAGAAAGTTGAGCGGGGTGAATGCCGTGTTGCCGGGCTCGATGGAGACGCGTTCGATGCCCACGAGCAGCAGCGTGGGCCAGAGCAGGTCGATGAACTGCGCGGCGATGAAGAGCGTGCCGAGCGAAACCGCCGGCGCGGATTTCTTCAGGATGTTTTTAGCCGCGAATCCTGCGGCGAAGTGTCCGATGAACATGGGGGCTCCAGAGGATAAACAATCTGCCGGGGCCGTTGGTCAGCATACGACAGGTGCGGTGGATAAAAGCATAGGAATGATCGAGCTCGAATCAGGACTCGAGTTTTTGTTGGTAATCGGAGATATCGGCCAACAACTCCCGCGTCCGCGCTTCGACATCCTCCGCCAAACTGATCTCCGTCACCATCGATACCGTGCGCACACCGCCGCGGAACAGGTCGGGAAGATGATCGCGTTTGATGCCGCCCATGGTCGTCCACGCATAGCGGGTGATGCGGGAGAGACGCAGCACTTCGTCGAGACCGAGGTGGTGCAGATGTTCTTTCGTGTTGGTCGCGAACATCGGCCCGATGTTGATATTGCTCACCGGCAGATCCTGCGCGGCGAGCACTTCGGCTTCATTGTGCGTGGAGAGACCGATGATCGCATCAGGACCGAGAATGCGCCGCGCTTCGACGGGGCTCATGTCCTCCTGCCCGAGATGGACGCCGTCGGCGCCGATGCGCGCGGCGATCTCGACATGGTCGTTGATGATGAGCGTGGCCTTGTAGCCGTGACAGAGAGCCAAGGCTTCGCGGGCCTCGGCTTCGAAGGTCGCATCGGAGAGTTGTTTGTCACGGA
Organism: Fibrobacterota bacterium; assembly: GCA_947466585.1. GTDB lineage: Bacteria > Fibrobacterota > Fibrobacteria > UBA11236 > UBA11236 > UBA11236. Next base: position 7,413 of record CANIEU010000017.1, read on the forward strand.
ACTGAATTAAACGCGCACCGCCGCGCAGAGCCGCGGCAATGACGTCGATTTTGGAGCGGCCGTTGTTGAGATTGCCGTCGGTGACGAAGTAGAGGGGAAAGGTTCCAGGAAGATCCATACGGGGAAAAGATAGCCGGGTAGGTGACGCGGAAAGCCCTCCTCCCCACCTCGGCGGGGACAGGCTCCGGCCTCGACACACGCCTGCCCCGGCGCAGGCCGGGGCGCCCGAAAATCCCGACAAATCGCTACCTTTGACCACAATCCCAAGAAAGGCCCGGATCCTCCGGACACACGAACATGGCCACGAAGACTTCAGTCCCCGCGAAGGCGGGGAAGACTGCCGCAAAGAAATCCTCCAAGCCCTCCGCAAACGCTCCTGGAAAATCCGGTAAAAAGGGCGCTCAATCCGGCGAGAAGAAGCTGAAGGTCGTGCTTGCCTATTCCGGCGGCCTCGACACCTCGGTGATCATTCCGTGGCTGGTGGAGAACTACAACGCGGAAGTGATCGCGTATGCGGCCGATGTGGGCCAAGGCAAGATCGAGGTCGATCCTTTGAAGAAGAAGGCTTTGGCGACCGGCGCGTCGAAGTGCTACGTGCTGGATTTGCGGAAAGAGTTCCTCGAAGAGTACGTGTGGCCCACGCTGCGTGCGGGCGCAAAGTACGAGGGACAGTACTTGCTGGGCACGTCGATGGCGCGTCCGCTGATCGCGAAGCACCAGGTACTGATTGCCGAGAAGGAAGGCGCCACGGCCGTTTCGCACGGTGCGACGGGCAAAGGCAACGATCAGGTCCGCTTCGAACTGACCTACCGCGCAATGAACCCGCGCCTCAAGATCATCGCACCCTGGAAGGATCCCCTGTGGAAGATCCACTCGCGCGAGGACGCGATCGAATACGCCGAGGCGCGCAACATTCCGCTAACGGTTTCGAAGAAGAAGATTTATTCCGAAGACGGCAACTTGTGGCACTTGTCGCACGAAGGCGGCGTGCTGGAGTTCCCGGACCAAGAGCATAATTTCGACATGCTCAAGATGGGCGTGACGCCCGAGAACGCGCCGAATAAGGCTGAGTACGTGCTGATCGAGTTCGAGAAGGGTACGCCCGTGGGCGTGAACGGCAAGAAGCTCGGTGCGGTGGCGCTGCTCGAGAAACTGAATGAAATCGGCGGCAAGCACGGCGTGGGCCTAGTGGACATGGTCGAAAACCGCCTCGTGGGAATGAAGTCCCGCGGCGTGTATGAAACCCCGGGCGGCTCGTTGCTGTACCGCGCGCATGAATATCTAGAGCAGTTGGTGCTCGACCGCGACACACTGTCGTACAAGCAGCAGGTGGCGCAGAAGTACGCGCAGATGGTGTATGACGGAATGTGGTTCACGCCGCTGCGTCAGGCGCTGGATTCCTTTGTCGACAAGACGCAGGAAGTAGTGACGGGCTGGGTCAAGCTGAAACTCTACAAGGGCAACTCCAGCCTCGCCGGCATGGACAGCGCCTACTCGCTTTACGACGCGGGCCTCGGCGGCTTCAGCGACGTGGAGACCTACAACCAGCAGGACGCGAACGGATTCATCCGCTGCCTCGGCCTGCCGATGCAGACGCGGGCTCTCTTGCTCGGCAAGAAGAACCCGGTCAAGTTTTAACGGGAATCACTCGATGCGCGGCGGAATGAAAATCCCGAGGAAGTCCCGATGAAACTCGGAGTTGTCCTCACCGCCGGAGGATCCGGGGCCCGTTTCGGCGGCCCCATTCCGAAGCAGTTCCTCGAAATTAAACCCGGGCTACCGCTGCTCCGCTGCGCGCTGGAAACCTTCAACGCCTTTCCGGGCGTAAAGGCCATCGCGCTCACGCTGCCGCCCGACCGGGTGGAAGATTGGGCCCCGCTCACCGCGACCTTTCCGAAGCTGCGTGTGGTGGCGGGTGGTCCCGAACGCTGGATCTCCGTCAAGCACGGCGTCGACTCACTTCCCGACGATGTCGACCACGTACTCATCCACGATGCCGCGCGGCCGTTCACTCCCTGGAGCGTGATCCGTCGATGCATGGAGGCTTTGAAACAGGGCAACTCCGTGATCGCAGCCGTCGGCGTGACCGACACGGTCAAGGAAGTCGCGGGATCCACCGTTGTAAAAACTCTCGACCGTTCGAAGCTCATCCGCGTGCAGACCCCGCAGGGGTTTCCGCGTAAGGTGCTGAATGAAATTTACGCGCGCGGCGTGCCGTCGAACCCCGCTCCCGGCATTAAAGTGGGCGTTCCGCCCACGGACGAGGCCATGATCGTGGAAGCCGCTGGCATTCCTGTCGAATGGGTCGAGGGCAGCTTCCTTTCGCGCAAGATCACGACGCCTGAGGATTGGGAATGGGCCGAGTGGACGCTCACGAGAATCGAAAAAGGAGTGCTCCACCTTGAAGATTAAAACGGGTATCGGCCAAGACAGCCACCGCATTCGCGAGACGACGGAGAAGCCCTTCGTGCTCGGAGGCGTCACCTTTGAAGAGCCATATTGCCTCGAGGGCAACAGCGACTCCGATGTGATTCTGCATGCGATCACCAACGCGATTTCTGGCGTGACAGGCAAGCCGGTTCTCGGTCCGGTCGCGGACAAGCTGTGCAAGGCCGGAGAGACGGACAGCGCGACTTACCTAAAGGTGGCACTAAAGGATTTGGTCGAGATCGGTTACCGGGTCTCGCATGTTTCGGTTACCGTGGAATGCGCACGGCCGAAGATTCTTCCGAAGCTCGAGGCGCTGCGCGAAAACGTGGCGTACCTGCTCGGCGTCACCATCGCCGATGTGGGCATCACCGCCACCACGGGCGAAGGCCTGACCGATTTCGGGAAGGGCTTGGGCGTGCAGGTGTTTGCGGTAGTTACTGTAAATACCGCGGAAAATCCCTAGGAGACTGCGGAACCGGTTTAACCCGTCGTCTTCATCCGCAATTTGGCCACCGCCTCGATGTGGCTGGTCTGCGGGTAAAAATCGAACACCCGCATATCGTCCAACTCGTACGGCCCAGCAAGCAATTCCTTGAGATCGCGCGCCAGCGTCACCGGATTGCACGACACATACACCAACTGCGGTACCGGCTTTGCGATCAACCAGGCGCGCACCATCTTATCCAGCCCCTCGCGTGGCGGGTCGATCACCGCAGCCATCGGAGCCACCTTGTCGAGCGGGTTCCCGCCCGGCGTGGTCACCACCTTCTCGAGCGCTTCCGAGAAAAACAACCCGCTCTCCCCCACGTTGCGGCGGGCGTACGCCAAGGCATGACGATTGAACTCGATGCAGACCACACGCTCGAAGCGGTCCTTGAGGAAGGCACCGAAAAGTCCCACGCCCGAGTACAGATCAAAGGCCACGGTTTCAGAACCGCCGGTCAACCCCGCCAAGGCGAACGGAATCAGTTTCTGCGTCATCTCCAAATTGCTCTGGAAGAACCCGCGCAACGGGAAAACGATGTCGCGGTCGAGTACACGGACGGTGATCTCCGTGTCGTTGGCCTCGTCGGCGCGGGCGAGGTGCGATTTACCCTCGGCATCCTCATGCCCGTAGGCGAGGAAACGCTCCGGGCTGCCAGCGCGCACCTTCTCGGCGAACACCGGTGCGAGCGCGGGATGGGCGACCGGACACTCCGGAACACGCACAAAACTGTGTCCTCCGCGCCCTAAGAACCCGGTTTGATCGGCCCGGTTGACGTGCACCTGGATACGGTTGCGGTAGCCCAGAGGTTCGCCGGACTCGATCTTCAGATCGGGCAGGTCGAAGCCCGCCATGCGGCGCAGCGAGTCGCGCACGAGTTCCAGTTTGAGCCGTGTCTGAGCGACGGGGTCGATGTGCAGCCAGTCGCAGCCGCCACAAATACCCACGAGTTTGCAGGGCGGCTCGACGCGATCGGGCGAAGATTTTTCGATGGAAACCAGGCGCGCGCGTGCGAAGTCTTTCTTCGCCTCGAGAATCTCGACCGTCACGTCTTCATCGGGAAGCACGCCGGGAACGAAGACCACGCGCCCTTCATGACGGGCAAGGCCGTCGCCACCGGGGATGAGTTTCTCGATATGGAGTCGAATCATGCGGGGGGAGGTTCTGGCCAAGGATGTTTGGGATACCGACGCTTCAATTCTTTGCGGATCTCAATGTAAGACCCTTTCCAGAACGCGGTAAGGTCCGAAGTTTTCTGAACGGTCCGATAGTTCGGCGCGAGAATATCGTAAGTGACGTCCTGCCGGCCCATCAGCACTTTGTACCGGCCTTGCATGCCCACGAAGTCGCCGAGCCGAGCCGCAATCTCCGGCGGCGACTTTTCGAAGTAAGTGATCTTGGCGCGCCGCGGGCCGGGAACTTTCGCGGAGGTCGGGGCCTCCCTCTCCAGAAACGACACCATCGCATAACCGAGATAATCCTTGAGCACGGTGGAAACGTTGACATCTTCCAGCTGCTTCAAGCTTTTCTTTCCCGTCACGGCTTCATGCCAAATCAGTTCCCAGTCCTCGTCTCCAAGCTCCGGAATGCCGCTTTCGGGGCAGATGCGGTGCGCCAACTTGATGCGGTAAATCCATTGCTGCGCGTCCTCGTCGATCGGGAGACTGATTTCTCCGGAACGCAGTTTGGCGAGCAGCATTTCGGAAGCGTCGACGCCCCTCGGAATGGTTTTCTCACGGCGTTCGAGAATCAGCCCGCGAAACATCAGCCGTTCTTCGCGCCGGATCTGACCCTTCTTCTCATCGAATTCTTCCACAAGGTTCCACGCGCACTCTTCCGGAAACAACTCGCGCACCCACGCCGATTCGACGGGAAGGAACAGTGGAAGGGTCGTTTGTTTCGCGCGATCCTTGCCGCCGGATTCGTGGATCTCGAGCGCGATCAACATCTGCACCCCGGCCGGCGCGGTCGCCACACCCTTGCGTCCATCGGCCATCTGAAAACTGTTGCCGCCCTCAATGCGTGCCGCGAGTCGTTCTGTGTAAACCGGGAGGAAAAGGCGTGTCGCAGTTTCCCTCAAGTTGGATTCTCCCGTCGATGACAGGGTTGTGGAGGTGCCCGGCTTCCGGGGTTGTTTATCCATCAAACCCAGGAATTGTTGAAACGCCCCGACGGCTTCTCGATCCGCCGTCCGGGGTTCGGACGCAAGGTCTTCTCCGAGGACGAAAAGGTCGGCAATGTTCTTTCCTGTGGGACCCGCGCCACCCCGCTTGCCCGATGACAGGCACGCCGCCATGGCTGCGATCTGGCGTCGAAGATTACGGTCGGAAGAGCCCGATGCGTCATGCAGCACGCGCGCAAGGTCGGGTGCGGCTGGCCAGTTCAACAAGGAGGTCCCCAAGGCTGTCACAGCACCATTGCGCAGCGCCGCGATGCGTTCAAGCTTTGCTTCCGCACGACTCCATTGCGCCGCTTCCGGCGGAGTCGGCCAATCGCTCAAAGAAAGGGTCGCCGCGTTGTCGAGTGCGCCCGGTTCTCGGTCGCGGAGTACATGGAACGCTAGTGCGGTTTCGGAAAGCTCGATGCGCCGAATCTCGGGTTCGAGGCGCGCGGCCATCACCGACTCGCGCATGGCGTCCCAAAGACGGATGCATGTGCCCGGCGCCGTGCGGCCGGCGCGGCCCGCACGCTGCACCGCGTTGGCGGTCGCGATGGGGCGCAGATAAAGCGTGTTGAGGTCGCGCTCGGCGTCGTATGAAGCCACGCGATGCAGCCCCGCGTCGATGACGGCGGTGACGCCGGGCACAGTCAGCGAGGTTTCGGCGACATTGGTGGTGAGGATCACAGCGCGCCCCCCTTCGGCGATGCGCAAGGTGTCCTGTTGCGCCTGAAGCGGAAGTGAACCGTGCAACTCACGCAGAATCAGACCCTGCTCACGACAGAAGGCGCCTATGGTGTCGCCACACCATTTGATCTCCCCCGCTCCGGGAAGGAAGACGAGGACTGATCCCGACTGAACGGTCTGCAAGGTTTTAAGCGCACGCAAAACCTGCTGGGGCAACGGTTCGTTCAGGCGCGGTGGCTGATGGTCGAGCGTCACGGGAAAAGCATGGCCTTGCACCGAGACCGTGTGTGCATCGGGGAGATAGGCCGCGAGTCCTTCGCCGTCGAGTGTGGCCGACATGACCACGAGACGCAGCTCGGGACGCCCCTTCTCATCCTTTCGGGCGCGCAGGTGCCGACACCAGAGCAGGCAGAGGTCGGCCTCCCAGGCGCGTTCGTGAAATTCGTCGAGCACGACCGTATGCACGCCCTTCAGTTCCGGATCGCGCGCGAGCCGTTGACGGAACATTCCGTAGGTCTGAAAGAGCACGCGCGTTTCGGGGCCGAAGGCGCTTTCGAATCGGACCTGATAGCCGATGGTTTTGCCGAGCGCATCGCCGTGTTCTTCGGCCACGCGGGCGGCGAGCGCACGCGCCGCGATGCGACGGGGCTGCAAAACGAGCACCTGGCCAGCGTCCTTCTCTGTGCGGAGAAGCCAACGCGGCACCTGCGTCGATTTACCGGTACCCGGCGGCGCGGAGAGAATCAGGGCCCCGGTGGCTTCCAATGCCGCGAGGATTTCGGCGCGGGCAGCAGTAACCGGCAAAGGGACGCCGGAAGAAGGGGAAATGGACATGGAGACCAAAAAGTAGCAGACCGAGGCACGATTCTTCCCGAATGCTTTCCGAATTCCAGCGGTTAACTTAATGAAGGAATCCCTATGAACCTCAATTTTCGGAAGATGGCCTCGATCGCCGCGCTGCTTGCTTCCTTGGCGATCCCCGCATGGTCCGGATCCGGCAATCCGGAAGGAAAGCCCGGAGAAAAGCCTTTACCCGAACAACGGCCGGTGAACGAGTTCCTTCCGTACTCTTACGTGCAATTCGTGCCATACAAACATCTTGAAAACATCGAACCGGACAACGGGTACTCGGCCCATGCGGTGTTTCCCTATTATCTCGAAGGCAGCATCGCCCCCAATCTGATTCTGTATGAAAGTCACACCCGCGTGCTGCTGGACAGCACAGACCGCAAGTCCACCCGCATCGGGTCGGACCTAATCATCACGCCGCAAATCGATCTGAGGCTCTATCGGACGCCGTCGTTGCCCGTGCGACATCCCAGCTTCAAACCCCAACTCACAGGGGATGTCACCTTTTACATTCCCGAAGCGCAAGGCAACGTTTTGAAGGGTGTGCACAAGCTGGATTTCCAGCTGAAATTCCAGCATTACTCAAACGGCGCGGAACAGTGCTTGTTTCAGGAAGATACCGCCGCCGTCGAGTTCGAACATGGGGAGTGGCGAAAAGTCTGTCGCCAAAAGAGCGGGAAAACCCTCAATAACCTCGACGGAGAATTCACCACCTCGTTTCTTGCGCTCGGAGTGTTTTATCACTACTCGTGGCTGGACAAAGTGGGGAGCGAACGCCAGGCTCTTCGCACCCACCTCCAGGTCGATCTGCAGCCCGGCTGGCTGCGTCTCCCGGGCGCCTCGGTGCCCACGCAGCGGCACATCTACAACCCCGACCTCAAAATCACCGCCACCGGTGCGCTGTACTCGCGCACCTATGGGGCCCTCGGCGGATTCAAGTATTTCGGCAAGGCGGACGTTGAATATTTCCCCATGATCGCGTACTCGAACGGAATACACCGCGCGCCCTATGTCACGCCTTACGGCATCGAGGGACAGGTTGGCTGGTTACCCGATAACAAAAAGTTCTTGCGGGGTTGGGCTTTTTACACCGGGCTGTACCATGGCCAAGACCCATACAACATCGAGTTCCGCCACAAGATCACGCAGGTGCAGCTTGGCTTCATTTCCACCTCCGCGCTACAGTTCCGCATGCGGTAACTGTAGACGGTAGTGTGGGATTTTTCCGGAGTAAACTTTACGGAATCAACCTTGGGTGATCAACCTTAGGGAATCAACTTCAGAACTTCGCGTTCCGCTCCAATGTGAAGATCGAGGAGGCGCACCCCTTCTACTTCAGGCGCTGGCAAAAGGACGGTGTGAGAGCCCGGCACAACAGACTTGTCGGATACGAACAGTCGCTTACCGTGCAGGTCGCGGATCTCGATGCGAACCCGCTGGGTATGCTCCAACTGGAATCTCAATACCCTGCCGCCCTCGACCCCGGCGCCGAGAGACGGGCGGCCCGCCGGGGGGAACGCGCTGCCGATGCGCACGACATCGGTGCAGGCAACTCCGACCACGCTTTGGTAATACATCTGGCCGATCTCACTCAGTTCGGAACAGGAGAAATTACCGTCTACGGGCGAAAACGCTGAATCGATGGAAAGACGCGTCAACGGATTGGCAGGCGCACCCGCACCGAACCCGGCCAGAAATTCCAAGGTGGCGGAGCCGGTGGCCTTGTAGTAGAACAAGTTGCCGATGCCCGCGTTCGACGTGAGCACATCGATGAGTTCCGACATTTTCGCCGCCACCTCCCCAGCGTTGAGTGCGGGGTTGATGTTGCCGAATTCCGTGATCCATACCGGCTTGCCACCGGTGATCCCGGCCAATTCCGACACAAGGGTATTCACTGCAACCTGGATATCCGTCTTCGTCTGCAGGGGAAGCCGGTCGTCGTACGGATAGACATGTAAAGACAGATAATCCGGACGCACATCGGGCGGTAATGCCGCGAAGGCCTGCCGCGCGTATTCCGCCGTGCCAAGTTTGAAAATATGATCGGTAAGAACGCTGTCTATGGTGGCCATCAACGAATCGAAGCGGGACTGCCCCAGCAGGGCGAGCGCCCCCGCGTTGACGAACTTGGAGGTCAGCAGTTCCCGGGTCATGGGTTTGAAATCAGCGCCCGTCTCCAGAATGAACAGCGGACCGAAGGCGACCTTGGCGGTGCTGTCTTCCGCTTTGATGATGCGGTGATAGTTTGCGTAAATGGCCGCGTATTGCGTGGGCTGAATCGCCGGAAAAAAGTTCGGCTCATTGCCGATCTCCCAGACGGTGCCGGTGACGGGAGGAACGAGCTGCTTTTCCCGGCGGATGGTGGCCACGATTTGAGAACTCTCCGCCGCGGCGAGCGCAGACGCATTGGGGATGAACCCGGATAACAGGGGCTTCGGAGGCCGCGCACCGTTGATGCTATACCAACCAACGAGCTGCTGTCCGTAAGCCTCGAAAGCTGCTTGGGCCTGTGCATCGCTTTGACCAAGCGAGTCGGTACGCACATTCAGCTTGGCGACCTTGCGCAACACCTTGTGGCCGGGTGGCGGATCGTTGTCGGGGTGTACCGAGGAGAACAGCGCACCGGTGGAAAACGTATAGTTGCCTTCCAGGGCATAATACGGAACCCCGAACTTGAGCGCAAAGGCCTTTCCACCGGTCCCCACGAAGCCGAAGCGCGCGTCCGAAGCTGACGGAGCCGTCGCACCGGACGCAGAGAACGCCGCAAATGTGGTACAAGCGAGCATGCAAGCCGCGAGACCGAAGGCCGTGGAAATCGCGCGATTCAAGATCGATAGCTTCCGTTGATCTTCACGTAGTCATAACTGAAGTCACAGGTCCAATAGGTCCACGCCGCGTTGCCGATGCCGAGGTCGAGGCGTACGGTAACCTCACGGGCCTTCATGCGCTCGGCCATGTCGTCTTCGTTCACCGGAAGCGGCAATCCGTTCTCGAAGACGCGGACGCCGCAGAATTCGAGCGCGAGCTTTTCCATCACGAGGGAAGCGCCCGAATAACCGGCCGCCGCGAGCACGCGGCCCCAGTTGGCGTCGCCACCGAAAAACGCGGTCTTGACCAAAGGAGAATTGGAGACCGCACGGCCAACCGACTTGGCATCCGTCTCCGTCAGGGCACCGACCACTTCCACCGTAATGAGTTTGGTCGCGCCCTCGCCGTCGCGCACGATCGCCCTTGCAAGATCACCCATGAGACCCGACAGCGCCGCGTCGAACGCCATCTGCTCCGTTACCGGAAGATCCGCATAGTCCACTCCCGAAGCTCCATTGGCAAGCAGGATGACGGTGTCGTTGGTGCTCATGTCGCCGTCCACCGAAATGGAGTTGAACGTACGCTCGACCGTGTCGAGAAAGCCTGCGTTGTAGGAGACGGGTAGTGCGATGTCGGTGGTGAGATAGGCAAGCATCGTGGCCATGTTGGGGCAGATCATGCCCGCGCCCTTGGAAGCGCCACCGAGACGTACCTCGCGGCCCCCCAGCGTCAAGGACACCTCGGCGATCTTGGGAAAGGTGTCGGTGGTCATGATGGCTTGATGAAACCGGGCTTCGCCCTTGCGCGCTCCGAGCGTGTCGATGCCGCGCTTAAGTGCGTCCATCGGCAAGGGCTCACCGATCACGCCGGTGGAGGAGACCAGCACTTCCCCTGCGACGTGCGTTGCCGCGCGCAAGCGGGTTACGGAATCCAAGGCATCCTGATATCCGCGCACACCTGTGGCGGCGTTGGCGTTTCCGCTGTTCACGAGGATGTGCGAGACGAGCTTACCGGCGGCGATGACCTCGCGGCAGAGCTTGACGGGGGCGGCGGCGGCGGCATTGCGCGTGAAGGCTCCGAAAGCCCTGGCGGGGGGCTCGCTGCACAGCAGGCCCGCATCGGGTTTGCCGTTCTTCTTGATGCCGCAGGCGGTGCCGGCAGCGTAAAAGCCGACCGGGAAGGTGACGTCTTGCATGAACTCGGGACTCCGTATTCTGGGCGGTGCCAATTCGGGGGTAAATTTGGGGGTCAATTCGGGGAAAAAGTGCTTAAAAAAATGCCGTAATAATGCTCCGAATACGCCTTAAAAGGAAGCGAACAGCGGCTAAAACCACCTCGGTCGCGCAAACTTGGAATTCCGGGGAAAGAGGCTATGTTGACGGTACGAAATATGCAACAGACCGGAACGTGGGCCGCCAACGGCTTACGTTCTTTTTTTTCCCCGGTTCGGCTGCCCCCGCTTTTAAGATTTCAGGATGAAGGAGTTCTCACATGACCGACAAACTTCCCATGGGCCGAGCCGCTTACGACAAGCTGCTCGTCGATCTGGAACACCTGAAAAAAAACGATCGCCCGTTCATCATCAACGAGATCGCGGTCGCGCGCGCGCAGGGTGACCTGTCTGAAAATGCGGAATACCATGCCGCCAAAGAAAAGCAGGGCATGATCGAAGACCGCATCCGCGAGATCGAAGACAAGATCGCGCGTGCGGAGATCATGACCGCCGATCCTTCGAACAGCCCCCACATCATTTTCGGCGCGGTGGTTTCGGTCAAGAATCTGGCCACGGGCAAGTCGATGGAATACACCTTGGTGGGTTCGGACGAAGTCGATCCCATGACCGGCAAAATCTCCAGTGCATCGCCGGTTGGTCAAAGCCTGATCGGCAAGAAAACCGGCGATGTGGTCGAGGCCCAATTGCCTAAGGGCAGTTTGAAGCTGGAAATCCTCGGGTATCGTTAAGAACGTTTCCACACGGACGGACGGAAACGCCATGTCGGTCTTTGCATTCACGGGTGACGACGACCTCAAGCGCCAGGAAGCGCTCGAGGCCGAAGCGGAACGCTGGGAAGCCGAGGGAGAGAAATCCGGCGCCGGCGCCAGCGCGCGCGAAGTGTACCACGGCGAAGAGCTGAACGCCTACGAAGTCGCAGAGTCGTACCAGACACAAGACATTTTCTCGGCGCGCAAGCTTCTCATCATCCGCAATTTCGACAAGGTCCGCGCCGAGGGGCGCGAGTTGTTACAAGCCGCCTTCCGCACGGCCAATCCGAACGCGCAAGTATTGATCGAGGCCGAAAAACTGGACGCTCGGCAGTCGTGGGTGCAATCCCTGAAAAAATCCGGGCATCTGCAGGACTTCAAACTTCCGTACGGGGATAAAATTCCCGGGTGGCTCGTGGAACGCGCGAAATCGCATCACGGCCGCACGCTATCGCTCGCCGATGCGCGCCTGTTGCACGAGATCGTGGGGAACGATACCGCCGAGCTCGACCACGAACTCGAGAAGCTCGACACCTTTTTGCCCAAAGGCGCGCCGGTCACCGCCGAAGCCATTCACGGCGTGGTGAGCCCGCTCAAGGTGCACACCATGTTCGAATTCCAGAAGGCCGCCGGATTGCAGGACATGGCGGCGTTCCTGCCCGCCTTGCGCAGCTTGCTGATCGAGCAAGGCAGCAAGGAAAGCGGCATCGGCCCATCCATTCTACTTTACAATCACTTCCTACGACTCGCGCGCATCCGCGCCTTGCTCGACGAAGGCGCGGGCAAAACCGAGATTCTCGCCGCCAGCAAAATCAACCCTTACATCTTCGACAAAGAAGCGTATTTGGAACAGGCCCGCAAGCGCTCGATGGTCAAATGGAAGAAGGTGCTCGCGCGTCTCGCGGGTTTGGAGCGGGAGATGAAGCAGGGCCGCTATGCGCAGCGCTTCGAAATCGAAGTCGCCTTGGCGGGCGTGGCGCTGGGATAAAACCGGTCAGGTTCTTCCCCCCTTCGGTTACTTCGTCGACCCCGGAAGAAATTCTCCGTAAGCGAGACGGACGGCGCGCATGTCGCCGTACACCTCCAAAAACTCCGCCGTCCATTCCGGCTGCAGGTCGGCAAGGCGGCGCAGCATTTCCGCCACCGCCTTGTAATCGTTGTACGGGCCCGCAGGACGGTCTTCGGAGGCCGAGGCGGGCCTGCGCCGTGCCCAAGCCGCCAAGCGTCCGCACTGGCGCTGATAGCGCGCCGCGCGCAACAGCCTGTCTACCAGACGACGCCGCAAATCGGAGACGGGCGCGGCGTCGGAGCCTTCGAGCGCGGCGCGATAGCTCTCGCGTTCGGCGGGCGACAAACGTGCCGCATGCTTGAGAAGCATTTCGAGGTAGCGGGCGCGGTTCGCACCACCGCGTCGCATCGCAAGGTCGGCGAGCGGCGAATTCCGCGGTGCGGACGGTGAAGCGGGCGGTACCTGCGGGTGGCTTGAAGAACCAGTGGATGCGATTCCGGTTGCGGACGTCGCGGAGGTAGAAGAGGTGTCAGCCGGGAAACCCTTCAATTCCGTTTCGGTGCGCGTGAAACAATGCGAAGCCAGCGCAGAACGATCCGCCGCTTCGGCTTCGCGGCCCTGACGAATGAGCGAAACGAACCATGCACGACGATAGCCGGGAATGCCCGCACCTGCGACGCGCGCTTCGAGCGCGTCCCAATCCAGCCCGCCTTGCGGCGCGCCGGTCACGGTGTTTTCCCCGGATTGCGTCATGATTTAGGCTGCTTCCACCGTTTCCGAAGTATCGCGCGCCCCGGCCTGATCGAGCGCGTCGAGCAGCGATTCCTGCGCCTTGAGTGCGGTCTCCTCGATCAGATCGGCGGAGCGTTCCTCGAACGCGCGGATGGTCTCATCCATGCGCTTGAGCAGCGCTTCCTGCGCCTGGGCGTAGGACCCTAGCGCCTGCAATCGGTCGAGCAAACCGCCCATGCCCTGGTGGAACATTTCCACCGTGGCGCGCCATTCGGCCTGCCCCGCTGCCTGCTGCACGGAGGTCTCTTCGCCGCTGCGGCGCATGCCTTCGATCGCTTCGCCGATGGTTCCCGCCGCGGCCGACAGATTCCGCAACCATTCTTCCGCCTGTGCGGAGGTCGCCCCGAGACGGGCATCGACCTCTGTGGCGATGGACTGCACGGAGGAGGATGCTTCTTCGGATGCGGAGCGCACCGCGCCAGCGGCATCGACCGTGACCGTGCGCACCGTGGCGGAAGCCTCGGTGATCGCCTCGCGCACCGTCGTCGCACCCTGTTCGAGCTGTGCCTGCGACTTCGCAAGCACTTCACGCCACTCGCCCGCAAACGATTCGCGCTGCGCATGCAACGTCTCGTCCCAACGCGACGACAGCGACTCGACCAGTCCGCTGACCTTGGCCATCTGCCCGTCGAGCGTGGCCTGAATGCCCTGCGTCGACGCCGTGGCCGACTGTTCCCAGGCGGCGCGCGCCGATGCGGCCAATTGTTCCCATGCTGCGCGGGCCGAAGCCGTATTCGCTTCCCAGGCGGTACGGGCCGCCGTGTCGCGTGCGCCCAGATCGTTGTGTAAGGTCGTGCCCTGTTCCCGCAATTGCGTCAGCAGCGCGGAAGAAGCCTTGGACCAATCGGCCTGTGCCGCCTGCAAAGCCGACACGGTGTCGGTGGTGGCGCGCAGCGAGGCCGCACGCTCTTCGCGATCGCTGCGCAGCGATTCCGAAAGGCCCTTGAGCGATTCCTCGATGCGCCCGGCAAGCGCCGGGGCCATGGGCGCAAAGCCGCTCTGGATGCCCGATTCGAGCGCCGTGCGCAATTCGTGCGCCTGACGTTCCTGATCGGCGCGGCGGCTCTCGGCCTCGCGCGCGGCCACGCGAACGCTCTCTTCCATCAGCTCGCGCGGCATGTCCTTCATGCTGTCTTGCAAACGGTCGAGCGAATCCTTCAGACTCTGTTGCGTGCGCTGCGTGCGCTCCGACGCCTTGCCGAGGCTGAACGCCATCGCCGCGCTCAGCACGCCGAAGATGCCGGTGATGAAGTACGCATCGGCGCGCGCGGGGCGTTTGATCGCCAAACGCGTCGTGGCCAGATACACGCACATCGCAGCCATGATCAGGCCGCCCCAGAAAAACACCCGGTACGGGTTGTGCGCCTTCGTCGGTGGGACAGAAGTCTCTCCGGCAGAGGTGGGGGCGAGGTCTTTGAGGTCATCCATGGTTCGGTATCCTTCGTTGACTATTTCGTTGGGGCGCCGGCATGTTCCGGCAAACCGCGCAGGTACAATTCCCATTTACGTTCGTAATGATCCAGCATCGCGAGCGCCATGCGCTCGCCCAAGTAAGACAGCACCCGCATGAATCCCGACCATCCGTTGCGGGTGGGGCTGTGCGCGACCCACGGATGCAAGGTGCCGTGCACCAGGGCCTCGGGATCGGCAAAAGGACGGGTTTCCCAACGCAGCGCCGCCTTGATGAAGGCCTCTTCGGCGAGTTCGCCGAGGGCGAGACGCATCTTCTTCCACGTTTCGAATTCCGCGTCACGTAAGGCCGCTTCCAGCGTGGGCAGCAGTCGCGTCGCGTCATCATCGGCGACCACCACGGCCGCATGCCATTCCGAGGCGAAGGAGGACTGAAACACCTGCAGACGGCCCGCGAGCGAGGCCCATTGGCGGGCGCAATCGGTGGCCATGTCGTGCCCGGTCTGCAGATACAGCATGCGGGCTTCTTTGCGCCCGCCTTTACCGGTCAGCACCACGCCGCCCTCTTCGAAGGGTTGGATCCATTGGTTGCGATTCAAAAACGGAAGCAAGGCCTTGGGTTCGAGGCGGGCTTCCCAGCGTTCCCGGAATTCTGCGTACTTGAGGCGCGCATCGCGCCGCAAACCGTCGAGCACGCGTTGCGCTCCTCGGGCCACAGCGGGAACACCGACGGCGCGGACTTCGGGAGTACGGTCGAGTAGGGTGCGGAGAAGCAAGGTGTGACGCGGCTCCATCCAAGCGGCCAGTTCGGCCAAGGCCGTATCGGGTTCGGATACGGCGAGCGCCGCAGCGTTAGCGGCAGTCGCCGAAGCCGTGTCGGAAGCGGATGCAGCCTGCTTCGCCTTGGAGGAACCCTTGGCTGGAGCGGAGGAGGCGCCGATGCGAAACGGAGCCAGACTTTTTTCCAGCGGGTGCGGCAATGACGTCCTTGGAGCCCCGTTTCCGTCCTACCTGGAGGTATCGGAGGCGTTGGGCAAATATATCTACGGAGGGGTGCGGTTTCGGGGTAAAAACGCCCCCGAAGCGTACCGGGCAGGGAACGGCCGAAATCAGTATTTCGACCGTTTTATCCGGTTTTCCGAGTGAATTTCGGAAAGATTCCGACTCAGATCAGTTTCTGGTACGCCGCTGCGTCGAGCAAATCTTCCGGGGCGCCTTCGACCGTGACCTTCAGGATCCAGCCCTTGCCATACGGATCGGTGTTGATCACACCGGCGTCGGTCGCGAGTGCGGTGTTGACTTCGGTGACGGTGCCCGTAACCGGTGCATACAGCTCAGCCACGGTTTTCACGGCTTCGATAGTGCCGAAGCTTTCGCCAGCCTTCAGGGTGGCGCCGACCTTGGGAAGCTCCACGAAGACGATATCGCCCAGCTCATGCTGCGCGTGATCCGTCACACCGACCGTCGCCACGCCTTGCGTGATCTGGGTCCATTCGTGGTCTTTGGTGTACTGCAGATTGTCGGGAACTGAGGACATGCACATTCTCCTGGGATGGAATCCTGAAAAGCAAAGATACGCCGTGACTCATCAGGGATCCACCCTGGCGTCCGGAACCGTCAAGTTAGCTTACCGCGCAGGTGCTTCAAAATCGGGCGCTACGGTGCTTAGGCGCGATTCGGCGCTGCGCAACGGGGCTTCGGCCGCATCGACGCCGCGCCGAAATCCCGTCATGAAGCGTTGTTCCTCGGAGCGATCGGTGGCACGGAAAAAACTCTGGAGATCGCGGGCCGAAGCATTGAGGGCCTGCAGGGCGAGCGTCAGAAATTCTGCCGCCTCTTCGGTTCCCGAAGGCGGGGCCGCCGCCAGACGTGCGGCGCGTTCGCGCAGCATGCGGGCACGCGTGAGGTAACCGCCGGCGCGGGAATCGAACGCCTGATATTCCGAATCGCTGAGTGCGCGGGCGCGGCCGGGATCTTCCGCAGCCATGCTATCGCGAAGGCTGCGGGCCGCGGACGTGAGTTCCGCCAAATCCCCCACCCCCGTGAGGCTACCTCCCGGCGGGTTTTCGGGCACGGTGGTCGCATCGTGGACCACATTGCTATCCGGGGCTGCGGCGGTGACAGCGAGCGCTTCGGTCAGACGGGAGGCCCGGTAGGCGGCCGTGCTCCACAACGCCGCGCCCAAACAGAACAGGGCCAGCAGGGCGGCGGTGACGGTGCGCCCGACGCCGCGGGCGTTCAAGACCCCGATAAAGGCGACTGCGGCGAGCGAAAATAGAGCGACAAGCAACAAGGATTCAGGGTGCACGGTGATTCTCCTTCGCGAGGAATATAAGATTTAGGGTTCTACCATGACTTACGCCATTCAACCCATCGACCCCATCGACCTTGGCTCCCCCATCGACTGGAAAACCCGGTTCCCCGAACCCGTGGCCGTGCTTGGCTATGGCGTGGAGGGAGCGAGCACGGTGCGCCATCTCCTGCAAAACGGGTATCGCGACCTCGTGGTGCTCGACCGCGCGGCACCCGCCTCTCCCCTGCCTGAGGGCGTACGCGGCGTCTTCGGACCGGATTACCTCGCCGCACTCGGTCAGGATTCCGGCATCCGCACCGTCTTCCGGGCGCCGGGCGTACGCCCGTTCGTCCCTGAAATTGAAGCCTTCGTCGCACGCGGCGGACTGCTGACCTCGCAGGTGGAAGCCGCCTTCACCCTCATCGGCCCCGCCCGAATCATCGGCGTCACCGGAACCGTAGGCAAGGGCACCTGCTGCTCGCTGCTTTCCGCCATGCTGGGGGCCGCCGCCATACCCCACCGCCTCGCAGGCAACATCGGAGTTCCTCCGCTCGATGCTCTCGATGGTCTTCCGCAAAACGCGTTGCTTTTGCTCGAACTCAGCAGCTTCCAACTGTGCACGCTGCGCGAAAGCCCGGCATTGGCCGTGGTATTGCGCACCACCACCGAACATCTCGACTGGCATGCTTCGCAGGAAGAATACTGGCAACACAAGGCCAACCTAGTGCGCCACCAGCAGGTCGGTGATGCTTGCGTGTTCTTCGCCGACGTTCCCGGTTCCGCATGGATCGGGACTCTCGGCGCGGGCCGCAAAATTCCTGTGGGCCAATCTCCTGTCGGGACCTTGTCGCATTTGCCCAAACACGGGCCCCGCCTCACGGGCGACACCGTTGTTTGGGAGGAGCGCGGATTACAACTCGCTCTGTCGGAAACGCAGATGACCGGCACGTTCAATCTGGAGAACATCGCCGCCGCCGCCGCTGCCGCACTCGTCTGCGGCGCCTCGGTAGAAGCCGTGCGCGCGGGGGCTCGCGCTTTCGCGCCGCTCGAGCATCGCATCGAATTCGTGCGCGCCCTAAACGGCGTGCGCTTTTACAACGATTCCTATGCGACCCGTCCCGAGGCCACCCTCGCCGCTGTCGGCGCGTTTCACGAGCCGCTTGGGCTCATACTCGGCGGCTCGGAAAAGTTCGCCGACTTCTCGGCAATGGCCGCCGCGCTAGTCGAACAACCGCATTTGCGCGCCATCGCCTTCATCGGGCATACCGCAGCGAGGCTTGAAACGGAACTGGGAGCGGCGGGCGCACTTGCAGGGCGCGCTTACCGGCGCTGCGAAGGATTGGAAGACGCCTTGAAATTCCTGCGGAGCGTCCTTTCCGAAGGATCGATCCTGCTTTCTCCGGCATGCGCGTCGTTCGGGCTCTTCGCGAATTACAAGGAGCGCGGTAAGGCTTTCAAGAATCTGGTAAACGCGATTTGACGGGCGTCGACCGCCGGCGATCCCGCTCTACTTCAACAGGATAAGCGGCGGCGGGTAATCCATCCCGGACGGATCCTTGCGCGCAGCCTCCTTGAGGTGCGCAATTACTTCCTTCGACAACGACCGCACCAAGTGCCGGCCCGCATGCGTCTGGGGAACATTTTCACGCGCCAAAGGACGCCACTCCCAAGCGGAAGCGGCGCTGTCGTCCGCGCGCAACGCGGCCAAACGGATCGACGCGAAGGCCCCGGCGTTACCGGAGCCCGGCTGCAAATGCCGGAGTTCCACGCGCAGGCGCACGGTGGCGCCCGCGCTGTCGAGCGCTTCCTCCTGCTTGCGCAGCGCGAATTGATAGCGCAGTTCGGCCTCGAAATCTTCGGCGACGCGCGCGGGATCGAGCCCGCCGCGGGTCAGCTCGGCGGACACCACCGGATCGAACGGCGCGATCTCCAGGAGCAGGCGTTCTCCCGGTGCGACGCTCAGGGACCCGCCGGACTTGCCCGCGCCGGTTCCGGCGCAGCCCGAAAGTGAAAATGCGGAAAAGGCCAGCATCGCGGTCAGAAGAGCGTTTTTAAGCATTGCGCAAAGATATGATTTTCCTGGATTCAGGGTGCGAAGTTCTACTTTCCCCGCTATGAGCGTTCGCATCAATCGTGTTTATACTCGCGCCGGAGACGATGGAAAAACCGCCCTGATCGGCGGAACGCGGGTCTCCAAAGACCATCCGCGCGTGGAGGCTTACGGATGCCTCGACGAGTTGAACGCCATGACGGGCGTTTGCCGCGCCGCCGTGGCCGCCGACCGAAAAATTTCCGCCAAGGAGCGTCGCGTTCTGGATACCACATTGCGCGACATCCAGAACCGTTTGTTCGATGTGGGCAGCGTGCTTGCCGCACCCGACGGAAAATCCTGGAAGGGAATGCCCCTTCCCGAACCCATCGAAATCGTGACGCTCGAAAAATCGATGGATGCGATGAACCGCATCCTTCCGCCGCTTTCGTCCTTCGTATTGCCCGGCGGCAACATGGCCAACGCCTGCCTCCACCAATGCCGAACCTCCTGCCGCCGCGCCGAGCGTCGCGTGGTGACCTTGCTGCATCAGGAAAAAGTCCCCGGCGAAGTGGTCCACTATCTGAACCGGCTTTCGGATTGGTTCTTTGTGGCGGCCCGCTATGTTTCCGCGCTCACGAAATCACCCGAAACGTTATGGGAATTTCCCCTTGCGAAAAAAACCGTGCGAGCGAAGCCCGTTCCGAAGACCAGATCGCGAAAGCCCTGATTTCCACTCCTGATTCTTCAGGCTACGCCGGTGGTTCGGCGTCCCAAAATCCACCGGACTTACGGTCGCGCAAGGCGGGAAACACCCTTCGCCAATTCCGCACCTGATCGGCGGCAATTTCCCCCGAAATCACGCATTCCGCATCGCCGGCCGTCGCCACCACCTCGCCCTTGGGCGACACAATACACGAGCCACCCACATACTTTGTGCCGCGTTGCGTGCCGATGCAATTCACCCCGACCACGAAACTTTGATTCTCGATTGCGCGGGCGCGCAGCAGCACGTCCCAATGTTCGCGGCGGCTCTCGGGCCAATTGGCCGGAATCGCAATGAGATCTACTCCCCGCTGTGAGCCCGCCCGAAAGAGTTCGGGAAAGCGGAGGTCGTAACACACTGCGGCCTGCACGGTAAACCCTTCCACCGGTGCGGTTGGTACCGCATCTCCACCCTCGAAAATCAAATGCTCGCCACCGAGCGAAAACGGATGGATCTTGGCGTAATCCAAAATCTCCACCCCATCCGGATCAAACAATGCGGCGATGTTGAAAGGTTTTCCGGAATCCGCCGACGCCTTTAAAATGCCCGCGAGCACGTAGGATCCGGTTTCACGCGCCAACGACGCGAGAAAATTGCGGTCTGTTTGCGCCAGCGCCGAAGCCGAAGCCGTGTCGAAGTCGGCCGGCAGGGTTCCGGTGCTGAACAATTCGGGAAGTACCACGAGCGAACGCGGGGGAATCGGATCGAGGACATGGTGGGCGCGCAGCAGCCCTGCGGCCCGCTCCCTGTTCTGTTCGGGATCGTGATTGTCGATCGCGAACTGGACGAGAAGAACGCGCATGCGGGGCCTCGATTACCCCTCGGAGCGGGCGTGTTCGATGCGACGCTTGCGTCGCAGCCACAAGCCGTAGCCGGTAACCACCACGATGCCGATGAATTCGAAGGCGCGATGCACGTAGGGTGCTTCGAGGGCAAACCGTGCCAGCGCCGGGTCTCCGGCGATCATTTCACCCGCGACCTTGCCGAGTACGGCGGCGCCGATCAATACGATCACGGGAAAGCGTCCCATCAGTTTGGTCAGCAGACTGCTGGCGAAAATCACCAGAGGAATGGAAAGGCAAAGACCGAACCAAAGCAATTCAATGCTGCCGTGCGCAGCACCTGCGACGCCGAGCACGTTGTCGAGCGACATGGTGAAATCGGCGACAAGAATCATCCACACCGCATGCCACACCGAACGCGCCTCGCGATGCTCGGCATCGGTGTCGGTATCTTCACCCAACAGTTTGAGCGCGATCCACAGGATGAGAAAGCCGCCCACCAATTTCAGGTAGGGTACCCCCATCAATTTGGAAGCGAGTATCGTGAAGATGACGCGCAGGATGGCCGCGGTTCCCGCTCCCAGAACGATTCCGATGGCGCGCTTACGCGCCGGCAGAGAACGCACCGCCATCGCGATCACGATAGAGTTGTCTCCGGAGAGAATGATGTCGATCAGCACGATGCTGAATAGACTGGTGAAAAACGCAGCGTTAAATCCAATTTCCACGGGACCTCCGGAGCATCAATATAACCGGAGAGCGCGCAACCTGAGAGCGCATCAGGGAAAAGCGTCGTCGCGGCTTCCTTGCTAGTTTTGCACTATGACCCTACCCCTGCTTGGATCCTTCGTCTTCGGCAACTCCCTCCGCGCCTATTTCATTTGCCTTTTGACGATCGTCATCGGCGGCCTGATCGTCTGGGTCGCCGATAAAACCCTGATCCGGGGGCTCAAGCGGCTCGCTACGCGCACCACCTCCACGTTCGACGACTTTTTCTTCGTTACAGTTGAAAAATTTCTGCTACCCGCTCTGTACGTGCTGGCCATTTACCTCGGCGTGCGGGAACTGTCGCTGAACCACGCTGTAGCGCGCCTTCTGCAAGCCGCCGTGGCGATCCTGCTCGCCATTCAAAGCGTCCGTTTCCTCTCCGGGATCGCGCGCAAGCTGCTCGAACGTTACATGCTGCGCCGCGCCGAATCGCCCGAGGCGGCGGAACTGGAAATGCGCAGCGTACGCGGCATCCTGGTTTTCGTGAACATCGTGGGATGGGTGATGGCGTCCATTCTGGTGATGGACAACCTCGGAATCAAGGTTTCCACCTTTGTCGCCGGCCTCGGCATCGGCGGTATCGCCATCGCGCTGGCCGCACAGGCCGTGCTGGGCGACCTATTCTCCTACTTCGTGATATTCTTCGACCGGCCCTTTCAAGTAGGGCATTCCATCAAGGTGGGCAATTTCCAAGGCGAAGTCGAAAGCATCGGCATCAAAACCACGCGTCTGCGCAGCGTGAGCGGCGAAACCATAGTGATGTCGAACAAATACCTTACCGACAATCAGGTGCAGAATTTCCGCCTGTTGCAGCGCCGTCGCGCCCTGCTGACGTTCGATATCGACTACGCCACCCCCGAGGCGAAGTTGCGAGAAGTTCCGGCACTCATCGCCGCGGTCGTGAACGGCTTGCCGCAGGCGACGCTGGAACGGGCGCACCTGCGCAGCTTCGAGGATGCGGGACTGCGTTTCGAGGTGGTGTTCTTCGTGGAAGCCGCCGATTACGGGGTGTACATGGATCACATCCAGGAATTCAACTTCCAGATCAAGGAAGCCCTCGAAGCGCGCGGAATCGCCCTCGCCTACACTGCGCGCCTGCTGCGAATGTTGCCGGGCGATGCACCCCGATAAATCCGCCCCGGGGCGCCACGGGCGGCCTCCGGGTCGGCGGGCCGAGGAAGGTTCTCGGACCACTGGCGTTTCCGAAGCTTTTTCGACCCCTCATTTCCGCTATATTTCGCTAAAATTGCCATTCCATGCCCATGTCGTAACAACGAAACGTTACTGAAACATTCCTGAAACATCAGAAGGCTTAATTCTGCCCCGTCGGAAAAAGATTTCCGGCACCGGGGGGCGTAGGTCCGCCGGAAACCTCAAGGAAACCGAGCGGCAACTCCGGGGTCACAGCCGGATTCCATCTTAGCCCTCGTTTTACAGGAACCCCGGGGCCACTAAAATCCCCCAAGGAGATACGATGAAATACATGTCACACCTGATTTTTGCGGCGAGCCTCGGCTTCGCCGGCTTGGCGTCGGCACAGAGCGACTCCGCACTCAAAGCCACCCAGGAAAAGCTCACCCTTCTCAAGGGCGAGGTCAACGGCCTCACCGAAAGCTACCTCGAAACCAAGGGCACTGTGGACAAGCTCGCCAAGATCAAGGTGAGCGGATACATCCAGGGCCAGTGGCAGCATGCGGACTCGAGCGGCGTCGGCGGCTTCGCGGGCGGCGGCTTCCCCTCCACCTCGAACCAGCGTCTGCAATTGCGCCGGGTGCGCCTTAAGACGATTTACGATAACGTCACCAGCCAGTATGTGATGGAATTCGAAGCGCGCCCGTCGGGTGTGGGCCTTAAGGATGCCGAAATCATCCTGAACGAACCTTGGTTGAAGACTTTCAGTCTTGCCATGGGTTTAATGGACCGCCCCTTCGGCTTCGAAATCCCCTACTCCTCCTCCGCGCACGAAGCGCCCGAGCGCACCCGCGTCTACCAGACCGTCTTCAAGGACGAGAAGGACCTCGGCGTGAAGCTCGAAGCCAATCCCGGTGAAAACATGGGTCTGGCGCAGTACTTCAACTTCAAGGGCGGCCTTTACACCGGTACCTCCGGCTACAACGGCAACACCACCGCGACCGCCGGCACCGGCGACGAAATCGACAGCACGCTCGACATCATCGGCCGCGTGGGCTTCAAGCTTCCGTTCAATGATCTCAACCTCGCGGTGGACGGCGGCGTGTCGTACTACGGTGGCAAGGTATTGGCGGCCAACGACAGCTTGTACCAGATGAACGGAACGAAGCTCGTGGATTCGACCACCAGCCCCTTTAAGAAGCACAAGAACCAGACCTTCGACCGCAACGTGATCGGCGTCGATCTGCAGACCTACTACACCATCCCGGTGATCGGTGACTTCGTGGGCGGCACCTCGCTGCGCGGCGAATACCTGACGGGCAAGACCATCGGCACCCTGTCGGGCAGCATGCCCTACGGTACCGCGAAGGACGCCTTGGCGGAGCGCAACTTCATGGGCTGGTATCTCTCGTGGATCCAGAACTACGGCACGAAGTTCCAGAGCGTCGTCAAGTACGACGTGTATGACCCGAACACCGACGTGGAAGGCAAGAACATCGGCCTCGCCGCCAACGGCAAGCTCGGCGCGGGCGACGTCAAGTTCACCACGCTCGGGCTCGGCGTTTTGTACTACTGGGATGACATCGTGCGCCTCACGGCCTACTACGACATGATCACGAACGAGACGGTGAACAGTGCCGCGACCGGTAGCCTACTCCCTTACACCAAGGACCTGAAAGACAACGTGTTCACCCTGCGTGCGCAGGTCAAGTTCTAAACCAGTTCTTGCAACCGGCACACCAAACAACCAGAACAACAAGGAACAATCCATGAAAATCCAGAAAATTGCAGCGGCGCTGCTGCTCGGGGCTCTGCCCCTGTTCAGCGCCACCACGATCACGGTCAAAGGTTCCGACACAATGGTCATTCTCGCCCAGCGTTGGGCAGAAGCCTACATGTCGACCCACCCCGATGTGACCATCCAGGTCACCGGCGGCGGTTCGGGCGTCGGCATCTCTGCGCTGATCAACGGCGCCACCGACATCTGCAACGCTTCGCGTCCCATGAAGGCCGCCGAGCGCGAAAAACTCAAGACCCGCTTCAACAGCCTCGGCATCGAAGTGAAGTCGGCCAAGGACGGCTTGTCGGTTTACCTCGACGAGAACAATCCGGTCAGCGAACTCACGCTCGACCAGATCAAGGATATCTACACCGGCAAAATCAAGAACTGGAAACAGGTCGGCGGTGAAGATGCCAAGATCGTGGTCTACGGCCGCGAGAACAGCTCCGGCACCTACGTGTACTTCCGCGACTTCGTGTTAAAGGGAGAGGATTACACCTCTTCGATGCAGAGCCTGCCCGGCACGGCGGCGGTGGTGAACGCCGTTTCCAAGGACAAGTACGGCATCGGCTTCGGCGGCGCGGCATACGCAAAGGGCATCAAGTTCGCAAAAGTGAAGAAAGATGCGTCTTCCCCCGCCTACGAACCGAACGCAGAGACGGTGAAGGCCGGAACCTATCCGATCACCCGCTACCTGTACATGTACCTCAAGAGCCGTCCCACAGGCGAACTCAAGAATTACATTGACTGGACGCTCAGCCCCGCTGGCCAAGAGATCGTCTCCAAGGTCGGTTACTTCCCGATCCGCTGATTTTTCGATTCGCTTCGCAGGCGGCCGCTCTCTCCCAAATCGGGAACGCGGTCTCCGAATATGGCTGAACAACCCAATCCGGCTCTCTCGTTCATGAGGGGGCCGGATGTTTTAGCAAAGGCCCATCCGGTGAAGGAACGACCTTTCCAGAATTCCAAGACGCGCAAGCGGATTGTTGAGTTCCTCATTGAAAAAGCCATTCAGGGAGTGGCTTATATCTCCCTCATTTTTATTTGCCTCATTTTCGTCTTCGTGTTTCGCGAAGCCTATCCGATTTTCACCCAAAAAGCTCAAGCCGTTCAAACTGAGGTCACCGGCGCCGCAGAATCCTACGGCGACGAAACGGGACTGACGCCTTCCAACGACGCGGTCGAACTCGTTCAAAACGAACATGACTTCTCCCCTACCGACCTCGCCGGAAAGACCTGGCAACCCGTTTCGCTCGACCCTAAATACGGTTTGATTCCTTTGTTGTTGGGCAGTTTGAAAGTCACGCTCATCGCCCTCCTTCTCGCCGGACCCATCGGCATATTTGCCGCGCTCTACACTTCCAGCTTCGCCCCGCGCTGGGCGCGCGAAGGCATGAAGCCCATCATTGAAATTCTGGCGGGCATCCCGTCGGTGGTGATCGGATTTTTTGCCTTAGTGATTCTCGCCACTGGATTGCAAAATCTGTTCGGGTTTGAATTCCGCCTTAACGCTTTCGTGGGAGGCGTGGCGATGGCGCTCGCCGTGATCCCGATCATCTATACCGTCTCCGAAGACGCTTTGGCCGCGGTGCCCAAGGTCATGACAGAGGCGAGCCTCGCTCTCGGCGCCAGCCGCTGGGAGACGGCATTATTCGTTGTTTTACCCGCCGCGACTCCCGGAATTTTCGCCGCCGTAATCCTCGGCTTCGGTCGCGCCTTTGGGGAAACCATGATCGTGCTGATGGCGACCGGCAATGCCGCGTTGATTACCGCGTCGATTTCTGACCCGGTGCGCACACTTTCGGCCACCATCGGCGCAGAAATGGCCGAAGTGGTATTCGGTGACCTGCATTACCGCGTGCTATTCTTTATTGGCGCACTGTTGTTCCTCATCTCCTTTGGCCTTAACGCCATCGCCGAATTCTTCGTTCGCAACCGTCTCATGAAGAAGTTCAAGGGAATCTGACCTATGCTGTCCAAACGCATCAAAGGCAGGCTATTCGTCGGATTCACCGCCTTCTGCGCCTTTATCGGGGTCGCAGCTGTGGCTTGGATCCTCGGCACCATCATCTGGGGTGGCGCGAGCCACATCACCTGGCAGTTCCTTTCCGCCGCACCCACCGAGGGCATGACTGAAGGCGGCATCTTCCCTGCCATCTTCGGCACCTTTATGCTCGTGATCATCATGTCGATCGTCGGCGTGCCGGTGGGCACAATTACAGCCATCTACCTCAGTGAATACACGAACCGACAGTCCAAACTCGCCCAAGTCATCCGGTTTGCCGTAAATACTTTAGCGGGAATCCCAGCGATCGTTTTCGGCCTCTTCGGCCTCGGTTTCTTCATCCAGTTCACCGGTGGACACCTCGACAGATTGTTCTACTCGGGAGAACTTCATTGGTCGCAACCCAATATTTTGTGGGCCAGCCTCACTTTGGCGTTACTCACACTACCCGTCGTAATCGTTTCGGTGGAAGAGGCCATCAAGACCGTGCCGCGGGAGCTTCGCGAAGCCTCCTTGGCCCTCGGAGCCACTCGATGGGAAACGATCTGGAACGTGGTGTTGCCGGGTAGCTTCAGCGGTATTCTCACAGGGGCCATACTCGCCGTGAGCCGTGGTGCGGGCGAAGTCGCCCCGATTCTATTTACCGGAGCGGCGTACTTCCTGCCTCATTTGCCCACCCAGTTTTCAGATCAGTTTATGGAACTCGGATACCACGTCTTCATTATGACCACACAGTCCACGGACGTGGAAAAAACCATCGGCATACAATATGCCACCACCTTGGTTTTGTTAGCCCTTACATTCACTCTCAACTTTTCCGCCATCGCGCTCCGTGCGCGCCTACGGAAACGCACGGCGGCCTGACCTTATGACCGACTCGAACAAAACGCTAAAACTCACTGTGCGGGATCTAAACCTGCACTATGGAATCAAGCACGCTCTGCAGGACGTCAGCATCGATATCCGCGAGCATCGCGTCACGGCCTTCATCGGTCCCTCCGGATGCGGCAAATCGACCTTCTTGCGCACTCTCAACCGCATGAATGATTTGATCGACGGGGTAAAGATCAAGGGTTCCGTGAAGCTGGATGGGCAAGATATCTATGCCAATGGCGTCGACACGGTGGAACTGCGCAAGCGCGTGGGCATGATCTTCCAAAAATCGAACCCGTTCCCGAAATCCATTTACGAGAACGTGGCCTACGGCCCGCGCATCCATGGCCTCAAGGATAAAGCGACGCTCGATGCGCTGGTAGAAAAAAGCCTGCGCCAGGCCGCCATTTGGGACGAAGTCAAAGACGAGCTTCACAAAAGCGCTCTCGCGCTTTCAGGCGGACAACAGCAGCGCCTCTGTATCGCTCGTGCTCTGGCCGTGGATCCCGAGGTTCTACTCATGGACGAGCCCGCTTCGGCCCTCGATCCTCTCGCGACTTCGAAGATCGAAGAGCTTGTTTATGAACTCAAGGACCGTTACACCATTGTCATCGTCACGCACAACATGCAGCAGGCCGCTCGCGTGTCGGACGATACGGCGTTCTTCTACATGGGCAAGCTGATTGAATTTGACGCCACAGAGCGTATTTTCACCAGCCCCAAGGAACGTCAAACGGAAGACTACATCACCGGGCGGTTCGGCTAAACCGGCCGTACGCGCAATTTCGGATTTCAAGCGACCCAACCGGATAACGGAGAGACACGGAGACCATATGGAACGGCATTTTGAACGAGACCTCGACCAACTGCGCCGCAAGTTGGAAGAAATGGTGGGCCTTTGCACGGATGGCATGAACGCGGCGGCACAAGCCTTCGTCGAAGGCAACGCCCAGGCGGCCGAACGTGCATTTTTGAACGAGCGCCGCATCAACCAACTCGAGATCGAAATCGACCACGATGTGGTCGATTGCTTCGCGCTCTTTCAGCCTGTCGCAGTAGATCTGCGGTTCCTGCTTGCGATTCTCAAGATCAACAACGATCTGGAACGCATCGCCGACCACGTCGTGAACATCTCCCAATCCGCGGTCTCGTGCGCGGCGCAACCCCCGGCAACCCGCCTAGAACTGCCCCGCATGTTCATGCTCGCGCAAAACATGTTCGCGGACGCCTGCCGCAGTTTCTTCGAAAAGGATTTGCAGACCGCACGCATGGTGCTCGAAACCGACGATATGGTGGACGGACTCAACCGTTCCACCACTCGCGAGGCGGTGCAGATGGTAAAGGCTGGAACGCTGAGCCTCGAAGCCGCGCTGGAATTGATGCGGATCGCCCGCAATCTGGAGCGTATCGGCGATCTATCCACCAACATCGCGGAAGAAGTGATCTTCCACGTGCAGGCCAAGGTGATCAAACACCACGGCGACGAAAACAAGTAGGCTATCGGCCGCCCAGATCTGATTCATTCAGACGGGTGGCCAGGTTTTAATCACGTACCCGGTGGATCCCGCCTCAGAAATCACCCGGGCCGGCACGCCGGCTGCCACGGCATGATCGGGCACATCCTTGGTGACCACGGAGTTCGCGCCGATGGCGGCATGGTTGCCGATGCGCACGTTCCCGATGATTTTCGCACCGGGCCCCACATAAACATTATCACCGATTACTGGCGCACCCTTGTGCGGCCCGCGCATGCTTTTCCCCAACACGATTTCCTGGTCGATCGTGAAGTTGCTGCCAATGCGGCTTTTGTGGTACACGTAAATCCCGCCGAAATGGGCGATGTAAAGACCCGGTCCCACCGAGGTATTGTACGGCAGGTAGATGCCGTACTTGTGGGAATAGTGACGCAATATCCAGCGTGCAAACAAATAGGACGGTAGAAGACGCAGCCCGGCGTGCGAAGCCATGTAAGCGCATGTGCGCATCCAGAAGGCGTATTGGAAACCCGGATGCAGCAGAAGATATTTCAGCAGGCTGGGGACCGAAAATCCAGCGGTATGCCGGTACAAGTCCGAGCGAACCAAGGTTCGGTATGTTCCGAAATTCATGACGGGGAAGATAGTTTCACCACAGGCCGGGGCAACAAGATGCCGCGGTTCCGATTCCCGGTTTAAGGGGAATCAGCCGCCCATCAAGGGGCCGCAGCATTTCTTGAATTTTTTTCCGCTGCCGCAGAAGCAGGGATCGTTGCGGCCTACTTCGGCGGAGGCTTTGCGAAAGGTCTCCCCCTTCACGGAACCGTCCTCGCGCAAGGCCCCACGGAATTTGCCCGCCAGCGCCTCGGCGCAAACCTGCAAGGCTCCAGCCGCAGGAAAACGCCCGCTCTCCTTGAGGAACCCGAAAAAGCCTTCGAGCAATTCGGGTAGGGCTTGTTTCGCCGCAAGCGGCAGGTTCAGCCGCCCCATGTCTTGGAGCAGTACGACCTCAACGATTCCCGGTGTGACTTGCGCGAGAGAATGCGCGCCCCGTTCTGCGGCGCGATCGAAGAACGCCGACAAAACCGCCTCGGCGTGTTCCTTTACGGCGGAAGACAAAAACAGGAACTGGGGAGACTCGGCATATTCCGAGACAAAGGATTCCGGGCTCTCCAACACGGGGGCTACCCCAAACCTTCTTGCGGGCTGCTCGCCGATCCGTAGATCTTGCGCGGAATGCGGCCCGCCAGCCAGGCCTCGCGCCCGGCTTCGGTGGCGAGGCGGAATGCGCGCGCCATGCGCACCGGGTCGTCGGCGCAGGCGATGCCGGTGTTGCAGAGAATCCCGTCCACACCGAGTTCCATGGCGCGGGCGAGGTCGGAAGCCGTTCCCATTCCCGCATCCACGATCACCGGGCAGGCCAAGGATTCCATGATCATGCGGATGTTGTTCTCGTTGATCACCCCTTGGCCGCTGCCGATGGGAGAACCGGCGGGCATCACCGCCGCCACGCCGAGATCTTCCAGCCGCTTGGCCAGCACCGGATCATCGCTGGTGTACACATAGACCGTGAAGCCTTCGTCCACGAGGATTTTGGAGGCCGCGTAGGTACCCAAAGGATCGGGCAACAGGGTCTTCGCCTCGGCGAGCACCTCGAGCTTGATCAAGTTCATGCCCTGTGCGCGCGCGAGGCGGGCGATGCGAACCGCGTCCTCGACCGAATACGCCCCTGCGGTGTTGGGTAAAAGCGTGTACTTCTTGGTGTCGATGAAGTTGAGGATGTTTTCTTCTTCGGGGCCGTCGAGCTTGACACGGCCGAGGGCGACCGTGACCATATCCGCGCCCGAAGCCTCGTGGGCCTGGAGCATGATCTCGAAGGTGGGATACTTGCCGGTACCGACAATAAGGCGGGACTTGTGGGCCCGACCGCCGATGACGAGGGGCTTATCGTGAATCTTTTCTGGGGTCATAGGGGAAAAATGCCTTTTTTGAGGGGAGGACAGGGTCGGCGAAGCCTTTTCGGTTCAAATTCCCGGTTGATTCCCGGGGCAGAAGGAATTACGTTTGTTTCCTCATTTTTTTAGCGAAAACTGGAGTTTGGGCCATGAAGACCGACACTCATCCGAAATACACTGCGCAGAACTTTACTTGTTCCTGTGGCAATGTCATCGAACTGCCTTCGACCACCAACGGTCAGGGTATTGAAATTTGCTCGAACTGTCACCCGTACTACACGGGCAAGCAGAAGATGATCGATTCCGGCGGCCGTATCGAGAAGTTCACTTCGCGTTACACCACCGTGGTCGGCGCCGCGCGCAAGACCCGCAAGGAAATTCCGGCCAAAGTGGCTTCCGCCGCTCCGGCCGCGCCCGAAGCTCTTTCCAAGACCAAGGCCAAGGCTGCCAAGCCCAAGGCTGCGGCCAAGGAAGCGCCCGCTGCCGAAGCTACTGCAGCTGCGGATTCGGTCGTCGAAGAAGCCCCGGCCGCCGAGTAATCGGCCCGGCCTTCGGAGGTTCCCATGCGTTTCTTCCGATCCCTCCCGCTGCGCGTGCATGTGGGCTGGATGCATCTTCTGAATCTTGAGGCCGACGCCGACTCGATCACTGGGGGCCCGGCCTCTTTCGTTTCCCCCCCGTCTTCTCCTTCCGAGCTTTCCGTCACCACCGTCACCACCGGCACGGAACCTGCGATCCACCTCGACCCCATCGGCGGTCAGGCCGTCGTTGAAGGCGTTCTGATGCGCGCCCCCGGTCGCATCGCCATCGCAGCCCGGGCACCCGACGGCACCATCGCCGTGCAAAGCCGCGCCTTCGTACCGTTTGCCAAGCGCCATCCGCTGCTCCGCTTTCCCGTTTTGCGCGGCGCGGCCTCGCTGATCGAAGCGTTGTACGTGGGCACGCAAGCCCTCAACTGGTCCGCTGGCGTGCAGGAAAAAACCACCGAGCCCGCCGAAGAACTTTCCGCGCCCACCAGCATGCGCGAAAAGGCCGCGCTGGTCGGCACCTTGGTGATCTCCTTCGCGCTCGCACTCGGCTTGTTCCAATTGTTGCCTTACGGAATCGCGTCCCTGGTAACGGGTGGCAGCAAATCGCACCCCAACAATCCCTTGTTGTTCAACGGCACGGCCGGAGCGGTGCGCATCTCGCTGCTCGTCGTCTACATGTGGGCGCTTTCCTTCGTGCCCGATGTGCGCCGCTTGTTCCAATACCACGGCGCCGAACACAAATCGATCTTCGCGCACGAAAGCGGCGCGGGTCTCACGCCGGCTGCGGTGGAGCGCCAAACCCGGTTTCACCCGCGCTGCGGCACCTCATTCATTCTGATCGTCGCGCTGGTATGCGTACTGTTCTTCTCCCTGTTCGATGCGTTGTTGGCGAATGGTTTCGGTTATCACTATCCGAACTTCCTGATCCGTTTTGCGATCCACCTTCCTTTCGTTCCGTTGGTGGCGGGCCTCTCCTTTGAATTGCTGAAGCTTTCTGCCCGGCATCAGGAATCCGCGTGGATGCGTCCCCTGATTTTGCCCGGATTGTGGTTGCAGCGCATCACCACGCGCGAGCCCGACGTCGACCAGATCGATGTTGCGATCGTCTCCGCCAAAGCGGCGATAGCATAGACGGTAGTAGGTAGTAGGTAGTAGGTAGAGATTACTGTAGTTCGCGTCCATTCGATTCGGAACTGTGGCGCCTTCCCATTCATTTACATCCGGTCAAATACTGCTCATAACGAGTATTTTCCGACCTTTTCTACCTTCTACCGTCTACTGGCTGTTTGATTTAAACTGAAAACAGATGCATCAGCTCGCTTTTTTACAAGATCTCGCCGTGGTGATGATCGTGGCAGGTTTGGTCACGATCCTGTGCCACCGTTTCAAACAGCCGGTGGTGTTAGGCTATATCATCGCCGGCTTGCTGATCGGGCCCCATACCCCACCGTACAACCTGATTCATGACATGGAGACCATCCACATCCTTTCGGAATTGGGTGTGATCTTCCTCATGTTCAGCTTGGGCCTCGAATTCAGCCTGCGCAAGTTGCGGCAGGTGGGTTCGACCGCTTTCATCGCGGCCTCACTCGAAATCCTTCTGATGTTGTTCGTGGGTTACCAGATCGGCAAATTTTTCGGCTGGCGGCCGATGGACAGCCTGTTTCTCGGGGCCATTCTCGCCATCTCCTCAACCACGATCATCATGAAAGCCTTCGGCGAACTGCGTCTCGGCAAGCAGAAATTCGCCAGCCTCGTTTTCGGCATCCTGATCGTGGAAGACATGCTGGGCATCGTTCTCATCGCCCTGCTTTCCGGAATCGCCAAAACGGGATCGCTCCAGGGCGTCGACACCTTCGTCACGATCGCGCAACTCGGCGTGTTTCTGGTGGTCTCTCTGGTGATCGGATTGCTCACGGTACCTCGCCTGATCGGATTCGTGGCCCGCTTCGCCAGCCCCGAAATGCTGCTGATCACCGTTCTCGCCCTGTGTTTCGGATTCACCTTGATCACGGTCAAACTCCAGTACAGCGTGGCTCTGGGCGCCTTTTTGATCGGAGCCATACTCGCGGAGGCAAAGGAACTCGGAAAGATCGAAGCGCTGCTCCACCCCATCCGCGACATGTTCAGCGCGGTGTTTTTCGTT
Source organism: Fibrobacterota bacterium (assembly GCA_947466585.1). Classification (GTDB taxonomy): domain Bacteria; phylum Fibrobacterota; class Fibrobacteria; order UBA11236; family UBA11236; genus UBA11236. The sequence goes on from CANIEU010000017.1 coordinate 40,556, forward strand.
TCGGTAGGCCTGCTCATCAATCCGGCTCTTATCGTGCAGTACATCATACCCATCACCGTTATCTCGGTGGCGGTGGTGTTGGGCAAGGTCATCACCTGCAGCATCGGTACTTTTTTGGCGGGTCACGACATTCCCACCTCGACGCGTGTGGGGATGAGCCTGTCGCAGATCGGCGAATTCTCCTTCATCATCGCCGCATTGGGCCTGACGCTCGGCGTGACCAGCGATTTCCTCTACCCCATCGCGGTGAGCGTGTCCGCCATCACCACCCTGACCACGCCTTACCTCATTCGGGCATCCGATCCGTTTACAGGTTGGTTACTTCGGCGGGCACCAGCAACTGCGGTTTCCTACGCCAACCTCTATACCCGGTGGTATGGCCATCTGCATCGCGAACGGCAGAACAGTCATGTACGTAAAATCCTGCGCCGCATCATGGGCCAACTCGGGATTTTCCTGAGCCTCATCGCGGGCGCATTGTTCGCTGCCGTGTTCCTTTCCCGTGTGGTGCTGCGGTTTTTGCCTGACCTGCGCATTTGGGAAAATATTATCAAGTCGCTGTTTTGGGGGATTGCGATCGTGGCCGTTCTCCCGGTTTATATCGCAGCCATCCGCAAGCTCCGTGCACTCGGCATGATCTTGGCCGAGCTTGGTCTACCCGATCGCGTGAACGGCGAGCGCAAGGTGGAATTACGCGCCGTGGTGGCGAATGCATTTTGGGCCTTTACCCTGTTGCTTTTGGCGGGATTCACTTTCGGCTTGAGTTATGCGGCCTTGCCTTCCGCTTATCTCGTGGTGGCGTTGGTGCTTGTGGTGGGCGCTTTGGCGTGGTTCCTGCGCGATTCCTTCAACAAGATTTATTTCCAGGGGAAAAGTGCACTGGCGGATACCTTCAGTAAATCCGCCCATGAACCATCGCATCGCGACGGAGATCCGGGTGAGATCACCACGGAGAATCCTTCTGTGGCTCTGCTCAGCAAAGAAGGGCGTTTGGAATCCTTGACCTTGGGAGCGAACATGCCCTGCGTATCGCGGACCATCCGCGAGCTTGCGTTGCGGACGCAGACGGGGGCGCTGATCGTGGGGATTCAGCGCGAAGGTCGTGATCCGATTGTGAATCCTTCGAACGAGGAGTACTTGCTCCCGGGCGATCAGGTGATTTTATTCGGCAATGCGGGGCAACTTGAAGATGCGGTGCAACTGCTTTCCGGCGGCAGCGAGCAAATCGCCTCCGCCGGATAGTTGTGATCCCTTAATATTCCCCTAGCGTACGGACCAATCCACGCGCAGATTTTCCACGCCCAGAGCCGTCCTGATTTCCACCAACACAACGGAAGGAGACCGACGCGTCAACACATAATGTATCGGACCGGCCGGGCCCGAGAAGCTTTCCAAAACACGGCCGCTCACATCGCGCACCTTGATTTCATGGGCCAGGGCCATCGTTCCAAAAATCGTGTGGGCTTTGAGATTCAGGTTATACGCGATCCGTCCGATCCCGTTTTCTCCTGAGTTGCCCGGTGCGCCTCTACCGATGGAAGTGGGAATCTGGCCCGGCAAAACGTTCCCCAAAGAATCCAGTTCGCGAATGCGGATGTTGCGGTACCAATTCGGGCTGGTGTACTGGGTTCCGCTATGCATCTGCAAGCCGATGGGGTTGGCCGGCGATGTGTTCGCTTGGGAATTGGTGAGCACTACCGAATCGATGAAGAGCGGGACCCATAACATGGAGTCCGCCAACATCCCGGTATACGTATCCTGCCGGCTGCGGAAGAATGAATACTGATGCACCTTGTCACCCGTCGAAGACTGACCCTGGCTTAATCCACCGAAATACATCACGCGCAGGGTGACCCAGCCCGAGTCATTCCCCGCCACGGTGGAAGTCCGCCACATGCGCCGCCAATCGGCCTGGGTGCAGCCGGTGAGTGCGCAGCCGGTGTTCGTGCAGCCCTTGTAAGGGCACGTCTCGGCGGTTTTTGAGGCCATGGCCGCGGTGATGCTGGTCCAACCGGTTGCGCCGGAGGTGACGGTGATCGTCGTGTCATTTCCGTTGAAGGCAAAGGGCTTGGTAAGAGCCTTGCCTTGCGAGTTCTGACCGTAGCCGCCGCCCATGTTGCCGTTGTTCATCGGCCAGAGGATCGTTTCATATGCCACGCCGGTCAGATTCACGCGGTTCAAAATCCCACCGTCGTTGCCCCAGGCGCCCCAGTAATCGAGGATCACATCGTAATGCTTATAACGCTTTTTCGTTTCCAGCACACCGCCGGTATTCGTGTTGCGTTGGGCCGAATAAATGGCCTTATACCCCTTTGTGGAGTCTGTCCGGAAAACGCCGCCATTGACACGGTCGACACTGGAAAACGAGGTGCCGCAGTTTTGCCACCAGCCCTTGAATGTGCCGTCGAAAATATTCCGGAAACCTTCGGCATCCGGATTGGAGGCCAACGTATCCTGGCGCGCTACAGCGCTGGTATCCACGCTGCAAAGCTGGTCGCCGGTGGAAGGAACCGGTGTGGGCGAGGCGAACGTCATGGTTGCGCTCAACAAGGCCGGGAAGAGAAAGTATGCCACCCGTTGGGCGAAACGATTCATTTTTTACTCCAAATTGGGTCGGGAATTTCATCCCGCTTCGACTCCGACCGAACGATTCGGTCAACGGGCACTATATACCGCGCAACAGGGAGGAATTCGTCGAGTATTAAAGACAATTTCGGAAGTCAGCCAAAATCGCACTATCTTGATTCAATTCTACTAGAGATTCTCCGACGAATTCAGAGTCAGCGAATCTCATTCTACCAGTGAAGGAAAACCTTCCGAAACGGCAACCCATTCCGTGGCCTGAAGGTTTAACCCTCCAACTCCTCCCACCGCTGATAAGCCTTTCCCAACTCCGCTTCGAGCTCGGCCTGTTTCGCATTCGCGGCATTGATCTCGGCCGCAGCCTGTTTGTAAAACTCCGGCGTTCCCATCTGCTCTACCATCGCGACCTGCTTCGCTTCCAGCTCTTCAATTTTGCCCGGTAGCGCGTCGTATTCCTTCTGTTCCTTGAAGGACAACTTGCGCTTCGTAGCAGTACCGGACGCAGAGTTCGAGGAAGAATTCGATCCACTGCCTTGTTGCGATTTCTTCGCTTTCTCAGCCCGGGCAGCCTCTTCACGCGCCAGCTTTTCGAGCCGCTCTTCGTGTTGGCGCTTCCAGTCGCTCCAGCCACCGACGAAGTCTTCGACCACGCCATCCGGGCCGATGGCCAGCGTCGATGTCGCCACGTTATCGAGAAACTCGCGATCATGGCTCACCACCAGAACGGTGCCCTCGAACTCCACCAGCAGCTCTTCGAGAAGTGCCAGCGTCTCGATGTCGAGATCGTTGGTCGGTTCGTCGAGCACGAGCACGTTGCCCGGGCGCGTGAACAGCTTCGCCAGCAGCAGGCGGTTGCGCTCGCCGCCGGAGAGCATGCCTGCCTTGATCATCGAACGTTTGGGATCGAACAAGAAGCTCTGCAGGTACGACATCACGTGGGTGCGATTGCCGCCCACTTCGACCCACTCCTGGCCGCCGCCGATGTTTTCACGCACCGATTTTTCCTCATCAATCTGCGCGCGCAGCTGGTCGAAATACAACACCTGCAGCGAAGAGCCCAGCTTCACGGTACCGCTATTCGGCTGCAATTGCCCGAGCAGCAGGCGCAAGAGCGTCGTCTTGCCCGCACCGTTCGCACCCAGCAGCGCCACCTTGTCGCCGCGTTGAATCACCGTATTGCAAGAGGTGATGATCGGCTTGTCACCGTATGAAAATTTCAGGTCGGTCACTTCCACGATTTTGTCGCCCGAACGATCCGTCTCGCCGAAAGCCAAGGTGGCGGTGCCCTGCCGTTCGCGGCGCTTGGAACGCTCCATCCGCTTGGCCTCGAGCGCGCGCACGCGCCCTTCGTTGCGGGCCCGGCGGGCCTTGGGGCTGCGCCGCGCCCACGTTTCCTCCTGCGCCAGCTTCTTGTCGAAGTCGGCCCACTCCTTCTCCTGGGCCTCCAGCAGCGCTTCCTTGCGAACCAGAAACGTATCCCAGTCGCAGGTCCAGTCGTAGACCTGCCCGCGGTCGAGTTCCAGAATGCGCGTCGCCATCCGGCGCAAAAAGGCGCGATCGTGGGTGATGAACAACAATGCCGTCCGTGACGACTTCAGCAAATCTTCCATCCAGTCGATGGACGCGATGTCGAGATGGTTGGTCGGTTCATCGAGCAGCAGCACGTCCGGGTCGGAGGCCAGCGCCCGGGCCAGCAGCACGCGCCGCTTCTGCCCACCGGAGAGCGACGTGAACACTGTCTCCGGCTTCAGGCCCACCTTGTCGATCCAGAGTTCAGACTCCATCTCGACCTTCCAGTCGCCCTCGTGCTCGTGATGCGCCGCGCCCTCGGCCACGATTTCGGCGATCGTGCCCGGCAAACCGTCGGGAATATCTTGCGGGAGGTACGCGATGCGTGTGCCGGGCGTCACAATGATCTCGCCCGAGTCTGGTTTATGTTGCCCCAGCAAAAGTCGCATCAGGGTCGTCTTGCCCGCGCCGTTGCGCCCCGTCAAACACACCCGTTCGCGCGCGTCGATCATGAACGAGATGCCGTCCAAAAGTGCCGGCCCGCCTACGTGAAAACGCACATCCCGCATCCCCAATAACGCCATTCCAAACCACCCGATCCGTAAGAGAAGGTGGTAAAGGTAGCGTCTTTACAGGGTCAGGATAGCGCCTTTGACACGCGGCCGCATTGGCCCCCGGCGCTCCTTCGCCGGCTTTTTCACTGTGACCGGCGTCACACCCTTTTGACGCCGGATGCAGTATGCTGTGCGAAACCCTTTTCCGGCACCGGAGGCCCCCATGATACGACCCCGCAAAGACTACCGCGACCTCGGCGTTTGGCAGGAAGCCGTCGCCTTGTTGTCCGATATCCACCTTCTCGTCAAACGGCTTCCCCAAGACGAACAAATCCTGCTCGGCACGCAACTCTTCCAAACCGCGCTTGCTCCGCCCGCGTTGATCGCGGAAGGGCAACAATCGGGCGACCGGAACCGCTTTCTCGAATTGCTTCGGAAGGCCGGGGAGCGCTTGGCGGAATTGGAAGCGCTGCTGATCGTTGCCGAACAGGCCGGGCAACTCTCCCAAAGGGAGCTCGAAGCCCTAGAATTCAGCCGCCGGAACGTGCTGAACCCCCTGCAGGGCTTGATCGGCAAGGTTCGGAGAGACGTCGCCGTGTTGCAGGTCGAAGACGCGCGATCGATCTCCTGACGCGGAACACCGCGCCCCAAAAAGCCTACAAAAGCCTACCTTTACCGTCCCATGGATCTCCGCGACCAAGCCCGCAAGGCAATCGAACGCTACGAGGAAATCGAGCACAAGCTGCAAAGTCCCGACACCCTCGCGGACCAGGCGAAAGTGCGCGACCTGTCAAAGCAGCACAAAGACCTGCAAGAGACCGTGGAGCAGTCGCGCGTCTATCTGGAAACGCTGGGCGATCTGGACAATTGGCGCAAGGCCATGAACGATTCGTCCGACCCCGAAATGGCCGCCCTGGCGCGCGAGGAAGCCAACCGCATCACCGAATCGCTTCCTGAGTTTGAACATGCACTCAGCTTCCTGTTCATTCCCAAAGACCCCGCCGATTCGCGCGGTGCAGTGCTCGAAATCCGCGCAGGCACGGGGGGTGACGAGGCCAGTATCTTCGCCGGTGATTTATTTCGGATGTATCAGTATTACTGTGACTCGCGCGGTTGGAAGGTCGAAGTGCTCAGTAACAGCGAGGGCACCGCAGGCGGGTTCAAGGAAGTGCTGGCCGAGGTCACTGGCGACGGCGTTTACGGCGTGATGAAGTACGAGAGCGGCGTGCATCGCGTGCAACGCGTACCCGACACCGAAACCCAGGGCCGTGTGCATACCTCCGCCGCCACCGTGGTGATAATGCCCATCGCCGACGAAATGGACGACATCCAGATCAAGGATGAAGACCTGAAGATCGACACTTTCCGCGCCGGCGGCGCGGGCGGACAGCACATCAACAAAACCGATTCGGCCGTGCGCATCACGCACCTGCCCTCGGGTATGGTGGTGGCCTGTCAGGACGAGCGTTCGCAGCACAAGAACCGCGCGAAGGCCATGAATGTGCTGCGCTCCCGCCTTCTTGACGCCCGGCTGGCCGAGTCCGAAGCCAAAGAATCTGCGGCCCGCAAGGCCCTCGTAGGCACGGGCGACCGCTCGGCGAAGATCCGTACTTACAACTTTCCGCAAGGCCGCCTCACGGACCATCGCATCAACCTCACCATCTACAAGCTCGATGCGGTGATGAAGGGCGACATCCAGGAAATCATCGACGCGCTCGCGCTCGAGGCCAGCGCCGAAAAGCTACGCGCCCTAGAACGCCAAGGCTGATCTGCCCGAAGCGGCGAATCCAATGTCCACCTCTCCCCTTCTCGAAGTCGTCACCAAGGCCGCGACGTACCTCAAAGACAAGGGCGTCCCCAATGCACGCCTCGACGCCGACCTGCTTTTGGCCCGTGTTTTGGGGCTGAAACGCCTCGACCTGTATCTTCAGTTCGATCGACCACTCACCGAATCCGAGCTGGAGTCGTACCGCACCGTCATTCGCCGCCGCGGGCTGCGCGAGCCGCTGCAGCATATCGAAGGCGTCACTGCGTTTCGTGAATTGCAACTCATCACGGATCGCCGCGCACTTGTGCCGCGTCCCGAAACCGAACTGCTGATCGACGCGCTCAAAAAGCTTCTACCTGCAGTCGAACGCCCGCGCGTGCTCGATGTGGGCACGGGAACGGGCGCGATCATTCTCTCCGTCGCACGTGAATTGCCGCATTGCGAAACCTGGGCGTGCGACATTTCGCCCTTGTGTCTCGAGCTCGCACGCGCGAACGCCGCACACAACGGGCTCGCGGTACCGCATCTCGTCGAAAGTGACTTGTTTTCCGGTTTCCCTGCGGATCAACTCTGGGATGCGATCGTCTCCAACCCCCCGTATATCGCGGCCGGCGATGTTTCGGCTTTAGAACCCGAGGTTCGCGATCACGATCCGGTCACAGCGCTGGTGGGCGGCAACCACGGTTGGGAGCTTCCTGCGGCACTTTTGCAGGCCGCCTGGAGCCGTTTGGCGGAAGGGGGCATCCTGATTCTGGAAATCGCGCCGCCGCAATTCCCTTTCTTGGCAAAAAAAGCGGAAGAAATCGGTTGGAAAAAAATTCAGGGCATCCCAGACTATCAACAGTCAAATCGCTTTATAAGCGCAGAAAAGTGAACTTTTAAGCAATTTTGGCCGCTGTTACGTGATTTATAAACACCAGTTTACTTTATGTGCATTGTTTTGGGGATTTTTACCAAAATTCTCCGTATTTTCCTGCTTTACAACCCCTTGCAAGGCACGATAAGGCTTTGTAACTTTGCTCTCCCGTTTGAGACACGCCTAGCGCGACTCAAACAGGCGGTCGCCCTCGCGGTGATCGGCACCTTGACAGTAGAAGAGAGCAAGGAGAAGGCGGATAGGCCTTTTGCCAGCCGAGTTTACTCGGAGGGTTTATTAAGGA
>CANIEU010000018.1 GCA_947466585.1 Fibrobacterota bacterium
GTACGAGAACGCGGCCGTGGGGCCGAGTGCCGACGAGATGCGCAGCGTGCGCGAAAGGCTGTCGCCGGCGGCGGCATGGCCATAGGCGCGGATGACCACGTCAGAAGCGGCGGCCAAGACGGTGGCCGTGCCACCGATAGCACCGGAAGTCTTGTTCAGCGTGATACCCATGGGCAAAGTGCCGCTGACAACCTTAAAGCTGTCCACGGGGCCGCCAACGTAAGTCGGTGAGACGGTGGCCAAAGTGCCGACCACGAAGGCGGACAGGGTGTCCGCAGCCTTGGCGGAATCACCGTAGGCGAAGCCGTGCAGCGTGGCGGGAGGTGTGTTGGTCAGCGAGGTGCCAAGGGCCACGATGGTGGAGCCCTTCTTCTGGTTGTAGTACTCGAGCTTCTGCCAGTCGGCCGAACGGGCGACGTTGGAAATGCGGAGTTCATCCACACCGCCGCGCATAAAGCGATCGACGTTGGTCAGACGGCCGATGTACACCGGCGAAGCGTTGCCGACGGAAATCGGCTGCTGGTTAGCAGTTGCCGCGGCAGTTGCGGAGAATGCGGAATCCTTGAACATTTTCAGGTTGGCCGCACCGGTTGCGTCGGGAGTCGGCGTCGTGCTGTTGCTATTATAGGAACCGGAGACATATGTCCACGCGTTGGCGGTGCAGGGTGCATCGGCAATATATTCCGCAACTCCGGAAGTGGTGGATTCGGAAGAGAAGTCACTGGGGTTGTTGGTCACACGCCAGTTAGCCCCATTGCTGGTCTGCAGCGCATAGGCGCGGCCGTGGACCGGAGCGGTGTTCACGTTGGCGTACTTCGAAAGAATCGTAATGCGGGCTGTGCCATGGCAAACGGCGGGGCTGGCCCAGGCCGACAAGGTCCACGGACCCATGCTGGTGTTGAGGTTCAGGGCGCTATCGGCATTCATGACCGAGAAGTAACCGCCGGTGTTGATCGCCGCGGTGCCTGCGGCACCACGGAAATTTTTTCCGGAGCCGATGACGCCGGCGGTGTCAACCGGAATAGCGGCACCCGCGGTGGTATCGGCGATTGCATGGTGGCCGTTGCCCGTCACGTCGCGGAGGGTGTCCCCCTTGGCGGCGATGGCATCGTTGAAGTGCCAGACGGCGAGATAGCCGTTGCCGGTCGAAAACACCGACGAGCCTTTGGAGCTGTCGGTAGCATCGGCCTTGCCCCAGTACATGCGGATCGATTGCGCGGTGTCGTTCGACTTGATGCTGTCGACGCGCACCCAGAACTCGGCCACTTTACCGGCGGAGTCCCAACGCTCGCGTTCGTGCTTCAGACGCTGGCCACCGACGGTGGTAAAGCGGATGTCGGCGCCATTGGCTTTGGCCTGGGCGAACACATCAGCAGAAGCGGAGTCGAGACGTACCAGCAGAGGGAAGTTTCCCACCGAGGCGGCTGTCGCGGCACCGGTTGCGCCGGTGTTGATTTTGATGTTCTTGTATTTCGACCAGTTCGAATAATTTTCCTGCGCACCGGCTACTGCCGCACACATCAGAAAAACAGCAGACACTAATTTCTTGTTCACGGGCACACCTCCTTGTGAGAACCTGTTGACGGCCTGAAAAGACCGCATCGGCCTGTTAATCTACCGCACCATCCTTATTCGTGGAGCTTTAATTGTGATAAACGAATCTTTTGACAATTTCGTGAATTTCTAGGCTGCCGGATTTGTCAAAAGCCGTTTTCCGGAATAAAAATTCCGAAAAACGGGGCGTTTCCAGAAATACTCCCGAATTGCCGGATCTCCTGTTGGGAACTAAGATTGCAATTCCGCGGGAATTAGCTCAGTCTGGTAGAGCATCTGCTTTGGGAGCAGAGGGTCGTCAGTTCGAATCTGGCATTCCCGACCATCGATTTTTCATCAAATCCCTCAAAACCGGCGGCTCATTCCAATGCCTCCGGAAAGGTTCGGGCGAATTGGTTGGAATTTGGCTGGTCACGGAGGCATTGACAAACCCCAAAGTCCCCGTTTTTTCAGGTTTTTAGGCCCTTTAGCGGCTCTTCTTGGGTTCCCCTCGGCCAAGCTACCTTTGCCAGCCATGTCCAACGCAACTGCATCCCGGAAATGGTCCCGTTTCGGCATCAACCTGTTGGTGGCCGTAGGCAGTCTGATCTTTTTCTTCGCCGTTTCCGAGGGGATTTTCGCCCTTTCCGGAGTGAAGCCGCTCGCCTTGACGGAAGACCCGTATTTCGGATTCGCGTCGGGGCAACCGTTGTTTCTGAAAAAGAAAAATGCGGCGGGCGCTGAGGTGTACGAAACCAATCCAGTCAAGCTCACCCATTTCAACTTTCAATCCTTTCCGGCCAAAAAGGCTCCGGGAACTTTCCGGATTTTCACCCTCGGCGGCTCTACCACCTACGGCCACCCATGGCGCGACTCCACCTCGTTCACGGGTTGGCTGCGCGAACTGCTCGCCGACCAAGACAGCACCCGTCACTACGAAGTCATCAACGCCGGCGGCATCAGTTACGCCAGCTACCGCGCCGCGCGTCTCGCCGAAGAACTCGCCGGTTACCAACCCGACCTGTTTGTCGTTTATAACGGGCATAACGAATTCCTTGAAGAGCGCACCTATCGCGCCGCGCTCGAAATTCCCGGATGGGTACGCAACCTCTCGAGCCTGCTCGACCACACGCGCACGTACTCGACGATGCGCCGTCTGGCGGGCGCGCGCAAACCGCTTGCGGGCCAAACGCTGGCCGCCGAGGTCGACGACGTGCTGGCACGCACCATCGGCCCGAGCTCCTACAAGCGCGACGATGCCCTGAAGGCGCGCGTGCTGGAGCATTACGAAGAATCCCAAAAGCGCATCGGTTTGCTGGCCAGGTCCGCAGGTGCGCAAGTGATCTACATCACGACTCCCTCCAATGAGAAGGATTGCTCTCCGTTCAAAAGCGAGGCCACGCCGGGGTTGGCGGTCGATCAAGCCCTGCGGTCTGCCGCGTTGCTTCGAGCCGGTGAGGCGTTGCTCGCCTTCCGTCCGGCGGAAGCTTCGGAGAAGTTCGATTCCGCCGCCGCGCTCGATCCCCGCAACGCCGCCACCCGCTATGCCGCCGGCCGTGCGGCCCTGGTCGCGGGGCGCGCCGACGCCGCCAAGGCGCAATTTCGGCGCGCCATCGACGAAGACATTTGCCCGCTGCGAGCCTTGACACCCATGCACGCCATTGAGTTGCGCGTGGCGCGTGCTACCGGCGGCGGGTTCGTGGACTTCGAGGACAGCCTCCGCGCCTCCGTACGCGTGCGTCAGGGCTACGATGCCTTGGGCGATCCCGACTTCACCGACCACGTGCATTTGACGGTGGCGCACTACGGCGACATCGCGCGCGGAGTCGTGGCTGAAATGATCCGGATGAAGCTGTTACCCGCGGTCGATTCCGCGATCTCCGCACGAGTCCGCGCTTTGGCAGCACGGCGAGTTTATGCGCGTCTCACACCCGCCGAAGAAGGTTTGGGTTACCACAATATCGCCAAGGTGCTGAACTGGGCCGGCAAGACCGAAGAGGCCACGCGCGCGGCGATGCACGGTCTCGAAAAAGATACCGTAAGCCTCGAATCGATTTGGAGTTCGCTCTTTGTGGGCGCGGAGCTCGAGCGGCACGGCGATTCGCGCAAGGCCCTGCCTTATTACCGCCGCGCCTTGCGTCTCGACTCCACTAACTCCGAATGCTGGCGCTTGCTCGGTGAGGCTTTGGTGCGGCTCGGTGACACAACGCAGGGCGAAATCCTGATTGAAGAAGCGATCGTTCGCGATCCCGCAGATCTGCATTTGCGGGAACAGGCGGGACGCTTGGCGTACGCGCGTCGCAAATACGAGGCAGCGGTGTATCACCTGCGTGTGGTGTCGGCTCGCAATCCGGAAAATACCTCGCCGCGCGTTTTGTTGGCGGGTTCTCTGATCGCGCTTGGCCGACCGACCGAAGCCGAGGTGGAATTGCGCGACATTCTCCGCGTCAATCCGAACGAAGCCGGCGCATGGTTCGGGATGGGCTTTATTTCCGAGAGCCGGGGTGATATCCAAAGCGCGATCCAGAACTATGCGCAAGCGGTCCGGCTCGACCCCGGAGAGGTCATGGCGCAGAACGCCTTGGCGCGATTGATGGGCGGGGGCCGCTAGGATTTCTCGAGAGTCACGTTATCGATCAGGCGCGTCTTTCCGTAGAAAACCGCCACCGCGATGACTGCAGGGACCTCGATCTTATCGATCGGTTCCAATTTGGATTGCGACACCGCTTCGATGTAATCGATTCGCGTCGGTTCGGATGTTTCGATCTCCATTTGCACGATCCGGATCAGGGCATTGGCAGTCCGTTCTCCGTTTGCAAATGCATCGCGTGCTCGTGACAGGCCGCGGTTTAGGGCGATCGCGCGCGCTCGTTCATCGGGAGTGAGGTAGGCGTTGCGTGAAGAGAGAGCAAGGCCAGAAGGTTCGCGCACGGTATCGACCAGTCGCATGTCCACATCGACCGCGAGATCGGAGACCATCCGTTTGAGGATGAGCGCCTGTTGGATGTCCTTCTTTCCGAAATAGGCGCGGTGAGGCCGCACAGCGTGGAACAGCTTGAGCACCACGGTGCAGACTCCGCGAAAGTGGCCGGGGCGCGCGGCTCCGCACAGGTGGCGGTCGAGCCCATGCACATCGACGAAGGTGGCGTGATCAGGTGCGTAAAAATCTGCCGGTTCCGGCGCGTAGATCGCATCGACTCCCGCGGCTTCGCACAGGGCGGCGTCCTTCTCGAAGGGTCTGGGGTACCTTGCCAGATCTTCGTTCGGCCCGAATTGCAGAGGGTTCACGAAGATGGAGACCACGGTGATCGAATTTTCCCGCCGGCATTCCTCAACCAGTTTCATGTGGCCTGCATGCAGCGCGCCCATGGTGGGCGCGAAGCCGACGGAGGCGGACAGGGGGATGCTGCGCCTCCAGAGCCGCAGATCATCTAGTGTTCGGAGAATGAGCATGGGGGAAGAAAATCAGAAATAGGAAATATGAAATATGAAAGGGGGAACGGGATTTTCGAAAGCGCAGAAAATTTTGCGTTTTGTGTTCCTTTCTGCTTTCATATTTCCGATTTCATATCTCCTTGTTTAGTGCTGCGCTCCCGGAGACCAGTACGTTACCCCTTCCGGGGCTTTCAGGATTTGCTCGATCAACAGGTTGAGGTCGTCGGTTTTACGAACGAAGTCAAGATGGTTGGTGTTGACGATAAGCAGGGGGGAGGCGTCGTAATAGTGGAAATAATCGTTGTAGGCCTGATTCAGCGATTCGATGTAATCTTCGTCGATGTTCCGTTCGTAGTCGCGGTCCCGTTGCTTGATGCGGCTCAGCAAGGTTTTGGTATCGGCCTGCAGATACACCACGTAATCGGGTTTGGGGAGTTGGCGTTCCATCAAACCCGAGAGGCGCAGGTACAAGCTCATTTCGTTTTCGTCGAGATTCTGCGTCGCGAAAATCTTGTCTTTCGCGAACATGTAATCGCTCACCACCTGGGGACGGAACAGATCCTGTTGCTGGAAATAATCCTGAATCTGACGGAAGCGCGAAAGCAGAAAGAAGATCTGGGTTTGGAACGCAAAGCGGTGGCGGTCTTTGTAAAAGTCGGCGAGAAAAGGGTTGTTCTCGAATTCTTCAAACAGGGTTTGTCCTCCGAGGCGTTCGCCGAGCAGGCGGACCAAGGTGGTTTTTCCCGCGCCGATCACGCCTTCGATGGCCACGTAGCGGAGGTGGTCGGGGAACGAGGCGGTCGACCCACCGGGAAGAAGCCGGTATTCCCGAATGTCAAAGTCACCCTGCGTGGCCCGCGCGTTGTAGAGCAGGCGGGTTACGCTGTCGCGGAACCCGGGAAGCACGGCATCGGGGTCGATTTCGGCGAGCGGAACCAGCACGAATTGGCGTTCGCCGATTCCAGGATGGGGAAGTACCAGGTCGGCCTCACGGAGCGTTTGCCCCTCGAAGGCGAGAATGTCGATATCGATTTCGCGCGGGGCCCAGCGACCGCGAGGAATGCGGCCGATGCGTGTTTCGGTCTCTTTGCAGAACTCGAGCAGCTGGCGCGGATTCAGCACCGTACTCAGGCGCACGCAGAGGTTCAGGTAGTTTTCCTGGGGGCCCGGACCGACCGGTTCGGTCTCGTAAATTTTGGAGACACGCATGCCGCTGTCTGCGATTTCACGCAGACTCTCAAGGGCCTTGCGCAACTGAGCGGCGCGGTCGCCAACGTTGCTTCCAAGGGCCAACCAGACCGTTTTGCCGCGTAGTGTCATGAAGGCTTGAAGGTAGCAAAGCGGGGGGACTTGCCGTTTCCGGCGCCGGGGTTTATACTATGTTGGCCTCACGGTGGCCGGTTTTTTGTTCCGGCCACGGCGACGTTTCCCACCCCCCCTCGTCGCATTTCGTTTCACCCACCCGCTCACCTATCCGTTGTGTCCGTCGCCAAATTGCGCGCCCGGCCCGGATTCTCGCCCAAGGAGCCTCCATTGGCCGGACGTCCTCGTACCACCCCCAAGAAAAATCCTGCACTCGCCGAAGAGGGCGACGCGCCGGATCTTGCCCCGGTGGAACCGCCGAAAAAGCCTGCGCGGGGACGCGCGGCAGCAGCGGCGCGTGCGCCCGAGGCTGGATTGGCGGAAGTTGCGGAAGTTGCGGACGCATTCGAATCCGCCGCAGCCGAGGAAGCTGCAGAATTTGCAGAAGCCGCAGAGACCTCCGACGGTTTTTATGTGTCTGATGCTTCCGAAGCTTCCGAAGCTTCCGGTTTCTCCGAAGACACGGACGGCGGTGAGAGTGCAGAGAACGGCGAGGGCGGTTCCGGCACCACCATGCAGGAAGCGAAGAACCGCTGGCTCACGCTGAAACGCATGGGCATGAAGGAACTGGTCAATCGCGCGCTCGAACTGGGCATTCACGAACCGCGCGTGCTGCGCAAGCAGGCGCTGATGTTCGCGATTCTGGAGCGCGAGCATGGCGGCTCCGAAGCCAGCATTTACGCCGAAGGCGTGCTGGAAGTGATGGACGAAGGGTACGGCTTTTTGCGCTCGCCCGAGCACTCCTATGTGGCCGGCCCCGACGACGTGTACGTCTCCTCCACGCAGATCAAGCGCTTCGGACTGAACACCGGCGACACCATCAACGGAATGGTGCGCGCCCCCAAGGAAAACGAGAAATACTTCGCGCTGCTGCGCATCCAGAAGTGCAACGGTGACCCAGTGGACAAGGTGCGCGAGCGCGTGGCCTTCGACAATCTCACGCCGCTGCATCCCGACGTGGCCTTCAACATGGAGTACGACCCGGCCGAGATCAGCTCCCGCATCATGAACCTGTTCACACCGGTGGGACGGGGTCAGCGCGGCTTAATCGTGGCGCCGCCGCGCGCGGGTAAAACCATCTTGCTCCAAAGTATCGCCAATGCGATCGTGAAGAACCACCCCGACGTCAAGTTGATGGTTTTGCTTATCGACGAGCGTCCAGAGGAAGTCACCGACATGCGGCGCAACGTGCCGGCCGAGGTGTACAGTTCCACCTTCGACGAGCCGCCCGAGCGCCACATCCAGGTGTCGGGGATGGTGATCGAAAAGGCGCGTCGGCTTGTGGAACACGGCCAGCACGTGGTGATCCTCCTCGACTCGATCACGCGCCTGGCGCGCGCTCACAACGTCGTGATTCCCCACTCGGGCAAGATCCTTTCCGGTGGTGTGGACGCCATGGCGCTGCAAAAGCCCAAGCGCTTCTTCGGTTCGGCGCGCAGCATCGAGGGCGGTGGTTCGCTCACCATCATCGCGACGGCGCTGGTCGAGACCGGCAGCCGGATGGACGAGGTGATTTTCGAAGAGTTCAAGGGCACGGGTAACATGGAGCTCATTCTCGACCGCAAGATCGCCGAAAAGCGCATTTGGCCGGCCATCGACGTTTTCAAGTCGGGCACGCGCAAGGAAGAACTACTCATGCCGCCCGACGACCTGCGCCGCGTGTGGATTCTCCGCCGTTATCTGCAGGACCTTTCGCCGGTGGAGATCATGGAATTCTTGTCCGAAAAGTTGAAGGGGACGAAGTCGAACCGGGAATTCCTGGATTCGATGAACGGTTAACACAGGGCATCCTCATGAACTCATCGCAGAAAATCACCGAGACGATTGGCTTTCTTGGGTTCGGGAATATGGGGGGGGCAGTTGCACGGGGCTTGGTCGCGGCTAGACTTGTCGCGCCAGAGAAGATTCTCGTGCATGATCCTATGGCCTCTCCAGCGGTGCTCGCGGAGTTGGGGGCGTCCCTCGCTGCGTCCGCAGAAGATGTCTTTCTGCGTGCGGATGTCATTCTTCTCGCGGTGAAGCCTCAGGTATTCAAGGAAACCGCAGCCGCATGGACGGAACTCGTATCCGGGCACTCCGGTAAAACCGTCATCAGTGTTATGGCTGGAATTCGTACGGAAAAATTGCGCGCGGTGTTTCCCGGTTTCACGGCGATCCGCGTCATGCCGAACCTCGGACTTTCTGTGGGTGAAGGTGCAACATCCATTGCAACAGACGGCATATCGGAGGAATCGCTGTCGCTCGTCGAGACGATTTTCCGGTCCTGCGGGACCACGGTACGCGTCACGGAAGAGCAAATGGACGCCGTCACGGCGGTCTCCGGTTCCGGGCCGATGTACGTGTTCGAGTTTATCGAAGCGATGACCCAGGCCGGTGAAAAGGCGGGTTTGTCTCGCGAGACGGCCTTTGAGTTGATCAAACAGACCATCCGCGGTAGCCTGAAGTTGTTGGAACCGGTCGATGGTGTTCCGTCGGCTTCGCCTGATGAATGGTCCAAACGGGTACGCTCTCCGGGCGGGACTACGGCGGCGGCACAGGACCTTCTCCAAGAAGAGAATTTTCGAGCCATCATCGAGCGTGCCGTTTTGGCCGCAAAAAATCGCTCGATCGAACTTTCCTAGGAAATCGATCGCCAATCGCGTCTCTGCGAAGAGACTCGAAACAAAAAAGGCCTCCGCCCAAACTGGGTGGAGGCCTTTTTTAATGCGTCGGAGAAATTCCCGACCTGTATGGATCTCTGTGCGGATCTCAAAGTGAGAGGATTTTGCTGTAGACTTCGCCCGCGCTGCGCACTTCGAGGGTGAAAATCCCCTGGGTACCGGCGGGAATACGGAGCAATCCCGGCATGCCGGCGGTTCCCGAAACCCGGCTGAGCGTGCGCCCTGCGACGTCCCGTAGACGGGCTTCGAAGGGTTTCATGTTGTCGACGTTGACGTTGAGCATCTCGGCGCCGCGCGTGAACCAGACCTTGTTCTCGAGCATGGAGGCGGTCTTCGGTTTGGCCACTGAGGTGACGACTCCGCCGGTCCACGAACGCGTCGTGTTGATCCAGTTTTGGGCGTAATCCGCTTCCGTCGTGTAGATGGTGTCACCGGTTGCCGAACGGATGGTCGAGGCGAAGGTGAGCATGGTGTGCCAATGCGTGACCGAGTCGCCGCGACGTGCCTGATTGATGCGCAGCACGCCCGAGACCTTCAGACGGATGCGGAGGCTGTCGAGCGAGACCTGGACCGAGTCGATGACGCGGTTCGTGAACTGGGGCGTTCCGGTGGTTGAGTTGGGACTGTTGGCGGGGACGAAGCCCATGCCGTAACCCGACTGGCGCGCCCACGAACGCTGTTTGACCGTGAAGCGGTCCGCGGAAACCGTTGCGGGGTTGACCTTTTTGTTGAGCACGAGTTCGTAGCCGTCCTTGAGAGAACGGATGTTCAGGATTTCGAACTGGGTCGGGCTTGGATTCGGCTTGAAAACATAAATGAGGGCTTGGCTCTGACCGCCGGCCCAGTTGCCGACAGAGCGACCGGAACCCGCGTAAATGGTGCCGTCGGGGCCTTGAGAAAGGCGGTTGATGCCTGCGGTACCGGTGCCGAGAGTATTGCCCGAACTACCGGGGTTGAAGTAGAACACGGCTCCCTGCACGTTTTCCGTCCCAGTGGTGTCGTTCAAGGTATCGAGCGCCACGCGCCACAGGCCGCGGCTGTTGATATCACCTACAAGGAGTTGACCGGCATAAGCGCCCTTTTCAAGATACAGGGGCTGTGCGATTCCGACCCAACCGGTTTTGCCGTTTTGGTCGTAGCGATTGATGGCGATGGGCGGCACGTAATCGGCCTGTCCGCGGTCATACCATGCCTGTGCGAAGTTCGCGGAATACCCCTGGTCTTGACGGTACCCGCCGAACTGCATTTTGGGTGCATCGATCTTATAGCGCGTGAGCGTGCACATCGGCAACCAGGAACCTTGATGGTCGGTGACGAAGACGGATCCGTTGGGGCCGAGTGTGGTTCCGTCGGGGGAGCGCAGGCCGCCGGCGAAGCGGTTGGCCGTGGAGTCCAAGGAGGTGGTGGTGGAATCCCAACGGAGCAGGGCGCCCGAGTAATAAGATGAGGCGTTCAGGTTGGCAGTACCGCTGCCGCTGCCGGTGTTGCCGCCATAGGCCGCGTAGAATTTTCCCTGATAATAGACCGGAGTGAAGATGTAGTGGTGTGCTTGCGAGTTCGAGCTAGTGCAGGTAAGGCCGCTGCAGGTCGACTTGTTGAAGGCAAAATTATTCGGGGCTCCGTTGCCACCGTACATGTCGGATGTCGGGGTGCCGAAGCGCCGTGTGCGGTTCGAACTCGTATCGGAGGGCGCCGGGTTGTTTTTGGGGATGACGTAAACGCTGTCCATATCGCTGACCCAGATCTTGTCGTTCACCACCCGGATGCCGCCCGGTTGCTTGAAGTTCGAGGCGATGGTGGTCACGGTGGAACCGCTACCGATGGGGGTCGAAACGATCGAAACCTTGGCCGTCGAACGGCTCGCAGGCTTCTGGTCGTGGCCGAGATAGTCGTTGGTGAGAATGACCATACGTCCGTCGGAAAGCCAGTCGAAGCCGTACAGGGTGGTGCAGCCCACACCTTCACCGCTGCAAGTGCCCATTGCGATCGGGTTCCAGGTGGTCATGTCGTACATGCCGTTCGGTTTGGTAGGCGGAACGACAAATTGGGCGGAAACAAGGGAAACCATTCCGGTTGCAGTGAGCACGAACGTGCTGAAAAATCCAAGAATTCGTGAGTTCAAGCGAAGCCTCCCCAAAGCGTCGTTTTCCGGTATTTTTTGCCCGGATTGTAAATATGACGTAACAGTTAAAATACCTCGAAATCCAATTTCACGCAGGTCAAAAAAGACAAGGCCACGAGCCTTTACAATCGAGGTTGGGAAATGGGCTTTTTTTTTTAGCGCACCGGCGGCGGTTCGCTCGCAAGAAAAACCGAATTTTTATTTCGGGAGCACCGGGCCCACCTTGCGCGATTTTACCCTTTGTAGACGAGGTAATCCATCTCGGAAAAAATGTTGTTTGTCAATTCGAGATTGTGGAGAAATCCTTCGTCGATATGCCCCGAGGCGATCTGTGCCGCCAGCACCAGACAATGATGCACGTGCACCTTGGTCCGCTTCACGGCGTATTCCACCATGGTTCCGGTCTTCATGATGAAGGCCCAGTCGGAGGATTGGGCCAACAGCAATTCGCGCGCCATCTGATTGCGCGCGCGCACGTCGAGTTCGCCTCGCTCGGGCAGGTTGGCCGTCTCGTTCATCAGGTCGGCGATCTTATGGAGATGCGGATAGATCCAGTCGTTCGAACCTTCGAGCCAGACGTCGGCATAACCGCCCGCACCCCAGCTCGAAAAAGCCGGCTGGCTTTTCGGCGGGTGGGGATGCCGATCGAGGTAATCGCGCGGTGAGGCAAGCGCGATGCCGTGCGATTCGGTCAGCGCTTTGCGCATTACCGCGCCGAGAAAGCGCGGGCCTTCGTACCACCAATGACCGAAGAGTTCCGCATCGTAGGGACAAATGATGTTGGCGGGAGCGCCGTCATCCGATGCCGCAAGTAAAGGATCGATCCACCCGGCTTGCAGGTCGCGGTTGTAAAGGAAGTTGCCCGCGTGCTCTTCTGCGGCGGCGAGCGCCCGGGCTTCCACGTAGGGTTCCTTTTCGCAATTCTTGCCCGTGATGCGGTGGTACTTGATACCCGTCTGGATACGCAAGCCCATGGGATGGATATAAGGCGCGATGTATTCGAAGTCGAGATCGTGACCGATGTCGCGGTAGAATTCACGGTAGCGCCAATCGCCGGGATAGCCTTCTTCCGCCGACCACACCGCTTTAGAAGATTCGGGGTCACGGGCGAAGCAAAACACGCCTGCGGGCGTTTCCACCGGGGCGTAGCAGCCTTTTGGGGAGGGCGGTTCGCCCTGCAGGATGCCGTGCGTGTCGGTGAAGAAATAGCGTAGTCCCGCTTGCTTGAGCAGGGTGTCGAGTCCGGGATAGTAGCCGCACTCGCCGAGCCAGATTCCTTGCGGTTGCACGCCGAAATGCTTGTGGTGGTTGCGAACCGCCACTTCGAGTTGCGCTTCCACCGCGCGGTGCGAGTGGCGCAGGTTGGGAAGGAATCCGTGCGTCGCACCGCAGGTGAGGATTTCAAGATTGCCGCGGCGTTGGTAATGCCGGAACCCGTTCAACAGATTGCGGCCGAGGGCCTCGAACTTGAGGTGGCAGGCCTCGAAGCGGTTGCGGTACATGGCCGCGAGTGGCGCAAGCCGATCGTCGTGTTTGAGGCGCGCGCATTCCTTTTCGGCCAGTTCGCGCAGGCGGTCGAGGTGGTTCGCATACCGCGCCTGCAATAACTCGTCGGCCAGCATTTCGCACAGCGGCGGCGTGAGACTCATGGTAATGCGGAAGGGGAGACCATCCTTCTCCAGCGCTTCGAACTCGAGCAGAAGCGGGATGTAGGTCTCGGTCATCGCCTCATACAGCCACTCCTCTTCGAGAAAGCGGGCGTGCTCGGGGTGACGCACAAAAGGAAGGTGCGCGTGCAGAACGAAATTAAGGTAGGCCATGGATTCCGGTGTCGCGGGCCCGAAGCCGTCAGCCTGCGCGTTTGTTTTTGACTGCGGACTTTGCGGAGATCGAACCTGACGAAGAACCGGTCGAACCGGGACCCTTGAAGTTCCAGTCGCCCGGCACCGGCATGGCGAGTTTCTCGACATGCACCGGCGCGTTTTCGGAAGATCCTTGCGGGCGACCGGCCTTGAGGGTGCGGGCGAGCACGCTGTCGGCAGACGCCCCGGCGAGTGCCTTCAAACGGTGGCGCGTCGCGACCCAGCTTTCGGGCGCGTCGGATGCGTTGGAAGTCAACAGCGAAATGAAGTGTCCCTGGTTGCTGAGCCAACCGATTTCGACATGGTAGGCGATACCCGAGAACGGCACGCGCATATACCACTTGCGCGCGGCGTGCGTGACCGGCAGCAGCAGGTAATTCGCGTCGAAGAGATCTCGCGCGTTCCAGTTGAGACGCAGCGCTTCGCGGTATTCCTCGCCCTGCAACATGGCTTTGCGGCCCTCTGCCTGAAGCTCCGGCGTGACTTCCCAATACGCGAACAGATATTCGGGGTCCTTGGCCATCAACACCAAACGGTCTTCACCATACAACTCGGGAAGCTCGGGTGCGTCTGCGGGAAAGCCGAATCCGCGCGCGACATCGCGCGGCGCAAAGGCCTTGGGACGTTTCGCGGAAGCGGGTGTTTTCGCAGGAGCTTTCGGCGAGGCTTTAACCGGTACTTTCGCGGTAACCTTGGCCGCAGCCTTGGTCGCAACGTTGGCCGAAGGTTTAGCAGAAGTTTTTTCAGGGGCGATGGTCTTCGCCGACGCGGATTTTTCGGGGCGCTTCGCAGCGACCTTCTTTTTGATCTTCGCGACGGCCTTGGATACGCGGCTGGTGACGGCCTTCACCGTTTTCTTGACGGCGCGCCCCACCGTTTTCTTCAGCGAAGATTTGGGCTCGGGCTTTGCAGAAGATTTTGCGGTATATTTTGTCGCGGGCTTTGCAGCCTTCTTCGCGGCGGGCTTCGCGAGTTTAACCGAAGCCTTCGCCGTTTTTTTGTCCGCGCTTTTGGAGGATCGAGGTGCCGGTTTGGGAGATTTCATCGACAACCCCTTTTTTACGAAAGCCTATCTGCGTTTGCGAACCGGTTGTCCCCAAACGCTCACCCCCACAACGGAGGCCGACAGCTTCACGTAGTCTTCTGTGAACAATGTATTTCCATCGAAGGTTCGGTGTCCATATTTGATCGCAAAATCGAGTTGATGGCCGCGCTGCCCGAGGGGCATACCGAAACCGGCGGTCGCGAACACTTCGGGCACTTCGCGGAGGTAGAGCACCTTGTACCCGGCACCCGCCCGCCACGCCGTGCGCTTGAGCAAGCCGTCGAAGGGGTTTTCGGTGCCGCGGTATTCGTAGCCGGTGCTCACCTGCCAGGCGGGGTTCAGATTGCCGCCACCGGTCCAATTTTCGTAGAAAACGTCCAGAACGGCAGTTTGACGGCGATCGGGCTTCCACGCCGCACCCGCCGCAAGGGTTTGGGGAAGCTTAAGGGTCGTGTCGGCCAGCGCATCTGATCCCTGATTGTTGGTGCGCCGGTCACGGGTGACGTCGAGGGTGGCCGAGTGGGTATAGGAGAGGGCGAGGTCGAGATTGTGGGGGAGACGGAAGGTTGCGGACACGGAGGGATAGGATCCCTGACCGCTCGATTCGAGCGAGGTGTCGGTCATGTTTTCGGCTTCGCCGGGTGCGATATCTGTGAAGTCGACGGGACGGATGAACCGGTCACGATTGAGCACCAGGTTTTGGGACACGCCGAGGCCGAACCAAGGCAGGGGGGAGTAGCCCCAGCTGACACCGAGTAGATAGGTGCCGCCTTCGGCAAGGTAGCCGGCTGCGGGGGAGTTTCCATCGCGTGGAATGTTCACCTCAAAATTACGGAGGTAGCTCTGTTGATAGTAGGCGCCGAAGGTACCGAAATTCTTGCTGTGGATCAGCGTGGCCAGCGAGGGAAACGCGCCCGTGGAAATGCGCGACGAAGAATTGTCATCCCGCAGCCAATCGGCGTCGTTTTCGAGCGTTGCGAGAAATACGGTTTTATCGTGAAAGGCGCTCCGGCTGACGTTGGCCAGCGTAAAGCCTTTCCCGGTGACGGCGGCGAGGCCGCCTTCGCCCAAGGCACGCTCACGCGATCCCATCTGGGAGACGGGCATGCCGAACCCCTCGGAATGGATCGACAGGGGTGAGAACTCGGCAAAAGCGGTTCCGGCGGCGAGCGCAAGCAGAACGAGTGTGGGAGTCCACAGAATCCGCAGCATCTGAATCAATGGGGCCGACGACGGCAGACGTGGGCTCATTGTCCGGCCTCCAGAGGATAGAGATAGAGTTCGAGGCCGACCTTCAGTTTACCGTCGCCCCCGCGCTTGAAGTCGATTTCACCAAATGCGGGTTGTACCACGCGCCGGTAGGTGAGAGAATTGACGGATGCCGTATCGAAAATGGCCCGGTCGACGCTGCGGAGATACATGTCGGGGGATACGGAGGAACCCGGCACACGATTGAGCAGATTACGAAGGCCGCGTGTGACACGCACGTTGAGCGAGTCGGCGCCGGGACGGAAGAAGCGGTGCGTGAGACGGTAGTTCGCATTCTCGCTAATGGAATTGCCGGTCGAGTCGAGAATGAAACGGGGTTCGGTGATGGACGCAACATTGAAGAACACCTCCACACCGAGGCGGGCGGCGGCCCGTACGCTCAACGTGGTGGCATGCGACCAACCCGTGTGACGGCGAAGCGTGATTTCGCGCTGCCGTCCGTCGGTATTTAGTGTGACGGTATCGGCGATCGTCGGCTCCCCAGCCCACCGGGTAAGCGCCTGCCGCAGCGTGGTATCGGCAGGGTGCGGGCGATACGAGACGATCAGCGTGTCCACCGGGCGGGAACTTCCGGCCGCACCGCCCTGCACGACGAGACGCATGCTGTCGCCCATGGCGATGTTGATGTCGTCATGGAAAGCAGCCGAGGCGTCTCCGAGGCTATCCACATCTGTGGTGACAGCCATGTCGATGGCGAACGCGGACGGCACGCGGGTGAGGGCGTGGTCGATAGGCAGGCGCATTTCGGCGTAGGGCACGAAGAAGCGACGATCGAAGGTGCCGGTGGAAACGAAGCCGGTATCGAGGTAGCGGTTGCCCAAACCCGGCTCCAGCGCATTGAGTTTGCTGCGGATGCGGGTGATCAGGGTATCGCGATTGATGCCCAGATGGACTCCGCGCGAAATGCCGTGCAGCATGGAGCGGGAAGAGGATCCATTGAATTGGGCTTCGTAGTTTCCGGCGGGAACATAACCGCGGGTGGTGTTTACGAAGTAAGGGGTAAGTACTGCGCCTACGTTAGCGAGGCTATCTCCCTTATACCGGCCCAGCCACAATCCGGAAACGTATTTGCGACGGATCATGTCGTTTCCCCCGACGTTGAGCAGGTTGAAGTGAAACATGCCCGAATCGGCTGTGGTGAGCGGGGAGAGTTCGATGAACACGAGCCACTTGCGGGTGGCGTCGCTGCCGCCACCGGTACGCAGGCGATTCCACAATTGCGGCAACAGACTCGCCTGCGAGGAATCCTGGGCGGTTCCGGAATCGGGGTAGCCGCGTTTGGGATAGACCGTGATGGTGTCGCGGCGTTTGAAGCGGCTGTCGAGCGTTGAGAAGGGAACCGGCGTGGTGAGGATGCGGCGTTGGAAGACCGTGAACGAATCGTTCAGAGAATTGTTGCTGTCGGGCATCGAGAACGATTCCACGAGCACCCGCAGGGAGTCCCGACCGCGAGCCGCGTCGCGGAGTGCGGCTCGACCTGCAAAATTTCCGCTGAGGGGAATGGTGGTGAGACGCAAGTAAAGGCCCTTGGCGAGACTGTCGCGCTGGGCTTGCGTGGTGATCTGGAAGCCGAGACGCGCCTTGGTGAGATATTCGCTTTCGCGGCCCACCACCAGCAGCGATTCGCCGAAATGGTTGAGGGGGACTTCGGTGGCAAAGACGCTGTCGAGAGGGAGGTCGTCGAAGCTGAGGTGGTAGAGCGGGGCCGAAATGCGGATGCCCTGGGCTTCCAGATAGCCGAGACCCGTCTCGCCAGGGGTTTGTCCGCAGGCGGTGAACAGGAGCGCGAGGCCGGCTGCCAGGGCGGGAAGGGTCAGGGCACGTGACCCGGAATGGCTGAATTTCATGTAAACCGCATGACCTAGGGTGAGAAAGGAGCTGAGAAAACAGGTGTGCGAAGGCTTTAGAAAAGCCGGAACAAAAGAGGCGGGAAATATACACAGGTGCCGTGCCAAAACCCCTGTTTTCCTACCTTGGGCCCCCATGACAGCCTTTTCCGCCCGCTTCCGGGGTACCCGGACGCAATCGACCCATTCCTTGGATGAAGTTCTTTATCGCGACGCCGAAGGCGGCCTGCTCGAGGTCGAGCACGACATGGACGCCTTGCGACAAAAATCCGCCGCCGAGTGGAAGGCCTTGTTCGAAGCGCGCAGCGGTTCGCATCAGTGGCCCTATGCCTCCGGCATATGGGGCAAAAAAGAATGGGTGCTTCCCGGTATCGCCGATGAAGACATCGTCTCCCTGAACGAGGGGTGGACCAACCTCTTTTACGCCAAGCGCCTCGGTGAACAGCTCGGCCTCAAGGATTTGTGGGTCAAGCTCTGCGGCAACAGCCATACGGGATCGTTCAAGGATCTGGGCATGACCGTGCTGGTTTCCCAGGTGAACCGCATGCGCAAACTCGGTGTGCCGATCCGTGCGGTGGCGTGCGCCTCCACGGGTGACACTTCCGCCGCGCTCGCGGCCTATTGCGCTGCGGCGGGCATTCCTTCCGTCGTGTTTCTGCCCGGCGGCAAAATCAGTGTGGCGCAACTCATTCAACCGATCTCGAACGGTTCGATCGTGCTTTCGCTCGACACCGATTTCGACGGTTGCATGAAGGTCGTGCAGGAAATCACACAGGACAAATCGTTGTACCTCGCGAACTCGATGAACTCGCTGCGCATCGAAGGGCAGAAGACCATCAGCTTCGAGATCTGCCAGCAGTTCGGTTGGGACGTGCCCGACGTGCTCATTATTCCGGGTGGCAATCTCGGCAACGTTTCGGCGCTCGGCCGCGGCTTCGACATGATGCTCGAGCTCGGCCTCATCAAAAAGAGGCCGCGTATCGTGGTGGCGCAAGCCGCCAATGCGAACCCGCTCTACGAGGCCTACAAGCGCGGTTTCGACAAACTCGAACCGATGCAGGCAAAGAGGACGGAAGCTTCCGCGATCCAGATCGGCAACCCGGTCAGCTACGAACGCGCGGTGAAGATTCTCAAAGCCTACAACGGCGAAGTCTACCAGGTCACCGAACAGCAACTCGCCGACGCCGCGCACCGCGCCGATCTCACGGGCCTCTACTGCGATCCGCACACCGGCGTGGCCTTGGGCGCGCTGGAGCAGATGGTGGAACAGATGAAGGTGGACGCGAACGAGCGCGTGGTGATCGTTTCCACGGCGCACGGGCTAAAGTTCTCGGAGTTCAAGACGAAGTACCACGAGCAGAAGCTCGCGGGTGTGACGTCGACTTATGCGAATCCGATTATTGAGTGCGCGGCGGATGCCGACAAGGTAAGGGACGCGCTTAAGAAGCGACTCGGGTAAGGATTCGGTCGAGGCCGGTTCCAGACTTCCCTTGGTTCGGGTTTCTGCCTAGACGAGGCTCCGTGCCTTAGGCGGAGGCGACTTTACAGCGTCCCGATTTTGATTCCCAGGAAAAGATGGAAGGCATCGTTGTGCCACGTGTCGCAATCGGAGTTGGCGTCGGTGAGGCCGTAGGTGTACCCCAAACCGAGGATGCCCGCCGGGCCGGAATAAGAGAACGGCAATTCGATGCCTGTTTCGGCGCGCAGATTGAAATCGAATTGTTCCGCGTTGTTGAAGGTGAACGTGAAACTGTTGCCGGCGTAATCGGAGTTCAGCAAAAATGCTGGTTCGATGCCCAGGTTGACGAACAAGCGTGGGCCGTTCAGGCCCTCGGGCATGTTGGTACCGAGGGAGACCATCAGGGGAATGGTCATGTAGTCGAGACGGATGTCACCGCCACCAGCGCCGGTGAGGTGCATCCTCT
This sequence comes from Fibrobacterota bacterium, assembly GCA_947466585.1. Taxonomy (GTDB): domain Bacteria; phylum Fibrobacterota; class Fibrobacteria; order UBA11236; family UBA11236; genus UBA11236. The sequence goes on from CANIEU010000018.1 coordinate 19,061, forward strand.
TGTTTTCATACCCGGCGCCGAGCTGTAACCGCATGGGGCCGTCGCCGAACTCGCCAAGCAAGGCGCCGTTGAGGCCTTGGCGGTATTCGCGGTTCGAGGGCGATGTCGGTTTGGGATCGGTGACGGCTTTGGCGAAGTTCATGCCGCCGCGGAGGATGACGCCTTGCGCGAAAGCTGCAGGGACGAGGGCACAGAACAAAGCGGCGGCGAAAAATTTGTGTTTCATGGGAGAACTCCTTTCCTCCCATCATAGGACGAATCGCACCTCGATGACAGTCGGGACATTGCTCCCTTGCCAAACTTCGGTGCGCTTTCTCGGATTGCTCCTTACCCCTTCACGCCCTCCAGAATCGCCTTTACGATGTGGAAGGAGTTGTTCGCCACCTCGGGGAGGAACTTCACGTAGTCCACGTCTGCGCTGCCGTCGGCCATGTCGGAGAGCGTGCGCACCGATACGAACGGCGTGTTGTTGACGCGGCACACCTGCGCGATGGCGGCGCTTTCCATGTCCACCGCGTCGCCTTCGAGCTCTTCGGTCAGGTAGGGGTGGGTGGTGGCGCGGTCGCCGTGGATGAATTGGTCGCCAGTAACGATGCGGCCCGCAACGGCTTTGTGGCTCCGGTTTTCGAGATCGGCGGAGAGGGCGAGGCGGACCAAGTTTTCGTCGCCTGCGAAGAAGCGGTAGTCGGTGTAGGGGATACGGCCGCGGGGGAAGCCCAGCGCGCTCGTGTCGAGGTCGTGGTGGACGCAATCGCGACTGACCACCACGTCACCGATCGTGAGAGCGGGGGAGAGTCCGCCCGCGACACCGGTGGAGATGATTCCTGCGGGATGGTAGGCGTCGATCACGTGCTGGGTAATCATGGCGGCGAACACCTTTCCCACGCCGCACTTGATGATGGCGACGGGTACACCGCACAGTTCGGCCTCATGCACGTGAAAGGCGCCGCGATCGACCACGCGGTCGACGCGGGCGTGTGCGAGAAATTCCTCGACCTCTTCCACCATCGCACCGATGATGACGTATTGGGGGGTTGCGGTCAGGGGCGTTTTCATCTCTGCGATCATTTCAATGCCCCGGGTATTGGACGATGGAAAACACCGGATAGCCTGCAGCCTCGATTTTGCGACTGCCGCCGAGGTCGGGCAGGTCGATCACCACCGCGCACCCGATCACATTCGCACCCACGCGCTTCAGCAATTCAATGGAAGCGAGGAGGGTGCCGCCTGTGGCGAGCAAGTCATCCATCACCAACACGGATTGTCCGGGTTCGATCGAATCTTTGTGGATCTCGACACAGTCGGTACCGTATTCCAGTTCGTATTCAAAGGAGTGGACTTCGGCCGGGAGCTTGCCGCGCTTGCGGATGGGCACGAAACCGATTCCGGTTGCGGCGGCGAAGGCCGATCCCACCACGAACCCGCGGCTTTCGATGCCGACCACCAGATCGGGATGCGCCGCGGAGCGGTCGGCATGATCGGCATGGGCGATACGATTGGTTGTCGCGCCGGGGAACCCTTTGAGGGCATAATGCTCTGCGAACGAATCCATGCAGGCGCGAAAGGCTGCCGCATCTTTCCACACCGAGGTGATGTCCCGAAACAGAATGCCGGGTTTGGGGAAGTCGGGGATATCCCGCACCTTGGATCGGATGAGTTCGGCAGACGCGTTCAAACTGGTCATGGATGCACCCGCAAATCCATGGATTTAAAAAATATCCGCTGCGGAGGCGGCGGAATTCAGCTTCCGCGAAGTTTCAGACCCAGGAAAAGGTTGAAGGCGTAATTGTGCCAGGTGTTTCCGCTTTTGTCGGCATCGGTGAGGGCATAGGTATACGCGCCGCCCACGACCGCCGCGGGACCGGAATAGGTCAGCGGCAGCTCCAGTCCCAATTCGGCGCGGAGATTGAGGTCGAAATCTTCGGCTCGGTCGAACTGGAAGGCGAAGGTGTTCATGGCGTAATCGGAGGAGAGCAGAAAGGCCGGTTCGACGCCGAGGTTGAGGAATAAGTTCGATTCGATGTTCACTGAAGGCCTACCGATCGAAAGCATCACGGGCACGGTCATGTAGTTGAGCTGGAGGTCGCCCCCACCGGCGCCCGTAAGGTGCATCCCCTTGTTTTCATAGCCGGCACCCAAGATCAGGCGGATTGGGCCTTGTCCGAGTTCGCCGAGCAATGCGGCGTTGTATCCGCGGAGGTAATCCCGGTTAGAAGGTAAGACCGGCTCGGGATCGGTGATCGCTTTGCTGAAATTCATGCCGCCGCGCACGGTCAGCCCCTGGGCGAATGCGGCGGGCGCGAGGGTCGTCAACACAATCGCGAGCACGGCGACGAGAGAAAGAAACGAGAACGAACGGTTCACACGGAACTCCTTTTCAAAATGAGTTGGCGCACGCGATCGAGGCCGGGGACGAGGCGTCAGGGTAGGGGAGGCTGTCCAACCTGCGGTAGGGGGAGCGTTGCCTCAGAAGAACTGTCGGGTCGTTGCGCAATCGCGCAATCGCGAAACCGTGAACAAGGCGCCCGAATTAAATCATCACGAAGTCAATCAACAGAACAACACATCAACCAAGCGACGGACATCTGTTAGACGGACTTGTCCTTCTTCAACAAGGAAAGCACTTCCGGAACCAGATCGAGGGCCTTGCCGAAGATATCCTTGTCGCGCGTGAGACTGACGATTTTGACGTCTTCCCCCTGAACCACCAAAAAGGCGATGGGTTCTACGGTGAGACCACCGCCGGAGCCGGCAAGTTCACCCTTGCCCGAAGCACCGCCGAGGCCGAAACCGATCGAGACACGCGAAACGGGGATCAATGTCACACCCTCTGCCTGAATCGGCGCACCCACCACGGTATCGGTCTGGGCAATGCCCTTAAGCTTGTCGAGCAGTACGGATGCCATGGTATCCAGGTTCATGGGAGGAATGATAACATACAGCGAATCCGGAGATCTGGTTGACAACCCCGGGAAACCCGTCCGAAACCGGGAAAGTGTGGTTGAAGTCCGAAACTTCACGGGAGATCATAGCCGTTTACCGACGTTTACCGATGTTTACCGACCTTTGCCGATGTTTACGGACATTCGCTGACATTCAGTGATATTTAGAGCCCCAAAAGAGACCCTCTGGACTCTCGCGGAAGATCTCGGGTGGTTTACAGACACCTTCCGGAGGCTTCTCGAGGTCAAACAGGAATGAATCCCGAATAATCCGACAATAAAAAACCCCCGGAACCGGAGTTCCGAGGGTTTTAAAGTGGTGCAAGCGCCAGGGGTCGAACCTGGAATCTTCTGATTCGTAGTCAGATGCCTTATCCAGTTTGGCCACGCCTGCAACGGGTTGGAAAGTATAGTAAAACCTTACGGAACGTCACCGCAAATTCCCTACATTTTGCGGTGCATGCTGAAAAATATCATCAAGATCCTCAGGAATGTCCTCAAATTGACGGTGAGCGGATTCGCGGACTGGGTCCGCGTCCTCTCGGGCGAACTCCGGAAGCCCTCTTACCGCGCCCACGTCACCTCTTGGCTGAAATTCCTGTTGTTGGCCACCGGCGCATTTTTGGTGGTTGGGGCGGTGGTGTTCCTCGCCTTCTCCTTCTCCCTGCCCTCGCTCGACAGCCTCGAACGCCTCGACCCCGGGCGCATCACCCGTGTGACCGGAAACCGCGGCGCAGTGGTGCACGAGTTTTACATCCAACGCCGGATCTGGATGCCCGAAGAGAAGATGCCGGAGCGCCTCAAGCAAGCGGTCATCGCCATCGAGGATCGATCCTTTCGTGAACATTGGGGAGTCGATCTGACGGCCTATCCCTCCGCGATTCTGCCCGCATTGGTGGGCGGTCGCGCGCGCGGGGCTTCCACCTTGACGCAGCAGCTCGCGAAGAATCTGTTTCTAACTCCCGAGCGCAGTCTAGGGCGCAAGGTGCGTGAAATTCTGCTCGCGCTGCAGATCGAACGGAACTACACCAAGAAGGAAATCTTGGAGTTCTACTTCAACCATGTCTATCTCGGCGGCGGAGCCTACGGGTTCGTTTCTGCGGCGGAGCGCTATTTCAATAAACCGCTCGACTCGCTCACGACCGATGAATATGCTGTACTCGCCGGATTGTTGCAGCGCCCGGAAGCCTATCGTCCCGACGTGAACCCCGCCGGGGCGCAGGCGCGGCGCAACGTGGTGCTGGGCGCCATGCGCAGCGCGGGCTTTCTCTCGCGCGCCGAATACAAGGCCGGAGTGGCGGCACCATTGGGTGCGCGCGCCTATCGCGCGCCTTCCGATCTCGGCCCTTATTTCATCGAGAATGTTCGCCAGTTCCTCAGCAAGCGCTGGGGCGACGAGTTCGTATACAACCTCGGCGGTTCGGTCGAGGTCACCATGGATTCGGCGATCCAGCAAACGGCCGACAGCGCGCTGCGCTTCCGCCTTTCCGAAATCCGCGAACGCATGCAGCGGCGCACCGCGCGCGCTTTCGATCTTCCCAAAATGTTGAACATGCCGCTGGAGGCCATCCTCAAGGATTGGGACCGCCAGTATGCGCGTTTCGAGCGCAAGTATCTCGCCGACGGTTCCGTGGAAGCCATGCGCCGCTTTCCGGACCGCTTCCGCTACAAGCGCCCGCAGGCCGCGTTGATCGTGATCGAAAACTCCAACGGAGCGGTGCGCGCCTTGGTGGGCGGCGAGGATTTCGAACGCTCCAAATACAATCGCGCCTTGCAGGCGGTGCGCTCGCCGGGTTCTTCCTTCAAGCCGTTCGTGTACGCCACGGCGGTGGAGCGCGGCGCCGGGCCGGGCGACGTGCTGAATGACCAGCCCATTTCGATTCCCGACCCGTCCGATTCCACCAAGATGTGGCAGCCGACCAACTTCGACCCGGGTTTCGAAGGGCACATGACCATGCGGCGCGCGTTTTACCGGTCGCAAAACCTGCCGGCGGTGGAGGTCGGGCTCAAATACGGTCTTGAAAACGTTTCCGATCTCGCGCGGCGCGCGGGCTTCCGGCACAAGGTCGATCCAGTTCCTTCCTTGGCGCTCGGCTCGTGCGATGTCACGCTGCTGGAGCTGGTTTCGGCTTACACGGTATTCCCCAACGGAGGCTCGCGCTCCGAACCGTATTTCGTGGAGCGCGTGCGCGACCGCAACGGCAAGGTGCTTTACCGCAACAGCCCGCGCCGCGAAGAGGTGCTGAGTCCCGAAGCGGCGTGGATCGTGACCTCGATGTTGCGCGATGTGAACATCCGCGGCACCGCAGCTGCGGTGTGGGCTTCGGGATTCCGCCATCCCTCGGGCGGCAAAACCGGCACCACCAACGAGTTCACCGACGCGTGGTACGTGGGCTTCACCAAGGCCTATACCATGGGCGTGTGGGTGGGCCTCGACGACTTCTCGCCCATGGGCGGGGGACAGACCGGTTCCGCCAACGCGGTGCCGCTCTGGATCGACGTGATGCGCGAAGCTTCGCGCCGTCAACCGATGGCCGACTTCCCCCGGCCCGAAGGCGTGGTTTCGGTATCGCTTTGCCCGATCAGCGGATTGCGCGCGCAGTCCTACTGCCCGGCGCCGCACGAGGACTATGTGATCGCCGGGCATGAGCCGGGATATTGCACTCCCGGTTACCACACGCACAAGGCGGTCACGGTTGACGCCGAAATCGTCCCGGACGAAGAGCCGAAAAAAACCGACCCTCGACTGAAAAAGACGTTTTAACAACCTTTCTGAAGTGTTGGAAGTGCATTTTTAAACGACATGATTCTCAACATTCTTTTGTTCGTTCTGCTTCTTTTGTTTCCTGTCACGGCTGTGATGTGTTGGCGTCTCGCCTATGCGCGCGGCCGTCGCGAATCGGAGCTTGAAGCCGGCGTCGCTTCGGCACCGCTGAAGGAGCGCGCTGAAGATTTGGCGACTCGTCTGGTCGCCGCCGAAGCGCGCGTCGAAAAAGCGGGGGAGACCTTCCGCGAAATGCAGGGGCAAAAGGGGGCGCTCGAAAGCACTGCGGCGCGCGTGCCCTTACTGGAGAAGGAAATCGAGACCCTGCGGAACCGCGCGGAGGCTTTGGCGCGCGAGGTGGCGGAATCAGGGAATCGGAACGCGGAGATCGAGGCGACGCTCCGCGAGTTGCGCTCCCATGAGCCGAAGATGAAAGAGTTGCTGGCGGCGTTTCTTCAGGAAAAGGGCGAGTCGCTCACTAAGCACAATTCCGAAAACCTGAAGGCGATTCTTGACCCATTGAACCTGCGCATTCAGGAATTCAAGTCGCAGGTGGAAGCGACCCACAAAGAGGGGCGCGACCAGCATGTGCAGTTGAAGACGCAGATCGAAGGTCTGCTCGGGATGAACAAGCAGCTGAGTACCGAAGCGCAAAACCTGACCAGCGCCCTCAAAGGCAAGAACAAGGAAGGCGGAAACTGGGGCGAACTGGTACTAGAACGCGTGCTTGAAAGCTCGGGTCTCGAAAAGGGGCGCGAATACCGCGTGCAGCCGTCGTTCAAAGGCGAAGAGGGCGTGCAACGCCCCGACGTCGTCATCGATCTTCCCGACAATCGTCACCTTGTGGTCGACTCCAAACTCTCGCTCGTCGCCTACGAACGCTATTGCTCGGCCGAGACCGCGGAAGCCGCCGAACAAGCACTCGATGCGCATGTGCAATCAATCCGCCTGCATATCGATCAGCTTTCCGCAAAGAAATATCAGGATCTGCACGCGCTGAATTCGGTGGACTTCGTCTTTCTGTTCATGCCGGTGGAGCCGGCGTTCATCGAGGCGTCGAAACGCGATCCGTCCTTGTTCGAAACGGCCTTCGCGAAAAGCATCGTGATCGTTTCGCCCTCTACCTTGCTCGCTACCCTGCGTACCGTGGCCAGTATCTGGAAACAGGAACACCAGAACCGGAACGTGCGTGAAATCGCGCGTCAGGCCACCGCACTGTACGAAAAATTCGTCGGCTTTCTCGGCGATCTCGACAAGGTGGGCAAGGCCATCGGGGCGGCGCAAGAATCCTTCGGCGAGGCGCGCTCCAAGTTGTCGACCGGCAAGGGGAATCTCGTGTCGCGCGTTGAATCCATCCGCAAACTCGGAGCCAAATCCGGAAAGGTGATTCCCGTCACGTGGTTGCAGGCCGAAGGGGACGAAACGGTTGGAGATGCGTCCGGTGATGCGGCAGGAGAAGATGCGCCGTCGCTTTCCCTCGAAGACCCGCGCGACTGACGGTTCCATGACCTTCCCTTTTTCGACGCTGCCCGGCCTCGCGCTTTACGCCGGAGGCATTTATCGGAATCCGGCGGCGCTGGGTTTTAAATCCAACGGGAGCTGGGAAGACATCTCCTCGCAGGAGATGCTGGACTCCGTGCGCCGAGCGGGAGAGGCATTGATCGAGCTGGGGTTGAAGCCCGGTGATCGTGTCGGCCTCGCCGCCGATTCTTCGCCATTCTGGATGATGGCCGATCTTGCCGCGTTGGGCGCCGGTGCGGTGACGGTGCCGCTGTTCCCCAACGCAGCGCGCGAAGCCCTGCGGCACCAAATCTCGGATTCGGGCATGCGTTTTCTGCTGGTGGGCAGCGCCGAACTGCGTGAGCAGTTCCTGCCGCTGTGCGAGCGCGTTGAGCAGGTCGTGGTGATCGCACCACGCGCACGCCACGCCACCGCAGCGACCTCGATACCGCCCTCGGCGGCATCACGGGCACCGGGCACGCATGCGGCCACCGAAACGGGCGCCTGGGACGAGCGCGCGGCCGCGGTGCGCCCCGATGCGACCGCGACCTTGATTTACACCTCCGGGAGTACCGGTAATCCCAAGGGCGTGGAGCTTACCCATGCCAATCTGGTGCAGCAAATACAAGGGGCGCGGAGGCGATTCCCGCTTGACCCCGATTCGGACTCTGCGCTTTCCTTTCTGCCGCTGTCTCACGTCTTCGAACGCATGGTCGCCTATTTTTACTTGGCCTCGGGCGTGACTGTGCGGTTTGCCGAAGATCCGCATCACGTCGGGGACGATTTGTGGGCTTTGCGTCCGACTCTTCTCACCACCGTACCGCGCTTCCTGGAAAAGGTCCATGACAGTATCATGGCAGCCGCACGGGGTACTGGTGGAGCCGGACGTCGGTTTGTCCTATCGGCCTTGCGGCGCGTTTTCGAAAAATCGGAGGATGCGCCTCTGCGTTGGAAGGATCGCATCTTCGATTACCTCGTGTACCGGCGCATCCGCGGACGCATGGGTGGCCGGTTGCGCATCGTGATCTGCGGCAGCGCGCCGCTCGACCAGGGGTTGGCGCGATTTTTCCTGAACCTGGGCGTTCCGGTGTACGAAGGCTATGGCCTCACCGAAAGTTCGCCCGTGCTCACGGTAAACTTTCCCGGAAACCGAAAGCTCGGGACCGTTGGCAAGCCGTTTCCGGGCGTTGAACTTCGCATCGCTCCCGACGGAGAAGTGCTGGCACGCGGGTCGACCATCATGCGGGGCTACTACCGTGATCCCGAAAACACCCTCCTTACGCTCGATGCCGAAGGCTGGTTGCATACCGGTGATCTGGGGCGTTTGGATTCCGAGGGTTACCTGACCGTTGCGGGCCGTAAAAAGGAACTCTTCAAAACCGCCAACGGCAAATACGTGGCTCCGGTGCCCATCGAACAGGCGCTCGACGCCCATCCGCTGGTCAACGCCGCAGTGGTGATCGCTGAAGGGCGCCCGCACGCCACGGCCCTGATCTATCCCGATTTCGATGCTCTCGTCACCTTGTGGCGGGAAATGGAGCGCACCGGTGAATTCGAATCCGCCACGCCCTTCCTGCGTTCGCAGGCGGTGCAGGAGCGTTTTCAAGAAATCGTGGACTCCGTCAATACCCGTCTAAACTCCTGGGAACGCCTCCATCGATTCGCGCTGGCCGATGCGCCGCCTTCCATCGAGTCGGGTGAGCTGACCCCCACGCTCAAGCTGCGCCGCCACGCGGTGGAAGCGAGATACGCATCCAAAATCGAGGGGATGTACAAGCACAGTAGGTAGACAGTAGACAGTAGACGGTAGACAGTAGACAGTAGACGGTAGACAGTAGACAGTAGACAGTAGACGGTAGACAGTAGACGGTAGACGGTAGACGGTAGACGGTAGATGGGATCGGTGGGGAGCCCGAACGGTAGGGCAGGTCGAGGCACTTCCCGATCAACCCCTTTTTCGGGTCTCCTGGTTGAGCCTAGGCTCTTTCCAGGCGCATTTCCCGGCTCTTTTCTGTGTTCGCTACCGGCTACCTACTACCGTCTACCTACTATCTTCTTCCTACCATGAAGTTCACCCGGAAAACCGACTATGCGCTGCGGGCCATGCAAAACCTGGCCCGGCGGTATTACGAGGATGCGGAGGAAGGGCGTTTACCTTCTCCGGTCTCCGTCCCGGTTTTAGCCGCGGATTCCGACCTATCGCTAGGGTTTTTAAGCGGAATCATGGCCCGGCTGTCCCGGAAAGGCCTTGTGAAGGCCATTCCCGGTCCCGGGGGAGGTCTGCGTTTGGCGCGTTCGCCCGAGGGCATCACCATCCTCGATATCGTGGAAGCCGCGGAAGGGCCGATCAACCTGATGGATTGCATGTCGCACCCCGAAAACTGCGCCGACGCCTCCGGGTGCTCGATCATGGGCGTGTTGCATACCGCCCAAGGCGCGTTGGTAAGCAGTTTGCGTAACACGAACCTCAAGCTGATGGTCCGAGCCAAAGCCTCCCCGTTCCGGGAGCTTCCCGAAGGACATTATCTCAAGCCGCGCTTCGGTTGCCCGGTGTTGAAATAACCCTTTAAACATTGAACGAAACCTACGCATTAAGCATTTTTGCGGGCGTTGGTTTACCCCGCATTCTAGAAGGTCAACAAGCGCATGAAGCTGCATGAGTATCAAGGCAAAGCCCTTTTGCGCAAGGCGGGCTTGCCCGTGCCGCGCAGCGAAGTCGTGTTCACCGCCGCCGAGGTTCCCGCCGCCCTGAAAGCGCTCGGAGGAGAAGAAGGCGTCGCGAAAGCGCAAGCATTCACCGGAGGTCGCGGCAAAGCCGGCGGCGTCAAGGTGTTCCACACCGCCGCCGAAGCCTCCGCCGCCGCCGAAAAGCTGATCGGCATGACGCTCGTCACGCATCAGACCGGCCCCGACGGCGTGCTGATCTCGGCGGTGCTGCTCGAGGAACTCAGCCAGGTGGCGCGCGAGTTGTACTTCGCCGTCACGCTCGATCGCGCCAAGGCAAACATCGTGTTCATCCTCAGCCCCGATGGCGGCATGGACATCGAGGAGATCGCCGAAAAGACTCCCGAAAAAATCCTCAAGCTTTGGCCCGCGTGGGACGGTGGCCCCGATGACGCCTTGCTGAAGCAGGCTGCGGATTTCCTCGGCCTCACCGGAGCGCAGGAGACGCAGTTCGCCGACGTGGCGCGCAAGCTTTACAACGTGTACGTCGAAACCGACTGCGCGATGCTTGAGATCAATCCGCTCGCCGTCAACAAGGCGAATGATCTGATCCTGCTCGACTGCAAGGTCATCCTCGATGAAAACGCGCTCTACCGCCAGAAGGACACCGGCGGCGATCCCGACGCGGAGAAGGATCCCGGCGAGATCGAAGCCGCCAAGTACGGCCTCAGCTACATCAAGCTCGATGGCAACATCGGCTGCATGGTCAATGGTGCGGGCCTCGCGATGGCGACGATGGACATCATCGCCCACTACGGCGAACAGCCCGCCAACTTCCTCGACGTGGGCGGCTCCGCCAGCGAAGAGGCCGTGACAAAGGCGTTCGAAATCATCACGGCCGATAAAAACGTGAAGGTTCTGCTCGTCAACATCTTCGGCGGCATCATGCCTTGCGATCGCATCGCGCGCGGCATTGTGAACGCGGTGAACAACCTCGGTCTCAAGGTTCCCCTGATCGTCCGCCTCGAAGGCACCAACGTCACCGAAGGCAAGGCCGTCATTGCCGCCTCCGGCCTCAATCTCACATCGGCCGACGATCTCGAAGACGCGGCACGCAAAGCGGCCGAGGCCGTCGCCGCCCTCAAAGCGCAGGCAAAGGTTTAATCGCATGGCCATCCTGATCGACAACAACACACGCCTCATCACCCAGGGCATCACCGGCAAGGCCGGCCTCTTCCATTCGCAGAAATGCCGCGACTACGGCACGAACGTCGTCGGCGGCGTGACGCCCAAAAAGGGCGGCACCACGGTGGACGGCTTCGCCGTCTTCAACACCGTGCGCGAGGCGCGCGAGGCCACCGGCGCGAATGCCACCATGATCTTCGTCCCGGCGCCGTTCGCGGCCGATGCGATCCTCGAGGCCGCCGAGGCGGGCATCGAGCTGATCGTCGCCATCACCGAGGGCATTCCCGTGATGGACATGCTGCGCGTGCACAACGCGATGAAGGGCATGTCCAACATCCTCATCGGCCCAAACTGCCCCGGCGTCACCACCGCCGACGTTTGCAAGATCGGCATTGCGCCCGGTCCCATTCACAAAAAGGGTAAAATCGGCATCGTCTCCCGTTCCGGTACTCTGACGTACGAAGCGGTACACCAAACCACCTTGCTCGGTCTCGGTCAGACCACGGCGGTGGGCATTGGCGGCGATCCGGTGCACGGCTTGTCGCATCTCGACGTGGTCAAGCTGTTCAATGAAGATCCCGAGACCGAGGGCATCGTGCTCATCGGCGAGATCGGCGGAAGCGACGAAGAAGCGGCCGCAGCCTACATCAAGGAGTTCGTGAAGAAGCCCGTAGCGGGTTTCATCGCGGGTGCCTCGGCGCCCAAGGGCAAGCGCATGGGACATGCGGGTGCTATCGTCGATGGCAACTCCGGTACGGCACAATCCAAGAAGGCCGCATTGGCCGACGCGGGCATCTTCGTGGCCGAAACGGCCGCCGAGATCGGCCGCAAAATGCTGGAAGCCATGAACGCACGGCGTTAATCCGCGGTTGCCGTAAAAGAATTCAATAGAACGCAAAAGAAAAAGGACGAAGAATGGCAAAGCGTACCAAGATCTCCCTCGTCGGCGCCGGACAAATCGGCGGCACCATGGCCCTGCTGGCCGCCCAAAAACAACTCGGCGATGTCATGCTCATCGACGTGTCCGAAGGTGTGCCCCAGGGCAAGGCCCTTGACCTGCTCCACGGCGGACCGATCATCCCGACCTCGTCGGCGCTGAGCGGCTCGAACGACTACGCCGACCTCAAGGACTCCGACGTTGTCATCGTCACCGCAGGCCTGCCGCGCAAGCCCGGCATGAGTCGCGATGACCTGCTCGATGTGAATTTTGGCATCATCAAAACGGTGGGCGAGGCGATCAAGAAGAACGCCCCGAACGCCTTCGTGCTCGTGGTCACCAACCCGCTCGATGCCATGGTCTATGCCATGCAGAAGGTCACCGGATTCCCGACCCACCGCGTGGTCGGCATGGCCGGTGTGCTCGACTCCGGCCGCTTCGCCGCCCTCGTGGCCGAAGCCATCGGCGTCTCCGCCGAAGACGTGCAGGCCCTCGTCATGGGCGGCCACGGCGACACCATGGTGCCGCTGATCCGCTATTGCTCCGTCGGCGGCATTCCCGTCACGCACTTTCTCTCTCAGGAGAAGCTTGACGCGATCTCCAAGCGCACCGCCAATGCGGGCGGCGAGGTCGTGGCCCTTCTCAAAACAGGCTCGGCGTTTTACAGCCCGGCACTTTCCGCGATTCACATGGCCGAAGCCTACCTCAAGGACAAGAAGCGCGTCATCACCGCCGCGGCCTTCCTCAACGGTGAATTCGGTTACTCGGGCGTGTACGCGGGCGTGCCGGTCATTCTCGGCGGTAACGGCCTCGAGAAGGTGATCGAGGTGGAACTCGACGCCGGTGAGAAGAAGGCCTTTGACGCGTCAATGGAAGCGGTGAAATCGCTGGTGGCGTATATCGACAAGAAGTTGGCGGAATAAGTTTTTCGACCGGAGCAGTATTGGAAGCGGGGGAGGCGACTCTCCCGCTTTTTTGTTGTCCGGTGCCCATTTCGAACGAGGTTAATTTGTCCGGTATGGTTGATTCGGAACAAGCGATGAACGAAATGCAATCCGTCATCGCGGCGATTCGGGTGGATGACTTTCTCTTTGAAGACGTGCATTTCGAGGCGCGACTTTTGGCTATCGATCGCCTGTAATTCGAAGTGCTCGACCGTCTGGAGGGGTTGGGATCCGTTCTGAATGGAACCGGTGATCCGGCCATCTCGGATATTTGGGAAAGCGCGAGCAAGCTGACAAAGAGACTGGAAGCCTGTAACGGCACGTTGTTCCGTAAGGTGCGTGTGGGTATTCGATCGAGGTCGCCTGCAGACGAGGATTTTCTCGGGTTGCTGCGCGAAAATGCGGGCCTTGTGCCCGTAAAGGTCGCAGGACAAAACGAACCCGGCTAGGATGCGCTCGATGCCTTCGTGAACGGTCTCTTTTCCGATGCGCCGATCCCGGCCGAAGAGAACGCGCGCGAGCCGGAGATGGTGTTTTATCAGAAGACTCCCGTCCGCATTGTGCTCGAAGTTGTTGAACGCGCGGGATTCGGTGCAGACGATGTTCTGTACGACCTGGGATCGGGCCTCGGACAGGTTCCGATTCTGGCGAACCTCCTCTGCGGAGTAAAAGCCCTCGGGGTTGAGGTCGATCCGGCATACGTCCACTATTCCCGCCAATGCGTTCAGGACCTCGGAATCCGGAATGTTTCCTTCGTTGAGGCCGATGTGCGCTCCGCCGATCTGTCGGACGGCACGGTGTTCTTCCTCTATACTCCGTTCACTGGCGTTATGTTACAGGAAGTTATGGCACGGCTGCAACAGGAAGCCGAGCGCCGCAGCATTCGCATCTTCACCTATGGTCCTTGCACGTTCGAGTTCTTCGGACAAAAATGGCTGCAGTGGGAAAACGCCAAAGGGCCGCACACGCATGCCCTCGGAGTGTTTCGGAGTCGTCTTTAGAACCGGTTCGGGACGCGGTCGCCCCCAAGAAGGCGAGCCCGCATCGATTCCCGAACGCTTAGATTTGACCCATGATCCTCTCCCCGCACTTTCTTGACGTTTTCGGAAAAGAACTTGCCGACGAGATCGCCGCCAAGGCGCGTTCCGCCCTTTTGCATGCCGGTGAATCCTTTATCGAGCCGGGAGCACCTGTCAAGGCAATGCCCATCGTGCTCTCGGGGTTGCTGAAAGTCTCCCGGGTGGATGACGACGGTAAAGCCTTGTTTCTGTATTATCTCGGACCCGACGAAAGCTGCGCCATGACGTTCACCTGCTGCATGGATCAACACGTGAGCGAAATCCAGGTCGTGGCCGAGGACGACTCCGAACTCCTGTTGATTCCGGTGGAGGCGATGGGAGACTGGTTGGTCCGCTTTCCGGCGTGGAAGGCTTTTGTGATGCGCACGGTGCGCGAGCGTTACAACGAACTTTTGAAAACTATCGATCTGATCGCATTTCAGAATCTGGATCAGCGTTTGGTGACCTACCTCAAGGAGAAAGCTCGAGCGCAAGGTGGTTCGCTCGTAAATCTTTCCCACGAAAAAATCGCCGAAGAACTTGCGACCTCGCGCGTGGTGATTTCTCGACTTCTGAAAAAGCTCGAGAGCGACGACAAAGTTCTGCTCTTCCGCAACCAGATCAAGCTGCTGGAAGCATTGTAACCAATGTGACAGACCCGAATTGATGCAGGGGGTACCTTCTTGCCCAGGAGGTTTATCATGCATCATGAAGTCGAGACCCAGTGGATGGGCGGCATGCAGTTCAATGTTGATGTGAACGGCCACACGATAGTTTTGGATGCGCCCGAGCGCGCCGGCGGTGAAGACAACGGACCGATCCCCAAACCCTTGATGCTCACTGCACTGGCCGGCTGCACGGGTATGGACGTGGCCGCTCTGTTGCGCAAGGCAGGCAAATCACCGGATTCCTTCAGCCTGAAGGTGACCGGCGAAATCTCACCGCGGCCGCCGATCGTTTACACCGCCGCCCATATCATCTACACCTTCGAGGGATCCGCCGCGAATCGCCAGGCCGCCTTTGATGCGGTGGGGCGCTCCCAGGGCGAACTCTGCGGTGTCAGTCACATGCTCAAGCAGATCATGCCTGTCACATGGGATGTAGTCTACAACGGCGAAACTCTGCATTTCGCTGCGACCAGCCTCATCGACAACCCGGAGAGCGCATGCGTTACCCCCGCTTCCAGCCTCGCTGCCTGAATCACAAAGAACCGCAAAAAGAACCAAAAAAAGGAGTCATCACATGCTGGATTTTCTCAAGAAACTAACTGGTGCCCCGGCAGGTCCCACGGTAGCTGAACTCTTCAAAGACGGCGCCCAGATCGTCGACGTGCGCAGTCCGGAAGAATTTGCCGGCGGGCATGTAGCCGGTGCGATCAACCTCCCGCTCCAAAGCTTGGATCGTGGGATGTCCAAACTCCGCAAAGACAAGCCGGTGATCACTTGTTGCGCGAGCGGCATTCGGAGTGCCGCTGCGAAAAGCCAACTGGAATCGAGGGGGTTTTCCCCGGTGGTGAACGGTGGGGGATGGGTGAGCCTGCAACGGAAATTGAGTGCCTAAATGAATGAAGGCCTAAAGTCCTAAAGGCGCAAGGTCCCCATTAAATCCAGATAGTCGATTTTTTCGGTTTTTTTGGAGGGGGAAGTAGTGAAAAAAATTCCGTAAAGGTCCGCGGATGTGCGGTTTTTTAAGTGAAGCAGCGTTATGTTAAAATCAAGGAGGTTCTCATGAATGCAAATGTCGGAAAATTGGATCGTATCGTTCGGATCGTGGCGGGCATCGTGCTTGCGGTGCTTTACTTCAACGGTACCTTGACCGGTACACTCGGCGTCGTGCTCCTTGTGGTGGGAATCGTCTTGATCCTCACCGCACTGATAAAGTTTTGCCCTCTGTACCGAGTGATCGGTATGAGCAGCTGCCGAAAGTAAAAGTCGGAATCCGGTTTCAGCCGGTCGTCATTTTAAATAGAGGACGGGCGACCAGCTCGTCCTCTATTTATTTGTTGAGCGATTACACGCCCGCTAAAATGTCGCAGCTTTTTCCTGCAAGGACGATTGTTGAAAGTTTCCCGAAAGCCTTTGGAGGCTCCTCGGTAGCGTTTTCAGATACGGCGATGAAATCCGCCTGGTTGCCGGCCTTCAATACGCCGACATCGGAGAGTCCCAATGCGTGTGCTCCATGCGTCGACGCCAAAGTGAGGATTTCGTCGAGCGGCACTTCCGGGTAGGCCTCCGCAAACAAACGCATTTGCTCTAGCATCGAAAGTGAATCGCCCGAAGCGAGGCTGTCGGTGCCGAGCGCTACGTTGATCCCGCGCGCGCGCAGCGCTTCGTACGGGAAGCGGGGATGTCCGAAAAAAGCGTGACTGGACGGACAGTGCACCACGGTCGCCTTGCGCCGCGCCAGAATTTCCATATCAGCTTCGTCCAATATGTTTCCATGTACGAGGATCAACCCGTCCGGAAACAGCCCGTTGGCCTCGAGCCACCGCACCGGTGAGGTGCCGTGATGGCGCGGAGCGTCGGGGTAAATACGGCGGCAATAGTCCGCCAACGGCCCGGTTCCTGATGCGAACATTTCCGCCTCTTCGCGACTTTCAGCGGCGTGGATCGTCACCGGGAGTCCCAAACTTTTCTGGTGATCGAGCACGCGGCGCAAAAGTTCCGGAGACATCGAGTACGCCGCGTGCGGCGCGATCCCGGGACGGAAACGATCGGTGGGCAACCCCTTTTCCCCTCGATGACTTTCGATCCGGGATCGCGCCGCATCGAAACGAGGTTCGGCGAGCGCGGGGTCTAATCCGAGGGTTTCGACGCAGGCGAACGCGCGCAACGGGCTCGCAGCCAGAACGGGCAATGCGTCACCGGTATTCCCGACATCCAGCACCGTCGTGCAACCGCCCGCCAGTAATTGGCGCACGCCTTCGTATGCCGCATGGTGGTAGCTGGTGCTGTCGAGGCCGGCGGTGTAGGCGCGCAACTGTTCCACCCACACAGGAAAGGAATTGCCGCTGTCGAGACGGCCTTGCAAGGTGGTGAGTTCGAGATGACAATGCGCGTTGACGAGGCCGGGCAACAGGGCGCAGCCTGCGAAGCGTTGCACGGGTACGCCTTCAGGGAGACCCGAGGCGGAGCCGGTGGCCACGATGCGATTTCCCTCGACCTGAATCCAACCGTTGCGGACGGGTGACCCTTCTCCCGTCAAGAGCCAATCGGCGAGGTAGATCAAGGGTACTGATAGCGGTTTGCGACGACCGATACGGTGTCGGTGTGGGTGCCGGAGCAGGCGGGAAGGACCGATGGCGAGAGGGCCGGGGTGGCGTACAGGGTGCGGACGTAGATGCTCAACGTGTCGCCGCCGTGCAGATGGCGGAATACGGCCGCCTGGATCACCTCGCAGGCTTCGAGCGTCGCCGAAAGAGTGCGTCGCGAGAACCCTGCGGTGGAGTCACGGAGGGTATAGCGTCCGTGTGTGACGAGGGTATCGGTTGCCGAACGCGCATGCAGGAATCCCTCATTCACACCGTTGCCTGCGAAGGTGAAGAGGGAGTCGGTTTTTTTACCGCCGGGGGTGCGCAGGTAAAACATGCGGCCCGCCTCCGTGGCGTTGGTGTCGAGCACGGTGTCGAGTCCGGTGGAGAGGCCGCAATTGGGCGCGGCGGGCAATGTGATGCTCGAATGGATGCCGAGGTAGGTCGCGCCTGCGGAGTCGGCAAGCGTCCACGAGAAGGACTGTATCTTCGCGCAGGCATACACCCGTTTGAGCCCATACACTTCGACTGTGAGCGGGTCGTTCGCTAATGCATAAACGCGCGTCGGCCAGAACACGAGGGAATCGGCATCGGCATCGGTGATCACAGCCGGCGTGCGCGTGGGCCACGAGTCGGTGGTGCAGGCGTTCAAAAACAGAATCGCGACGAGGGGCAGCAACAAAAGAAAACCCCGACGAACGGGGTGCCTGGAAACGGAAAACATGCGGATCGATTCGTGAAAGGTCATGGGAACTTGTAGAGGTCTCGAACCACCTCTACGGAATCCCGATGCGGCCCGGCGCAGGCCGGTAAAACGGAATCGGGAAGCACGTCGGCCTGAATGCGGCGCACGCGCACGCGCAAGGTGTCTCCGCTGCGCTTGAACACGGCGGTTTGCAGGATCTCGCACATCGCCAGAGAATCGGACCGCACCATCCACCGGGGATGGGAGGCGGTGGAGTCGTTGAATACGAATGGCCCGAAAGACGAGCTGGGACTCTCTTCGACCACGACGTGGGTGAAGCTGTAGATGCTCGCCTTGCCCGAGACGAACATCAGCGAATCCGTGCTCCGGGGGCCTGGTGTTTGTAGGTAGAATCGTGTGCCCGCAGGCGGCTGAATGTTCAAGTTTGGGAAGAACACACGCTTGAAGAGCGAGTCGATGGTTGGGATGAGCGGGCAGTTGGGAGGGTCCGCTTGCTGATAAAGAGGCGTACGGAGTCGGTAAAAATAGGTTCCGGTAGTATCCTGAGTGGAATTCCACCCACCGTCCAAAAGCTTGTCCGAGCAATCGTAGCTTTGACCAATGCCCAACCCGCGCAACGTCAGCGAGTCGTTTGGGCGAGCGTAATGCAGCGTGGGAGGCCAAAAAACAAGGGAGTCCACCGTCCCGTATTCTTGCACCATGGGGCTGGGTTCAACGGTGGAACCTTCCTTGTTGCATGCCGTCAGCAGGCACGCCGCAGCGAGCACTGTCACGGATACCGCGATGCCGGCGATCAGCAAGCGGACGAAACGACTCATGGTTCATTCTCCAAAAAGGAAACCCCGTCAAGCGCGAAGTTCTCCGGGACGTCCTCTGAATCTAGCGTCAGGCAACCGGAACGACCCAGTAAATCTACTGCAAGGCCCAGATCTTTCGGGGTGCGCAATTCCCAATCCGCGAATACGGCATCAGAGAGCGGACCGAAGTCGCAGCGGACGGCCTCGCGAAAGGCTTCGGTAGTGTCGGCCGGTGTCAATGCGTTGCCGCGGTTGCGGGATGCACTTCGGACCACTTCGAGCACGTAATGCAGGCACGCGGGTGGATATGCGACAGCGCCGTCATGGTAGAGCGCGGCGTAGGCTGCCTTCCACCCAGAAGTTCCCGCGAGCTCCTTCGCCATCACGGAACCCCGGAGAATTGTTCACCGTCCACCGATTCGGGCTCGGGTACCGGTACGGCCTGGATACCCCAAAACATGGCAGGGTCGCGGGACTGCCCGGCTTGCACGATGCGTACCGTGAGGACGTTGCCCTCCGTCCCCGCCGCGCTTGCAAGCACATCGCCGAGATGCGATCCGGCCTTCACAGGCGCGCCGCTGCGTACCCCGTGTGCCGGTTCGAGCGGCCCGTACTCTGCGTAGATCTCACGACCGTGGTACACGGTCACCGTGACTCCGGACGGGGTCGAATCGACGGACACCACATGGCCGGGTAAAACTGCCAGCACCTGACGCACTCCCGAAACCCAGTGTCCGTTCATACCGCCGTGCCGCGCCTCTTCGGCGTCTTCCTGAAGGTGGCCTTGCGCGAGCGGCGTGCGGGGTAGCGGATCGCGCAGGCATCCGCGTGCGGCATCGCACCAAGTGGAGATACCGGCGGCGCGGCGGAAGAGGTAGACGCCCGCATCGTCGTTGCCGCGCAGGCCAGAAAGTTCCAACCCCCAGTCGCCGAGATCGGAAACGATGGCGCGGGCCTCGAGCAACAAGGCCTCCTTGCCTGCAGGCGCATGTGAGTGCGAGATCCGTTGCTTCCAACGGGCCTTGGCGAGCAGCGCCTGAGTCTCACCGCACAACCCTTGGTCCAAGGATTCGAGGGCGGCGCAGCAATCGTTCTCTAGACCGGCGGCACAGGCCAGTGTGACACGGCTGGAATCGCGGGCCCACACCGGTTCGAGCGCGCCGGAGTGTGCCGGGGCCGGCGCCGTTTTTCCCGACCAGGGTGCCACGGCGGTAGCGGCTTTGCGGAGGTGTGGCCAATAGTCATCGAAGCGCGCGTACACCAGCAACCCCACTCCGATCAGGAGTGCAATCCGGATGAGCGGAAGTTTGCGCCGGGGTTTTCCGGAGGGTACGAAGCGGGGGCGCTTCCCGGGGCGAAAATCGGCGTGGGTTGGCTTCACGTATGAAAAATAGATGCAATATGCGGGGTTTGCGGCACCGGTGACCCCGGCGACACCAAAATCCCATCACTGTTTTTCGAGGATTTCTCCCTCTTCGAGTTCTTCCTCTTGAGGACCCGGTTGGGTGGCCTTTGGACCGTTCGGTGCGGGAGGCGGGGCCACTTCCGTCGGCTTCGAGTCCGTTTGCAGCTTGGTTTCCGCTGCGGGTTCGGCGGCAGCGGAGGGTGGGACCGAAGGCGTGACGGAGCGTTCGGCCTTCGCGGGAACGCTGGGGGAAGGGTAAACCGGGCGCAGTTTTTCCGGCTGCACGGTAACGGGGTCGCGCGGGCGGTAGTTGCGTCCCTCGAACCCGGCAAAGGCCGGGGTGAACCGCAGCGCCACCCGGTGACTTTCGTCGAGGTAGGGGTGGGCGGCGAAGGCATAGTCGATGGCCACGATATGGCGCCAGTTGTACCCCATGCCGAGGCGCACCGAGGAGGTCAGGGCCGACGGAGCGATTTCGTCGAAACCTGCCCGCAAGCTCAGGCCGAAATCGAAATTGAACTCGGCCCCCACCTTGGAGGTTTTGAGGACCGAGACGGGGTCGGTGATACCGCGATCTCCTTCGAGGTGCGAAGCGGACCGAGCGCCGGGCTGTAAAATTCCCGGGGTCTCGAATCCGGTTTCGAGCGTGCCGTAAAAGTAAGGGACCGGTTTCCGCAAGGCAACAAACAGCACCGCTTCCGGGACTTCGTATTCCGTATGCCCCTCGCTCCAGGCCGCCGAGGAAGGGATCAATCCGCGAATGAATGTGCCCGCACGAACCCGGCCGTCATGCGTGCACTGGAGCATGGCGTCGCCGCGGATTCCCATGCCGTTCTGGTCGAGATGGCGTTGCAACAAATGCACGGAGCCGCCGACGTCGAACACCGAAGGTCCCGAACCGAATCTACGGGCCACGGCACCGGTTATCATCCAGTCGGAGGTGGTGAACAAACCGTCGGGGTCGGAGGTCGGTTGCCCCACGGTGGCAGCACGGTTTTCGACGCCGCTGACCGCATAACGAGCGAGTCCGAACCCCAAGGTGGTGCGGGCCTCCATGGGTACCAGCAACGCCGCGTTGTCGAAGCGTGCCGATCCGAATTTCTCGGCATGCGCCGTGGTAAAAGTGAAGTCATTGACGTCGTTCATGGAGGCAGGCGCGTTCACGACCGCGTCGGCGCCCTGTCCGAACCCGGCTCGGGTCAAGGCCGTGCCCTGATGGCGGGCTCCGAATCCTTCGCTGGCAGTGAGATTTACGCCGGCGGCCTGTTCGAGAGCGTGCGCCGAATCTGCTGCGGAAAGCGCAGCCAGAACAAACGCCGCCAAAACAATCGTCGCGGAGTGCAGGACGGGTACGGCGTGGCGCTTTACGAACATCCGCAGGAAGTTACAAAGAGACGGTAGACGGTAGTAGGTAGACGGTAGTCTGAGAAGGTGGATACTCAGATTCAGGAAAGGATAAGATCGTTACCATTCTGGGCTCGGCGAAACGCCGGGATTCTTTCGTTTTATCTGCCGTCTACCTACTACCGTCTACGTACTAACTTTCCCCCCATGACTCAATATCCCCTCACGACCGTGGGCGGCTTGCTGCGCGATGCGGCGGGCAACGTGCTGCTGGTGCGCACCCACAAGTGGTCCAACCTCTGGGGGATTCCCGGCGGAAAGGTGGAATACGGAGAGTCGCTCGAGGCCGCCTTTCTGCGCGAGATCCGTGAAGAAACGGGCTTACGGGCCGAAAATCCCCGTATGGTCATGGTGCAGGAGGCCATCGAGCATCCCGAGTTCCACGCGCCTAAACACTTCATATTGATCAACTATGTTGCGGATGTCACGGGTGTGAAACCCGTGGTGACGCTAAATGACGAAGCGGAAGAGTGGCGCTGGCTATCGCCGGAAATCGCCCCGGAACTTCCGCTGAACGGGCCGACGCGCGCCTTGGTTGAAAACATCGCCGCGCAAAAGCGGAGAGGGGAGACGGTGTGGGCACGCTGAGCATTCGCGAGTTGAGGATTTCGTGCATCGTGGGGGTGTATCCCGACGAGAGGAAACGCGAACAGGATTTGTTCGTGGACGTCGACATGGAATTCGATTTCGCACGTGTGACCGCCTCCGATCATCTTGCCGATACGGTCGACTACACCGATGTGGCCGCCGACCTCACCGAGTACGTGCGCGTCGAGCGTTTCCAAATCATCGAGACGTTGGCGCAGCGGGCCTGCGCCCGCATTCTCGACCGGCACCCCGTGCTGCAGAGCGTTCGGCTGGTGATCCGTAAACCCGCCGCCGTGGCGCATGCCCAAGGTGCGGTGGTGACCGTCGAATTGGAGCGCGCATGACGTCCGCCCGTAGCGCTCAAAATTTTGAAAAATTTGCATTAGTCACCGGCTCCGCCCGGCGTCTCGGGCGCGCCATCGCCTTGCGCCTCGCCGCCTCGGGTCACTTCACCTTCGTCCACTATCGCGGCTCCAAACGCGCGGCCGAAGCGGTGCTGAAGCTCATTCGTGCGGCGGGCGGCGACGGCGCCTTGGTCGCGGGCGATCTCGCCAAGGCTGCCGACGTGACCGCCATCTCCCGCGCGGTGCGGGCCAAGACCCGGCAACTCGACGTGCTCGTCCACAACGTGGGCGTGTACAAGGTCGGTCCGCTTTTGACTTTCGACGCCGATGATTTCGACGGTTTGTTGCGCGCCAACCTGACCGGGTGTTTCCGCCTCACTCAGGCTCTTTTACCCCTGTTTTCGCGGGGCGCGAATATCGTGCACATCGGCTATGCCGGCGTGGACAATCTGACGGCATCCACCCACAACACCGCCTACCTGATATCAAAGACGGGTCTGCTGATCTTGACCAAGTCGTTGGCGCAGGCGCTGGGGCCGCGCGGCGTGCGGGTCAACATGGTTTCCCCCGGCATTCTTTCCAACAGCGTGGAGCTGCCCGCGCGGCCCGCCGACTTCGTGCCCCTCGGCGTGCTCGGCGAAGTGGACGATGTTGCCGATGCGGTCGAGTACCTGGTGGGCGACACCGCGCGTTATGTGACGGGGATCAACCTCGATGTGGCAGGTGGCTACCATTTGGGACTAAAGTCGCTGGAGAAATCCGAGTCTGTCAATCGACCCGCGCCTACGATCCGTGCAAAGCCCGGCAGTACGGTTCGGAAAAAGACCCGAACGCAGGGCGGACGCCGATGAGTTCCGATCTGAAATCAACTTCGAAATCCGCTTACCTCTCCGGTTACATCGAAGGTTATTACGGTCGCTTGCTCACGTTCGAGGAACGCCTCGGCATCTCTCAAAAGCTCCGTGCCATCGGGGCGGGGCATTATCTCTACGCGCCCAAGGAAGACCTTTACCATCGGCGCGAGTGGCGCAAACCCTATCCCGCCGCGTGGAAGAGGGTGTTCCGGAATTTCGTCGCGAAATCAAAAGTTCTCAGCGTCACGGTTGTCCCCGGAATTGCGCCGGGGCAATCCTACCGGTATCACAAGAGCGAAGACTTCGTCACCCTCGTGCGCAAGCTGACCTCGCTCACCGACCTGGGCTGCCGTGAAGCCGCCTTGCTCATGGACGATATTCCGGTGGAGTTGCCCGATGCCGACCGCAACGCCTTCCGTTCTCTGGGCGAGGCGCACGGCCTGATGCTCCAAAAGCTTTGGCCGCTTTTGCGCGCGCGCGGATTGAAGCGTTTGTGGTTTTGCCCCACGGTGTATAGTGATTTCTTCGCGCCCGAGGGCTTGGCGCACAGCGCCTACCTCGAAGATCTCGCGGAGTTTCTCGAACCCGGTATCGAGTTGATGTGGACCGGACGCGCCATCGTTTCACCCGACTACCGCGCCTCCGATCTCGCTTCGCTGCGCCGCATCACGGGCGTGCGGCCGGTGATCTGGGACAACTTGTACGCCAATGATTATTGCCCCGGAAAAATCTTTCTCGGCCCCTTCGCCGATCGTCCCGCTTCGTTGCGCGGCCTTACGGGTGGAATGCTGATCAACCCGACCGGATTGTATCACACCGACTTGTTTTTACTGGATGTGTTGGGCGGTTTTCTGCGGGGTCAGTCCGCTGCGGCGGGTTGGAAGAAGGCTGTTCGAGATGCGGCGATTCCCCGCGAGTTTTTTGTGATCGCGCCGCTACTCTCTTCGCCCTTTTTGCGGCTCGATGCCAAATCGATGAGTCTGGCGCAGGTGCAGGCGGAGGTCAAAGCCTACCGCGCGGCACTGAAGCCGCTGATCTGGGATTGGAAGTCGCCGCTACAGCGGGAGTGGTATCCGTACCTGTATGCTCTCGACGGAGACCTACGTTTGCTCGAAGCGGGCGTGGCAGCTCCCGACGAGGCCTGGGTGCGGAAGAAGTACACGCCTGTGGTCGCGGAGCTTTTGCTGAAGAAAAAATGATTCCCGAAAAAGTCGTCGAAGAAACAAAAAAGCCCCGCGGATTCCCGCAGGGCTTTTTTGGTGGTGTTTTTCGTGCACGGTAAACCGTGCCTCGAAAAATCCTTTTACTTGTTGATCGAAATCAGCTCGACTTCGAATATCAGCGTGGAGCTGGGTCCGATGTCGGGGCCGGCGGCCTGTTCGCCGTAGGCGAGGTTCGAGGGGACGTAGAGCATCCATTTCGAACCGATGGGCATGAGCTGCAGCGCCTCGGTCCAGCCGGCGATCACGCCGTTGACGGGGAAGGTGGCGGGCTGGCCGCGCTTGATGGAGCTATCGAACTCCTTGCCGTCGATCAGTGTGCCGCGGTAGTGCACCGAAACCATGCTGGTGAGCACGGGCTTCTCGCCGGTGCCGGCTTTCAGCACCTTGTACTGCAGGCCGCTCGGCAACGTGACCACGCCGGCTTCCTTCGCGTTCTTGGCGAGGAATTCTTCGCCGAGCTTCTTGTTGGAGGCACCCTTGGCCTTGTTCGTGGAGTCGGCGCGCTTCATCATGTCCTGCTGAAAGGTCGCCATGATTTCGGCCATTTGGGCTTCGGTCAGTTTCGACTCGGCACCCTTGAGCACGTCTTCGATGCCGGCTTGGAGTTTTGCGAGATCGACCACGTCGCCATCCAGACCCTGCTGCTTGAAGCTGCGGCCGATGTTCTGACCGATGATGTAGCTGACCTTGTCTTTTTGCGTTTCCAATTTCGCGTTTCCTTTGCCGTTGCAGGCGATCAGAAGGAGACCCGCCAAGCCGATGCCCAGAAGGCGCACAGTCGTTTTCATGAATTCTCCGGATATCGGCGGGGTATCCCGCCGGGTTCATTTTGGGCGGGGTATCCCGCCGGGTTGATTTCAGCGGGAAATCCCGCCGGGTGAGGCGGGGTAAGGTACAAAATCAGGCGGAAGTGACCAGTTTACACTCTACTGTAATCGCCCGGAAAAATGTTTCCAGCCCCCTCTTTTTTTGGAATCCGGGGTGTCCAGGACCAATGCCCCCGGGACACCCGCTTCTTCGTTTGTACTGTAAACCGTCAAATGTTCACTGTAAACGCACCTCTCCCTGCTATCTTTTCGGCTCACCCCCCCCCATTTTTTCATCAGGAGGCCGTTTTGGGCACGATCAAGCGCGAGAACATTTCCACCGGCTCGAAGTGGGAGCCGATCCTCGGTTACTCCCGTGCGGTGAAGGTCGGCAACACGATCTTCGTGGCCGGCACTACCGGTGCCGATGCCGAGGGCAAGTTCGCCGCCGATGCGGGTGCGCAGACGCGCCAGGCGCTGCAAAACATTTTGGCCGGTCTCGCCAAGGCCGGTGCCACTGCCGAAAATGTGGTGCGGACGCGTATTTTCGTGACCGACATTTCGCAGTGGGAGGCCATCGGCCGTGCGCACGGCGAAATCTTCGGCGAGATCCGCCCCGCCATGGCGATGGTCGAGGTGAGCAAGCTCATCGATCCGGCCATGCAGGTCGAGATCGAAGCCGACGCCATGATCACGGACTAACGTCCACCTCGCCTCCTCGGTTCCTTGATGGATTTTCCGTCCCTCCGCGCCGCCGTAGATGCCCTTGAACGCAAGGGTTGGCTGCGACGCGTGACGGAGGAGGTCGATCCCCATCTCGAGATGGCGGAGATCCACCGCCGGGTCTATGATGCCGGCGGGCCGGCGTTGTATTTCGAGCGCGTGAAAGGCTCGCCCTTTCCCGCCGTTTCCAATTTGTTCGGCACGCGCGAACGCACTCTATTCTTGCTGGGCGACGGCATCAAACGCGCACAGGCATTGGTTCGCATCAAGGCCGATCCCGCGCGTGTGTTGCGCCACCCTTTCGAATCGCTCGCGGCAGGCTGGGGGGCGCGCACGGGTCTGCCATTGAAAGTCCTCAATCCCGCCGTGTCTGCGCATGAAACTCGACTCTCCCTCCTTCCGCAAATCCAATGTTGGCCGAAGGATGGCGGTGCGTTCGTCACCTGGCCGCAGGTTTACACCGAGCATCCGGAATCACCAGGAATCTGGAAGTCGAATCTCGGCATGTATCGCATCCAGCTTTCGGGCGGAGAATACGTGCCACCAAATAAGGGCTTCGCCGGCGAAGCGGGCATGCATTACCAGATTCATCGCGGTATCGGCGTGCATCATCATGCGGCGCTGCGCCGGAACGAGAAACTTAAGGTCAGTATTTTCGTCGGCGGGCCTCCTGCGCATACGCTGGCGGCCATCATGCCGCTGCCTGAAGGATTACCCGAAGTACTGTTCGCCGGCGTACTCGCAGGGCGATCGTTTCGATATGCTTATCGTGACGGACATCTCCTATCGGCCGACGCGGACTTTTGCATCACCGGAACGATCGAGCCGGGAGTTCTCAAACCGGAGGGGCCCTTCGGCGATCATATCGGCTACTACAGCCTCGCGCACGATTTTCCCGTACTCACGATCGACAAGGTCTATCACCGCAGAAATGCCATCTGGCCCTTTACGGTGGTCGGACGTCCGCCGCAAGAAGACGCCCAATTGGCCGCGCTCATTCACGAAATCGCCGACGGCGCGCTGTCGCAAGAGATACCCGGTTTGCGCGCGGTGCATGCGGTGGAGGCCGCAGGCGTGCATCCGCTGCTGCTCGCCATTGCGGACGATCGCTACGCACCCTTCTTGCCGAGGAAGCCGCGCGAGCTGCATACCATCGGGCATGCGATGCTCGGCTACGGGCAGATGTCGCTGGCGAAGTATCTCTTCATCGCGGCTTATGAAGACAATCCGGGCTTGAACATTCGTAAGGTCGGTGATTTCTTCGACCATGTTCTGCGGCGAGTCTCGTGGGAATCGTCCCTGCATTTCGTGACGCGTACGACGATGGACACTCTCGACTACACGGGCGGCGCGATCAATGAAGGCTCCAAACTGATGCTCGCCGTTTCGGGCTCTCCGCGCCGCGAACTCGCCGATGAAATCCTCACGGCCTTGCTCGACCTCTGGCCTGATTTCTGGTCCAAGCCGCGTGTGGCCATGCCGGGCGTGCTGGTGTTTGGCGGAGCCTCTTATGCCGATGCGGATTCTGCGACGCTGGCGCATCAGATGGAACAGCTTACGGAGCGCCTTGCCGATGCCGGAGGACTACTCGCCGCGCTGGACGAATTTCCGCTATGGGTACTCGCCGATGATCCGGAATTCGCTGCGGCGAATAGCGA
>CANIEU010000019.1 GCA_947466585.1 Fibrobacterota bacterium
AGACGGCAAAACGCCTTCCGGTTCCTCCGGGAGGCGTTTTTTGTTTGCCCCATCCGGTTATCCGGGTGGGGATTTTTTGTTTTAAAGAGTTTGATGCTGAGGGCTAATGGAACCAGCCCAATGTCCGCCCCCCGCCTGCGCGGGGGGGGGCTCCAGCGGAGAGCGGGTATGGTCTGCGGTGAAGGTGCGCTTACCGACGCGTACCCAACTAAGGAATGTCGAATCCGGTACCTCGACCAACCATTCTGGAATACCTTTAACGTGGGGCGGAGTGGAAGGTGGGCATATGGTTTTCATGGCTTTCGTTCGATCCGTGGGATGCATGGGGAAATTTATTGGTCGGTTATCGGTGGTTGGGGCAATCCTGATCGGAAGCGTGGTTTCCCTTCGGGCCCAAACGGTTGATTCCTCGCCTAGTTTTTTCATCACCGGCCGAAGCCTGCTGACAGGCGGCAACCTTGGTGGACTATCCGGAGCAGACGCGCATTGTCAGCAGTTGGCGGATTCTGTGGGTGCCGGCGGCAAGGTGTGGCACGCATACCTGAGTGTACAAGCGAGTGGGGGCAATCCCGCCGTGAATGCGCGGGACCGGATTGGAACCGGGCCCTGGTTCAATGTGAACAAGGTCCTGGTCGCTGCTGACCTGAATGCGCTGCACGATACCGCGAACGTATCCACGATCACCGCGGCAAAGGGCTTGACTCATCGCGGTGCGACGGTCGCTTCGGGCAAGCACGACATGATGACGGGATCTCGTTTCAACGGTATAGCCCCTGCCGCCGGGTTGGACAGCACGTGTGCGGGTTGGACGAGCAGCGCATCAGGTTTGCCTGCGCGGACCATCGTGGGGCACCACAATCGATCGGGCATTTCTGGGAACATGATCGCCAACTCCTGGAATCAGGCGCACGTGACAAGTGGCTGTTCACAGGCCAATGTGGAAGCCGGTGGCGGATCCGGGTTCTTCTATTGCTTCGCCGACAATACGCCCGTCGGGATCGATACACGCGTCTTGCCGCGTGGTGTCGGGAAGGCGAAGGATTACGCACCCTTCTTGCTTTCGGGCGCGCTGGGCGGCGAAGAGGTGGTGTATCGGTTCGCGTTGGAAAAAGAAGCGCGCGTTGACGTGTCTGTATACGATCCGCAAGGTCGTCATCATGCGCAACTTCTGCAGGCACAGCTGGGAGCAGGAGAGCATGCCGCTGTGTGGAATGGTACGGATGCAGGCGGGAAGCCGATGACTCCCGGCATTTACCTGATCGTGCTGAAGCGCTACCGCGATCTCTCAACGCGCTGAGCGCATCGCAGTCCGGCTTCGGCGGAGAATCCGGAATGCGGATCGGTACAAGATCACGACCAGCATCAGGGCAATTGCCGTTTCAGGCCATTGCGAGCGCGTGAGCCAAACGCCCGTAGCTGCAAACAGTACGGCGATGTTTTCGAGTACGTCATTGCGCGAGCATTCCCACACCGAGGCCATGTTGATGTCTTCGTCTCGGTGTTTCCAAAGAATCAAAAGGCAGGCGAAATTCGCCACCAGGCCGAGCACACTCATGGCTCCCATTTGTTCGAATACGGGCGTCTGCGGTTCCAGAATCTTATACAGCACCTGCACGGTGACGGCAACGGCAGCGAGAAGAATCAGAAGCCCTTTGAAATAGGAGACGTTGGCTTTGACTTCCGGGCCGCGCGAAACCGCATACAGGCTGAGGCCGCAGGAGCGGCACAAACGTCGTCGCAAGAGTCGCCCATGAACGACCTATTCTATTCCGCGGTTACTCGCCGCCGTGGGTCACGCCGAACTCTTCGAGTGCGGGAAGGAAGTTTTTGCCCTCATGCCCGGGCCGGCTGAGTTTCATGAGAGCGAAACGCTCGAGCTCTCCTAGGCCGAGCCAGGAATCGGGGGACACTGCCGCTCCCAGCGTCACGGCCTTCTCGGCCACTTGATCCGGAACTTCGGCACCGCCCCAGTCGGGCTTTACGGGTTCCATCAAGGTGGGCATGACACCACAATTGATGCGCACCAAAATCGACAGCATGTTCCGGAAAGCCTGGATCTCGGCGCGATTGATGTAGGGCATCTCCGCGAGATATGCGCGTTCGGCCGGGTCGAGCTTGGACCATTCGTTCAACTTGAGTTTGATGCCGGCGAGGTCGAGCTTATAACGTACGGTCATGGGAACGCACCGGAGGGACTCGACAAAATCGGATTCGAATTGGAAATAACGTGCGGTCATAAACGGAAGTTAGGAATTTGGTCGAGGCCTTGCGGAAGCGTGATTTCCAGGTTTCTGCCGTATATCACGCATGGAATTTGCTTGAATTCCCATCTGAGTGCACCAATCAAGGGGAGATGCTGCGATGAAAATCATCTCGGTCAATACCGGAATGCCAAGGCCGGTGATTTGGAACGGCAGGAAAGTTCTTAAGGGGATTTTCAAATCCGCCCGTTCCGGGCCGGTTCGGATCACCGCATAGGGAATGGAAGGGGACGGTCAGGCGGACCTAAGCGTACATGGGGGCGTAAGCAAGGCGGTCTACGCCTATCCGGCCGACCCCGACGTGCTGTTGCTCGACGAACCGTTCGGCGCGCTCGATGCGCTCACGCGCGGCAGCATGCAGGACGAACTCAACCGCATTTGGGAAACCTCGCGTAAAACCGTCATCATGATCACGCACGACGTGGACGAGGCGATCTTCCTCTCCGACCGCGTGCTGCTGATGAGCAATGGACCGCGCGCCACCATCGCGGAAGACGTTAAAATCAACATTCCGCGGCCCCGCACGCGCGAGAGCATGCTGGAAAACCCCGATTATATCGCGCTGCGCAAGCGCCTTGTGCATTACCTGATCTCAACCGGACATGCCCACCAGACCGCCGCCTAAGCCATCTAGAAACCATTAAGGTCGACTTCCGCATCAAGCGGATCGACCCCACAGTGGCGGGTTCCTCCGCCGCACAGGGAGAAGCCATGTCGACCGAGGAGAAACGACCGCGAACCAAGCTCTCACGGACATGAATCTTAATAGACTAAATTATCCATAGAAAAGCCACCCCCCCCCCGCCCACCACCCAAGGAGAGAAACCATGAAAACCCCATTCACCCGAACCCCGCTCCTGATCCGCGCGGCTCTCGGCACCGCCCTGTTGGCTGCCGCCGCGCATGCGACCCCACCCGAAGGATCGCCCTACACCGTACCGCAACCGGCCTTCTTCGGCCAGGTGCGCCCGCGCACCGAGCTCGATCACAAGGCCCTTTCCGACACCAGTGCGAACAAATCCCTGCTCAGCACGCATGTGCGCACGCGCCTCGGCTTCGTGGCCACGCCGTCGCTCAACGTGGAGATCAAGGTGGAATTTCAGGACACGCGCGTATTCGGAACCGAACCCGGTTCCGCAGCCGCACCCCATACGGCTTCCACGGGAAACCTGAAGGGCCTCGATCTTTTGCAAGGCTATGTTGCCGTGCAGGAGGGCCCGATCAAAACGGTGCTCGGACGCCAGAAGATGCAGCTCGGCGGCGGACGTTTTCTGTCTACGCTAGAATGGGCCCCGTACTCGCGCGCCTTTGACGGTGTATCCGCCAACTGGAGCATGGAGTCGGGCGACCTGACGGCCTTCTCCTACCTGGTTGCCGACAGCACGAATTCGACCACGGGCACGGCGCAGACCAAACCCGCCACCGAAGACCGCCTGTTGCTCTCGGGCATTTATTACAACCGCAAGATCAACGACATGCTCACGGCGGAGGCCGGATTATTCCACGACCAGAGCCGTTTGCTGACCGTGTACAGCGGTGACAGCTCCACTCGCTACGATCTCGTGACAGCCAGCGAACGCGTTCTCGGCAAGTTCAACATCTTCGCCTTCGAGGAAGAATTCCTCTACCAGACTGGCAAGATGCACCACAAGGTCAGCCGCGACGTGGCAGCGTGGCAGCTTGCCGTGCGCGCCGGC
Source organism: Fibrobacterota bacterium (assembly GCA_947466585.1). GTDB lineage: Bacteria > Fibrobacterota > Fibrobacteria > UBA11236 > UBA11236 > UBA11236. The sequence continues at coordinate 3,959 of CANIEU010000019.1, forward strand.
ATCGTGCTTCCGAAACTCAAGGCCAACGTGGGCGTGGACGCCATGAGCGGCGACGACGACCAGACCGATCACGACTATAACACCTACCGCGCGAACTTCTACTTCTCCCACGCCTATTTCGGTTGGATGGATTACTTCGTCGCCAATCCGCGCTACGGTGTGGTGGACTATCGCGCCGACGTGGATGCGCTGGTGTGGAAGGGCGAGACGCGTACGGCTTCGTTCAAAGGCCAGTACCATTACTTCACGCCGCAGAACGCGCCCTCCAACGCCGACAAGCCGTATGGTCAGGAAGTCGATGCGGAATTGCATCTCGGTCTCTATCCCAAATCGAACATCGTGATCGGCGCGGGCATGTTCCTTCCCGGCGACGGCGCCTACAAGCTCGCCGGAGCGGTGGCCAAGCTCACCTCGGCCGCCCAAAATACGTCTCCGGCGTACTTCTTCTACTTCATGCCGACGTTCAACTTCTAACGCAAGTTGCAGTAATCGAGCGGAGGAGCGGACAATATCCGTTCCTCCGCTTTTTATTTAATCCCGATTACTTGCCGATAGCCTTGTCGATCGCCTCGTCGATCTTGCGATCGACCTTGGCGTCGATCTTTTCACCGGCGCGCTGAAGGTGGCCGTCCGCCGGGGCCTCCATCGGGCTGTCTTTTTCGAACACGTCCTTGGACTTATCGACGGCCTCATCCACTTTTTCACCTGCTTTTTCTGCCTCACCTCGTTTGCCACAGGCGATGAGCGTGACGGCGGCAGCGGAAACGGCGAGCACGACGAGAATTCCGAAAATAATCTTTTTCATGGGTTCGGTCTTTCGGGAAACACAGGAGGTTCGGCGGAACCGGGTGGCTTGAGCGAACCCCTACGATACTTGCGGCGACCGATGCCGCGCATGGGGTGATGACCCCGGGCTCAGAACGCCTGCGCCAAATCCACCAACCATTGGTCGGGCCAGCTGTCCCCGGAAAGACCGAAGAATCTGCCCGGTCCGGGGCGTCCCCAAGCCAGGTCGAGTCGGAAATTGAAAATACCGAATAGTGGATAACGCAGTCCTCCGCCGTAGGCGATGCCTTGACCGTAACCTGAAGTGACGAAGCGTTCCGACAGGCTTGCGTTCTCATCGCCGCGCAGGTTCCAGACCTTACCATAATCGACGAAGGGAACGAATTCGATCGGCTTGAAGTGCCGGGCGAAATTGCGCGGACTCACGTAATCGAAATCGAAGAGGCTTAGACGCAATTCACCAGAGGCCAGAAAATAAGCGGGCTCCAGATTTTGGTCCAACAGGGGACAGGAGCCTTCGGGAGGAGCCTCTGCGTCCGGACAGAGTTGGTGGAATCCGTAGCTGCGCACGCTGCGAGGGCCACCGAGAAAAAACCGATCCGCGTTTTGTCCGCCCGCGCCGAAGAAGCGGCCTCCATCGAGTCGCACAGCGGTCTTGAACTGGTGCCACGGAGGGAGGAAGTAATACGCCGCGGATTTCGCCTCGAGCCAATTGTGACGCCGGCTGAAAAATCGGAATGCGCCCGCCTCGTATACCGGGCCGCCGTTGCCCCAGGTCAGCGCGAAGCGCGTGCCGCGCCCGGGATTCAGAGGTTGGTCGAGAAAGGAAGCGAATGCGGTGTTGGTGTAATTGAGAATGCCGCCGCGTTCGCGATCCAGATTCCCCAACGAATCCGAAACCACGCGGCTCCGGTACTCCAGCTCGGTCCCTCCCACCCAGCGCAACCAGAACGAAAACGTGCGCGACAGGCTCGCGAGGTTCGCGGCGCGGAAATCTCCACCGAACATCGGCGCATCCGGCAGCTTGTCCTGGAACCACTCCACGACCATATCGTCGTCGAAGCGCAGCAAATGCCCGAAGGTCAGCGGCGACCCGTAGCCCAAGGCCATGTTCTGTTTGTTTTGCGCCACGCCCGCGCCGAGGCGGACTTCCTTCAGGCTGCCCGCCACATTGGAGTGAGATACGTCCGTCGAAACGCCGAAGCCGTATTGGGTTTCGTAGAAGACCGAAGAATTGATGCGACCGGGAATCTTCTCTTCCACGGTCAACGTCAACGTACCGGTCGGATTTTCCTGCGCGTCCACCGATTCCTCGATGCGCACCGAATGATATTGCCCTGTGGATTGCAGTTTCTCGATGACGCGGTCCGTCACGTCCACGCGCACCGTGTCGCCCCGGCGGTAGGGTACGAGCCCGCGCAGAATGCCGGCGCGCGTCAGGCCCTCGAGCGAGTCGGCCGCGCCCGAGCGTAGAATATTGAGCCGCAGCGTGTCGAAGACGGAGGCTCTTCCCGCCTGTACGTGATAGGTCACGTCCGCCATCGCCAGCGAATCCAGCAGCACCACCTCTTCCTTGACGTCGGCATGCACGAAACCCGCATTACCGTAGGCCCGCGTCAGTTGCCGCACATCGAGGGTGACCGATTCCTCAAGGTAAGGTCGATCGGGCTTCGCCGACAATTCTCCGGCGGGAACCCGTGGTCCCGAGGAATCTGCGCCGACCACCACGCGCACGCTCCGGAACCGGTAGCGTTTGCCCTCCTCGATTTTCAACAGAACCTTCCACTCCTTCTTCTCCGGATCCGGTCTTTTGGAGTCGGCCTCCACCTTCACCAAGAAGTAACCTTGCTCGCGGTAAAAACGCTCCAACTGCCAGGCCGCTTCGCCAGCCCAATAGTCAACTTCGTCGTTCTTCAATTTCTCGGGTTCTTCAGGGAGCAGGTTATGCAGCGTGAAGGTGTTGAACGATTTGTTCCCGGAAAGGTCGATGTTGATGCCGTCGGCAAAGGCTGCGACCGCGATTCCTAAAATCACGAAGAATGTGAGGCGTGCCGACATCATTTCTTTCTCTTGCTCCACCACTCGCCCCAGAACGGATAGCTGTAGTTCAGTCCGATTTTCTTTTCCACGACGTCTTCGTCCGGCGTGCTGGTGCGCACCGGCAAGGTGCGTACGGAGGCCACGGCGCGGAGATGGTCGTCGAAGCGTTGCAGCCACAGCGAATCCCGGATCACCAGCCGCATGGGAGGGCGCCATTCCAGCGCCAGCATATGCTCCCACGGGTTGGACAGATCCTGCGAAGAGGTGTGGTAACCCGAACGTATTTTGAGGCGAAGCCGCATGTACTCGCGGCTGGTGAGGCCGATGCTCAGCGGTTGGCCCAGCGTGTCGCTGGCTTGTTGTTCACCCGAAAGCGCGCCCAAACCGGTGATCTCGAGATTCTCGATCCATGCGCCGGTATAGCGCCCCGCCTTGCTTGAGAGAAAACGGTTCAGAGTCGGTTCCAACAGGGTGAGCGCTTTTTCGCCATATCCGCGACCGTCGCCGTTGGAGAAGGCCGGGTCGTAACAACCCCGTTGCACCGAATAGAGGATGGCGGCCACGCTGGCGCCCGCACCGAAGGCGCCGCCGCAATCACTGTCGTAGGAGAACTGCATTTCCTCGAGCGTTCCGCCGAGCCGCGTGATCACCGTGCAGGAATCGGTGGCGCTGCTTTCGGCGGGCCGGCAGGTGGAGGCGAGATTTTTATGCGCCTCGAAATTGAGCGCCCCTTCTTCCATCGAGGTATTCAACCATTTGACTTCGAGACGCGTGACGTCATAGGCTTGCCGGTCGAGGCCGAAGCCGCCGTCGATGGCGTTTACGCGGCCGTCGAACAAGGTGTAGGGATGCACGCCCTTGACCGAGAGGTTGCCAACCCAGGTCAGCCGCAAGATATCGGAGTCGATGCGGTTCTGGTTGCCCAAGGTCTGCAGTCGCAAGTTCAGCTTCAAAGCATTGCGGCCGCCTCTTCGGGAATCCTTGCGGAACAGACGTTGAATGTCGGCCAGGCTTTTCAACCGGTACCGTATGAATGATTCGCTGAGGTTTCCCGAGAACCGCAACACCGGCGGATTTTCATCGCGCCGGTCGCTCGCCAGCCGCGTGCGCGACGGAAGCGTGTATCCCCAATTGACGTTGGTCAAGGTGCCTGTGGCGTGCAGGGGTGGATCGGCAAAGCGGAAGGTGCCCCGCGCGAACGCGCCCTCCAGATGCATGGCCACGGAATCCCGCGTAAGGTTCGCGCTCAGCGACTGGAGGTCAGCTTTGTTTTCGTCGCCCCATTGCGCCACGAAGCGGTCGCCTTCCAAGTGCGCTTTGAGGTTTTGCGTGCGCAGGGAATATTCGAGGTTTCCCGTCAGCGATTGGCCCTGATCATTTTTAACAGTCAAACGGGCCACACGGAAAAGACCTTCCCGCAAAGAAGGGTCGAGCGAAAAGTGCTGGCGCGTCAACCCTGGCAATACATAGGTTCCCTCGAAAGCCCGTGTGGTCAGCGTGGCGCGCGTCATCGGATCGGGAAAGGGCACGTTGAATTCCAGATCCGCCTTGATGCCATCGATGGACCCGGAGCCTTCCGGCAGTTTAAATGAGCCTGAGACGCCCAGCGCGCCGCGCAAGGTTTGAAAACGCCGCGTGACTGCGTCCAGATTGATCCGCAACTCGTTCGAGGCGATGTCCGCGCGCACGTGCTGGCTGTCGGCCAAAGCGCCCGTGACGGCAAAGCGCAGCGAAGCGTTGAAGACGGGCGCCGTGGCCGACTCGGTGCGCGCTGAAACGAGCAAGGTGTCGCCGAGGCCTTCCAGTCGCAGGCTTTTGAGAACCACATCGCCGGGCCCTTCCGTCGGGGTGATCTCGTCGAACAACAATGCGCCGCCGAAGCCCCCCTTGTTTCCTGTACTGGGCTTCGCAGAATAATTCAATTCCCCCTTTACCGATCCGCGCGACAATGCCGGATCGGTCTGGAAGATTTGAAGAGCCTCGGCGATATTGAAACCCGGCGTTTCCACCGACACCCGTTCGTATTGGTTCGGTTTGAGCTTCGCGAGATCGTAAAACTGTTTTCCGTCGAGGCGAAGGCGGGCCTGAGCATTCAGCTCCGACTTTCGAAATAAGAGCGAAGCTTTCTTCAGGTCCATGCGCCGCGCGTCCCAAGCGCCGGCTACGCGGGCTTCGATCTTTTCACGCCGGTAAATGCCGCGCGCCCGCAGATCGGTTCGCCCGGATTTCAGCGCCGGGTTCCAGACGAAAAACCCGTCGAGCACGCCTTCGCGCATCGGGAGCGTGTCGAGCATGGGGTAGGGTAGAGCCGTCGCTTCCAGTGCCGTCGCGGCGGCCGTCATGGTGCCGTCGGCCGTGAGCGCGTAGGTCAATTTGCCGAGCTTTGTGTTTTCAAGCGCGAAGGCGAGGTCGGTTCCTTTTCCGCGCGGGGCCGGTGAGACCGTTCCCGAGAGCGTCCACAGCGTGCGCTTCGAGCTGTCGGCGTAGAGTCGCGAAGGTTTGAGCGTATAGCCGGAAGGCCCGTACTCGTGATAACTGCGCACCGAGTCGAGTTTGAATCCGTAGGCCGTGACACCTTGTGCGGCGACCATCGCCGTCAGCTTTTCGTGCGCGTATTCACCGTGCGCATCCAAGGAGCCGAACGAAATCGTTTCGCCTAAAAAAACCTTGAGCCAGCGTTCTTCGGGGTTGAGGCGAAGCGCGAACTTCCCCTGTGCATCGCCGGCATTGCCCGCACGGTTCCCCGTGCCCGGTGATCCCGACGCCTCCACGCGCGAGGAGTCACCGGTGACCACCAACAAGGTTAGGTCGTGCCCGTTCCACGTCGCCTTTTCGATACGTGCGTCGGCGGTGCGGAGCGTATCGCGCGCGCGCACTTTCAATCCCTGCGCGTGTCCTTTCAGGGAAACGGCGGCGCGCTCCCATAACGGAACGGAGTTACGGCCCGCGGGGTTCGCCTGCCAGCGCCCGTCTGCCTCCAGGAGAACGTCTTCACCCTCCGCACCTCGGCTGGTCAGTACCAGGTTCCCGTGATCGCGATTCCATGCGGCGTCGAGGGTCACGGATTGCGCACTGAGGGCGAAGTCGGGTGACACGCGATGCGCGCCGGTGGAGGCCGAGAAGCGCAGGGCGAACTCCAGCGAATCCCGAATCACCGTGGCGGCCCGCAGGTGGATCTCGCCCACCTTCGGTAAAGCGGACAATGTTTGCGGAGCCTGAAGTTTGCGGACCATGCGCAGATACGGTTCCGCGTCCCGCACGTCGAGCGCGAGGCTGTCGCGCCCTTTCCACAACGGCAGTTTCGCGTTGCGCCCGGTGAACCGCAAGCGGTCCCAGCCGTCCTCGTTTTTGAGTAAGGTGTCGCGGCGCCAAACGTCCGCCTGGAAATCCACCGAGTCGGCCTGCGACCAATTGGCCCGTGCCGTGGCACCCCAGGTCAGGTCGCCCGTCCATCGTGTCTGTGCGCTTTGGATGCGGGCCCGTATCGCCTTTCCACCGCGGGTGCGCGCCGAAAGACCGTGGGCCTCCGCGAGCAAACCGGAGTCGTCATCGACGCGTGCACCGAGAATGCCAATGCGTACCGCGAGCGGAATTGCGAAATCAGGTAAGGCGATGGAGTCGAGCTGTGTGGTGTCGTGGTTGGCGCTGTCGGAGTGGATCCGCAAATACGCGCTGTCGGCATCGAAGCGGGCGGCGGGCCGCATGGCCAAAATGCCCCCGATCCAGTCGATCGCGATCACCGTCTTTCCCGTGCGCGCCCGGAGGGCCGGGGAACGGACCCACACCGAATCGGCGGTGAAATTCATCCGCAGCCACTGAAACCGCGCGCCATAAGCCCGCGCGCTCGTGGCACCGCGCGGATTTTCAATGTCGAATCGCTGCTCTTTGCCCAGATACACCCGCTCGACCCACCAACCGCCCACCGAAAGGGCCAGCAGCAGCAACGCACACAGCACCACCGGTATCGCCAACGTCCACAAGGCGATCTTCCACGCCCTAGCGTATCCGTTTACGGCGCGAGGCACCACGTTATCCGAGCTTCCTGTTCATGCGGTTCCCGCAAGGAAGGTACGAATTGGATCGAGAGATGGAGTTGGGGTATAACCCGCTGTCCGGTACGCTGCCGGGGCGCGCAGGAATCAATGCGCCGGGGTAGGCGTGTGCAAATGACGCAAATGTGCGTCCACCGCGGCGGCAAAGCGTTCCGGCTCTTCGAAGAACGGCATGTGGCCGCTGCCCTCAAGCGTGAGCGCGCGGCAGGGGCGAGGCAGACGAGCGAGGAATTCCGCAACCGCATCGGGCGGTGCGTACAGGTCTTCTGCGCCGAACACGCCGGCGGTGGGAACCATCACCGTGGGCACCACGGCATTCAGATCGGCCGCAAGCAGCACCTCGATAGAGCGGGTGTAGGAGGAGGGTTCCTGTTCTTCGAACAGGCGCTCGAACATGCCGACGATCTCGGGATGCATGCGCAGGGAGGCTGCCGAGAATACCCCGGGCGATACCTTGGGTCCCCAACCCGCGATCCCATCGCGGTCGATCGACTCGGCGCGCGCGGTGAGCTTCTCGTGGATCGGCGCGCGCGCCTTGGGCAGGCCGCAGACGAAAAGCAGACCGCGGATGTGCTGCGGCCAGGTGGCATACGCCTTGAGGGCGAGGATGGTGCCGAGGGAGTGGCCGAGAATCACGATCGGTTCGCCGATGTGACGTTCCACGAAATCACCCAGATCAGCGATCCAGCTTTCGAGCGTCATGGGATGCGTTGAAGAGGTGCTGTTGCCGGTACCGGGAAGATCGACGGAGAGGATGCGGTGGTGTTTTTCGGTTTGTGTCCCGAGACGCTTCGCCAACCCGCTAAAAAAATAGGTCCCCCCGCCGATGCCATGAAGCGCAAGGACGGGAGGACCGTTACCGTAGTCTTCGAAGTGCAGGACGCTGCCGCTTTTGGCGGTGAAGAGTCCTGCGGTCATCGAATCAGGCCTTCTTCTTGGCCGGAGCCTTGGCGGCCTTGGGCGCAGCCTTTTCGTTGAATGCCTCGAACACGAGCTTGTAGAACCACGGGTGCGATTGCCAGGTCTGGCCGGTGATGACCAGGCCGTCGCGCACCGCTTCTTCCTTCTGGTAGAACGCGCCGTCGGCGATCACTTCGTGACGGATGTTCTCGTAGCAGGTGACCTTCTTGCCGCGCAAGACGCCGGCCGCGGCGGAAAGCTGCTGACCGTGGCAGATCGAGAGATGCCAGATGCCGAGCTTGTCGGCGTCTTGCAGGATCTTGACCGCGTGCTTGTTGTTGCGGAGGTACTCGGGCGCACGGCCGCCGATGCAGAACACGGCCAGGTAGTCCTTGACCTTAACCTTGTCGAAGGTGATGTCGGCGTTCAATTCGTAACCGGGGCGCTCCTTGTACGTATCCCAACCCGGTTCGAAGTCATGGATCACCAGGTGCAGGCGCTTTTTGGACTGGGCGGCGATCACGGGCTCGTAACCGGCTTCCATGAAGCGGTGCTTCGCGTACAGGACTTCGTAGGTTTCTCCGCCATCGCCCGTGATGATCAGGATTTTCTTCTTGCTCATGAGGTTCCTCTCCGGCCGACTCCGGCCTTGTACGGGACCGATAGGGGCGCCGTATTGATAGGTAAACAAAGTAGGTGGATGCGCGTCCGAAGTCAATGCGTTGAAAATGGTTTCAGCCTTGTGTTTTGGGGGGAAGAGCGCCCGGCCGACCGTAAAATTGGAAGAAATCCCCGAACTTTGGCAATCTGTACCAGTAAGAGAAAATCGTTGCAAGTGCTCATTCGGACAACTAGAATTTCTGATCCCCTGAGGCACGAAATCCGGTCTAAAACCGGTCCGTGACACATGGGGTTTTACCGGTTTCCGCGCGGCTTGTCCACTCAATTTTGTTTGCCTCTTTTGTCCCTTTTGTCCATACTGTCCCTTTTGCTCCGATAGGTATCGCGGGCATACATCTCAGGAGATCCCATGACCGCCAAGGCATCCTTCCCCCCCACCAAGCTTTTCATCGGCGGCCAATGGGTCGATGGACCGAACAAGGTCATCGTGATGGACAAGTTCACCGGCGAAGTCGCTTGGGAACTTTCGGGTGCGGGTCCTGAAGAAGTGGCCAAGGCCGTCGCCGCCGCCAAGGTCGCGCAGCCGATCATGGCGAAGATGCCGATCTGGCGCCGCGCCGAAATTCTGAACAAGACCTCGCAGCTGCTCGCCGAGAACCGCGCCGCGATCGCGAACTGCATCGCGCGTGAAGTCGGCAAGGCCGTCAAGTACGCCGGCTTTGAGGTCGACCGCGCGGTCGACACGTTCCGTCTCGCCGCCGAAGAGGCCGCGCAGATCCACGGCGAAACCATTCCCATGGACGCGGTCAAGTCGGGCGAAGGCCTGTTCGGTTTCTGGCACCGCAAGCCTCTAGGCATCGTGGGCGCCATCACGCCGTTCAACTTCCCGCTCAACCTCGCTGCCCACAAGATCGCGCCCGCACTTGCCGCCGGTAACACAATCGTGCTGAAGCCCGCCGAAGCCACCTCGCTCACCGGCGCATGGATCGTGGCGCTGCTCGAGCAGGCCGGTCTGCCGGCCGGTTGCATCAACTTGGTGCACGGCAAGGGTTCGGTTCTTGGCGATCTGATCGTCAAGCACCCCGACATCTCCAAGATCACCTTTACGGGCAGCCTCGAAGTGGGTCTGAACATTCTCGCCAACGCCGGTCTCAAGAAGGTGACGCTCGAACTGGGCAACAGCTCGCCCGTGGTGATCGCCGCCGACGCCGACATGAAGTACGCCGCCGCCAAGGCCGCCATCGGCGCGAACTACTGCTCGGGCCAGGTGTGCATCTCGACGCAGCGCATCTACATCGAAGCCGCTGGCTACGATGCCTTCAAGAAATACTTCCTCGAGGAAGTGGCCAAGCTTAAGGTCGGCGATCCGCTCGATCCCGAAACGGACGTGGGCCCGCTGATCATGGAGAAGGACGCTATTCGCGTGGAAGCTTGGATCAACGAGGCCGTGTCTGAAGGCGCGACCTTGCTGGCCGGCGGCACGCGCGTGAAGAACCTGCTGCAGCCCTCGGTGCTCGAAAACACCAAGCCGACCATGAAGGTGATTTCGCAGGAAGTCTTCGGACCCGCGGTGTCGCTGATCAAGGTTGACACCTTCGAAGAGGGCCTGCGCCTCGCCGACGACACCCAGTACGGCCTGCAGGCGGCGGTATTCACGCGCGACATCGAGCGCGTGTTCCAGTCGATCAATGCGCTGAACTTTGGCGGCGTGGTGGTCAACGATTGCCCGCATCTGCGCCCCGACCAGATCCCGTACGGCGGCAACCGCCAGTCGGGTCTCGGCCGCGAAGGCCTGCGTTTCGCCATTGAGGAAATGACGTCGATCCAGACGGTCATGTTCCGCACGGGACATGCAAGGTAAGCGCGGCGCTAAGCAATTTCAGATCGAGTAAAAAAAGCCGCTCCGGAAACGGGGCGGCTTTTTTGTTGGCTGGGAATTTACGAGCCACCAGTTTTGATACGTGTTAACCTCCAGAAACCCCTTTGAAATCTGTTTGCATCCGTACGAATGTCTCTTGGCGAACGTCTAATTCTTCGTCACTAAATCATTCTAAAGGGATTCAAATGAAATTCACACGTCTTCTTTCACCCGCTCTCCTTCTCGCAGGGGCAATCTTCCTGCCCTCCACAATTCCAGCTCAAACCCTCGATTATTCCTTCGTGGTGGTGGGCTGCAATCGTTTGAACGATGCGGATACCGCCGGCAGTCCCAGCACTGCCAACGTTCCGCAGCTGAACCGGATTTTGACGGAAATCTCAAATCTCAATCCCGTGCCCGCCTACTTGTTCATGGCAGGCGATATCATCCTAGGGTATACCAAGGATACGGTCGTTGCGGCCAAACAGTTAAACGCCTGGGTCCAGCTCTATCAAGGATCGGCTTTGGCCAGTAAGTCTACGCAGCTGGTCGTCATTCCCGGAAACCATGAAACCCAGGACAAGCCGGCGGGAAAACTTTCTCAAGCCGGTCTTGAAAGAACCTACCTCAGAATCATGGCCCCGTATATCATCGGGAGCAATGGGCCGGCCGCGGATTCGACCCACGGAGATTCCCTGAGAACGGATCAAAGCAAGCTCACCTATTCCTTCAACTATAAAACGGATCACTTCGTCATGCTGAACACGGACCCGGTCGGCAGGGACGGACGCGTACCCACGCAGTGGATTTCTTCCAACATCGCCGCCGCCAAAGGCGCCAGCGCACGACATGTTTTTCTGGTCGGCCACAAGCCGGCGTACGCCGGAACCAAAACGGCGACCCTCGATGACGGCCTCGCCAAGTTTCCTGCGAACCGGGATGCGTTCTGGAACGTGTTGGAAACCAATCATGTTGAAGCCATGTTCGCGGCCCACGTCCACGTTTGGGACAAGATCAATCCCCACTCGGGAAAGACCTGGCAAATCATCGCCGGCAACGGCGGAAGCCAGTGTGAGACGACTTGGGTGTCGGTCAGCAAACCCAATCCGATCTATCACGGATACACCTTGGTGAACGTCTACACCGACGGTACGGTCAAGGTATTGAGCATGGGACACGACATCGACAACGTCAATTATTTTGCCGCGGCTCCGAGTGCTCCGACCACCCTGCGGGATTCGGTGAATATTTCCTGGGGGGCGGTTGCTTCCATCAAAGCGGTGGACAAATGGACTTTCGGACGCGCATCAAAGCCGCAGGTTGCAGCAACCTTCAACTCCAAAACCGGTGAGGTCGATGTGACGCATAATGGCGGAGTCTACCACATCAACGGCGAAGAAAAATCCAAGAACAAAAACTTCGCTCACTAGGCATTTTTTATAAATGGAAGGAAGGCCGGCTCGCAAGAGTCGGCCTTTTTTTGTTGAGAGAATTTTTCGAGCACTTCCCAGGCGCATTTCAGTTATTAGAGAACAAGGCAGCACGATGGTAAGGAGTGATCGAATTATTGTATTTCCGTAACTTAACGTGGTTATTAGAAATCAGTAAGGGATTCTTCGGCAGGAACCCCCGCCGAATGTCCCCTATTTTTGAGTAAAGGCGCGGAATAGCGGAAATATTCCGTTAAAAAACTCTTCCCGGATGGGGGCTGGCGGCCTCCGGGCGTTTATTTTGTCGATCCGCAATCCAGGGAGCCCATTGTGAACCGGTATTCTCGAACGTTGATCGTGGTGCTAGTCGCCCTGACCTTCGTCTTTTCGCAGGACGAGGAAGAAGAACACTTCTTCATGAATGCCAAAATCGTGATCGAGCTTGTAGGCAACGATTCCCTCACCGTCCAATTTTGCGCGCCCGCCGAAGACATGGTGAACACGGTCGGCATCATTCCCGACGGAAATGCCGACAAGGAACCTTATCGGCTGTACGAAAAGCGCATGGAAGCCTATCTGCAGGACAAGGTTCCGGTTGCGGTCAACCGCAAACGCCTCTTTCTGAAAGTGGTGCAGTGGAAACCCGGGGGCAAGGGACGCGAAGACGGATTCGACTCGGCCGCCATCTACTCACCCCAAAAAATCCTGTTCGCCAGCAAGCTCCCGCCGCCGCGCGACTATCTCGACGTGACCGCCAATGTTTGGACCGAACGTACCGATGCGGGCAACACCCTCGTCGAATACAATTTCGTACAGGACGGCACGTTGCTGAAACGTCTGTGGACCGGTCGCGAAAAACGGGTACGCTTTTCACTCAGCCCCGATTCCTTGGCGCAGTGGCGCAAAAATCCGCCGCCGCCGGTCAAGGAGCTCGAAGAAGAGTAGGACCCGGTGAATACTCCCGTAACAAAAGCTCGACTTCAGTGAATCCGGGAACGATCTCCAAAGCCTTTTGCAAATACCGGATTCCCGTTGCGGTATCACCCATGCCCGCAAGGTAGGCTCCCTGGTTGGCATAGCTCTCCGCATACTCGTTAAGAATGTCCGTCGCTTCGGGGTTGTCTTCTGGCGGGGGAAGCGGATGAAATACGGGTTCCCGGGGGGCGATGCGCATCGAGTCTTCCGCGCGTGCCAGTCGGAACACCATGCCGGAGGGAATGCGGCGGTAGCCCGGCGCCACGTCCAGATTGATTTCCGCCGAGGCGTACAACGGATGATCTTTACCGCTGTTCACCAGAATGCTCAGGAATAAATCCTTGACGCGCGCATTGTAGGCCAAGGAGTCGGGATGGCCACCCACATAACGTTCCAACTCCGGCATATAAGCGTCGAACTCTTTTTGCGAGTTCCGGATCAGCCAAGGGTGCAGGGTCTTCAGGTGCGGAATATACCAAGGGTTCGATAGCATCACGATGTCGATCACCGCAATGTCGGGACGAACGTTCTCGACGATTTGCAGGTAGAACGCCGGTGCCGCCATGCGTTGATATTCATTGGTGAAAAAGACCGCACCGGAGTCCATCGAGTGGAGCACGTTGAGCGCGTATTCCTCCACCGCGAAATCTTTGCTTTTGTCAAGCGCGCGGTAATTGAGGCCCAAGGGGAACAGCGCCACGGCCAAGCAGGCGATCCCTGCGAACATCCGTCCTCTTTCGGGAACCCGCTGCAGAACGGCCCGCACGCCGAACGCGCAGGCGATGGCAACCGCCAAATAGGCGTTCAGATAAAAGTTCGGGTCGTCGAACGCATAGTTCAACGAATAAAACAGGCAACCGAAAAACAGCAGCACCAAAAAAACCAGCAGTCGACGCCCACTTCGATAAAGGGCCCACATTCCGATCGCCGCCAGCAGCAGCGGCGCATACCCGAATTCGCGGGGGAAGTCCGTGGTGAACTGCGCCAATTTCCGCAGAGCGATCTCGAGTGAGGAGAACATCTGCCCGTGATACTGTCCCGCCGACAGGTGGTACCAAAAGGCATGCCAGGTCGTGGGCTCCCCCCAGTTCATGACCGGCGCCTGCGCCGAACGCAAGGGCAGATACAGGTAGAGCGAAAGCCCGAGAACGAACAGCGGCACCCCGCTCAACATCCGAAGCCACCCAACACGTCCGAAACCATGCACCTGGAAATACAGCACCAGGAAGGCAGGTGCCAGCAGCACCGTCATCATGTGGTTGCTGAAGCTGAGGCCCAAGGCAAAGGCGAACACCATCCAACGGCGGTTGCCGGCGGGGTTCTGGTCGGTGGATGCGGCGAAGTCGGCGAGTGCGCGGAGGAAGCACCCTATCACGAGCGCTAGAGAAACCAGATGCAGCGCATACACCTCGAGGGATACCGCCTCGGTCCAGAAGGTGCGTGAAAAGGCGAACACCAGCGCGGCCGTCGCGGCCGCAATACGTTCGGAGATCGGTGCTGAGGCGCGAGTCTTCATCCCGAACAAGGATGCGGCTTTTTTGGATAGCAGAAACAGGAACAACCTGAAAAAAATGAAAGCTGACGTTGCGGTGAGCACCGCGCCGAACAAGCTCAACTTCCAGATCACCCGTCCCTCGATCGGAAGATGTGCGAAGAGCCAACCCAGTAAGGTGAAAAGAGGATAACCGGTGGGATGCACGATACCCAACGTGTAAAGCGTCGTCGCCAACTCTCCGGTATCTTCCGAGGCCACAGTGTGCGATAACGTGCCCCAATAAACGGCGAACGCAACCAGCGCCACAAGCAGACCGAGCAGGGCGTCCAGATAACGGGAAAGCGCCGAGGACGGGGGAGAGGGATGTGCGGTTGGCTTCATGGAGTTTCGCAAGGGTAAAACGGGACATTCAATTATACCCAATGACATCCGTTCGATAGACGCGGACCGAGCATAAAAAAAGGGGCGGAGATTGCTCTCCACCCCTTTATAACCGCCTGAGCGGGAACCTAAGGAACCTTACGGAATGGTAACCAGTTGGCTCGTACGACCGGTAGGGGTCGTAACGGCCACCGCATACACGCCCGAACGCAGACCGGGGAAGTTGTGGATCTGGTTGGCGGCATCACCCTTTTGGAGGGCGACGCGCTTTCCGTCCACCGACATCAGCTCCACGGAGTGGCTCACATTGCTTGCAACGGTAACCGTGAGAGCCTGGCTCGAAACCGAAAGCTTCGAGTAGTCCGATGCGCGACCAGGGGCTTTGCCCGGATTGATGGCGGTTGTCGTCCCCGAGAGAGAGTCGTACTTGGAAACCCAAAGGATCGCGTTGTACAACTGACGACGGAGGAAGCGGGGGTTGGAGCCGCCTTGGAAGTTCTGCGCACGATGACCTACGCCGGAGTAAAAGTAGCGGCCGCCCGAAGGAAGCGCGCGATACCAGCTATGCGGATGGTTCGTGCCCATGGCCGTTGCACCGCCCAAGCCGCCGCTATAGGACGCTTCGTCCATTTGGAACAGCACCTTCAGGTAGGGCTTGGCGCGAATCACCGCACCGGTCGTGGTGTAGGAGAACCATTCTTCAAGGAAGGTGGTGTCCGAGAGGCTGCGGGTCAGGAACTGCCAATTGGTATCCGCCTTTGCAAGCGTATCGAGGCGAATGGTCGCCGTACGGTCAGACGAAGGGTGGTTGGCGAAGCGCGCGCACTGAATCGTATCAAGCGGAGCCCACGTGCCGTACGAATCGTTCGTCGCGTGCGTGGTGATGAATCCCTTTGTCGACCAGAAATCAGCGAGTTTTTGGCGCTGGTTCGCGTTCGAAAGCGCGCTGCCGAAATCCACAAATGCGCCGATATAGACTACATCGAGCGTATCGAGTGCGTTCACGAAGTCGGTAATTTGTGTGGACGTCGGGGTACCGGTGGTTGAGCCGGTAAGGCCGTACTGCGTAAAGGTAAAGCCAGCGGGCGGTACGATGAGATCTGCGCCGAGACCGGTGGTCGTCGGGGACGCAAGAATCGCCGCCAATGAAGAACCGGCGGTGTGGATGTTCGTGTGCCAATATTTGCCCGAACCCGTGCCCTTGAACATGCCGACCCGGATGGGGCGGTCGATACCCGGCCGATTCTGCGCCATGGCAGAGCCGGCGAGGGCCAAGAGTGCAATAACACCAAAATATTTTCTCGTAAACATGAACAATCTCCTCTTCTCCCCGATGCGGGAAGAGTGCTTTGGTTAATATATCCCGCTTGGCGACAATTCGCACGGTCAATTAGCAGAACTGCAATTAAAAATCTGGCAAAAAAGCAGAAAATCAGCTGTACGCGAAAAAAAAGTACAAGTCTTATGAGGGGCGGATTACGATAGTTCAGAAGTGAGTTGACAAATGAGCCTTTCGGCCTAGATTAGGGCACACCCCATCTCGATTCAAACGGAACGGGCTGGGATTTCCTTTACGATCATTGCAGGAGCTTGGGATGAAAAAAAACCACACGCGTATCCTATTAGCCCTTTCGCTGTTTGCCGCCGGGGCCGTTCAAGCCCAGGAAAACGGGGACGTCGAATACAAGCGGGTCTCGATTTCTGGCCAGTTTGACAACGGTCAGATCATTCATGGAAAAATGAGTGTAAACGAGAACGCCCAAGCAAAAGAAGACATGAGCGGGTCCTTCATCCAGCGCACGGGCGTTTGGATCACCCAAGAAGCTGTCGTGAAGCAGCGTTTGACCCTGAAAATGGGCGTCGGCGGCATGTTCTGGTACGTTTTGCCGCTCAATAAAACCTCCTCGCTCCGTCAAACCCAGTTCGGTCCGGGTATTTCGCAAGCGCAGGCAACCTACGCTTGGGGCGACCTGGACAATCCGGCCGTCAGCCTTCAAATGGGTTATTTCCCCTACAAATACAACAGCGACGCCAAGAACCTCGGCGAATACCTCATGCGTTCCGGCACCTACCCCGGGTACGTCGTAACCGGCGGCTGGAACATGATGAACAGCGCCGGCTATATGGTCCAAGGTCTGCGCGTCAATGTTCCTTCATGGGACGGAAAGATCCAAACCGACTTCTTGTTGGCGATGGAACATGATCTTCCCCCGCTGTTCGGCATCACTCCTGCCCTCATCAGCCAAGTGACTCCGATCGAAGGCATCAAGATCGGTGCGGGTGTTGCCTGCAATCATTGCATTCCCATCAAGCCCAGCAGCGAGAGCCCGCACCTCAATGACATGTCGAATAACGTCATCAAAAGCCTTACCTACGATACCGCCTCGAACGAATACCATGTCGCTTACGACAGCAACTCCTACTACACCTTTCAGGGCGTGAAGCTCATGGCGAGCGCCTCCTTCGACCCGAAGGCGTTCTTCCCGATGCCCATGCTCGGCGCCGAAGATCTCAAGCTCTACGGTGAAGTCGCGTTGCTCGGTGTCAAGAACTACGGCTATCTCTACGAAAACCGTCTCGAGCGGATGCCGGTGATGGTGGGCATAAATCTGCCCACGTTCAAGCTCCTCGACATCCTTTCGCTTGAAGTGGAGCATTACAACTCCAAGTTCGTGAACGATATCACGAGTCTCGTTTATGCTCAGTCTCCGACCTGGAACGTACCGGGCGATGGTGCCGGCGACTTCCAAGAGGATTACGACATCGCCAATTCCGAAATCAGGCGGGACAATTGGAAGTGGAGCGTCTATGGCAAAAAGACCATCACCAAGGGTATCGAAGTCTATGGACAGGCTGCCAGCGACCACCTCCGCACGATCAATCTGAACGGGGGCCCTCTGCCTTCCATGGTTCCCGTGACCAATCGTAACGGCAAGGATTGGTACTACATCATCCGGCTCCAATTCGGAATTTAATCGGAAGCCAAGAGAACCTGGAAAGGAACCGGATCATGTATAACAGTTTTCTCAGGCTGACTTTGTTGGCATCATGTCTCGCCATCGGACCCATTTGGGCCGAGGATGAGAGCGACGTGAAGGCCCTTCCCCTCTCCATGGTGACCCAAGTGGATGGCGGACAGTTGGTCAAAGGGCAAGTGAACGAAGACAAGTACAAACAACGCCCCCTCCAACGCACTTCCGTTTGGATTACGCAGGAACTTTTGATCGCGGAGCGATTGAACGTCCGAGCCGGCGTGGGTGGAATCTTTTGGTACACCTTTCCGGGCGGTAAGGCGGGATACAGTAACGTTGCGCCCTTTACCACGGGTACCAAATTCGGCCCTGGCATTACGCGTGCCGACATGGAGTACCGCTTCGGCGATTTGAAGGCCCCGATGTTCACGGTGCAGGCGGGCTTCTTCCCTTACAAGTACAATCCGGATGCGAAGAATCTGGGTGAATACCTGTTGCGTTCGAGCACCTACCCGGGAACACTGACTACCGGCGGCTGGAACATCATGTCCGAAGCGACCTACATGATGCAAGGTGCGCGGCTCAATATGTCGTTGTGGGGCGGGAAATTCCAATCGGAATTTCTGTTGCCTATGGAGCGTGATCTGCCGCCTAACCAAGATCTCTCGCCTACCTATATTGGAACGGTGTATCCGGTTCGCGGCGTGGAAATCGGTGGCGGTATTGCCTGCAATCACTGCATTGCCGTGAACCCCAGCAATACGTCTCCCAAAAGGAAATACAACGGCAATACCGCGTCCGATGACGGCAATGGAAGCGCCTATGTCATCAAGAACCCCAAATACAATCCTGCCCTGGACCTGGCGCCGATTTCGGATTTGGAGTTGAACCCGAACGCCAATAGCAAGTACATGTACGATACCACCCAATTTTACACCTTCCAAGGTGTAAAGCTGATGGGGCGCGCCTCCGTGGATCCGAAGGCGTTTTTCCCGATGCCGATGCTCGGCGCCAATGATTTGAAGGTGTTCGGCGAAATCGCCTTGTTGGGTGTCAAGAACTATCCGTTCTACTACGAGAATCGGGCCGAGCGCATGCCGATCATGTTCGGCATCAACGTGCCGACCTTTCGAGTGCTCGACCTCCTCTCGTTCCAAATGGAGTACTATAACGCTCGGTTCGTGAACTCGCTCGAAAATGCCTACCGCTTTCAGACCCCCACGCCCCCGGGTGTGGACTCGACGGGACATATCCAAAACGATCCGAACTATTTTGATAATAGCGCGGATTTGGTCGCCAAGGATAACTGGAAATGGTCGGTGTACGCAAAGAAGGAGCTTACAACCGGGATTCGTTTGTACGCTCAGGTTGCGAACGATCACCTGCGTATGCCCGGCAACTACGATGGCGTGAACTCCTGGATTCCATTGACCGACATCCAGTTCCGCGATTGGTATTATCTGGTTCGGTTCGAGCTCGGCATTTAATAACCGCCGCGCAAGCAACCCATTAAAAAAGCCGTTCGCCAAAAGCGAACGGCTTTTTTGTTTTCGGTTTTGGCGGAGTCACTTCCGAATCACAGCCACCCGAGATTGCGTTGCCATTCCAGCGCTTCGGGAAGTTGGGGCCGCAGCGTAAGCGCTTTTGCGATGTTCCGTGAAGCGGCGAGGCGGTCGCCATGTCGGGCCCAATAGATCCCAATGTTCAGGTACGCATTGGCGTACTGATCGCGGATGGCCTCGGATTCGGTTCGGTTTTCGAGAAGTGAATGAAACGTTAGTTTGAGATCCCGGGGTGGAGTTGCGCTGCTGTCCGGAGACAGTTGCAATACCAATCCAATGGGAAGCAAGGTGGTCCCGGGCACCGCAACCGGATCAATATCATTCGACAACACATAAACCGGACTCGCAGGGTAACGACCCCAGACGATGCGGCGCGTGACTTCTATCAGGCCTAGGTCGTAGGCCTCCGGATCGGCAGGTTCGAGGGAGCGGCTGCGCTCCAAAGCCCGCGCCTGCTCTAGGAAAGAGTTGATGGAAGCGTACGAGCCCGTCAGGGACCCTGGATAGCGTTTCTCGAGGTAGTCGTAATACCAAGGGAACTTCAACAGTGCACCGCTGATGACCGTGACGTCGGGCCGAACGCCCTCCACGATTTGCAGGTAGTATGAGACCGGGTAGAAATAGTCCCAGTCCATGGTGAGAATGGTGGCGTTCGGCCCGCCGGAATTGAAGCCCGTTCCGCGCATATTCTTCGACCGCGAAGTTGCGGCTTTGGTCTACGGCACGGTAATTCAGGATGAGGGGGCATACGGCGATCGCAGCGAAACTCGCGTACAGGAAGGCGCGTAAGGCCCGAGTAGAAGACCGAAGCATGGTGTCGACCGCGAAGCCACCGATCATGGCCAAGGCGACATAGGCATTCACTTAGTAGTTGGGGTCTTCGAATCCGTAGTTGATGGTGTAGAACAGGCAGGTGAGAAACAACAGGCCAGCGAAAACGAACAGGCGCCGCGAGCGCTTCGCAAGAAGGACGAACCCGGCGACCACGAGAATCACCGGCGCATAGCCGAACTCGCGGGGAAAGGCCGTGAAAAATCCGCCGAGTTTTTGCAAGGCATTCTCAAAGGAGCGGAACATCTGATACCGGAAGGTGTGCGCATTCAGGTGCCGCCACAAACCCCCGAGCGTGGAAGGATCGCCCCAGTTCATCAGAGGTGCTTCCGAAGCCCGGACGGGAAGGTAGAGGTACGGGATCAGGCCCGCCAAAAACAGGGGGACCACTTTGGCGATCGCGATCCCCGCCCGGCGGCTCCAACCGTTGACCGCGAAGCAGAGATAGAGGAATGCGGGCGCCAACAAGACGGTCATCATGTGATTCGCGAAGCTCAGGCCGAGGCAAAGGGCGAAGAGCTGCGACAGCCAGGAAAAATCCCGCACACGCCCTTCCGCCTGCGCTACGACCGCTTTCAGGAACAGCCAACAGAGAATCGAAACGAACAAAACATGGAACGCGTACACTTCCAAGGAAATCGCTTCCGCCCAAACGGTTTTGGAAAAGGCGAGGACGAGGACGGCGCAAACCGCCGCAAACCGAATCCGGAAAGGGTCTTCACCGGTTTCAGGGGCGACCTTCGCTTGCTACAGGTGGCCGCGTTCGGAGTTCAGGGCGGCAAGCGTTTTGGCGGAAAAAACGAAGACGAAGAGACGGTAAAAACAGAAAACACTGCCGCCGGCCATGAGAGCCATCAGAAGGTTCATCCGCCAGATTGGGGTTCCGCCGAGGGGCAAATGGGAGAACGCATGGCCCAGCAACGTAAAGACGGGATACCCTGTGGGATGCAGTGTGCCCAAGGTGTATACGGAGGTGGCGATTTCACCACCGTCCTCGAACTGAATGGTGCGGGAAAGGGTTAGTCGATAAATCAGGAGGGCGCCAAGCGCCAAAACGGTCCCGATGAACGTGTCACCGCGCAGGAATTTCTTCATGCCTTCAAATTACAAACTGGGGGATTTCCCCGATTGGAAGGGAAGAAAAGACCGGCCTCCTTCAAGACCGGTCCCTGTCCTTCTTGTCGAAACGACCGCGCCCGCGAAGCCTAATCCTCCCGAAATTCCACATCCTCGGCATCCGCCAAATCTTCGGCGTCGGCTTCTGTTGAAATCACCCCGTTCTCACCGGCGGGCTTCCCGTTGAACAGGAAGTCCCCGTCGCGGAAGTCGACGACCAGATGCGTGCCCGACTTAAGCGCGCCCCCCACGAGCAGGCGGCTGAGCGGGTTCTCCAACCGGTGCTGGATGAACCGGTTGATCGGCCGCGCCCCGAACTGCGGATCGTGGCTCAGCTCCGCGATGGCCCGCGAAGCCTTGGGCGTGATCTCCACGCTGATGCCGCGCTCCTGCAACCGCTTCTTCAGGTCGCCGAAGCGCAGGGCCGCCACCTTGACCAGTTCCTCCAACGCCAGCGGCTGGAAGGCGATGATCTCGTCGATGCGGTTCACGAACTCCACACGGAAGAACTTGCGGATCTCCGGCATGAGGTCGTCGGCGGTGAGCGCCTTTCCGTTACCAGCCGCTCCCGCGGCCGCCGCGATCAGGTTCGATCCGATGTTCGAGGTCATCACGATCAGCGTGTTCTTGAAGCTCACCGTACGCCCTTGCGAATCGGACAGACGTCCATCGTCGAGCACCTGCAGCAGCATATTGAACACATCGGGGTGGGCTTTCTCCACCTCGTCGAACAGCAGCACGGAATAGGGATGGCGGCGCACCGCCTCGGTAAGCTGACCGCCCTCTTCGTAACCCACATAACCCGGCGGCGCGCCGATGAGTTTGCTCACCGCGTGCTTCTCCATGTACTCGCTCATGTCGAGCCGCACCACGCGCTCTTCGCTGTCGAAGAGCATCTCGGCCACGGCCTTGGTGAGCTCCGTCTTGCCCACCCCCGTGGGGCCGAGAAAGAGGAAGCTGCCGATGGGACGGTTTTCGCGGCCGAGGCCCGAACGGTTGCGCAGAATCGCGTCGCTCACCGCCTGGATCGCGGCCTTCTGCCCGATCACGCGTTTCGCCAAGAACTTCGGCAGGTTGAGCAGCTTGTCCTTCTCCTCGGCGCGCAGACGCGTCACCGGGATTCCCGTCCAGCGGGAAACCACCTCGGCGATTTCATCTTCGGTCACTTCCTCGTGAAACTCCGAGGCGCCCACCCGGCTTTTCGCCGCGGCTTCCTCGGCCTCTTTAACCTTGGTCTCGGCGTCGCGCAGGGTCTTGTATTTCAGCTCCGCGGCGCGCGTCAGGTCGTAAGCGGCTTCCGCCACCTCGATTTGCTTGCGCACCTCGTCCACGCGCGCCTGTGCCCCGCGCAGATTCTTGATGAACACGGCGCGCGCGTCCCACTGTTTCTTCATCGCGCCCACCTGGGCGTTGAGATCCGCAATTTCCTTTTGCAGCGCGCCGAGGCGCTCGCGGCTCTTCTCGTCCTTCTCCGACTTGAGCGCCTTTTCCTCGATCTGGTATTGCAACAGCTTGCGCGAGAGCGAATCCAGTTCTTCGGGCATGGTGTCGAGTTGGGTTTTCACCATGGCGGCCGCTTCGTCCATCAGGTCGATGGCCTTGTCGGGCAAAAAGCGGTCGGCGATATAGCGCGAAGACAACTTCACCGCCGCCACGATGGCGTTGTCCTGGATGCGCACGCCGTGGTGGCGGTCGAAGCGCTCCTTGATGCCGCGCAAAATCGAGACGCTCTCTTCCTGCGTCGGCTCGGCAACCATCACGGGCTGGAAGCGGCGCTCCAGCGCCGCGTCCTTTTCGATGTTCTGCTTGTATTCCTTCAAGGTCGTGGCGCCGATACAATGCAATTCGCCGCGTGCCAGCTTGGGTTTGAGCAGGTTGCCCGCGTCCATGGCACCCTCGGCCTTGCCCGCTCCCACCAGGGTGTGGATCTCGTCGATGAACAGCAGCGTGTTGCCTTCATCCTTTTCGAGCGCTTGCAGCACGGCCTTGAGGCGCTCCTCAAACTCGCCGCGGTATTTGGCGCCGGCGATCAGACTGCCCATGTCGAGGCTGTAAACTTTTTTGCCCTTGAGCGATTCGGGAACGTCGCCGCGCACGATGCGCTGGGCGAGCCCTTCCACGATGGCGGTCTTGCCGGTGCCGGGTTCGCCCACGAGCACGGGATTGTTCTTGGTTTTGCGCGACAAAATGCGGATCACGCGGCGGATTTCCTCTTCGCGTCCGATCACGGGATCGAGCTTGCCTTCGCGGGCGCGCGCTACAAGTTCCTGACCGTACTTGGCCAGCACGTTGTATTCGTTCTCGGCGTTCTCGCTGTGTGCCCCGGGATTTTCACCATCGGTGTTCCGGTTATTCATGACGGCTCCCTTGAGTTGTTCATAGTTCAAATGGTGTTTTTGAATCACGCTTTTCAGATCGAACATTTCGGCCCGGCTCACCAGCGCCAGCATCAGATGTTCGAGGGTCGTATAACTGTCGCCCAGCTCGCGAGCGATCGCCTGCGCGCCTCGAAGCACCCGGTGGACATCGGGAGAAACCCGACCGTCCTCTTCCGGTTTTCGGGGACCCTGACTACCTACGTTGTTCTCGGCATTTTCGAAATGGGGCAAATTCCGTACTCCAGTCTCAACATCGGCAATCAACGCCGCCGGATCCACCCCGCATTCCCGCAGCGACGGATCGAGCAAATCGGCACCCGTACGCAGCACGCCGCCGGCAAGATGCAACGAGGTCAGTTCGGCATCATGGTTCGCCTCACGCAGCGCCTGAGCCTGTTGCAAGGCCTCTTGGGCCAGATGGGTAAAATCGTTCATGACACCCTTCCAAAGCAAGAGCGGTGCCCGGTCGAATCAGGGTTAAATCCACTAAAAAAAGGGCTGCTCACCTCGAATGGAGCGCGTTTTACCACATCGCGATTCATTCTGGAACAGAGGTCGGGACAGGGTAGGAGGCCCGTGTGTCCGAGCCGGATGGGGGCGAAAAAGGGCTAAAACGCCAAACTCATGCCGAGGATCCAGGCGAAGGATTGGGTCATGGCCCCCTTCTCGGGAAGCGACTGGCCGAACTGCAATTCCGTGAGCAAATAGAGGGCTTTTACGTTGTCTTCGATGGAAGGGTAAAGGCGCAGCATGTCGAGCGCGAGGCCCGGCTGGGTCAACAAGTTGATGGCCCGATAGGGGTTCTTAGCATTCTGACGCACCAACGAAATGTCGGCGCGTTGCCCCAGCGTGGCCCCCCACAACCGCGAAAACTTCCATCCTCCGCCGAGGGCCATACCCAGGCCAGCATGCGTTTCGCTGAGGCGATCGTTGAAATCGAGAGTGTCGTTTGGGAGCAGTGAAAAGTTCACATCGTCCACGCCGGCTCGCAGGCCGATGTAGCCTGCCGCCCGCGGCCAGGCCTTGTGAAAGCCCATCAGCAAAAAATACCGGTTGTCGACGCGCTGCTCTTCGTCGGAGGGCGAGCCGGCGTTGATGCGGAACCCGACGCCGCCCGAAAACCACGGGGCGTAGAAATACTGCGCTTCGCCCTGCCATTGGAATACCGGCTGACTTTCGGCATCGTTCTGCGAACGGCCTCCGGCGAAGGAGGCGTAGATGCCGCGATACATATACATGCTCGCGTTGGGGTAGGGGATGGAGACTTCGACGCGGTCGTGAGCGGGCAGCGAGGCCATGGGCACGAGGCGCTTGCGGGGCGACTTGCCGGATCGCGCTTCGAGCGTGGAAGACGGCGTGTTCAGAGACAGCGAGGGCTCGGCCCGCAATGGCAGGGTCCACAATACGGGCCCCAAAAATGCCAGGAGGCAAAGTCTCATGGCTTCAAGGTACGAAATCGACCCGAAACTTACGGGAAAGACGTGGGGTCGAACAGGTCCCTCGAGCTATCTTTGGCATACCCGCGAGGTACGGGGCCCGAGTGGCGGAATGGTAGACGCTGAGGACTTAAAATCCTTTGGCCGTAAGGTCGTACGAGTTCAAGTCTCGTCTTGGGCATTCCCGTCCCCGCTGGGATCGACAGAACCGAACTTCCCACCGTTTTTTTCGGGAATCCATGAATCCTCCATCTCCCGCCATCTTCCTCGACCGCGACGGCACGCTGCACCACGATGCCGTGTACATGATCCGTTTCGAAGATTTTCATCCCCTTCCAGGCGTGGAAGAAGCCTTGCGAATTTTGCAGGAGGCGGGCTATCGGCTGTTTGGGGTGACCAACCAGAGCGGGGTCGCGCGCGGCATGTTCACCCTGGATCAGGTGATCGAGCTCAATGACAAAATTCGCCATTATTTCAGCGAGCATGGCGCCGACATCGAAGAAATCGCCGTATGCCCGCATTTGCCCGAGGGCACGGTGGCGCAATTCGCGCGCGATTGCGATTGCCGTAAACCCAAACCGGGATTATTACTGGACCTTGCACGCCGTCACAACCTTGATTTGAGTCGGAGTTACATGGTCGGCGACATGGAACGCGATGTATTGGCGGGTCTGGCTGCCGGCACCCGGGCCGTTCTTATTCCTCCGCGCGAAATGGCACGAGAGCTTGACAATACGGGCCGTTTAAAGGAATTTACAACTCTGTTGGATTTCGCGAACAGCGTTAAAAGCCAACATCAAAGGGGTTTTTGAAATGCGCGCGAACAAGGGAGCGCAACAGGAAGTCGAACCGGCGACTCAGTCTGAGCTAAAAACGCTTAAGACCGAGTGGGAGTCGGGCAAGCTGGACGGAATATCCGCCCACTTGCTGGAGTTCGTCGAACGCCACCGCACCGACATTCTCGACTTGGCCCGTTTCAGTTACGCACCCGATGAATTGTTGGCCGCCGTACATCAGTGCGTACGGCAGCGTGGTTTCATCCACCTTCCCCTCGACATGGCTGACCAGATCCGTGAGATCAGCAATGAGATCTGGTATCATGGTGAACGCGGCGATTTCAACCGCGCGAAGATTCAGGAAGAGTGGACCGTGAAGCATGCGCAGACCTGGCGCAAGTGGCGCGTGAAACAAATCCTCTACGTCGTCGATCGGCGTGCGGGCGATGTCGCCGCCGCCCTGCTGACCGAGCGCTAGTTGGAGCTCTCCATGTCCGCACAAGATCCGGCCGCCGAACGGCTGTTCGCCTTTTTCGAGCGGCTGAAAACTATGAGCTCGATCCAGCGTTTCGGTACGCTGCCGATGATCCAGGGCGAGAACGTGGCGTCGCACAGCTTCAACGTGGCCATTCTCGCGCTGCTCACAGCCGACTACGAGAATAACCCCGCCATCAATACCGAAAAGGTTTTGCGGCAGGCCCTGCTGCACGATTTCGAAGAGACCATCCTCTCCGACATACCGCATCCCATCAAGCACCGCTTTCAGGGCGGCAAGCTGGGCAAGGTGCTCAAAGACATCGTCCCCGATCTGGTGCGCGATGAAATTTTCAAGGAACTTCCGCAACCGCTGCGCGACCGCTGCACGCACGCTGCGCTGACCGCCAAGGACGGCATTGAGGGGCGTATCGTGGCCGCCGCCGACGCGATGGATATTCTTATGACTTCGCTGCGCGAACTCAAGATGGGCAACCGCTATTTCCAAAGCATCTTCGACGTGGGACTCAAACTGCTTGAGCGACACGGCGAATTCCGCTTCGCGCAGTTGTTCATGGACAGCGCGCGCAGTTATCGCGAACGAGACTATCACGCCGAGGCGCAGCCGACGTTCTCCGACGAGTTCGTCGACCCCGTTTCGGGGATGAGTTAATACGGTTCAACGTGGTTCCGGAGAACGATCGGCTTTCAGTCCGCCCCTTCCGAGGCGATTACGTCTAAAAAAAGAAGGGCGAGGTGTTCTTCTTGATGCTCTTGGCGGCTTTTACTCCACCCATCCTGGCCGAAACCTTCCGTACACTTATCCCAATAATACTCGTCGCACCGCAGCAGAAAGTGCGAGGGATGTAAAAGGTTTTGCAAGAAAATGATCGCCACTTTCAATGAGAAGTTTTTCCTCCACAATCCCCGAAGTGTATCCCGAGATGATGATATATCGGATTGTTGGTCGTAAGGCGCGCACGCGCTGGATCAGATCCCAACCGTTCATGCTCGGCATGACGAGATCAGTAATGATCATATCGATGTCCAGATCGGATTCGCTGATTCTTTGAAGCGCATCCAGTGGACACTGTGTGGCCGTAACCTCGTATCCCAACTGACGCAGCATATCGGCCGTCGATTCGAGCACCATGATTTCATCTTCGACGAGAAGAATGCGCTCTCCGTTTCCGGGAGCGACAATAGCGGATCCAGACTCGGCGCCGGAAGCCTCATCTTGATAACGCGGCAGCAAGATGCGTATTTCGGTGCCGACTCCAGGCTGACTGTGAATATTGATTATTCCCATGCTTTGCGAAATGATGCCATGGGTCATCGCCAGACCCAATCCGGTTCCGGATCCGATTTCCTTGGTGGAGAAGAATGGTTCGAAGGCCCGAGATTGGGTTTGTAGATCCATTCCGATTCCATCATCGCGGACGAGGATTTGCAGGTAATCCTTACGATCAACCCCCGAGTCCCCGTCTAGGGTGGTGTTGCTCAACTCAATATCGATGCGTCCAGCGGTCCGAGCCGGTTTTTTTTGGATGGCATCGCGTGCGTTTTGGCATAGATTCACGATCGACTGATCTAACAGTTCGGTGTCAATGAAAATGGGCCAAAGGTCGTTCGTCGAAGTGATCCGTAAATCGATGTCTTCGCCGACGATGGATCTAATGATCGGTTCCAACTTTCCGATTCCAATTGACAGATGCAATACGGAAGGGCTTTGCGCTTGGCGGCGAGCGAAGGTCAGCAAACGTTTGGTTAGATCAGCGGAGCGCGTGGCAGCATTCTGAATCAAGTTCAGGGTTTTGCTTAAGCTCGGAGTCAGGGTCTCCATGGTCAAAGACAGTTCCGAGCGGGCGAGGATCACGGTCAACATGTTGTTGAAGTCGTGGGCGATTCCTCCCGCAAGGCGACCGATGGCCTCCATTTTCTGGGCCTCGTTGGAGCGTTCTTCACGTGCGATTTTTTCCGTGGCGTCACTTTTGATGGAAACGAAGCCAATCACTTGACCCAATTGGTTGCGGATCGGAGACACCACGCTCTCCTCCGGGTAGAGATCCCCGGATTTTTTCCGGTTGTTGAAAATGCCTTTCCAGGTTTTCCCGGCATTCAACGTGTTCCAGAATTCCTGATAAAAGTCCTTTGAATGGGTGCCGCCTTTCGTGATGCGGTGGTTCTGGCCGATGGCCTCCTTGCGGGAGAACCCCGTGATGCGTTCGAAGGCGCCGTTCACATACAGGAATCGTCCTTCCCGGTCTGTGATGGCGATCATGTCGTCGGACTGTTCGATCGCGGTGGTGAGGCGTTCGCGTTCTTCTTCCAAATGCCGTCGATTGGTGATGTCTTGACAGGTGCCGACGGCGGAGACGGGGTTGTTCTCCGCATCGAAGAAGAATTGGAAGCGCGCCTCGATGTGGCGGACGTTCCCGGCGGCATCGATAGTCCGGTGATGGATAAGATGCGGCTCATGGCTGGTCATCGCGGCCATGAATTTGGCCCGCACCCATTCGCGGTCTTCGGGATGTATCCCTGTGAACACGGCGTCTAGGTTCAGCGTGAACGTATCTGGATCCCGCCCGAACAGCCGGAACATCTCCAACGACCAATCGACCTTTCCCGTAACGAAATCAACATCCCAGCTCCCGATCTTGGCGACTTCTTGCGCCACCAGTAGCCTGCCTTGTTTTTTTTCGAGATCGGCGCCGAGTCTTTCCAGGTTTTGCTGGCTTTTCTCCAGTGCAGAAGTGAATTTTTTCAGTTCGGTAATATCCCGGGCGGTACCGACGATTTGGGTGGCCGGTCCATCGATCCCGGGGAGGGGGATTCCGATATCCCGAATCCAAGCCACAGATCCGTCCGGTTTTGTGATCCGATACTCCACATCGGTCGCTTCGCCTCCCATTTGACGGGTGAAGGACTCGTACAAAATGTGCCGGTCTTCGGGATGCACCGGATCTAGAAAGGATTTCGGAGAGGCATACAACGAATCCGTAGTCAGGCCCCAGATTTTCTCGTACATCTTGTTGATATACAGCATGGTTCCACGCGTCGGCGAGTGATTATAAAAGACGTCGTTCAGGTTTTCGACGACGTCTCGGAACTTTTTCTCGCTTTCCTCTTGGGCCAGATTGGCCTGCACCGTTTTCGAGATGTTCGAAAGTGCGCCGAAAACTTGTACGGGGATTCCGGAACCGTCGCGTAGGATGAACGCGCGATCCAGCACATAGGTGATTTCGTCCTGCCGGCTCTGGATTCGGTATTCGAATTCCCATTGAGAATCCGTTCCCGCGAGGGATTGATTGAAGCTTCGAAGTGTCCGTTCGAGATCTTCCGGGTGGACGATAGATTCCCAGTGCTTGGAGGTTTCTTCCCGTCCGTCCCGTTTCTGTTTGAAAAAGTTTTCGTACCCACTTCCCCACTTGATACGGTCTTGCTTACAATCGAGTTCCCAGTAAATGGATTCGGTGGCGAGGCTCAGGTAGTATTGGCGTTTGTCGCTTTCGCGCCGTACGATTTCGAGCTCAGCTTGAAGGGCGGATTCGTCCCGAAGACGCTTCGTCCACTTCCGGTAGATCCATCTCAATGCGCTGAAGCCAATACTGGATTGGATCACAGCTCTTTTGAAAAGGGGTATTGAAGCCATTACTCGGGGTGTTTGTCGGCGAGGAGGGTACTCCGGATGGCACTCAACCGGCGGAACAGTGTCCGTTCCGAAATTCCAAGATCTTCCGCCGCCTCTTTATGGAGGCCTTTGTGTTTCACCAATACGGAAAGAATGTAGTCCTGGTCCCTTGTGTTGAGCGATGATTTTTTGCCCAACAATTGCCTGCGGGTCTGGGCTACCGAAACCAGCTCGGGAGGAAGGGCGTCGACCGACACGCGCCCTCTTTGAGTCAGGATCGCCGCTCGCTCCATTGCGCGCCCCATTTCATGGAGGTTTCCCGGCCAATCGTACACCTGTAAAAGGTCTATCGCCTCTCGCGTAAGCGCGAGATTTCCCCGCCCATACCGATTGCAGCAATCGTCGAGCATGAATTTGGCGAATTCGGGGATCTCGAATTTCAGATTGCGAAGAGGCGGAGCCCAAATTAAAGGATGCGCGGAAACGGAGGGGATCTCCTTCAGCAACAATCCCTTCGAGATCAACCTTTCCGGATAATCGTTGGTGGTCAGTATGATCTGCGCTTCAAGAGATTGAGGTTCTTTGTCGGCGGACCAAAAGCGTCCGCCGCCGAGGACTCTCAGAAGTCGCGATTGTAAGGGAAGTGATAGTGATTCGACGCACTTCAAAACGATCGTTCCTCCCGGAGCTGAGGCGAGGCGGCAGACTGTTTTCGAATGACTGGATTCAGTAAGTACTTCGGGAGCGATTCCAAACAGATAGGCCTCTGCGTCCTCCATGAAGATCGTGGCGCAATCGATGATCAGCAGGGATCCTCTACGGTTCCGGCTCCGCTTGTGCAGA
Organism: Fibrobacterota bacterium; assembly: GCA_947466585.1. Taxonomy (GTDB): domain Bacteria; phylum Fibrobacterota; class Fibrobacteria; order UBA11236; family UBA11236; genus UBA11236. Next base: position 34,516 of record CANIEU010000019.1, read on the forward strand.
ATTCTAGCCAACGTGGATTTTCCAGAGCCCACCTCTCCCGAAATCAAAACTGGCGTCCCCCTTTCCAACAAGCGGCTAGCGCTATTCAGTTCCTCGAGGAATTTCGGGCTCAGTTTCGATTCCCAAAAGTCTGCAAACCGTGCGTCTTCGGCTTCCCATTTGTTCTTGGGATCAATCGAAAGACGACCCTTCTCAAGCCCTCTCCGTATCACCTCAATAATCAAGGCGGGTGAATAGGGTTTGGAAATGAAATCGAATGCGCCGTTCTTGACGGCGCGCACCGCCAGCTCGATGGAGCCGTACCCGGTGAGGACAACGACCTGACAGGCGGGCGAAAAAAGTTTGCACGCTTCGAGGACGGCGACTCCGTCCATCTCGGGCATTTGCAGGTCGGTGATGACCAATTTCGGATTGTAGGTCGGCAGATCGGCCACCGCTTTGCGTGGATCGTTGTAAACCATACAGTCGAATTGATTCGCCTGCAAAACGTCTTTCAAGGTTTCGGCTACCATTGGGTCGTCATCGATAATGAAAATATCACCGGGTAAATTCATGGCTTGAGCGGCTTTCTCCGGGAATCCTAGCTCGCGGTGCGCGGCAGAATCAGACGACGGTTATTTTAATGACAAATTTATCCCTCTATTAACACAATGAAATCCAATTTGGCACGAAAATTTCTCAACGGAGGCAAAGTCGCTTTTTAGTAATCTTTGATCGTTTTCGGTGCGCCATTCTCTGACAGTACTGCCACGATGTGACAACTTGATCCTGCTCCACAGAGCAAAAAAAAGGGGCCAGGTCATTCGACCTCGCCCCTTTTGCGCTTACGAAAAGATCCGTCTACTTCTTCTTCTTGGCAACCTTCTTGACGGCCTTCTTGGCAACCGGCTTCTTCGCCTTGCCTGCAGCGCGCTTATCGGCCAGCGCCGCCTGCGCCGCCGCGAGGCGGGCGATGGGAACGCGGAACGGCGAGCAGCTCACGTAGGCGAGGCCGATCTTGTGGCAGAACTTCACCGAGGCGGGATCGCCACCGTGTTCGCCGCAAATGCCGAGCTTGATGTCGGGACGGGTCTTGCGGCCCTTCTCGATCGCGATCTGCATGAGCTGGCCCACGCCGGTCTCGTCGATGCTGGCGAACGGATTGTTCTTCACGATTTCCTCTTCCTGGTACGCGCCGAGGAACGAGCCCGAATCGTCGCGGCTCATGCCGAGAGTCGTCTGGGTGAGATCGTTGGTGCCAAAGCTGAAGAACTCCGCGGTGTGCGCGATTTCGTCGGCCGTGAGGGCGCCGCGCGGAACTTCGATCATGGTACCGACCTGATAGGACAGCTTGACCTTCTGTTCCGCCTGGACCTTCTTCGCCGTCTCATGCACGATAGCGACCTGCAGATCGAGCTCCTTCTTGAAGCCGACCAGCGGGATCATCACTTCGGGCTTGGCCTTGACGCCGGCCTTCTGCGCGAGCGCGGCCGCTTCGAACACGGCGCGCGCCTGCATCTCGGTGATTTCCGGGAAGCGGATGCCGAGGCGGCAACCGCGGAAGCCGAGCATCGGGTTAAACTCGTGCAACTCGTGCACGCGTGCGATGATCTTCTCCACCGGAATGCCCAGCTTGCGCGCCAGATCCATCTGCTGTTCCTTGCTATTGGGCAAGAACTCATGCAGCGGCGGATCCAAGAAGCGGATGGTCGCCGGCAAGCCCTTCAATTCCTTGAAGATGCCGAGGAAGTCCGCGCGCTGGTACGGCAGTAATTTCGCCAAGGCGATTTTGCGGGCTTCGAGCGTGCCTGCGAGAATCATTTCGCGCATGGCATCGATGCGGTCGCCCTCGAAGAACATGTGCTCGGTGCGGGTCAGGCCGATGCCGACCGCGCCAAACGCCACGGCGTTGCGAGTCTGCTCGGGATTGTCCGCATTCGTGCGCACCGTCATACGGGTCGATTGCGCACACCACTTCATGAGTTGCGCGAAGTTGGCAGCGGTACGGCTCTTGAGGGCCTCCTTGTCGCCGTTGACCAACGCCTGTACGACTTCGGACGGAGCGGTTTTGACTTCACCTGCATAGACCGTACCGGCGGTGCCGTCGATCGAAAGGAAGTCACCCTGCTTGAACACGCGGCCATCGACGGTCAGCGTGCGCTTGTCGTAGTCGACGTGAAGTGCGGCAGCGCCGCAAACGCAGACCTTGCCCATTTGACGGGCCACAAGTGCCGCGTGCGACGAAACGCCGCCGCGTGCGGTGAGAATGCCTTCCGCCGCGATCATGCCGCGGAGATCTTCCGGAGACGTTTCCACTCGGACGAGCAGAACCTTTTCGCCCTTCTCGGCGGCTTCTACGGCGGTTTCGGCATTGAAGTAGATCTTGCCGGTCGCGGCGCCGGGGCCGGCGGGAAGGCCGGTGGCGATCACGGGCGCGCTCTTCACTGCAGCGCGGTCGAAGATTGGCGCCAACACCTGGTCGAGCTGGTCGGCGGGCACGCGCGTGACGGCGGTTTCCCAATCGATCAACTTCTCTTTCACCATCTCCACCGCGATGCGCACCGCGGCCACGCCCGTGCGCTTGCCGGAGCGGGTCTGGAGCATGAACACCTTGCGGTCCTGAATGGTGAACTCGAAGTCCTGCATGTCCTTGAAGTGCTTCTCGAGCACGCCGCGGATGCGCTCCAACTCCTTGTACGACTTCGGCTGCTTGTCGGCCAGCTTGGCGACCGCGTCGGGCGTACGCACGCCGGCGACCACGTCTTCACCCTGCGCGTTCATCAGGAACTCGCCGTAGAACACCTTCTCGCCGGTCGCCGGGTCGCGCGTGAAGGCCACGCCCGAGCCGGACTCTTCGCCCGTGTTGCCGAACACCATCGCCTGCACGTTCACGGCCGTACCCCATTCCGCGGGGATGCCGTACTTGCGGCGGTACACGATGGCGCGGTCGTTCATCCACGAGGAGAACACGGCGCCGATGGCGCCCTTCAGCTGTTCCCACGGATCGGACGGGAAGCTCTTGCCGGTGCGCTCTTTGACGAGCTTCTTGAAGCGGGCCACGAGTTCCTTCAAATCGGCCGCAGTCAGAACGGTGTCGTCCGCATGCGCGTCGCCATGGCGCTCCTTCTTGATGCCTTCGATCGCGACCTCGAACGGCTCGTGATCTTCACCCGGGTTCTTCTGTACGCCGAGAACCACGTCGCCGTACATCTGCACGAAGCGGCGGTAGCAATCCCAGGCGAAACGCTCGTTGTTCGTCGCCTTCACCAAAGCGCCGACGGTGTCGTCGTTGAGGCCGAGGTTCAGAATGGTGTCCATCATGCCGGGCATCGAGTCGCGGGCGCCGGAGCGCACGGCCACGAGCAGTGGGGTCTTCGACTTGTCGCCGAACTTCACGCCCATGGTGACTTCGAGGTGCTTGATGCCTTCTTCGATCTGCTTCTGCAGTTGCGCGGGGTAGTTGCGCTTGTTGGCGTAGTAGTGGGTGCAGACTTCGGTGGTGATGGTGAAGCCGGCGGGCACGGGCAGGCCGATCTTGGCCATCTCGGCGAGGTTGGCGCCTTTGCCGCCCAGCAGGTTGCGCATGGACGAGTCGCCGTCGGTCTTTTTGCCGCCGAACAGGTAGACGTACTTGGAGGCTTTCGCCATATCCGAACTCCCTTTGAAAAATTCGCCCGACTGGCGCCGCGCGATTTTGGTTCTCCGCACGGGGAACTTCCCGGACGAATTGGTCCCGTGTGATACGGGGTTGACGTGATACAAGTGAGGGGCGGGAAATTAGAAAAACCACACGAAACGTGGTAGGATTTGGCCGGGAATTGGTTGAAAATACGGGTTTTAGGGGCGCGCAGGTCCATGCCGGGGGGTGACGGCACGCGCTTCTTTCGTACCTCACCCCCCCCAGCCTCCGCCTCCGGCGGACATCGGGCCTTTCGGCCCTCTGCCTCTGAAGATAGGGAGAGGGTAGCAACGCCCGATGCAGACTAGACCAACGAAACCGCTCCGACCATCCCTCCCCGAACCCCCGAAATCGACAGGTTATACAGCGTTTTCTCCATCTCGAGGGCGAGAGGGAAGAGTACTTCGGTTTCGAGACGCTCGTGCTCCTCGAATTGCGTCCGGAAGTCCTCGAGGCGTGCCACCAAAAGCTCGGCCCAGGTGTCTCCGTTCTGCAGGGCTTGGGTGTCCTGCAACCGGTCGATCAGGCTGCCGAGGCGGTTCGGGTGCAGGTCGGGGGCGTGGCTGCGGCGGTAGGCCACTGCGACGCGCAAGGAGCCGCCATTGAATTCGGGGTTCACGGCCGGATCGTGGAGACAGGCGTCGTAGCGGAGTACGCGCGGAAAGAACTGTGTCTCCTCGTAATCGATTTCCGCTTGCAGGCGGCGCACGAAGGCTTCGAAATCTTCGTGCACGTCTGCGATCTCGGGATCGAGCGAATCCCACTCCCCGAAAAAGCCGAGTAGGTCGGGGATGGTGACGTGGGCGAATTCGCGGTGGTTTTGGGTGAGATGGTCGGCGAGGTGCGATGGCGGCAGCTCGTTCCACGGGGAGTCCGAGGGAGGGATGGGCACGTCTGCCGCCATGGCGACAAATTTTTCTGCTGTGTGACGATTTCGAAAAACTTCAACGAGGGTCGCGCGTGGGCGCTCCCACGGTTCCCTGCCCAAGGCGACCAGATTGTCGGCGAGCCGGGGGCGCAAGCGAAGCACGTCCTGTATGACCGAATCCGGAGTGATCGGGAGAGTGTTCACGATGACCTCCTTTTCTTTGGGGGGAAGAAATTGCAGGAGAAGAGAACGCACTTTAACTTACAGCGCTGCAAGGAAATACGCCGTCAGACCTAGGCGCGCAAGAGATTGTGTCGCAACCCGAAATACGCTCGGAGGCTCTGTTTTCAGGGTAAAAAGCGCAGATGTTGAAAACCCGGAAATCTCCGGGGCGTTATTCGACCGAAAAACCGAGGCGCACTAATTTTTCGGCCATTAAAACTTTTTTTGCGGGAACACCTGTAACCGTGAATCCGGCGAATTCTTGGCGCACGGGGTAACGTTTGCGCAACAAGTCGAAGGAGGTTGAAAAGTCGGGCTGCCCCAAAAACGCCCGCAAATCGGCATCATCGCGGCCGATGTCGTACACGTGCCGCACGCATTGGTGCAGATCGAATTCGGTGCTGACCGGATCCTGTTCGGGACTCGGTGCAAACACGATCGTCGGAGCTACTGGCAACGGATACACCACGGCCGATTTTTTTTCGAGCCCGAAGTGTTTGCAAAACGCCTCGTGAATCTGCGTGGTGCCGTTGAGCTTTCCCTGGATCGAGTAACCCGCGATGTGCGGCGAGATCAGATCGGCGCGCTTGCCGAGTTCGGGATTCACGTTCGGTTCGCCGGGGAACACGTCGAGTGCGAGATGGCGCACCTTGCCCGCATCGACTGCCTCGATCAACGCGGCCTCGTCCATCGCTTCGCCGCGGCCCATATTCATCAGTACGATCGGTTTTTTGAGTGCCGCATAGAAGGCGCCTTCGGCCATGCGCTGCGTGGGGTGCGCACCGGTTTTGGTGAGCGGCGTGTGCATGGTGATGATATCGCATCGCGCGGCGAGTTCGTGCAGCGTATGGAATCCGCCGGGCGGCGGCGTCACTCCTGCATCTTGCAACGGCGGGTCGCTGATCAGAACATGCAAGCCGAGCGCGGGGGCGATGGCGGCAACTTGTTTGCCGACGTTGCCGTAGCCCACGATGCCGAGTGTTTTGCCCACGAAGCCTTCGGGGAACAAGCCGCGCTCGACGTGCAAATGCAGCAACGCGGCGACGAAGTATTCGGCCACCGAGCGGGCGTTGCAGCCCGGCGCGGCGGAGAAGCCGATGCCCTGTGCGCGCAGGTATTCTTGATCGATGTGGTCGACGCCGATGGTGGCCGTGCCGACGAATTTCACGTTGGATCCGTCGAGGAGGTTTTTGTCGACCTTGGTGATGGAGCGAACCAGCAAGGCGTCGGCCCCGGATTCGCGTACCGCCGCCGCGGTCAGTTTGCGGCCGTGGAAGGTGGTGACGGTGCCGTAGCTTGAGAAGACCTCGCGGCCCTGGGGGATGTTTTCGTCGACGAGGAGGTGCATGGGGGTAAAACTAAACGCCGGCGTGTCGGGTTGGAAACGAACGCCGTAGAGGTAATCTAACGGATCGCCCACGAGTAAAGTGGACTAAGGCTCCACTGTGCGCTCGAGCTTGCGCTCCATGCGCTGCCCGTCGAGCTTGACGATATGCCCCGGCGCACCGACAACGGTGCAGTTCGACGGCACATCATGCATGATGATCACCGACTCGGCGCCAATCTTCACGTCATTACCCACCGTGATGGGGCCCAAAAGTGTCGCGTTCGTTCCGATCAGCACGCGGTCGCCCACGGTGGGGTGACGCTTGCCGCCGTGCTTGCCCGTGCCGCCGAGCGTCACGCGGTGGAACAGTATGCAATCCTTCCCGATCACCGCTGTTTCGCCGATCACGATGCCGTGGCCGTGGTCGATGAACAGTCCCGGGCCGATTTTCGCTCCGGGGTGGATTTCGATGCCCGTCAGAAAGCGCGAGATTTCGGAAACGAGACGCGCGAGAAAGAACAATCCGACGTTGTAGAGCGGATGCGCGAGGCACCGGTGCAATACTTGCGCGTGCAGCCCCGGGTACAGCAGGGGCTGAAGGCCTTGGGCGGCGGGGTCGTTGCGGTAAATGGCCCGCCAATCAGCGTGGAGGTCGGAGAACATGCTTAGAAGATAAATCCCGGAGACCGTTCTTTTGGTCAAAGCTATCCTTGCGCCATGAACAACGAAATAATCCGGCCTTCCAAGGCCGAGCGCATGGCCTTCTTCGTCGATTATCGGGAGGATACGGTCTATTCCGCGCACGCCCGGCTGCTCCAGAGCAAGTGGCGGGACAAGCGTCAATTCCCTCGAGGTCGATTTGGAAGCTTTATCGAAACCGGGTTCGCGACGCGTTCACGCGTGAATTTTTTGACCGACACCATCAAGGAAATCGTCTCGCGGGAAGTGGAAGCGGCGACACAAACCGGGGCATTTATCTCCGCGCCCCGCATCTGGGACAATCTGCTTTCGTCCCAGCCGCTTTGCTTCAACCTGTTCGGCGAAATGCAGGCGGATCTCGCTCTCGCCACAGCATTTTTCGGTGCCCTTTTTCCGGACCGTGTCGAAACCGTCACTGCGTTAAAGTTCGAGTATTCTCCCGGTCGCGGCGACCCGAAATACACCGGGGATCGCTCGGCTTTCGACGCCTTCGTCGAATATTCCAAGCAAGGAAAACGCGGATGCATCGGCATCGAAGTGAAGTATGCCGAAAGTTTGAACGAAGAAACCGTCGACAAGGCCGCGAAAAATTATCGTCCGCGTTACGGCGAAATCATCCTGGAGTCCGGGGTATTTAATGCAGGCGCTTTGGAAGAGTTGAAGCGGCCCCCGGTCGCGCAAATTTGCCGCGACCATTTGCTATCGATCGTGACCCAAAAAGGTTACGACGAAGGGTTCTTCGTGTTTCTCTACCCCGGCGCAAACGTGTTGTGTGCGCGGGGCGTCAAGGCCTACGAAGACTTGCTGATACCCGGTGGCCCGGCGATAACGGGATTCTACCCGCAGCACCTTGAGCGCTTCATTGAAAAACTTTGTGAACTTCGGGCGGAAAAGTGGACCCGCGAACTGCGCGATCGGTATTTGGGACCTTGATCGCGTTCAGGACGCGACACGTTTTTCAACGTGCTTGCGCGCCCAGTTCTCGGCCGCGGCGACATCGGCCAAATCGCCCTCGAGCTGCAGTTCGAAGCTTTCCTGAATCAGCTTCCCCAACTCCGGCCCGGGCTTGAGCCCGAGCGACAGCAGAAATTTCCCCGTCAGGTAAGGGGCGGGTTTCTGCGTCAACACATCGAGTTTTCGGGACTCTTCGAGCAGCCATTCACCCGGCGGGAACAATCCCGCCAACGCTTCTTCGTTGGTGCGTCCCAGATGATCGGCGCGCGCCAGGCGCACCAGCTTTTCGATGTTCACGCGCAAGGCTAATCGGCGAATCGCCGCTGGGCGCAGCTCGTGCCGCACGTTGTAGAGTTGTGACGGTTTCAAATGCTCGCGCACCAGCGTCACCACCGCTCCGATCAGCTCGATCTCGTTGGTGAGCCGCACCATGAAAGAGCGCGTCGGTTTGTCGCCGAGAGCCTCGTGCGCGGGGCTGCGCCACCGTTCGTCCTTGAAAACCGTGGTGGCCGGTTTGCCGAGGTCGTGGCACAGCGCGGCGAACATCAACGCGAGGTTTTCCGTTTCGGAATAATCCGGCGTGCGCAGGCGCGCGGCCTGATCCACCACCATCAAGGTATGCGTCCATACATCGCCTTCGGGATGCCACTCGGGTTCTTGCGGCACGCCGATGAGTTCCGTCAACTCGGGAAAGAAGCGCAGCAGATCCATACGCCGCATCCACTCGAGTCCGATCGATGGGCGGTCTGATTGCAGCAAGAGTTTTTTGAACTCGGCGAACAAACGTTCGCGCGGCAATTCTTCGAGCGGCTGTGCGGCGCACAGCGCCTGCGTAGCGGGATGGATGTCGAAACCGAAACGCGCGGCGAACTGCACGGCGCGCAAGGCGCGCAGCGGATCTTCCGAGAAGGCGGGGGAGACATGCCGCAGCAGTTTGGCATCGAGGTCCGCGCGCCCGCCGTGGCAATCGACAAGTTCGAGATCGGGCAAACGCATGCCCATGGCGTTGATGGTGAAATCGCGCCGCGACGAAGCGGTGGCGAAGTCGAGATGCGGGTCGGGCGTGACGTCGAAGCCGCGATGCCCGTCACCGGTTTTTTTTTCGGTGCGCGGAAAGGCGAAGTCGTAAATCGTTCCATCGCGCAAGGTCATCGTGATGACACCGAAAGCCTTGCCTACCAGATTCGGCTTGCCGTGTTTTTTCAGGATGGCCAGTAGGGGATCGAGCGCGAGGCCGTAGACTTCGATGTCGAAATCGCCGCATGGTACGCCGAGCAAGCGGTCGCGCACCCAGCCGCCCACTACATACGCTTCGCCGCCCGCGGCCGTGATCTCCAGGGCGATGGTTTGCAGGGCAGAGGGCAAAACGGGGGACATGCAAGCAAAGATAGGAGGGGGAGCCACCTTCGTTGACGAAAGTCCTCACCCCCAGCCCCTCTCCACCGAAGGTGGACAGGGGGGTAACACTGATGAGTAGGCCATATTCTGGCGTTGACGAAGGGCGAGGCTGCGTAGACGAAGGAGCGCCGGTGGCCGGGGCGGCCGAGATACCCGGGCGCCCGCAATTAAATCCCTTTGAAATTGCCCCTATGGAATAATTAGATTTCCCCCTCCCGTTAAACCGGGGAACGACGGTGCTTTAACCGACATGGTCGTTGTTGTCGCAAGACAGCGCAGGTTGATGTGGAGATTCGGGCCAACGTAGCTCAGTTGGTAGAGCTTCTGATTTGTAATCAGAGGGTCGGGGGTTCGAGTCCCTTCGTTGGCTTTCCTTCTGTTTCGGAACTCCCGGGGAAACCCGTGAAAACTGAAGCAGGGCTTGAAAAGGGTCGATGCCCGAGTGGTTAATGGGGGCGGACTGTAAATCCGCTGGCTTCGCCTACAGTGGTTCAAATCCACTTCGGCCCATTTCAAGCTGAAAAGCGGAGAAAAAAGCGAATAAAGTGGTCGGGCGAGCTTAACTCAATTGGTAGAGTACCACCCTTCCAAGGTGGCTGTTGACGGTTCGAGTCCGTTAGCTCGCTCCACCGCTGCTTTTAGTTGGTTCGGTTGGCTTTGTTGATATTGTTGAATTTTCGTTTTTTTCGGTGGTTACCGCCCAAATAGCTCAGCGGTAGAGCACTTCCTTGGTAAGGAAGAGGTCTCGGGTTCAATTCCCGATTTGGGCTCCACTGATATCCCCCTCTCCACCCGCCTCCCCTCGTTTTCACCCGATTTCCGCTCGATTAGGGCTCGAATTCCGCCCGAAAACCGCCCAATTTCCGCCTGGAATCAAGGTGGGTTTCCGGCCTAGGGTGGCCCTGCCTTGCCCCGCTTCGGACCCCGCGGCGGTCCAGGCTTGCCGGGGATGTCTATACCCCGGAAGAGGTTGCACCCCACGGACTTCGGGCTAAGTGGATGAAGAAAAACGGATTAAGGCCAACAACCCCTGCCAAAACCGTTGGATGTTTCTATAATTTTCAGCCCTTAATTTTTTAGAACCCGGGACCGCAGGCAATCCTCCAAGGAGAAAACGCACCATGGCGAAGGCGAAATTTGAACGGACTAAGCCGCACGTTAACATCGGTACGATCGGTCACGTGGATCACGGCAAGACGTCGCTGACGGCAGCCATCACGACCGTTTTGGCAAAGTCCGGCGGCGCGACCGCGAAGTCCTACGGCGAAATCGACAACGCTCCCGAAGAGCGCGAGCGCGG
>CANIEU010000020.1 GCA_947466585.1 Fibrobacterota bacterium
GCGGCTATGTGCTGGAGGCGCGCGTTGCCGGCCACACCTATGCCCGTGCGGTAGCGTTGTATTGAACCGCTGAGTTAAATCAGCGGAGGATTGATAGGCCGGCGAGTACTGCGTGTGACTGGAATCAATGGACAAAGGATTAAAGGGGAGTACATGAAATCAGCGATGCTTCGAACCTTCGGATGGACCCTGTTGGCGTCCGCGGCACTGGCCTGCGCACAATCCGATTACCTGCCGTTTCCGCGCAGTGGTTGGCCGGCGGGAATCCAGACCTCTTGGCAGATCCAAGGGGAATACTTCGGCATGACTTCGGCGAACGAACGTCTCGGTGCGTGGATCATCGCCCGCAACGCTTCTTCGTCCGGTACCTCGCCCACGCAATACGGCGTGGTGTTTCTGCCCGGCGGGCTGACCACACTTCCCGGCGATAACCAGTACGGCGGATGGAACGGAACCACCCGCTGGCAAGGTTCCGGCACTGGTTCCACAGCCGTGATGATCACGACGTTGCAGAACGGCAAGACCTTCATTCTCGGCACGTCGGGCACATCTCCCGCGACCACCAGCACTGGCGGCGTGACGCTTGACAGCGTGCTCGGAAGCGGCGAGAACCGATCCATGTACGGGCATATTTCGGGAGGTGCGACCTTCGTGCTAGCGCGCGTGGTGCGTCGCAGCCCGACCGAAAACCTGCGGCCTTTATCGGAATGGGGTGCCACGTACTGGTTCGATACCGCCACCGCCACTGCTAGTCTGGCGAACTGGCAGACCCAGGATAATGCTCCGACCTTGTATCAGAGCACGTATTTGCTGCGTGGATCCAAGACCATCAATTCACTGGCCCATGGTCGCGGCTATTTGCACATCGAATTCATGACGTGTTTCAATCCCTACCAAACCGGGCAGAACCGCAGCAATAGCGGCGTGTACCTGCAGGGTAAGTATGAGACGCAGGTGCTCGATTCTTACGGACTCGCCGGATTGAACGACGAATTCGGAGGCATTTATACTGTTCGTGCTGCAGACATCAATGCCGCACTGCCGCCCAATACCTGGCACACCTACGATATTTATTTCACTCCGCGCGCATCGGGTTCCGCAGGTCAGGCGACAGGCGCAGCTTACATGACCGTATACGCGAATGGGGTGAAAACTCAAGACAGCATTCCGGTTCCCAGCGTGACAACCGCAGGTTTGACGGGCGACATGTTAATCAATGCGCCGCTGTACCTGCAAAACCACAGCAACAACGTGATCTTCCGGAATATTTGGTTCATCCCCAATGCGACGGTGCAATCCCGTCCGTATTCCACGGTGCTGGACGCCGCCTTGCCAACCTCCATTCGTTCGGGCTTCAAAACGCAGCCGGGTGCAAACCGTGCCACCGCCACAATGGTTCTGGGACCTGAAGGGGATTACAACCTCGTGGGCAGGAAATTGAATGGAGACGTAAAATCCCTGTCGGTTCAGCCTACGGTACGCAAGGGGACGGACGGAAAATAACCGGCCTCCTCCCCATATTCGCCTAGATCAAAAAGAGGCCGGTTCCCACCGGCCGAATCATCGATTGAAAGGATCTTTCATGCTTTTTAAAAAAACGGCCAAGGCCATCGCCTATACTCTCTCCTTTCTTGCGACGTGCGTATCTGCGGAGACCACTTGGCCGGAACTCCAGCCGATGCGAGCCACGGCAGCGTGGGAAATCGGCGAAATCGAGAGCTTTGAAACGGCGGGTGGACCGGAGGTACCCGGCAAGGACAAACATCTGCTGAGTCACAGTGCTGTGTGGCTGTTGCAAGAGGCGCGACTTTCGGAAAACGCCCGCGTGTTTGTGGGTGTCGGAGGCATGTATTTCTTCATTCTTCCATCCGCCACGAATCCCTACAGCTTCGGACAGCGTTCGGCATTCGGCCTTACGGATGCCCATGTGGAGTACGACCTCGGAATACGTGAGAATGGAGACCACGCGCTTCGTCTCAAAGTCGGTGTTTTCCCATACAAGTACAATTCAGACGCCAAAAATCTTGGCGAATACATGTACCGTACCTATACCTATCCCAACATCATCACCTCCGGTGGGCTGGTTATGGTGAACAGTGCAGGCGTGCAATTGAACGGCGCCGCAGCCGAAACCCGGCTCGGGGGTTTGAAGAACGACTTGATGCTGACGGTGAAAACCGATCAGGTCCCCAGCGGTGCATTGAGTCTGACGGACATTGTGTCCTACTCGGTCGGGAACATTTTCACATTGGGCGCGGGATACATGTTCGACAACTTTTACAGCGCCGACGGCCTTGCCGATGGCGATGGAAGCGACCGCAGTACCTTTCAGCAGTCCTATTACTACAAGCTAGCCGACGGTACTTTCGTGCTTTATGATCCAAATGCAGCTCCTTCGCCCGCCGCAGTCGATAGCGGCCATTTCACCTTCAATGGTCAAAAGGCTATGTGGCGAGCCTCGTTGGATTTAGGTAATCTGATTTCCTTAGGTTTGCCTCTGGAGATTGCCTCGAATACATTCAAAGTCTATTACGAAGGCGTTTTGATGGGGGTGAAGGACTATCCCATCTTTTACGAGAATCGCAAGGATCGGATTGCGCAAATGGTTGGCGTAAACGTCCCGACTTTTGGCGTTCTGGATGTTTTGTCGATGGAGGCGGAGTACTGTAGCAATCCGTATGCGCCTGACATGACGAACGCCACGCTTTATCTTTCCGCAACACCTAAGAATAATCAAGGCGACAAGTTCAACAGCGACGATCTTAAATGGTCACTTTATGCCAGGAAGACTGTGCTTCCCGGATTTGCGGTTACGGCGCAGGCGGCCCGAGACCACATTCGTCTGGTGGATTATTTCGGTCACACCAATGATATGGAAGTGCTCCCCATGCGCAAGAACTGGTATTGGGCGTTACAGCTGAGTTATTCCATCTGAGCGAATCCGGCCCTCGGGCTGGGGCAATTGAAAAGGGAGAGTGTTACCACTCTCCCTTTTCTGTTTACAACGAATTTTCCCGAAAGGATCGGGCCGTTCCTGGAAGGGAGCCGATCACAGATTCTTTAGAATCGCATCGCCCATTCCGGCGGTATTCACCTTTGTGCAGCCCGCCGACATGATATCGCCCGTGCGAGTGCCCTCGCTGACCGTTTTCTCGACCGCGTTCTCGATGGACTTGGCCGCCTCTTCGAGACCGAATGTGTGGCGCAGCATGAGAGCGACGGAGAGGAGCTCGGCGATTGGGTTCGCAATACCTTGGCCCGCGATGTCGGGAGCCGAGCCGCCGGCGGGTTCATAGAGACCGAAAGAGGCTTCGTTGATGCTCGCCGAGCCCAACATGCCCATCGAACCGGTCAGCATGGCGCACTCGTCGGAGAGCAGGTCGCCGAAGAGGTTGCCGGCAAGCAGCACGTCGAACTGATGCGGGTTGCGCAATAGCTGCATGGCGCAGTTGTCAGCATACATGTGGATGAGTGTGACATCCTGATAATCTTTGTGGACCTGGGTTACGACTTCGCGCCAGAAGTGCATGCTGGTGAGCACGTTGGCCTTGTCGATCGAATGGACGACCTTGCGGCGACCACGTGCTGCTTCGAAGGCCTTGATGGCGATCCGGGTGATCTCTTTGCGGGAATAGTCTTTCACATCCCAGGCGTGTTCTTCGGGCCCGGTGCCTTCGCGGCCCTTGGAGGCCGGGGTCTTGGCGAAGTACGCGCCGGCGGTGAGTTCGCGCAACACCAAAATGTCAAAGCCGTCCTGCACGATATCGGCGCGCAGAGGGCAGGCGGCGGCGAGCGCTTTGTACACCTTGGAGGGGCGCAGGTTGCAGAACAGTTCGAAGTGTTTGCGCAGCGGCAGGAGCGAGGCGCGCTCGGGTTGCAGGGCCGGGGGCAGCGATTCCCACTTGGGGCCGCCTACGGAACCGAACAGGATCGCATCGGATTCTTCGCAGAGCTTGAGCGTGGAAGGCGGAAGCGCTTCACCGTGATTGTCGATGGCGATGCCGCCGACGTCCGCGCGATTCAGGGTGGTTGTGAAGCCGAACTTTTTCGAAGTCGCGTCCAATACGCGCAGCGCCTGCTCCATGACTTCGGGGCCGATGCCGTCACCAGCGAGGACTGCGATGCGATAGTTTTGCATGTTCGTTCCGTTTTCTTCTTGTTTGCTCAAGTTAAATGAGGGAAAATGAGGGAAACTAGGGTTGCGGGAGGGGCAAATGTAGCCGTATCGCCAAGGGCACCCAAGCCCCAGAAGGACTACGAGGAGACCTATGACTTTTTGCGACGCTTTCGGTGGGACATTCCGATCAGGTACGCCCTCAGCAGTACAATTCGGAGGCGGGCGGCGAGGAGGTTATTTCCGCCCGTATTTCCGATGTTTGCGCGCCTCCCAAATGCCGAGCAGTCCGCCCAGAATGAGCACGCATGAGACGAGGCTCGCCGCCAACCCGACCAGAGCGGTGACTCCCAGGGAGTGCAAGCCGTAGTGGTCGGAGAAAGCCATGGGCACGAAGGCCGCCGCGGCCACCACCGTCGCCACCAGCGCGGATCGCCCGGTGCGGCGCAGTATGAAGGGCAAGGAGCCGCGCCCCTCCTCTTCGTAGCGATGTTGCAAGAGCAGTCCGTGCAGGGTGGCATAAGCCAGCGAAACCGGGAAGGCGATTAGGTTGTAAGGGTTGACCTTGATCCCGAGCCATTTGATGCAACCCAATGTCCAGAAAAGGGTTGCGAGAACCGGCAAAAGCAGCATGACCGCTCCGCGAAAGGACCCGACCGTAAGCCAGAGCACGATGAAAATGACGCCGATCCCGTAGGCGACCGCCTTGCGGATATCGGGCACCATGCGGGCCACAAGGTCGCCGTACACTACCGGCCAACCCCCAGCGTGCCACACGGAGCCGTTGGGAAGCGTGACCACCCGCACGGCCCGGGCGAAGTGGAGCAGGTCGGCCTCGTTGTCCGCATCGCGTGCGGGGAAGGCATAGGTGAATACACCCGATCGTCCGCCGGCGGCATTTTCCGGCCCCACGAACTTGCGGCGGTAGCTTTCGGGAAGATCTGCGATGGTCAGGGGGCGGGTGGGCCAATGGGCGTCCAGCTCCTGCAGACTCGAACGCAGCGGCTCTCGGGCACGGCGGATGACTTCCGGGGTGATGGAGCCGCGCAGTCGGGCGATGATGGCCAGTTTCTCGGCTTGTTGTGCCGGAAGCAGGTCGCGCAAGGTGGTGACGTTGCCGATGGACGAATCACCGTTCGCCCGATCTTCGGCTTGCCGCACCCGCAAGACTTCTGCGATCTGCAGTGCCGTTGTCGGATCGGGCGCCAAAAAAACCGCCGGAGTGGAGAGTTCCTCGTCCGCCGCGCGCAGCAAACTATCGGCGCGGGCGCTGGGGTCTTCTTGAAAACCCAATGCATCGAAGTCGTGCAGAAAGCGCCACTGTGGGCCATGCCGCAAGAACGCGGCGGAGAGCAACACCACCAAAATCAGGAAGAGGCGAGCGTGCCGGAAAGGCTTGAAGGATTCGTCCTTGGCAGCGGCGTTGTAGAGACGGCCGCCTCGGGGGTTGAGCAGGCCGGTGGGTTCGATCACATGCAGCAACACCGGAAACACGGCGAGCACGGCGACCACGGTGCAAAGCATGCCGATGCCGGCGATGAGGCCGAAGTCGGCGAGTGCGCTGAAACCCGTGGCGCGGAAGGAAAGAAAGGCTAGGGAAAGCGTCAGCAGGCCGGCAGCGAGCGCAGGTCCGGTTTCCAGCGTGATGGTCTCCAGCGCCGTGGCGGGCCCAAGGCCTTTCCGTCGCTCCTCGGCATAGCGGGCGAGCAAATGCACGCTTCCGCTGAGGCCCAGACCGATCAACAACAGGCTGAGCGGGGCGGAGACGATGCCGAGCGGTCCGAGCCACAGGCGGGTGAGCGCGGTGGTCCAAAGCACCGCCATACCCACAGGCACCAGGGCCAGCAAGGCACCGCCGGGGAAACGCAGAAAGTTCAACAGCAGCAGCACGCCAGAGAGCAACAGGGCGATGCGGGTGGTGGCGAGCACGCTGCTGAAGAGTTTGCCCTCGTCTTGGATGGTACGGACGACCTCGCCGGTGAACAGGATTTCCGGGACGGTGGGGGTCCCTGCGATCACCCGGGTCGCAGCTTCGACGCGCAGCAAAAAGGCGCGGCACGCGTGCACGTCGGTCACATCGAAAGCCGGATAAATGCGCAGCACCAGGGTGGTGGAATCGGCAGAGCCGATCATCCGCTTGAGACGACCGAAATACTTCTGTTCCAGATCTTCGAAGCCTTCCGCTTCAAAACCGCGTCCCTGCGTACTGTGCGTCAGGCTTTTTGCGGCGCGCTCCTCGTCGTTCAACAAATTGGTGAGCAGCGGATTGCGGGCGGGACGCGACAGCCAAAAGTCCGATTCGACGCGCCGCTCCACCTCGTGCAAATCATCGAGCGAGATATAAAGCAATTTGTGGTCGCGGTAAAAGTCGCCTTCGGAACGGTATTCCAGAAAGTTGACACCCGGGTCGGTTCGGAGCGTGGTCGCCAGTTTCTCGAGCAGGACAGCGTTCGCCGCAGCATCGGGTGAGTGCACCACCACGGCGAGATGCCCGGCGCTGCCGAACTTACGTCCGAAATCCTTCCATGCCTTCACGCTTTCCCAGTCGCGCGGCAGCATGTCGGTGACCGAGGCCCGCACTTCGAAACGGCGCAACGGAAACAGTGCCAGCGCCGAGGCGAGCAGGGCGGCCGTCAGCAGCCACCACGGCCTGCGCTGTAGCAGGTAGAAGAGCTTGCACAGAGGAGTAAACACAGGCGAGAATGTAGGTTTCCACCGTGAAGTCTCCACAGTCCAACCGGCGCTCCATCCACGTCTTCGATCTCGACGATACGCTGATTCAGACGGAGGCGAAAGTGCGCGTCATCGGCCCCGACGGCGCGCAGCGGCTGGCATTGACGCCGGCCGCGTTCACGACCCACGTGCTGGGAGAAGGGGAGAGCTACGATTTTCGCGACTTCGGAAACGTGGGCATTCTGGCCCGGGGCGTATTGGTCGGTTACACCCGCACTATTCTCGAAACCCTCCTGAAACGTGGAACGCGCAGCGACTTCGGCATTCTTACCGCGCGGGGCGACAAACGCCTGCATGCGCCCTTTCTGATCCGTCTGTTTCAAGGATTGTTCGGCATCCGGCTCAAGAACGCTCTCATCTTCAATCTTTCGGATGAGCGCTTTCTGCGGTACAAGGATTCCTCGGAACTCCCCGAATCGTTGCGGGAAACCTTCTCAGGCCGCAGCTTCTCGAAACTGTCGGTGCCCGAACGCAAGGCTTTGGTGCTCGGGCAGGATCTCGCCGCACGCGGGTACAACGACATCTCCCTTTTCGACGACAGCCGCGAAAACCTCGCGGCCTTCAAGGTGATCGGCAAAGCCTTTCCCGGCATTACCTATCGGCCCCATTTCATCGATCCCAACTGGACGGCGCGCCTGCAAGAATTCCGCAACGGCGACAAACCGCGCAAGCCCCTCACCAGCGGACGCGCTTCGGCGTTGCTTTTGTTGCAGCATCATTCGCGCTATGCCGAAAATCCCGAAGCCGGATTGCGCGCTCTGCAGGAGCGCGGTGTGGTGTCGCTTCCGGGAGGCGTGCGGCTTGCCTACGCCGATGGAAAGTATGCTCTCGAAAAGAAATAGGATCAGCTACATTTCCATGCGAAATGCCCTCCGCCTTGCGTCATCGCCCCCATGGAATCGTGATCCCCGCCTTTAACGCCGCCGGTTCGATCGGAAAGGTGTTGGTCGAGATCAAGGCGGTCGCGCCCGACTGTTCGGTTCTCGTCGTGGACGATGGTTCCACGGACGGCACGGCTGCGGTGGCTGCCAGCGCCGCCGCCGCAGGCGGCATCTCCGTTCTCTCTTACGCAGAAAACCGAGGCAAAGGTGCGGCCCTGGTCACCGGCCTTCGACATGCAAAAGAAAAATGCGGCTGGGAATGGGCCATCACTCTCGATGCGGATGGGCAACACGCCGCCTCCGATTTGGAAGGTTTTCTGTCGGCCACACCCAGCCTACGCACGAGGATTCTCGCGGGCACGCGAGTGCGCACGGGAACCCGCATGCCGTGGCATCGCCGCTTCAGCAATGCGTCCACTACCTGGCTGGTGTCGCGGCTTGCCGGACAACCGGTGTTCGATGCACAATGCGGGTATCGCGCCTATTGTCTGGAAGCGATCGACGTTCTGCCTCCGGCCGGTCGATTCGAATGGGAAGCTGAGGCGTTGATTCTGGCGGCAAGGGCCGGTTATGCCATTGAAAGTATTCCGGTACGCACGGTGTACGCGGGAGAGGGAAGTCACATGAATCTGGTACGGGATACGCTGCGCTTTCTGCGCATGGCCGGGAGGCGCGCATGGACGCGCTGACACAGGCCCGCCACCGCATGGCCAAGGTCGTATTCGACCGGCTGGGCATCGAAGATGCTGTGCTCCGCCGCATCTTCGAACTGTTGCCGCGCCATTTGTTTTTGGACTCGGCACAACAGCATGCGGCCTATAACGACGCGGCATTGCCCATCGGTTTGGGGCAGACCATTTCGCAACCCACCATCGTGGCCATGATGACGCATGCCCTCGCTCCCAGTGCGGGCGACAAGATTCTGGAGATCGGGACGGGATCGGGTTATCAAACCGCGGTGCTGGCGCAATACACCCCGCGCCTCTATACGGTGGAACGCCTTCCGGAACTTTCGCGGCGCGCCCAGGGAGTGCTCGAGTCGATGGGGTTGCGCAATGTGATTTTCAAAGCCGGCGACGGCAGTCTCGGGTGGGACAGTTGGGCGCCCTACGACCGCATTCTCGTGGCAGCCGGTGCGCCGGTGGCGCCCGAGGCGCTCAAAAAACAGCTCGCCGAGGGGGGCCGTTTGGTGATCCCGGTGGGCGGGCGCGATTCGCAACGGCTCCTCCGGATCGACCGGGTCGGCGATACCTTCCGGGAGACGGATTTGGGTGAATGCCGCTTTGTGCCCCTCGTTGGTGCCCAAGGTTACGCGATTGAACCTCCGCGCTCGCAAGACGCCTTCGGGTTTTAAGGTTTCTGCCCCGGTTTGGCGGTTTTCGGGCCATGTCCCCGATCGCCCAAATGGGAATGACTGATTCTCCCTTCGGAGTCGAATTCCACGGTAAAGTGACGCAAGAATAAGTGCAATACGATCCTTATTTTTGCGTCATTGGACCTTTCCAAGGAGTCCTGTGGACAAACGAACCGCCCTGCGCCGATTCACGATTGTGGGCTTTATCGGCTTCACCCTGATGGTGGTGGGCGCGTTCATACGCCAAGAGTGGATCGCGGATGCCGCACGCGATCAGGTGGCTCACACCTACCAGGTGCGCGTGCAGATCGATCAGGTTTACACCCGGATCAAAGAAATGGAAGTGGGTCAACGCGGCTTCGCCTTGTCGTGAGATTCGAGCTATCTCGACCCATACCTCAAAGCGTTGCGGGGTACCGAAATAATCCGCACGGCTCTGGATACTCAATCGCCGCGTACATTGTGGAATGAAACGGAGGAATTGAAGCGACTGGTTGCAGACAATCCGTCCCAAGAGGCGCGCGCGCGATCTGCTCATCCTTATCGGGGTTTTCATTGTGGAAAACTTCGGCTACCGCCAGCTCAATAATTGGTGGCGCGTGGTCGGATACTGGCAGTTCCTGCGGAAGCAGCAGGGCTGGGGCGAGATGAAGCGAAAGGGTTTTACTGCGGCCAAGAGCTAATCAATGAAGCCGCCCTCTCGAAGCCGATAAGGGTTTATTGCTCGAAGCAGTAGAGCCTGCACTGGGAAGTACAGGGTGCCGCGCCCTCGTTGCTGAACATCCACTTGGGGCCGTCCGCCAGTAGCTTGTTGGGATTGCCCGCCGTGCCGTACACCGATCCGGTGTCGCTCGTCCAGTCGGAACAGTTTTGCGACCCGTCGGCAGTGCCGTCCGCACGGGTTCCCGTCCAAGCGCGTGCCGACGAAGCGACACTCGATCCATACTCGTTGTAAACCGGTGCCAAGGCTCCCACGGTGAAGCCCACGCGGTTGTTGAAAATTTTGGTGGTGCGGTCGGTGCGGAACCACGGCCCCACTTCACCGGTGCGCGCCAATGCGCCCGCGCTGTCGTCGGAGAGAAACACCTTCCACTTGCCCCCGAGGATCGCTGCCGTTGCGAGCGTGTTGCAGATCGAGTCCCCGCCCCTGATGCCGCCGAAGTTGCCGGTATACACCTGACTGGTGATGAACAGGCGCTTGGGCAAGGAGCCGCCCGAGTCGCTGACGCAGCCACTGAGGAACAAAGCCGAACCGGCGACAAGGCAGGCAATCAAGGTGTGCGATACGGTTGGGACGCGTCGGATACGGATCAATGGGTTCATAGCCGATCTCCGTTATTGCTCGATGCAGTAAACGCGCAATGTGGTCGTGCAGGAGGGAATGTTTCCGGCCTCGGCCATCCACGCCGTGCCGGCACTGAGGGAGGATCCAGGGGATCCGATGCTGCCATAGGCAGAGGTGTTGCCGGAGGTCCAGTTGCCGCAATGGTTGGCGCCATTGGCCGTACCATCGGCCTTGGTGCCGGTCCATGCATCTCCCGTCGCTCCGGTGCCATACTCGGTCCGGATGGCGTTCTGCGCACCCACGGTGAAGCCGGTTTTATTGTTGAAGATTTTCTGCTGGCGGTTCACGTTGTACCACGGGCCGACATCGTTGATGCGGGAGATCGCGTTGACCCCCGTGGCCGATAAAAAGGCTTTCCACGATCCGCCCAGATCGGCGGCCTGTGCCCAGGTCGCGCACAGTGCATCCGCTCCCGACAAGCCGCCGATGTTGCCGTTGACCTTGGTGCTGGATGCGAACATGCGCTTGGCGCCGGTCACCACGGGGGGTGGATCTTCCGCGACGACGCAAGAGGAAAGGGCGATGGAGAACACGGTGGTGACCGCGAGGGCCGAAAATCGTTCGAGCGGTTTGAATCGTGGCATCGCGGTACGTCTCCCTGGTTTTCTACCCCGCGTCCGCCCTATTCAATCGGATTCGCGGAGGCATCCCGAGAAGGAAAATACATTGCCTCTCCTTCCGGAACCGTTTTCAAACAGGGCTATTCACCGGGGGTATCAAAAATGGCGATTTCGGTTTCGCTTAAAAACCGCCATTGTCCTTCCGACAAATCACCCAGTTCCAAAGCGCCCACGGCGATGCGGTGGATCGATTCGACACGATTGCCAACCGCGGCGCACATGCGTTTGATCTGGTGATAGCGGCCTTCGGTGATCACGATATCCGCTTCGCGTTCGGAGAGGCGATGCACGATCGCGGGCAGCGTCGGTGCCGGATCGTCGCGCAGTACCACGCCTTGCTCCAACGCGGCGACCTGTTCGTCCGACAGCGGATGCTTGAGGCCCACGCGGTAGGTTTTGGGGAGTTTCCGGCGCGGGGAGATGACGGCGTGGTTGAACAGACCGTTTTCGGTGAGAAGCAACAGCCCGGTGGTGTCGGCATCGAGTCGGCCCACGGGGTTCAAGCCGCGCTTGAGGAAGGGTTCGGGAAAAAAGTCGAACACGGAATCATGCGCATCGGGATTGCGGCTGCATTCCACGCCCGCGGGCTTGTGCAGCAGGATGTACAGGCCGGGCAACACAGGCAGATCGAGTCCATTGAACCGCAGCCACAAACCCTCGGTTTCGAGCACGGTGTCGGGATCGGTGACGACGGTCCATTCAAGGTCTTCGGCCTCCACGGCTTCGCCCGTGCCATCATCGCGCGCCCATTCGACCGCACCGGCCTTGAGCATCTCGAGGCACTCCTTGCGTCCGCCGAACTCCTGTGACCGTAAGAGGTTGAACACGGAGGCCTTTGCAGGCAGCGGTTTCAGGCGCGCGCTCACGCCGTTCTTTCGAACACCACGAAAGCGCGGTCCAATGTGGTCGCGGGAATACGGTAGCGTTCGTCGCGCACCAGCTTGTAGTTGGACGGCAACGGAGCGGACAGTTCCTCGTCGACGCCGGGACCTTTCATGAACATCGCAAGTCCGCCCACGCCCAGCGAATATTGCAGACGCGGCAGGGTTTTACCGATCGGTTCGAAAGCGCGGGTGATCACGCCGCGCACGGGCGTCTGGAACGATTTGGAAGTGAACTTATGTCCGAACACCGAGATATCCTTGAGGCCCATCTCCTGAATGGTGTTGTTCAGGTAATCCACGCGCACGTTGCGCGGTTCGGAAAGGATAATTTCGGTCGCAGGCGAGGCCATCTTGATCATCATTCCGGGGAAGCCGGCACCCGTTCCGATATCCACCAGCGGCGATGGCCAACGCCCTTTCATCAACTTGTGCAGAATCAGGCAGTCGGCGTAATGGCGCTGCACGATGGTCTCGAAACCGATCAGACGGGTGAGATCGAGGTCTCCGTTGTTGCGACGCAGGATCTGGTGATATTGCCACACCTTGTCGAGTACGGTGGCAGGCACCGTGACGCCATGCTTGACCAACAGCTCTTCGAGGCGCGAGCGCGACGGCGGCACGGAGTGTCCCCAGGCGGCGCCTCCCGGCTTCCCGGGGATCACCTTGGGTTGCATCGACCGCGGAGCGCCCTTGGGCAGCGGGGGGCGTGCCGGGCGGGCCGGGCGTCCCCCGTTCTCATTGCGTTCCCACGGTTTGGGCGGATGGTTTCCCGGCGCGTTCCATGCCTTTGACGGGCGAGCAGGCCGCTGCCCGTCGCTGGTGCGTGCCTCCGTAGGACGCCCTTTTGCACCCGGTTTTGCGCTGCTGTGATAGCCTGCGGGACGACCGTTCGGTTTGCCCGGCTTGCCGGCGTTCCCTGTTGCCCAGGCGCCTCCCTGGGACTTCCCGCCGGTGGGAGCTTTCCGGGGGGTGTTTGTGGAGCCCTGATGGTTTTTGCCCGTTTTTTGCGGCCGCTGGGAGCGATTATTCTGCATGGGATGGAAAGATAGGTAGTAGACGGTGGACGGTAGTAGGTAGACGGTAGTGAAAAACCAACAGCAAAACAGCACAACACCACATCAATCAACCACAAACCATCAACTATCGTAAACTTGACGATCCCCGTGTTGTTCCATCTTCTCTACCGTCTACCTACTACCGTCTACCGTCTCATTAATGGTCGAAAAGCTCAGCCGAAACCGGCTGGAGACTCAGCACGAATTTCCGGTACTGCTCCAGGAACGGGTCACGTGCTGGCCGACCGACTCGATCTTCGAAGCCCATCTGGCGGGCCAAACGGTCTAGTTCGCGCGGATCGGTGGGCAGGGCATGTCGCTGTTGCAGACCCTGCAATTGCAAACGGTGCTCTACGCGCCGCAAAAAGACATAGGCCTCCGACAACAGCTGGTAGCGCGCACCGGGAAGGATGCCGTAGCGATTCAAACGTCCGAGGGCCTCCAGGGTATTCCCGGTCAACAGTTCCGGAATGCGCGCCGCATGCCGCAGTTGCAGAGCTTGTGTGAAAAACTCCACCGTTCTGATGCCGCCTGGGCCGAGCTTGACTTCGCCCGCTAGCATCTCGCCGCGATGTAAAACGTCGAGCCCCTGTAGCCGCACCTTACACATGCTGGCGACCACCTTTTCCGCATTCTCGGGTGCGCAGGCGCGCGTCTGCGCTTCGGCGATCACCGCGCGACCGGGTGCCCCGGCTCCGCAGGCCACGCGCGCCTTGATCCACGCCTGCAATTCCCAACCGTCGGCTTCAGTCTGAAAATAGGCGCGATACTGCGAGACTGTACCCACCAGCGCGCCTTGGCCGCCCCAGGGGCGCAACTTCATGTCGACCCGGAAGAGGCGGCCCTCGGTGGTGTCGCGCGTCAGTAGCGTGATGAAGGCACGGCCGGCGCGTTCGGCTGCTTCGCGTCCGCCGGTGTTCTCCCCGCAGGCCGCAGCATCGTCGAGTACGAAGACCAAATCGATATCGGAGCTGTAATTGAGCTCGGCTCCCCCCAGTTTTCCGAGTGCGAGTACCGAAAAATTTCCCGTAATGCAATCGGCCGTTCCTTCTCCAAGAACCTGATCAAGCGCCACGGCCATTATCGCGTCGGTGAGACCGGAGATTTCAAAAGTGATTTCGCGCAGGGGTACGCTGAGGTGCAGGTCGCGCAGGGCGATCCGCAGATACTCGCGATTGCGCAGGCGGCACAGGCGCGACCCGAGGTCGGGACCGAAGGATTCGTCCTCCGCAGCTTCACGGGCCAGACGTCGGTACTCATCGGGGAGGCGCGGTTTGTCGAGCGACTCCGGTTCGATCAACGCCTTGAAGGCTTCGCCTTCGCGCACGGCGAGGTTAGACAGGGGGTCGCTGTTGGCAAAGATCAGCAGCAACTTCTCAAGCAGCGGCGGATGATGCAGCGCCTGACGGATGAACAGGTCCGGGTATTGGAGCGCGCGCAGGTAACATACGAGGTGGCGGAGCACGCCCTCCGGGTCGGGACTGCGGCGGAAGACGCCTTCGACGCTGAGCAGGCAGGCGGCCGCGAGGCGTTTTTCGATCAGGGTATCGAACAAGTCGAGGAACAAACGCCGCGCCACCGGCGCATCGGTCATGCCGAGTCGCGTTAAAGCGGGCGCGGCCTCTTCGGCGGTGGCTTCCGGGTCCATCAGGGTTTCGGCCAACGACTCGTACAGCCATTCGGGCCGCGGTCCCTCTTGAAAGCGATAGCGGAAGAAGGTCGCTACCGTGTTTTGGGCGCGCTGCAGATCGCGTTCCAACGCACGTTCCGGAGTCGCTTCGGGACGGGACACGTAATTCAAGCGACGGGCGAGGAAGGAAAACTCCGCGGAGGTCGCGGAGGGACAGTAGAGATCCTTTGATTGTCCGCGTGCAAGGCGCAAGGCATTGACCAGCCGCCGCAAAAAGAGGTTGGCCGCATACAGGTGTTCAAATTCCGCCAACGCGATCACACCGGTTTCGAGCAAGGCCTCGAGCGCCCGTATCCACTGGTGTTTGCGCAACTCCGGTTTGGCGGCGCCATAACGCAGTTGCAAGAACTGCACGCCGTATTCGAGCTCGGCGAGGCCGCCGCGTCCGAATTTCGCATTCCACATAGGCAAACCACTGGCCGTCGCCTTCTTTTCCTTGGCGGCGGCCTGACGGGCGAACAGATCGAGGGTGACCGAAATGGGAAGAGGCGGCTCCGTGTATACGATCTTCTCGCGCGCTTTTAAAAGGGCATTTCTGAGTGCGGGTGCGCCGTGGATCGCGCGCAGGCGGATCAGCGCCTGACGCTCGTAGTCGAGTGCCGCGCCTCCGGGACGGTAGTATGCTTCCCACACCGCGCGGCTCACCGCAAACGGGCCGCTTTCGCCGTGCGGGCGCAGGCGCGTATCGAGAGCGAAGGTTTCGCCTTCCGGAATCGCCCAAAAGCGCAGGAGGTCGCGAAACAACTGTTCAAAAAATTCTCCGGTGCGCAGGGGTTCCGACCCGGTAGTCTCTCGATCCCCCTCATACACCCATACGATTTCCAGATCCGATCCGGATCCGATTTCCTCACCGCCGAATTTTCCGAGAGCCAAAAGTGCCCAAGCGCCCGGATCACCGTGACGCTGGGTGAGGTCGGCGAGCAGAAGGTCCACAGCCACGGCCAGGCAGGCTTCCGCCAGTGCCGATAGGCGCTCGGAAAAGGCCCGCCAGTCGCGTGCGGGCGTCAGCAATAAATCCAGTTCGGCTTTCAGGATTTCGCGATCACGGTAGCTGCGGACCCATTCCTCCGCCATGCCGGAAGCATCCCTGAGCCCAATTTGCAGGGCTTGAACGTGTGTCTCGCGCGTGGGCGGCAAGGTCTCGCGAGCCAGTTCGCTGAGCAGTTTGCGGAAGGCGCGCGGACCGAGACGATCGACCGCATCCCACAAGCGCGGGCCGGCGGTGAGCACTCGGGAAAGTGCGGGAAGCACGGCGAGATTGGCGGAGAGGTTGGAAGCAAGATCGGCGCGCGATTCGACCGATGCATCCGCTCCCTGCGTGGCATCTTGCGCCGGATCAAATACCGCCGAAGATTCTTCCAACCAGTCTTCTACCAAACGCTGCAACCCTTCTGCGGCTGCCTGCAGGTTGACCGCACCGGGAAGGGTGCGCAGCAGGCGTTCCATCAAGGCGATGCCCACACGGATCTTTTCCAATTCGCGCGCATCGCGCACCGGACGGCCGCCCGGGCCCGCCACCGTCAGGGTATTCTCGAAGAAGCCGTCCGGTTTGGAATCTGTGATCAAGGTCACAAGTGAAAGCCCTTGCAGGCCGAGTGCGCCGGCGATGCAGAACAGCATGCCTTCGCGATCGCGGGCGCGCACCGTAAGCCGGGTGGCATCGTGCACCGCATGCACCTGTATTTCCATGGGCACCGTATCTTCAGCGAGCGTGTTGCGCGCCTCCAATCGGGCTCCGATGCGGCGGTACAATTCGGTACGGATGGCCGGGCCCTCGTCGTTGCCGAAGCGGCGAAAAAGGTCTTCCATCGCGGCGCGCACGCGTTCCCGTTCTGGAAGCGTTGCACGTTCAGAATCTTCGTGACGGATCACGAGAAAATCGATCACGCCGCCGCGCGCCAAGGCGGACGAACGCGCCCGCAAGTCTGCGTCTGCAGCAAAGGAGAATACTCTGCCCGAGCGGATGTCGTACCCGTCACTAGCGAGGAATCCCGAAACCGCAGCGAAAAATCCCTGAAAGTCACCGCCGATCAAGGTCAGCCCGCAGAGTCCATCACCCAGTTCCTCGACACGGACCCGCCATGGTGCGGCTGAGGTCAACTGTTGCAGCGTCGAGATATGCGCGGAGATTTCCTCGCAGGAGAAGGCGTTCCAGTAATCGGCACCGAGTCGTTGGAAATGCGCCTCGACGGCTTCGGCCGGCGGCGTGCCGCCCTCGAGCAGTGCGGTTTTTTTGTCGGCGGGGGAGAGGGACATGGAGGAAAGATACGATCGTGCTGGTAAACACTTAGAGAAAGTTCCGCACGTTCATTTTATCACGGATACGTCGTCTCGTGTTAGGACTGGTGCCGAATCCAAAGCTGAACAGCGATTCTTTGTATTGGCACGGTGTTTGTTCTGTATCGACTTCGCCTCGGGAGAACCCCCGGGGCCCGGCGAGAAAGTTTCACAATTCAGTGCCGCCGGAGCATAAGGAGACGCATCATGTCTGTCAACGGAATCGAAATCACGGAGATCCAGGTCCATCCTCTCAAGAAGACGGATACTGGAAACCACTTGGAGGCTTTCGCCCGGGTGATTCTCAACGGCCAGCTGTGCATCAACAGCATTCGGGTCGTGCGGGGCAAATTCGGTCCCTTCGTGTCTTATCCGCGCGAGTACAATCGCAAGGAGGGCAAGGGGTACCAGCTCTGTTACCCGATCACCAAGCCGCTGCAGAGCTACCTCTCGGAGCGGATCCTGCATCAGTGGAAGACCGTGACGGCCTGAAGCGGGTACCGGGAGACTTCGGTCTCCCGGAGTCCGGACGGACGTGCAGCTTCGGCGCGCCAACCCGTCCGGATGCCCCGCGCGTTATTGTCTTTCGATCTCAATCTCTCCATGCTTTCCATATTGTACAGCGGTGCCTTGCAAGGTATCGAAGCCGTCCCCGTGACTGTGGAGGTGGATATCACCTTCGGGCTGCCTGGTTTCAGTCTGGTCGGCCTTCCCGATTCCGCAGTCAAAGAAGCGCGTGAGCGCGTTTTTTCCGCGCTCAAGAATGCCGGGTATCTCGTCCCCAGCCGTCGTATCACCATCAATCTCGCTCCCGCCGATTTGCGCAAGGAGGGCTCCGCCCTCGATCTTCCAATGGCGCTCGGCATTCTGGCCGCATCGGAACAAATCGAGTTTGCGTTACTCGACGGTACCATGGTGGTCGGTGAACTCTCTCTCGATGGCGGATTGCGTCCCGCGCGCGGAACACTCTCTATGGTACTGGCGGCGCGCAAACAAGGTCTTCACTCCGTGCTGTTACCCGCGGCGAACGCCCGAGAGGCTGCTCTCGTTCCCGGCATCCGCCTGCTCCCGGCCGATACTCTGGCGCAGGCGCTCGCGGCGTTGCGCACGGGCGTGGGGCTCGAAATCCCCGAAGGGGGAGAGTCGATGCAGCCGGTCTCGGAACTCGAGCTCGACTACGGCGAGATCAAGGGGCAGGCGCAGGCGAAGCGCGCTCTTGAGGTCGCGGCTGCAGGCGGACACAATTTTCTGATGGCCGGGAGTCCCGGTTGCGGCAAGACCTTGATGGCGCGGCGGTTGCCATCGATATTGCCGCCGCTCTCCGACGAAGAAGGCCTCGAGGCCACGCGCATTTACAGCGTGGCGGGTTTGCTACGTCCGGGTCACGGCATCCTGAGGCAGCGTCCCTTCCGGTCGCCGCATCATTCCATCAGCGATCAGGCTTTGGTAGGCGGCGGCAAAATTCCGCGACCGGGCGAGGTGAGTCTCGCGCATCTCGGAGTATTGTTCCTGGACGAGCTTCCCGAATTCCGCAAGTCGACGCTGGAGACCTTGCGGCAGCCGCTGGAAGACGGGCAGGTCACGATCGCCCGCACGGCGCATACGGTGACCTATCCCTCGCGCTGCATGCTGGGCGCGGCGATGAATCCCTGCCCCTGCGGCTTCCTTTTTGATCCCCTCGGGCGCTGCGTGTGCCGACCCGAAACCATTGCGCGTTACCGTGGCCGCATCTCCGGGCCCTTGCTTGATCGCATCGACCTGCACCTCGAGGTGCCCTCGCTTGGGGTGGAGGAAGTGATCGCGGAAAAGTGGGAGGAGTCTTCGGAGGCGATCCGCATGCGTGTATTGCGTGCCCGCGCGGCGCAGCGAGAGCGATTCCAAAACAACCCGGGTGTGCATTGCAACGCGCATATGGTGACGCACGACATTCGCAAATATTGCGGTCTCTCAGCTGGTTGTGTCTCCCTACTGCGCAACGCCGTGGAATCGCTTGGGCTGTCGGCCCGTGCCTACGACCGCATTCTCAAAGTAACGCGGACCTTGGCCGATCTCGACGCAGTAGGGGAGATCTCCGAAAAACACATCGCCGAGGCGATCCATTACCGGAGTTTGGATCGGAGGGCCGACAAATGACCGTCGACAGCCTTGACCACTTATAAGTGTTCTGGTATATTTAGGAGGTTCGCGATGCCGTTGAGCGGCAAGGAAATGGTCAAATTGTTCGAGAAGGCGGGATGGAAGGTGATCCGGCAAAAAGGTTCGCACGTATCCATGAGGTACTTGGACGGAACCACTTGGCCTATTCCGTTGCATCGGGAGATGGATAAAGGGATGGAACACGCCTGTCTCAAGAAACTGAAGGAGAATCGATGAAGTACCACTTCAGAATTCACAAGGGCGAGAAATTTCCGTGGGCGCAATGTGTCGAGGGGGAATGGGTAACGCAAGGCCATACCCGTGAAGAGCTGGACTTCAACATGAAGGAAATGCTTGATCTGGTACTCGATGAACCCGAGGACTCCTCATGGATCCCTCCCATGCCCGATTCTTCGGTCAAAGGTCGCAACATCGTCGAGGTCGAGGTCGACCCCAAAATCGCAATGGCGATGATGATTCGCGTAAGCCGGCTCAAGCACGGCTTGACGCAACGCGAAGCGGCCCAACGAATGGGCATCTCCAACGTATCGCAGTATCAGCGCTTGGAGTCGGGAAAAACTGCGAATCCGGAACTCGGCACCTTGGTCAAGATCAAGAAACTGTTCCCGGAATTCTCGGTCGACTTCGTGTTGGCGTAAAGTTTGGGAAGCGGAGCGGGGCGAACCCGCCCCGGTGTTAACGCACGATCTTCATGGTCTTGTGGTAATTCCCCGCCTTGAAATCGACGATATACAGGGAGCTTTGCAAGCCCGCCGGCAGGGCCACGGAATACGTGCCGGTCTTGTAAGTCCGATTTGCCAAAGTCGACACCAGCTTACCCTGAACCGAATAGAGCCGAATTTCGACGCGCGACTTTTGTGGGATTCCGAAACGCAACGATTGGCCCTTGCCGTTGTTCATACGTTCCAGCGCGTATCCCGCCATGGCGGGGCCCTTATTAATGGCGGTCGAGCCTCCCTCGTAGCCCGGGCGATTGAGCGCGTAAAGAATGCCATGAAGGAAGAGGTTGTTCCAGTTCGAGGTGCTGGAGGTCCATGTCGTGGCGTTATGGCCCGGAGCGATATGCAACATGCGCGCACTCTGAAAGTTGTGCCGGTAGACAAACGGAAAGAAGGGCATCCAGGAAACAAGGGTGGTGTTGTTAGGCCATGGCTTTAGGATCGGGTTCGCAGTCGTGTTGTTCTTAACGTAATCGGCGATGTCGCCTTTGACCAACACCTTGTAACTCGTATCCGATTCGGTGAAAAACAGGCTGTCGACCCTTATCTGCTCGCTGGCGGTAAAGGTCGCCGGCATGCCTTGAGTCATGATGTCGTTTGGGTCCGCCACATGATAGGTCGTGGATACGGGTCCGACGTCGCCCACGTAGGTCGAGCCGACAAAGTCTTGATACCACCAGGGCCAGTTCGGATTTTGCCGGGTGTCGCAGTGGACGCCGATATACCCTTTTCCCGTGAGAACCCAGCTTTTGAAGGCGGAATCCTGCGCCGCGGACATGGTGTCGCTGATTCCCGTTCCCGGCGCCGCAGCAGTCGCTCTCTCAGGGTACATGAAGATCACGGCATCGTATTGCCCCAGGTTGGCGGTGTTGAACGAGGTAAAAGTTTTTGTGGTATCGATCGTAAAACCGTTCGCCGCCTGCCATCCCCGGATCTTGGTCATGGCCGCATTAATGCCCGCGGTGTGACCGCTGTAAGAAAGGGAGTCCTTGAAGATCAATATTTTTTCGCCCGCGGCGAAAACGGTAAGAGGGGTCGACCATGCGAGAACGGACAACAAGATTGCCCGGACAAATGCTCTGCTCATTAAAACTCCTCTTCACGATGATCTATGACTTTCCGCAACTCTCTTTAATCTATGCCGCTTCAATCGATTTGGGATAGGGATTTTGTCCCCCGTCTTTGGGGATATTCCGTAAGATCTCTGATGCGGTCATGATCAGGCTAAAACCGGCATTTTTCACGGGGACTAACTGTTGCGACCGGCAAAGCTTTCCGTTTTTGCGGAATTATGCGGAATAGGTGCATGATTTCGAAACGCGCGGTATATTCCAATCTGAACCTCCGCAAAGGGCCTGAAAATGAATGAAGTCGCAAATAAAATCGCAAATCGTATTTATACCCTGGCAACGGCAGCTGTCCTTTGTTGTGTCGCCGCGACCTCGGCGCAAAACATGATCACCAACCCCGGATTCGAGAGCTCCGGATCGGGTTATAACTTGTTTACGCAGAGCGGAAGCCCAGCGGTGGCCTCGGTCACTTATCCCACGACCGGCGCCCACGGAGGAACCCGATACGCCCGAGTCGTGGTCACCACACCCTCCGAAACCGCAGCGGAAAACTGGCACGTCCAGTTCCAGCCTCCTACGGGCTGGACCGCGGCAATCGGGGCGACCTATGAGTTTAAGTTTTGGGCGAAAACCGATTCCAATGCGAATATCCATGTCTCGGTTCAGGGCGCGGACTATACCTACCTCACCGGCACGAGTTTTGGGCTCACTCCCGATTGGACGGAGTATTCCCTCACGTACGTTTCCGAAGCAGAGGGCACAAACGCGGTGCGCTTTCATATTTATGTCGCTGAGTCCGTAAATGCTTACAGCTTCGACGACGTTTCCGTGACGACAGTGGCTACTGGTATCCGCGGGAGCGCCCCGGCGCAAGCGAACGCTCTCCGGCTCCATCAGGGGAGCGACCATCTTGTCCTCACGGTGGACGGAAATGTTTCCGGATCCTTGAAGGCGGAAGTTTTGGATCTTCGTGGAACAAGCCTTGCCTCCGCTACCGGAAGCGCAGAAGGCTCGATGCGTCTGGCTCTCCCGAAGGAAAGCGGCACCTACTTCATTCGGGCGCAGACACGCACGCATTCTTGGGTGCGCGCGGTTAGGGTACCCTAAATCCATTCTCCGTTTCCGGGATGCGCTACCGGTTTCTGGACTGATCTGTGCGTGTATGATGCGCCGGAATTCCCGGATGCTTACGTCGAATATTTTTGCACGATCCCTTCGCCGCGCCCCACCTCCGCGCGCGTGACCTTGCTCACCGCGCGGTTGTCTTTTTCGATCCGTTCCACAAGCGCGGGAATGCGCCGGGCCTGCGAGAGGGAGTCATGCCTCGCGCTCCAGCGTACGATCTCGAAGATTACGGGAATCAAGTCGAGTCCTTTTTCAGTTAGCGAATACAACGCCTTGCGTCCATCGGTGTCGTCGCCGCCGCGCTGCAAAATGCCTGCGGATATCAAATGCTCCAGCCGCGATGCGAGAATGTTGGTCGCAAACCCTTCTTCGGATTTCAAAAACTCGCCATAGGTCCGCTTGCCGCGAAAGATGATGTCACGCAGAATAAGGAGCGCCCAACGGTCGCCGAAGGCCTCGAGGCCGTAGTTGACCGGGCAATGAGACCGGATGGGCCGCAATTTTTTGGCTTTTTTCATAGAGAGTAAAACCTAACCAGAATATAGATTGCTAAATGCAAGTTATAAGTATAAGTTCGCTTTTGGTTCCGATCATGCATTTGCAATCGGTATCCCGGTTTTCCCTTTCCGCCCTGGAGTTTCCCATGCCCGACATCATCCATCGCATTGGTATCAAGGCGCCCGCGCAAGCGGTGTACAACGCGCTCGCCACCGTCACCGGTCTGGCAGGCTGGTGGACCGAAGAAATCGCCGGAACCGCCGGAGCCTCAGAGGTCGGCGGCAAAATCACCTTCACCTTCCGTTCCCCGGCCGGGGATCTTGTAGGCCAAATGGTGATGGAGGTCGAGGCGCTGACCGAGGCGCAGAGTGTTCGGTGGCGCTGCGTCGACGGTCCTCCGGATTGGATCGGGACGAAATTCACCTTCGACCTCACCCTGCAGGACGGGCAGACCATCCTGATTTTCGGTCACCGCGATTGGGCCGAGGCGAGCGAATCGATGGCGCATTGCAGTATGAAGTGGGCCGTGTTTCTGCTCAGCCTAAAGGATCTCGTACTGACAGGAAAAGGGATGCCTTCGCCGGGAGATCTGAAGATCGATAACTGGAATTAATCCGAAAGCGGAATCAGCACCGTCACGGTGGTGCCGGTCCCTTTGAGGCATTGAATGCCGAAGGTACCGCCGAGCATTTCGATGCGCTCCTGCATTCCGATCAACCCGAGCCGGGTTTGCTTGTTGGGTTTTCCAGCCTTGCTCTTGCCGACCCCCTTACCGATCGCCTTGGCGAATCCCTTGCCGTTGTCGTGGATCGTCATCCGGATTTGGTCTGCGATTTTTTCGATCTGGATTTCGACCTTGTCGGCGTTGGCGTGCCGGAAGACGTTCGAAAGCGCTTCCTGCAGTACGCGGTAGAGGGCCGTAAGGATGGGGTCTCCCAACTTTTCGACCCCTGAAAAAACCGTAAGGTTTGCGCGGATGCCGCTGTCCGCATGAAACGACTTGAGTAGCGCTCGCAGGCTCGGAATGAATCCCAGAATGTCGAGCAGCTCGGGCCGCAAGTCCCTAGAGAGGCCGTGTACCGTTGCGACGGAATTCTCCACCAGATTTTGCGCGATCGAAAGTTGCTGACGGAAGTTGGGGCCCAATTTGCCGGCTTGAACCTTCAAGCCTACCAGACGCACATTAATGCCGATCAGGGTCTGCACCACCTGATCATGCAACTCGCGGCTGATGCGCAGCCGTTCCTGCTCCTGGGAGTGAAGGACCTGATGGGCGAGTTGGCGCGTGCGCACGCGTAGTTGTTTCTCGTGCAGTTCGCTTTTCACGAGCACCTTTTCGACAGCCTTGCGTCGCACGATTTCCCGTTCGAGTTTCTGATTGGAGGCGGCTAACACCGCGATGCGCTTTTGGGTTTCTTCTTCCTTTTTGCGTTGCGTGATATCCCGGAACAGCAACGCTACACGGGGACGTATGCTGTCTTTTACCTGGAAGGCGAAGAGTTCCAATATTCGTTCGGTTTTCTCCAGGATGCGTTCGAACCGCTCCGGTTTTCCGGTCTTTAGCACGGTATCGTAAATGCGGCACCACCCTGCGGCTTCCTGAGGGATCAGCTGCCGGATGGACTTTCCAATCACATTCTGGATGCCCGTATGGCACTCGAAGGCCGGATTCGTTTCCATGTAGCGGTAATCGGACACGGCGCGTTTTGCCGTGGCGATTTTTTCGATCACGCAAAAACCTTCATCCATCGAATTGAAGAGGTCGTGGTAACTTCCCTCCGCTTCACGCAATGCCGCCTCGACCTGCTTGCGTTCCGCCATTTCGACCAGCAACTGTGCGTTCAGCCGTTCCGCGGCCTCCGTCAGTTCGTGCTGGCGGAGCGAACCCAGAATGAGCGCCTCGTTCATGGCGCGCAGGGTGGTGGGGGATACGGCTGGCGGCCTCATCGGCGGTTCACTTGCGTGGTTTCGGTTTCTTTGCCGTAACCCGCTTCGATTTTGTCGAGGCTTCCGCCTTTGGCTCGGGAGAGGCTTCTTGAGCCTGGGCGACGCGCGGGCCGCTACGCCGCGGAATGCCGGTGGTCAATCCTTCATAATCCGTGGAGCGCGGCTGGATAAGCGCCATGCCGTTTTCCGCAATCACATACTCGCGGATATCCTTACTGTGGTTGCCGCCGCGCATCTTGATCACCATGATCACCTTGCGCAGCTGGCCGTCGATTTCGACATAGCGCATGCGAATGATGTCGTCGGTCAAAAAGGAGATGGCATAGTGGCTAAAGGCCATACCGGTAAATCCGTCCTCCACCTCCACGGTGCTGAGAATGGTGATACCCGCACCGGTCAATGCGATGATCATGCGGTACAGGGATTCGCGGAAGTCCGCCCGGAACCCTGGTGCAAGGGCCATCTCGAAGCCGACGAGTGAGTCGATCACCAAGCGTTTGGCGCCGATGCGCTTGATGGCGTCCAAAATCTCCTGCATGGTTTCATCCACGGAAAGATCGAGAGGTCGAAGGTACAGAAGTTCCAGTTTGCCCTGCGTTTGAGATTCCGTGAGGTCCAAATGGAAGTTGTCGGCCCGATCTGCGTAGCCCACGGGTCGCTCTTCGAACAGCGCCATGATGCCGGGTTCGCCCTGCCGGATTCCCTCGGCGATGAACTGCGTGGCCAGCGCGGATTTACCCGTGCCCGAAGGGCCTGCCACCAGGACGCTGTCTCCTTCGAGAATACCGCCGCCCATCATTTTGTCCAGCTCGGGAATGCCGGTCGAAAGGCGTTTGCCCCTTCGTGGTGGGTTCATTTTGCCGCTGGCGAATCCGAGAGTGCGTGAGAAAGCCTGCAGTCCTCCTTCGTTGATGCGTATGGTGTGCAGCCCGGGCACCGAAGCCTGTCCACGCATTTTCATGATCTGGAGTTTGCGCACCACGGAGTTGCGTTCCGGCACCTGCGAGAGCCAGATCAAGCCGTCCGCAATCGTGAAAATCGGATTGTCGCGAATCTCCTCGGGCGCGTACTCGCCCACAAGAAAGGTCGTCGCTTGCCAACTCGTGAGAAATTGTGCGATCCGCTGCACGAAGGCCTGCATTTGAATTTCGTTTCCACCGGTGGATGCCACCCGTACCACGGTCCGGAAAGAGTCCACTACTACGAAGGCAGGGGTGATAGCGGCGACATTACGGGTGATTTCATGGAACACGGCATCGAGATCTTTCTCCAGCACCGTTTCCGCGAGATTCATGAAGCGGATGGCACCCCCAAGCTTCGACTCGTCGAAGAACGCATACTGTTGCTGATAGCGCAGCATCTTCAGCGCGGTTTCGCCTAGTACGGTAAAGTAAAGAGCGGGCTTTTCCTCGGTTGCATTGGCGAAGACGATTTGATGCGCCAGTGTGGTCTTGCCGCATCCCGGGGTGCCGGCGATGATGTTGAAGGAAAATTCGGGAATGCCCCCATCCAGAATTTCGTCGAGACCGCGCACACCGGTGTGAAGCTTGCGGATGATGACCTTGGCGGGAAAGTTTGATTCGCCTGCGCGCATTTCGTTCTCAGGTTGCTTTTTCATGGGTCTCTCCAGTGCCAGAATCCAAATCGTCGAGCGGCACGTTCGGCCAAACCTCGATCATCAATTGCAGGGTTAAAACTTCGCCAATGAAGGCTTCCAGCAGCATCAGCACATGGGCGAGAAAAATCAGATTCCCATTCCGGATTTCTTCCGGGTCCAGATTGGGCGCGCGCTTCGCCCGTTCGCCGATCGATCCGTCCGTATGGATCATTACCTCGGCGATCCAAGGAATATCGGCGCTTGATAAGGCCTGCGCGCGCAGGAGCAATGCCTGAAAGCCCAATGTGCTCATTAAGGTGACGAGAGAGGGTCTGAGCCTTTCGATCACGGAGAAATCGATCGAAGGGCGGGGCTTTGCCGGCTTTTTACCGGGACGCGGTTTCCCGATCCGCTCGTGTTCGATGAGCCGGCGGGCAAGTTCCAGCATACGTGGAGTCACCTGCGTCATTGCGGAGGGCCCGTGGGAAGGTAGAGGTCCCATGACCGGATCCTTGCCTGAATGGTGGGCTTTAATTGTGTCATTTGACCTCCTATCTGCTTACCAAGCCAGGTAACGCGATTCATGGGGTAGAGCACTGATACGGGGCCGTTTTCTGTATACGGGAATGACCCCATTCGGCTTGTAGAGAGATCGGGTCAAGGATTTTTTATTAAGGAGCGGGTTGGGGGCGTTTTGTCCCCGAAAGAACGAGGATGCGAGCCAGTGGACTTAGATTTCGCGGGTATTTTTGAGACATGCACCGTATATTGAATCTATCCGTTTGCAGGAACATCCTCCGGACGACTACGCGGACGAAAACGGTTAGGTAGAGGGAAGGCTTTCGTGAAAAAAGTACTGGCAATCGGGCTCATTTCCGGATTGCTGGTCGCCTGCAATCCCTTTGATATTAAGTCTCATGACACGCTGACCGGTTCGGACCCGGATGCCGCCCGTTCCGCTCCCAACTGTGCCCAGTGCCATGCCTTCCCGCCGCATGACATCATGCACGAATTTCACCTTACCAGCTACGTCGTTCAGCGTGACCAGATCGCGAATTTGGCATTAAACGGCCCGCTCACATGCATGGATTGTCATTTCAAAACCATTCGTCATTTTACCTATGTAGTCGCGGACTCCACCTGGGTGGATAGCAATGGGAATGAGATCGAGGGGCCGACCTCGCCCGGCGATACCTTGTTGATCGACTTTTACCGCCGCTACCATCCGTTGCCTTATCCGGCCACGGGCATTGCAACCGACACGTCGAATGTGGATTCTCTCGCCCGGGCCCTCGACACCCTGATTCGAAGGGAGTTGCAAGCCGGTCGTTTGGTGCAATGGATGACCAGCATGGCACATCTCGACGGCAGGAGGGAGGTCGAATTCCCCCCCAACAACTTGGAGGATTCGGCTCTCTCTTCCACGGCCTTTCGTCCTTACGACCTTTCTTGCTCTGCGGTCGCTTGCCACAATCGTTCCCAGCTCGTGTATCGCTTTGCCTCTCCGGTTCGCGGCATCAGCCCATGCCCATCGCTCCTTAAAAGTGATACAACCTGCGGAGATCCCGCGCCATGAAGTTTGCACTCCGAATTTTTGTTTTGCTTGCGTCCGTGATTGTGGCGAGCATTTTGTCGGTCGGCTGCGCCGCCGTGCATCAAAAGGATCGCGAGTACCTCAGCGACCCCATCATGCAACGCCAACCAGACCCTCTGGAATCAACATTGGAGGGTCACGACTTTCCGCGTCGTGAGGGATCTGCCGGTGGAAGTTCGGGATCCGGTGGGGGATGCGGATGCTAAGCAACCGGAGCGCGCGATCTTTGCGTTGGATGGTGGGCTTCGCATTGGTGTGCGGGTTTTCCACCACTCCTGTCTTATGCGAAGAGCGTGAAAGCACGCTGGAGGTCAAACAAGAAAGTTTTTGGGACCGCAACGGTGTCTGGAACTTCACGCCGGCCTTGGCCGTGCGCAAGTGGGTTTCCGAAAAATGGGCCTTAACCTGGGAACAGGAACTCGATGTGGTGAGTGGAGCGTCGCGCCGTCTCGGGTCCTACAGGGTTCCAGCCGGCGATGGCGGCACCGATGTCATTTCAGGCGCCTCCAAGATCGAATTCCGGCACTCGGAAAGTCCCGGTGTGACCTACTCGTACAAGGGTACCATCGCATCGGGCAGCCTCTACTATAGTCAGGAAAACGATTACACGTCCCTGTCACCGGCTGCCTCGATTTCACAAGACTTCAACGACCGCAACACGACCGTTGGGCTCGGTTATGCCGAATTCTTCGAAAACTTTCATCCTCGTGGCGCATTCTCGAGTGAGGGCGGCGACAAACGTATTCGCAGTGTCGCCCTGAACTTCGCCCAATCCCTGACGCCTTTGACTCTCGTGGGTGCGACCGGAACCGTCATTTTCAGTAGTGGATATCTCGGGCATCCGTATAATCCCCCCGTGGATTCTGCTGGAACGATTTGGACGGAGGTTCTGCCCGATTCCAAACGCGGAGTAGCGGTGGCGATCCAATTGGTACAAGGGTACCATGCCTTTGCGGATGCGCTCGGATCGGTGAATCTCGACGTTCGGCAGTATCAGGACAGTTGGAATATGCAGTCCACCACGGCGGATTTGAAGGTCACTCAGTATGTGACGGAGACCGCAACAGTGCGATTGCGTGCGCGCTACTATACCCAGACGGGCGTGGATTTCGCGAAGGATTATTATCGAGGCGGCGAAATTTACCGCACGGCCGACATTCGGTGGTATCCCTTTTCCTCATTGTTGACCGGGCTGAAATTTTCCGGCGCTTTCCCGGAAAGCTGGGAAGGTTCGGGATGGTTGCCGGTGCGTTGGGATATTCAATACGATCATTTGGTGCGCGACACGCGCGGCGACAAGAAGGGTTATACCGATGGGGAACCGCGTCGCGTTCTCTACCAGCTTTATGATGCCGACAGCTATTACATGCAAGATGTGGTGATGTTAGGCATCGTGTTCAACCTGTAAACAGTGGAGTACATTCAAAATGAAGAATTTCCGAAGCGCAAGATATTCCGTATTGCTCGCAATATTAGTGGCATTTGTAGGAGCATCCGTTGGGGCAACCGGAACGTTCGCCGCACCGGCGCTTTCGCGCATCCCGGAGTTTTCGCTTCCCGATCTTGATGGTCGAGTACATTCCGGGGCAGAGTTTTCCGGGAAAGTGGTGGTCATCGACTTTTGGGCCACCTGGTGCGCGACTTGCAAAGAAACCATCCCGAAACTCGCCGAGATTAACCGCGCCAACAAGGAAAAGAGCTTGGTAGTGGTGGGCGTGACGGTGGATAAAGGCTCCGACCGAAAAATCGAACGCACGGGCGAACGCCTCGGTGTGAACTATCTCGTGCTGCGAGACAAGGACAACCAATTGAGTGAAACATTTGGTTTCAAAGGAATCCCTTCCGTATACGTTTTCGGACGGGACGGAAAACTCTTACTTGCTTTGCCC
Organism: Fibrobacterota bacterium; assembly: GCA_947466585.1. GTDB lineage: Bacteria > Fibrobacterota > Fibrobacteria > UBA11236 > UBA11236 > UBA11236. The sequence goes on from CANIEU010000020.1 coordinate 29,550, forward strand.
GGATATGACGCCGACCAAGAAAAAACTCTCGTGGATGCGATCGCAAAGGCACTCAAGGAAGTGAAATAGACCATGAGCTTCACCGGATCCTTCGACTTTTCCCAAGCGCTTTCGACCGGTTCGCTGGGAGCGCTCGGCCTGTGTTTTCTCGCGGGCGTCGGCTCCAGTTTCACGCCGTGCATTTATCCGCTCATTCCCGTGACCGTCAGTATTATCGGATCACACCGGGCCGAATCCAGGCTGCGGGGTTTCCTTCTTTCTCTCACGTATGTACTCGGCATTGCATTCACCTACGCCGCCTTGGGAATGGTAGCGGCCTTGACCGGGTCGCTGTTCGGGTCTTTCAGCTCCAATCCCTGGGTGTTATTGGCGGTATCGGCATTCATCATGGCCATGGCGCTGAACATGTTGGACGTCTTTCAGGTCAATCTCTCGGTTTTCACTCCGGGGGCGGGCAAGACCCACAAACCCGGCCTGATCATGAATTTTTTTTACGGGATGACCTTCGGTCTAGTCGCTTCTCCGTGCACTGCCCCGCCCTTGGCCGCGATCCTGACATGGGTCGGCGCGTCCCATAGCTTGATACTCGGACCGTTGTTCCTTTTCGCCTTCGCTTTGGGAATGGGAAGCGTGCTCTTGTTGGTCGGAACTTTCGCTTCCTTGCTCGGCCGCGTTCCCAAGTCGGGGAACTGGATGGTTTGGGTCAAGAAAATCATGGGATATTTGCTGATATTCATGGCAGGATATTTCACGTTTCAAGCCGGAATGCAATGGTAAAGCCGGTTCGAAGTTTTAAAGCAAAATGCGAAACAAGGGGGATGTCATGAAAAAATTACTCGGGGTTCTTTTCGCGACGATTCTATTAATCGTTCCATCCGCGCTGGCGAAGCCTGATGCAGTGTCTGCAGCGAGCATATCGGTCAGCGCCGATTCGATCAAGTCGGTTTCGGCGCGCATCAATTGGTTTAATGATCGCTACGATTACGGGTCGCGAACGCTCTGTTATAATCCGGCGCCTGCGTCTCCGACCTTGAATTGCGTTTTGAAGACGGCAAATGCGAGTCAGGGGTTTTTTAAAATAACGGGATTGGTGCCCGGAACCCTTTACAATTTCAGCATCAAGGCGATCAACACCCGGGATAACGCGGATCCGCCCTATACAACTTCGGGATCCTTCACCACACTCGATACGTTGGTGGTTGCGCTTCATCCCCGGACAGCGGGGCTGACCCCTAGCCGATCGATTGCACACCGGTATGACCTACGCGGTCGCACGGCCCGGGATCAATCCAAAGCGCCGGCAGGCAAATTGGTGCAGAAATCGACCACCGTTAACAAGGAAGCCGCTTCCTCCCAGGCACGATGATCCTTCGTTTTCTCTGGCTGCTCCCGGCATTGATGGTGATTCAATGCACTGACGCACCGCGTTCGCATAACTGGTTCGCCATGGACACCAACATGTCCATAACGCTCTACGGGGCAAAGGGACATCTCTCTGACGACGCTGTTTTCGCCAAGGTCGATGCGGAAACGGCTCGTCTCGGAGCGCTCTTCACCGATTATTCGACCCAATCGGGGTTGGCTCACGTGCGGGGGACGATGGGAGATACGCTTTCCGTTGACCCCGAAATTTACGGAGTGCTCCGCACGGCGCTGGAGATGGGTCGGGAGAGTCGAGGTGCCTTCGATATCACGCTTCACGACCTGAAAACGCTTTGGGGCCTCGATGGAAACCATCAAGGCCACATTCCGAGGCGCGCCGACCTCGATTCCCTCATGCACGACAATACGGCTTATGGATTGCCATCGGATTCAGTTCCTCGTCCGCCCTTGGACTTTCTATCCGATCGACGCATCGTGATTCGTCGAGGCGACGTGACCCTCGATTTGGGGGGGATTGCGAAAGGGTATATCGTCGACAGGATTCACGTACTGTTGGACTCCCTTGGCGTCCCGAATCATATTGTTCAGGCCGGCGGAGACATTCGGCTGGGTGGGAACAAGAAATCCGGAGCGTGGAGCGTAGGCATCCGTCATCCCCGCTATTCCGATTCGCTCGCCGGGACGATCACCGCCGACCACGCCTTCTCCGTATCTACCGCGGGAGATTATGAACGGTTTTTCTTTCAAGATGGCGTCCGATACCACCATATTTTCAATCCGCGTACGGGATATCCGGTACAGGGTGTTTCATCAGTAACGGTTATAGCCAAAACCAGTGAGGCCGCTGACGCCATCGATGACGCTTTGTTTGTTTTGGGACCAAAGAACGGTCTCTACTTGGCAAAAAAATATGGGGTCGAAGTCGTCTGGTTTTTGGAAACCTCCGCAGGCTTATGCGCGGTAACCACTCCCGGAATGAGCCGTCAGCTCACCCTTTCCGGAGTTCGGAATTGTCCTCCGGAATGAAATTATTCCGGGGGCCGGACCTTTTGCTGGTTCTTGCGGTGGCCGCCGCCGCCGTCTGGTTCATCCGCGGGATCGGGACGGATGCAGGGGCACGCGCGGTCGTGTACGTTTCGAATAAGAAGGTCGCCTGGTACGATCTCGGCAGTCCGCCGCGCACGGTCGAGTTTCCTACGCGCATCGGAACCGTCCGCGCTGAATTCGGCGGGGGCGTGGCCCGTATTTTGAACTCACCTTGCCCGAACAAATTGTGCGTGCGCCACGGAGCGATCCGCTATCGTCAGGAACAACTCGTTTGTCTCCCCGCCCACGTATTGATTGTATTGGAGGGAGGAGACGAGCAGCAGGGGAGCCGGGGAAGGGTCGATGCGGTCACCCAATAACAAGCTCTCACCGGAAGCGTTCGCCCTCGCGCTGCTGCTTGCTTCCAGTCTGCAAATCATGGAGAATTTGGTGCCTCGGGTTCCGATTTTTCCGTGGCTCAAGCTTGGACTTTCTTATGTCGTCATCGTTCCGTTCCTCTTAAGGTACGGCTCCGTTCCCGCCTTTGCCCTGTTGGTCGGCAGGAACCTGCTCGGCGTGCTTTACGGCGGGCAGATGTTTTCCACCTTTCTCATCAGCACGGGATCGGGTGCCGCCGCATTTTTACTCCTCGGTTACCCTGTCGCGTGGCTGTTCCACCGAAAGGTTTTCGGACTGATCGGCGTCAGCGTCTTATTAGCCACGATGTTTAATCTGTCTCAGTTGATACTCGTGGAATGGATCCTGATCCGCCACTCGGGCTTTTTCTTTCAGGTCGGCCCGATCCTGATCTGGTCGGTGGTTTCGGCAGGGGCGATCGCCTACCTGATCCGTCTTTCCGAAGCCGACTTGGCCGGCGCTTGGGAGTGGGAAAGCGGTTCGGACGCAAGGGCTGGCGGCTCCACCGCGTCTCCAGATTCCGCACTCCCGCTTCCGGATTTCGCCGCCAGTGGCACGAACGGTTTTTTCGTATTCGCACTGGCGCTGATTGGGTGCGTGCTCGCGATCTCCTCCACGATCCTGCAGGCGCTGATTCTGGCCGCCGCGCTTCCGGTCTCCGCGCGCGTATTCGGCATCGGCTACAAGAGCGCTTTGAAGATGCTACTGGCCGCTTGGCCGCTGTTCTTTTATCTGGCGTGGCTGCATCTCTTCCACACGCCCGGCCGCTTGATGACGCTGGGTATGACGCACGAGGGCATCTCGGCGTTGGGGCTCCACGGTCTCCGCCTGCTCAATCTCATCGTGGTCGGTCGCTGGCTCGCACAGACCTTGCCCCTCGGTTGGATGCGCCACTCTTCGAAGCCCTATTTCCGAGGGTTCCTTCTCGCGGTTCCCTTGCTACCGGGCCTTTTTTCATTCAGCCTGGCCGCAGGCAAACAAGTGGCGCGTCGCTGGTTCCGAGGCGAACGCGAAAATTTGCTCACTCCGCTCTTTGATGCCTGGAAGCAGAATCTCTACGCGGGAAAATCCCGCGAGTGACTTTCGCCTCCGAATCATGCGTTTAAAGGCTGTTTAGCGACTTCGCAGACGGCCGGTGTGCTCAAACCTGGCATGGTCACAGGCCCCGCATTTTCTAACTTATAGTTTCGATGGTTCGTGATTCGGGGGCGTAAAGGTCTCGACGGGATCGGGCGAGTCGAGAGTCGCATGCCGAGGATCTCTAGTTGGCCTCGTTAATCACTCTAGGGAAAAAACAAATGCAGAAGAATCCAATTCTTATGCAATGGCTGCCTAATTAAACACTAGGCGCCTCGGGTTCCGGGGATGGCGTCTCAGCGCCTCGGGATTCGGCATACTCTGAGACTGGATCCCGCAAGTTGCCTGCGGTGCGGGGTCGAGATTAGTGGGCTGGTTTTCGGGAGAGCCGATCCTTAGGGCGAATCCGAAGACGAGATTAAATCAAGGGAAAAGCATGTAGGAGCGATCGGTGAGTTCATTTCGGACGCGGGTTCGATTCCCGCCGCCTCCA
>CANIEU010000021.1 GCA_947466585.1 Fibrobacterota bacterium
GGAAACACCATCGCGATGGAAGCCAACACGGTTGCCGGGTCCTTGACGACCTGGTTGGCTTCGCCGCCGAGATAGCGCCCGGGATTTTTCACCTTGGGCAGCAGGCGGGGGAGGGTCGAAAGAATCGCGTTAGGCGTCATGGGTAATTCCCGTTCAGGCAAGGGTTTAAGGCCCTTCGAAAGGTGGACGGGGAAAGGTAGCCACTTGTGGGGGAGCCGAAGCGACGCGGGATGGCGTTTTTCGAGGGTTTGAGCGGATCGAGGTGCGTCGAAGGCTTCAGATGATTTGGGAGGCGTTGGAGAACGATTCCCTGTTTCATTGCGCTCCAAATGCGGTCATGTGTTAAATTACCGAACCGATGTCCGATCCTACCGCACCTGCGTCCGCCCCCGCGCACGCGAAAACCTACAAGCGTCCCAACAAAACCCTTCTCCTCAATCGGGAGACGTGCATCTCGTGCGCCGGGTGTGTGGGTACCTGTCCCGAAGTCGCCCTCGACATGTTCGGGCTCGACTTGCAGGTGTTCCAGGACAAATGCACCTACTGCACGCTCTGTGTGCGCTTCTGCCCCGTGGGCGCGCTCTCCATCGAAAAACACGCCCCCGCAGGCGGTGAAAACGCCTTGGCCGCGCCCAAGGCCCCCGAAGATTTCGGCTGGCCCACCGGGATTGCCGCTCCTGCCACCCACGCCGACCTGTATGGTGCCGGCGGTTCCGGGCACTTCAAATCCCACGTCGGCGGTGCGCAGTGAAGTCGAAGCATTACGACGTCGTCGTCGTCGGCGCCGGTCCTTCGGGCAGCCTCTGCGCCCGCAACCTCGCGCGCGCCGGCTATCAGGTTCTACTGTGTGAAAAGCGTCCCGTTGTCGGGTTCCCCGTGCGCTGCGGCGAGGCCACCGGCCCGCGCAAACGCCTCTCCGACTTCATGACGGTGAACGAGGACTACCTCGAGACCATCATCACCGGCGCGATCATGCACGCGCCCGGCGGTACCACCATTCGGTACGACGCGGGCCGCGAACTTGGCACCATGCTCGACCGCGTCCTCTTCGATCAAGACCTCGCGAACCAAGCCGTGCGTGAAGGTGCCGAATTGCAGACCAACGCACGCGTGGTCGAAGTTTCCGGCGTGGTCGACAACAAGCGTACGCTTACGATCGAGCTCGACGGACAAGCCCACGCGATCACCGCTTCCATGGTGGTGGGTGCCGACGGCGCCGAGTCGCTCATCGGTCGCAAGGCCGGGTTCAAAACGCGGAACCTGCCGCCGGGCACATGCACCGCCATCGAATTACGCGTGCGTGTGATGGATCCCAACCCGAACCACCTCACCTTTTGGAGCGGGCAAGACACCATCAACAACGGCTATGTGTGGGTGTTCCCCAAGGTCAAGTCGGGCGTGGTCAACCTGGGTTGCGGCGAAAAGATTCCGAAGCTGGGTTCCAAAACCATGCTCGAGATCGCCATGGAGTTCAAGGAGCGTTTGTATCCGGGCGCTGAAATCGAAGCCGTGCACGGCGGTTGCGTTCCTGTCAGCGGAAATCTCGAAGAATATTCCACGGATCGTTTGTTGCTCTGCGGCGATGCGGCCCACCACACCAACCCGCTCACAGGCGGCGGCATCATGTCGGGTATTGTCGCCGGTGAAACCGCAGCGATCTGGATCGACAAGGGCTTTAAGTCGGGTGACCTTTCGGGCACCTTCCTCAAGCAATACGAGGCCCAGTGCTGGGAGCGTTTCGGGCGTACCCACCGGCGCGAAATGGCGATCGGCACCTTCGTCACCGGTTTGCCCGCAAAAGATCAGATCCAGTTTTACCGCGTGTTCCAGGACATGGTCCATTCCCACCTTTCGCTCGCCTCCAAAGTCCGCACCTTTCCGCAACTCGGAATGCTCGCCACCAAAAACTTCGGACTCGTCAAAAAGTCGTTTTGGGGGAAATAGGTCGGGACTGCCCGGCCCGCTCCGTGTTCGGGCCGGGGGAGGACCCCGCAGGATACCGGAGGCAGCTTTGTCGGGGCAAAATTCCCGATCCGTACAACTTTCGCGCGCTTTCCCTCGCGTTTTCCCAATAAAACCGTGATAAAACCGGTTTCGCATAGGGCCAAAACAAGCTAAATTGAGAAACCCACCTTTATAGAGAAAACAAGGGAGCTCGTCATGTCTGAATTTTTCCCCGGCATCGGCAAAATCAAGTACGAAGGCCCGGATTCCAAGAATTTCTTCGCGTTCAAGTACTACGACGCGGACAAGATCGTCGGCGGCAAGACCATGCGCGACTGGCTCAAGTTTGCGGTGTGCTACTGGCACACGTTCCGCGGCGTGGGCTCCGATCCGTTCGGCCCCGGCACCATCAAGCGCCCCTGGGAAGACGGCACGCAGTCCATCGACAACGCCAAGCGCCGCATGGACGTGGCGTTTGAGTTCTTCCAAAAGCTCGGCAACCCGTACTGGTGCTTCCACGACCGCGACATCGCTCCCGAGGGCGCGACGCTGGCCGAAAGCAACAAGAACCTCGATGCCATCGTGGCCCACGCCAAGCAGTGGCAGGCTTCCACGGGCGTGAAGCTCCTCTGGGGCACCACCAATCTGTTCTCCAATCCGCGTTTCATGAATGGCGGCGCCACCAACCCCGACGCAGCCGTTGTTGCGTATGCGGCGGCCCAGGTGAAGAAGGCCATGGAAGTGACCAAGGAACTCGGCGGCGAAGGCTACGTGTTCTGGGGCGGTCGCGAAGGCTACATGTCGCTGCTCAACACCGACATGAAGCGCGAGCTCGACCACTTCGGCCGCTTCTTGCAGCTGGCCGTCGACTACAAGAAGGAAATCGGCTTCACGGGCACCCTGCTCATCGAACCGAAGCCGAAGGAACCCACCAAGCACCAGTACGACTTCGACTCGGCCACGGTGATGGGCTTCCTCCGCACCTACGGTCTCGAGAAGGAATACCAGATCAACGTCGAGGCGAACCACGCGACCCTCGCAGGCCACACCTTCGAACACGATCTCGAAATCTCCTCGCGCTACGGTCAGCTCGGCTCCATCGACGCCAACGTCGGTGACGCGCAGCTCGGCTGGGACACCGATCAATTCAACATGGACATCCACAGCACCACGCTGGCGATGCTCGTGGTCATGAACCAGGGCGGCCTGCCCGTGGGCATCAACTTCGACGCCAAGGTGCGCCGCGAGTCGACCGACGTCGAAGACATGTTCATCGCCCACATCGGCGGCATGGACTCCTTCGCGCGCGGCCTGCTCAACGCCGACAAGATCCGCCAGGACGGCACCAAGGCCGAGTGGATTGCGAAGCGCTACTCCTCGTTCGACTCCGGCATCGGCGCCGATTTCGAAAAGGGCAAGGCGGACTTCAAGGCTCTCGAAAAGTTCGCTCTCGAGAGCGGCGAACCGAAGCAGATGTCGGGTCAGCAGGAGAAGTACGAAGTTCTCCTGAACCAGTACATTTAGTCGCGGACTTGTTCTTTAGGCCCCGTCCTGCCAACCTTTGGCGGGGTGGGGCTTTTTTATGCCCTGCTTCGATCTCTTTTCAGGGCGGATCCCCGGTCTAGCTGGGGTAATAACCCCTCACGGGCAAGGTAAAGTGCATGGTTTGACTTTGTACTTTGTCTGCCCTGTTTAGACAATTTGACCGCTTTCGATGTTCGCATTGATGTTCGCATCAATGTTCGCATATGGGGTTCGCATGACCTACTCCCGTTCCACACTCTGTGCAGCCTTGCTGGTGGCCATGGTGTTTCATCCCGTGGCGGTTCGCGCCCAAGAAACACTTAGCTCGGTGCAACGCGAGCTCGACCGGGTCGAGCGCGAAACCGAGCGCGAAAAAGAATTGCACAAGCAGGAGCGCGCGCGCGCGGCGGAGTTCGATAAGCAGAAGGCTGCGCGCCTGGCCGCGCTTCAAGAACAGATCGTCGCGGCCGACGCGCGCATCGACAGCCTCAAGCAGCGCACCGAGGTGGAGCGCCAGCGCCGCGCCTCGCAGCGCGCGATCGCTACGCAGTTCCAGAACCGGCAAAAAGCCTTTCGCGCCAACCTCGATCGCGAGATCAAGGCCATGGCGGCCTGGACCGAATCCGATTTCCCCTATCAGCGCGATCGCCGCGTTTCGGAATGGAAAGAGCTGGCCGAAAGCAATCACGAAGAAACCCTTCCGGTGGAAGAAGTACTCGTACGCGTGTTCGGATTGCTGCAGGGATCGCTCGACATCGGGTTCGATTCGGAAACCTATCCGGGCACCTACTCTACAACCAAGGGCGGCCAGTACGAGGGCGTGTACGTGCGTCTCGGCGCCGTCATGATGGCCTTCGCCTCCACCGACAACAAGGTGCAGGCGTACCTTGCGAAAACCCCGCAGGGTTACGTGTGGCGCGACACCGATCTTCCGTCGGGAGTTCAAAAAGCCATTTTCGAAGCCGTGCGTGTGGCCGAAGGCAAGGAGGCGCCGCGTTTGATTCCCCTTCCGGTCGAAGTGGCGTCGAAGGGAGGTGCGAAATGAATACGCCCTCCGCAAACCTTTTCTTCGGCAGACGGTTGACGGCAGACGGTAGATGGTTGAAAACGCAAACCGTTACGGATTCTTCATCGTCTTCTCTACCGTCTACCGTCTACCGTCTACCGTCCCGTTCCTTCAGTGCAGCCCGCACGCTTCTCCTGTCGACGCTTCTCGTTGCGATCACCTTCGCCCCTTCGTTCGCGCAGGTCAAGGTCGACGATAAGGCCGATCAGGTCGAAGCGCTCAAGATCGAACTCGAACAGGCACGCCAGAACCGCGACCGCGCGCTCGCGCGGCGTTGGGAAGACAAACAGCGCGACACCGAGGCGCGCGAAAAGTTTAACCGCGATTACGACGAAGTCAAGAACAAGCTCGAACTGAAAAATCAGGAAGCGGATCGTCTGCACGCGGAGATCCAGCACTTCCTGAGCGATGCCGAAGAAGCGCAAGCCCGTGCCGAAGAAGAGCGCGTGCGTTTTCTGTCGCTGGCCTCCGCGCTGCGCGACAAGGCGCGCGACATCGCCGATCCGCTGCAGAAGTCTTTTCCCGCGCGGATTCCCGAACGCATCGCGGCGCTCAACAAGGTGCTCAAGTCCGCCGACGTGCGCCGCGACGCGCCGGGTGAAATCCTCGCCGACCTGATGAACTTCGAGCGTTCCGAGCTCGGGCTCACCCGCGAAATCTCCGTGGAGCGGCGCGGGTTTTTGCGCGCCAACAAGGAGCCGGGTGAAGGATTGTTCCTGCGTCTGGGCACGGTCAGCGCAGCCTATCAAGACACTTCCGGCCACGTCGGATTGTTGCTGAAGAATCCGCCGGAACAGTCGTTCACGGCGTTTGACTGGAAAGAGGAAATTCCCCTCAAGGCCTCGCGCGCACTTTCCGACGCCATGACCACGCTCGACAAGGAGTCGGGAACGGTGGTGCTGGTGCCCGTGGACGTTCTGCTCACGCAAAACCTGGGCAAGGCCTACACGCAGGCAACCGACAAGGGATTCTTCGCCAAGGTGTGGGAGACGATCGTCGTCGGCGGCGTCTTCCTGATTCCGCTCGGCTTGATCCTCATCGCATTGCTCATCATCTTCTCGCGCAAGTTCTCGCAGCTCCGCCGTGTCAGCAAGGGCTCCGAGCTCTACGATGCCGCCTCCGCGAAGGTGGATGCGGGCGATATGGCGGGCGTGAGCGCGCTGCACCGGAGATACCCGAAGAACTTCGTGCTGCGCATTTTCGATTCCATCGCCGCCCACCGTAATGGGGGTGATGCCGGCCGCACCGAGGCGGAAAAGTCCGCAAAGGAACTGCTCATCCGCGAGGTGCCGCGTCTGGAGGCTGGATTGACCACCTTGGCCGTGCTTGCCGCGGCAGCGCCCATGCTCGGCCTGCTGGGCACCATTTCGGGCCTCGTGTCGATGTTCCAGGTCATCACCGAAATGGGCGTGAACGACCCCAAAATGCTCGCAGGGGGCATCGGCGAAGCGCTGGTCAGCACCGAGACGGGTCTGCTCATCGCCATACCGGCGCTGCTCTGCCACAACTACCTCGCCAATCGGGTCGACGATCTCGTCGCCGAAGCCGAATACCGCGCCACGAAAACCCTGAACACGCTCTGGCCCAAGGGGTAAGGGGAAGTCATGGCGAACCCCGTCGCAATCGCGGAACAAGTGGCCTACCTGTTGAAGCAGGGTGGATGGGTCATGTTGGCCATTTTTCTGCTCGGGCAGGCGGGCTGGTTCCTCGTGGTCGAGCGTTGGTGGACGTACCGCAACCAGACCCAGGGCGTGCTCAATCTGCTCGACGCCGATCAGGTGGTGGGGCGCGATCCGGAGGAACTGGCGAAACTGGAAACCCGCCTACTCTCCGATGCGCGCGTACGCGGCATGTTTGCCGAGATCCTACGCGGACTCATTCAGACCCGGCATGACGGCGAGGCCGCCATGGTTCGCAAGACCCGGGAAATCATTCAGCGGGGCGGGCACAACGTGCACCGTCATTTGGGAACGATCGCCGCCGTGGCCTCCGCCGCACCCATGCTGGGCCTCGCGGGAACCGTGGGCGGCGTAATGGTCACCTTCGAAGTGATCACGCTGTACGGCATCGGCAACCCGGCCATGATGGCCGGCGGCATCGCCGAAGCGCTGATGGTCACCGAGGCGGCCTTGGTGGTGGCGTTACCCCTGATGATCCTACATGACCGCCTGCACTCCCGCGCCGAGCAGATCGAAGCCGAATGCGTGGCGGGTGCGAGCCGTCTGATCCGCGCGTTCTCCCCCGGCGCTTCAGGGTCTGGCGCACCCTCGCTTTCCATCGCGCTCGAAGGCGGCATGGGCAATCACGGAAATGCGGTGAAGATATGAGTTTCGAAGACGATTTCGGATTGAAGCGTAAACCGCGGCGCATCGCGGAGATCAACCTGATCAACATGATCGACATGTTGTTCTTTCTGATCGTGTTCTTTGTGCTCACCAGCAGCTTCACCAGCGAGACGGGCATCGACATCTCGAAGCCCAAGGCGCAGAGTTCCAAGAACCTGCCCAAGCAACCGCTGCTGATCGGCATCACCAAGGATGGCAACATCCACGTCAATGAGAGCCCGGTGAGCCCGAAAGCCTTGGGCGGCGTGCTCCGACACTACATGGCGATCGATCCCGACCGCGCGGTGGTGATCGTGGCCGATCGCGATGCGCTCATATCCAACGCGGTGGACGTGCTCGACGAATGCAATCTCGCCAACGTGAAAAAGGTGTCGATTTCGACGCTGCGGGAATGAAGCGTCTTGCGTTCATTCCTCTTTTTTTTGCGGCACTCGTTTTCAACGCGGTGTTGTTTTTGGTCGTGCCCACCTTGCAGGCGGCCTTCCGCTCGCCTCCTCCCGCCAAGACGGCGCAGGACTCGCTGGTACAGCGTGAAGTTGTGACGGAGCTCACGCGGCCCGAGCCGCCGCCGCCGCGCGAAATCCACGAGATCAAGTTGGAGCAAACTTCTCCGCAACCGGTGACCGAAAGCCGCCCCTCGCTGCCCGGCGGTGGCCTCAAACTCGATCTGAGCGCCGTCGGCGGAGCCGGCAGCATGGCACTGGTGTCGGGTGGAGATCGGACCGGGCCCTTGGGTTCCGGTGCGGGCGGTGGCTCGGGTTCGGGCTCCGGTTCCATGGTGTATGAACCGGGCCAAACCGATGCCGACGCGCGCATCTCCGGCTCCGACCAACCTCCCCGTTACCCCCCGCGCGCCGAACGCGAGGGAGTTAACGGATATGTCGACCTTCTCTTCGTGGTCAACGAATCCGGATTCGCCACGCAGATCCAGGTGCTGAAAGAAGAGCCGCCCGGTTACGGCTTCGCTGCGTCGGCTACCGAGGCCGTGCGCAAACTGCGTTTCTCACCCGCGATGTTGCAGAAAATCCCTGTCAAGCAAAAGGTCCGTCGCCGGATCAACTTCGAGCTATGAACCGCGCGCATCTTCTCCACACCGCCCTCGCCGCCGCGCTGCTCGCGTTTGCGGCCATGGCCGCACCCGCATCGGCCCAGACACGGAATCCGATCGACACGGCGACCGCACCGGATCCGCTCGTTCTTGGCAACACGTTCTACGACAAGGGCGATTATGCGCGGGCGGCCCAGCAATATCTGATGGTGACGCGCGACACAACTTCCTCGTTGCGCCGGGCCTACGCATGGTTCAATCTTGGAAATTGCCACGCGCAGACGGCGGCCTATCACAAGGCCGTGGTGGCGTACCGCCGCTCGGTGGAAGAAGCGCCGAACTTTTCGCGCGGATACCAACTACTCGGCGACGTGTATTACACGATTGGAGCGACGGGCGAAGCGGTGGCCGCCTACACGCGGTTGCTCGAGATCGAAGACGGCTCGGTGCGCGCGCGGCAGATGCTGGGTGAATGCGCACTCAAGGGCGGCGACGTGACCGAAGCGCTCCGACAGTTCGAGGCGGCGCTCAAGCTCGATGCCGACATGCCCGAGATCTACCTCGCGCAGGCCGAAGCCTATGCGCGCATCCGCGATTATTCCTCCGCCGAAAAGGTGTTGGAAGAAGCGCTGCTGCGCCTGCCCAAACCCGTGGCCGCGGGATACTTCTATCTCGGACGCCTCTACGAGCTCGACGAGAACACGCGCAAGGCGGTGCGGGCTTATGAAGAAGGGCTGCTCCTTGAGCCCAAACACGCGGAGTACTACCTACGCATCGCCGGCATCCACGAACAGGCGGGTGACGATTTTCTCGCACTGCTGATTTTGGAGCAGGGCATCGGTGCGGGTATCGATCGTCCCGAGTTCCGGGTGCGCCGCGGTGGAATCTTCTTTCGCCAGGGCCGCTACGACAACGCGTTGAAGGAATATCAGGCCGCGTACGCACAAGGCAGCCCGCAGGGGCGCACGGGCATTGAGAACGTGGCGGCGGTGTGGTTCAATGCCGGCAAGAAGAAGGAGGCGGATGCCGTCATGGCTTCGCTGCGCGGGGCGGAATGACGCTCCGGATTTCTAGTTTGCCCGCGACTTACCTCCTTCTCCGATTAGACCGATTAGACCGAACAGAGGCTCGCTCATGAAAAGCTTGAACCGGTTGCTGCGAGCGTGGCCTTATCTCCGCGGCGTAGCGCGCGGCGTGACCCGTCTGAATATGCGCGGCCTTTCGCGCCTCGCCACCCCAGCTGATGACGCCGTGGTGCGTCTTGCGGGGACCGATCTCCGCCTCGTCGTAAACACCCGCGACGTGCTGATGTCCAAGAGCCTCCTCTGGACCGGAACTTACGAGCGTCACGTTTCCCGTCTTATTCTCGAGCGCCTGAAGCCCGGAGATCTTGCGGTGGATATCGGGGCCAACCTCGGTTATTTCACAACCGTGATGGGGGACCGCGTTCGTTCGGGAAACGGCAAGTTGTACGCCTTCGAGCCCGATCCGGGAAACCTCCGCTTGCTGCGCACCAACGTGGCGATCAATGCATTGGAAAATGTCGTGGAGATTTTTCCTGTGGCGCTCGGCGAGACCGCTGCGCAGATTTATTTGACCAACCTCGACGATCCCAACGCCGGCGGACGTATGACCCTCGACAGCGAGGCGGAAGTGGACGGACATTTTGGTAAGGATTTTTCGCGCACCGCGGTGGCTTCGATCGCGTGGGACGAACAGTTTCCCGATCCGGCGCCGGTCGCTTTGATCAAGATCGATGTGGAAGGCTACGAGCCGCGGGTCTTTCGCGGAATGGAGAAGACCCTCCGTGCGCATCACCCGGTGATCTTGATGGAGTTTTCGCCCGAGAACATCACCCGGTCTGGCAAAACCGATCCGGGAGAGTTCATGCAGTGGTTGTTCGATCTGGGTTATAAGGCCTCGGGCATTGATTTCCGCACCGGTGGCCTGTATCCGCTGGGGTCGAGTTGGGATGCGCTCTGGAAGTTCTTCAACGAGCACGGTTCGGGCGATCACGCGGACTTGTTGCTAGAAGCCCGGTAAAACAAAGTCGCGTTTTCAGTTTCATGATCATCCTTCCTGCAAACGCCAACATTTTGGTCGTCAAATTCAACGCCATCGGCGATTTGGTGATGACCACGCCGACGCTACGGGATTTGCGGACGACCTACCCTTCGGCCCATCTTACCCTCATGGTGGGCTCCTGGTCGGCACCGGTGATCCGGAACGATCCTCATCTGGATGCCGTGCTCGAATTCGATCAGGATATTTTCTTGCGCAGGCGCTGGAGTGATTTGTTCCGATTGTTGCAGGAAGTGCGTCGCAGGCGTTTCGATGCAGTCGTGATTCTGCACGCCTTGATCCCGGTGCACCTCTTTTTCCTGCTTGCCGGCATTCCCCTGCGCTTTGGAATGGCGCGCAACGGACGGGATTTTTTCTTGACGCGTTCCGTTCCGGAAGAGTTCGAGCCGGGCCGCTATTACGGTGCGAAGTATCAACAAGTCGCCGCATTAGCGGGTGCCCGGATCGGTTCCGAGGTTCCCGAACTGCCGGTTTCCGCTGCGGATGAATCTTCGGCGCGCACGCTGTTGGCCGAAGGCGGGCTCCCCGCGGGCGCGGACTTTTTATTGGTGGCTCCCGGCGGAGGTCGAAATCCGCGCACCGACATGGAGGCCAAGCGCTGGCCGATCGCACACTTTGTTGGAGCCATTCGCCTTCTTTCGGCCCGTCATCCCGATCTCCGCATCGTGGTCGCAGGTGCGGAAAGCGACCGTGCCGAAACGGAAGCCGTGGCCCGGCAGATTCCCGAAGTGGTGGATCTCACCGGGCGGGTGACCTTGACGCAATTGGCGGCCGTGGCTCGTGCATCGCGGGCGGTACTATGCAATGACTCCTCGATGTTGCATCTGGGTGTCGCCGTAGACGTTCCGGTCGTCGTGCCTTTCGGTCCAACCAGTGCCCGCCAGTTGGTGCCAGAGAATGCTCGTGAATTCGTATGGCAAAGCGGTATCGCGTGCTCGCCCTGCTATCGGGTGGGGAGCGGCGTGCATTTCCCCGGATGTCCGATCAAGTACCAATGCCAGCGGGACGCGGTTCCGGAACTGTTGTTGCCCCATCTTGAGCGTGCGCTTGGGCGCACGTCCGCCCGCTAAGGTGCCCGAGAGGCGGGTTTCAGAGAGCAGTGTCGCGTTGACCCATGCGCCCCCGCCAAGCGTCCAGAAGGCCCGTCTTTACGCTCCGGAACACCTTCGGATGCCGGGCCTGATTAAGCAGCACAGCCGCCATGTAAAACGTGTAAACGATTTTTTGGACGAGCCTTCCCCGCGTCCACACCAGGTGGGTGTGGTTGCGGACGAGATAATATTGCTTGGGTGTTCCCGTGCGATCGGCCGATGTTCCAGGCCGGTGGGTGATCACAACGGTCGGACAAAACCGGATTGCATATCCGGCGGCCTTTAGGCGCAAGCACAACTCGGTATCCTCCGCATACAGGAAATAATCTTCCCGAAACAACCCTGCCGTGTTCAGGACGTCCGCAGGAAAAACCGCGAAGCAACCCGAAACGAAGTCGGGGTTTCCGGAGTATTTTCGATCGAGTAGATGTTCGACCTCCAATGTCCATCGATTCAGATTCCCGATATTAAACGACGGGTCGCGCGTGTCGGTGTCGAGAATCAAACCGGCCAGGACTTCGTCGGGATGAAGGGTAGCCGCTTCCGCGAGGCGGGCGCCGAAACCCGGCTCCGCGAGCGTGTCGTTGTTCAGGGTGGCGACATGGGTGAATCCGTCGCTCAAGGCGGCGCACATGCCCAGGTTCATTCCGCTGCCGAACCCCCCGTTTACGGGAGAGGGAAGATAACGATGCTCCCGTCCGGTGCGTGCGAGACCCTCGCGCAGGATTTTTTCTGACAGGTCGTCGGGCGAGTTGTCGACCAGATAAATCGCGAAGTCTGCGGGATTTCCCTCCGTCAGGGATTCGAGGCACCGCAGGGTCACTTCCGGAAAACGGAAATTGAGCACCACCACGGCGATGCGGGGCGTGGTGCCGTTCACTTCAGGTCTTCCCCGAGGCGTTCCGGAGCGCGACCTCGAAATATTCACGATACCTGCGCTTCATGTTGGCGTCCGAAAAAATGTCGGCGCGCGCGACCGCACGCGCCCGCAGTGCCGCACAAGCTTCCGGGTCCGCCAGTAGGCGCTTGAGCGTGCGGCCCCATTCGGCGAAATCGTTGTCCTCCGCCAGCACTGCCGCATTGCCCGCGACTTCAGGAAGGCTGGTGTTGCGGAACGCAAATACCACATGGCCCTGCATCATGCCCTCCGCGACGGGCAGACCGAAGCCTTCGCCAAGGCTGGGATACAAGGTGATGTCGCTCTGTTCCATAAGGGCCCGCAAGTCCGCTTCGCTCAACAACCCGCGCAGGGTCACGTTCCCAGCATAAGGAGATTCGGCTAGCAATGCGCGCGCGCGCGCGCCTTCTTGCTCGAAGTATTTGCCTACCAGGTCGAGTGTAAACGGAATTTCTCCGAACACCTCGCTCAGTCGTGCAACCAAATTGAAGATGTTCTTGCGGTCCTCGAGCGCGCCGACGTACACGCATCGGAGCGGGAGGCTCAGGGCGCCTGTGCGCGGCGGCGTGGCGGGCTTGAGATTGTTGCGTACGCCTAGCCATAGGGGTGTGAGCCGTGTGGGATCGAGCCATGGAAACAGGCGGAGAGCCAGTCGCTTGGTGTGCTCGCTGATGGTGATGCCGGCGGCGCGACGCATCGCCAACTCATACTTGTAACGCGTGTAGAGATAGCGCGAGGGTTTTTTCCAAGGCTTCCATTCCCCCGCGATTTGCAGGAAGTCATACCAGACCACGACCTGCGGAATCGACAGGCGGGTCATGGAGCGGGGTTCGGGATGCACCAGCAAGGCGGCGCCGCGCGTGGCGCGACGATAGCGCCAAGTGGAAAACATTCCTTGGAAGCGGTCGTAGTGCCCGAGCACGGGCACCTCGGGAACAAGCTCGATGCATTCGGGGGCGATGCCGCGGGGTAGCAAATGCTTTTCAGCCACATCCGGGTAGGCCAGGTACCGCACACGACCGCGGAAAACGGGCTCGGACAAGACCTCCAGCAGCATGAACACCACCTGCGGAATGCCGCGCATGTCACCCGCGAAGCGAAGCAAAGTGGTGTCGATGCAGAGAAGGCCCGGGGTGCCTGACACGGGCGTTGTCTCGCGGTCCGCAGAAGGTATTGCGTTCTGTTTCATGACGCCATTTTTTTCGATGCCAGCCTTCGCGAGCCCGAAACTCAGAGGGACTTTTCGAACACCAGGATATCCTGGTAGCTCAGAAACTTTTCGCGCCCGCACCACTTTCCATAATGCACGGGTCCGATCACGGAGAAGCCGTTTTTACGGAAAACTTCTCGGACGTATTCTTCCGGGAAAGCGATCGCCGACTCCGGCATTTTCTCGTCGTTGGTGAGATAGCTGGGACCCTGGTGGTAAAAATCGAGAAATGGAATTTTCGCCTCGATTTTCGCACGCGATTCCGGATTGAGGAGAAAGAACGTGGAGAGGCAGCGTCCGCCCGTCTGAGTGACTCGTGCGATTTCGGAGACGTAGTTCTCGAAGTCTGCCGGAAGCATGTGCGTAAAAACGGAAGTCAGGAAGGTGAAATCGAAATGGGAGTCGGGAAACGGAAAGCGATAATCCGCAGCTTGGATCTTGCCCCCGGGGTTGTACTCGAGGTTGTAAACGTCGATCAGATGAAAGCGGAAATTCGGGTGACGCGGCGTGATATTCTTGCGACACCACTCCACACCGGTCGGAACGATTTCCATTCCATCGTAGCGGCCCGTTCCGGAAAGAAAGGGGATGAGCGGAACCGCCATGCGACCGATTCCGCTTCCCACGTCGAGCACACGCTGCTGCGGAGATAGGCCTCCGAGCTTTGTGAAATGCCCGAGAAATTCGGCACCGGTTTTTTCGAAATCACCGTCGCCAATGAAAATCAATTTGCGGGGGGGGATCAAATGACCCTTTCCCGAAATCCAATCCACGGCATCCAGCACTCTCCATGCCGCATGTTTCACGAAGCGACGCAAGGGCGAGGGGATGAGTTTACGTACCGACAAGGGAATGTTGTTCACCACGTGAAGTCCTTTTTTTCCGAGCACGCAGCCTCTTGTCCGAGGGTTTTGCGGCCAAATCTTGATGGGGGAAAAGTTACAATCGAGGGGCTTGGCTCAGGGATTGAGATTGAAATTCCCGCGTTTCAAGGAACGCCATTCCCGGAACCAACCTGTGCGCAAAAGGCGGTCCAGATCCTTCGGGGAAAGTTTTGAATCGGCCAGAATCGCCCGCCTTTTTTCAAGCGATCGAGGTACCATCCGGAGGCCGTCCACACATCCGTTGAGCAGGGCTCCGGCGCGTCCGGCCCGTGCGGCGTGTAAAAGGCGCAGCCCGAGATTGAGGAGCATTCCGGGCGCGAATCCGAGAAGTGTGGTCACCGGGAAATTCTTCAGTAGCAAGGGAACGAGGTTGCGCGTGCAGTAATACAGTTTGCCCGTGCTGACCGCGTCCCCGATGGTGGCAGAGCCTTTGTGCAGAATACGCGCATCCGGGACAAAAAGAATTTTTGCCCCGAGATGTCGAGCTCGCATGGAAAGATCCATGTCCTCGAACAAGAGGAAAAAGTCGTCATCGAACCCGCCGAGGCGATTGAGCAATTCCCTTGGATAGGCAGCAGCGCCGGCACATGCCGAAAGCACTTCCCGCGGACGGGAAAAAGGGGCGGCCGGGCATCCGGCGAAGGTCATGAAGAAACCGGCTCTGTAAAGCGTGTCTCCCCCGGAATCCAAAAGGGTGGGGTTGGAATATTTGAGCAACGCGCAGGCGAAGACGCGGTAGTCGGGATATTCCCGGATGGCCTTGGCCAGGCTCCCTATTGCCCCGGGTTCCACGCGGGTGTCGTTGTTCAGGAAAAGCACGAATTCACCGGTGCAATGGGCGATGCCGAGATTGTTCCCGCCCGTGAATCCGAGATTCGAGGTCGATAGCACGATCCGAACTTCTGGAAAATTTTGCCTGACGAACTCCACGGACTCGTCCCGGGAGGCGTTGTCCACCAAAACCACTTCAAAGTCGCGAAACTCCTGATCGCGCAAAGAGCCCAAGCATTCCTGCAAGTGCTTAAGTCCGTTGTAGTTTACGGTGAGTACGCTGAAGAGGGGAATGGGATGCTCCCGGTAGGTAGGCGCGCGGCGCAAGGGTCGGGGGAAGCTACATTTTTCGAAAATTGGCGACAACCAACACCGTAACCGGGGATATTCCGACGTTGAAAATAGGTCCGGCCGGCTTTTTGAAAAGGCATGTTAAGGCCGGTGGCCTTTGGTTTCTGCTGGCGAACGCGATCCCGCCCGTCTCGATGATGATTTTGGGTCCGTTTTTGATCCGGAAAATCGGTCTAGAAGAGTACGCCGTTTTAAGCTTGGCGATCTACTTCTACAATCTCGCCCTCGGATATTCTGATTTCGCTGCCTATACGCATCTCCTGGTAAGCTTTTCGCGCAGTGCGCCCGAACGCCGCATCGATACGTCTACCGCCACCCTACTGAGAACGGCGATCCTGGGTCTGTTTTTTTGCGTACTCCTTGTTTTCGGCATTTATCTGCCCCGTCATGATGCCCTTTACCCACTGCTGGCGATTTTCATGCTCGGCATTCCGATATCGCCGATCAATTTCGAATGGTACTTCATCGCCAAAAAGGAATACGCCAGTCTCTTCGGCATTCGCATGCTTGCTTTGGGCGTTTTGGGTGGATTGCTGATCGTCTGGTTTACGACTAACCTGCGGCCGAGCCCGCTCTTTTTTCCGATCGCAGGATTGGTATCCGCAGCGGCGAGCGCCGTACTGGCGGTCAGGTTGTTGGGCCTGCATCGCACGTCGGAATGGTTGACCGCATTCAAGGCCGTTTCGGTCCGTCGCCTGGTGTCGCTGTTCCTGAAGCTTTCACCCATGGCCTCCACTCTGTTGACGGCACCCTACTTTCTTGCTTTCGCATTGCCTTGGTACTCCATGGCCTGTGCCGACAAGAAACTGGTGGGAGCTTTCAGCATCTCCTACCGCCTCGTCATGGGAATGTCCTCCCTGATGGCGCCGCTGGTCTTCTATCTGATTCCGCGGGGAAATGACACAACGCATCGACCTTCATTGGGAAAAACGGTTTTGATGTCACTATTGATCACGGTCGGATTATGGTTTTTGGGACTTCCTATTCTTTGGGGGTACTTTCATTTTTCGGAAGCGAATCCTGCATTATTGCCGCATTCTTTTTCGGCGTATTCCGTTTTGATGGTTGGGTTTTTCTTTCTCTCTTTGCGCACACCGTATGTTGGCCATTGGTTGGTTTCGCGCAGGTATGGTCTTTATTTCTTTGGGCACTTCTTTAGTTGCCTTCCTGTTTTGCTCCTTTCTACTTTGGCTAGTGGACGAATTCCCCCATATTGGGTGGTCTGGCTGGCATGCCTACCCGACGCACTTGCTTCGACTTTTTTCATCAGTTTCGACGTCCTCCGATCCGGATCCGATAAGCGTGGAAAATGGAGCCGGTTTTTACCTTGGTTCAGCAATCGACCTTATTTCGGCACAAAATATTCTGGATCTGATCAATAAACCGACAGGGGTAACTCAACCGTGATAGCTGTCAGTATTATGTGTCTGGGGATCGTCGTAGCCTTGGTGCTTGAGAACGTATTCCGAAAGTCCGATTTTTTTTCTCCGGTTCGGTTATACGTTTTTTTTCATGCGACAACCTTAGGAATTGCCTTTCTTGCTTTGGATCGGCTTATGACTCCCTTCCAACCTTTTACGTGGTTGGTATACCTCGGAAGCGGAGCCTGTTATATCACGGGTGTAGTATCAATGAACCTCTTGAGGGGGCTGCGGGGCTCACAAATTTCTCGGCCGATAGAATTAGCCGCCTACAATTGGAGACGACATTTTCTCTTTTCGTTCATTCTTTTCGCACTCTTCGTTTGGGGCATGTTTTATGCCTATCACGGAAGTGGTGGTTTTCCATTAACATCCAAACACAAGCTCGTTGCCCTGAAACACTTTTTCGCCGTTAACTGGACCGCCAGCATGATGCTAAGTCAAGGCGGTGTGGTGATGGCCTTGTTTTTCATGGTTTTGTATCGCCCCGGCCGGCTTCCTAAACTTTTTCGGATAAGCTTTTGGCTCATGACGGCTGCTGGAGTGCTATTTGCCTATGCGCTCAGCCGTATCGGGTTCATGTTTTTCGCAATCTTTGCGTTGGTGTTTTATCATCAAGCGATCCGAAGAATCTCGATGATTAAAATGTCGAGCTTTTTCTTTCTTCTGATTACAGCCTTCCTCGTAACGACCTATCTCAAGATCGCCGAGATCGGAGACAAATATTCCTTAGACCTGACTTCCCCTAAGGCATTGAAAATTGCTCTCCGCATGCCGTATAATTATGTGGCGAACAATTACTGGAACCTTGATTTCGCGTTGAATCCTGAAAACTATAGGGATCGCCACCCCACCACCTATGGGTTTACCCAGGCCTCTGGACTTTTGGACATGATCGTTCTCCCTGGTGGGAATATCGGGCCTAGTCTGCGGGAGGGAGGGGGATATGAAGACCCATTTCATGTTCCATCAATTAAGAGGATGGGTCTAAATACCATGACATACCAATGGGGGCTTTACAAAGACTTCGGGTTGGTGGGCGTCTTTTTGCTCCCCTACCTGTTTGGTATGGCCTTCTCTTTCCTTTATTGGCGGGTGCGTGAAGCGCCGACATTGCTGAATGCCGCAGTTTATGCCTTTCTGGCCTTTGTTGTGTCTTTTAGTTGGTTCAGCGCCATGTGGGAGATCGCCAGCTTTGTTTTCGGTTTCCTTTACCTTGCGGGCTGCTGTTACCTGTGTCAGTGGGTATTTCCCCGGCCGCCCGGCGAGGGCTCCCAAGGCACCCTCTAATCTCCTCCCCCGGAGGAACCAAGGGGAGCATCTTAATATATTAGGGTCTCGTTTTCTTTTTTCAGAATGGGAACAGCATGGGCAGCTCCGGTAGTTTTGATTTTGTGCTGAATTTTGTTCGGGCCCTGCTCGAAAAGAAAAAGCTGATCCTCATTGGAACCTTCGTTCCGACCTTCATAGCGATCATTATCGTGATGGTCATCGACAGCACCTATCGGTCTGAGGCCCTGGTCAATCCTCCCCAAAAAGACCAAGGCGCGTTGGGTGCTTTGCAGGAAGCCGGTGGTGGCATGGGCGGGCTGTTCGGATCCCTGTTGCAGGGAGAAACGGGTTTCGACGATTGCGTCAGCATTTTGAAATCCACACGGTTCGCCGACCTCGTCATTCAGAAATTCGACCTTGAAACGGCGTATAAATTCAAGATTCCCGGAAAGCCCCCCAAGCACTATTATCACGCCGACGTGATCAAGGCCTTCCATCGCAATGCGGGATACGAGGAGACCGAGGAAGGCGCCATCCGGATTTTCATGCAGGACAGTTCGGCTGTGCGCGCCACCGAAATAGCCGGCTACATGATCCATGCGCTCGACAGCCTGTATACCGACATTCAACGCACCTCGATCCGGCAACGCTTGCAATACATCGATGAGAGGTTGGCCTTGGCCGAAAGCGAAATGAATACAGTTGAAGACGCCTTCGTCGCCTTCCAGAAACAGCACAATCTGCTCATTCCCGAGGCCCAGGTCAAAATGGTCCTTCAAAATGCGGCCCAAACCGAAATCCGGCTTGAGACACTTAAAGAAGACATGGCCCTCGAATCGGAGCTCCGCGGATCCACGAGTTCGCGGTATCGCGATATGCAGATTGAGAAACGTCTGCTCGAAAAGAGTCTTCGGGGAAGGATGACCAATTCTTCGGATTCTAACAGCCTCATTTTTCCGACCCAAAGCGCCCCCGGCCTTGCATCAGAGTACTTCCATCTCGAACGCGCCTTCAGCATTCGTATGGGCGTGTACAAGTATTTGGTTCAGCAGGCCGAGTTCCTGAAACTGGATGCGAACAAGACCATTCAGGTCATCTCGGTCATCGATCCCCCCTGGGTGAACGACAAGCGCGTTTCTCCCCGTCGGAGAGTCATCGTAGAGGCCGTTTTCATTCTTTCCCTGCTCTTCTTCACCACCTTGGCTCTTTTGTTCTCGGTCTGGGACAAGTACCGTGCCGAGAACCCTGAAAAGAGCGCGCACCTCTTGGGGGATATTCGGCGCGGCCTGTCTTTCTCAAAAAGAAAGCAACGGTAACCAGCAGCCTGAAATTTCAGACATAAGAAAAGCCCGCTCCGATTCGGGGCGGGCTTTTCTTATGTGCGGGTCGGGGGTATCATCCGGATTATCGCACCTCGGGAACTGCCGAGTCAGCCCGTTCGACTACAGCTGCAGAATGACCAATCCCAAGCTCACAATGCTGAGTAGAATCGGTGTATATAAGAGGATCTTTTGCTCGGTGTTCTGTTTTACAATCACGACATCGCCCGGTCGGAGGTCTGAGCTTTGAAGTGAAAGCGACCCGCGCTTTCCATCCCGATGGATGACCAAAATTCTATTGGGAATCTTGCTTGTGGTGAGTATGCCCGAGCGCGAAATGTATTCCACGACCTTTCGGTCCGTTTGATAGGCTTGATAACCGGGAGTTTGCACCGCTCCGCCGACGAAGACATCGTTTCGAGTAAATGACATTTCAATTACAGCTTCAGATCCCGGCTTGTAGGATGAGACATCTGCAGGTAATAGGACTTGATTGCTCCCGTTTTTTTCTCTGACAAGAATCGAGGTAAAAACAGGGCTGGGATCATAGGAATAGGCCTTTCGAAGGATTTCTTGCGTCGACTCGCCCTCATTCAACTGGATGTACTGCGCCGTCGAATCGTGACGCAGAACCACCCACGGTTGATGAAAGTCCAAAAACGGAACCTGAACCACACAACCTTGGCAGAGGTAAGGATTTGATTCGAGGTTACCTATCAACTTGAAATCGCGTATGTTGATTTTTTGAATGGTGTCTTTTCCGGAAACAATTAGGACAGAGCCTCTCTGAGCTTGGGCGGAGAAACCTCCGGCACGACGCAACAAATCAAGCAACCGGTCCGTTCCGGGGACTTCATACACGCCCGGCCCATTTATGGCCCCGGTGGCATACACACGCATCATTTTAGGCCGCGACAAATTCACGAAGCAATTTGTGCGTTTGAAAGACGTCTCCAGCCTGTCGAGAAGAAGTTTTTTGGCTTCACCTAAGGATAGGCCTTCCACATGGACGCTCCCGATTCGGGGCATCAAAAT
The DNA here is from genome assembly GCA_947466585.1 of Fibrobacterota bacterium. GTDB lineage: Bacteria > Fibrobacterota > Fibrobacteria > UBA11236 > UBA11236 > UBA11236. The sequence goes on from CANIEU010000021.1 coordinate 20,262, forward strand.
GTTGCCTTCTGGGTTAACCCGACGCTCGAATGCGGAAGCTTCAATGAAAAACTGGAAGAGATCTCCGGGCCCAACTTTATAAGCGGTCTCAACAAGGGAAACATCTCCAACAAAGGTCTGTGCATCTGAGTAAAGGGTCCCAACTTCAGGACGACCCGCCTCTCTGCCAGACACGATGCCGTGTCCTTCCTCCTGTTGGTCCTTAGTAAAATCCAATGCGAATGGGCTTGTCGTCAGAGAAAGAAGCACGAGGAGGGTCGAGGCCCAGTACAGGCGGTTCATTCCGATTTGTAGTGAAAAGACGGAAAATTTCATGGGGGACAAACTACATAACCCCCCCGTCATCTTCCATAGAGGCGCAGCGGTGCGCCGTATTACGTGCACGCGAGAAGTTGTTTGACAATCCCCGGGTTCGACCCGCATGGGGATGATCCGGACGCCTTCGGAAAAATGAGGGAAAAAATGGAGCCGCTTACCGGAGTTGAACCGATGACCTACTCATTACGAATGAGTCGCTCTACCAACTGAGCTAAAGCGGCGAAAAATCTGGCGAAGGGTCGCAAAAGTAGCCTGAGGGGCCCGGTTTGCCAACCTTTCCAGTAGCTCCGGTATGGTTACATTTCCGACCCTCCCAAGGAAGCAAAATGGCCAATATCCAAGGTTTGCATGGTTTGCGTCCGGCGCCCGAAACGGCCGCCCGACTGGTGACACCCCCGTACGACGTCATCAAGGAAGGTTCCCCGCTGGAATCGTTCCTCAAAAAGAACCCCACCTCCTTTTACCACGTGACCCTCGGGTCCGGCCCCGCCGAGGCGCTCGCCCTGCTCCAGAAGCAGCGCGTGCTGATCCCCGACGAAGAGCCCTGCTTCTACGTGTACGAGCAGACCTGGAAGGACGGCGGACGCCTCGGCTTCTTCGCCGCCGTCGAGGTTTCCCCTTACGCCGAGGGGCAGGTGATCCGTCACGAGAAGACCTTCGACGAGAAGGTCAAAGGCCGTCTGGCCGTGACGCGTGAGACCGGCTATACCCTCGAGCCCATTTTTTTGCTGACCAAGTCGCCCATCGGCGTCACCTTGGGCAAGGTGCGGGACGCGGGCAAGCCACTATATGAGTTCTCGAGCGACTTCAAGGAACTCAACGATCTGCACGGCCTCCATACCCGCGTGTGGCGCGTGTCCGAGGCCTCGGCCGAGGGTGAGGCGCTGAGAGCCGCGGTGGGAGAAAACCCGCTGTACATCGCCGACGGTCATCACCGCTATCATGCGGCCTTGCTGGGCGGTCAGACCCACGCCATGGCGTACATCGTCGAAGACGCTCGCATTCTCGCCTACAACCGCGTGATCAATGGGAAGGTGCCCTTTGCGCAGATCAAGTCGGCTTTCGACCTGATCCCGACGGACGATTTCGTCACCCCGCCCAAGCACCAGTTCTGCCTTTACACCAAGGAAGGTGCTTTCTTCCTCAAGGCGAAGAACGTTCCGTCCGATGTGGTGGGTGGCCTCGACTGCTCCATTCTCGAGCGCGAACTCTACCCGCATCTCGGTGTCGAGCACTCCATGATCCTTAAGCACGAGTTCTTCGACTACTACCCGGAGTGGGATCTCGCCACCATGAAAGAACTGGTAGATGCGGGCGAATACGATCTCGCGGTGGCGCTGCATCCGGTTTCCATCGACGAGTTGATCGCCGTGGCGAATGCCGGCATGCACAATCCTGAGATCGTGATGCCCGAAAAGTCGACCTTCTTTGCGCCCAAGATTCTGTCGGGCATTGTCTTGTATAAACACGCGTTGAAATAACGCGCCTGACATTCGTGGCCCTGACATTCAGGACTAATTGGGGGCGTGATCGCATCGCGCCCCTTTTTTATGGGGTCACTTTTTCGGTATGCGCCACAGGTCGGGCGTTGCCAGCGTCGTGGCGCCCGCAGCCTTCAGATACAAGAACAGCTGCATACGGTATCCCGTAAGCCAACGGTACGGATAAGTCACCAAAGCCTCACCCTTACTCATTGTCTCGCCCCACGGGAACGCCATGGTTCCGTGCAAGAGGTCTTCGGGATTCGCGGTGCTCAGGGCGCGCGTGACTTCCTCGGCCTGCAGACGCATGTGTGCGACGAAATCGGAAGGGGGCATGTCTTTCGCCATTTCCATCGCCGGCGGCGTCGCGTTCCAGTCGCCCGCCAGCACGCGCAGCACGCCGTTGCGCGGGCCCTTCGACAGGTAACGCAGTAAATCCATCATGTTGCGTTGTCCCGGGGTGGGGCGGTATTCTAGTCCGCCGGCCGGCATCTTCCCGAACAGTGCGATGCAAATTTCGGTTTCGGCATTCCAAGCGCGGATTAGGGATTCGGTCGAGAACATGGCAGGGCCTCTTCGTGAATGGTGCGTTGATATCGGTGTTTGGGTTTTCTGTGCGGGTATTTCCGTGGAGGACGCCGCATGCGTCGTCCTTACGGGTCGGTAAGGGTTTCCGTTTGGTGGTTGAGGCTATGCAGCATCACATCCAGCGCGCGCTCGATGACTTCCGCCCCGGCGCCGGGTTTGCCGGCGCCTTCGGCCAGGGTGGTCCGCCAGGCTTTCGCGCCCTTCACGCCGAGAAACAATCCATGCAGGTGGCGGGCGATGAAGTGCAGGCGCTCGCCTTCGGCGACGCGTGCGCGTGCGTAGGGAATGTAGGCGCGCACGAGTTCTTCTGTGGTCGGTGGCGTCTCCGTGGCGCCGTGAAAACGCCGGTCGATTTCGGCCAGCATCATCGGATCACGATAAGCTTCGCGTCCGATCATCACACCCTGCAGGGCATGAAACCACGGTTCGGCTTGATCGAGCGACACGATGCCGCCGTTGATCACGAAGTGCAGTTCGGGAAAGTCTTCCGCAAGTTGCTGAATGATTTCGTAACGCAACGGCGGCTTCTCGCGATTTTCCTTGGGCGACAAACCTTTGAGCCAGGCCTTGCGCGCGTGCACGGCGAACAGCGTGCAGCCGCCGTCGGCGACGGTGGAGACAAAGCGTTTCAGCTCGTCATAGGAGTCGTGATTGTCGATGCCGATGCGATGCTTCACGGTGATGGGCACATTTGGCCCCGCGCCGCGGATCATGGCCTTCACGCAATCGCGCACCAGTTCGGGCTCGGCCATTAGGCACGCGCCGAACTTGCCCGATTGTACGCGGTCGCTGGGGCAGCCGCAGTTCAGGTTGATTTCGTCGTAGCCCATCTGCGCGCCTAGTGCGGCACATTGTTCCAATTCCGCGGGATCGCTGCCGCCCAGTTGCAGGGCCACGATGTGCTCTTCGGGGCTGTACGCGAGCAGATGCTCCTTCTTGCCGTGCACGATGGCGGGTGCGGTCACCATTTCGGTATACAGGCGCACGTTCTTCGAGATGAGCCGCGCCAAAAACCGAAAATGTCGGTCGGTGCACTCCATCATGGGTGCGACCGAAATGTGTTTTGGAATCGCAGGGGCCATAGGGTAAAAGGTAGCCCTGTAAAGGGCTTTTTTTCATTGTCCTTCTCGTCCTTCCGCTAACTCGCGTCCTTGGTCATCAAGCCGGATCCGAGCCAAATGCTGACCAGCATCACCGCGCCGGAGATCCAGCCTACCGTTCCGTAGCCTTCGAATTTTCCGTTGCTTCCCTGAACAATCAGTGCTCCGCCCACGAGGCTGCCGACGCCCGAGGCGACCTGCTGGACCGCGGTATTGAGACTCATGAAACCGCCGCGCAGGCGCGGCTCCACCACCGAGGTCACCAGCGCCATGCCCGGGGCGATGCGCCCGGAGATCAGCACCATGCCCAGCGCCGTCGCCGGCATGGCGGCCCAGATACCCCAGTGTCCAAAGTGCGTGATCAGCAGGATTGGAACCACCGAGGCGAGCGCGGTCCATCCGTAAACGCTGGCCAGACCGAAGCGGTCGCCCATGCGGCCGAATATCCGTGTGGTGAAAAAGGTCGCGAGGCCTCCCGCGAAAAAGACGAGCGGCATCTGTGTGTTCGACACGCCGCCGTTCGCGAAGTAGTAGGAACTGATGAAAGGGATCATCAGGAATGGACCCATCATCGCGAAGGTGAAGCCGAAGGCGCGCCAGTGCAACGGAACGCTGAGAATCTTGACGAAGTCCGCCAAGGGGCTCGACATCCGCGTTCCGCTCCCGGGGCGGCGCAGCGAAGGCAAGAGGCGGAAGGCCGCGATCCACATCACCACCGAAAGTGCGGCGATGCCGTAAAACGGTGCCTGCCAGCCGAAGTGGTTCGAGATGAGAATGCCGAGCGGCACTCCCACAACCGACGCCACCGAAAAAGCGGTCATCACCAGTCCCATCGCCGCGCCGCGCCGGTTGAGCGGGATCACGTCGCCGATCATGGCGAATACCGTAGCCACCATCACACCGCCGAAGCCGCCTGTGAGAATGCGGGCGATCATCAACAGGTGTTCGTTGGGGGCGAGACCGCACAGCGTGGTGCTCACGATGAACCCGAAATAGACGAACAGCATGGTCTTGCGGGGGTCGACACGGTCGAGGAAAAGCGCCGCCAGCACGCTGGCGATGCCCGCGCTGAAGGTGTATGCCGAAACGATCGAACCGAAGCGGCCCGGTGTCATTCCGAAGGCGTCCAGCAAACGCGGACCCAGCGGCATGAGAATCATGAAGTCCACCATGTGCGTGAACTGCATGCAGGCCAACAACAGCAGGAAGTTGCGCTCGCGTCTCGAGTCGGGAAAGATCGACGAGGGCTGATCCATCGATGCGGCCGTCGGTGCGTGGGGGGATGATGCGTTCATTGGAATCCTGGTTCTGCGGGACGAAATTCGGGGAGAGGGAAGGATAAAAAAAGGGAGACCGCAACGCATCGCGGGCTCCCTTCGTAACACGCTTGTTGCGCGGTTACTTCTTTTTCACGGCTTTCACAGGAGCTGCGGGTGCGGCCGGAGCGCCGGCGGGACGAACGCCTTCGAACGAGAGCACGAGATCGACCTCGGGAGCGACGACAAAGCCGCCGCCCTCGAGCAGGCTGCTCCACTTCAGGTTGTAATCGAAGCGGTTGATGGTGCCCGAAGCGGTGAACGCGGCGCGCTCCATGCCCCAAGGATCCTTCGCGAGAATACCGGTACCCTTGACCTTGAGCACGATCTCCTTGGTAATGTCGCGGATGGTGAGATCGCCGACGAGATCGGCGGTGCTGTCGGAGAGCTTCACGTTGCGCACCGACTTGCTCACGAACTTGATCTCGGGATACTGTTCGGCGTTGAAGAAGTCGTCGCTCTTCAGGTGGCCGTCGCGCTTGACGTTGTTGGTGTTGACGCTCGCGACCTTGATCACTGCGGATCCTGTGGTTGCGGCCACATTTTTTGGATCGACGTTGAACGAACCGCTCACTTCGGCGAACGAACCGGTCACCGTGGAAATGCCCATGTGCCGGACTTTGAAGATCACGTCGCTGTGGGCGCCGTCGATGGTATAGTCGGCCGCATGAGACGTCAGAGCGCCCGCGAACACGATGGCGGAGAAGACGGAAGCGATCGCTGCGAAGCGCGATGTTTTATGGAAACGCATGAGAACTCCTTTATAAAGTGGGACACAAGGCATGTCCCCGGTTTCGGACAGCGAACAGTAATCTACTAAATAGTCGTTGGAACAAACAATGTTTCAACTTGTTACAATCCGTGGTGAATTTGAAGGAATTAAGCAGAAATGAGGATTTGGGCGCCTGTGGCCGTTCCGGGGGTTGCTCAGGGCGCCACCTTCGTCCTCACCCCCAACCCCTCTCCAACTTGTTGGAGAGGGGAGTACCACTTATAAGTTGGCGAAGTTCTTCGTTAACGCAGGTGGCGCGAAGGTTTCCCCCCGGCATTTCCACAAGCGCCCTGCAGCTTTAAACCACCAGATCGATACCCACGGGGCAGTGATCCGAACCCAACACTTCGGGCAGGATGTAGGCCTTCTTCACACGCGGCAAAAGCCCAGCGCTGACGAAGAAGTAGTCGATGCGCCAACCGACGTTGCGGTCGCGGGCGCGCGACACCTGATCCCACCACGTGTATTGATCCTTGAGATCGGGATTTTGTTCGCGGAACACGTCGTGAAAACCGGCCGCGAGAAAGCGGTCCATCCAGGCGCATTCTTCCGGGAGGAAGCCGGAGACCTTGCGATTCTCCTTGGGACGCGCGAGGTCGATTTCCCTGTGGGCGGTATTGACGTCGCCGCAAACGATGACGTTTTTGCCTTCGGCAACGAGCTTGACGCACATCGTCTGAAAGGCTTCGTAGAAGTTCATCTTGTACCGCAGGCGCTCCTCGCGCGATTTGCCGTTGGGGAAGTACACGTTGAACAAAATGAAATCGGCGAAATCGGCGCGCACCACCCGGCCTTCACCGTCGGTTTCGGGCAAGCCGAGATCGCAGGCGGTTGAGACCGGCTTTTCGGGGCTGTATATCGCGGTGCCGGAGTAGCCCTTGCGCTCGCCCGAACAGAACGTCCAGTATCCGTCGGGGAGGTCTTTCAAGCTGGCGACCACCTGCTCCTCGTGCGCCTTGGTCTCTTGCAGGCCGAGGATGTCGGGCTTGTACTCCAACAGAAATTCGCGAAAGCCCTTTTTAATGACGGCGCGCAAACCGTTGACGTTCCAGGAGAGAATGCGGAGGGTTTTGTTGGCAGGCATGTGGAAAAGATAATCGGCAGGGCCGGTTTATTTGGCGGCGGTGGGCGGGGCTTCGCGCGGCAGACCGAGGGCGTGACGCAGGCCTGGGAACGGCGCGAACAGGCGTTGCGAGACCCAGGCCAGGGCATAGCTTCCGATCAGCACCAGCGCGACGCGCAGCACGAACACGACCGGATGCAGGCCGTGCAGGAACAGTTCGACGAAGCGCAACACGTGGGTGTGCACGAGGTAGACGAAGAAGGAGAACGGCGTGACCCATTTGAAATACCACTGCCACCGGGCATTGAAATGCACGCGCGCCTTGAGGTAGTCGCGATACTTGAGCAAAAGAAGGAGGGACGCGCAACAATAGGCCAGTACCACCCAGCGGTTGAAGTGGTCCGCGAACATGAGCGGCTTTTTCAGCAGCGCGATGTTGACCCAAAACTCGGCAGAGACCATTCCCAAGGTTGCGAACCATAAAAACCAGATTTGCGGCAAGGTCATCCGCCCCACGATCCCGGAAACCCAGGTCGGGTTCCAGGCGGCGTGCACGCCTGCGACGCAGTAAAAGAGGAAGAAGAAGAGCAGGTAGGAATAGAGCGGGGGAAGCGCCAATCCAAACAGGCCGAGCCAGGCTTCGATCGGCGACATCAAGGCGATTTGGATCAGAAGCACCACCACGAGGAAGGAGCGGTGCCGCGCCCATTTGTAGAGGAACGGAAAGATCAGGTAGAACTGGAATATGACGATGAGGAAGTAATACTGATAGTCGAAACCTTTGAGAAAAATCAGGTCGAGCGAGTGCCCGAGCGCGCGTAACGGCGCACTTTTCCAAGGCAACTCGGCGAAGAAACCCCAGAAGCGGTACGAAGTAAGCGCAGACCAAAGCAGAAACGGAAGCAGAATCCGGGGCACTCGGCGCCGGTAAAACTGACCCAGCGGCAAAGGCGTGGAAATCTGTTGCATCGCGAGACCGTAACCGGAGAGCAGAAAAAAGGCCGGTACGGTAAAGCGCGAAAGCTGGTCGAGAAAGGTCGCCAGCGCGCCCATCGAAAGAAAGGCGTGACGATCGTAAAAATCGCGGACCCAGATGTTGACGCAGTGGGTCATCACCACCACGGTGCTGGCTACGCTGCGTAAAAAATCACCGTCGCGACGGCTGAGAAAGGCGGCTGGTTTCGAACCGGTAATGTTGCTCAAGCGGATTCCCGAAAATGGATCGGGAAATGTAGGTCAATCCCGCCGATCAATCCGCAGGTGGGACCGTCGGTAGCAACCGATTATTGAGCCAAACTCGCAGACCCACGCCACCGATGCCTGAAACCCGGTATTCCGCGCGACGCGATCCCGGAGGCAGATCGAGTTCGCCGCGCAACGACTCCGTCGTTTGGCCGTCTGCTCCGTAAAACTCGACCCTCAGCCGGTTGTTGGGGTTGATAAAGGCCGCAGGCGGCAACAAAAAGGCGCGGTTGCCGATATGCAGCAAACTGGGCTCATCCGGCTTCGCCGCGCGGGCCGATACCGGTGCTGCCAACGAGAAACGCATCATTTTCCGCAGGACCAAAGGCCCTTTCGTCGCCTTGGCCCGCAAGGTGTAGGTGCCTTGAGGCGTGGTCCCGGTGATCCAGGTAAAGGCGCCGCCCACGGAGAGGTTGCTGCCTGCGGGCCTGGAAACAGCGTTGAAAGCGTATCCCGGGAGGGGCCCGGTGGAGTCGGACACTCCCAATACATATTCGACGGAGGTGCCCGTATTCCAACTGGTGTCGGTGGTATCGACAACCGTGATGTGCGGCAGGGTACGCAGGTAGAAGTCGAGCCCCTTGGATACATCGAGGCGGCCACCGGTGATCACCTTGCCGGTCAGTGAATCCGCGGGCACGGTGCCGGCGAGCATCATTTGCCGTGTCAGGGGGATCCCCATGCGTTTGGCGGCGAGCTTCATCAATGCCGCATACCCTGCCACATACGGTGCCGCCAGCGAGGTACCCCCATCGTCGGGAACGTACACCGCTTGGTCCGCTGGATTCATGTCGGCGTATTTGATCCGCAAGTCGTCGATGCGTAACACGCGGCCGGCCGTAGATCCGTTGGTATTGCAGGTCGTGTTTGTACAGGTGCGAAAGCGGAGCCGGCACCACGCGCCGTCGCAGAGTCCTAGATCGTAAGCCAAGGTCGATGGACTGGAGATGTAGCCGTTGACATACACGAGCGTATCCCATTTCGATGATCCGCGCACCTGGGCTTCCACGATCACGCGATCGTTTGCCCCCGCTTGCGAGAACTGCACCGCAAAACTCATCTGCGCGCCTTCGTGGCCGCGAAGGTCGATGCTGTCGAGCAGGACCGTGTCGCGCGCACCGGTTTGCCAGCGCAGGCTTTTGACGGCTTCTATCGAGTCGGTTACTACCGAGAAGCCGTTTGCGGGCGAGAAAGTCCATCGGGCGCCGGTGAAGCTTTCGAAGGTTTCGCGCGACAGCATCAGCGGAGCCGGAATGGTGGTGGTGGCGATGTGTTCGCCGGGCGCGGCAAGATCCACGGTAGTGGCACCGTAGTTGGAGAACCCGGAGAGCCAGGCGAGTTGGTTGTGCGCTGCCACCATGTAAACATTGCTGAGTTTGAACGAGGCAGGTTGTCTTGGGGTTGCATCTAGGTTCACGCGATCGTTGGCCGCTGCCGCCGCGATTAGGACGCCGCTGTCGCGCGCGATACTGAAGGCCGAACAGAGAGTTTGGCTCAGACACGATCCAGAAGGCGGGGTGCCGCTGACGCCAATGCTGAAGTTGATGGCATCGACCTTCATGGCGGCGGCGTACTTGATGCCGTTGGCGATGTCCGTCGTGGAACCGTAACCCGTGGCGCCCAGCACGCGCACCGGTAAGATCTTCACGCGCGGCAGCATGCCGGCGATGCCGATGCCGTTGTCGAAGGTGGCCGCGATCACGCCGCCGGTTTGCGAGCCGTGGCCGTGGTAGTCGTGCGGATTGTTGTCGCCGTCGACGAAATCCCAGCCGCGCACGTCGTCTACGAATCCGTTGTGGTCGTCGTCCACTCCGGCCACGCCGTTCGCCTCGGCCTGATTCACGAACCAGGTATTCTGCAAATCGGGATGCAGAAAATTGTAGCCCGCATCGAGCACGGCGACCACCAAGGTGTCGCCCCCGTCGTAGCGCTCCCAGACTTTCGCCATGCCGATGTCCACGCCGGCAACGGCGTCGCTCCACGTGCCGTCGTTCTTGAGCGGCCATTGCGGTACGGACTGCAACTTCATGTCGTCGGGAAGGTATTCCGCCGCGAAAGCCGCGCCGTCCACTTCCACACCTGCCCCCACTGCGCGCTCCAGACGCAGGCGCGCGCCTTGGCGATTTCGGTTCTGCGGGCTGCGGGCGTCACGTCTGCCGAGCGTGGCTGCGTTCGTGTCGGCTGCGGCGACACTGTCCTCTTCGCCCGCCAGGCGCTCCTCGAGCGCCGGGGAGAGTTTGAGCACGTTACCGATAAGCGAAAAGTTCTGCGCAGAATCCCGACCGATCCCTTCCAGATATTTGCGGACCCGAATGCGTTGTTCGGGATTGTCCACGATGTAACGGGACGGCAAAAAAGACGCCGACAAGGCCAGATCGACGGGCGGCGGCTCGTGCGTGCGTGCCTGCATCGGCGAGGCAAAACCGCACAAGAGGGCTCCTGCAAGCCAGATTGAAATTAGAATGGGGCGCACAAGGACAATTTACGCCGATGGATCGATTTCGGGTCGGGGAAACTCCGTGTTTCGGGTACGTTTTGTGTCCACCCTCCCTTTCCTGCGGTTTCCCTCGGGGAATCCGGGCATTTGAGCGCTTTCGACCGCCGTTTTCGTGCGCGGTACCGCGTGCTTGTTTGCGGGGGTAGGGGCCGTCCGGTTATCTTTTCGATCCCATGAAAACCGGCATCCTACTACTCAATCTCGGCAGTCCCGAGGCTCCCACCACGCCCGCGGTGCGCACGTACCTGCGGGAGTTTCTCAGCGATCCGCGCGTCATCGACATTCCCGCCGTAGGGCGTTGGTTGTTGCTCAATGCGGTGATCCTGCCGTTCCGTCCGCGCAAATCCGCCGAGGCGTACTCCAAGGTTTGGACGCCCGAAGGCTCGCCTCTGCTCGCACACAGCCGCGCTTTTACCGCGAAGCTCGCGGCGGAGCTCGGCGACGAGTATCGCGTGGTGCTCGGCATGCGTTACGGCAATCCGTCGATTCATTCCGCGGTGGAAGACATTCTGAGAGAACCTTTGAAGGAACTCGTGGTCGTGCCGCTCTATCCGCAATACGCCTCTTCCAGCACCGGCACGGCGCTTGAAGCGACGTTGCGCGCCATTGCGGGCAAGTGGAATATCCCCGCCCTGCGTACCGTTCCGGCGTTTTTCGACCACCCGGAATATCTCGCCGCGATGGCCGAGAACGCCGCACCCAGACTCGCGGCCTTCCGTCCCGATCACGTTTTGTTCAGTTATCACGGTTTACCCGAAAGACATATCCGCAAGTCGGAAGATACGTCGGGGCATTGCCTGTCGGCCGACAACGCATGCTGCGCCACCTACGGCGCGCACAACGCCTTCTGCTATCGGGCCCAAAGCTACGCCACCACGCGCATGCTCACCGAGCGCCTGGGGCTCGATCCCGCGCGTGTGTCGACGGCTTTTCAGTCGCGCCTCGGGCGCACGCCGTGGATCAAGCCGTATTCCGACGAGGTGCTGGTGACCTTGGCGCGTTCCGGTGTGCGTCGGTTGGCGGTATTTTCGCCCTCCTTCGTAGCCGATTGTCTCGAGACGCTCGAAGAAATGACCATTCGGGGCACCGAAACCTTTGTTGCGGCCGGGGGTGAGGCGCTTGAATTGATCCCTGCGCTCAACTCGAACGACACTTGGGTGCGGTCGATGGCCTCGATTTTACGTGTTTCTGGCCAATCTCATCCGGGGTAACCCACTTTTTTTCATTTTTTTGCAAACGAACCATTGACGGCCGCGTTCTTTGCTTTTAACTTTGCTCTCCCGTTTGAGACACGCCTAGCGCGACTCAAACAGGCGGTCGCCCTCGCGGTGATCGGCACCTTGACAGTAGAAGAGAGCAAGGAGAAGGCGGATAGGCCTTTTGCCAGCCGAGTTTACTCGGAGGGTTTATTAAGGA
>CANIEU010000022.1 GCA_947466585.1 Fibrobacterota bacterium
AGCCAGCTTGATGTTGTTCTGGCGCTGCGGAGCCGCGGCGCCGAACTTTGCCAGCAATTGCTCCACCGTCGCCTTCGGCTTCGCCGGCGCCTTCTGTCCGGGACGGTTACTGCCGCGCCCGCCCTGTCCGCCCTTGCCTTCGCCACGACCGCCGCGCTGATCACCGGGACCTTCGACGCGACCGACGTTCTTCTTCATGGACAGCGCGATGCGCTTCTGCTCCATGTCGACGCCGAGCACGCGCACCTGCACCACCTGGCCCGGCGCAACCACCTTGCCCGGATCGGCGATGAACTTGTCCGACAGCTCCGAAACGTGCACGAGGCCGTCTTGATGCACACCGATGTCCACGAACGCGCCGAAGTTGGTCACGTTGGTGACCACGCCTTCGAGCATCATGCCTTCCACAAGATCCTTGAGATCCTGTACCTTGGCGTTGAAGCGAGCATACACGAAGGTGGATCGAGGATCCCGTGCGGGCTTCTCCAGTTCGGTCACGATGTCCGTCAACGTGGGCAGACCCACGTCCGCCGAAACGTACTTGCCCAGTTCGACCTTGCGCACCGCTTCGGCGTTCCCGATGATTTCCGTCAGCGGAACTCCTGCATCCTCGCACATCTTCTTCACCAGTTCGTAACGCTCAGGGTGCACCGCCGATGCGTCGAGCGGATTCTCCGACTCGCGCACGCGCAGAAAGCCCGCCGCCTGCTCGAAGGCCTTCGGTCCGAAGTGGGGCACCTTGACCAGCGCCGCACGCGAAGGGAAAGCTCCGTGCTCGTTGCGGTAATCGACGATGCTCTTCGCCAGCGCTTTGTTGACGCCGGATACCTGCGCGAGCAGGGGCTCGGAAGCCTGGTTCACGTCGACGCCCACGCGGTTCACGCACGACTCGACCACTTGTTCCAGCTTGGTCTTCAGTTCGTTCTGGCTCACGTCGTGCTGATACTGACCCACGCCGATCGACTTGGGCTCGATCTTCACAAGCTCGGCCAGCGGATCCTGAACGCGGCGCGCGATCGACACGGCACTGCGGATGGTCGCGTCGAGCTCGGGGAACTCTCGCCCTGCCAGCGGCGACACGGAGTACACCGAAGCACCGGCTTCGGAAACGATCACCTTGATGGGCGGATTCTCGAGCTGCTTGAAGGCTTCGGCGATGAAGCCATCCACTTCGCGCGAGGCCGTACCGTTGCCGATGGCAACGATGTCGACCTTGAAGCCTTCGATCATGCCGAGCAGAATCGTGGTCGCCGCATCGGCCTGCTTGGCCTGCAAAGGCTGAATCACCCGGTGTTCGAGCAACTTGCCCGTGGAATCAACCACCGCCAGCTTCACGCCGGTGCGGAAGCCGGGGTCCACGCCCAGCACGTTCTTGGAGCCGGCCGGCGGGGCCAGCAGTACTTCGGACAGGTTCTTCTGGAACACCTTGAAGGCCTCGGACTCGGCGCGCTCGCGCAGGTGCAGACGCGTCTCGGTCTCGATGGCGGGCTTGAGCAGCCGGTCGTAGGAATCGCGCACCATGGCTTCCAGATCGGTGCGGAAGGGCGAGCCCGACTTGATCACACGATCTTGCAACAGCGGAATCACCTTCGCTTCGTCGAGCCACAGCTCGGTGCGGAGCACGTTTTCCTTTTCGCCGCGGCGCATGGCGAGCACGCGGTGCGAAGGCAAGGTCTTCACCTTTTCCTTGAAGGCGTAGTACATCTCGAACTTGGAGCGCTTGCCTTCGTGATCCTTGCGGGCCGTGGAGGTGAACACGCCTTCGTTCAGCGCGATCTCGCGCAACAGCGCACGTGTCTCGGAGTTTTCAGAGAACTCTTCGGCGAGAATGTCGAGCGCGCCGCGAAGGGCTGCCGCCGCGTCGGGCACGTTCTTCTCGGCATTCACGTATTCCGCCGCCATCTGTTCGGGCGTCTTGTCGCCCACTGCGACCTGCGCTTCGAGCAGGCGGGCCAACAGCTCCAGACCGGCTTCCTTGGCGGCCATGGCGCGCGTGCGGCGCTTGGGTTTGTAGGGCAGGTACAGATCTTCGAGCAACGTGCGGGTCATCGCCTTGGAGATCTTCTCTGTCAGTTCGGGGGTGAGTTTGCCCTGAGACTCGATGCTCTTCAGCACGGTATCGCGGCGTTCCTCAAGTTCCTTGTAATACCCGTAACGTTCCTCGATCAACCGGATCTGGTTTTCGTCCAGGGACCCGGTCGCTTCCTTGCGGTAGCGGGTGATAAAGGGAACGGTGGAGCCGAGGTCGAACAAGGCCAAAGTGTTGCGGACGCCCTCAACAGGGAGTCTGGATTCGGATGCGATGATTTCGGCAAAGTTCACGGGATGCTCCGGGAAAAGGGCCTCGTCCAACGTGGAACCGGGGCCGGGAGGGGAAAGTTAGCACCCCGCAACAGGATTGGCGCGAAAAAATGCGCCGAAATGACCATTTCGTGACAAACAGGTCTCCGGTCCCGCATATGTTTGATCCAGATAAACCCGAACCAAGGATTTAACCATGACACATGCCTCTATGGAAGCCTGGGAAGGCGCCTCGCTCTACTACCAGTACATCAAGGACATCAACAAGTACCCCCTTCTCACCCGCCCCGAGGAAGTCGAACTGCTCCGGCGCGTCAAAGAGGGCGACCAGCGCGCCATGAACCGCCTCGTTTGCTCGAACCTCAAGTTCGTGATCAACGTGGCCTTCATGTACAAGAACCAGGGCTTCACCCTGCCCGAGCTCATCAACGAGGGCAATCTCGGTTTGATCGAGGCCGCCAAGCGCTTCGACATCAACCGCAACCTCAAATTCATCTCCTACGCCGTCTGGTGGATCCGCCAATCCATCACCCGCGCCATCGCCGAACGGGCCCGTCTGGTGCGCATCAGCGCCGAAAAGGAACTGATTCTGCGCCGTTTTTCCAAACACAACGTCTCCATGCGCCAAACGGTGGGCGGCAGCCTGATCATGGACACCGAGGCTCTCGGCAAAAAAATGGGATATACAGGACGCCAAATCGAAAAAATCATCGAAATGGGTCTCCGTCACGCTTCCCTCGATGATCCTATCGGAAACGAGGAAGGCACATCCGCCCTCGATCTGATCGAGGATGCACACACTGAGGCTCCCGATGCGCCGGTGCAGGAAGAATCCAAAAAACGTCAGGTCGCAACGTTGTTGCAGCGACTGCCGGATCAGGAGAAAACCGTCCTCAGCATGTATTTTGGCATCGGCCACCATGACCCGCTGAATTTGGAAGAAATCGGCGAAGTGATCGGCCTTTCCAAAGAGCGCGTGCGCCAAATCAAGGAAAAGGGATTGGCCGCGTTAAGAAGCATGGAAGAGGCACACGAGCTGGCCATGTTGGGGTAGATTAAAAAAGGTAACGGATAATAAACCCGGAGATTCTCTGAGATACCTCTCTCCCCCTCTCCTGACACCCGGGTTTTGACCGGGGCCTTCCGGAAGGGAGGCCCCGGTTTTTTTTGCGGAGACTAAACGATGAACTTGGGGTCTGCGGCAGCCGCGGCGTTGCCGCCGCGCCACACGCTGTTGCCTTCGAAGAGACTCGAGCGATCGATGGTCGACGGAGGACTCGACCAGTCGCTCTCGTGCATTTGTCCGCTCTTGCCGTAGGCGGCCAGTGCGTTGCCGTAGCAGGCGAGTTCCACATGCGCACGAGGCACGCCCTGCTCGAGCATCAGGCGTGCGGTCTTGGCGACAGCCAGAGGATCGCTGGACCCCCAATCGGCGCTGCTGTCGACGATCATGCGCTCGGGACCATACTTCTTGATGAGGTCCACCATGCGCTGGTTGCCCATCTTGGTTTTCGGATAAATCGTGAAGGCGCACCAGAAGCCCCGGTCGAGCACTTCTTCGCAGGTCTCTTCGTTGTTGTGATCGATCACCACCATGGCGGGATCGAGACCGTGTTCGATGCACACGTCCATGCTCAGGGACGTGCCGCGCTTTTTGTCGCGATGCGGCGTATGCACCATCACGGGCAGGCCGGTTTCTTTCGCGAGTTCAAGCTGGGCGCGATAGGCTTTGTCTTCGGCCTTGGTGATTTCGTCGTAACCAATTTCGCCCACGGCCACCACGCCCTCTTTACCGACGAAGCGGGGGAGCAGGTCGAGTACTTCCTCGGCGAGGGCCTCGTTGTTCGCCTCTTTCGAGTTCAGTCCCATGGTACAGTAGTGACGGATGCCGAATTGCGAGGCGCGGAAGCGCTCCCACCCGATCAACGAGGAGAAGTAGTCGAGGAAGGTGCCTGCGGTGGTACGGGGCTGTCCGACCCAGAACGCGGGTTCGATCACAGCCACGATACCGGCTTCGCGCATTCCCTGATAGTCGTCGGTGGTACGCGACACCATGTGGATGTGCGGATCGATGAGACGCAGGGGTTCGGAAAGTGCAGAATCAATCGTGTTCATGGTTCTCCCAGGAAAGGGTTCCGGCCTCGAGGCGTGCGACCAGTTCAGGCGCGGCCTCACGGACGTACGCCCGGTCGGCGAGGCGCCCCGTGTTCCACAGCGCCAAGGCGGCACCCCTCCGATCGGAAGGGTCTTTGTGCAAGGCGTCTTTCAAAACGGAAGCGGCATCGGTGGCGATGTTGCCCGCAGCACCGGAGGCGTAATCTGCGAAGGGGGCGACGCACCGCCAGGCTTCCGGAGAAATCGGACGGGCGGCGGCCCAACGCTCGCGGGCGAGGCCGGTGAGCATGCGGGCGAGATCTAGGTTGGTGCGCGTATCGACACCGAATACGCCGCGCAGAGGCAGATCGAGAAACAGGCACTTCACGATCATCTGGTTCCACGCGATGTCGTCGAAGTGTTCGGCCGCGTATGGGTTGCGTTGCGTGACCGCGAAGAACACGTCGCCCATGTTGCTGCGGATGGCTTCGCGTCCGATGTGCAACAAATCCGCGGCCTGTGGCAACAAAAAGAGACCGCGGATCAACGCAACGTGTTCACCCAGGTCGGCGGTTTGAAATAAGGCGAGCACGGCGCGCTTGCTCTGCTCCGAGACCGGAAGTGCGAGAAGCAGTGCGAGGCGCGCCACCTGATCGACCGTCCAGTCGCGCAAATCCCAGCCGGGATGGCCGGAAAACGCCTGCGATTGTTCATCGGAAGTGGCGGAGAGCGGCGCATGGCCGACCTTGCGGAGGGCGAGGCCGAAAGAAAGGTGCAGGGTGCGCTCGGGAGCGCCGTCGCGGATTTGGGCGCATTGCGTGCGCAGCCACTCGGCCAAGCCCGGATCGAGGCGGCGATCCAGCCACTGAAAGAGCAGTTCCTGAGGCTTTTGAAGCGTCATTAGCGAGTTTCCACGGTTTGGGAAAGATACAATGGGAGCAGCGGGAGGGTATGCCCTCGCAGATTAAAACGGAGGTTAAAAAAGAGGCCGGAACATGCGTTCCGGCCTCGATTGTTTACCGTGTCGTTCCAATCGTGAGGGAGTACCCGATGGGTACTCGCCACGGAGAGGCTACCAACGGAAACCGATCTTGTCCAAACGGGAGATCTTGTCGGCGTCGAGACGTTCGGCACGTTTTTTGCCGCGCTGAATGCTGCACCAAGCGATCAGGCGGCGATCCTTGAGCGCCGTTGCCTGAAGGACCGGCCACTTGGCCGCGTTTTCCTTCTTGTACTCCTTCAGCAGATCGAAGAACCGCACCCAACTAACCTCCTTGACGCTCCACTGGAAGCCGACCTTGTCGAGGCTGGCCACGCGATCGGCCTCGAGCTTGCCGGCTTTATTGGCGCAGCGTTGCAGATGGCACCAGAGGCCGAGACGATTGCCCTTCGGGAACTCTTCGCGCGCTTTGGGCCAGCGTCCCGGATGCTTGGCGCGATAGGCGCGCAGGCTCTTCAGGTGTTCTTCCCAGCTGTCGGGAAGTTCGAAGGGGAAACGAATTTTCTCGAGTTGCATGCGACGCTTCTTCGGGAGCGTGCCGGCGGCGAAGGCCTGACGTTGGCGCCACACCCACAGACCGAGGCGGTTGTCCTTGGGGAACTCCTCGCGTGCGATCGGCCATTCGTCTTTGTGGCTCTTGCGGAAGGCGTTCAGGTAACCGAACTGTTCGTCCCAGTGCATGCCGCGCGCGTCGATCTTGTTCCACTCGAAGCCGGCCTTCAGCAAAAGCGCGATGCGCGCGGCATCGAGCTCGCCGCGATCGCGCAGATCGCGCTGACGGTTGGCCCAAAGTCCGATTCGATTGCCCTTCGGAAACTCTTCGGAGGCCTTGGGCCACCGGCCGTTTTTGGTTTTGAAACGGGTCAGGAAGGAGAACTGTTTGTCCCACTGATCATCCCAGCGGGTGCGTTCGGCGGCCGGCTGTTTTTTCACCAAAGTCTTGGAATTCATGATTTTCCTTGGGGTTTTTATTCGGGCAACCACCCTTTCGCTTCGCGGGGCCAGTTTTGCGCCACGCATTGCAAAAGGGTGAGGGGACAAAAAATTAGAACTTCAAACACTTCAAACAAGGATTTTTCCCATCAAAATGGGTGATTTGTAGTCAATTTTCCAAATGTTTAAGGTCAAACCGCGCACTCTCCGAAAAAGCGCAAGTTTAGTGATGCAAAAATCATATTTGGACCGGACGGTAACGCTCTTGAAACCTCCGGAACGATCCAATGCCCTAGTTTTTGGGTCCCGAACATGTCGCCTCGCCAACCCGATCCAAACCCAACCGCCACGAAAACCCGCCGCCGCCGTCAGGGGGGCACCCGGACCCGGGAATTCCGTGGGGCTAGATTGTCGGACATGATCATCCGCATCGTGGACATCGGCAGCAACTCGGTCAAGGCTTCCCGCTATCGCATCGAGCACGGAAAGCACCAACTCCTCAGCCGCGACAAGCTCGATTATTCCTTGGGAGTCGCGGTGTTCCCGCACGGCGACATTCCCGACTCCGGGCTTGCGAAAATCGCGGCCTTCATCGTCGGCAAAGGCTCGCGTGCCGCGGTGCGTGCGGACTTCACTTTCGCCCTGGCGACTTCCGCCGTGCGTTCGGCAAAGAACCGCGACGCCTTCGTGCGACGCCTCTCCGAGAAAACAGGTGTGGCGGTGCGTCTGCTGAGCGGTGCGGAAGAAAGTTTTTTGATTCACGGCGGCATTCTCGGCAGCGCCCGCCCCAAGCCGCGCGGCGTGATCAAGACCATCGACATCGGCGGAGGCAGCGCCGAAGTTTCGTGGAGCCGCGACGGAAAGTATTTGTTTGGTCGAAGCTACGATCTCGGTGCGATCCGCCTTGCGCGCAGCTTCTTCGGGGACAAGGACGGCGCGGGCGGCAAGGAAAAAAAGGCCAGGAAGCCGGATACGGCCTTCACCGCCGCGACCTTGGCGAAGGTTTATGATTTCGCCCTCGCCGAGGTCCGCGCCCATTCGCCCGACGAGGCGCCCGTCGCCGAGCGTGCGATCGGCAGTTCGGGAAACGTCCGCGCGATCGCGCACATGGTCGCCAAGGTGCGTGGCCCGGCCTTCCGCCGCCATCTACCGGGCGTGACTCCCGGCAGTCTGGAAGACCTCGTAGAGTTCTGCGTGGGCCGCACCCCCTCCGAAATCGCCGTCCTGTTCGATCTGCCCATCGCCCGCGCCCGCATCATTCCGGCGGGGTTGATGGTGCTGCTTGCAAGCCTCCGGCATTTCGGCATTCGACAATTGGAAATCGCGGAGGCGGGATTGCGCGAAGGCGCGGCGACCTTCTGGAGCCGCCACGGCCATCTCACCTTACCCCTTCTGGAGGAACATGGACCGAAAACGGAAGCCGGATACGGCAAGCCCCGCTCCAAAAACAAAAACGCGAGCAAAAGTGCCAGAACAAGCGCACGCAAAATCGCGAACAAAAGCGAAATCGAGCGCAAGCGCTAAACCCCGGTCCGCCGCAAACCCGCCGCCGCCCCGCTATACGGGGCACGATATGTTTTTGGACCGGGAGCTTTCTTGGCTCGATTTCAACCGTCGTGTATTGCGGGAAGCCGAAAACCCGGCCGTCCCGTTGTTGGAGCGCCTGCGCTTCATCGCCATCGTGGGCGGCAATCTCGACGAGTTTTTCGAGGTACGCGTAGCCGCGCTCCTGCAACGCCTCGAATCAGGGGCCACCACCGATGGCATCGCCCGGCTCGACGCGCGGGAGAAACTGCGCCGCGTGCTCGCCGAAACCCGCAGCATGACGGCGGATCAATACACCTGTTGGGACGCGGTGCGCGCCGATCTCGCCGACCATGGCGCACGCGTACTGACGCCCGCCGAACTCTCCCCCGCCGAGGCCGCCTTCGCCCACGCCTGGTTTTTGCGCGAAGCCTATTCCCTTCTTACGCCCATCGTGGTCGATCCTTCGCATCCCTTTCCGCGCCTGCTCAACAAGGCATTGTGTCTGGCCTTCCGCCTGAAGACACCCGGACGCGGCCGCGAGGCGCTCGGCATCATGACCGTTCCGCGCGGATTGCCGCGTGTGATCGCCCTTCCTTCGCAGGGCAAAGACACATTCCACTTCGTCTTCACCGGAGACCTGGTGCGCCACTTCGCGCAAGAGCTGTTCCGCGGATATCCCATTCGTGAAAGCGCGGTGTTCCGCGTGACGCGCAATTCGAACCTGTACCTCGACGAAGACGAAGAGCTCGGCGAAGGCAGCCTGCTCGAAGCGGTCGAAGAAGAAATCCGTAACCGCCGGCGCGGCGACGTGGTGCGTCTCGAGATCGAAAAACACGCCAGCTCCCGCCTCACCGAACCGCTTGCGCGCAATCTCGATCTGGAGCCCGAACTGGTGTTCCGGGTGGGCAGCCCCGTCAATCTGAGCCGGCTCTCGTTGTTGTACGGCCTTGTGCCGCTCGCCCGGTTGAAGTACCCGGCGTGGCACCCGGTCGCCGTACCGGGAATGGGAACGCCTACGGATATTTTCACCCGTCTACGCGACCACGACTCCCTGCTGCATCATCCGTTCGAAAGTTTCGATCCGGTAGTGCGCTTCATCGAAACCGTGGCCCAAGACCCGCAGGTACTGGCCATCAAAACCACGCTCTACCGCACCAGCGCAGACAGCCCGATCATGTTCGCCCTCATGGAAGCCGCACAAAAGGGCAAGGAAGTGGTCGTGGTGGTGGAACTGAAAGCCCGCTTCGACGAGCAGAGCAACATCCATTGGGCCCGGCAGCTCGAAGAGCGCGGCGGCACCGTGGTGTACGGGCTCGCGGGCCTGAAAACCCACTGCAAAATCGCCCTCGTGGTGCGCCGCGAAGCGGACGGTTTCCGGCGCTACGTGCATATAGGAACCGGCAACTACAATCCCGAAACCGCGCGCACCTATACCGATTTCTCCTTGTTCACCAGCGACCCGGAAACCACCGGCGGCGTGTCGGAGGTGTTCAACTACCTCACCGCTTACGCACCGCACCCCGACTTCCGAGGATTGCGGGTCGCGCCGCTCACCTTTTTGTCGGCCACCCTCGCCTTGATCCGTAGAGAGTGCCAGAATGCCCGGGAAGGCAAGCCGGTCGGCATTGCGGTGAAGGTCAACGCCCTGTTCGACCGCGAGGTCATCGAGGCCCTGTACGAGGCCTCCGCCGCGGGCGTGCCCGTGAAGCTCATTGTCCGCGGCATTTGCGCACTGCGCCCCGGTGCGCATGGGCTATCCGAAAACATCCGGGTGAAAAGCGTGGTCGGCCGTTTTCTGGAACACAGCCGCATCTTTTGTTTCCGCAACGGGGGCGACGAAGACGTTCACATCGGCAGCGGCGACTGGATGATGCGCAACCTGCGGGAGCGCGTCGAGGTTACCGCGCCCGTGCGGGATCCCGCGCTGAAGGCCCGCCTCTTGCGCGTGCTGGCGGTGTACTGGGCCGACACGGCCTGTTCGCACTGGATGCGCCACGACGGCGTTTACACGGCTCCCGCGCGCGACGATACCGATGCAGCGAATGCGCAGGAGTGGCTGATGCGCGACGCGGTCGGTGAGGCAAATTCCGTGACAGTCCCCGGTTTGTGGGACGAAGAGGTCTCCGCTTAGTCCGCTTGGTCCGCTTGATGCGGACGAGGATGCTCGACGTGATGACCGGAATGCGCCGCCTGTGAGGCATGCGCGGCATGCCCCTCCGCACGGCGCGTCTCGCGCCGACGAAGAGCCACCTTCTCACCCATCGACCAGAGCCAATGCGTTAAGGGATAGGACACGACCGCACCTGCCGTGGCTGAGGCGAGGCTACCCACCAGCAAAGGCTTTCCGTAGGTCGCCAGATATTTGGCCGTGCCAGTGTAATGCGTCGAATCCACCGCTGCGAATGCCGGCGCCAACCAATGCCCGAGCATGACCTGCATCCACAACAACCCCGCCGCCGTGAACGGGTTGCTGAGAAAGGTGGCCAGTACGGCAGCAGCGATGTTGGCGCGGAGGAAGTAACAGATTACCACCGAAGTGATGATCTGCAATCCGATAAGCGGTAGCAAACCGATGAAGGTGCCAATCGCAATGCCTTTAGCCAGCGTCTCCCGGGTGGGAACCCACAACGCGTTCTCGAAAATGCGCGCTCCCAAAAGGCGATGGATCAACGACCCGTGAAGATGGCGTTGCCGTGGTCGCACGCGCAGCAAATACCGGAAAGGGCCGCGCCACCAGGGGCGCATCATCGGTAAATTTTTTCTGTGCCGGTTCATGGGGAACACAAAATACTTGAATCCCGGCGCCGAATTTGCGTGTTCCGGGCGTGGATCGAGTCAATAGGCCCAAGAAATGTTTCCTGAGGCCACTCGAATGCTTCAAAAAGAACCCTAGCGTGAACCCAAAGCGCATCCGGTTTCTCGATCGACCCGAAACGAAACGCTCATGTAACGGTTCGATTACAATCGGCTCTCGCAAAATGATATTTTGACCCCACAAGGAGAATCTCATGTTCAAACGCATCCTGCTGTTCGCCGCCACCAATATTCTGGTCATCGTCACCCTGAGTATCGTGCTCCGGGTGCTCGGCATCCAGCCCTATCTGACCGCACACGGTCTCAACTATGGCTTGCTCTTCGCCTTCTGCCTCCTATGGGGTATGGGCGGTGCGTTTATTTCGCTGGGCATCTCGCGCATGATGGCGAAGTGGACCATGGGCGTTAAGGTGATCGATCCGCGCAGCCCGGGCGAGTTCCGGGATCTGGTGGAAACCGTCCACTCCCTCGCGCAAAAAGCCGGCCTGCCCGCGATGCCGGAAGTCGGCGTCTACCACAGTCCCGATGTGAACGCCTTCGCGACAGGCCCTTCCAAAAGCCGCTCTCTGGTGGCGGTATCCACCGGATTGCTGCAGCGGATGGACCGCGATCAGGTGGAAGGCGTGCTAGGGCACGAGATCGCCCACATCGCCAACGGCGACATGGTGACCATGACCTTGATCCAGGGCGTGATCAACGCCTTCGTGATGTTCTTCGCCCGTATCGTCGCCTTTGCCGTGAGTTCCGCGCTGCGCGGAAAAGACGACCGCGGCGGATCCTTCATGCTGAACTTCATCCTGATCACGGTGTTTGAAATCGTGTTCGGCATTCTCGGATTCATCGTGGTGGCATGGTTCTCCCGTCTGCGTGAGTTCCGGGCCGATCGCGGAGGCGCGCTTTACGCCGGTCGGGCCAAAATGATTTCCGCCTTGCAGCAGTTGCAGCGCACCTACGGCCGCGCTCCGGAGGAGGAGGCCCAAAAGGGCGCCGCGCTTGCGACCCTGAAGATCTCGGGCAAACAGGGCGGGCTCCTTTCGCTGATGGCGACGCATCCGCCCTTGGAATTGCGTATCGCACGTTTGCAGGAAGGCTGAGGCCTCGCCTCATCACCCCCGCCCCGTGCGTAACCTGATCGGGCGATCGTTCCGCAAATTCGCCGTACTCGAGTCCGCCTCCAGCCTGCTACTGATCGGCTGCACGCTCGTCGCTTTGTTTTGGGCCAACTCGGGCGGACGGGATGCTTACCATCACCTTCGTGAGTTTCGGCCCGGTTTCGGAACCTCCGATGCGTCCTTGGGGCTTTCGTTCGAATCCTTCGTGAACGATGCCTTGATGGCGGTGTTCTTTCTGCTCGTTGGTCTGGAGATCAAACGGGAGCTGCTCGGCGGAGAGCTCGCCTCGGTGAAGCGGGCGGCCTTGCCGGTGCTGGCCGCCGTCGGGGGCATGATCGTTCCCGCAGGCATTTTTATTGCCTGGAACCACGGCCTGCCGGGCGCGCAAGGCTGGGGCATTCCCATGGCCACCGACATCGCCTTTGCGCTCGGTGTACTGATGCTGCTGGGACGGCGCATTCCGATCGGGCTCAAGGTATTTCTCGTCGCGCTCGCGATCATCGACGACCTCGGGGCGATACTTGTGATCGCAGTTTTTTACACCGGGCAACTCCACCTCACTTATTTGCTGGGTGCGCTTGGCGTACTCGCGGGTTTGTCGCTGCTCAACCGCGGCGGAGTGCGGCATCCGGTGCCCTATGCGATCGGTGGTGTTTTGTTGTGGATGTGCGTGTTCCACTCAGGTATTCACGCCACCATCGCGGGGGTGTTGCTGGCATTCTGCATTCCTTTCCGCAACCCGGTCGGTGGAATAAAGAACGCGCGGAATACGGAGCCTTTATTGACGCGCCTCGAATCACGGCTTCACCCGTTTGTGAGCTTCGGCATTCTACCGCTCTTTGCCCTCATGAATGCGGGCGTCACGCTTTCGCCTGTGGTGCTGCATCAGGTTTTCGAGCCTTTGGGAATCGGCATTTTGTTGGGACTTTGTATCGGCAAACCGGTGGGCATCACCCTGTTCGCATGGCTGGCGGTGCGCTTCGGTATTGCCGCGCTGCCTTCGGGAACTTCTTGGGCGCAGCTCGCCGGGGCGGGAGTTCTTGGCGGCATCGGTTTCACGATGTCGATTTTTATTGCGGGGCTCGGTTTGACCGGGCACACCCTGCTCGACGGGGCAAAGGTCGCCATTCTCTGCGCCTCGGTGGTCTCCGGAGCAAGCGGTTATCTCGTATTGCGGATGCTCGAAAGAAGGATGCCGGCATGATCCACTTCGCCGCGCTTCCCTGCCTCCTGCTCACCGGTTGTTTAACCGGAGGTTATTGGGGATCGAGGAACGGCGCAGCTCTGCCGGTCATTCCGTTGTTCGAGGGGAATTCCTGGGCCTATGTGGATAGCGCGTATTTCGGAGACGATTCCGTCTCCACTGACAGCACGCATATCGTCATCGCCGGTTCCCGCCAGGTAACGCTTGGGGGGAAGTCGCAAACGGTTTTCCTGTGGAATGTGCGCAACGCCGCACACGAACCCGGCGCCGTCACCTTGTGGTTGCAGAACCGGCGCAGAGGCAACTACACCGTGGGCGCCGAGCAGGATACGGCGACCTTTGCTTTCGAAACCCTCCACGTGAAATACCCCGCCCACAAAGGCGAGCGTTATCCCACCTACTTCTTGGGATTCCGGACCGAAAACAGCGTGTTCCTTCCCGCACTCGACACACTCGAAATCGAAGTCGTGAATAGCGATAGTCTTTGCCGGGTGCCGGCGGGGACTTTCACGTGTCTCCATTATCGCGGCTGGAAGCCGGGCGGTGTGTTGTTCGCCGATACCTGGTACGCCCCCGGTTGGGGCTATCTCGGCTCGCAGCAGGTGCGCGTTCTTGCTGTGAACGGCGTGGATCGCAGCGTGACGATCGTACGTCGTCTGGCGCGCTACACGATATCCCGACCCGATTAACCGAATCGGTCGTGCACCCGATGCCGGAATGCCAGCCTTCCGCCTAGGGCCTTTCCCGGTTAATTTGATCGCATGCTCACCACACGCCTCTTTACCCACCGCTACATTCCCGCCCGCCTACCGAACCCCGATGGTCGCGAGCGGGTGGTGATCGTTTTGCACGGCCTCGGCGATTCACTGAACGGCTATCACTTTTTGCCCGAGGCCTTGCAGATTCCCGAACTCTCCTATCTGATGGTGAACGCACCGGACGCCTATTACGGCGGTTACAGCTGGTACGATTTCATGGGAGACAAGGAGCCCGGTGTGGTGCGGAGCCGCGGTTTGCTGCTGCGGTTACTGGAGGAACTGGAAGAACAGGGCGTTCGCCCCGCGGACGTTTTTCTGTTCGGGTTCAGTCAGGGTTGCTTGATGGTGGTGGATACGGCTCTGCATTACGAAAGCGTGCTCGGGGGCGTCGTCGGGGTTTCGGGCTACGTCGCTCTTCCGGAGCGCTACCCTGCGGAATTCACCGCTGCCGCACGCGCACAGAAATTCCTCATCACGCATGGTCGTCAGGACCCGATGGTTCCCTTCGATCCCGCCCACAAACAGTTTCAGGAGTTACGCAAACTGGGGATCGACCTGACCTTCATGGCCTACGACAAGGATCACACCATGCTGATGGAAGAGCTGCGGGATATCGCAATCTGGATCAGAGGAAGGCTGGCGTAAGCCGAAATCAGAAATACGAAATCAGAAATTCGGAATAACACTCGGGCGACTTGTCGCTTCTGAAGTTCTTTCTGATTTCATATTTCTGACTTCATATTTCAAAGGTTCTCTTCCAACCATTCCTTGAGTTCCGCGTACTCGGTCAGGTTCTTGTATTCCGGAAACTCGCTGCGGATGCTCTCGGGTGCGCGAAAAAAGGTCGCAGCGTTGGCCGCGCGCAACATGTGGATGTCGTTGTACGAATCGCCCGCCGCGGCCACGCGGAAGTTGAGATTGCGCAGCGCTTCCACCGCGTGCATCTTCTGATTCTCCTGACGCAGCGTGTAGACGAGGCACGCAGCGTTTGCATCGTAACCGATGTCGTGGCAAAACAGCGACGGCCAGTTCAACTGGCGCATGAAACTTTCGGCGAAGGCGTAAAAGGTGTCGGACAGAATCACAACCTGATAGCGCGTGCGCGCCCAGTCGGTGAAGGCCCGCGCGCCATCTTCGATTTCGAGCTCCGAGATCCAACCCTGGATGTCGGTCAGCGTGATACCGTGACGCGCGCAGATCTCCACGCGGCGGTCCATCAGTTCACGGTAATCCTTTACGTCGCGCGTGGTCAGGTTCAGTTCGGCGACACCGCTGCGATCCTTCACATGCAACCAAATCTCGGGCGTGAGCACGCCTTCCATGTCGAGGCACAAAACTTTGCTCATGATCAGAACTCGTCCTGAGGCGGCACTCCCGGTCCACCCATGTTTCCGAAGGGCGCGATGGGACCGAAGTTGCGCTCGTAGCGCGAGATGTTCTCTTGCAATATGGCGGCGAGCGACTTGGCGTGCGCCGGCGTCATCACAATGCGGGCCTGCACCTTGCCCTTGGGCGGACCCGGCAGAATGCGCGCGCAGTCGAGCACGAACTCGGAGCCGCTATGCGACACGAGAAACAGATTCGCATACGTTCCCTCGGCCACCGCTTCGGGCAGCTCGATATTGATGGACTGGGAGTTCTTTTCCTCGAATTCGCCGTTGGGTGACACCATGTTTTCTCCGGAATTTGCAGGATTCGGGGGAAAGATAGCAGGACGGGGAACAGTGCGGACCCCACGCGGTTCGGGAACCCCTGTTTCAAAAGGAATCGCACTTCTCCGAAGGATCCCGCCAAAGGGCCGACTACACCGCTTGAATCGACCTGTTCACTCTCCCTCCCCTGCCTCCGGGACTTATATTTGCTTCTCCCTCCACCCAAGGACTCCATGAGCGCAGCGGAAGACGGATTTGGCGAGGAATGCGGGGTTGTCGGCATTTTCGGGGGACCTGAGGTCGCCCGCCGCACCCTGATGGGCTTGTACTCCCTGCAACATCGCGGACAGGAAAGCGTGGGCGTGGCCGTTGCGAACGGTCCCGATATCCACCTGGCCAAACGGATGGGGTTGGTCACGGAACTAAGCTCCGACGAAAAGACCGTGGAAACCCTCGTGGGCACCGCCGCGATCGGACACGTTCGCTATTCGACCACGGGCCGCAGCAACCTCAACAACGCCCAGCCCATGTTGGTGGCCACCAAGCGCGGACCCATCGCGGTGGCGCACAACGGCAACCTCGTCAACGCGCCCGAGATCCGCTACGAGATGGAAGAGGCCGGCCATATTTTCCAGAGCACGTCCGACACGGAAGTGCTGCTGCATCAGATCGCACGTTCGCGCGAGGTCAACCTCACCGACGCCATCTCGGAATCGTTGCTCAAGGTCACCGGTTCTTATTGTCTCGTGTTCCTCACCCCCGACGCATTATACGTGGCGCGCGACGGCTTCGGCTTCCGCCCGCTGTGCCTCGGCAAGGCCGACAAGGCCTGGGTGGTCGCCTCCGAAACCTGCGCACTCGACCTGATCGGCGCCTCCTACGTACGCGACATCAAGCCGGGCGAGCTCTGCCGCATCGACGAGAACGGTCTCGAGTCGCGCATGATCGCCGAGAAGCCGCGCCGCGCGCATTGCATTTTCGAGTTCGTTTATTTCGCCCGCCCCGACTCGCGCATCTTCGGCGAAAGCTGCGACAAGATCCGCCGCAAAATCGGCAAGCAGCTCGCGAAAGAGCATCCGGTGCCCGCCGACGTGGTGGTGGCCGTGCCCGACTCGAGCAACACCGCGGCGCTGGGTTACGCCAAGGAATCGGGTATTCCCTTCGACATCGGCCTGTTGCGCAACCATTACGTAGGCCGCACCTTCATCGACCCCTCGCAGAACGCGCGCGAGCAGAAGGTGAAAATGAAGTTCAATCCCATCGCCGGCGTGCTGCGCAACAAGCGCGTGGTGCTGGTGGACGATTCGATCGTGCGCGGTACGACCCTGAAATTTTTGACGAAGATGCTGCGGGATGCGGGCGCGCGTGAGGTGCACATCCGCATCAGTTCGCCGCCGGTGGTGAATCCCTGCTTCTACGGCATGGACTTCCCCTCCAAAACCGAACTGATCGCCGGCAACCTGACGCAGGAAGAGACGCGTAAGCTGCTCGGCGCCGACAGCCTGCAGTATTTGTCGATCAAGGGCTTGCTCGCCACCGGTCCCGGCACGCCCGACGACTATTGCGCGGCCTGCTTCGACGGCAAATATCCCGAGGCGATTCCGGAAGGCAGCACCAAGTTCCGTTGCGAATAGGTCCCACGGTTCCGGGCTCTGCAGACGCCGGATTTCCGCAATAAAAAACGGCGTTTCCTTGCGGGAAACGCCGTTTTTTTTAAACTGGTGGACGTTGTAGGAATTGAACCTACGACCCCATCGATGTGAACGATGTACTCTAACCAGCTGAGCTAAACGTCCGGGGTTGGCAAATATACTTCTGCCTCTGGAATTCGGGTAGGCAGGCAATGCCAGGAATGGGGAAAATTTGGGGCTGATGGTCTTAATCCGGGTGAAAACCGGGATTTCTGGCACGGAAGCGGGATAGCGTTTATCCCCCGATTAGGGATGGATCACCGGTCGAGAACAAAGGGCAGCCCTCAATGACCGATCGAATCGCCCGAGGCGTTTGCGGAAATATCCTCTGGAGTTTCTTCGCCAACCGTGTTGAGAGCTTCAGCGACGCGCTTGAGCCGCCCTAGGTTCGAGGTCAGTTGCTCCGCCACCCTTGCCCGGTAAAGGGGCTTCAGATAGCGCATCAGCAGGTTGTGCCCAGAAGTTTTACGAAACTCCTCACGCACTTCGACACCTTCCCCGACTGTGGCGAACCGGAAGATGATTTCGGATTCACCGAGCGAAGAAAGGTCGAGTACGCCGTCGATGCGGTGTTTCGCTGCATCGACGGCCGTCCATTTGAGCGTCCCGTGATTGTCGCGTCCCCCGATCCAAAAATATGAGGCGTCCACTCCGTAACGTTTTTCACCAAACACGATGCGCGGCAGGGAGTCCTTGATATCCCACGGATGCCATTCGGGGTGACGCTCGAGATCGGCAACCATCTCGAACACCTCTCCCTCGGAGGCGTGGATGAGTACCGAACGTTCGACACGCAGCACTCCCGGAAGGAAAAGCGGCACAATCAACACGAGTATCAACACCGTCAGACCGGTGTACAAAATGCTTTTGGAATAGGTCAAAAGGGCCCTCTGTTGACCGGAAAATCGGAATTCGAAGATCCGGATTTAAACCCTGTGGCGGGTCACGTTTTCTGAAAATACCACGGATCATGAAAAAATATCGTGCAATTCTCCAAATCCACTGGAAGGGTGGGGACAACTTGACCCTAGCCTTGGAGCCTTCTGCTTTGCGCCGACCTGCGCACATCTTCCGAATCGGATTGCCTAAAAACAGTCAAAATGCCGGTTTCGATGTGCCGTTCCCCCGATTTATACTCCCGGTCCAACGTGGAATTTCGACAAGCCGGCTTTTTAGGCCTGAATCTCAACTCCGGGATGACCTGGGACGACGCCCCTTCGGGAAGCGATGCGCATTTTGTGCGCCTTTTCCGCAAGGCTTCGAAGTTCCTGGCCTGGTCAGCGATCCTTCTTACCGTGCTCGGGTTGGCGGATTGGCTGAGTGCATACTTTTGGCCCAACTACCATCTTTTGCATGGTACCGCCTTTCCCCACCATCCGTTGATCCCACTGCTATCGGTGCTGGTCTCCGGGTTGGTTGCGCTTTCGGTACAGTCCCATCCGCAACGCACCCGATGGGTGCAGGCGGGAATCGGGGCCTGCCTTTTTGGAATCGGGATCGTTGCGGAAGTGCCTTTCATCGGTAATCAATTGGGGCTTCGCGGATTTTCGGAATGGGTGACCTTGTTACTTGGCTTCGCGATCGGCGCGGGTGCGAGCCGCATGACGTTGATCGGCTATGTGCGTCAGCTCTCGCTCTTCGTTTTGTTTTTCCTGTCCGGGTTAATCGTGATCGAGCACATTTTCGAAACCGCGGCCACAAGTTCGCACATGCTCGAGTACGTGCGCACACCCTGGACCATTGCGTTTTCGAATTTGCTGGTCGGGCATGCGCTGCTTTTTCAACACCCGAATTTCGGAATCATGCGACTGGTCTCGGGAAACGGAGTGGGCTGCCACATCATGCGGCGCCTGCTTCCTTCCG
This sequence comes from Fibrobacterota bacterium, assembly GCA_947466585.1. GTDB lineage: Bacteria > Fibrobacterota > Fibrobacteria > UBA11236 > UBA11236 > UBA11236. Next base: position 18,950 of record CANIEU010000022.1, read on the forward strand.
TGATCCTGCTGCTGATTTTTTTTGGGTGGCTGCTGGCATACGGTGGAGCCAAAAGCTGGTACCCGTCCTCGTTCGGCGAAGCGTTGTATGCGATTCTCTCGGCCGCCGGGTTCACGGGCATTCTGCTCTTCACCGCCGCATCATTGAATCGCCTCGACGACGAGCGCCGCGAACGGGAACGCGAACTGCGCCGGAGCCAAAACCAATTGCAATCCGTGCTCGACAATATCCCCTCCATCATCTGCATTAAGGATCCTGCGGGACGCTACCTAATGGTGAACGCCACCTTTGTGGAAGTAACGGGATTTTCGCCGGAGACAAGCATGGGCAAAACCGTGCACGACCCTCTTCCCGAAGTGACCTCTCAAGTGGTCGATCGCGGCTACAACCAGGCGTTTATCATGGGTGGTCCGGTCCACAGCGTCGAGGTTATTCCCCAACCTTCGGGATTCCGAACCTATCTGACTGCGCATTTCCCTTTGCTGAATTCCGAAGGTGAAGCCTACGCCGCCTGCGGCGTCTATACCGACATCACCGACCTCAAACGGCAGGAAGAAGAGATTCAGCGCCTGAACCTGTCGCTGCAGGAAAAAACCATTCGGCAGGAGGCCGCCAACCACGAGTTGGAGGCATTTTCGTACTCGGTCTCCCACGACTTACGCGCCCCGCTGCGCCATATCGCCGGGTTCGGTCAACTGCTGGCCCAGCGCAACCGCGACAAACTCGATGAGAAAAGCCTCCATTACCTCGATGTGATTCAGACCTCGGTGACCCGCATGGGAATGCTCATCGACGACCTGCTCTCCTTCTCGCGCGCCAGCAAGGTGGAGCTTTCGCCCAAGCGCATCGACACCGCTGAACTGGTAGCCGAAGTGCGTGCCGAACTCGAGGCACAACATTCCGGAAACGCCATCCGTTGGGAAATCGGCACCCTACCCGGCATACAAGGCGACCCGGCGATGATCCGGCTCGTTTGGGTCAACCTGCTCTCAAACGCCATCAAATACAGCAGTAAAAACCCTCACCCCCACATCACCATCGCCTACGGGCCTGCCGAGGACGAGTCTGGGGCGTTTTGGGTACGTGACAACGGCGCCGGGTTCGACATGCGCTATGCCGACAAACTGTTCGAGGTGTTCCAGCGCCTGCACTCCAATCAGGAATATGAGGGCACGGGAATCGGCCTCGCGATGGTACGGCGCATCCTGGAGAGGCACGGCGGGCGCATTTGGGCGAAAAGTGCCCCGGGAGAGGGCGCCTACTTTTACTTTGTGTTGCCCGCCGCTTTCCCCCCGGGAACGACGACGACCGCGGAAGGAGATCGCGCATGAAACTCAGACACATCCTGCTCGCCGAGGATAGCCCCATGGACGTGGAGTTGACGCTCGAGGCGCTCCAGGAACACCATAATATCACGGTAACCGAAGACGGGGAAGCCGCGCTGGATTACCTCTATCACCGCGGCGTCCACGCGAACCGGGAACCGGGAAATCCCGATCTCATTCTTCTCGATCTCAAACTTCCCAAGCTCAACGGGCTGCAGGTGCTCGAGCAGATCAAGAAATGCGATCTGCTGCGCACGATTCCCGTGGTCGTGCTCACCTCCTCGAAGGAACAGTCGGACCTCAAGACCGCATACGATTTGGGTGCGAACGCTTATGTGGTAAAACCTGTGGTGTTCGAACAATTCATGGATGCGGTTCGCCAGATCGGCCAGTTCTGGGCCGGCCTCAACGAAATCCCTCCCGCCGTTCCGAGCGCGCGGAACTGACATGGATCCCAAACCGTATTCCTTTCTGCATGTCGAGGACGATCCTCTCGACGCGGAATACGTACAAACCCAACTCGCCGAGTCGGGCATTCCATGTGAAGTCACGCGCGTCGAAACCCGCGAGGATTTCCGACGTGCTTTGGAAGAGGATTCTCCCGACCTGATCCTGTGCGACTACAACCTGCACGGCTTCGATGGTCTGGAGGCTCTGCAGATCGCGCAGAACGCGCCGCAGCATGTGCCGTTCATCTTTCTTTCGGGCGGCATCGGGGAACATCTCGCGGTCGAATGCCTTCACCGAGGCGCCACCGATTACGTGCTGAAAGGCAATCCCGCACGCCTGATTCCCGCCGTAAAACGCGCCCTCGAAGAGGCGCGCGTGCGACGCGCCAAGGAACAAGCCGAACACGACCTAGCGCATGGCGAAAAAATGGTGCTGCTCGGGCAGCTTTCGGCGGGTATCGCCCACGAGATCAACAATCCGATCACCTATATCAACTTGAACATGGAAACCCTGAAAGACTATTCCGAAAAAATTCGGGAAATATTTCTCTCGGGTACGTCGTTCATCACCCAAGGCGACCCAGAAACGCCGGAAGAAGTCGTCCGACAATTCGAAGGTGTCCGCTCTTGGCTTCGGACGAACGGGCGGCTGGTATTGATGCTCTTAGAAGATCTAGGTCGCCTCGCCCAAGAGACGCTCGATGGCGGTCACCGTGTTGCCGACATCACCCAGCGGCTGCGCCGCTTTTCGCGCCAGGAGCGTCAGGAGCCCGTGGAAATCGATCTGGAGGAGTGCATGGAAACGGCGCTCAAGATCGGCTGGAACGAAATCAAAGCCAAGTGTACTGTGCGGAAAAACTTTGCGTCGCCGCAACCTCGCGTGAAGGGGCATCCGAACCAGTTGACGCAGGTGCTGTTGAATCTAGTGCTAAACGCGGCCCAGGCCATCACGGGTTGCGGCGCCATCGAACTGGGCATCAAGGAACGCGACGGCAAGGCCGTTCTCACGGTGCAGGACAGCGGTCGCGGCATCAAACCCGAAGACGTTGCGAAGATGTTCACGCCGTTTTTCACAACCAAGGCATCAGGCGAAGGGACGGGGCTGGGACTTTATGTGTCACGGGGAATCGTGGAAGGCCACGGCGGAACCATTCGCGCTGAGAATTCGCCCGAGGGCGGCGCGCGCTTTACGATCGAACTGCCGCTGGCTTCGTAGACCCGCTCTCACTGGAGCTGCCCCATCCCTGTCCGCCTCGGATGGCATCAATCATCCGCAATGCCTCCACCGTGGCGGCCACATCGTGAACGCGCAGTATGGATGCTCCCTTGAGGGCTGCGTACACCGCGACGGCAACGCTCGGGTGCAAGCGGTCGCTGTGCTCGAGTCCGCGTGTGGCTGCGATAAACGACTTACGGCTGTGCCCCACCAGAATCGGACATCCGATGGCATCCAGGTCTTCAAGGTGTTCGATCAGGTCATAGTTGTCGGTCAGCCGCTTTCCGAAACCGATGCCCGGATCGACGGCGATGCGATCCTTGGAAATGCCCGCCGCCGCAAGCGTGCGCACGCGCGCCATCAGATGGTCGCGCACCTCCCCCACTACATCGCAATAGTTCGGCGCAGCCTGCATGGTGCGGGGCTTGTCCTGCATATGATTGAGCACGACGCCCGCGCCGTAAGGCCCGGGAACTTCGAGCATGAACGGGTCGGCGGTCATGGCGGACACATCGTTCACGATGGAAGCGCCCGCATCGAGCGCGGCGCGTGCCACGCCCGACTTCATAGTATCTATGGAGACCGGTATCGAAAACCGGCGCGCGATGGCATCGATCACGGGAACCACGCGGGCGCGTTCATCCTCTTCAGCCACGGGAAAGGCACCGGGCCGAGTGCTCTCACCACCGATGTCGAGGATGTCGGCGCCTGCGGCGATCATGGCCTCGCAGTGCGCCAGCGCAGCGGAGAGGTTATCGACGCCCGCGGCGGAGACATAGCGCCCGCCGTCGTGAAACGAGTCGGGGGTCACGTTAAGAATACCCATCACCAGCGGACGTGCACTTTCCGCAGTGCCGCCGAGCCAGCGGTCCCGCACGCGCCACGGGCGCGGGGATACCGTGACCACGGGAGAACCCCAAACGGAGGATGGCATGGGGAGAGACCGCCCTAAGACTCTGTGTTCGGAGTCTCCGCCCGAAGATCGCCGACCGCGAGATTTTCGGAGGTCGGAGCACCGGAGGCCTCGGCCTTCGCCGCATCGAGAACCGCGCGGCCCTTCACGAAGGCGCGGCTCTTGCGCGAACTGCCTGTGAGTTCGCCCTTGATCGCCAGCGCGACCTCGTCCGCCTCGAGCGTTTCGTGTTCGAGAACGGCTTCGGCGAGGTTCACGAGATCCTGCCGGTGTTCGGTCAGCAGCGCGATCACGCGCGTCATTTGTTCCTGCACAAGACCGCGCACGACGCGATCAATCTCCACGGCGGTGGCCTCGGAGTAGTCGCGGTGTTGGGAGATCTCGCGGCCCAAAAAGATCTCTTCCTGCTTTTTGCCGTACGAGATCGGGCCCATTTCGGACATACCCCACTCGCACACGTATTTGCGGGCGAGTTCGGTGGCGCGCTCGATGTCGTTGGAGGCGCCTGTGTTCATCTGGTTGAACATGAGCAGTTCGGCGCCGCGACCGCCCATGAGGATGGCGATCTTATCGAGCACGAAGCGCGAATCGACGGTATACGTGTCCTTCTCGGGGAGTTGGAAGGTGATGCCGAGCGCGCGGCCGCGCGGGATGATGGTGATCTTGTGCAGCGGGTCGGCGTATTTCACGTTCAGCGAAACGACGGCGTGGCCGGCCTCGTGGTAGGCCGTGGTGCGCTTCTCTTCTTCGCCGATGATGCGCGAGACGCGCTCGGTGCCGATCATGACCTTGTCCTTGGCCTCTTCGAAGTCGACCATGGACACTTTCTCGCTGCCGAAACGGGCGGCGAGCAGGCAGGCTTCGTTGACGAGGTTTTCGAGATCCGCACCCGAAAGGCCGGGTGTGCCCTTGGCGATGCGCGACACGTCGATGTCGTCGGCCAGGGGCACCTTGCGCTTGTCGAGATGCACGCGCAGAATGCCTTCGCGGCCTTTGGAATCGGGCAGATCCACCACCACCTGGCGATCGAAACGCCCCGGCCGCAGAAGCGCCGGATCGAGCACATCGGGACGGTTGGTGGCGGCGATGAGGATCACGCCGTCGTTGGCAGTGAAACCATCCATTTCGACCAGCAACTGGTTCAGCGTCTGCTCGCGCTCGTCGTGCCCGCCGCCGAGACCGGCACCGCGCTGACGGCCCACCGCATCAATCTCGTCGATGAAGATGATGCAGGGCGCGTTCTTCTTGCTTTGCTCGAAGAGGTCGCGCACGCGCGAGGCGCCCACGCCGACGAACATTTCCACGAAGTCGGAACCCGACATGCTGAAGAAGGGAACTTCGGCCTCACCCGCGACGGCCTTGGCGAGCAAGGTTTTACCGGTACCCGGAGGACCGAGCAGGAGTACGCCCTTCGGGATGCGTCCGCCCAGGCGGCTGAAGCGGCCCGGATCTTTGAGAAAGTCGATGACTTCGTGCAACTCCTGCTTGGCTTCATCGCAGCCGGAAACGTCCTTGAAGGTGACCTTGGGACGGTTCTCGTCGGAGACGCGGGGTTTGATCTTGCCGAAGCTGAACAGGCCGCGCGGGCCGCCCATCTGGCTCGACTGGCGCGCGGACAGGAACCAGAAGAACAAGATGATGAGGAACAGGGGAAGGAAGGTGGTGAACAGCGTGAACCAGCGCGTGGCTTGGGCGAACTGCACCTTGACGCCGCGCGCTTCGAGGGTTTTCAGGATCTCGTTTACCGGCGCATCCACATCGGGCAACATGGTCTTGAAGTGGACCGGTTTGGGTGCGCTTTCGGCGCCGGGCCCCTTGAGCCCCTTTTCAGCAGCAGCCTCTTCAACGGTCGCCCGCCGTTCTCCGTTGAGCTCGTAGCCTTCGCTGACACGGGTGAGCGTCACGGAAGTCACCGGCCACGACGTATCGGAAACCAATCGACGGAAATCGGAATAGGATTTTTCCTCGACCCGATTGCCCGACTCGAGGAGATTCACCAACAGCAGGGATGCGGCCACCACGGCCACAAGAAGGATGATATTGCGGCGCGGCCAGCCGCCTCCGCCTGGTTCCCCGGATTTCGGGTTGCCCGTCTTCTTCCCGTCCTTGTCCTTGGAAGTCGATTTGGGGGTCTCGACGAGGTTGGTGTTCTTATCCTCAGGCGAATCGGGCATGCAGGGGGCTCCAGGGGGATCGCACGCGGGCGCGATGTTTTTCAGTGGCGTGAAAAATACTTTCTCGGGGGCAACGGGCCCTCTTAAACATCCATGGATCGTCTGAAAATGGAACGCGCGGCGGTCAGAATCCCATTTTTCTCGGTCAAAAGGGCCGATTCATCTGCGCGTGCCCGGATTTTTCCGGTACGCCCTGTATGCCCCTCGGCCTGCCGCAGCAATTCTGCGGCCAATTCCGGCGTGGGATCGCCGATGCCAAGGAGACGCAATAACCCCTTCAGCACGGCGGCATCCATCCCCGATCGCAACCACTCGACGGGAATGCCTCCGCGTGCGATCACTTCCTCTTCCGGATGTTCCGCATGCGTCCATTTATCCCACACGGGAAGCAGACCCGCGACCGTGCGCGCGATTCGAAAAAGGCGCGCGTCAAGGTCGGGGTCCGTCGAGCGCCACTCCGGTAGCAAATGATGTCGCACCCAATTGCGGGGGATGCGCGCATCCCCGTTACTTTCGTCTTCGCGCCAAGGGGTTCCCAAATCCTGCAACCACTTCCTCAGCGCGGGGCGCGGAACGGGCAGGAGCGGGCGGGTCACGCCGTCAGCGCGCAAGAACGGGATTCCGGCCAACCCTGCGAGTCCCGTACCGCGCCAAAGCCGCAAACAAAGGGTTTCCACCACATCGTCGCGATGATGGGCCGTCAGCACGACCTGCGCACCGGCATGCGCCGCAGCGCGCGCAAAGGCGGCGTACCGTTGATCGCGCGCCCACATTTCGATCGACTGCCCGCGACGGCGCGTAGTCGGGTCGAGGGTCTCGATGCGCAAGGGAACCGCGCGAGAGGCGCAGAGCTCTTCGACCAGCATGGCATCGAGGTTCGCATCGGCGCGGAGACGGTGGTTGATATGGACGGCCGAAAACGTACAGCCGAAACGCGGCGCCATCTCGCGCACGCAGAGCTCCAGCAGGGCGACCGAGTCAGCCCCGCCCGAAATCCCGAGCACCACCGATTTTCCGGAAGGATCGAAACCTTCGTCGGACCAGAACCGCAGAAGCGAGGGAAGAAAGGGAGGGGAAGACACGCCCGAAGTTTAGGAATCGCGCGAAGACCGGATTCCACGTCTGCGTCGTTTCAGCGTTTCCCGTCCTCCTTGCGCAGGTAGGCTCCCGTCGCAGTCTTTGCGGGTTTCCCGCTCTCCCCATCCACGGGAAGCCGGCGACCGCGTAATTCGTAGAAGGCACCGTCCGAAATTTCTCCCGGGACCGCCGTAGGCGCCCTCGGGCCGGCATGGGGACGGAGGGCCGAGGTCTGGGTGATCTCGAGCTTGTAGAGGCCCGAGCCATAGGCGGGCAGTGATGCCGAGAAGGTCGTGGTGGTGGCTCCCAGCACCTCACCCGTCCACAAATTGGTGACCGTTCCGGAGACTGCGCCCATACTGTCGAGCCGCGCCGACACGGAGGTGGTGGATGTGTTCCGGTTGAAGAGCGTGAAATATTTCACAAGCGGATCGGGAGAGTCGGAAGTCCACACCGGAGTATTGGTTACAGACCCGATGGAACGCGGATTGGAGCCATTCTGGTTGACCCCAATCACGGCGGCATTGGTCATCAGCGAATCTTCCAAGAGCCGGTTTTCCGCCGGATTGCCGCCCCACAGCAACGGGGATCGGAAGATGCTCCACAGGGTCATCAGCGTGTATTGCTGGGTGCGTGTCAAACTGGAAAAGCGTGTCGAGCCGTTGGGACCGCGTTTGGAAAGCCTGCCGATGGGGATCATGTCTGCATCGGGAAAGTGACCGGGGCCGACATGGGGTTGCCACTGCTTCGCCAAATCGAACATGGCGTTGAGGTTGGTCCAGTTGTCCCACAAATCGTCGGCCATGCGCCACTGGTTGAGAACCGGTTTGATCAAGGCGGCAGATCCGATCGGTGTGGATCCCGGGGAAGAGCTGAAAACCATTTCGCGGCCGCTGCTGTCGATCGCCTTGCGGTAACCCAGCAACTCGGCATCATGATAAACGTGCGGAGTGACCCGATTTGCGACCATGTCGTCGATCTTGATGAAGTCCACGCCCCAATCCGCAAACATGGCGAACAATGAATTCAGATAGGCCTGCGCACCGGGATGGTTCATGTTCAACCCGAAGGTATGATCAAGCCACGGACACTTGCTGGTGGTATCGGCGATGTCCCGGGCGTGATAAGAGGTTCCCAACACCGGTGTATTGACCCAGTACGCTTCCCGGTAGATCCCGCGCATGAGATGGATGCCGAACTTCATGCCATGCGCGTGGGTATAATCCGCGAGAGCCTTGAACCCCAACCCTCCAACCGAAGAGGGATGTCGCACCGTGTCGGGCTGCGGACGCCCGTAGGCGTCGATCTTGATGTGGGTGGTGACTCCGCCGGTTGCCGTCCATCCCTGGTTCGGAGTCCCCGAGGAGCTCATGCCGGGAAACGACCAACTCCAATCCACCACCGCATACTCCCAACCGTAGGAGAGGTATTTCTTCGCCATGGTATCCACGACCGCCTTGAATTCGGTCTCGGTCACGGAGAAGTTAAAGGCATCGTAGCTGTTCCATCCCATCGGTGGCTTTACGGCCACGGCACCGGATGCCGGCAAGGCCAGACAGGCGAGGGCTGTGAGCGCGGCAAGGGCAGATAGGACCGAGGAATAGAAATTCAAACCACTTGCACGGCGGTGCCGGCGACGCGTCTGCGGGACGAGAACGTTCATGAAGGCCTCCGTCGAATTCACAAGCCTCCACCATGGACGCGGCCGGAATTGGGATCCTGAACATAATGCCTCGAGCCCGAAAATGAATCGGGATTCGTGTCGGAATGCTTCCGTTTCACCCAAAGGGCGGCGGCGCGATAATCAAAATGGGCGAATCGGAATTGGAAACGGAATCCGCAGCGGGACGAGGCGCGGATCAATGAGATCTAATGCGGATTTGCGCGCGCAATCGGCTTACCCTGAATCTCCCAGCCACCCTCCTTGAACTCGCGGAAAAAGCAACTGCGGTAACCTTCGTGGCAAGCCGCGCCGATACCCTCGGCGATCACGTGGAACACGAGGGCGTCGCCGTCGCAATCCAAATGCGCGGACACCAGCTTCTGGGTATTGCCCGAGGTTTCGCCCTTGACCCACAGGGATTTGCGCGAGCGCGACCAATAGGTCATGCGCCCGGTTTCCAGGGTAAGACACAGCGCTTCAGCGTTCATGTGGGCGAGCATCAGCACCGCACCGTCGCGATCATCGATCGCCACAGCGGTGACAAGGCCCTTGTCGTCGAATTTCACTTGGTCAATCCACGTGCCCACACATACCCCACTTTTTCAATTTCAGGACGAACGAAGAATAACAGGGGCGCCCGAGTGAGACCAAGCGAGGCAAGGCGCTCCGACGCAGCGATACCGGGAGTATCGCGAGGAGGAGCAACGCTGCATCGCGCCGGTCGCAGCCGGGCGAAAGGAACAACCGTCTAATTACTTCCTAACATGACCCGTTCCTTCGACGATCCATTTATACGTGGTCAGGCTTTCAACACCCATCGGGCCGCGCGCGTGAATACGATCGGTCGAAATGCCGACCTCCGCACCCAACCCGTATTCGCCACCGTCGGCGAGGCGCGTCGAAGCATTCACCATCACGGAAGCGCTGTCGACGCCCGCCAGAAAAGCCTTCTGCACCGCGGGTGATTTCGCGAGTACCGCCTCGGTGTGGCCCGTGGCGTGCTGCGCGATGTGATCCAAAGCGCCGCGCACACCGTTTACGACCTTCACATTGGCTTTGAGTTCCAGATATTCGGTGTCGTAGGCGTCAGGTCCCGCAGGCTTCACGGCGGGGAACAGCTTGTGCGAGGCCGCATCGCCGAACAGCTCGACGCCCTGGGCCGCGAGGCCGGCAAGCAGCGAGAATCCGGTTTCCTTGCTGAGCGACTTGTCGAGCAGCAAGGTCTCCATGGCGTTGCACGTTCCAGGGCGCTGCACCTTGGCATTCACCACGATTTGCAGAGCTTTTTTCGCATCGGCGGATTTGTCGACATAGACGTGGCAGACGCCTTCGAAATGTTTGATCACGGGTATGCGCGACTTTTCGACCACGGCGCGGATCAAGCCTTCGCCGCCGCGGGGGATCACGAGACTAAGACGCGCATCGTCCTTGAGGAGCAGATCCAGCAAGGCGCGATCGGGCGTTTCCACCACCTGGGCGCAATCCGCAGGCAATTTCGCTGCCTTGAGGGCGGCGCGGATGCAGGCTGCGAATGCGGTGTTGCTGCGCACGGATTCCTTGCCACCGCGCAGGATCACGGTGTTCCCGCTCTTGAGGCAAAGCGCCGCGCCGTCGATGGTGACGTTGGGACGCGACTCGTAAATAAACAGCACCACGCCGATGGGCACCGACACGCGCGTGATCTTGAGGCCGTCCTTGCGACGGCGCTTTTCGAGAATGCGTCCGACGGGATCGGGAAGCTCCGCGATTTCCTTGACGGAATCGGCGACCGCTTTGAGGCGCTTCGGGTTCAAGGTGAGGCGGTCGATCATGGCGGAAGAGAGGCCGTTGGCCTTCGCTTCTTTGACATCCCGGGCGTTGGCGCCAAGAATCACCGGTGCAGCCTTCAGGATTTCGCGTGCGAGATTGTTGAGTGCCTTGTTGCGGGTGGCGTTCGAAGACATCCGCAGCGTGCGCGCGGCTACTTGGGCGTTTTGGGCCAGTTCATTGGCATAGGTTTTTAAATCTGCGGTCAGTTCCATGCCGTGAAAGGTAGATGTTGGATTCGCGTTTTTTACTTCTCCGGTCTGTCTGAAAGGCTATCGGACAGCCCAAAATGCCGATTCGCGTGAAATCGCGCGCGTTGACCTCTCCGAACCTTACCGTGACAAACGCCGATACGGCGCTAGACGGATCCACCTACAAGTGCCTCGTCCGCAACGCCCAAGGGTTCGTTGTCAGTAGCGCAGCCATTTTGCATGTATCCCTATCGGCACAACCGCCAGTGATCCTCTCTCAGCCGGTTTCTGCGGCCTTGCTGCCAGGCGGCACAGCGGTGTTCAGCGTGACTGCGACGGGCGAGAATCTCGCCTACCAATGGTATCGCGATGATTTTCTATTGGAGGGC
>CANIEU010000023.1 GCA_947466585.1 Fibrobacterota bacterium
ATCGACCCATCCGTCAATATCGACGGCGTCTGGTTCAACAGCCTGTTCACGGGTTGGGCGGTGGGTACCGGCGGAACAATTTTCAAGACCACTAACAACGGTACGGCATGGACCGGTCAAACGAGCGGTGTGACCCATGATCTCAAAGGTGTCCACTTTCTGAACGGCAACAACGGCTGGGTCGTCGGTAACAACGGCGCGCACAGCGTGGTGCTCAGCACCACCAACGGCGGAACCAACTGGAGCTCCCAAACGGTCTCTTCCACTCGCTTCACGGGTGTGCGCATGGTGGACGACTTCACGGGTTACATCGTCGGACAAGCCGGCATTCTGTATAAAACCGTGGACGCTGGTATTTCTTGGTTTCCCCTCACGAGCGGAACCTCGGTCGATCTGCGTGGGCTTTCCTTTGTCACCCCCGATCTGGGATGGGTTGTCGGCAATAGCGGAACGATCCTCAAGACCACCGATGGCGGTACCACCTGGGCACCGCAAACGAGCGGCACCGCTCGGAACCTGACGTCTGTCCAGTTCGCCAGTTCCACCAAGGGGTGGGCATCGGGTGACAGCAGCCAGGTTTACAAGACCACCGATGGCGGTACCACATGGGTGCAAAAGCAGAATGGCGGCCCCAGCCTGCGCGCCTTGCAGGCCGTGGGAGATACGGTGTGGTCGGTGGGATACACGGGTAAGGTCATTCGTTCCATTGATGGCGGCAACAACTGGACCGCTCTTTCGAGTGGTGTTGCCCAAACCGTCAATGCCGTGCATTTCGCGACGGCTGCAACGGGTGTCGCCGTCGGTATTAACGGTACCATTCTACGTTCCACCGATTTTGGCTCCAACTGGACGGCGACGACCAGCGGCACCGCCAATATGCTGAACGCCGTCCATTTCGCAGACTCCGTAACCGGTTACGCAGTGGGCGCCTCCGGGACGCTGCTCAAAACCACCGATGCAGGACAATCCTGGTCACCGCTCACCAGCGGCACTGCGAACACCTTGAGCGCTGTATACTTTACTTCAGCGCTCCGCGGTTGGATAGCGGGCTCTGGTCCTATCCTGCGCGCCACCACCGATGGCGGAGCCACTTGGACGACTCGCAACACCGGCGCAACCCAAGCCTTCACCTCGATCGGGTTCGCCACCGACGCCATTGGGTGGGCCGTAGGCAACAACGGCCTCCGTCGCACCAACGATAGCGGCCTCACTTGGACCACCCAGGGCACCGGTTTCAGCGGCATCCAGGGAATCCACGTTCTCGACACCAACAATGTGCTGGTATTGCGCACCACCGGCCTCTACCGCACCACCAATGGCGGTGCGAACTGGCTCACCCCCGCCGGCACCGGGACGAATTTCAAGGCGATCCGGTTTCAAACTCCCGCCAAGGGGTATGTCGTCACCGCAAATGGTGCGATCCTGTATACGATCGACAGTGGCGCGACATACACGACCCAGCAGGTCTTGCCCACAGGTTTTGCCTTGAACAGCGTGATCATCGCTCCCGGTGGAAGAACATTCGCCTCGGGTATCGACGGAGCCATTTTGAAAATCAAGCCGCCGGTTCCGAGCGGCTTTTATTACCCCGGTTCACCCTACGTCTTCGCGCCGGGAACTCCGATCACACCGTCCTTACCGCTGTATAGCGGCATCGTCTCGTCGTTCACGGTTGCCTCTCTACCCGCCGGCATCAAACTGGATTCGCTGACCGGCGCTATTTCCGGCACGCCGACCGCGACGCAGGCAGCCACGTCGTATTCGATTTCGGCAGGGAATGAATCCGGAGCCTCCTCCGCTTCGGTCAGCATCGCCGTCCGCAATCCCATCATCACCTTCAGCTATCCGCAACGCCAACTTTCGCTGGTCCGCAATGCGTTGATGACGTCCGCCGTGCCAACCATTTCCGGTACTGATCCCTACGGCCCCTATACCTGCTCCGTGGCTCCCAATCTTCCCAGCGGGCTCGCACTCGACGTGTCCACCTGTGTGGTTTCGGGCACACCCGCAAACGCGCAGGCCGCCGCGAATTACGTGGTCACCATCAAAAACGGTCTCAACGCCTTCAACCGCAACGACACACTCCGCATCATGGTGCAGGCACCGCCCAGCAACCTTGTTTATGCGACGCCGCAGCCCAGCTACACGGTCGGTCAGGCAATCACCCCCAACACGGCAACCATCTCGGTGGTCACCGGGACCACCGTACGGTACTCGGTGGGGTCCGCACTTCCGGCAGGGCTGACGCTCGACTCGATCACCGGAACGCTCAGCGGAACGCCAACGGTCGCCTCACCGGCCTCCGATTACGTGGTGTCCGGAACCAGCAGCGCAGGAACAGCCACCGCGACATTGCGCATCACCATCGTCGGCCCCCCTACCTCGCTCACCTACCCGGCGCTCGTCTTCGGCCTGAACGTACCCGATAGCGCGCGCGGCGCCCCGGTCGTTTCCGGAGTGGTTACGCGTTGGTCGATCACCCCGCTGCCGCCGGCAGGGCTCGTGCTCGACACACTCACCGGCAAGTTCTCGGGAACCGCCACCGAAGCCGTCTCGGGCTCCACCCATACCGTATCGGCGCACAACGGCTACGGCAGCATCTCCGCTTCCCTCTCCATCTCGGTGCTGAATCCCATCGTGCTGTTCAGCTACACCCCCAAGGTCTTCAACCTCGCCCCCAAGGTCGCCATGACCTCCGTCTCGCCCATTGTGGCCGGCACGCTGCCTTTCACACCGGTCACCTACGTGATCAGCCCGGCGCTCCCCGCCGGCCTCGGCTTCAATGCCAACACGGGTGCGATATCGGGAACGCCTGACAGCGGCACCTCGCAAGCGCCCAAGAAGTACGTGGTCACGGCACGCAATGGCGTTACCGCCTTCAACAAGGCCGACACCCTCACGATCACCATCAGCGGATATGTTGTCGGCATCGCGGATCCTTCCGCGGATCCGACGCAGCATTTGCGATTCGCGGGACGCAGCCTCGCCTTCAATGCTCCGGCCGAGACCCGCGACCTGCACGTCACGGTTTCGGACCTGCGCGGTCGTGTGTTGATGGAACGCGCAGTGAATTGGCCTGCGCAATCCGCGATCGATCTGGCGCAGAACAACTCGGCGGCAACCGGTCTCCTGCTGATCCGCATCGAATATCGCGACGCACAAGGACGCATGCTGGGTGGGGTGAATCGCCGCCTGGCCGCGCTGCCTTAATTGGAGCGAGGCGGAGCGCGGCGGACCATGGCAAATCAGGGAAACGGAGCGGAAATCTGCTCCGTTTTTTATTCCACGTCCCAGCGGCGGATCGTATTCGTGCGATGCTTGCCGTGGATGGGATAACCAAACACGAACACCAGGACGTCTCCGCGATTCACGAGTTTCCAGTTGCGGAGACCTTTTTCGATTTTACGGAAAACCGTTTCGGTTTCACGCACCGGCTCGATGCGCATCGGGTTCATGGAGTAATACAAAGTGGATCGATGATAAATCGCCTCGTTGGTGCATGCCACCACGATGGGGATATTTCCGCGGTACGAAGAAAGATACCGCGGCGTCGAACCGCGCGTGCTGATGGTGATCAGCGCGCGTGCGCCGGCGATGAGGCTGAGGTACAAGCCGGCTTCGCACATCAGCGCCATCGCGTCGGAGTGCGGAACGCTCACGATATCCTCTTCCAGGTTCTTTTCGGCCATGCGTATAATGCGGGCCATCATCGCGATAGTTTCCACGGGATATTTTCCCGCGGCAGTTTCACCGGACAACATCAGGGAGTCCACCCGCGACAGCGCCGCGGTGGAAACGTCGGTCACTTCCGCGCGCGTCGGCAACGGATTCTCCATCATGGTTTCCAGCATTTGGGTCGCCACGATGGTGACCTTGCCCGCCGCCCGCGCCGCATGAATCACGTTTCGCTGCAAGGTGGGGATCCGTTCCAGCTCCACCTCTACGCCGAGATCACCGCGGGCGACCATCACGCCGTCAGAGGCTTCGACGATTTCTTCCAGCTTCTCCACTGCGGCGGCATTTTCGATCTTGGAAATGATCGGAACAGTCAAATGAATGCGGTCGCAAAACGCGCGCAGCTTGCGGACGTCTTCCGCACTGCTCACGAAGGACGCGGCGATCCAGTCAAAGCCCGCCTTTTGAATCACCTTCAGATCGATGCGATCTTTCGCGGTCGGCATCGGCAATCCGAGATCCACCCCGGGCACGTTCAGGGACTTGCCGGGCTTCAGCGTTCCGCCGCGCACCACCTTTGCGCGCCCGTTCCCGTTTTTCAACGTTCCTAAAAATTCGAGTTCCAGCTTGCCGTCATCGAGCAAAATGCGTTGGCCCGATTTTGCGTTGTCGAACCAGCCCGCATGCGTGAGGCCGATCACGTTATTCTCCGGAACACCTCGTCCCTTCGTCAGGGACACGAGCTTGCCGGGTTCCAGAATATAGGTCGCGCGATCGACCCGGATTTTCGGGCCCATCAAATCGGCCAGCACCGCGCAGGGGCGACCGAGTTTGGCCGCGGCGGCGCGCACCAGTTTCAGGTAGCGCACGTGTTGCGCCGAATCACCATGGGAAAAATTGATCCGCACCGCATCGGCTCCCGCGCGAAGCGCGGCTTCTAGCATCGACGGCTCCTCGAGGGCGGGTCCCATGGTGATCAGGATTTTAGATCTACGCAAAGGAAGAACAGTATGTGTCGCCATGTCACAAAATTACACGATCGCGCCACAATGCGGGAAACAGCTCCGATCCTCGGGACCTTTCTCCGAATATTCGTAGATTCAAAAGCCGCATGCCCGCCGCTCTCCCATCCGTAATCCCACGCCCCCACTCCCCCGCCGGTTTCGGGTATCGTGCAGTGCGAGCAGTTGTGTTTTGCGTGCTTTTTGCTTGCAAGGCGACCTTTTTATTCGCCTCGCCAACGAACAACAAGGTTGATATCGACACCCCGACGCGGGTGGAAACCGCGTTGCAGGAAGGGGAAATCCTGCTCGCCGACTCCTTGCTCAAAAAGGAAACCCGTTGGAAAAACGATGCGCAATCCCGCCACCGCCGGGAGATTCTGGGTGCGCGCCTCGCCGCCACACGGGGAGACTGGAAGAGCGCCGAGGCGCGCCTGCTTGCATGGGAACAGTCTTCCGCACGTCGAACCGGTAGCGGCGAAATCCTCTTTTGGCGCGGGTGGGCCGCCCTGCATCAAGGCCGCCTCGCTGAAGGCGACTCGCTGTTCGTTCTCTCCAGTGCCTATGTCGAAGGTGAGGATGCCCTGCGCGCGCAGGATGCCCTCGAGTATCGTTTTGCCGCGTTGCTCGAAAATTCACCCGCCCTGCAGGACTATGTACGGGGATTGCCCGAAAGTCCGCTCCCGGGCGCCATGAGAGCGAATTCCCTGAAACAGGTTCCTGCCGAGTCCAAGCTCCATCCGCAAGCCCTTTGGCAGCTGGCGCTCTTAACCGAATTCTCAGGGGATTCCGCCCAATCTCATGCCATTCTGATGGATTTGGCCCAGGACCGTTCCACTCTTCCGGGGAGGCGCGCGGCTGCGGTTCTTGCCTTTTTACGCGAAAAAAGCAACACGGACTCCGCTCTCAATGCATACGAAGCCCTCCTGATCAAAAATCAGCAAGGCGCCATTGCGGAATTTTCACGTCAGCGGGTCCAGGCCCTGCGCCGACTCGGCAACGGCGGCTCCTCAGGAAACCCGTGACCCCTTACTCGATAGAACCGGGACGCCTCCCAATGGGATCGATACGCTGCCAATCCTTGTGTGGCGTAACACTTTATTACAGTTTTATAGGCGCGAAATCCTACTGCGCGGCAGCAGGGAACAGCGTAGATTACTCATGGTTTTTAAGGTGCCCCCGTTAGTCCGAGTTTTTCGGATTAAGCCTTGGAAATGGAATGACACAGCAAGCTCTCATACTATTTGTTTTGATCGCGGCCGTTTTTCTGGCCGGTGCATCCGTTGGGCAGCTCTTGCTGCGCATTCGTTTGGCCCGTCTTGAGCGAATCAACATGCGTCTCGATCAACGTCGACTGAATGCACTGGCCCGCGCCTGGCAATCGCGCGCTGCGCTCGGCGAGCAGGATGTCGCCTTCGAAATCGAAGTGCGAGACGAGATCGAAACCATCCTCACAGAGATCGAACAAGCCTGATCACCCCTGATCCTTGCTTAAAGGATCTGATCGCATTTGATCGAGCTGGAGTGATCCAGACCTCCCCTACTTTTCCGGTCCGCATGTGGCGGCGCTCCTTGCCTGTTGAACTCGGTTTATCTTTCCGCCCATGATTCCCATTTTGACGCTCTCGGAAATGCGCGATGTTGAAGGCCAAACCGTTGCCGGCGGTATCTCCGAATACGACTTGATTCTCAGTGCGGGCGAGGCGGTTTATCAATCCATCAAAACCATGCTCGACACCTCCGCCGAAGAGGTGTTTGAAACCGGATTGCCGCAGCAACTTCCGGAAGACGAACCCGGGCCCGGCGACAAATACGACTCCCCCAAACCCCCGACGGTGGCATTCGTCTGCGGCAAGGGGCACAACGGCGCCGATGCGCTCGCAGCCGCGATCCGTTGCGCACACACGGGATTGGGTGTGGTGGTCTATCATGTGTACGCCGACCGCTACAGCCCAGAAACGCGTCGCCTGCGCGATCAACTCACCTTGGCCGAAATCCCCGTGCACACCATCCGCTCGGCCGTGGACCTCCCTGTGTTCGAGGATGCGGATCTGATCGTCGACGGACTCCTCGGCAGCGGACTCACCGGTCACCCCGAAGGCCTGATGGCCTCGGTGATCCATGGCGTCAACGCCAGCGATCGACCCGTGCTTTCGATCGACGTGCCCTCCGGCATCGCGTGCGATGCGGGAGAAATTCCGGGCCCGGCCGTGCGCGCCGACTCGACGCTTTGCCTGGGCGCACTCAAACCATCGGCACTCTTCTTCCCCTCCGGCCTCACCTACGGAAAGGTGGGATACAGTCCGGTTGCCTTCGACGAAAAGAAACTCTTCGGTCAACCGTCGGCGCTCTCGATGTTCACCTGGGATGATGCGCTCGATTTGCTGCCGGTGAAAACGTGGCGTACGCACAAATATTCCGCCGGCAAGGTGCTCGTCATTGCCGGTAGTCGAGGTATGCACGGAGCCGCCGCCCTCAGCGCGAATGCGGCTCTACGCGCCGGCGCCGGGCTGGTAAGAGCTGCCGTTCCTGCGGGCATCCACCGCGACGCGGCCCCGCATCTGCTCGAAATTTTGGGCACGCCCTTGGGCGGCGATCAGGATTACCATTTCGCACCTTCGCATCTTCCCGAGCTTACGCCGTGGATCGCGTGGGCCGATGCGATCGTGCTCGGACCGGGCCTCGGCAAGCACGAAGAAACCTTGGCTTTTTTGCACGGCCTGCTCCCGCTGCTTCACGGTCGACGCGTCGTTGTGGATGGAGACGCTCTAGCCTTATTTCATCCGGAAACTCTGGTGGGCGGGCCTGGATTTGAGCAGTTCGTGCTCACGCCCCACTCCGGAGAATATCGACGCATGGGCGGATTGCACGAAGACGATCCTTCCATGGCCTTACTGGCCGATGCTCGTGCGTTCGCGAAACGTCTCGGTTTGACCTTGGTTCTCAAAGGCCCCACCACGTTTTGCGCGCGTTCCGCCGGCGGGGTGACCATCTCCGCTTCAGGAAATCCCGGCATGGCCACCGGTGGCACGGGAGATGTGCTCGCGGGAATTCTCGGTCGCATGCTGGCGGTGCTTCCTCCCGGCGATGCAGCGCCCCTCGCGGTATTTTTGCATGGACGTGCCGGAGACTCCGCACGTCGCGATCGAGGCACCTCGGGCATGACGGCTTCGGACCTGATCCTCTACCTGCCCCTCGCCATGAAAGAATTGGAAGACGCGCTCGCAGCCGACGCGGATGAAGATGGAGATGATGGTGACGATGGAGACATCGGCAGCTCGGGTGGAGCCGCACGGTCCGGTTAACCCTAGGCTAAACCTAGGCCGTCAATGCCTGCAGCACCGTTTGGTGCAGCAACCCGTTGCTCGAAAAACCCGAACGGTCCCGTACACTGGTCGCACCACCGAAGCTGGTAAAGCGGCCACCCGCTTCGGGAAGAATCGTCGCCATGGGCGCGATATCCCAGATTTCGACAAGGGGATCGGCCATGATTTCGGCCGCACCGGTGGCGACCAGGAAGTGACCGTAACAATCGCCCCACCCGCGATGCAATCGGGCCTGGCGACGCAACTCCGCCCAAGCCGGGCCGTAGCCCAAACGTTCCATGGTGGTGGCGCTCCCGTCGAGCAACAGGGCTTCGTCAAGGCTCGAAACCGTGGAGACACGGCACGGAGCGCCATTCCGGAAAGCGCCCCCGCCGCGGGTGGCCCATACTCGCTCCCCTAAAGCGGGCAAATCGATAATCCCAAGAACCGGCTCCCCCTGATCCAGCAGGGCGATCAAGGTGCCGAACAAAGGAACCCCGTGGATGAAGGCCTTGGTTCCATCGATCGGATCGACCACCCACTCGAGGCCGGATGTTCCGGGTTCGTTTCCGAACTCCTCACCGATGATGCCGTACGCCGGCGTTTCGCGTGTCATCCGGGTGCGCATCGCTTCTTCGGTGGCACGGTCGGCCAAGGTGACCGGGGTTTGATCGCCTTTCCATTCCACCTTCATTTGCGATCCGAAATGACCGCGCAAAATACCCCGACTCTCGTCGGCCAAGGAGAGGGCGAATTCGAGTTCTTCACGATAGTTTGCCATGTCCGAAAGATAACTGGGAAGCCCGTCCCGTGCCCCTGAAACACAGCTTTACCTTGCGATTTTTCGGGGGATCGACGCGCCGGCCCCCGCTGACATTGCTATTTTACCCGTGCCATGAACCAACCAACCGTACGCGAGGAGAGCCCAATGAATCCCAAATCCGCCGCATCCCGATTCAACCCGAAAATCTTGCTTTTGATCGGCGCGGTGTTCGCGCTGGTCATGCTACTGCCCCTTGGCTGCACCACGAGCACGGGTGGTGGTAAGGACTGCCCCGCACAAGATTCCCTTTGTCTGACCAAGGAACAATTCCTTGCCAAGGGTGACACACTTTTCCAGATGAATTGCACAGGCTGCCATGGTGATTCCGGCCAGGGCGGCGATACGCACGCAGGCCATACTCCTCCGCTGCGGAACTCCAACTTTTTCATGGCCCAGCGTCTTCGCCCGGTGCGCATCCTGTTGCTCGGTCTGCCTAATATCTATGATACCGCGACGGAGATCACAGTGAACGGCGAGGCCTATATCAATCACATGTCCTCCCCGATGACCGAATCCAACAATCTGGATATTGCAGCGGTGTTGTCGTTTGTGCGCGATTCGCTGAACGGCGGCGGCGACCTCATCACGGTCAAGGAAGTCGCGACATTCCGCGCCGCTTATCCGTCACCGGTGCAGTAAACCCCACGTCCGCCGGATTTTGGCGGCTCTGGAATACGCAAAAAAGCCCTTCTTCGGAAGGGCTTTTTTTTGAAAAAATGCAGT
This sequence comes from Fibrobacterota bacterium, assembly GCA_947466585.1. GTDB lineage: Bacteria > Fibrobacterota > Fibrobacteria > UBA11236 > UBA11236 > UBA11236. The sequence goes on from CANIEU010000023.1 coordinate 9,528, forward strand.
AGCGTCGTATAGTTCAGAATCGCCAACGCCGAAGTCCAAATCGGCGATACATTGCTGAAAACCGCATTGCGGAGTGTTTGTGTTGTATCGAAAAACGAGGATAGCATGACGATATCGAAGGTGCGCCAGACCTTATTGATCCTGATCGCCCTGTTGTGGTGCGGAGCCGGTGCGCAGGTCTCCAGACCGAATGCACTGTGGTTCAACAAGGTGATCGGTCTGGAGCGGTCCCGGCAACTATACGTGGCTTTGAACGCGAACATGTGGGTGATGTACGATTTACCCCAAGCGGTCTTGTACCAAGCCTGGGTGGGAGGCACCACCGGAGGTTCCTTCGTCACGGGACCTCCGGTCAACGCCACGAACCAATACTGGTTCTTCTCGGGTACGCCGCAGTTTGCGCACGTGTACCGCACCTCGGGAACCAATTATTTCCGCGATAGCGTGGCCGAGTATTTCGCCAGCTACACGAATCCGGCACACATCAACACCACGACCTACTACACCACCGGAAAGTGGCCGAAGCAGCCCATCCTTCCCAAGTGGGGCGGTACCTATCGCTCCTGGAGCGTCCGCAACGCCGCGAGCCAGATCGTGGAAGCGGAAATCCGCTACCGTGCATTGCTCGTGAATAATGCGACCAACGTACTGACCCTGAAATACGGATTGATCCTTCCCAACAACGGCGGTGAAATCACGATCACCGAGTCCCCCGAATATTCCAACCAGCCCTCCGGAAATCATTTGGTGCGTACCTTCTCGTTTGCGAACATCCCCACAGGTTATCAGGTCGCGCTCGAAAAACTCGGAGGCGCAAACCCGTCCGCATGGTCGGTCACTTCCGGATCCGCCTCCATCCAGGGAACTGCCATGGTGCAAACCGCCGACGGCCAAACCATTTTGAACGGTTCTTTCTAAGGGGCCCGCGATGCAATCTTTCCGAACCATTTTTCCGATCTTTCTGACCGCGCTCCTAGTTTCGACGGCCACCGCGCAACGCCCGGGCGACCGCCAAGCCGTGGCCGGTGCGCACCCCTCCTATACGGTCACCAACATCCGGCCCGCAACAGGAACCACGGCCGCCAACGGTACTCCGTGGCCCTCCACCGGCGGTGCTTTTGCATTCCCGGTGGGAGGCATGGACTTCATGTCGGACGGACGGCTTGTGGTGACTTCGTGGCGGGATCCCTACGAAGTCTTCATCATCAGCAACGCCATCATCGGCAATAATCCTTCGTCCGCCACGGTCACCAAGTTCGCCACGGGACTTTCGGAATCCATCGGCGTGAAGGTGGTCAACGATTCGATATACGTGCTGGAGAAAGACCAGGTCACGCTCCTTCTCGATAACGACAACGACGGCAAAGCCGACGAATACCGCGCCATTTCGTACGACTGGACGAAGTCGGTGAACTCGAAGGAATACGCCATGGGCCTTCCCTTCGACGGAACGTGGTTCTATGCTGCTTTCGGTGATCCCACCGTCAGCAACGCCACCTCCGTGGATCCGGTTCCTGCCGGCCGCCAAAACGGCGTGTTGCGTTTTAAAAGGGACGGAACCACCGAAGTCTTCACCGGCGGTTTGCGCGTACCCGGTGGCATGAGCTTTGCCTATGGGCAACCGTGGGTCACGGAAATCCAAGGCGGCTATCGTCCCTCCAGCGTGGTTTACAATCCGAAGGCGGGCCATTTTTACGGACGACCGATCAACCAACCCGCAATCTTTCAGCCCTCAACGGTGGCGGTGCCCCCGGTAGACAGTTTCCCTTACGACAGCCCGGCGCAAACCGCCGCACGTGCCACGCCCTTCGTCCTCAATCTGCCTTTCAAAAACATCGGCGTCTCCGGCGCGGGTCCGATCGGGTGGCAGCGTTCTCCGGGTCAATTGGCGGAAATCAAAACCGGCCCGTTCGCGGGACAGCTTTTGGTCTCGGAATCAGATAACGGAGAGTCGGGGTCGGGCGAAATGATCCGGGCCTTCATCGAACAGATGCCGAACGGCGAAATGCAAGGCGCGGTCTTCCATTTCACACGCAACACCGCTTTCGGCGGCACCACCTCCGTGAGCGGCTTCAGCCGCAATGCTTGCATGGCGCTGATCAACGGCCCCGACAACAACATCTATTGCGGCGCGAACGGCGCCACATCCGCCGGCTGGGGCCGCGCCACCAGCGTGGGGCTGGATCGCATCACCGCTAGCGCGGCCGCAGTGCCGTTCGACATGCTTGCCCTGCGCAGCATGGGATCCAATTCGTTCGAGTTTGAATTCACCAAACCCTTGGCCACCGGCCTGGGAACCGATGTCTCCGCCAATCTCGTGGTACAGCGGTGGTGGGATCGCATGTCCGACGAATACGGCTGCTGCCGCGTGGGCGTGGATGCCCCCGCCAGTCGCTCCGTGAAAAGCGTGGCCACCATGACCGGATTCACGGCCACGGTGCAAACGGACCGCACCAAGGTCACGGTAACCTTCCCGGATGGACAGTTGGCCACCAACTGGCAGTACTACTTCCGGTGGTCGGGCAGCACCTTCCGTTCCTCCGCGAACGACAGCCTCTATGGTGCCGAAGTGTTCTATACCCTGAATGCGTTTGGCCCCGGCACCGCGCCTGTCACGGTCAAGCCGACGCTCCAGGCCGCCACAGCGGCTGCCCCCTTCACCCTGACCCGCAACAGGGGCAACGGCGTCTCGCTGCAGTTTACTGTGGCTCCGGGAACAACCTACCGCGTGACCTTGACCGGGCTTGACGGCAAGGTGCTGGCGGTGCGCCGGGGTAACGGTTCCGGTACCTTGGTCTTACCCGAAAGTGCCTTGCCGGCCGGGATCGGGCTGTTGCGCATCGAAGCCGCGCGACGCAGTTACGCCCGGATGATTTCCCGATAAATCCGGGTCTCCGGCAGTACCTCGACAAATACCCTAAAAAGGCCCCCTGTCTTCGGATACGGGGCCTTTTTTTGCGCCCGGAATGGTTTACAGCGCCTATCTTAATGGATAGTTTTATCTACTGAAAAGACGCTCCCGCCGGATTGCATCCCCTAATCGTTATGGGGGAAGCGCTTCGACCGAATGGGACCTACCGAAGAGGATAACATGCCCGTCGATACCAATTCCGCCAACCGAACGGATGCTTCGCAAACCCTCAATGGTTTGGAGACGTTGTTGCGTCACGAAGGGTCGGCGCCGCGTTACACCTCGTACCCGCCTGCGAACTTTTTTACGGAAGACCCCACCGCCATCGCCACGGATTTGATCCAGGCTTCCAACATGGCGGATTCACGGGCACTCTCGCTTTATTTTCATATTCCGTTTTGTCCGCGCCGCTGCCTCTTCTGCGGATGCCACACCGAAGTCGGCCGTTCGGGGGCCTTCATTAATGCGTACATGGAAACGATTTCATTGGAGTTCGACCTGCTCGCCAAGCAAATCGACCGCACACGCCCGGTCGCCCAAATCCATTTCGGCGGCGGCACGCCCAACGCGGTGCCCCTTCACTACCTCGGCGAACTGATCGCGAAAATCAGGGAAACTTTTCGCGTCGAACCCGATGCGGAAATCGCCCTTGAATGCGATCCCGGTCTGGTGCTTCGTCCTCAGCTCGAACAACTGCGCACCGTGGGGTTCAACCGGGTCTCCTTTGGAATTCAGGACGTGAACCTGAAGGTGCTTGAAGCGGTGAACCGCAAATCCTCGCGCCTGCCGATTCCCGAGCTCGTCGGAACGGCCCGCGATCTGGGTTTCACCGGCATCAATCTCGATCTCATCTGCGGACTGCCGCTACAAACCGAGTCCTCCTTCCGTGAATCCGTGGAAGCCGTGATCGCCGCAGGACCCGACCGCATCTCCCTGTTCCCTTATGCCCACGTGCCGTGGATCAAGGGCCACCAGACCGCGCTGGAGGCGCTGCCCTCCCCCGGCACCGTGGATCGCCTGCGGATGGCGCTCGAAGCCCGTGACACCTTGCAGGCGGCCGGTTACGAGGCCATTGGTATGGACCACTACGCCCGGCCCGGCGACGAGCTTTCCGTGGCGAAGCGCGAGGGCACCTTGCGTCGCAACTTTCAAGGATATGCGCCGCCGCGCGCCGGACAGATCCACGCGCTCGGTGCTTCCGCGATTTCGCAACTGGAATCGGGCTACCTGCAAAACGAAAAAGACCTGGAGCGCTATATCGCCCGTGTGCGCAACGGCGAACTGCCGTTGGTGGGCGGCTACCGCATGCGTGTCGAAGACAAGGCCGCGCGCGATGTGATCAACGCGTTATTGTGTCAAGGCACCGCCGATGTTCCCGCCCTGATCGCCGGCTACGGTCTCAGTGAAGAATGGGAAGCGGATTACCGTCTCGGCAGTCTGGAGCGTCTCGCACCGTATCTCGCCGATGACCTCGTGACCGAACACAACGGAGTAGTGCGTGTCACCGATGCAGGCTTCCCGCTCTCGCGCCGCATCGCCGCAGCCTTCGATCCACTGACCGTTTCGACCGCAGCAAGCGCGACGCCGCGGTACTCCAAAACCTTTTAACCGGGGACGCCGAAGGTCCCCGGTTCCTACCAAGTAAGGCCTCCACATGTTCGACCGATTCCATGGGATGTTCCGCACGGCCTCTGCGGAACCGTATCGTTTCCTGTTCCCTCTCGGCATCGCAGGAGCGGTGATCGGCATCGGGCTCTGGATCCCGTATTACTTCTGGCCCGATGCCTTCGCCTATCCGGGGCAAGGCCACGCCGTATTGCAGATCCAGGGATTTCTGCTCTGTTTCATTTTCGGCTTTCTCGGAACCATGTTGCCGAAAGTTCATGGTGTCGCACCTTTGGGGCCGATACAATTCGCGTTGTTACCCGTGGGTTTACTCGCACTCAACGCGGCCGCACTCGCGGGTTACCCGGTACTCGCACAGGTCTTCCACCTCGCCCTGCTGCTGAACTTTTTCCTGTTCGCGCTGCTACGCTGGCCGACGCGTCGCGGCAATCCGCCCGTGTTCTTTGTGTTCATCGCCGCAGGTGCATTGTCCGATGCCATCGGTACGGCTTTCCGAATCGGTGGATTGTCGGGGTACGGTCCAAGCCAAAACTTTCGCCTGGGCGCCCTCTTGCAGTATCAGGCATTTCCATTGCTGTTGATTTTGGGCGTGGGCGGATACTTGCTTCCCAAACTATTTGCGAATGGGCAGGTCGATCCGCTGCGCATGCGGTCTGCAGGCGGTTCGCTGGTGTCGCTCGTGCTCTCCGCTGGGCTGTTTCTCACGGGCTTTGGCATTGAAGCCTGGCTATCCGATGGAATGCTTGCGGTGCGGCTCGGCAGCGGGTTACGCGCTATGGTTTGGATCTGGTTCCTGCTCTCCCAACTCCGCGTGCACCGCATCACCTCGCGGTTGCCCGCCTACCTCGCGGGGGCGCGCTGGGCGCTGGTGGCGATGGGGGCCGGCATGTTGATGCCCGTCTTTCTGCCGCAATACCTGGTGGGCTGGGAACATCTGATTTTCATCACCGGACTGCTATGGCTCACCCTCTCCATTGCGGCGCGCGTCACGACCGCACACGGTGGTAGTCTCCCCCTGCTCGCCGCACGCCGCAAGACGGTGCTGGCCTACGGCTGGCTGCTTGCAATGGCAGCACTGACGCGCGTCTCCACGGAAATCTGGACTGGTGGGCGTGCCTTGCACCTCGCGCTGGCGGCGGCCTTTGCGATTCTCGGGCTCGGCTTGTGGAGCCTTCTCTTCGGCCGCCTCGCCTTCCGCTTCCCCGATAGCGGCCACTAACAACAACTCCCGGGTTCCTACGGCATGTATTTCACGCCCTATTCGAAAATCCTCGCGGCCCGGGGTTTGATTCGGGCGCGCAAGGTTCCCTTGCACGGCGGCTTCACCTGCCCCAATCTCGATGGAACGAAAGCCCGGGGAGGTTGCACGTATTGCGACAACCGCAGCTTTTCACCGGTCGCCGGAAGCCGGGCGGTTCCCATCGCAAAGCAAATGGAAGACGGCGCGGACTACATGCGCACGCATCTGGGCGCACAACGTTTCATCGCCTATTTTCAAGCCTTCTCGGGAACCTATGCCTCCACGGAGCGTTTACGGGCCGTCTACGCCGAGGCGCTGGCACAGCCGGACGTGGCGGGAATCTCCATCGGGACCCGTCCAGATTGCATCACCCCCGCGGTCGCGGATTTGCTCGAAGAAATGGCGCAAAGCACCTTTGTGACTCTAGAGATCGGCCTGCAATCGGCCTTCGACGAGACGCTGCGCGCCATCAACCGCGCCCATACCTTCAACGAGTTCGGGGCGGCCATGGACTTGTGCGCGGGGCGGGGATTCGACCTGTGCGTGCACTTGATTCTCGGATTGCCCGGAGAATCGCCCGAGCATTACCGGGCCACGGCCGAAGCCCTGCGCCCGTGGGAATATCATTCGGTCAAGGTCCATCCGCTTCACGTAGTGAAGGGAACCGTACTCGCCCGTCAATATGATCGCGGAGACTATCGCCCCTTGGAGCAGGCGGAATATGTGGAGGCATTGACCGACGTGCTGGAACGGATTCCGGCATCGGTCGGCGTACAGCGGTTCACGGCCGACGCGCCGCCAGAAATGCTGGTTGCGCCGCAATGGTGCCGCGATAAAAACGGGGTATTGAGCGACTTGAAACGGGAATTCGCCCGGCGCAATACCCGGCAGGGCGCCCGGGTCGCGTGACCCGGAAAAAAGGCGTCAGTCGAGCGCGCGCGGCAGAATCGGAACGACCGGCTGACGACGCAGAGAGGCCAGCGAGGTCGAACGCGCCCAGGCTACGAAACTGTCGTTCGCCTTGCTCCAAGAATCATGCATCGGGCAGGGACGATCCGATCGGCAAGCTTCCCAACCGAACACGCATTGGCGTGATTCGAAGTTGTAGCCCATCACCTTGAGAATGTCGAGATAGGATATGCGAGAAGCCGGTTTGCCAAGCCGAAAACCGCCGCCGTGCCCCTTGGCACTGACCACGAGACCCGCCTCGACGAGACGGTTCATGATTTTGTTCAAATAATGCACGGGCACGCGGGTTTTTCCTGCGAGATCGCGCGCGTTCATGGCTCCATCCTGCGCTTCAAGCGTGAGCATGGTCATCGCGCGCAATGCGTATTCGGCGGTGTTGCTGAGCGAAAGAGAAAGCATCGAATCCTCGGATGGCCCCGATTGGGGCGGCATGACATCAATGGATAGCCATATCTTCTGAACTTCGCAATGGCTCGCCCACCCCCGAACGCAAATATTCAGAGCCAGAGGCCATCGCGCTCCCCCATTTTTTCGCCAAAAATCGGGGCAAGAATAGCTTGACTTTCGGCTTTTTATTGGATAAATATGTCCATAGACATTACAAACATTTGGAAACGAATTCGAAGAACCTTGAAACCAAACCCGACCCCAACATCCATCCGGAGGCCCAGAATGCAGAACGAAAAACGGCTCACACGCCAACGCACATCCGCCGACTTGATCACCGCACTTGTAGCGGCGACCCTCCTACTGGCCACCCATTCCGTCGCGGCTGCGGAAGGAACAATCCCGCGTGGCGAAGAAATCGCAGTCTTGACCCACGCACCCGAAGTGCCTGCACCCATCACCCGCAAGTACGCCACCAAGGTTGTGGTGCACCTCGAAGTGAAGGAAGTCGTCAAGGAGCTCGCTCCGGGAGTGCAGTATAATTTTTGGACCTTTGGCGGCAATGTCCCAGGCCAATTCATCCGCGTGCGCGAAGGAGATCTGGTTGAATTCAACCTGCACAATCATCCTGACAACAAAATGCCGCATAACATCGATCTGCACGCGGTCAGCGGACAGGGTGGCGGCGCCGGCGCATCACTAACCGCACCGGGTCACAGCTCGGTTTTCTCGTTCACCGCAAAGAACCCGGGCCTATACGTGTACCATTGCGCCACCGCTCCCGTGGGTATGCATATCGCCAACGGCATGTACGGTCTGATCCTCGTGGAACCGAAGGCCGGCCTACCCAAGGTGGATCGCGAGTTCTACGTGATGCAATCCGATTTCTACACCAAAGGCCGTCACGGCGAAGAAGGATTGCAAGCCTTCGATATGGAAAAAGCCGTGGAAGAACGTCCCGACTACGTGGTGTTCAACGGTTCGGTGGGCGCACTGCTGGGTGACAAAGCCCTCAAGGCCAAGGTCGGTGAGACCATCCGCTTGTTCGTCGGCAACGGAGGCCCGAACATGGTTTCTTCGTTCCATGTGATCGGCGAAATTTTCGACCGCGTCTATGGTGAAGGAGGGCTCAAGGTCAATCAGGAGCAGGTGCAGACCACGTTGATTCCCTCTGGTGGTTCGACCATCGTGGAATTCAAGGTCGATGTACCTGCCACCTACATTTTGGTCGACCATTCCATCTTCCGGGCCTTCAACAAGGGTGCCCTGGGCATGCTCAAGGTCGAAGGCCCCGAAAACAAGAACATTTATTCGGGAAAGCAAGCCGATCTGGTCTACCAGCCAGAAGGCGCAACCATCCAGACCATGCCGAAAGACAAGGCTGAAGTCAAGGCTCCAGCACCCGCGGTCGCGCTGACGCGTCCCGAACTGATGAAGCGCGGCGAACGGGTGTTCACACAGGTCTGCTCCGCTTGCCATCAGGCCGACGGAAAGGGCATCCCGCACGCCTTCCCTCCGCTCGCGAAGTCCGATTTTCTCATGGCCGACAAGGGACGCGCCATCAACGTGCTGTTGCACGGCTTGCAGGGCCCGGTCACCGTCAACGGCGAAAAGTATGACGGGATCATGCCCCAGCTCGACCTGAAGGACGCCGATATCGCCGGTGTATTGACCTACATCCGCAACAGCTTCGGCAATTCGGGAGACCCGGAGAGCGTCGAAGAAGTCAAATCGCATCGGTCGGAAGCGGAATAACCCGATGAAGACGCTGGCCATGGCATGCCTGCTCATTGCGGCAGTGTCTTCCACGGCAGCAGAAAAGACTGCACCGTCGCCCATGGCCTTTGTTCCCGCGGGGGATTTCGCCCTCCCCTTTAGGTCCTCCCTCTCTTCAGGCGTCAATGACGGAGATCCCTCCGTTAGCCTGACGCCTGATCGGAAACCCCTTCCTTCCAACCGCGACTCGACCCGAAACACCTTGCGGGTTAACGGTTTTTGGCTCGATCGCTATGCGGTCACCAATGCCGACTTTTTAACATTCATCCGAGAACAGCCCAGTTTCCGCCGTTCACGCATCCACATTCTGTTCGCCGACCCCGGCTATCTGCGCGCATGGTCCGGAGACTTGCAACCACGCCCCGGGTCTTTGGATGCCCCGGTGACGAGCGTCTCGTGGCACGCCGCCAAAGCCTATTGTCAGATGCAGGGAAAACGTCTGCCCACGACAGCCGAATGGGAACGCGCCGCCGCCAGCCTCGCGCCGGGACGCGATAGCGCCACCCAGGAACGCACCATCCTCGCTTGGTACGCCCGCTCCACGCAAGAAGAAACGCCGGCAATCGGAACCGGCACGCGCCATGCCTACGGGATTTTCGATCTGCACGGTGTGATCTGGGAATGGACCGCGGATTTTAACTCGTGGAACGGTGGCGGCGTCAACAAACGCGGCGTGCGCGACGAAGGCCTTTTCTGCGGCGGCGCCCCCGCGAACGCGGCTCCCAACACTTCCTACGCCACCTACATGCGGTGGGGATTCCGGGGCAGCCTCAAGCCCGATTACACCGTCGCAACGCTCGGATTCCGGTGCGCCCGCGACGAAATTCAAAAAGGAGAATGACCCCCATGCGACCGACCTTCCCCTTTCGCGCCCTTCTCCATTCCATCGCCCTCTTCCTCGCCTTATTCTCAACGGCTCCCGTGGCATTCGGAGACACTCCGTCCAACAACACGACCAAAATTATTCCCGCCAACTCGCTCTACCAACTGGAATCGGAATGGAAACGTGACGATGGAAGCGCTTTGCATTTGGCGGATTTGCGCGGGCAAACACGGGTGCTCACGTTGTTTTTCAGCCACTGCAACAACATCTGCCCCATGATTACCGGCCAACTCAAAACGGTCGAACGGGAAATGCCCGCGGACTTACACAAGCGGGTCGGCTTTGTGCTGGTAACGCTCGACCCCGCTGGCGACAACGCTGAAACCTTGAGCGACTACCGCGAACGCATGGGATACTCCGTCGAAAACTGGACCTTATTGCGCGGCAGCGCGGACGATACGCGAGAGTTGGCGAACCTGCTGGGCGTGACCTACATGCTGAAACAGGAGAACGGCCAGATCGATCACAATGGTCTGATCGTTGTCCTCGATACGGAAGGCCGTATTGTAGAGAAATTTGCGGGCATCACCGATCGCAAAGCGTTTCTGGCTTTACTGAAAAAAACCGCGCGGCAGAGGAGGTAACCTGTGTCATCGGCGGTGCGAAGAATGCGTGCCGCTATTTTTTAGGAACCGAAAACCATGCCGTCACGCACAGAGAAATACTGGCCATTGGCATCAGGATCGCCGCCGTGAGAGGCGAAACCAGACCCGCAACCGCAAGCGAAATGGCCGCCGAGTTATAGACGCCCGAGACGATGTAACAGTTGCGCAGGCTCCGGCGCGTGCCGCGCGCCACCCTTAACAGCGACAGGATCGCCGCAGGTTCGATGCCCGTCATGAAGGCATCCGCCTCGGCGGCCACCGGCCCCGCAGCCCCTTGCACCGCCAGTGAAACCGAAGCCTCGCCGAAAAGCAGACTGTCGTTGTATCCGTCGCCCACGGCCAGAGTGGCCCCGTGCTCGGCCTGAAAGGCATGCGCTTCAGTCTGTTTTTCTTCGGGAGAAAGCCCGCCACGATATTCGCGAAAACCGGCACGCGTGGCAAAATCCGCAACACGTTCGGGTTGATCTCCCGAAAGCAGGCGCACCGCGAGGCCACCGCGTTCCAGTTCTCCCAACAACTCCCGCGTTCCCGGACGCATTTCTTCGCCGAGCCAGATCAGGGCGACCAGTTTTCCATTTGCGAACAAGCAGGATTGCGGCAGATCGGTACCCGCTGCGGGCAACAGTTCCTTGCGAGGTTCTTCGAGGGCCAGCGCGCGGAAGGCCACCGCGTCGCTTTCCCAGGCGCCGTATCGGCATAGGCACACCTGAAGGGAGGCAGGGGTCGCATACACCGAAGGCGTCAATCCCCCGATCGCTGCCTGCGGATGCCACAACCCCTGCAACCCGAAATGCGGTATCTCCGCGAAATCCGATATGCGACCGCCGCCCATGCGGGCGAGCGCGACATGCAGCGCGGTCGCCACAGGATGCGCGCTCATTCCAGTGATACGCCCCACGGCATCGAGCAGGTTTTCGCGTGTCGGATTCTCCGCGGTCGGCATCCACTCCCAGCGCGCCAACGTGCGGCGCGTGAAGGTGAGCGTCCCGGTTTTGTCGAATAGCACCGCGCGGATTTCGCCCATTCGCTCGAGCGTTTCCTGATCGCGGAAATGAAATCCGAGGCGGTGGGCGCGCAACAGCCCGACGCCGCGGCTCACCGGCACCGCGAGCGCCAATGCGCAGGAGCACGACACGATGAACACCGCCGCCGCACTCACAAGCGCGGATTGCCAGCCGGCGCTCCAATGCAGAACGAGGGCACCCATGGCCGCGGCGATCACCGTGAGCGTAAATCCGAGCGCAACCCGTTCGCGCCGGATGTTGCGGGTGCGTTTGCGTGCCGCCAGCGATTCGAGCGAACGGCGGAGCCCGGCTGCACGGGTGCGTTGGTGGGGATTGACCACACGCAAACGCAGCGGTGCGTGCGCCTCGCCGCCGAGATAGCGATAACCCGCAAAAAGAAAATCGCCGGTGTTGTGGGTGCGGGGACGATCTTCACCTGTCAGGAAGGCCGTGTCGGTTTCTCCTCCCCCACTCTCCACCGTTCCGTCGATCGGGAGATATTCGCCCGCCACAACTTCCACGACATCGCCGACACCGACCTGGTCGAGCGGCGTCCACCCCACAGAATCGTCGGCGGCAACCACGCGAACCGCATCCGGACTCAAGGCCTCGTGCCAGCGGCTGCGAAGCATCAATCCGCCTTCGAAGCGGCGCACGGCGTAGCGGCCCAAGAGAAGGAAGAAAACCAATCCCGCCAAGGTGTCGGAAAAGTTGAAGGAGATCTCTCCGCCGCGCGCAGCCGAGATCGTGGAGGCAAGCGAAACGGAAAAAGCGAGAATGATGCCGAGCGTGACGGTGACATCGATGGTGAAGGCCCGCCCGCGCAACGCCCTCCAAGCGCCTTGGTAAAACGGAAATGCGGAATAAAACACCGCCGGCAACGCGCTCAGAAAACTCCAGAGTCCGAGCGTGCGCATCCATCCGGCGTCCATGCCGTGCGTGATGCCGAGATAGGGTCCGATCGCAAAGGCCATGGCATTCATGAAGCAGGCGGCGGCCACGGCAAGCCGCATCCAGGCGCCCCGGTCGAGCGCGGGACGCACGGCCGTGGCCGATTTCGGTTTAAAGGCGTATCCGTAACGCCCGATACCCTCCAACACTTCGGGAAGCAGGATGCGACCGGCGTCGTAACGCACGTTCATTTCGCCATGCACGAAATCGACTTCGTAATCCAGAACGCCGGGTGTTTCTCCCAGCACGCGCTCCATCAGCCAACCGCAGGCGGCGCATTGCAGATCGGAACATTCGAGCGTCAACCGATGGGTGCCGCCCTCCCAGCGCCCGATGCGGCGCAGGGCTTCGGGATCGCGCAATCCGTCGAGAAAGGCTTTGTAGTCGGGAGAGATACCCGCTCGCGGGGCTTTAGCGCCGGCCTGACCCATCAGATCGTAATACATTCCCCCTTCGGTGCCGGCCAATATTCCGTGCACCACCCGGCAACCTTCGCAGCAAAACCGCTCGGAGCCGGTACCGGCGAATCCCGCGCCCAGCAGGTCCGCCCCGCAATGGGTGCAAGCGGTCGAATCGGAAACGATCCCCGTCACGGAAGTCGTAACGGAAGGAGAAACGGATTGGATCATGGACCCTTCGTTTCCCCCGCGGCATCCATGATCAGAGCGGCCTCGGCGCGCGGAGCGACGGAGTCGGAAAACACCGCAAGCGCGTTCCAGCGACCGCGACGCAGCGGTTTGGCGTCGGCCACCCACAACAGGGGTTTTGTGGACGCAAGCGTCAGGGGGAAATCAATATCGGCGGATACGTCGTCGGGACGGCGCAGTTGCACCACGAGATCGAGGGCTTCGAGGCGTTCCCGACCGGCAGTCGCGCTCGCAGGCGTGGTCGACCTTTCATCGGCTTGCAACAACAAGGCACCGGATTCTTCGCGAAGCGAAAGGGTGAGCCGGAGCGAATCAAACACGGCTTCGCGCGCGCGGTGGGCGTCGAGCTGCAATCCCTCGCGGTAATAGTCCTCGCGCACCAAAACATGCTTGCTGCGGCCCGAGACGATGACCAAACCGATGCCGGCCGACATGGAAATCAGCGCGACCGTTCCGAGAAATATCATCCAGGCGGGAACCCGCATGCGTACCATCCTTACCTTGCTTGATTGCGACGGAGATTCAATGCGCCGCCGGACCGACGTTGCCGAAGGGTCCGACCAACAAAACCTTGAAATCCCATGATTCCTTACCGTCGTTGAGACGGAACATAACCTCACGTTTTCCGCCTTGGAAAACGCTACGTGGCGCCGTAACATGGAACGGCAGTGTACGCCGTTGTCCCGATCCAAGCGAATAACGGCGGCCCTCCCAATCATGATGCACCGTGAACAGGGCGGATTTTCCACCCGGTTGCATATTCGCATCGGCCGCGGGGCCGGCAAAGACAACTTCGATATCGCGACGCATCGTACCTTTATTACGCAAGTTCAGCGTAAAGGTGTTCACGACCGAATCTTCGCCGAGCATTTGATAAGGTGAACGACCTTGACGGAGCGCATCGATGCTGATCTCTGGACGGGTCACCAGCAGGTAAACCGATAGCGAGGCCAGCACGGTCATCAAGGCCCCGTAGACGATCAGGCGCTTGCGTGCGCCCCCAACGCGCTTGCCTTCGAGTTCGGAAAGGGAGGCATAGCGGATCAAGCCAACCGGCTTTTTCCACGCCTTCATGGTCATGTCGCAGGCGTCGATGCACCGGGTGCAGGCGATGCACTCGAGTTGTACCCCCTGACGAATGTCAATGCCGGTCGGACAGACCTGCACGCACTGGTTGCAGTCGACGCAATCGCCGAGGCCTTCCCGCTTGCCGGGTAAGCCCGCCGCATTGCGGCCGCGCGGTTCGCCGCGATTGGCGTCGTATCCCACGATCAAGCTGCGTTCATCGAGCAACACGCTTTGGAGCCGCGCATAAGGACAGATCAGGACGCAGGCTTGTTCCTTGAAGAACGCGAAGACCCAATAAAAAACCAATGTGAACGCGACCACGAAGGCAAAGCCTGCAGGATTGGTCGCGGGCGAGTTGCTGAGCGCCCAGAGCACGTTGTCGCGCCCCCAGAAATACGCCAGGGCGGTGTTTCCGATCAACGTGGCAATTCCGAAGAAGGCCACGTTCTTGGCGATTTTCCGCCATGCCCAGTCGAAGGAGAATCCGGCGGCATCGCGGGCACGGCGGGTGGAAGCGCGTCCCTCAATCCACTTTTCCACCGGGGCGAACACGAACTGCAGGAATACGGTTTGGGGACATGCCCAGCCGCACCAGACGCGGCCCCATTTAGCGGTCACCAGGAAAACGAAAACGATGAACGCCAAACCACCGGGAAGAAACAGCCGGATGTCTTGCGCATAGAAGTAATGGCCGAGGAGGGCGAGGCGACGGGCGAACACGTCCACCTGGAGCACGGGAACGCCTTCCCATGTTAGCCACGGGATCCCGAGATACACGAAGAGGAGCACCCACGCGACGAGGTTGCGACGACGTGTGAGAAAGCCCTTTATTTCCCGAGGATAGACCCAGTTCCGTTTCCCCCCCGCGCCGATGGTGGGTTGGGTATTGTTCTCGCCGAGGCGGAGTGCCTGGGCAACCGAAGGACGCCTTGACGTTTCGTTTGGCGTCTCGTTAGGCGTTTCCGGTGTTGTTGTCGAATCCACTTTTTACCACCTGTTTGGATCAAATTGCCGGGTTCAAATTCCGGATTAAAATCCCAAGCCGAATCTCCGGAACCTTAGGAAGGCTCGCGGTTCGGACCTGAAAAAAACGGGACGAGGAGCCTGCGTCGTCCCGCACTGGCCTTACTTAATCGTCTTCCTCTTCCTCGACTCCTTGCGGCGCTTTCGGATTTTCCACGTTACGGCCATGAACGCTTCGCACGTAGGAGGCCAACCAGTGCACCTTTTCAGGGCCCAGAGTCGGCCCCCAGGCCGGCATGCCCTTTTCCGGCCAGCCGGTGGTGAGAGTCGACACGATTTGCTCGCGCGATCCACCATGGATCCAGAACTTGTCGGTCAGATTGGGCCCGACGATACCTTGTGCGTGTTCGCCGTGACAGGCCACGCAGTTGGCCTTGAACAAGGCTTCGCCGCGCGCGATGTTGGCGGGATCGCGGAGGAACTTTTCGAGCCCCTCCCCCGTGGGCGCGGTAAATACCCCTTTGCCGGCATCAGCAGCCTTTTGCTGCGCGACAAAGCGTGTTCCGGACCATGCGAGGTTACGGCTCACCCCGGTGGCCTTGGATATGGCTTCCGTTTTGGCGGTATAATAGGCCATGTACCAGAACGAGAACAGGATGGTGATGTAAAACATCATCAGGAACCAACGCGGCAGCGGATTGTCGTATTCCTTGATGCCGTCGTAATCCTGACCGTGGTCGATGACTTCGTCTTTGGGTTGCATGATCATTCCTCCGCGGAGGGCTTGGGTGTTTTAGGCGACGTACGCGATCCGTCCTGTCCGTCCTCTAGGGCGAGATCACTCATTTTCCGGTAAAAGTCGCGCGAGCCCGGACGATAAATCCAAACCAGCGTGGCGAAGCTGACCACGAGAAAAATGACCAGCGAGAAGGCAGGCCAGAACGTGAGTCCTGCCTGTTCCATGACGATGCGCATCACAGGGGACCTGCCTTTTTAATGTCGGTGCCGAGGCGCTGCAAGTAGGCGATCACGGCGATGATTTCGCGATCTCCCATTCCGGGCGCTCCATCGCGTTCCAGCTCGGCGGCGATTCCGGCAGCCTGGGTGCGGGCAATTTCGACGGCTCCCGTCTCTTCTGCATCCGTATACGGCGTGCCGAGTTGGCGCAGCACATGGATCTTGCGCTGAAGCAAACTAAGATCGAGCTCATCACGCAACAGGAAGGCGTAGGACGGCATGATCGAACCCGGCGAGGTCACACGCGGGTCCTCCATGTGGCGCAGATGCCACAGATGGTTGTACTTGCCGCCTACGCGATGGAGATCCGGGCCGGTGCGCTTGGAGCCCCATTGGAACGGACGATCGTAGATGAATTCTCCCGGGCGCGAGTACTCGCCGTAACGGGCGACTTCGTCGCGGAAGGGACGCACCATCTGCGAATGGCAGGTGTAGCAACCTTCACGTACGTAGATATCGCGGCCCGTGAGTTCGAGAGGGCTCCAAGGCTTGACCGAGGCAATTGTGGGCACGTTGCCTTTCACGAGGAACGTGGGAAGCAACTCGGCGATGCCGCCAATCGAGATCACCACGAGTGAAACCGCGGCCAGCACCAAGGGCTTGCGCTCCAGTACGGCATGCCAATGCGGGATGTTCTGCACTGCAGGAGGCGTACCCGGAAGGCTGACTTCCTCTTCGGTGAATTTGCCGCCACCGGCGGTTTTCGCGAGGTTGATGATCGCCAGAATCATGCCCGAAAGGAACAGGATTCCACCCAGCGCACGGCCCCAGTAGTAGGGATTCAGCTTGGTCACGGTTTCGAGGAAGGAAGGGTAGGCCAGCAAACCGTCTGCCGTGAATTCCTTCCACATCAGGCCTTGGGTAATGCCCGCGGCCCACATGGTCGTGATATAAAAGAGAATGCCGATCATCGCGAGCCAGAAGTGGGCGTTGGCCATGGCCGTGCTATACAAACGCCTGCCCCACATGCGCGGCACCAGCCAGTACAACATGCCGAAGATCATGAGCGCCACCCAGCCGAGCGCGCCGTTGTGCACGTGCCCAATGGTCCAGTCCGTGTAGTGCGAGAGGGCGTTGACACTCTTGATGGCCATGAGCGGGCCTTCGAACGTGGACATGCCGTAGAACGTGATAGCTGCGGCGAAGAACTTAAGCACGGGATCGACACGCAGCTTGTCCCACGCACCGCGCAGGGTCAACAGACCGTTGATCATGCCACCCCACGAGGGTGCGAGCAACATCACGGAGAACACCATGCCGAGCGATTGCGCCCAGTCGGGAAGCGCCGTGTAATGAAGGTGGTGAGGACCGGCCCAGATGTAAAGAAACACCAGAGCCCAGAAATGCATGATCGAGAGCCGGTAGGAGTACACCGGACGCCCCGCTGCCTTGGGAACGAAGTAATACATCATCCCGAGAAACGGGGTGGTCAGGAAGAAGCCCACGGCATTATGGCCGTACCACCACTGGACCAGCGCATCCTGAACGCCCGCGTAGATCGGATAGCTCTTGGTGAGCGAAACGGGAATGGCGAGCGAGTTCACCACGTGCAGAACCGTGATGGTCACGATGGTGCCGATGTAGAACCACAGGGCAACGTAGATGTGCTTCTCGCGCCGTTTCACAAGGGTGCCGAAGAAGTTGTAGCCGAAGATCAGCCACACCACCGCGACGAGGATATCAATCGGCCACTCGAGCTCGGCGTATTCCTTGCCCGTGGTGATACCGAAGGAGAAACTCAACGCCGCCAACACGATGATCAGCTGCCAACCCCAGAAGTGAATCCAGGAGAGCACGTCGCTGAACAATCGCGCCTTGAGCAACCGCTGGGTGGAGTAGTACACCCCGCAGAAGATGGCGTTGCCAGCAAAGGCGAAGATCACCGCATTGGTGTGAATCGGCCGCAGGCGGCCGAAGGTGATCCACTTCAGCCCGAAGTTCAAATGCCAGTCGGCGAGCTGCAGGGCCAGCAGCACGCCCGCGGTCATGCCCAACGCGCCCCAGAAGAGGGTCGCAATGAGGAACCATTTCACAATCTTGTCGTTATATCGCACCATAATCATATCGGGGCACTCCTCCGCGCATTCGCGCTCAGGGATGTATCGGTTTCTGTAACATTCACCTTGTTCAACACTCGATTCGCATTCTGCAGACTCCCCCCGCTCCCGACCGGGAGTGAGGGCTCGGAAACCAGCGGAACGCCGGTTGCCTTGCGGTCTTCGAAGAGTATCCGCCAGGGCGGGCTCTCCAGATCATCGAACTGTCCCCCGCGGATCGCGAACAGGCATGCGACTACGGAGCCGGCCGCCAGCACGATCGAAACGGGAATCAGAACGATGAGCACTTCCATCAGGGAGCA
>CANIEU010000024.1 GCA_947466585.1 Fibrobacterota bacterium
ATGTATCCCTATCGGCACAACCGCCAGTGATCCTCTCTCAGCCGGTTTCTGCGGCCTTGCTGCCAGGCGGCACAGCGGTGTTCAGCGTGACTGCGACGGGCGAGAATCTCGCCTACCAATGGTATCGCGATGATTTTCTATTGGAGGGCAAAAACGCGGCGACCCTTACCCTTCCCGGCGTCATTTCCTACTACGACAGCACGCTGTACCGGTGTCTGGTGAGCAATGCCTACGGACAGACCTTCAGCCAAGCGGCGCTCTTGCGTTTCGATGCCCGACGTACCCAGCTTCTCGACACCGGCGCGACGGTCTACAACCTCAACTGCCTGGGCTGCCATGGCGTGAAGGGTCGCGGATTCGCAGGCGCCACACCGCCGCTTGCGAGCGCAGATTACCTCCTGGCCAACCGAAACAAGTCCATCGAAATTGCGCTCGGCGGCATCACAGACTCGCTGTTCGTCAACGGCCAGTGGTATACCGGCACTTCCCCCGCGTTTGCGGACAATCTCACCGATGTGCAGATCACCGGCGTGCTGACCTACCTCCGGGTCGCATGGAACGATTCAACGGTCACAGGGTGCAATGCGAATACGCTCGATGGAAACGGCTTCGCGACCTGCACGAAAACGGCGCGAAGCCCGTCCGAAATTGCGGCAGACTCCGTATCTTACCGGGAGGTAAAGGCCGTACGCGAAAACTTGCTTCCGTTGTAACGGAATCCGCGAATAATGTCCGGCGCTTAGTAAACCGCGAGGCGATCGCGGTGGATCACCTCTCCGCGCCCTTCACGACCGAGCACCGCAGCAATCTCGCTGCTCTTGCGCCCCTTGATCTTTTCGACTTCGGTCGACGCATACGACACCCGCCCGCGCCCCACGATCTCGCCGTCGGGGCCGCACAGTTCCACGAAATCACCCGCCACGAATTTGCCCTGCACTTTGCGAACGCCCGCAGCCAACACGCTCCCGCGCTTGCCCGCATTGGGATTTTGCAGGGCTTTGACCGCACCAGCATCCAGGGTGAGAGTTCCCTTGGGTTTGGTCACGAACGCCAGCCAGCGCTGTTTGCGGTCGATGCGCTTGCGCGGAAGAAACAGCGTTCCGGTATCCTTGCCGGTCACGATATCGAGCAGGTTCGCGCCGTCGCCGCGCGCCAAAACCGCGGGCGTGCCCGCTTCCACCGCCTGGCGGATGGCCGTGAGTTTCGACTTCATGCCGCCCGTGCTCACACCTGAGCCCGGAGCGGCGTCCGCGAGCCGTAAAATCTCGGAAGTGATGCGTTCCACCAAGGCGATGCGTCGCGCATCCTTGTGTTTCTTCGGGTTCTTGTCGTACAACCCTTCTTCGTCGGAGAGGATCACCAGCAGATCGGCTTCGAGGAATTGCGCGACGTCTGCAGAAAGCTTGTCGTTGTCGCCGAGCTTGATCTCTTCGGTGGCCACCGTGTCGTTCTCGTTCACGATCGGAATCGCACCGCGCTCAAGCAACACGCGCACGGTCTGGCGAATGTTGTTGAAGCGCACGGAGTCGCGCAGATCCTCGCCGGTGAGCAGGATTTGCGCCGCCGTTTTGCCGCGGGCGCGGAAGAGATCGGAATACCGCTGCATCAGGCGGATCTGACCGGCGGCGGCACAGGCCTGCTTTTCGGCCAGCGCGGTCGGCCGCTGGGCAAAGCCAAGCGCACCCATGCCCACACCCACTGCGCCCGAAGTCACCAGCACCGTGGAATAACCGCGGTCGTGCAATGCGGCGAGACCCGCGGTCAGGTGCGCGAGCC
Source organism: Fibrobacterota bacterium (assembly GCA_947466585.1). Taxonomy (GTDB): domain Bacteria; phylum Fibrobacterota; class Fibrobacteria; order UBA11236; family UBA11236; genus UBA11236. The sequence goes on from CANIEU010000024.1 coordinate 1,777, forward strand.
GTGTCTCGTCGAGGCCGTCATCATTGCACAAAACGCGCGTACCCACCTTGACCACGAGGGTGCGGACATTCTGAAACAAGGCTTCGCGAGTCAGGCCGGAATGTGAACCGGAAGGTGCGGAAGGAGACATGCCGGGAAAAGTGCAAAAATGGCCTGTAAAACCCGTCAAAATAAATCCACGAATGTGTGACTTCGGTCAATCGGGCCTGCTGCGGAGGTTGCGGACGCGCCGTACCTTGCCCGGGCCATGCCTCCCTCATTTCGCAGCTTCCGGTTCGGCCCGCTTTTCATCGGCATGGGAATGTTCCTTGCCTGCGTCAACCCCGCCTTTGCGGAAGAGTGGGAAGCCGATTCGGATTCCGTTTCCCCGACGCGTTTTCCTTGCTCGGATGAAGGTTGGGAAGGGGTCGACTTCTTTTCCGGTTTGCTCTCCCCTTCGGCCCGCGTTGCCGGCGCAGACTGCGATCCGGAACAAATCGCGACCGGACCACAGGATGTTGTGGACGAGGCGTTGCTTTTCCAAAGCGACTCGGACGAAGCGGAATTCCTGCAGACTCGATCTTCAACCGTTCTCTCGATTTCCCGTTCTTCCACGCAAAACACGCGGTCCATCTTGCGTACTCGTGGGGTCAATAATGGGTGGGAACACCGCATGGAGGTGCGCGGCGACAGCCTCACGCGACGACGGCTGGGTTGGAGCGGGCACGGATGGAAGCTGCTCGGCGGGGATCTTACGGACGCGAAGCTTTCACTCTGGCCGAACGGCCTTCCCCATCGCACGCTGCCTGTCGGCTGGACGCCGGCGCATGCTGATGACGCCGCCAGTGCGCTGCCGCAAGGGCTCGCCGCAGGCGTACAGCAAGACGGTTGGAGCTCGTATGCACTGCGCGCGTGGAACCCGGTGGAAACCGGCCGCGAGCCCCCGTGGCAGCCGGCCTGGAACCTGCGACATGCCGCGGCGGGTGCATCCTTCAAGCCGGCCGGGTTGCCGGCGCCGCTATCGGGAACCCTGATGATTCACCTTTCCGAGACGCGCATTACACGCGGCAATTCCGACACGCTTTCGGAACGGTTGGCGGCTGCGGGCTTTTCTTCGGCCGCATTTTCAGGGAATACCTTCGCCCTGCAGGTTGCGCGCACGGAATCGGACCGTGCCGCAAGGTCGGATGCGGGAAATCTCTATGCGCTGCAAGTGCGACACCGATTTGACGACGATGCGGACCTGACTTTTTCCATGCGGCAACGCGACCGGGGGTGGCGATCGGCATGGGACCCGGCTCTCTCCGCAGAGGAAGTTTATGCGGTGGCGCCGGACTCGGAAGATCCGTCCTGGGGCGCGGGTGAAGCGCGACTGAGCGGAAAGTGGTCCATCAGACCGGCACCGGCGACGGCTTCCCAACGGCCTGCCCGGGAAACCAGAACCGTACGCGGCGAGATCTGGCGCGTGTGGAACCCGGAAGCACGCACCACGCGGCAGGGAGTTCGGGCCACCACCACCTCGCGCCGTAATGACCTGCGACTCGATTTGGACGCCACGTTCCGCAGCAGGAAAACCGCTACCGGGCCGACACAGCTCTACCGATATTTCGAAGCGGGATCGCAACTCGAATCCTTTCCGCACTGGAGGGTCGCCGTATGGCGCGCTTGGAACACCGCAGGTCCGCTCCGTACCGGGGGATTCCTCGGCGCCGAACCGGCGTGGGGCGCGCTGCGCCTGACCCCGGGAATGCGTCTGGAAACCGATGCCGAGGACCGATTGGAAGGGATCGCCCGACTGGGCCTGCGATGGCGCGGCAGCAAGCGGTGGATCTTCGACGCCGCGGTCACGGTTCCCTGCTGGCCTGCCGGAAACCGGAACGCACTGCAAGGGGGAATTACGATCCGATCTTCGGGGCCTTGATCCCGGAACCCGGACCCCGGCGGGATCACCGGGTACCTCGGACCCATCGGGCGCGCCCCTTTCTACCTTAACTATCTGCAAATGCCGCGCAAAATCGCCGTCCTTTCCGCCGCCTTGACCGGCCTCCTGATCGCCTTGGCGGCCGCACCCCTGTTTGCCCAAGCCCCCGTGCGCCTGAAGCTTTCGGCGGCGGATTCCCTGACGCTGGCCGAGGCGGTGCGAGCGGACAGTCTTCGGGTCGCCTCCCTGGCGGCGGACACCTCGGGAGACACTGTGACCTACTCCGCAGCGCGGATCCGATTCCGCAGCGACCGTTTTTCGCTGACCGATGGCGCGATGCTGAAGTACAAGGGCTCCATTCTACGTGCCGATTCGATCGTTTACCACTCCGACGACGATATCGTGGAGGCCTTCGGCGCTCCGCAGATCGAGGACCCTCTCAACCCCACATTGCTCGGGTACCAGATGCGGTACAACCTCAAGAATCGGGTCGGTACGGTGTATTACGGCTCGTCGCAAAAAGACGGACAAACCTTTTACGGCAACGAGGTGCGCCGTCAGCCGGAAGGCGGGGTGTACATCGCCCGGGCCGATGTCACCACCTGCGACGTTACGCCCGTGCCGCACTACCACTTTTATGCTCGCCGCATGATCGTGCGGCCCGACGCCCAAGCGCTCTCGGGGCCGATCGTGATGAACATCGCGGAAGTGCCCGTCGCCGTGCTGCCCATGATGGTGATGCCGCTCGGCAAGGGTCGCCGCTCGGGTCTGCTGCAACCCAAGTTCGGTGGCGACCAGTCACAGGGCTTCTACCTTCAGAACCTCGGATATTATTGGGCCCTCAGCGATTACCACGACCTGCTCGTTTCCGCAGACGTGGTGGAAGGGCAGCGGGGTACTTTCGACCAGACCAATTTCAACGCCAACTATCAGTGGAACAAGCGTTATGTGTGGAGCGGAACCGTGGGCGGCAAGCTCTACGTGCCCCAATTCGAGCCCAGCCGCGCCGGTGGATACGTCGACTTCCGCAATGACCTCAACATCACGCCCGACGGACGTCAAACCCTGAAGGGTAGCGGTCGCCTGCAATCCGATCCCGATATCGTCGAGAACAACGCCCTGAACGAAGCGGACCGTCTGCAACAAACCGCCAACGCGAATCTCGGCTACCGCCGCCAGTTCGACAAGAACAACGGCGTCCTCAACGTGGACGCGTCGCAGGATTACAACCTCACGCAGAAATACATCAACCGCAACATTCCCAACATTTCCTACAGCGCCTCGGGGCCGGTGGTGCCCGTTTCGGAGGACGAGCCCGATACCACGGGTGAGGACCCGTGGTATCGCAGTTGGACCTGGACGTACGGCAACCGCTTCAACATCAATCAGGTGATCCAACCGACGGTGGGAAACACCCGCGGCGATTCCGTAACCTACATGGGGTATGCCGACAACGCCAGTCTCGCGGGCAAATACACCGCCTTCGAATACATCAACCTCAGCCCTTCGCTCAACGTGTCGCAACTGTGGTCGGCGGGCGAGCGGACCGGTGATACGGCCAACCCGTACCGCGACGTTTTCGATCCGGCGGCGGGCGGCTACGGCCAATATTTCGCCGCATGGAACGCGTCCGTCAGCGCCGGCACTACGATCTACGGTATCGCGCAAGCGGACGAGCGCCCTTGGTTCGGCCGCGTCTCGGCCGTGCGCCACACGCTGACGCCCTCGCTGTCATTCACCTATGCACCGCAGATCGATTCCAACCGCCGCCTGTTCACCAATCCGCGCATCGGCGGAAGCCCGTACCAAAACGAGCAGAAGTCGGTCGGACTGAGCCTCGGCAACGATATCGATCTCAAGATCGCGGCGCCCGGCTCGACAGGCGCAAAGTCGGGAGACACCGCCGCGCAGGCGAAGAAACCCGAACGGTACAAGCTGCTCACGGCCAGCAGCTCGACCTCCTACAACTTCGCCCAAGACGTGCGGCCCTGGTCCGACATCACCAGTACGGTCAACCTGTACCTAACACGAAACGTGGCTTTCACGGTGAGCGCGGTGCACTCCGTGTACGACCAGTATCGCGACCCCACCGGCTACGATCAGGGCACCGCGGGTTCGCCCGCCAACGAGGCCATTGCGCCGACGCTGCAGAGCTGGGGCTTCAGATGGCGAAAAGGAATCGCCGTCGGCGGCGGACTCAACAGCGGTTTGCGCCTGCGTGACACGCGCGGACTACCGACCGATGATTTCGAAAGCACGCCTTGGTCTGCGAACCTGAATTACGGATTCGATTTTCGGGCGCGGCGCGTCGGCTCCACCGGCGGCGGAAACCCGGCGGAGCGATTCTTCGGCACCTCCGAAATTTTTGAGATCACCAAGACCCACCAAGCCACCGCAGGTCTCAAGTTCAATCCCACCAAGGAGTGGAACGTCACCTACGATACCGAATACAATTTCACGGAAGGCGAGTTCTCGCGTCACAACTTCGGGTTCGAGCGCACCATCCATTGCTGGCGCATGAACTTCAGCTGGACGCCGGTGGGCATTTCGCAAGGGTGGTACTTCGTGATCCGCATCATTGACCTTCCAGACATCAAGCTCGAAACCCGCGACACGCGGCCGTTGCGCGGTTAGATCACAGTATAGAGTGAACAGTAGACGGTTCACAATTGAGTGAAAAAAGCTCCTCCGAAATTACCGTAAACTGTAAACCGTATACTCTTCACTATCTTCTCCCCCATGTTCGCTCTCACCCATCCGCTCGTACTCGCCAGCCAATCTCCCCGCCGTCGCCAGATTCTGGAGATGCTGGGATTCGACTTCACCGTGCAAGCCGCCGACACCGATGAAACGCCGCCGTTGGGTATGGAAGCGGAGCGCGTGCCTGAATTTCTCGCGTTGAAAAAAGCGCTCGAGATCAGCCGCCTCCGGCCGGAGGCCCTCGTCCTAGGTTCGGACACCTTGGTCGAGCTCGACGGGGAAATTCTCGGCAAACCAGTGGATGCCGCGGATGCGGTAGCGATGTTGTCGCGCCTCCACGGACGCACCCATCGGGTGTTCACCGGTGTCGCCTTGGCGCGCGGCGGGGAGCGGCTCGGATCCTCTACCGGACGCAGCGAGGTGACCTTCGCCAGTTGGAACCTGTCCGATCTGGAAGCCTACGTGCAGGGCGGCGAACCCATGGACAAGGCAGGTGCCTATGCGGTGCAAGGTCGCGGGGCCTTTTTGGTGGAAAAAATCGACGGCTGTTTTTTCAACGTGATGGGCCTTCCCATCCAGAAAACGCTGCACCTGCTCGCTCCCTCCCGGGCGACCTAACCGAGTACATTTCCGAGTACATTTCCCCTTGGGGAAATCCTCCTGCAAATCCTGACCGAAACCGGGTCGCCGCCATCGTGCCGCGGCACTTCCGGGAAGCGGGAGGAAGGGCGCGACGGTTTCCCTCACTCACCGGGAAAACGACAGGCAACTCATGGAAGACAACGAAAACTCGACGCCCGAATCACCGCAATCGTCCAAACCGTCGGAGGCTTCTGAGGCGATCGAAGCAACGTCGGCCTCGGAATCTGTTCTCCCGGTCATCGGTGCAGGACGCCGCGTGCGCGAGGCGCGCGAAAAGGCGGGCATTCCCGTCGCCAAGCTCGCCGCCGATCTCCGCATCTCCCCCGCCTTGCTCGAAGCGCTTGAGGCCGGGCAGTACGAGAAATTGGCGGGGGCTCCTTACGTGCGCGCCACGCTGGTTTCTTTGTCCCGACCGCTGCATCTCGATCCCAAAGAACTTCTGAAGGCCTATGCCGACGAAATGGGCGGCCAGGATGCGCCTTCGATTCAGGTATCGCCCTACAAGGACGATTCCGGAACGCACGCGAAGGCGCACAAGCAAATCTTCATTCTGCTGCTCGCGGTTCTGTTGTTCATCTTGCTCCTCATCATGGGTAAGGTCAACACCTCGGCACCCGAACCCGGCCCGGAAGCCCCGGCGACGAATTCCGATACATTGCTCAGCATCGATCCCGTTCCCGAGGGCGACTCGCTTTCCCTCCCGGGCCCCGACAGCACCGGCGCCGACAGTCTATCGCGCGACAGCGCCGCCACGCATGCGGAATATCGGACGACGCACGTGCGCATTCAGGCGATCACCGACAGCGTCTGGCTGCGGGCCTTTCCAACGGGCGATCGGGAAAGGTCGCGCACGCTCCGTCGCCACAAGTCGATCGAGTTCTCGCACACCGACAGCATCGTCTTCATCACCAGCTCCCTTGGCAGCGTACGGGTGTTTCTGGGCGATACGTCCCTGATCCCGACCCATCGCCGTTTCAAGGTGGATGGCGACAAAATCGCCTACTAACACCGCGCTTATTCACTTTTTCGCCGGAACTCCCATGCGCCACGCAACGCTTTCGCGAAACACCAAGGAAACCCGGATCGAGCTCACGCTGGATCTCGACAACGCCGTGGAAGGACCGATCGACACGGGTTCCGGTTTCCTGGACCACATGCTCGACCTGTTCCGCAAACATGGAGGCTTTGGCCTCACCGTGGTTTGCAAGGGCGACGGGCACATCGACATGCACCACAGCGCCGAAGACATCGCGATCTGTTTGGGCGAGGCCCTACGTGAGGCGTTAGGTGATAAAAACGGCATCGAACGCTATGGCTTCTACTATGTCACCATGGACGAAGCTTTGGCGCGCTGCTGCCTCGATCTTTCGGGTCGCATGTCGTTCGAATGGAACGCGTCGATCCCTTCGCCGAAGCTCGGCAACCTCGACAGCGAACTGGTCGAGCATTTCTTTCAGAGCGTGGCCGAAAACGCGCGCATGAACCTGCATCTCGATCTGCTGCGCGGAAGCAATTCCCATCACTGCGCCGAAGCCTTGTTCAAGGCCTTCGCACGCGCCCTGTCAATGGCGGTCTCCCCCTCGCGCCGCGTCACGGGTATTCCGTCGACCAAGGGTTCGTTGTAACCGTGTCGGCTGTTTTCCGAAACCTATTCACTCCTGAAGACGCGGATCGCGCGCTGCAGGACTCCCTGAACGGAACGGTCGTCGTGTATAAACACAGCCCGATCTGTGATCTGTCCGCAATCGCGCTCGATGAAATGAATGCATTTCTCCGGATCGCCAACCCGGATACGGATGTTCGCATCGTCGATGTGATCTCTTCCCGCCCGGCATCGCAAGAGCTGGAATCGACGACCGGAATCCGCCATGAATCTCCGCAGGTTCTGGTGTTCAAGAACGGCGCCGTCACGTGGAATGCGAGCCATCGTCGCATCACCGCCTCCGCTGTCGGTGCGGCAGTGGCGGACGCACTGAACTGATCCGGAACATTCCCGGACACCGGGTTCAAGATGTATTACCGATCATAAAATTCGTTTCCAACTTTTTAATCGAAAAGTCGGGAGTCGGGAATCCTTGCGGGCTCTTTTTTTTGGGTCGGTACGGTTCCCGCGGCGGCTTCGCAACGATTCGGTAATTTCCGCTCCCTAGTTTTCCGCCTATGCGGAATCCGGATCGGGTCTTCTTTCAATTTCTCCAGCCGGAAATTTCTCGCCGAACCTTTCTGAAGCGGGCCGGGCAATATGCAGTCTTTTTGGCTTGCAGCACTTCCGGCCTATCGCTCGGGGCATGCACCGGAGATGAATCCGCGACCCCCGTGGAGTCGCCGCCTCCACCCCCTTCGGGCTTTCATACCGTGAGCGTTACCCTCGATTTGACGCAGGAGAACTACGCCGCCTTGCAATCGCCCGGCGGCGCGCTTCAAGAAACGGTAATCGCCGAAGGAGCGGAATTTTCCGTGATTCTGGCGCGGCAGCAAAACGGCGAATTAAACGTGTTCTCCTCCATTTGCACGCATGCCGGTTGCATGGTAAACCCGCCGACCGTAGATGGCATCCAATGCCCCTGCCATGGTTCCCGCTTCCGGTTGGACGGAGAAGTTGCAAACGGACCTGCCGCAAACCCCCTCACGCCGGTTCCCGTGACCGTACCTGCGTCCAACCCGGACCGGGTTATTCTCCAATTCCGACGCCCCAATATTTGAGATTGAACATCAAGTCTCTCGTCAATGGGAAACACAAGCACAACATCCGGGTAATGCTGGAGTAAGACGACTGAAACAATCGTTGGCTCTCTTCTTGTCACGATAACCGGTGTGGAATAAATGTTCCTCATCCGGGTGCGTGCTTTACAATCCACCCTATTGAAATCAACTCAAGGACGGTCGTCATGAAACGGAATTTTTCAAATAACAAGATCGAGCTCGCCGGAATTTTCGGCTTGGCGATTCTCGTTGTAGGTGCAACCAGCGCAAGCATCGTAGGCTGTCTCGGCTTCGACGACTCCGACAGCAAGTCGCCTGCGGTCATCAAGGCGTATTCGTCTACTCCGGCGTTCGCCGAAGCGCAGTTGTCCGGCGTGAGCGTGTACACCCTGCTGAGCAGCGATGACACCCTTGCCCAGTCCCCCTCCTACATTTTTGGCGGTTCGGCCGACGGCGCCGGTCTCATTAAAAATTCGGACGGAACCTTTACCTACCTGGTGAACAACGAAGACAACTGGGCGGTCTCACGGATCACCCTCGACAAAACCTTCAAGCCGGTGAAAGGCGAGTACATCCTCAACTCGACCACGGGCAACTCGCGCCTTTGTTCGGGCACCATGGCCACCCAGGCCGAGCACGGATTCGGCCCCTTGTTCCTCAGCGGCGCGGAATCCGGCATCGACCGCGGTACCTATAGCCTCGCCATTGATCCCAACGGCGCGATCAACAACTCCAAGCAGCTGTCCAAGTTCGGGCTCTTCAACACCGAAAATCTGGTTCCCCTGCCCAAGACCGAATATACCGGGAAGACCGTGATCGTCATGGGCAATGACAACAGCGCTGCGGACGGTGGCCAAATCGCCCTGTATGTTTCCAATGTCGTGGGTGATCTGGACAACGGATCCTTGTACGCCCTCGCCCGAACGGACAGTGTAACCCGCGAGCGCTCTATGGTTGTGGGCACTCAGTACCCCGTCGTGTTCAAGCAAATCACCAGCCCGTCGACCCAGACGAAAAGCAGCATGGCCACGTTGCTCAACGGGCTGAAAGTCGTCAAGTTCGGCCGCGTTGAAGATCTCGATTACGGCAAGGCGTCCGGCTCACACCGGGACATCTATTTCGCGGTCACCGGCCAGCCGTTCACCGGCGTCAATGCCGACTCCTCGCGCACCAAATACGGCCGCGTCTACCGGCTCAAATTGGATGCCGCCAACCCGTTGACCGGAACGCTTGAAGTGATTCTAGACGGCGACGTGCGTCCGGGCGCTGCCAGCACGTTCCAAAACCCCGACAACATCACGGTCACGAAAAACTACGTGTACGTTCAGGAAGATCCGAATACGTACGGTGACGAGGCGCACGACGCCTACATCTACCAGTACAATATCGCCACGAAAGCTCTGACCGTGGCCTTCAAGCTCAACCACCATCGCGGCGAAGCGGCGTACCAGAAGTACAACATGAGCCGGGTCAACGATTCCACCTACAACACGCTGACCACCTCGGCCTTTGGCTCTTGGGAATACGGTGCGCTGATCGACGTTTCGAACACCGTAGGCCACGACGACGTCTTCATGCTTTCGGTGCAGCCGCACAGCTGGGTCGGCCGCCGTTACAAGAACGCCGACGGCGGCACCCTCGCCACCTCGGAGAGTCAGGGTAGCCAGGTGTTGCTCATCAAGGGCCTTCCGCGCTAGATTGGAAGAATTCATCGATCGCGCCGCGTCCTTCGGGGCGCGGCGTTTTCTTTTTTCAGGGAATTTGCAAATGACCGTAAAAGTCCGGAAATACCGCCTCCTCGCGTGCCTGATCGCCTCTGCCATGATACCGATGACCGGATGTGAGAAAACGTCGGCGACCGGGCGCCAATCGATCAACACTCTTGACGCCGCCAAGCAAGAGTATCGGAACGGCATCGACTCTCTCTCAGCCCTGCTGGTACAAGCCGACAGCGCCTTCAACAATCCAAACGATTCCGTGCGGGTTAGAAGCCTTTTCCAGCAGGCGAGACGGCAGTTCAAGCACGGTGAATTTCTAACAGAATACTTTGCCGGCGGCATCGCCGCAAAAATGAACGGTCCCGATCTGCTGGAATGGGACGAAGACGAAGTTGGAGGCCCGCCGGAGCAGCCGGAGGGATTTCAAGTTTGGGAAGGCTTACTGTATCCCGCGTATCGAATTGAGACTAGGGATGCGATGCGGGCCCAAGTCCGCAGACTGCAAGCCCGCGTCAACTACCTGAAGATGTACGTGGACTCGCGGAAATTCGAAGAGGCCTCCTACTTTGACGCTCTCATGCAGGAGACGGTGCGCATCACAACAAAAGGACTTTCCGGTTTCGACTCCCCCATTGCGTTGTTCTCGCTAACCGAATCTGCCGAAGCCCTCGAAGGGGTGCGAAGCGCATTTGCGGTCGCCTATGGGAAGGCTCTTGAAAAGACTAGCGCCCCCCAAGCTCGGCTGCTGGATTCATCCTTTCGCGCAACCATCCACGTCCTGCGATCTGCGAAGAATTTCGACGCATTCGACCGCACGGAATTCCTCGTTCGAAATCTGAACCCGCTGTGCTTCCAACTGCGAGTTGCACAAAGGGCCCTCCGCATAGCGCTGCCCACCGATCTTCGCGCGCTCAAGCCCGGATTCGCAACGGTGTTCGACTCGGGATTATTCGATCCGTGGTCTTTCGCACCCGAGAACATCCCCGATAGCCTGAAGGAGTCACGCCGCGAACTCGGTCGCCTCCTTTTCTTCGACCCGATTTTATCAGGCAATGGGAAACGCGCCTGCGCCTCCTGTCATCATCCGGAGCGGGCCTTCACCGACGGGCTCGCCCGCAGCACCGGCTTCAACGGCGCCGGCGCACCCTTACGCAACGCACCGACCTTACTCAACGCCGCGCTGCAGAGCAGATATTTCTCCGACCTCGCGGTGATCTATCTCGAGGATCAAGCTACGCAAGTTCTGCGCAGCGAACGTGAAATGCACGCCGTCCCGCACGACATCGTCCGGCGCATAAAAGAAAGCCCTGAGTATGCACGCCTGTTCCAAAAGGCCTTTCCGGGGGCGCAGGACTCTACGGAAAAGTCGGATCTTCAGATGCGGCAGGCCCTCGCGGCCTATGTTCGTTCGCTGGTCGCATTGAACGCGCCTTTCGATAAGACCCTTCGCGGAGAAGCGTTTGCCATGAGCCCCGAGGCTTTGCGCGGTTTCAATTTGTTCATGGGCAAGGCGAAGTGTGCGACCTGCCACTTTCCCCCCTTGTTCAACGGGACCGTTCCGCCGGAATACACGGAGAGCGAAAAGGAAGTGATCGGCGTCACGGAAGGACCCCATTTCCGCAAAGCCCGTCTGGATAAGGATCCGGGACGTTATGGAGTCGTCTCGGTAGCGGGAAACATCGGTGCCGTCAAAACCCCGACGCTCCGAAACGTGGCTCTGACCGCACCCTACATGCACAATGGGGCCTTCGGCACGCTTCGGGAAGTGGTGGAGTTCTACAACGCCGGCGGCGGTGCGGGGCTCGGTCTGGATGTGCCGGGCCAAACCCTGCCATCCGATTCGCTACGCCTAAACACTCAGGAAGTCTCGGATCTGGTGGCTTTCCTCGGTGCACTGACCGACACGACCGGAACGACTGGCCGTCCGGAACGCTTGCCGGAGTTTCCGGAACAACCGGAAATGAGCCACCGAAAAATCGGCGGAAAGTACTAAGGCGCAGCTACCTCGCGGTACAAAGCCTCATACTGGTCCACCGCATGGTCGGGCGAGAAAACCTCGACCGCACGCCTACGGCCTTCGGCACCCATCTGGGCGCGCAACTCCGGGTCGCGCCCCAAGCGGACCGCATACTCACCCATCGACTGCACATCGCCCACCGGGGCGAGAAAGCCGTCCACATTGTGGCGCACCACTTCGGGTATACCGCCCGAATCGGAAGCGATCACGGGCATCTCGCAAGCCATCGCCTCCAGCGGCGCGAGGCCGAAGCTCTCGACTTCGGACGGAAACAAAAACACGTCGCCGCAACCCATGATTGCGGGAACGTCCATTTGGTTGCCGAGGAATTTCACCCGCGCCGACACGCCAAGCTTCTCCGCCAGATCGCGCGCCAAGCGCTGCGTCGGCCCCTCGCCCACCATCACCAAAACGCCATCCACTCCGCCCTTTATGGCCGCCGCAAACACGTGCACCACGTCTTCAACACGCTTCACCGGCCGAAAATTCGACATGTGCATGTAAACCACTTGTCCCTCTGCCGCGAAAGAGGATCGATGACACGGACCGCGGTGTTTGCGAAACAAACCGGAGTCGGCGAAATTGTGGATGCGGCGGATCTCACGTTTGGGATTAAAAACCTCTTCGGTCTTCGCCTTCAGATAGTCCGACACGGCCGTGACGGCGTTGCTGTTCTCGATGCCGAAGCGGGTCAGCTCGAAAAAGCTTTTATCCTGACCCACCAGCGTAATGTCGGTGCCGTGCAAGGTCGTAACGATCGGGAGAACCTGCGGAAGCAACATCTGCGCGGCGAGAAACGCACTGATCGCATGCGGAATCGCATAATGCACATGTAAAAGATCGAGCTTCTCCGAAGCCGCGACTTCGCGCATTTTCGCGGCCAACGCCATATTGTAAGGCGTGTGTTCGAAAAGCGGGTAGGGCTCCACCTCCACGGTGTGGAAGTAGATGTTTTCGCTGAATTCTTCGCGGAGGCGGTACGGTACGCTCATGGTGATGAAATGCGCTTCATGGCCGCGGCGGGCCAGAAACTTGCCGAGTTCCGAAGCGAGAATCCCGCTGCCGCCCACGGTAGGATGACAAGTAATGCCGATTTTAAGGGGACGACCGTTCATAAAATGCTCACAATCTCTTTTTGTTCAAATCGAATGAACCCACCGAAAACAATTGGAGGTCGATACCCTTACGGAAACCGCTCCAACCCGAGTGCAGTCGGGTCCGCGACTTCTGCAAGCTCCTCACACCAAAAGGCTTCGGCATAGCGACGGCGGATACGCTGACCGTAAAACCGGGCGCGCACTTCGACCGCCTCCAGAAACGCCGGCGTGGCGAGATCGGTTTTACCCACATACTTGCCCATCGACGCACCGTGAAACTGGCTTTCGTAGCAGCGGATCACGCGCAGTTTCGCATCCCATTGCGTCGTCACGTCGACGCAGAAGGACGGCATCACGGAGGAAGCAGATTGCAACGAATAAAAAATGCGTCCCGGACGGAACGGCTCGCCTTCGCAATCGAGCTTCTTCAGGCCCGCGCGAAACACTGCCTCCTTCACCATCGCCGCCGTGGCGCCGTGGTCGGGATGTTCTTCCGCGAAGTGGTGGGTGAAGATGACCTTGGGACGGAAACGCCGGATGGCGGCGATCAGCTTCCACTGCGCCTCCAGCGTATTGCGCACGCGGCCGTCCGGTTCGCCGAGGCACACACGCGTCATCCCCAAGGCCTTGGCGGCCGCGGCGGATTCACGTGCCCGAATGTCGGCAGAACCGCGCGTACCGGCGGCACCGTCGGTCACATCGACCAAAACACCCTTGCGACCCAATGCGCGCAGCTTGAGAAAGGTGCCCGCGCCAAACAACTCCGCATCATCGGGATGCGCAGCCACAGCCATAAAATCCACGCCCGCCGCAAGCGGCGCCGATTTGA
>CANIEU010000025.1 GCA_947466585.1 Fibrobacterota bacterium
ACCCAGCCCATGAATACCGCGAAGAACACCGCAAGAGGGCGCGTAGGGAGCAGCGAGGCCGCGAAGGTGCCTGCGAAGGTGCCGATCAAAATTCCCGGTGCCAGACGCGCTACGACGGGCCACAACACCGCACCGCGCCGATGATGCGCGAGCAGGCTGGAGACCGCCGTGGGCACGATGGCGGCCATTGAAGTGCCAAGCGCGAGATGGACCCGGTGTTCGGGCGAAAAGCCCTGGGTAGTGAAAAGGGCTGTAAGGACGGGAACCATCACCCCTCCCCCGCCGATTCCGAATAGGCCGGCGAGAAGGCCGGTGCACGAGCCGAGCAGGAGGTAGGGAATTATCCAGGAAGACATCGTGGGGGAAGTTACTTCTTCGGCATTAATTCAGAGCCGTCGGATGGACGCGACTCTTCCATCCGGACCATATTTAATTTCAACCGATTCCGTTTCACCTTGGAAGAGTTCGATAGGTGTACCGATCAATTCCCAAATAAAAACAGTCAATATGTCCATGACACCATGTGCTATTGCCCTGCCTCCACTGGATTCATCTCCAACGCTATACACATACGTGGACGAGGAAAACCCACTATCGAGTTGCTTTGTTTTTTTGGGATTTCCGAATTGGTAGCCAATATCGGATTTTGTTGCGCCCACTTTGATACTGGATTCATCGGGTGAACGATTCCCGCTTGCTGCCATAATGATGGCGCATCCATTCAAATAAGCAAGCATGACACAGGCAAATATGACCAGCCTTTTCATGGAAGCCCCCTTCGATTTCGAATCGGGAAACTAGCCAAATATTTCATGGCTGCAAATTCAACGCCCCTATTTCGAAATCAGCCTAGAACCGATATCCCACGTTGATGAGCGGAAGGAAGAGTACGTCTGTGAAATTATTCCCCACCGGTCGCATCGCACAAATATCGGCGCTAAGGCGCTCGCCGTGCAAACGGAAACCCACGTTGATCAAGGTGGCATTCGAACCCGGATCGAAGGAAACGCCACCGCGCAGAACCTCCGCCAAAAATTTCACGTTCTGGGTGAGACGGTAATCCGTACCGAAGCCGAAGGAAAATCCCTGCACGTTCTCGCCGCTTCCCTGTGCCCCGATGCCGCCTACCGCACCATGCACGTTGAACCCAGGCGCAACGCGCTGCGAACCTACCAGGCTGGCCAGCCATAAAAATCCCGCGTCGTTAATGTTGGTGCCAACAGGAACCGTCACGTTGCCCACCACCGCCACGGCGGTAGTGGCGGCATTGTTCTGATAGAGCCCCTGCTTCACGCCCACGGTGATGGCGTTGAACTCGGTGCTGACCGGGAACATGGCCCCGGCCACGATAGAGGTGGTGGCGGTGGGAGAATATCCGAGCGTGAGAAAAAGGAGTTCGAAGTCGCGGAACACGATCGAACCTTTCGGCGGAAGAAAGGCCGTGGGCATGAGCACCAGCGCGTGGCCGATGGGATCCGCATCGAGGTGGCGCGTCACGCTTTTCGCATCGAACTCACTGTCTTTCACAGGGCTGCTGACGATGCGATTGCGCTTGATGGTGATCAGTCCGAGATTTTCGGATTCCATCACGATGGTCGAGTCGGTTTGGGATTTTACTTCGCCGCGGATGACGGTGCCGTCGTCGAGGCGGATGATTTCGAAGGCGGCCGCAGGCACCATGAGCAGAAGCAACACCAACCCGAACGTCAGAACCTTCATGTGATCTCCCTTGAACCCGGAAAGGAATGGATCGATCCGCATCTCCCTGTAAATATCGCTAACCCCGTGAGTCTAGGCAACGAAGCAAATCCCGCAGGGAATTTTCAATGAAGTCGCCGTAGGCGACTGTGCCTCTAAATGAGTCCGCTTGCGGACGAATCATCAAGCTGAGGGTGCAAATCCCGTGCGGGAAAACAATGGGGTAAAACGGGACAAAAACAAAAAACCTCCCGTTTCCAGGAGGTTTTTTGAATTCTTACAAGACTCGCTGTTACCAGCGGAAGTGCGCGAAGGCCTTGTTGGACTCGGCCATGCGGTGCACGTCTTGGCGCTTCTTGACCGCGTTGCCTTCGTTGTTGTAGGCCTGGATCAACTCGGCGGACAGGCGACGGGGCATGTCTTTCTCGTTGCGGTTCTGCGCGGCTTCTTTGAGCCAGCGCAGACCGAGGGCCGTGCGACGCGGAGCGGGAACTTCGATCGGCACTTGGTAGTTCGCACCACCGACGCGACGCGACTTCACTTCGACCGCGGGCTTCACGTTGTTAAGCGCGGTTTTGAACAGCGTCAGTTCATCGTCCTCGCCGCCGATTTTCTTTTTGAACTCGCTCAGCGCGGTGTAGACGATATCTTCGGCGATGGACTTTTTGCCCTGGCCGATGATGACGTTCATGAACTGCGTGAGGAGCGTGCTGTTATAGCGAGGGTCGCCGTAGATGCGGCGCTTGTCGGCTTTTTTGCGTCTGGACATTGATGATCCTGATTTCTCTGTGCGTTCTGAGTTCTAAACCGAATTACTTCTTTTTGCCCTTGGGCGCGCCTTTGGCGGGAGCTGCTGCAGCACCGGCCTTGGGACGCTTCACACCGTAGAGCGAACGGCTCTGGCGACGGCCATCGACACCGGAGGTATCGAGGGTACCGCGGATGATGTGGTAACGCACACCGGGCACGTCCTTCACACGACCACCGCGGATGAGCACGATCGAGTGCTCTTGCAGGTTGTGGCCTTCACCGGGGATGTAGCACGTGACTTCCATCTTGTTGGAAAGACGGACACGGGCGATCTTGCGCAACGCGGAGTTGGGCTTCTTCGGCGTGGTGGTGTACACGCGCGTACAAACGCCGCGTTTTTGGGGGCTGCCCATGAGGGCGGGAGCCTTGCTCTTGCTGCGCTGGGCCGAGCGGCCCTTGCGAATCAGTTGACTAATAGTTGGCACAAATCGCTCCGGATCCGTTTTTGGGGCGTGAAACCTAGTTTTTTAACTCGTTTGTCGTCAAGGTATTACGGCAGTTTCCCGGGGGAATTTCCGTAATAAACCTTATTTTCGGATTGGTCGAGGTTCCCTGAAGTCGCCTCCCGGGAGGTCCCGAATCCGGAAAACTGGTGTTTTTCCGGGCCCGGGTTCCGATCCAAACCTTCACTTCGCTCAATTAAGCCGGAATTTCTCCTGAAAACAGGGGTTCCGGAATCGCCGTGGTGGACAGTTCGTGGGTCGCCGCCCGCAGGGAGGCTTCTTCCTCGGCCTCGGCGTCCAGATCCTTGACCCGGACGTTGTTGACCTGGCGGTTGCCCGTTCCCGAGGGAATGAGGCGGCCCATGATGACGTTTTCCTTGAGGCCTTCCAGCGTGTCGATCTTGCCCGCGATGGCGGCATTGGTCAGCACCTTGGTGGTCTCTTGGAAGGACGCCGCAGAGATGAAGCTGTCGGTGGCCAGCGAGGCCTTGGTGATGCCGAGCAGCAGCGGACGGAAGGAAGCCCCGACGCCGCCAGCGGCGACGACACGGTTGTTCTCTTCGCGCAGACGCGCCTTCGAAATCTCCTCGCCTTCGAGCAACTCGGTGTCGCCCGGGTTCTCGATGATCACCTTGCGCATCATCTGACGCACGATACCTTCGATGTGCTTGTCCGAGATCGTCACGCCCTGAAGGCGGTACACGGCCTGAATTTCTTCCACGAGGTAACGCTGCACTTCGGCATCGCCGGAGATGCGCAGAATGTCGTGCGGATCGACCGGACCGTCGCAGAGCTTGTCGCCGCTGCGCACGCGGTCGCCCGGGTGCACCGTCACGTGTTTGCCGCGCGGGATCAGGTAGGATTCCTGAACCTCGGCGTCGCCCACCATGATGCGCTGCTGACCGCGTTCGATTTCGCCGAAGGACACGATGCCGTCGATAGCCGCGACGACCGCGGGGCTCTTGGGACGACGCGCTTCGAAGAGTTCTGCCACGCGCGGAAGACCGCCCGTGATGTCGCGGGTTTTGCCTGCGGCGCGCGCGATCTTGACGAGCGCATCGCCGGCGTTAACCGCATCGTTATGACGGAACTGCAGGTACGCATTCTCAGGTAGCGAGTAGCGGCCGAGCTTGTTGCCCGCGCCGTCCACGATGTTGATGTGCGGATGCAGGCGCGTACGCTTGTCGCGAATGACGCGCATCGCCTCGACGCCAGTGGCATCATCGAACTCGGTGATGTACGTAACGCCCTCCTTAAGGTCGTCAAACTCCACCTTACCGCCGTGGCGGGTGATGATGAGCGTATTGTACGGATCCCATTCGAACAACAGGGTGCCGGCCTTGATGGTCTGACCATCGGAGACCTTGAGCAAGGAGCCGTAAGGCACCACGTAGCGCACACGGGTGAGACCGTTTTCATCAACCAGCGCCATTTCACCGGAACGGGAAACCACGATCTTCTCGCCTTTACGGGAGTCGACGGTTTCGACTTCCTGCAGGGAGACAGTGCTGTCCCACTTCGACTTTTTATGCGACTCGGCGGTCATGCGCGAAGCGGCACCGCCGATGTGGAAGGTACGCAGCGTGAGCTGGGTACCGGGTTCGCCGATCGACTGCGCGGCCATGACGCCGACGGCTTCGCCGATGTCGATGATGCGGCCGTTGGCCAAGTTGCGGCCGTAGCACTTCGCGCAGACGCCGCGGACGGCCTCGCACGTGAGCACGGAACGAACCTTGACGCTTTCGAGGCTGGCGGAACCGACCTTCTCGGCGGTGGTTTCGTCGATGAGACGACCCGACTCGCAGAGCAATTCGTCGGTGACCGGATGATAGATGTCTTCGGACGTGACGCGACCGAGGATCTTCTCTTGCAGCGGAACGACGATGTCGTCACCTTCAGTGGTGTCGCGCATGTCGAGACCGAGCACCGTACCGCAATCTTCTTCATTGATCACGAGATCCTGCGCCACGTCGACGAGACGGCGCGTCAGGTAGCCGGCGTCGGCGGTCTTAAGCGCCGTATCGGCCAGACCCTTGCGGGCACCGTGCGTGGAAATAAAGTACTCGAGAACGTTCAAACCTTCGCGGAAGCAGGAAAGAATCGGGTTTTCGATGATTTCGTGACCCGTGATCTTCTTCTGCGGCTTAGACATCAGTCCGCGCATACCGGAGAGCTGCTTGATCTGCTCGCGGCTACCGCGGGCACCTGAAACCGCCATCATGTACACGGGGTTGAATCCGTCGCGATCCTGCGCCAGCTTTTCGTACACGAGCGTGGCCACGTCGTTGGTGGTGTGCGACCACAAATCGATGATCTGGTTGTAGCGCTCGCCGTCGGTGATGACGCCGTTTTCGTAAAGCTCCACGACCTTGTCGGCCTTGGTCTTCGTCTGACGGATCATCTCGTATTTCTCGGGAGGAATGATCATGTCCGCGATGGAAATGCTCATGCCGCCGCGCATAGCCCACTTGAAGCCGACTTCCTTGATCCGATCGAGGAGTTGCCCGGTCTTCTCGTTGCCCGCAATACGGAACTGACGATCCACCGTCTGAGAAATCGTCTTCTTGTCGAAGGTTTTATTGAGGTAGCCCAGTTCCTCGGGAATCGCCTGGTTGAGGATGGCACGACCCACGGAGGTCTCCACCATCTCGCCCTTCATGCGGATCTTTACCGGAACATGGAGCTCAATGTGGCCTTCTTCGTAGGCGCGGATGGCTTCATCCACGTCAGAGAAACGCTTGCCCGCGCCCTTGCCGCTCGCCTTCATGGCGGTCAGGTAGTAGCAGCCGAGAACGATGTCCTGCGACGGCACCGCGATGGGCTGGCCCGACGCGGGGTGCAGAATGTTGTTCGCCGCGATCATGAGGATGCGGGTTTCCAACTGCGCTTCGAACGACAGCGGAAGGTGGACGGCCATCTGGTCACCGTCGAAGTCGGCGTTGAACGCCGTGCAAACGAGCGGGTGCAGGCGGATCGCCTTGCCTTCGATCAGCTTCGGGTAGAAGCCCTGGATGCCCAGACGGTGCAGCGTGGGCGCACGGTTGAGCAACACGGGGTGATCATCGATGATCTCCTCGAGAATATCCCAAACCTCGGGGCGCTCCTTCTCCACGAACTTCTTAGCGGATTTTACCGTGTGGACGAAGCCCTTTTCTTCCAGACGCTGGATGATGAAGGGTTTGTACAACTCGAGGGCCATCGACTTAGGAAGACCGCACTGGTGGATCTTGAGCTCGGGGCCCACGACGATCACCGAACGACCGGAATAGTCGACGCGCTTGCCGAGAAGGTTCTGACGGAAGCGGCCTTGCTTGCCCTTGAGCAGCTCGGACAGCGACTTCAGCGGACGGCGGTTCTCACCCTTCACGGAGAAGGTGCGGCGGCCGTTGTCGAACAAAACGTCGACGGCTTCCTGAAGCATGCGCTTTTCGTTGCGCAGAATGACTTCGGGAGCCTTGATGTCGACCAGCTTCTTCAAGCGGTTGTTGCGATTGATGACGCGACGATACAGATCGTTCAAATCGGAGGTGGCGAAACGACCACCTTCGAGCGGGACGAGCGGGCGCAGGTCGGGCGGGATCACGGGGATCACGTCGAGCACCATCCACTCGGGACGGTTGGGCGACTTACGGAATGCTTCCACGGCCTTGAGGCGCTTGAGCAGATCCTGCTTGCGCTGGCTGCTGGTCTCGGTCTTCACGCGGGCACGCATGTCGCGCGACAGAGCGTCGGCGTCGATCTCAGCGAGCATCTGCTTGATGGCGGGGGCACCCATCTTCGCATCGAAGTGGCGACCTTCATCTTCGAGGTCGATATACTCTTCCTCGGTGATTAGTTGATTCTGCTTGAGATCGGTATCTCCCGGATCCATCACCACGTACGACTCGTAGTAGATGATGCGTTCAAGGTTGCTCACCGAAATGCCGAGCAGCGCGCCGATGGTCGACGGCAGGCTCTTGAAGAACCAGATATGCACCACGGGCACGGCCAGCTCGATATGGCCCATACGCTCGCGACGCACCTTCGAGTGCGTGACTTCGACGCCGCAACGATCGCAGACGACACCGCGATAACGGATGCGCTTGTACTTGCCGCACGAGCATTCCCAGTTCTTGACGGGTCCGAAGATCCGCTCGCAGAACAGGCCGTCCTTCTCGGGTTTGAAGGAACGATAGTTGATCGTTTCGGGCTTGGTCACTTCACCATACGACCAACCACGGATGACATCCGGGGCGGCGAGCTGGATGCTGATGCCGTCTTTTTGAACCGGTTTTTGGCCGACTTCGAGCGTCTCGTTCATGTGTTTCCTTTCGATCCGACCCCGCGAGGGGTTAGACCAATTCCTCTTCGGATTGCAGCAGCTTCACGTCGAGGCAGAGCGCCTGCATTTCCTTGATGAGCACGTTGAAGGATTCCGGCACGCCGGGGCGCGGGGAGTTTTCACCCTTCACGATCGACTCGTAAATCTTCGAACGGCCCATGACGTCATCGGACTTCACGGTCAGGATTTCCTGCAGTGTGTACGCCGCGCCGTAAGCCTCGAGCGCCCACACTTCCATTTCGCCGAAGCGTTGACCGCCGAACTGCGACTTTCCACCTAGCGGCTGCTGGGTGACGAGCGAGTAGGGACCGATCGAACGGGCGTGGATCTTGTCGTCCACAAGGTGGCCGAGCTTCAGCATGTACATGATGCCTACGGTCACTTCGTTGTGGAGTTTTTCACCGGTACGACCGTCGAACAGAGTCGTCTTGCCACTCTCGGCGAAGCCCGCCTCTTTCAGCATTCCGATCACGTCGTCGTAACTCGCGCCGTCGAACACGGGCGTGGCGACCTTGAGACCGAGGGCCGCGGCGGCCCAGCCCAAGTGGGTTTCGAGCAGCTGACCCACGTTCATGCGCGAAGGCACGCCCAGGGGGTTAAGCAGAATCTGCACGGGACGCCCGTCCTTCATGAACGGCATGTCTTCGACCGGAACGATCTTGGAGATAACGCCCTTGTTACCGTGACGACCGGCCATCTTGTCACCAACCGAGATGCGGCGCTTCTTGGCGATGTACACCTTGACCAGTTGCAGCACGCCGGGCTTGAGTTCGTCGCCGCGGATGATCTTGTCGATCTCCTTGTCGAGTTCCTCTTCCAAACGCAGGATCATTTCGTTGGCGGTTTGCAGCACCTTTTCGGCGATGAGATTGGCCGCCGCGTCGACGGTCAAACCCTCGGGAGCGGTCACGTCGGAGAAGTTGACGCGCTGGAGCAGCTTCTCGGTGAACTTGCGGCCCTTGGCCACAAGCAGTTCCTGCGTGGAACCGTCGCGGATCTCTTGGGCATCCTTGCCATCGAGCAGTTCCGTAAGCTTGCGGTCGCGGGCACGGGTGATGTCGGAAATGCGGCCCGAGATCGCGGCGCGCAATTCGTCGATGCGCTCCTTATCGGTCTTCTTGGTCTTCTTGTCGCGCTCCTTGCGGGAGAACATGCGGGTTTCGACCACAATGCCCTTCATGCCCGGGGGGGCCTTCAGGGAGCTATCGCGCACGTCGCCGGCCTTCTCACCGAAGATGGCACGCAGCAGGCGCTCTTCGGGGGAGAGCTCGGTTTCGCCCTTGGGCGTCACCTTGCCGACCAGAATGTCGCCGGCGTCCACATCGGCGCCGACGCGGATCACGCCGTTCTCGTCGAGGTTCACCAGCGCCTCTTCCGAGACGTTGGGGATTTCGCGAGTCAACTCTTCCGGACCGCGCTTCGTGTCACGAACTTCGAGCTCGTACTCTTCGATATGGATGCTGGTGAAGGTGTCTTCCTTGCACAGCTCCTCGGAGATGATGATGGCGTCTTCGTAGTTGTAACCGTTCCACGGCAGGAAGCCGACCACGATGTTCTTGCCCAGCGCCAGCTCGCCACTCTGCGTGCTGGAACCGTCGGCCAGAACCTGACCCTTCTTGACGTGCTGGCCCTGCTTCACCACCACGCGCTGGTTGATGCAGGAATCCTGGTTGCTGCGCTCGAACTTGCGCAGATTGTAGGTGTCGTATTCCGGCACGTCGAGGAAGTCGGCGGCCTGCTTCTTCGCTTCTTCGCGCTTCACCACGATGGTGGACGCGTCGACGAAATGCACCACACCCGCATTGAGCGCGGACACCATGGCGCCCGAGTCGTACGCGGTGCGGCCTTCGAGGCCCGTACCCACGATGGGAGCTTCGGGACGCAGCAAGGGCACGGCCTGGCGCTGCATGTTAGAGCCCATGAGAGCGCGGTTGGCGTCATCATGCTCGAGAAACGGAATCAGACCAGCGGCAATAGACACCAGCTGCTTGGGCGACACGTCCATGAGTTGGACCTGGTCGCGGGCGATCACCGGGAAGTCACCCTGCTTGCGCACGATGACCCAGTCGCCGATGAGCTTGTTTTTGTCGTCGATCTGCGCAGAAGCAGGAGCGACGTTGTATTCGTCTTCCTGATCGGCGGTGAGGTACACCACCTCATTAGTCACCACGCCTGCCTTCACCTTGCGGTACGGCGTTTCGATGAACCCGTACGGGTTCACGCGGCCGTAAGCGGCGAGAGAGGAGATCAGGCCGATGTTCGGACCTTCAGGGGTTTCGATCGGGCAGAGACGGCCGTAGTGGCTGTGGTGCACGTCGCGAACTTCGAAGCCTGCGCGTTCGCGCGTCAGACCACCGGGGCCGAGCGCGGACATGCGACGCTTGTGCGTGAGTTCGGCCAGCGGATTCATCTGATCCATGAACTGGCTGAGCTGCGAGCTGCCGAAGAAGGTCGAGATCACGGTGGACACCGTGCGGGCGTTCACGAGATCCTGCGGAGTCATCTCTTCGTTGTCGCGCAGCGACAGGCGCTCGCGAATGGTACGCGCCATGCGCGTGAGACCGAGGGAGAACTGGTTACCCAGGAGCTCGCCTACCGAACGCACGCGACGGTTGCCGAGATGATCGATATCGTCGAGGATACCGTCGTTCTGGTATAGGCCGTTGAGGTAACGCATGATGGCGAGGAAGTCTTCCTTCGTCAGCGTCATGGTCTTCATAGGCACGTCGAGCTTCAGACGGCTGTTCATGCGATAGCGGCCGACCTCACCGAGGTCGTAGCGCTTGTCGTCGAAGAACAGGCGCTCGAGCAGGGTGCGCGCGGTCGCAACGTTCGGGGGATCTCCCGGACGGATGAGCGTGTAGATGCGGAACAACGCTTCTTCTTCGCTGTGCGTCGGATCGGCGTTGAGCGTGAGGTGCATAACAGGGTTCTGATCGAGACCGGCAATGACCTTGATTTTCTTGTGTCCGGCTTCTGCGGCGCGCTTGATCACCACGGCGGTGAGAGCGGTGTTGGCCTCGGCGATGAGTTCACCCGTGGACGCATCCACGAGGTCTTCCCAAAGGATGCGGTCTTCCAGATCGGCCGCGCCGATCGAAACTTCGTCGTGCGCGTAGAACAACTTCACGATGTCCGTGTTGCGGGAGTAGCCGAGGGCGCGCAGCAGGATGGTTGCGGGAATCTTGCGGCGACGATCGATGTTGATGTACATCGCTTCGTTCACGTCGACTAGGAACTCGACCCACGAACCGCGATACGGAATCACGCGGGCCTTGAGCATGCGCTTGCCGTTGGTGTGCGTCTCTTCGTCGAAGCTCACGCCCGGCGAACGGTGCAGCTGCGAAACGATCACGCGCTCGGAGCCGTTGATGATGAAGGTACCGTTCTTCGTGATCAACGGCAGGTCGCCGATGTACACGTCGTTGGTGATCTTCTCGACGAACTTCTTGTCTTCTCCGTCGCCTTCGAACACGTTCAGCGACAGCGCCGCCTTGAGCGGGGCTGCGAATGTCATGCCGCGTTTCTGGCACTCCTCGATGGAGTACTTGGGCACGCCGAGGGAGTAACCCTCGAACTCGAGGGAATACTGTTCCTTGAGATCGCTGATGGGGAAGATTTCGCTGAAGATCTTCTGCAGCCCCTCCCGCTTGCGTTCCTTCGGAAGGACGCCCGCCTGGATAAAGCGGTTGAACGAGTTGACCTGCACGTCCAGCAGGTAGGGCAGCTCGAAATTGAACCGGCTCGAGGAGTACGTTTTTCTTTCAGCCATTTTACCCAACTTCCCTGGTTCCCGACACGCCCTGTAAGGGCCGGACGGTGCGTTCACGATGACGCGAACGACTAAACGAGTCTAACAAGCGACGCCCCGAGTACTTCCCGAGAGGAAACGCGCGGGACGAAAACAGAGGAAGCGTTCCGGGTCGCAGAGCGACCGGAACGCTTCCCGGACTGAATTTTTGCAGAACCTTGGGCCAAGCTTACTTGAGGGTAACCTTCGCGCCGGCTTCCTCAAGTTCCTTCTTGAACTTTTCGGCATCAACCTTGGCGGCGGCTTCCTTAACGGTCTTCGGCGCGCCGTCGACCACAGCCTTGGCTTCCGCCAGGCCCAGGCCGGTGATGGCGCGGACGACCTTGATCACGTTGATCTTGTTCGCGCCTGCGCTCTCGAGCACAACGTCGAACTCGGTCTTCTCTTCGGCAGCGGCGGCGCCGGCGGCCGGAGCGGCCACGGCAACCGCAGCGGCAGCTGCGGCCTCAAGACCGTATTCGGCCTTCAGGTAATCGGACAATTCCTTGGCCTGGAGCAGGGACAGTGCGACGATTTTGTCGCCCAGATCCTTGATGGCGGGGGTATAAGTAGCTTCGGACATGGTTACTCCTCGTGAGTGAGATTGGGTTTTAGTGAACTTTATTTACAGGGGTCGGAAGCCGGAGGCGCCCTACTTCCCGACCGTTTCCCCTGCTTCGATCTTCGAAACGAGGGATTGGATTTGGCTGGCAATCGCGGAACCCGGACCCCGGAACAGGGCCAACAGATTCGCGCCCGGGCTCAGTGCCAACGTGACCACCTGCGCCTGCAGCTCGCGCTTGCCGGGCATTTTGGCCAGGGACTGAACCTGATCACCGGAATAGGCCTGACCATCAATGTGAACAGCCTTCATAGCGAGAGCGTTCTCATTTTTTTTCAGGAACTCTACCAGTAATTTCGCGGGAGCCATGGGATCTTCGGCGTCGGCGAGAATGATCGCCGTCGGACCGGTGAGCCACTTGTCGAGACCTTCCACACCCACATTGGCGAGGGCGCGCTTGATCAAGGTGTTCTTGGCCACGCGCATCACGACGCCCTTCTTACGCAGATCGCTGCGCAAGATGGTCACCTTCTCCACCGTAAGGCCGGTGAAGTTCGCGAGATAAACGCCAGAAGAGCCCTTGAGGGATTCCGTCAACTGGGAGACGACTTCGGATTTTGCAATGGTCATGCTCGTCCCCTTACTTGAATACGGAGCGATCGACCCGGACACCCGGGGTCATCGTTCCTGCCAAAGTGATGCTCTTCACGTAAACGCCCTTTGCGGTGGCAGGCTTGGCCTTGACCACCGAATCGATCAGCATGGAGGCGTTCTCCTTGAGCTGGTCGAGGGAGAAGGACATCTTGCCGACGGGCGCGTGCACGTTGGAACCCTTGTCGACGCGGTAGCTGATCTTGCCGGCCTTGAGTTCCTTCACGATCTGCGCCACGTTGACGGTAACCGTTCCGGCCTTGGGGCTGGGCATGAGGCCACGGGGACCGAGCACGCGCGCCACGCGACCCACGAGGGGCATCATGTCAGGCGTGGCGACCACGGCGTCAAATTCCATCCAGCCGTCCTGGATTTTCTGCACCAGTTCCTCGGCACCGACATGGTCGGCGCCGGCGGTGGTGGCGGCCTTCTCTAGTTCGCCCTTGGCGAACACGAGAACGCGCACGGTGCGACCGGTACCGTGAGGCAACACGACGTTGCCGCGCACGACCTGATCGCTGTGACGCGGATCCACACCGAGGTTCAGGTGAACCTCCAGGGAGAAGTCGGTTTTAAAAGTTCCGTTTTCCTTCAGTATCTTGATGGCCGCGCCGAGTTCGTATTCACGACCCGGTTCGATCTTCGCTGAGATACTGCGGTAGTTTTTGCTGCGTTTCATGATCTCCTACCCGTTGTGTGTTCGTGCCGTTAATCCTCAAGCTCAGCTCTTCGCCTACGCGAAGGTTGGTTCATGAGGGGTCCCTCGTTACCGCCCGACGTTTCCGTCAGTTAGGCGACGATATCCAATCCCATGCTTTTGGCAGTACCTGCCACCATGGCGCTCGCTGCGGTGAGATCCGACGTGTTCAAGTCGGGCATCTTCATCTTCGCGATGTCTTCAATCTGCTTCTGCGTGATCTTGCCGACCTTCTTGCGGTTCGGCTCGCCGGAACCCTTTTCGAGTCCGATAGCCTTCTTGATCAGCTCGGGTACCGGAGACACCTTCGTGATGAAGGTGAAGCTGCGGTCGGCATACACCGTGATGACCACGGGGATGACATAACCCTTCTTATCCTGCGTGGCGGCGTTGAAGGCCTTGCAGAATTCCATGATGTTGACACCGCGCTGGCCGAGAGCCGGTCCAATGGGCGGAGAGGGGTTCGCCGCGCCGGCGGGAACTTGCAGCTTGATGTATCCGGTAATCTTCTTGGCCACTTCGTTAACTCCTCAAAAAATTTTCTGATCGACTGTCTGTTCGGTGGGTCGTGGTAAGGCGCGGTTTAGACCGCGTCCACCTGCCCGAAATCCAGTTCCACGGGGGTCGAACGCCCGAAGACGCTGACCATCACCTTAAGCTTGCCGCGCGCGGGATGGATTTCTTCCACCACGCCGTCGAAGTCCTTGAACGGCCCGTCCTTGATGCGGATCTTGTCGCCGCTGTGGAAAGGAATTTCCACGATCTTCGACTCGTGCACCTCGGGAGCCTCTTGCCCCAAAATGCGGTCCACTTCCGCCTTGCGCAGCGGTTGCGGCTTGTTGTCCACACCCACGAAGTGGGTCACGCCCGGCACGTCGGTGACGGCGTGCATGGTGTCTTTGTTCAGCTCCATCTCGACGAGGATGTAGCTGGGGAAGAACTTGTGATCGCGCACAGTCTTCTTGCCCTTCTGGATCGTCGTCACCTCGCGGGTGGGGACCAGAACCTGGCCGATGTGCTCTCCCAGGGCGTTTCGTTCCACAAGAGCGTCCAGGTGTTGTTTCACCTTGCCCTCTTGGCCCGAATACGTGTGCACGACATACCACTTCTTCACGGATGCATTCCTTGCGCGTTCAGCCCAGCACGAGCCGGACGATGTAACCGAGCACAAAATCCACAGTGCCTACGAAGACGCTGCAAATCACGGCGAAAATAATGACCGTAACGGTCGCGCCCCGCAATTCTTCGCGGGTCGGCCACGTGACCTTCCTGAGTTCCAGGATCACGTCACGGATGTAGTTCTGCAAACGGCGCATTTGTTTTTTTCCAGGCCAGGGGGGACTTGAACCCACAACCAACGGTTTTGGAGACCGCTACTCTACCAATTGAGCTACTGACCTAAGATCCCTTCTGTTTTTCCGGGTTAGGCCAGAATTTCGGTGACGACGCCCGCGCCCACGGTCTTGCCACCTTCGCGAATTGCGAAGCGGAGATCCTTGGCCATGGCGATGGTTGCGATCAACTCGACGGTGCAGGAGATGTTGTCTCCCGGCATCACCATTTCCACGCCTTCGGGAAGGGTCATCGAACCCGTCAC
>CANIEU010000026.1 GCA_947466585.1 Fibrobacterota bacterium
CGCGTTGAAGAAGTAAAAGTCTTTCCCGCTGCGCTCGAACCCGAGCGCCAGCATCTTCTTCCGCC
Organism: Fibrobacterota bacterium; assembly: GCA_947466585.1. GTDB lineage: Bacteria > Fibrobacterota > Fibrobacteria > UBA11236 > UBA11236 > UBA11236. Next base: position 66 of record CANIEU010000026.1, read on the forward strand.
ACCACGTCATCGACTCGAACGTGCGCACGCCCGTATGCGGGCCGCTGCGATCCCCCTCGTAATTTTTCGGATCGATGAGGAGGCAGACCATTCCTGCGTTCGAGCAGAGGCGCTTGACGTTCTTCAAATAGCGGTCTAAGCGATGCGGAGGCAGATACTGCGCCGCGCACTCCAGGATGATGTCGAAGGATCCCTCGGGCAGGTCGACGACGGCATCCAGGGCATCGGCTTGAAGGATCAACTTCCGAAGCTTTCGGTCGGAGATCCGCGCGAGTATGAACGGGGAGTTTTCGATGCCGCGGACCTTTAATCCCCGATCCATCGCTATCTGCATGAACCGGCCGTCGGCTGCGCCGATGTCGAGAAAGTTGAGGGGTACCGACTTGAACTGCGCGCGATACACCCGCAGGATTTCGGGAAAGGAGAACGTAAAATGGCGCCAATTCCGGGAATAATCCTTTTTGAGGGTTCCCGGCGTATTGACGCCATAACGGAGGAAATAGTCCTCGCCCAATGCCATCGATTTGTTGGCCGGGCGAGGCATGTTGCGGCTTAGCCCAGCTTCGCGAGCGCCTCGGCCACCGACACTGGGGCCTTGGTTTTCACGTGCACCATGAAGCGCTGACGAGCTTCTTGCTCACGCTCCAGCGTGTAGTTGCCCGCACCGTACACGGCGGAGAACAGTGCGTCGAGCTCGGGCTTGACCGCGGCGAAGGTCTCGTCGTTGTTCGGGGCGATGGCGCGGTTGTTCACGATGAACTTCACGTCGCCGGCGAGAAACTTCGGCGCGGCCTTGAAGGTTGCGTCGCCTTCGACCAAGGCGGCGTGAGCCAACGTGGTCTTGAGCGAGGCCTTCAGCTTCTCGGGGTTGGCGCCCTCGACGGGCTGACGGCGCTCATAGAGCAAACCGTGACGGCCCGTGGTATTGTCGAGCGTGTAGCACTCGTTATGGCCGGAGAGGAAAATCACCGGGCCGTTGGTGACATGACTGTAATCGGCCACGTCGACGAACACTTCGGGGCTTTCCGGGATCCAGGTGCCAAACACCTTGAACCAGTCGTGCGGGTTCCCGACGGTTTTTTCGTCGAGATGGATTTTCCATTGAATGTTCTGCAGGTTCATGTTTTTTCCTTTATGCCGCGGCCGGGGCGGCGAGGCTCATGCGGGCGTAGCAGCTGTGGGCCGCTTCCACGAACAGTTGCGATTCGTGCAGGAACAGGGAGGTCTTCTCCTTGTCGAGCCCGACACCGCGGTGCGCGTGCGCCTGGTGGTAGTACTGGTAGAACTTCGGGCCCGCGAACGGATCGTTGAAGACTCCGGTGTCGTGGAAGTCCTTGGTGAACGTCTCCATCACTTCGACCGGTTCTTCGCCGATGTAAGGATGGTTGATCTTGAGCAGTCCCTGCGCGGCCAGCACCATGGCGCGGTAGGCCATGGGGCCGACCGAAGCAAGGGCGGCGAGGTCGCCGGACTTCTCGAACTTGAGCTGCGCGTCGAAGAGTTCGCGGTCGGCGGCCTTGAGGCCGAAGTCGGTCAGCGTGACCACTTCGCCCGCGCACTCGCCGATGCCCTTGTCCTTCACGGAGTATTCGCGCACGTCGCCCCAGTCCACGTAGAAAGACTTGTCCTTCTCGTAGGCGGGCACTTCGAGCAGGTCCTGCAGGCTCTCCATGATGGTGGCCTTGCCAGTGCGCTCCACCCAATCGCGGAACTTCTCATTCGCCTGGCGACCGGCCACATAGTTCTCGGTCAAACGTTCGACCACGGCCGGCACGGCCTTGGAAGGCACGCCGCCGGTACCGATGCCGAAGGCACCGCCGTTGTTCTCGAACTGGCCTCCCAGCATCAGCTGGAAGTGCGGCACCACGTAACCGCCCACATTGCGGGAGATGCCGTAGAAACCGATGTCGGCGATGTGATGGTGCGAGCAGGAGTTGAAGCAACCCGAAACCTTGATGCGCAGCGCGCGCACGGCCTCGTGAATCTCGGGGCCCTTCGCATACAGGCGCTTGCGCAGTTCACCGGCCAGGCCGCGCGACGAGGCGATGCCGAGCTTGCAGGTATCGGTGCCGGGGCAAGCGGTCACATCGAGGATCGACTCCGCGCCCGGAAGCGCGAGACCGATGGCCTTGAGCTCCTTGTACACGGCGGCGACGTCGTCATTGCTGACCCAACGTAAGATCAGGTTCTGTTCCACCACGGTGCGCACGGTACCGGGACCGTACTTGCGGGCGATGTCGGCGAGCGCGCGCATTTGGTTCGAGGTCGCATCGCCGAGCGGCAACGTGATCAGCACTGCGGAATAACCCTGCTGCAGCTGGGGCTTCACGTTGGTGGTCACCCAGAAGTCGAACTCGCGGTCGCCGGTGGCGACCAAGGTCTTCCCGGGTTTCGTCGTCGGCTTCTCTTCGAACGTGCCCACATCCTTGATGTACGAGGACCAGCGGTCGTCGTGGGGAAGAATCGCGCGCTCGGCGGCGACGGTTTCCTTGAACTTTTCCCAACCCATATCGGCAATAAGGAACTTGATGCGCGCGCGATGACGCTTCTTCTTTTCGCCGAACCGGCCGTAGATGCGGCAGATCGCTTGAGCGAGCGGAAGGATTTCATCTTCGGGGACGAAGTCACTATAGAGCTTGGCCGCGTAGGGAACCGCACCCAGGCCACCGCCCACGTAGTACTCGAACCCTCTCTTACCATCCTTGATTCTGGCGATGAGCCCGAGATCATGAATGTTCACGAGTCCCGAAGCGCCCGGCTTGTCGCCCGAAAGCGCGATCTTGAATTTGCGGCCGAAGTCCTGTGCATCGGGATGCCCAAGCAGGAATTCGAACAGGGCCTGCGCGTACGGCGTCACGTCGAAGGCTTCGGTGGGCGAAACACCGGCCATCGGATCGGCCGATACGTTGCGCACCGCGTTGCCGCAGGCTTCACGCGTAGTGATGTTGAGCGCGCCCAAACGGCGGAACATCGAAGGGCAGTTTTCGATGTGGATGTAGTGCAACTGCATCGCCTGACGCGTGGTCACGTGGCAAATGCCGTCGCTGTATTCTTCGGCGAGGTCGGCGAACAGTTCCATCTGCGCGGGATTCAATCCGCCCCAGGGCAGCTTGATGCGCTCCATGCCCGGCGCGTCCCAATACGTATCGGGGCCTTTGAACGCCTCGGGGAATGGAACCGGGCGCACTTCCTTGCCGTCGTAGCGATGGCCGTTGTCATAGCGCTGACCGTAGGCGCCCATGCGCAGACGGGTCTCGGCGAACAACTTATGGTCGATCTTGCCGAGCTTCTTCAGTGCGATGTCGGATTCGAATTCATCGACGTTGGTGCGCCATTCATCGGGGAGCTTGTCGTTGAGACGCTCCTTCCAGATTTTGGCGGCATCGCTGGTGTAAAGTTCTTGCTGGGTGCTCATGGGGACCTCGCCTTACGGAATTCGAACGGACTGCGAACGGACTGCGAACGGACATTCTGCCCGGTTTTTATATCCTAGTGAAATGAAAGGTTAATAGCTTCCAAAGAATCCGCCAACCTTTCCATTTTGGCCTAATTTCACAAATATTGCCCTAAATCTGACACTTTTAATTCATATAGATAAAGTATGGATTATTCGAATTTCGGTGCCGACCCACGTGGTTTGAAGGGCTACGGTAACCCGCGTCGTGCCTGCGGCAAGCACCTCACGCCAACAAAAAACCCTCCCGCCTTGCGGCGAGAGGGTTCCCTGTGTTCCGCTTGCGCGACCCCCGCCTTCGCGGGGGCATGAAGATTAACCCTGGAAGTACATCTCGAATTCGACCGGATTCGGACGGAGCTTGACCGGGGTGATTTCCGCAGACTTCTTATAGTCGGTGTAAGCGCCGATGAAGTCTTCGTTAAATACGTCGCCGGCGGTGAGCCAAGCCTTGTCCAACTCGAGCTCTTCGAGCGCCTGTTCGAGGCTGTAGCAGGTCGAAGGCACCAGCTTCAGCTCTTCGGGGGGCAGCTCGTAGATGTTCTTGTCGAGCGGTGCGCCCGGGTCTATCTGGTTCTTGATACCGTCGATCATCGCCATGAGCATGGCGGCGAACGTCAGGTACGGCGAACCGGAGCTGTCGGGGCAACGGAACTCGAAGCGGCGGGCCTTGTCGCCCTGCACGTACGGGATGCGCACGGAAGCGGAGCGGTTGGTGGCCGAGTAAGCCAGGTTCACGGGGGCCTCGTAACCGGGCACCAAGCGGCGGTAGCTGTTCACCGAGGCGTTCGAGAACACCTGGATGGCGCGGCCGTGCTTGAGGATGCCGCCGATGGCCCAGATGGCCGTCTTGCTCATGTTGGCGTAGCCGTCACCCGCGAACAGGTTCTTGCCGTCTTTCCAGATCGAGGTGTGCACGTGCATGCCCGATCCGTTGTCGCCCCAGAGAGGCTTGGGCATGAACGTCGCGGTCTTGCCGGCCTTGGCGGCGGTGTTCTTCACGCCGTACTTGAGCTTGTGCACGCCGTCGGCAGCCTGGATCAGCTGATCGAACTGCACGCCGATTTCGCACTGCGCGGTCGCCACTTCGTGGTGGTGGATTTCAGGCTTGAGGCCCATCTTCACGAGGTTGAGAACCATCTCGTCGCGCAGATCCGTCATGGTGTCGAGCGGAGCGGCGGGAGCGTAGCCGAACTTGTGGTGCATCTTGTGGCCGGTCGCGCCCTCTTCGGCGGACGTCCACGGACCTTCGTTCGTGATGATTTCGTAGAAGCCGACGTTCGGCTTGCTCTCGTAACGCAGGCCGTCGAACACGAAGAACTCGGGCTCGGCGCCGAAGTAGGCGGTGTCGCCGATGCCGGAAGCCTTGAGGTAGGCCAGCGCCTTCTTGGCGATGGAGCGCGGGTCACGGTCGTACAGCTCGCCAGTGCGCGGCTCGAGAATGTCGCAGAACATGTTCAAACGCGAATGGGTGCTGAACGGATCGATGAAGGCCGACGACGGGTCGGGCATCATGAGCATGTCGGACTTGTCGATGGACTTCCAACCGCGGATGGAGGAGCCGTCGAACGCGATGCCTTC
>CANIEU010000027.1 GCA_947466585.1 Fibrobacterota bacterium
GGCGGCACCGTCGGTCACATCGACCAAAACACCCTTGCGACCCAATGCGCGCAGCTTGAGAAAGGTGCCCGCGCCAAACAACTCCGCATCATCGGGATGCGCAGCCACAGCCATAAAATCCACGCCCGCCGCAAGCGGCGCCGATTTGAGAGCAGACCCGGATTTCGATTTCTTCATGAGACTCTTCCTTTCTCATCGCCGGAGGAATCTCTCAGCACGAACAAGGTCATCGTTCCACCCGTTCCGTCTTCTCCGGAGACTCCGGCGGCAGCGTCGGACCTCGGGTCGATCTTCGTCGGTTTGCCGAGAAACGCCACCCAGGCAGCGAAGCCCTCGCCACCCAGGGCCGCGCGCAACGACAGCAGGTTGAGGTGACGGTCCTGCAAACCACCCGCCAGCCAGCGCAGCAGCGGTTGCAAGGCATGAAAAAGCTCCGCCGCGCGCTCGCCGAACACGAGTCGACGCGCCTGCTCGCGGTAATTTCCGAAGGAGCGGTCGAGGCGACGGAGAGCGCCTTCAAAACTTCCACCATCCTTGTTTCCGGGAAAACTGCCGGCCTGATAGGCCGCGAGGGCGGCTCGAAAATTCAGATAGTCCGCATCGGGAAATGCCCGCGCAGCGGGATGATCGCGCCACGCTTCCGCCGTCAAATGTTCGCGCACCCGTGACGGACGCAAATCGAAGAGCTCTCCCGGCTGCACGCCGAGCGCCTCAAGTTCCGACAATGCACTCCGATGGACCCCGAGTGCCTGACGTCGCGGCGACAGCAGCGGAAACGACCGGCCGAATTCGGAGAACACGTCGGCAAGCTGCCCGAAGTACCGCAGTTCCGCAGGGCCGAGCACATGTCCCAATGCGGGGAAAAGGGTATCCACCACCAGCGGGCGGGTGAGCGCGGTGTGCAGTAAAACCTTTTCGGGAAGCATCGTTCGCAGATCCGTGCCTTCATCGCCGGCGGCATACACCCGTCCCGAATCGGACGCGAACAGGCGGACACGGATTCCGTTTTCAAATAAGAAGATCGGGACCGTTCCCGGGCGCACCGGCACCTGCGCGGGAAGGTCGAGCGTTTCGCCCAGCCGCGCGGTGCCGCGGAGGAGAGACGCGTTGAAAGCCGCACTGCCTTCGGCGACGCGCCGCAGAAAGGCCTGGGCTGCGGGGCGCGTCGCGGCAGACAATCCATCGACGAAGAGCACGCCTTCGGGCCCGAGGAATTGTTGCATCAGACGCAGGAACGCTTCGGTCAGGCTGCGACCCGGCGAATAACACTCAAGCGCCAACGCGCGCACTTCGGCGGGCCAAGAAGCGGGCAACTGTTCCCGCAAACGAAGCACCGCCTCTTCGCTCAGGAAGCGGCGGCTCATGGGGATGGCGGCATCGGGGTCGGCGAACTCCAAGGACGCAGAGGTCGGAGATACACCGGGTTCCAGAAACTCCGTCGCGTTCGACTCGGCGAGATCGGAATCGTCGCCCGCCGCCCAAAACACCGGGATCACCGGGCGGTTCAACAAGGCGGCGGCTTCGCGTGCGCGCGCCACGGCGGTAAGCGCTTTGTGAAGCCCCAGTGACGGTCCGCCGAGCAACCCGGGTTGCTGGCCTGTGAGTACGAAGAGCGCGTCGGGTCGGGACGCGCGCGCGAGGTTCTCGGTTTGCGCCGGATGCACTATGCCAATGCGCGATGCGGAGTTTTCTTCCGCGAGCCAGGCCGCCAGCGCGGCGCGATCGCCGTCCCATGCATCGAGCTTGCGGGCCCGGCGTTCCACCGCCGCCGGTGCGTCGAAGGAGCCGGCCGGGTACAGCGGCGCGCCGGCGGCGTGCGCGCGTAAAAACCGCGTGGCCGCATCCTGCGCGGGGACGGTGAGAAGCGGATGCGGTCCGGAGAAGTTCACGCAGCCACCTTTAACACCAGGCTCATGCGCGGCGAAGTCTCCGGATCGAAATCGCCGCCGCGCTCGTCGCCCAGCACCGCGGCGGTCTGCAACCCCAACGCGTCCAGAACCGGACTCAACGTTGTGGTGGACCAGAGGCGTACTCGCTCCTCATACACTTCTTCTTCCGTCTCGTTTTGGGCCTTGAATATCTGGATGCGCTTGACCACGCAATCGTCTTCGAGCGCGCGCGTGATGCGAATGCGGCGGCCTTCCGACTCGGATTCCTCCGACGCGACCAGATTGCGAAGCAGGTGATCGCGATTGGGAAGGTCGAGGAACAACAGTCCCCCCGGTCGCGTGACGCGCGCGAATTCGTGCAACGCCGCAGCGTCTTCGGCGGGCGTGGCGAAATAACCGAACGAAGTGAAAAAGCAGGCGGTGAGATCGAAGGAGGCGTCCGCAAACGGAAGCCGGCGCATGTCGGCGCGCGTCACGTTGCTGCCGTGGGAACGCGCATCGCGCAGCAGTACCGCGCTCAAATCGACGCCGATGATGCGCATGGCTTGCCCGACGCGCGCTTCGCGCAGCGCCCGAAGATGGCGTCCGGCACCGCACCCGATGTCGAGAACATCGCGAACATCGCCTGGAATGATGCGGAAAAGCGCGGCCACCTGATCGGCGGCCTGCCCGAGGTCGCGGTGCGGGTAGAGTCGCTTGTACTCCGTACCGAACCAACTCGCGAACCAGTCTTTTGGGCCCATCTCAAAACCCTTCTGAAACGGCGGGGCCGCCGGAAATCAGCCGAGCTGCAGAAACAGAGGCTGCACGTCCTTGACCTGCGCAGGCAGGGGCGAGTGCAGCGTTTGCGCCTTGGTACGACGGAGCTTGATCCCGTTCTGGCGCTTGAGGCGGCTGAACACGAGCATCGGCTTTTGGTTGAGTCCGTCGAGGCAATCGAAGTAACGCAGAATGGAGGCGTTGCGCTGCCAAGTCTCGTGTTCGGTCACCACGGCGCTGTAGCCTTCGGTGCGACCCTTTACGAGCAACGCGTCGAGTCCGACGACGTCGTGCGGCAGGGAGGTGGCGGACAACAGGTCCTCGATTTGCTTGCGGCTGGCGGAATCTTCCACAAAAACCAAATACTTCATGCCGAACATCCTTTTTGAGCGTCCGCGGGCCCGCGGCAAAAGCCGAGGGACGGGATAGGGTATCGAATATTAGCAATCCCGCAGGGCTTGGGCGCCTGTGTCTTCTGCGGGGCCCCGTTTCACTGGACCCCCGGCGCCACCTTCCTTTTGGGGTCCCTCGTCCCCTATCGAACCCTCATCCGGGACCTTTTAAACGCCCAATCGCTGCCAAACCGCCTGAATCGACCCGGCCGTGATCTCGGCCAGAGCGTCGAGGTCGCCCACCGGGGTATTAAGGGGCGGCAACCAGTACAGGGTATTCCCCAAAGGCCGAAGCAAGGCACCCCGCCCCACCGCCTCCCGAAAGATTTCGAAACCGACGCGCCGGTCACGCAGACTTTCCGGTAAGGCCAGATCGGCGGCCACCAGCCCCCCCACCCCGCGCACGTTGCGGAAGGCTCCGGTGACGTGCCCGACCTGGGCCCAGCGCGACGACAGGGCTGTTGCAAAGCCGGCGACCTCCGTCCCAAACCCGGGCTCGGAGTAAATCGCGAGTGCTTCCCCCGCTATGGCAGCGCCCAGAGCGTTACCCGAATAGGTGTTCGAGTGTAAAAAGTCGCGGCCGTGGCCGAAGTCCGCGTAAAACAGATCGTACAGTGCGGGGTGCACGAGGGTGGCCGAGAACGGCATCCAACCCGCCGTAAGTCCCTTCGACAGGCAAAGCAGATCGGGAACGATGCCCGCATGATCGATCGCCAGCATTTTGCCGGTGCGCCAAAACCCAGTGAGAATTTCGTCGACGATCAGAAGGACGCCGTGACGCTCCGTCCATGCGCGCAACCGGCGCAGCAGGTCGGGGCTGTATATGTGCATGCCTCCTGCGCCCTGCAGCACCGGTTCGACGATGAGGGCGGCGGCGGTGTCGCGTTGCGCTTCCAGCGCGGCTTCGAGAGCCGGCCACACGGCAGAGGCATCGTTCCACAACGGATCCGTCGGCCCCGACACGTAGGGCAGGCCGCGCAGGATGACCGGCTCGGGCAACACGGCCGCATAGGGCTCGCGATACAGACCAAGATCGCTTACGGCGAGCGCGAGCCCGCTCTCCCCGTGATAGCCGTTTTCGAGGGAGAGGAATTTCGTCCGCTGCGATTGTCCACGGATGCGTTGCGCGTGCAACGTCATCTTGAGTGCGATCTCCACCGCGCTCGATCCGTCCCCTGCGTAAAACACCTTTTCAAGCGGCGGGCACAGCGCGGAGAGTATTTCGGAAAGGCCGACCAAGGTTTCATTCGCGGTGTTGGCGGAGATCACGTGCTCGAATTTTTCGGCTTGGCGGACTAGCGCCTCACGCAGGCGAGGTTGCCCGTGGCCGAGGGTTTTACACC
>CANIEU010000028.1 GCA_947466585.1 Fibrobacterota bacterium
GGCACCATCAACCCCATCGCCGAAATGGCCCATCTCGCGCATGCCGTGGGTGCGGTCATCGTGGTCGATGGCGCGCAAAGCACCAGCCACATGCGCGTGGACGTGCAGGCCCTCGGTGCCGACTTCTACGCCTTCTCGGGTCACAAGATCTTCGGCCCCACCGGCATCGGCATCCTGTGGGGACGCATGGAGTTGCTCAAGTCCATGCCCCCGTGGCAGGGCGGCGGCGACATGATCCGCCGCGTCACCTTCGAGAAGACGACCTATCAAGAACCCCCGCATCGTTTTGAAGCCGGTACGCCGGCCATCGTAGAAGTGGTCGGTCTCGGCGTGGCCGTGGACTGGTTGCAATCCGTCGGTTTGGATAAGATCGCCGCGCATGAGCACGCCTTGCTCGAATACGGCACGCGACTGCTTTCCGAAATCCCCGGCCTGACCCTCATTGGCACCGCGCCCGAAAAAGGCGGCGTGCTCGGATTTTCGCTTGAAGGCATCCACCCCCACGATATCGGCACCTTGCTCGACATGGATGGCATCGCCATCCGCGCCGGTCACCATTGCGCGCAACCTACCATGGATCGCTTCGGCGTACCCGCCACCGCCCGCGCCTCGCTGGGACCGTATAACACGGAGAGCGATTTGGATGCGTTGGTGGCAGGGATCAAGAAGCTGCAGAAGATGTTTGCGTGAAAACAGGGGCTAGGGACTAGGGGCTAGAGAAAGACAAGAACACAAAAAAGTTCAATGATGGAAATGACCTAGCGTTTACTATCCACTAGCCACTAACCACTAGTCACTCAGAGTCAACTATGTCTCAGGCCAACGAACTTTACCAGCAGGTCATTCTCGACCACAACCGCAACCCTCGGAACTACCATCCGATGGCGGAAGCGACACACGTTTGCCACGGCCATAATCCGCTGTGCGGCGACAACATCACCGTATTCGCCAAGGTGAACGTGGATGCTACCGGCAACGAGACCCTGGAAGATCTGAGTTTTCAGGGTAACGGCTGCGCGATCTGTAAGGCCAGCTCTTCGCTGATGACCGCGCAGCTCAAGGGCAAGCCCGTGGCCGAGGCCAAATCCTTGTTCGGTGAATTCCACGAGATGGTGAAGGGAAACCTGAACCCCGAGACCCAGGCGAACCACTTGGGCAAGCTGAAACTGTTCGAGGGCGTGAAAGAATATTCGTCGCGGATCAAATGTGCGACATTGTCGTGGCATGCCCTCATGGGCGCGCTCGACCGCAAGGAAGAAGCGACGACGGAGTAGGGGCAAATAACATTTGCCCCAGACGAAGAAGCGCGCCTGAACGAACGGTCGGCCCGCCCGAGGCCCCCGACTGCGCCCTTCAGAGCCAGGCGAAACGCATGGCGTTCGCGTGGATGAAGCCGCATCGGGACGAGCGATACCCCGGACCGGGCCCGGCCGTTGTCCTTATTCCTGAATAGCCTTCACACGACCACGATCCCGAACTCGGCGAGAGCGTGACGCGCGGATTGAACCATGTCCCGCAGCGTCATCATCAGGGTTTTGCCGCTGGTCTGCAAGGTCACCGCATTGGCCTCGACGCCGATTCCGGGCCCGATGTAGAGGGTCGCGAGGGCCATCACGAGCACCACCAACAGAGCCATTGCGGATAAGCGAACCATCACGGCACCCCCTGAAACGGGTTGAGGGACGTTTCCGTAGGTTGGGAAAAATCAAAAACGGTGCCGCCCGATTTTCAGCGGAAAACCGTTCCATTGCTTGCCACTTTTTGAAAAAGGATGACGGGATCGATCATCAATCCCGGTCAAAACCCGGTTCGAGCCGGATTTTGTCAGCCCGTAGGTTTAGACCGCGCGTGACCGCAGGAACTGCATAAGCCCTGCAACAGCCTTGCCGCGATGGCTGAGCGGGTGCTTCTCTGCTGCACTCATCTCGGCAAACGTGCGCCCATCCAAGGGTCTACCGTCCACGCCCACGGGGATGAACAGCACATCGTAGCCGAAGCCGCCACTCCCCCGCTCTTCGAAGCCGATGACGCCCTCGCAGGCGGCTTCGAAGAACACCGGGTCGCCCTCAGGCTCGATCAAACAGAGGGCGATCTGGTAGCGCGCCGTGCGCGCGGAAAGGTCCGTTCGTCCGGATAGCTCGCGCGCCAGCTTTTTGTTGTTGTCGTCATCGCTGCAACCCGGACCGGCGTAGCGCGCAGAGTAAACCCCAGGAGCACCGGACAGGGCATCGACCGCGAGACCGCTGTCGTCAGATAAGACGGCGTATTGTCGATCCGTCCCTTCAAAAACCGCACGCGCCTTGATCAGCGCGTTTTCGTGAAACGTCGTCCCCGTCTCTTCGGGTTCTTCGTCGTACCCGGCTTGTTGAGCCGTAACGACTTCATAACCCAGCGGACCCAGCAAGGTCTGAAACTCACGAACCTTGCCGGGATTCCGGGTGGCGAGAATTAGGGTTTTCATGTATGTCATAGATACCCAATTCTGTCACCCCGGCGCAGGCCGGGGTCCAGTCAACAGCGTTTCGTCAGCGCAGCGCCTCGTTGCAGGCTCCACGGTGCGGTCTGGATCCCGGCCTGGGCCGGGATGACCCAAACAAACCGCCTGTTTCCTAGGCCTTCACCACGAAGTTCACGAGCTTATCCGGCACTGCGATGACCTTAAGCACCTGCGCGTCCTTGAGGTATTCGGCGATCTTCTCGTGTCCTCGAGCGGCGGCCTCAAGGGCCTCTTTCGCGGTGCCCTTCGGCAGCGTTTCCTTCGCGCGCACCTTGCCGTTGATCTGGAACACCACCTCGACATCGTTGTCGACCGTCAGGGCCGCATCGAAGCTCGGCCAGGGCTCATAGGCCAACGTGTTTGCGTGGCCCAGCGACTGCCAGATCTCTTCGGCAATGTGCGGCGCAAAGGCCGACAGCATCTTCGCGAGCGCTTCGGCAGGCGCGCGGTACGACTTGCCCTCTTTCTCCAAATGCTCCGATAGGTCGTTGACGAACACCATCATGGCCGAGATCGCCGTATTGAAAGCCAAGCCTTCGACATCCTCGGTCACCTTCTTGATGGTCTTGTGCATCGACTTCAAAACCGCCGGCGGCGGCGTCTCGTCGGACAACTCCTGCGGAACGTCGCCATCGCCCACAGTCACGCGCCAGGCGCGCTTGAGAAAGCGCCATTGGCCTTCCATGCCCGACATCTGCCACGGCTTCTGCCGGTCGAGCGGGCCCATGAACATCTCGTA